>NZ_CP197414.1:0-1240000 GCF_052161645.1 Kothea flammea
TTGCCCCTCAATCCCCTATTGCCCAACTTTTTGGCGGGTCCTGAAAATCGGTTGGCGGCTTTCGTCTGCGGCAGTCGCGAATCGATCGTTGATCGTGGCAATCCGCTGCTGTTAGTTGGCCCGAGCGGATCGGGAAAGACAGCCCTCGCGCTCACTCTAGCGGCCGCCGAAGCCGAACATCTCGAGCAGCCAAAAATACTCCATTTGCCGGCCGTCGATTTTGCTCGCCGCTACGCCGAAGCGGTTGACGGCGACGATCTTGATCACTTTCGCAAGACGGTCGACGAAGCTGACTTGGTGCTCATCGATGATGTGCATTTGATTACGGACAAATTAGCCGCTCAAGAGGAACTGGCTAGTCGGCTGGCGGTACGGACTGATGCGGGGCGGATTACTTTACTGACTTGCCGCCGCTTACCGACTGAGATTCGAGGTTTTCGACCGCTGCTATCGAGCCGCATGCTACCCGGTCTGACGATCACCGTCGCACTACCGGGTGAGGAAACGCGGCGGAAGTTGATTACCGCCTTAGCCGCCCAAGAATCACTCGAACTCGACGACGAGCTGCACGATTTGCTGGCCTCGGGGTTGCCCAAGGACCTGCCTGCTGGCCGCTTGGCTGCCGCCGTGACTCACATTCGCATTTGGTGTCGCAACGAAGGTTGTCAACCGAATCTAGCCGCCATGCAGTCGGCCATTGACGCCACGGCCAGTCGTGACGAGCCCTCGATGGCCATGATCACTCAGTCGGTTGCTCGCCGCTTTAAACTTCGCACTGCGGACCTCAAAGGACCCACTCGCCGACAGCAAGTCGTCCGAGCCCGAGCCTTGGCGATGTTTTTGGGACGCAAATTGACTAGCCAATCGCTGCAGCAAATTGGCGACTATTTCGGCGGGCGGGATCACACCACGGTCTTGCACGCTTGTCGGAAAACCGAATCGCTATTAACCGACAACCCGGAATTGTCTCGCACGGCCGATGAAGTCACGGAAACTTTGCAAGCCAACAGCTAGCTCGGATTTCGGACATTCCGCACTTTTTTTCCACGGTGGACAAGTTGTCGATTTACTGTCCAAGGTTGGAAGAGCGCCGAGCGTGGATCGGTTTGAGTCCTCAGCGGATGTTGAAAACAGCCCTTTCTGTGAACAATTGCCAACTTGGAATGAACACAAAATCAACCGCTTATCCACCGCTGTCGTTGTTTCCTAAGTCGTTTGGCTCTAATTGGTTAAGCGAGCAAGATCGACGTTTGTGACACTTTCTAGCGACGTATTCCGACTACGACGTTTTATTTAAAACCGTATTAAAAGAAAGGGCTTCGCCCCGTAGCTGCATTTGCTTCCGCCAGCCAAACGAATCTGGTTGCCTGGACTGGAACAAACTGACCACCGTTGGTTACAAAACGGGTTCATTCGTTCTGCAACCGTTCACCAGCCGAGTTCCCTTCGATGAAAATCACCTGCGACCGTGAACCGATGGCTGCCGCGTTTCAACTCGCCGCCGTAGTCGCCTCCAATCGCAGTCCCAAGGAAATTTTGCAAAACGTCAAACTGACGGTGACCGGTTCGTCGGCCACGTTGACGGCCACCGACATGGAGATCGGCATCCGCATCACGCTGAGTGACGGGATTGATTTGGAACAGGAAGGGACCACCCTGTTGCCGGTAAGTCGCAGTGGAGCCATTTTGCGAGAGAGCAGCGACGAGCGATTGACTTTTGAAACCGACGAATCGGGGATTCTGATTCGGGGCGATCGCAGCAAGTTTCATCTGCCGAGTGCGAATCCTGACGAGTTTCCACATGTGGAGGGCTTTGAAGAAACCGCCTTTCACACGCTTCCGGTTCGGTTGTTTCGCGAGCTTGTGCGTCGCACGGTGTTTGCCACTGACATGGAAAGCAGTCGCTATGCCCTTGGCGGAGTGCTGCTCGAACTAGAAGCGGAAAAAGTCATCGCCGTGGGGACAGATGGTCGTCGGTTGGCTCGCATGGAAGGAACGGGAACATCGGTGGAAGGGCACCACACGACGGGGACCAACACCATTGTTCCCACCCGGGCGATCCAGCTGATGGAACGAGCGGTGAACGACAAAGACGAAACTGTCGACATTTGTGCTCGCAGCAATGACCTGTTATTGCGAACGCCTCGTTGCACGATTTATTCAAGGCTGGTGGAGGGGCGTTATCCAAATTGGCGTCAGGTCTTTCCCCAACGCGAAAGCAGCCACAAAGTTGACCTCACCGTGGGGCCTCTTTTTGCGGCGTTACGACAAGCGGCAATTGTTACCGATCAGGAAAGCCGTGGCGTAGATTTGATTTTCCACGATGGCACCCTAAAGATCGAAGGAAACACCGCCCAGATTGGGCAAAGTCAAGTGGAAATGCCGATTGCCTATGATGGCGAGGAAGTCAAACTGACCCTCGACAACCGTTTCATTGCCGATTTTTGCAAAGTGTTGGATAACGAGATGGCATTTGTGTTTGACTTTGAATCATCACAAACCCCGGCGCTTTTGACCACCGAGGATGGCTATGGTTATGTGATCATGCCAATGGCTCGCGACCGTTAGCAATTTGGCAACGATGAAAAAGAAGGCTTCTCGATCGTTTGGTCCGCCTCGTTCAGCCAGTGCGCCTCGTTCGATGGGCTCCATTGTTAACCAGTTGATGGCTCGGCGGGGTTACGCCCAGGTGGAAGCCGCCTCCGAGCTGCAGGGGTCGGTGTTGGCGGTGGTCAGCAGTCACGTGGCGGAAGCGATTCGAGTTGGGCAAGTTAAGCGTGGCGTATTAATGATTTACGCTAAAGACTCGCCCACTATGCAGGAGTTAACTTTCCAGCAACGCAAGCTTCTCAAGCGTTTGCAAGCCGATCATCCTCAGGCAAATATCTCTGACGTTCGCTTTCGAGTGTGCCAATGATGTTGTCCGGAAGTTTAGCTGGAGGTTACCCAAGCAGTTGGGCCAACTCGGCGAGATGTTTTGGCACAGCCTGTTCAGCTGGTTCTGCCGCCTCATACTCGAACACAACCCAGCCGCCGTAGTTAGCTTGCCGCAGAATGTCGACAATACGAGGTAAGTCAGCATCTACCTTGTTTCCCGCTTGCCACATTTCCACTTTGATTTGAGCATTCACGGCGTAGGGGGCGATGCGAGCTAATTCGTCGTAAGGACTGTCGGTTGATTTGAAATTTCCAGAATCAAAGTTGACGCCGAACCAGGGTGAATCAACTTGTTGTACCACTTGTAACATGGAATCGGCCGTATCAGTAATTCCATGATGATTTTCCAGCGCCAGCATCACACCTTTTTGCCCAGCGTACTGGCAAGCAGTTTCACACGCCGCCACGCACCGATTGATGGCTTCCTCTCGCGAAACACCGGCTGGTGGGCTGCCAGCAAAAATACGTATCACAGGGGCACCCAGGATGGCGTAGGCATCGACCCATTTTTTGACATGGTCAAGTTGCTGGTCGAGTTCCGCAGGTGCCACACAAAAGTCGTTGCGAATAGCCCCGCCGGAAATTGTGATACCTTGTAAATGACAATGGCGAGCTAAGCGACGAAGATAGGACTGATCAAATTCGGAAGGGAAGTAGTAAGAGGTTAGCTCGATGCCGGGCACTTGGTGTTGGCGACAAAAATTCACTAACTCGAACAGATCCATGGCCCCTGGTTTATCGGGTTGCAGGGAGAGGCGTTGCCGAAACGAATAAGCGGCTAAACTCAGTTTAAGCGGTCCGCGGCCTGTTCTGGGAATTGGATCGATTGCTTTGGCCGGCGTTATCGGAAGGAGGCTAGCCAGCGAAAGTCCGCAGGCGGCACCGCCAAGGCTTTGCAGTAATAGTTGGCGACGAGTGAGATTAGCGGACGACATGATGTGAACTTTTTTAGCGTGTTATCAGGTGGGGAGAAAACGTGGCTCAGACCACTGGGGAAGCGGAATGGGACGTCATTGTGTTGGGAGCTGGAGCAGCTGGACTATTAGCTGCTGCGCGAGCGGCGGCTGGTGGTGCGAGGACTTTGGTGTTGGAGAAAAATCGGAAAGCCGGAGTTAAGATTTTGATGTCTGGCGGCACGCGATGCAACCTCACGCACGATTGCGATGCTGCCGGCATCATGGAAGCATTCGGAAAGAACGGACGATTTCTGCGACAAGCGTTAGCCGCGTTGGGACCGCGAGAGACGGTCTCGATGTTTAATCAATTAGGAGTGGCCACCAAAGTCGAAGAGACGGGTAAAGTATTCCCCGCTAGTGATCGAGCGTTGCAGGTTCGCGACGCTTTGCTGGAGCAGGCTTATCAATGCGGTGCCGCCGTGCGTTTACCAGTCGCGGTGCAAGACCTTAGCTATGAGGCAGATACATGGCTGGTGTCGACATCGGCGGGCATTATTCGCAGCCGAGCGTTGGTTGTCACCGTAGGTGGAAAAAGTTGGCCAGGCTGCGGCACGACGGGGGATGGTTACGCTTGGTTGGAAAGGTTCGGTCACTCGATCAAGGAGACGCATCCAGCATTGGTACCCCTCAGAGGTGGACTGGAGTGGACTCACCAGTTAAGTGGTTTAACGCTCGATGCTGTGACGGCCCGCGTTTGGTTGGCGGAACAGCGGGACGGTGGTTCGCGGGTGTTTACCAAAAAGCCAACTAGTCAACGAACGGCTGGTTTTTTATTCACTCACTTTGGCTTTAGTGGTCCGGTCGTGATGGATGTCAGTCGCACAGTGACGGCAACTCATGATCTGCAACGATTGCGATTTCAATGTGATTGGTTACCCGATTGTTCGGCAATTAATTTAGACAATTGGTTGACATCCCAGCGTCACAGTTCAGGGAGCCAGCATGTTGCGACGACCCTGGCTCAGCTTGTTCCCCGCCGGCTGGCTGAAGCGGTATGTCAGTCAACCAACACGTTGGCAACGCCGCTAGGTGAGTTGAGCAGTAGAGCTCGGCAAGCGATCTTACAAATGCTTAAGCAATGTGATTTACCAGTCATTGGGTCGCGGGGTTTTGAAAAAGCTGAGGTGACCGCGGGAGGAGTGGCACTGTCGGAAATTGATCCCCGCACGATGCAAAGCAAGAAAATGCCCAATTTATTTGTCGCAGGAGAGATATTAGACTTAGATGGTTGGATTGGTGGTTACAATTTTCAAGCGGCGTTTAGCACCGGACACATCGCTGGAATCCATGCAGCCCAGACAGTGAGATTGTGAACACACTCCAGTAGAATAGGCATTCTGTCGTTTTATACCCCACAAGTCATCCTGCATTGCTCGCCTGCCAGACGAGCTCGTGGGGGTCAGAAAAGTTCTGGGGTATAAAAAGGCATCTCATCTGTAATCCGCCAAGTTATGTTTGGAGAGCAGTGCAGGCGATCACGTTTTGAACGCCAAGCTGTTCACGCCAAAGCGGCTTATTTGTAGAAAATTAGACTTGATCTGACACTCACCATTGGATAGCAACCGGCGGTTAATCTCGCAGGACGGGAGTGTCGAAATGACGAACGAACGGAAGATTATTCAGAATAAGATTGGGATGCTTAAGCTGGCCGAAAGGTTAAGGAATGTGTCGGAGGCCTGGAAGGTCTTTGGTTACTCCAGGGATAGTTTTTATCGCTTTAAGGATCTCTATCAAACAGGGGGCGAGGAGGCCCTCAAAGAGATTTCCAAGAAGAAGCCTGTGGTTAAGAACCGCCTCGATCCAGCCGTTGAATAGGCGGTTCTCAAAATGGCTTTTGAGAAGCCCGCCCATGGTCAGGTTCCGGTAAGCAACGAGCTGAAAAAGCACGCGCATTTGGTGTCACCTGGTGGCGTACTAAGCATCTGGTTACGAAACGGTCTTGAGACCTTCAAGAAGCGACTCAAAGCGATTGAAGCGAAAGTCGCGCTAGATGGCGGCGTGCTCACGGAGGAACAAGGGGTTGCTCTTGAGAAAGCTAAGCTCGAAAAGGAAGCTCATGGTCAAATGGAAACGGAGCATCCCGGGTATTTGGTGGCGCAAGATACTTTCTATGTCGGCACCATTAAAGGCGTGGGAAGGATCTATCAGCAGACTGTTATCGATACGTATTCTCGAGTCGCATTTGCGAAGCTATATGATCGTAAGAATGCGTTGGTAGCTGCCGATATGCTTAATGACCAAGCGGTTCCGTTCTTCGAAGAAGAGGGGTTTTCGTTGCTACGAATACTCACCGATCGAGGCACTGAATACTGTGGCAATCGAGAGCATCATGAGTATCAACTCTACATGGCTCTCGAGAACATCGATCACACCAAAACCAAAGCTAGAAGCCCTCAAACCAACGGTATCTGCGAACGGTTTCACAAGACGATGCTTCAGGAGTTTTACCAGATCGCGTTTCGCAAAACGCTCTATGAATCCATCGAGCAGCTCCAAGCGGATGTCGATGAATGGATGAGGGGCTACAACGAAGAAAGACCAAATTGCGGAAGATTCTGTTTCGGGAAGACTCCGAGACAAACTTTCAATGACTCGAAGAAACTGGCCGAACAGAAAATACTCGACCAACTCTTACAGCCCAAATGCGTAATCTGGGTGAAATATGTCAGATCAAGTTCCGGCTACTACAGCGCGGGTTGGCCATTATGATGAAGTTCAATCGCTTTCCATTTTCCATCAAGCGGTTTTGTCGGATTGGCTGTATCTGAAGCGGAAGCGCGTCGGGGTTGTTCTCGCCCTCCGAAAACCAGGCCACCACCACATCCCATCCCCGCGATAGCAGCGAGTGCAAGACGTCGAAGCATTTCGTATCTCCTTTGCAGATGAGTAGAGAGTTCTTCAGCGGCGAACGTCGATTGTTGTTGAGTAGCTCTTGGATCGCTCAACATCTATTGCCGCTCCAACTGCTGTTTTGTGACAGAATTGCAGGAACTTTTATTGGCCGAAAATGATCATCATGTCGACCTAGGAAGCGCTGCGTGGGGTGCTGATGGGGAGTTGGCAGTGAAGTTTGAAGTTGTTTGCTGATTTGTGTTGAAAAAAATTGGTAGAGATTGTGACGACATAGCGGAGAAGGGGCGTTATTTTTTTCCGATGATCCAATATTCGAGCAGTTCGACCATATTTTCGTGGGTTAAGGACTCGGGCAGGCCCAACCGATGGCCAGATATTTTTTCCGCTGGATACTCGGTGCAGTTAGCTGTCAGCCGCGATCTGCTGGCGAGCGAAATGGGGAGCGAGCGGTACCGCTAGCAGCCCGTCTTTGTGTAACAACCGCACAGAGCCGCACACCGCACAGGAGCCGCTCAGGGACAAGTCCCGCTGCCGCACCGAGCGCGCGGGGACAGGTCCCGCTAATTTTGCTCGCGTGGGGCCGGCGGCGGGAATTTTGGGCTGACGACGACCCTTGGCGCGGAAGGATTGGGCGGTGGCGAGCCATTTTACGCAGTTTTTGCTGAATTCTTGCCGCTCGGCGCAGACCTTCAGCCCCAACCGACAGTTAAAATCTTTATCCGCCGGATGCTCAGTGCGATTAGTTGTCAGCCGCAATCGACTGCCGGGCTATTTGGGGGCCAGCGGCTCCGCGACAGCCCGATCTTTCTGCGACGCCAGAGTGCGAGGACAGTTCCTGCTAATTTCATGAACAGGTTGCGCTAATTTGGCTTGAGTGGGGCTGAGGAAGGGGGAATTTTTGGCTGGCGGCGCTCCTAAACGTGGGTAGAGTGGTTGATGGCGGGCAATTTTATTCCGATTACGCTAACTTTTTGCCGTTCGGCGGGTAACTTCACGGTGATCCGACGGCTCAGTTTTTTTACCGAATGCTCGGGGGGGTTAGACTCCCGCCGCGACCGAATAGTGGTTTTTTTGGGGGGAAACGATTCCGCGCCAGCGCGACATTTCCGCGACGCATTCCTACGGGCACGCATCACACAGTCGCACGTCGCACGGGGACAGGTCCCGCTGCTGCACCGAACGCGCGGGGACAGGTCCTGCTAATTTTGCTCGCGCTTGGCCAGCGGCGGGAATTTTGGGCTGGCGGCGGTCCTTGACGGGGCCAGATTGGATTAGGGTGCGCATTTGGGCGCTGTTTTCGCAGAATTTTTCCTGCTCGGCGCGTACCTTCAGCCCCAACCGACGGCTGATTCCTTTTTTTCGCCGGATGCTCAGTCCGATTTGCTGTCAGCCGAGGTCGACTGCCGAACTATTTGGGGGCTAGCGGCCCAGCGACAGCTCGGTCTTTCTGCGACGGCGTGTTGCCCACCATAAATTTCATGCTGGCTATCAACGCGTGACCGCCCAAGTCGGCGTTGCTCCGCCGCCGCAATTCTTTGATCTGCTCCCGCAATCCATCCACATCAACCGACTGGCCACTCCGCCAACAAACCTCGCGCATCTGCTCGGCAGTTAGTGCTGGATGGCTTTGCAAATTGGGGCGTGCCTTGATCGCCAATTGCCACAACAAATTCACGTACGATGCAAACGTCATCGGCACACAACCCAAGTCCTTTTCCATCTGCCGACGACGCTCCTGCACTTCCTCCAGCGTCAAATCATTGACGACCGCCACCTGCAAACCGTCCGCTTCCCCAAACAATTCAATCGGCGAAAGCCAATCCGACGAATCGACTTCGCTCCCATCAAGCGTCTCCAGTCGCTCGCGAATCGAAACCATTGCGCTGGGATCGTCAAGCGAATCCGCAAGATGAGCTTTCAGCGGATTGAGATCAACGTAAGCCATACAGGCCAATACGTGCTCTTGCTCTTCGAGCGCATTCAGCTTAAAACGTTCTTCGAAGAAGTGACCTGTACACTCGTCTTCAATGTTGCACTTGCGAGCTACGGTCTGACACATCAGCTTGACGAACCAAGAGATGTCGGAAAGCCGTACCCTGAGTGCTTTTACATACTCGGGCTCGCTGAGGATCGCATCGATTTCACACTCCCGAATTTTCCCGCCTTTGTTTCCCCGAGTCGGTTTCCTCGAGGTGATCGACAGCCATCGGATGGCGACCTGGCGATCCGAAAGCTGCTCGACCAAGTCAGGTCGGTTCCTAATCACGCAGTGCCAATGATTTGGCATTATTGCATAGGAAAGCAAATCTAAGCAGAATCTTTCGACCAGAAACTTCATCCGCCCGCGAAACCATTCTCTGCGGTGTGAGTGGTCGACTCCTGTGAGCGGATCAACGCCGTGGAGATAGCTTCTGCGAGTGGTACGATTGAAACAGTGGTAGACGCCGTGCTGAGTGGGATCATAAACGGCGGAGCGGGCACCGCGAGGCATGGCAAACCCTCCAGAAAGTGGAAACAACTGGAACTGTACGCACGCACCTTAGTAAATTCCAGCGCATTTTCAACCCCCTGCTGGAAGAATCACAAAACGTAATCAGTGCACGCGATACTACTTCATGACTGGTGTCTCCAACATCGGCGGCAATCTCGTCGGCAACATCCAGCATGCTGGGTACTCGCTATCGGAGTTGGCAACCTTCAATGTCTGGCTAAACAAAGAGTTGTTCTTGGCAACTTTGCGGTATGGTAAACTTTGAACTGGCGTTCTTTGGTGCGCGATCGTTGAGTTTCTAAATCAAAGACACCTATCCAGGCATTTTTGTTGCTTCCATCTTTAAGCTGCCTGGGTGTGATTCGATGCCAGTATGCGCTACCAATTTGCCTGCACTCTGCAACAATCAACGCGATTAAGAGTCCGCAGAAAGTCAGACACCACTTATTAGTTGATTGAGTTCCATGTTCAAAAAAAACCTCCACATGCATCCTGCAACTTGGTTATCGGCAGTTTCGCTTCTCGAAGTGTTCATTTTGGTCAATTGCATCGGGCTATTAGCGCACTCGGTTGTTGGGCAGGAAGTTATTCGCCAAAACAACAACAGGCAGGAAATTGATTTCGCTCATCATGTCGTACCACTCCTGCAGCAACATTGCGTGGCATGTCATGGAGGGCGCGAGGCGAAAGGTGGTTTTTCTCTGAATACCCGCGAACTAGTCATTGATTCAGGTCATGTCGAGATTTCGCAGCCATACGAATCGTACCTGTTGGAGTTGGTTAGATCTGGAGACGCTGACTCGCAAATGCCGCCAGCTGATCGCCCACGTTTGACCGTGGTCGAGCAACAGCTACTAGCAGATTGGATCGCTGCGGGTCTGCCATGGGATGATGGGTTTAGCTTTGCTCCGTCATCTTATGAGCCTCCCTTGAAACCAAGACGCCCTGAGTTACCGACTGGCTCGATAGACCGTCAACATCCCATTGATCGAATAGTCGATGCTTATTGGTTGGAAAATGGTGTTTCACCTCCACCACAAATTGATGACGCTACATTTCTGCGCCGTGTTTCACTTGATTTGGTTGGATTAATTCCAGATCCTGAAACTTTGCAAACCTTTATCGCAGATACTGATCCTAATAAACGAGCGCGTGTTATCGATGAGCTGTTAGCAGAGCAAATTGACTATGCCGATCATTGGTTATCATTCTTCAACGACCTATTTCGCAATGATTACAGTGGTACAGGGTTCATAACTGGCGGTCGCAACCAAATCAGTGGTTGGTTATATGAGTCACTATTGAATAATAAACCTTTTGATTTGATGGCTCGCGAATTAATTGCACCCAAAGATGCGAGCAGTCAAGGCTACATTGACGGAATTAAATGGCGGGGTGAGGTTAGCGCCGGGCAGACTAATGAAATACAGTTTGCTCAGAGCATTTCTCAATCATTCCTTGGAATCAATTTAAAGTGTGCTTCTTGCCACGATAGTTTTATCGATCGCTGGACACTCGACGAAGCATACGGTCTGGCCGCAATCTACTCCGATCGTCCCCTGGAAATCCATCGCTGTGATAAGCCAATCGGAAGGCAAGCTACGGCAAGTTGGTTGTTTCCTGAGCTTGGTCAAATTGATGTTCAGTCCCCGCGGAATGAGCGACTGGAACAACTCGCTGCCCTGATGACGCATCCTGAGAATGGACGATTTACTAGGACTATCGTCAATCGACTTTGGTACAAATTGATGGGTCGCGGGATCGTTCATCCACTCGACGCGATGCAAAGTGAACCTTGGAACGAGAACTTGCTAGATTATTTAGGAGTCTCGTTAGCCGATCACAGTTATGATTTAAAATCCGTTTTAAAGTTAATCGCGACCTCGAAAGTATATCAATCACAAACCATATCTCTAAAGGAACCACCCACGGTTGAATATGTGTTTCGGGGTCCATTGCCGCGACGCCTTACGGCTGAGCAATTTCTTGATAACATTTGGAAAATCACCGGAGCCGCACCTAAGCAAATAGATGCCCCCGTGCAACGGTTGGCGATTAACGATATTGAATCGCTCGAACTCACACAGTCTGCAGACTGGATTTGGGGAGATTCCGCTGCGGCGGGTGGTGTTCCTCCTGGCGGTGAGAAAATTGCCTTGCGAACAAGTTTCCACCTTGAAGACAAGGCTATTCGTGGCGGTGCAATAATAACCTGTGATAATCTCTATGAACTGTATCTCAATGGGGATCAAATCAGCAAGGGTGATGATTGGACTCAGCCACAAATAGTTTCAATCGACTCATTCCGCCCCCATTTGCGAATCGGTAACAACGCACTTGTGTTGATTGTCACCAACCAAGGAAGTGGTCCAAACCCAGCGGGTTTGTATTTCTCTGCTAAGTTTCTGTTAGCGAACCAATCTGAATTGACCGTAACCAGTAGCGAATCGTGGGAATTCAATCCTCAATTACCTGTTTTCAATGATTCTCAGCTCAGCAAGCTAAGCAATGCCGGAGAATCAAACGGACACTGGAAAGCGGTCACCGTGGTGCCCCCGGTACCCTCCTGGTCGGAGACGATGACGGCTCAAGGGCCAAAGTTGTTTGCCGTTGCAACTGGTGGCCCGCAACCCATGGTGCGCGCTTCGTTGGTAAAGAATGATTTTCTGATGAAATCGCTGGGACGTCCTTCACGCGAGCAAATTGTCTCGATGCGTCCCAATGAGTTGACCACGCTCGAAGCTATCGATCTCTCTAACGGGGCTTCCTTTGCTGAAGCGTTGGCAAAAGGGGGTCGCAGGTTGGCAAGTCAAGCACAAGGAGATCGAAGCGAATTTGTGCGGTTCATTTTTCTATCAACGCTCTGCCGAACTCCAAATCCAGGGGAAATGCAGGCGATTCTGAATTTTTTAAGTCCACAACCAACCGCAGACGAAATTGAAGATTTGCTGTGGACTGTATTTATGATGCCAGAGTTTATGCTGGTCCGATAAGCGATAAATTCAACGAGGAATAAAGTCATGCACGGTTTTGAATTCGATATCGAAGCACCCAAAGAACTGGTTCGTCGCGACTTTCTCAAGCGACTCTCAGCGGCAACAACCGCGGCTTTGACGTGTTCGGCCCCCAGATTGCTCGCTGCCTCAGAGACTAGACAAATCGAACATCCTTTCGCTACCGCTGATGCTTGCATTTTGATTTGGATGGGAGGGGGTATGGCTGCACCTGACACTTTCGATCCCAAGCACTACGAACCGTTTCGTAACGGTTTACCAGTGGCCGATATGCTGAGCACGTTTCCAGCTATCGATACCGCCGTGGAGGGTTTGCAAATTTGCCAAGGCCTCGAGCAGATCGCCAAAGTCATGGATCGAGCAACCTTGATCCGCTCGGCAGTGCAAGAAGACCTTGGCAGCATTCTGCACTCGCGGCATCAATACCATTGGCATACAGGTTATGTACCACCTCAAACGGTGGCCTGTCCTCATCTGGGCTCTTGGATGGCGAAGGTTCTGGGCCCGCGTAATCCGGTTATTCCAGCTTTCATAAACATTGGTCAACGTTTGGAGGGGGTCGGTGAGAGCGAGGAATTAAAGGCCTTTACCACCGCTGGGTTCTTCGGAAGTGAATTTGGGCCTTTGAATTTGCCTTTTCCGGAACAAGCGGCTCAGTCCGTTCGGCCCCCCGGCGACATGAGCAGCGACCGTTTCGCAAACCGCAATCGTCTCTACCGACAATTGGTCGATAGCAGTCCGCAACGTGAGTACATGAGCGATTACCAACAGGAATCAATGTTGCGTTCACTGGATAACGCGTATCGATTACTGAATTCGAGAGATAAAGCGGCATTCGATATAGAATTGGAACCAACCGCTAGTCGAAAAATTTATGATAATAGTCGGTTTGGACGCGGTTGTTTACTGGCTCGGCGACTCGTTGAAGCGGGCGCTCGCTTCGTCGAGGTGACGACCGAGTATGTCCCCTTTCTCCACTGGGATACTCATGCCAACGGGCACGAAACTCTAGTGCGAATGCACCGTGAAATGGATCATCCGATCGCTCAACTAGTCCTTGATCTCGAACAACGTGGCATGTTAGATCGAACATTGGTGGTGATCGCTTCGGAGTTTAGCCGCGATGCTCTAATTGAGGGTGTCCCAGGTTCGACCGCGTTTGACCAAGCGACTGAGAAGGTCGACGTCGTGCAAGAGATGAAACACTACGGATTGCATCGCCACTTTACAGGTGGTACGAGCGTGGTGATGTTCGGCGGAGGAATGAAACGTGGTTATGTCTACGGTAAGACTGCTGATGAAAGACCGTTGATCGCCGTGGAAAACCCTGTTACGATCCCTGACTTGCATGCCACAATCATGACGGCAATGGGAATCAGCCCGGCAACCGGTTTTGACATTGAGGGTCGACCGTTTTACGTAACCAAAGACGCGAAGGGTGAAGCGGTAGAGGAATTGTTCGCAGCGAAATAGATATGCCGGTGTGAACGCCTGCTCAACTGTCGCACAAAATGAGGTGCCAAGAACCTGCGAACTTAAACGAACAACTGATTCTGTCGTACCATTAAATTTCGATACCACTATCAAACAGGATGTTCAACATGGACCAAGAAACTCGCTTGTGGGCAATGATTTTGCATCTTTCGGTTCTTGCCGGTTATGCGGTTCCGTTTGCTGGATTGGTGGCGCCCATCGTGATTTGGCAAATCAAGAAAGAACAACTACCAGAAATTGACGCGCATGGCAGAATGGTGGCCAATTTTCTGATCTCCATGTTCATTTATGGCGTGATAGCTGGTCTCTTAGTGTTTTTGTTGATTGGCTTTCCTTTGTTGATTGCACTCAGTGTCATCGGTGTTGTGTTTCCCATCATCGGTGGAATCAAGGCAAACAATGGTGAGCTTTGGAAATATCCCGGTATTCTTTCACTGATTTAGTAAGCAATTCGTAGTCACGGGTGAAGGTGGCTGATTGGCGGTGAAGCACATTCGTTCGCCGGTTTCGGGATGATCGAAACAGACTTGTCGAGCGTGCAGCATCATCCCCGGATCAGTAATCGTGAGCGCTCGGTTTTCGCCTAGACAATGGTCCTGTAAGTAGAGCGGGTCTCCGACGATTGGATACCCAAGCTCCCACAGGTGCACGCGAATCTGATTGGTGCGACCAGTGATTGGTTTAACCCGCAACTGGCAAGTTCCATCGCTATCGCGCTGTAGCACTTGAAACTCCGTGATTGCCGGCACGCCATCTGTGGAGTTGACTCGGATGCGTCCAGCCCCTTCACGAATTCCAATTGGCAACTCGCACCGGAAAGTATCCTTGACGGGGTGACCATAACAGCATGCGAGATACTCTTTTTCGACTTGTTGCGTCTCAAATTGTCGTTGCAGAGGCCGGGCAACACTCCTGCGTTGACATAGCACTGTTACGCCACTGGTATTGGCGTCTAATCGATGTGCAGCTCTAAGTACCAAAGGTTGGTATATCCGATTCAACAGCCCGATCAAAGTGTTGTGGTTAAATCGCCCGGAGGGATGAATGGGCAAGGGCGATGGTTTATTGACGACCACGATTGCGTCGTCTTCCCAAAGAATTTCAATTGCCGCGTTGACAGCAGGTTCGATAAACTCCGGTACGCGGTGGATAAATTGCTCTCCGGTTCGCACGATGCGTCCTCCGCAAACCGCTAGTGAACCTTCCGTAATTCTTCCCTCAGAAAGTGTCGTCAACCAGGTTTCACGATCTATCTGAGGAAACATCACAGTTAACACTTCAATCAACGGCATCTGATCATAACGCTCGGGGATTCTCACCGGCCGACGTTGTTCATGCGGTTTGCAACCTGGCAAGTCGGCAGCCAGTTTGGCGATTGCAAAATGCCGCTTAGAGATAGTGTCTTGTCGTAGTTTTTCTGGATCTTGAAAGCAACGGGGACATGATTTTCCCTCAATGAACAGCGGTGATTGCTGTTCTTCTATTGAAAGTACCGCTTGACAAGCATAACACAGCGCCAAGCCAGTCTCTTCTAGTGTGCTTCCCACCGCGACTCGGTCATCAAAGACAAAACAATCACCTCGATAGTGCCTGCCGCCAACCTCTTCGAAATACTTTAGAATTCCTCCGTCTAACTGATAGACTTGTTTGAAACCCTTCCGTTGCATTAATGGTCCGGCTTTTTCACAACGAATTCCGCCAGTGCAAAACATGACAACCGGCCGATCACGATACTCCTCAGGCAGGTTATCCACGGCAGCTGAAAATTGTCGAAATGAATCAACACCGACGGGAATCGCTGTCTCGAAGGTGCCAACCTGAACTTCAAAGTCGTTGCGAACATCAAGCAGCACCACGTCCCGACCGGAGTCTAACCATTGCTTTAATGCTTGGGGGGCTAGCTTTGGGGACGTTTGACGATGCGGCTCGATCCCTTCGATTCCAAAAGAGATGATTTCACGCTTGATCTTCACCAGCATCCGATTGAAGGGAAGTTTTTCACTGAAACTCTCTTTGACGGCAAGCTCCTCAAACAAAGGATCTGTCTTCAGCTTTTGAACCCAAGCCCGCAAAGGCTCAAGCGGACCAGCGAGAAACAAGTTCATACCCTCTGGGCTGAGTAGAATCGTCCCACGAAAGCCCTCTTCGCGACACTCCTTTAGCAGTTCTCGGCGACGTTCCTCCAATTGATCCAGAGGCACAAACTGATATGCGGCAATATTAAGAATTTCAGACATGCAACAAGTTAACGGTTCACTAGCCGCCGATAGCAGCAAAAGATGTAAGGAAAAATCCAATGATATATAAGAAAAATTCTAACAGTCGGTGGCGTCATTGAGAAGAGGATTCGTCGCTCGATTGTGACGGCGGTGTGTCAAGAGCCTTTTGAATTGCCGAGGAAAGTTGACTCTTAAGCTGGGCTCCACCCCCGACAAACAGTCGAGTAATCTTCCCATTTGCATCAATAACCACCGTTTGGGGAATCGCATTTGCCTGGTAGCGGCCGGCGGCGACTCCATCAATATCGAGCACCACATTTGGCTCAAGTTCTAGTCGTTTCAGTGTGGCTCGAATTTGATCAGCGGATTCTTGTAAGTTGACTGCCACGAGTTGGACTTGGTCGGCTGGAAACGCAGCGACGGCTTGATCGATCTGGGGCATAGCCTGCAGGCATGGGCCGCACCAAGTCGCCCAAAAATCTAAAACAACGACTTTACCTTGCTGTTGCGAAAGCTGAAAATCGTCTCCATCAAGTGTCTTGAGCTTGAAATCAGGGGCAGGTTGACCGACCAGTGGCGAACTAGTGCCAGCCATGCTTTCGCCCTCACCGTTCGTTTCGCTTTCAGAAAAGACAGCGGGTTGTTGGGCGTGTCGCAGGCGCCAATCGAAGAACGGGAGGTTTGCTGTGGTGGTCCCAATTTCGCTTCCGAAAACCAATCGATCAACAGTTTTCAAATTGACTAAACAAGCACCTAGTAGCTTGCTTTCGCCGACAATCTCGCCACCACCAGATTCCTGTGGTACGAAGGTTAAGCGAATTCCATCACGTTGCACGGCCAGCAGTTGCAGCGGAGCGTTATTCGTTTCTTGACTATCAGCGGTTGACGCTGGTTCGGTCGGTTTCGCATCATCTTCCAGTTCATCTGCATGAAACCAGATAATTTTTCCAATATAACGCGTCGACAGGGTAATCTCTTTAAGTTGTGCTTCGAGAGATGTTTCTTCTTGATCTAGTTTCAGCAAGTTTCCTCGTAGAAAATCTCCATCGACCGACATCAACAGATGGCTAGGCGGAGCGTTTTTTCGCATTCTTGGCACGGTCAGCAGGCGTTGGCGTTCGGCATCTTCCAGCGTTGCTTCGTCGATCACTCTCCTCAACTCAGCTGCTTTCATTTGAGAGTGAGGAATCATTCTTTCGCCGGTTACGACTGAGTCGATCAAGATGCCTTGTTCATCAATTGCTTTGACGCTGGCTGGGATGGAATCGCCCGTGCGAAGATGAATCAGGCGTATGACCTCTCGGTCTTCGACTTTACCAGTGGCGAAAGCTTGAACCATCGCGCCAAGCAGATTGCCCCTGCGAGCCCGTGCTGGTGCGACTGTCTGTCTCACCCTTTTCTCCGTAGAATCATGGTAAATGATTTGACCGCTAGCGGTGGGCTTTAGGTGGGCGGCCACCGTTGACCATTTGGGCGCAAAATAGAGACACGACCTTCCCTCGGAGGTGGTTGAATCCATAAGGATTCCGCTGATGTTCGTTTCATTCATCACTAGCGTGCCAAAACGTCCGGAGGCGAAACCGGATTTTTGATTTGACTTGGTGACTCTTCGCAGACCGCTCAGATCGGTCAATGGCACTAGTATGGAATCCCTTAAATGCTCGGTTGCAAATTCGACTTGATTATCTAGGACGCGTTGAAATTGCCCAGAAAATCGAATTCCGCCTTTTACTAGCAGAAGCTGCCGCTGGTCCAGTTCTTCACGCCCCTCCTCTGGAAGTTGGTTTGCCGGTTCGGAAGGGGCAGGGTGAGTAAACATGGCTAAGTCGAGTTGTTCAGTAGCTATTGATTCAACCGTCTCCCCCTGTTGGATCTGCAACATGCCAGCTTGGTATCCGACCCAACGTCCAGATATGGTTTGCTTTGTGGAGGTTAAAAATTGATCTGCTGAATCGGTATCTGCTTCGATGGCCACGACAGCACCCGTAAGCACGTCGATCCGCTCCAGACGCAGATGTCCATTAATATTTTGAACTTGCACGCCTGTGAATGGTTTGTCCGTACCCGGGCCCAATTGCATCGTCGTTAGTTTTGTTCCGCTTTCGTTATAGATGACTATTTGGTCGTTCGTCTGGTCAAGGTCAATCGTTAAATGAAGTTGACCATTCATTGCCTCGACTTGAGCCAAGACATTTACCATCGCACGTTCTTGGAGTTCGCGAACCAGCACGACGGCACTATTCCAGATTTCGATACGGAAAGCTGTTTGGTAGGATTCTTGAGATCCGTCAGTGGCCAAGGCAAGGATAAAATTTGGGGCGCTTTCCCAAGCTAGTTCAAGCTCAATCGTAGAACGTTGTTGTAGACCGATGTCACGAAAGATGGGATCGGTGAGTCCGTTGGCTTCTAATTGAAAACCAACATCGTTCCAGGATTCTAAATCGTCTACTTCCAAAATCTTTTGTCTGTTGGTAATCGTCCATTCTTGCAGCGAACCGGGACCATGAAACAAACAGGCTCTGCCATCATTCCAGCGGAAGATTCGTCTTATCGAGCTTAGTTCCAGCCGTAGTTCGCCAAAAGTTGGTGACTGGATTACCAACCAGGGTTCCTCAAAAGCCTCGATCGTACCGAACAAACGCGTACCGCTGATTAATTCAAAGCCAAATTCCCCCGCCGCTTCTTCGCCCGCTTGTTGAACGGGAAAGTTAATTGCGGAAATGGTTTGCAGAGGAAATTCAAAAGGTTCGACAAACTGCGGATGCTGCCAACGAATCATCCCCAGCGATTCACTACTAACTAGCGCACCAGTTAGGTAGGCGTCCTTTTTAAGCCTTAAACTACCTTGTGGATTTCGGCCGACAACTCGATCGACATCGCTCCCTATGAGGCTCGATGTCAATGCAAGCATGATCCATGTGAGCATGATGTAGCGGGAGGGCATGCGATCTCTCAGCGTTCGTAGATGGGGAGAAAGCGATAGTTGAGGGCCAGCGCCAAGAGCGAAAGAGCGGTGTCAGTGGTGCTACCGAACTGCCCCTTGAACTGACCATTTTCCATTTGACTGGCTTTCATCTCCCGAACCAACAAGCGATTCCAGCGTTGCCAAGCATCAACATCCCCTTGAAATAGAGCTTGGGCTTGATAGTAGCGAGCGTATTGTTCGTAAGCGCCAGGTGGCTGTTCAAGTCGGGCGGTCAGGTAACCGAGGGTAGCGTCGAATTGAGGCAGATCTTTACGGCGAGCGATTGCGTAGACAAGCGCGGCGATAGAAATACGAGCGAGCGACTCGTCGAAGCCACCAAAACCACCCGCGTAGGCAACTTGTCCGCTGTCGCTGGTCATACTTTTATAATAAGCAATCGCGCGGTCGACTGATTCGTCTGAAACTTCGATGCCAGCATTTCTTGCCGCAAGCAAACTGACCAAGATAGCGCCGCTGACTGATGTATCCGCGTCATTGGCATCGGCCGAGTATCTCCAAGCGCCGAATTGATTCTTCTTCTGGGAGGTTACTGAGGTGCGGACCGCCAATTCCAATGCTTCTGCGATTGAGCGTTGACTCTTCGGATCGACCTCAGTTCCCCATAGGCCGCGATCGTCTACAGCACCGTAAGCTTCTGCTAGACAGAGGGTGGCAAACCCGTGATGGTACATGCTGTTGCCTAACATGCCGGTGGTGGAATTTTGACTCGCGATCATGTGTCGCAGTCCGCGTTTGATATTACCGCTGTAAATGCCAAAGTTTGGGTCTTCACCGGATGCCAACATTGCCATCACGGCCATCCCGGTGATGCCGGGGCCTTGATTGGAATCGGGCCAGCTTCCATCGTCGGCTTGTGATTCGGCTAAATATGCTAAGCCACGTTCGTACATCTCGCGCACATCACGGGGTACCATTTCGCCATAGGTTTGCCCCGGCAACTGTGCGTGCAGGATGGACGATCCCAACAACCAGAATGAAATGAAACAGACGAGAAGACGTCCCAACGTGTGCTTAATCATCGTTTGGCTCCATTTCAATAATGCCCTGTTGTTGAAGAAATGCTTCAATCGATTCAAGGTTTTCCTCAAGTTTTTGCAATCCTTCGATTTGTTGAGCGTCCAGAAAAGATGCGAGTACGTCTTTATCGATCTGTGCGAGTCTCAATAAAATTAAGTATTGAACGTATTCATGATCCAATGACACGTCTTTAAGTTTCTCAATCAGTAATTCGCTTAGGCTATTGCGCTGATTGCTGGTCAGCGGAATCGACAATTCAACCTGGGCGATGGCTGCATTGACCAGGGCATTTAACTTGCGAGCAAGGACCTCTTTCTCAGCTTTGATGAGAGCTTCTGATTGGGTTGGCTCGAGCGTGGTATGTAGAACTTTTTGAAACAGAGAGCTGTCGGCAAAGAGACCTTGTCGCATTCTTTGCTGAATGGGAACTGTTAGTTGCCAAGCATCATTAAATTCATTTTGACCGACTTTTAGGCCAGAGATTTTCTTAATGACTAAATCGGCTGAATCAAAAAAGCGTTTGATATCACCGCTAGCGGCTAATCGCAGCGTTCGTTCTTGTTCGGACGTTAGGGGAAATTTTCGTTTTATTTGAGTGATGGAAACTTCTAGTTGTGCGGCAATGGCTTTTTCAGCTTGAGGACGGTCTCCGTAATTTTGGAAAACCCACGCTTCCGCCGTTGCTGCGTCAATAACAAACTCATCTTGGCTAAAAGCGGGAAAAGCATAAATAAGGCAAATCAAAAAAAGCATTCCAGGCATTATGTTTGCGCAGCGACCGCTCATAACCTGTGGCGGAAGTAAAGAGTTGGCGGGGCGACTATTGGGAGGTTGGATACGATTATTCATCCCAAGCAATCTCAAGAGCATTCAAGTTAAGATTCATGGGGAAATGATGTTTATTCATTTGATTCCAAATCTGCCGCTGGTTCTTGTCCAAGACTCGCTGCATAACGATTTCGGGCAAAACGGGATAAAACTCAGCATTGCTTATGTACATTTCAAATGAAAACGTGTTTGCACCATCCCAACGGGCTTGTAAATCGAGCTTCAGTTTGTCTCGTTGTTCCTTTGTAAATGCCAATTGTTTGTCGAGTAGTTCAATGACCACCGCGATATTGGCTGTCCGCAGGAATGTTTCCCGCAGCTTTGCTTCATGGCGATATTTTGCTAGTTCATCAGGGGCGGCAATCTCAGCGAGTTTGCCGTCAAAAACGCTGCGGACCCGAGCGACCGGGTCGGCCTTAAAAGCAATTCCTCCCGCAACATTGGCGACGATCACGGTGCTACCTCCGGCGAAACCAAATAGTTCGTCTTGGTTGCCATCGACGGTTAAATCTTGCATGGTGTCGATGCTGGCGATCATGTCGGCCGAGAGTTGTTTGGTCTGGTCGGGAGTTAGATCGCAAACTCGTTTGGCAAACCCTATTTCACTGCGAATGAGGTTGGTTAACGTATCAGTGAGTTCCTGTTGCTTCAGTTTTCCTTGTTCGACGTTCGCGGGTCTCTGTTCTTCGATAATTACACCCCCGAAGTCATCTTGAAGTATTACTTCAACATCTTGGGCGTTCGTTACAGCGGGGAATATGGCGAGATAATTGATGATGCAAAAAGCGATCGACAAACTGTTCCGCCATGGTGCGGGAAAGTTTTGGGGCAACGCCAAGCATCGGTAAGCTATATACACTGTGAATCACCGAATTGGTTGTTCGATACGATTAAAGTATTCGTCCAATCCGGCGCGGAATTCTTCCGGCAGGACGGTTCCTGTTTCACCGGTGGTTTGGCCGATATTTCTGTCTTCGCGGACTTCCTTTTGATTGGTGCCGCTGCCGAGCAGGGCAAGGGCTGAATCGGTGGTCGTACCGCTACCGCCGCCGCCTGGAGAAGAGCCGCCGCCCCCGCCACTTTTCGGGTTTATGCGTTTCGACTGGAGCAGTAGTTCAATCGCTTCGGTTTCCGCCGCGATCGCCGTGGAGCCCGTGTTGGGTTCCGCTAGCAGCCGCAGTGCTTCGCCCATGACCACGTCGACTTGTGCGAGCAACTTCAGTTCCTTGCCAAAATGCTTCTGCGCATCGGGCAGTTCTTCGATGCGATGTAGCAGATCAACGACTCGATTTTGTAATTGAACTTGCACATCGGAGAGTCGTAGCCCTTCTTGCATGTGGTCGTCGCGCGAGACTGCTTGGCGGGCTTGTTCGGCAACGCGAGTTTCTTCCCTGAGCTCGATCTCGGCCTCAAGAATCTTGAGCGCTTCGAGCACGATGGAAGGGGGTAGGCTGGCGGGAGATTTTCCACCGGGACATTGGCCGCTGCAGGCTGGGTCGACTAAATCTTCGGCCCAGCGATCGAGTGTGTCAGACCAATATTCGCATTGAGCAACTGAGAGTCCCTGTTGTTTGGAGATGTCGCTCGTCAATTGCCGCAAGCCACCGATCACATCCTCTTCTTTCATTTGCTCAAGAACCGTTTGAAAGCGGGCAAACCGACGTCGTTCGAAGTAAGCCGACATATCATCCATAATGTAGGAAACTTCTTGCACACTTTGATCTTCAACTTTTTGCAAACCGGTAAGCGTTTCATTGACATCAGGAGTCAAGCGACTTTCACGGCGTCCAAAGGCTGATTCAATATGGTCGGAAATTCGACCGGCTACCATCGACTGTGTGCGGGAAGCGGCTTTGAGGCGTTTGACCAGAGTGCTGCCCTCGAGGTTTGCCAAGACGGCGTTCAGTTCATCGGCAATTTTTTCAAATTCAGCTAGCAGATCTTCTTGCTCGGTGACGGCTTCCGTCAATTTCGAATCCGCACCTGGTGGTTGTTCATCTGTCTTTGGAGATGGTTCTTTGGCTGGCCCAACCAAGGTTGTAGTTGGGAGGCGGAGCGCTGGATCGCTAGGTTTCTTCGGTGGACCGGCTTCGTCCGCGGGGAGTTCGTCAGGTGTATTTTGGGACGACTCGCGATCGACCAATTGGGGCACGATTTTATTACTTGGCTTCGCATTTGGATCTTGTTTGCTGGGACTTCCCGGCGTTGGCTTTGAACGATCTTGACCCGCCACGGGACCGCTAGGTTTTGGGGCTTGTTGGGCGAGACCGTTCGGTTCGGCCGCCGCTTTGTCCAAAAGATCGGCGACGGAGGGCATGCGGTTGGCCGACACATCCTTGAGGATTTGCAACATGTCAGCCCAGCGATCGAGGTGACCGACGCCAATTTCTGAATTTCGGGAGGCTTGTTTGACGAGTTGGTCACCGAGTTCGCTGAGCCGCGCCAGGCGACGTCCATTGGCGCGTTCGGCTTGGGCTTGACGTTCAATGCGTTGGCGGTTTTCCGCGATTTTGCGATCTTCGCTGGGCAGATCTCGGAGTTCCTTGTTAGATTCGTATAACTGTAATTCGCGATCACGGACTTCCAGCGCTTGGCGATGCCATTTGCTTAACTGCTCCGTCATCCAGATCGCGTGTTGATCGGGTGTGAGGACATAGAGCATGTAAGGTGATGAGATAACACGATCATTTTCAGGGCGATAATCTTCGGCCCAGACAAACAATTCAATTGCTTGCGGTTCGATACCATAAGAGGTTGCCGAGAAAGTGCCAATGACCTCCATGGAAGCTTGATCATTCCCACCCGCGGCGAGTACACGTTCACCGGAGGTTGGTT
Source organism: Kothea flammea (assembly GCF_052161645.1). Taxonomy (GTDB): domain Bacteria; phylum Planctomycetota; class Planctomycetia; order Pirellulales; family Pirellulaceae; genus Laterigemmans. The sequence goes on from NZ_CP197414.1 coordinate 23,631, forward strand.
GAGCGAGCGCGTCATTTGGCAAACCTCGCCACATGACTCCCACGCGTCGCACGCCAAAATCGTCATGAACCTGGACTTGGAAGCTGAGCTGTTGAGAATCGAGCACGACGGCTTGGCGGGGTAGGCCATCACAGATCAGCGAGGGCGATTCGTCGTCGATTGCTGTAATTTGTAAGTTAAAGGGTTCGCGACCGGCAAGTTGATGTTCGTCCTGCCATTCCAAACGAAGTTCGCTGGAGTCAGCCACTAGCACGGCTTCTGAAGAAAACTGATTGCCATTTGGCTGTTGAGATTTGCCATTGATGGTGGCCTTTACTAACTCGCGACTGGCTTCCACTTTAAAGACTGCTTGGCTGCCTTTGACGAGCGAAACGGCTCCGCCCCGCGCGTCTTTGATGATTGGAGTTGGTAAACCTAGATACTCTGGTAAGTGAACTTGTCCAGCAATCTGCATTAGTTCGGGGCGTAATGTTGGTACCAGATTAACTTGTTGAATCGTATCGCCGATGCGCAGATCGAGAGGTTGTGGCTCGATTTGAGGTGGTAAAATGAATTGATAACCGCCGTTGACCAGCTCTGTTTTGATAGGTTGTTGCCTGCCTACTTGTATGATCCCCGCAGCGGGCTGCCATTTGGATTGTTCTGTTAGGTTTAAGATCAGCGTGACGGGTTCCCCGTGCGCGACGTGCCACTGAGCGGGTAATTGATCGACGCGAGTAAAGGTGTAGCGTGGTATATCGCTCCAGGGCGCAGCGAGCCGCGCGAGCGTATTGCTGGCAGCTGTTGGATAGGCGAAGAACAAACCGAGCGCAACAAGCACCCCCAGGCCAGCCGCAATACTCCAGCTGCGGTATCGTGAGCGGGGGACAGCGGCCAATAGGTTACGTTGACTGGCGTCGGCGGCCACTTGCCGCATCGCGGCCTGGCAAAGTGCGGGGGAGCGTGATTGTTCACGATGGTTTTCAGCCAGTTCGATGACCCCTAGCAGCGAATCGCCCACCGCTGGCAATTGCCTGCTGAGCAACCGGGCTAGTTGCGTAAGCGTTCTTTGACTCCAGACCCAACGATGAAAGCAGATCGGGAGAATCGTGGCGGCCGCCAGCACGACGAACAATAACCCACCACGGACGATCGCGGGGGTATCGGTGAAACGATCGAGCAGGTAGGCGGTGAGGAAGGCGACGGCAGTGATGAACAGAGCGATCGCCGTGGCTTCGACCAGTTTGATCGTCCAGACACGACGCCGGTAGCCGCCCAACTGTTTTTGCAGCGAGTCGGGAACCTGGAGATGATTCAGCAAGCTGGCATCTTGACCGGCGGTTAAACCGGTGGGGGTTGTCGCGAGGCTCATCAGAAATTTCCGGAGTAACGGACTGAACGGGACTTGTTTCTATTGGAACTCAATTGGGAAACAGTCGCAATCATTTCACTATATAAACCCAACGACTTTGCGGCCAATCCAGAATCCGCCGAGCAGTAAGATCATTAGGCCAGCAACTACCGGATTACTCCACAGTTGAACACGTCGAATAGCCGGTGGTGGCTCCGGCAGCGTGGCCAATGATTGTTGAATTTCTTCCAGTTTATCAATTCGCAGCACGCGACCACGGGTTAAACGCGCAATTTCCTCCAACACTTCGGGGCGGGCCGGTTTTCCAATTTGCTCCAGCGGGGCGCCTTGAATGAACAAAGTTGTTTCCAAGCTACCGGAGGTTTCTTCACAGCGGAGCGTGACTTGGTGTTGCCCCGGCTCGCTGGCGGTGAATCGTCCATTGAAGGCTCCCCAAGCTTCGCCGCTGGAGTTGAACCGCACGGTTTCTATTTTGCCCGAGGGGGCCACGATGCGGGCGGTGACTTGTCCACGAGCCAATGGTTCGCCATTTGTTTCCATCACGTTGGCAGTGAGAGCAACCTGCTGGCGGACTTGGGGTTGCTCGGGCGAGTAATAAAACCGCATCGTTTCGCCGCGAGCCATGTTACGACGGTAGGCCATCCAGCGAACAACTTGGCCCCAAAAACGATAATGGTAAAGATCTTCAACACCTTTTCGCCAACGCCAAGCACCGTCCGTTCCCATGAACAGGACTTTACCGGCGCCGAAGGTGCGCGTCACCAGCAGAGGCAAGCGTCCGTATTGGTTGCTGGTCTCGGAATGCACGGCTAACACATCGGCTCCCGGTTTGGCTTTGACGACTGGTGCGTACCACTGGAAACCGGGAAGGTTCCCCCAGACTTCGATGTTATCGTCTGTCGTATCGGCTAATTTGGTCAGCAAGCTGCGGCGGCCAAGTTCGGTTAATTCGAAATGACTTGGTGTCCGTGAGCCCCAGCCGCCGGGTTGGAGATCGTCGAGTGTGACGGGGTAGAGATCTTCCAGAGCCGATTCCAGAAGAGAAAATTGGCTACCTCGCCAACCGGGCATGAAGACCAGCCCGCTGGCTTGTTGCTCGACAAGTCCCTTTAACAACTCACATTGTTTCAGCGTTAATTGTTCTTCATCGATGCCAACGTCGCCCAAAAAGACCACATCGTATTCGGCCAGCTCGTCTTTACCCTGTGGAAACTCTTTAATGTAATCGAGGTTGCCGCCACCTCGTTTGTCGAGGCCGGGATGAAATAGCAAGCAGGAGACTTCGACACCTGGATCGCGAGAGAGCGCGTTGCGAAGGTAACGGTATTCCCAGCGCGGAATGGATTCGATCACTAACACGCGGAGTTTTTCTTCGCGAACCGACATGGGTGCCGAAGCGGTGTTGTTGTCTTCGATTAACTCGTTCGATTGCAGTGGAACTTCTAATTTCAGCGTAACATCGCCAGTCTCTTTTGGTTCCCAAACGATGGCATCGCTGGTCCGGCTCATGGCCGCAATGCGTACTTCGCGTTCGAGTCGTTCGCCCGTTGAGGTGGTCATCACGACCGTCGCCATCGTATCACGGGGCAGGGCACTATCGATCGTGAAGGGTATTCGCACACTCTTGTTAATAATGGAAAATGTGGGGACATCAAAACTGACCAGTTCCAGATCGGGAAGTTGCGTTTTGCTGCCGACTGGAATGGTAAAGATGGGCACACCGCGGGTGCGATAGCGACTGGCAATTTGGGCGGGAGGTTCCCCTTGATTCCAATCACCATCGGACGCCAGCACGACACCGAGTAAAGATGGGTGCCGGGCCAGCAATTCTTCCAGCGGCTGGGCCAAATTGGTGCCATCCCCACGGATCGCGTTGAGGACAATTTCGATTTTCTCATCGACTGTCTGCCAGCCGTCGAGTTGTCGAAGTTGTTCGTCGTCGCTTAATGGTGAGATCGTCTGAGCGCGCGTTTGTGGGGTTGTTGATTGGGCATTGACAACATCACGAGTTTGCATGCTGGTCGAATCATCGGTAATAATCACCACCACCGGTTTATCAGCAGGTTGATAAGTCTCGACCCACTCAGGCTGATTCAACAATAGTCCGGCGAGAGCGACGGCGCTGAGTCGCAAGATTTCTAACCATAAGACGGAGTTGCGATAACCACTGCGGCGCCAAGTGAGATAAGAGAATGCGGCGGTAATCAACCACAACGTGATCGCGATTAACAGGGTCGTGGGAGTCCAAGCGAATGTCAAGGTTTGAGAGCTGTTCATGCCGCCAGCCCTCCGCTGGGGTGTACTTTCGGCAAGCAGAGAATGGCTTCGATTAACAGAGCCAACATCATACCGATGAGAAAGGCTCGCCAAATTTCCTGCACCAACGCGTCGAGATTACCAGCAGCGTCGTTGACACGGTCCATCCGCAGATCTTGGAATAGGTTCGCCAGTTGTTCGTCGCTAATGATGGTGGCAACGTCTTCGCGAGGAGAGCGATTTACGGCGGTCAGCATATTATCTTGTTGATAGACACCCGCTGTGGAAGCTTGTTCGGTGGAAATCGCATCCTTCCGACCAGTCAATTTTCGCCAATTGATTGCCGACTCTTCATGCGTGGCGCCGGCAATGAGGCTGCCGGTTGTGCTGAGAGCGGCCGCGGCGTCGAGGCTGGCTCGTTGCACGGCCACGTAAAAGACGACACCATCGCTGGCTAAACTGGAATAGCTTGGATCGGGAGTGGTAGACCAAAAGTAGACACCGCCCGAGGTGGTGGCCGCTTTGACGAGTAGCGGTTGTTCTTCTGGTAGGCTGGCCAGCGTGGTGTATTCACCTGCGAGGGTAACATGTCGGCGAACGGTCAGTTTACCCACGGGTAAGGCTTGACCGTTTTGTGTGTTAGCCAACAGGTCAGTGTCTCGTCGCCAACTTTGCACCGTTACTTCTTGTTGTGGTTCGCGCCAATCGCCCCAGCGGACCCCGAACAGTTCACTATCGTCGGGTTGCGGCGGAGGAAAGAAAATCACTCGACCGCCACGACCGATCCACGTTTGCAGTTGGCTGAGCATGTCCGCTTGCGGGGCTGGTGCGTGCCAGAGCACGAGCATCAATTCATCCCAATTGATATCATCTAAATTAGTCCCCGTGCGAACCAAAGCCTCGACTTGATCACCGCTGCTGGGCGGAATTCCTCCAGCCAATTCCAAGGGGCGAATCACGCTGGGATCATCGCTGACGATGAGTGTTCGCCTCGGCGGTGGTTCGGAAAAGACAAAGTAATAGTTATTGTCAGCCGGGTTGCTGTCGCCGGGAATGGAGACGCGTCCCCAGCCGGGAGCGAGGCTTGGGTTACCGCCCGCATTGTCAGCGGCAGCTGGTTGATTGGTTAATAGTGGGGCGGCTATGGGAATGCGATGCGACTGTAATTCAAATTCAGGACCTCGCATTTCGACATTCAGCACCGACCGCGCGCCGGCGATCTCAAATTCAATTGGCAGGGGGCTATTGATGCTCGCATCGTTTGTGGTGGTTGTTTCGTCGTCGGCTGAGTTGGTGGCGGTGAAGTTTGCAGCCGTCTGGGCGATCTTCAGTGAGAGCACCACGTCGGCACCCCCTTCGCGTGGCTCGCGGCTGACTGACACGACCTCAACCATGCGGTTATCGTTGGCGACCTCCGGGTAGGCCAGCAAGTGAAAACGGACGCGATTCTCATAAGGCGTAAATGCTTCCCGGATCGATTGCCAACGCCCATCGGTCGGTTGCCAGTCACCCACACGCAGATCGGAACAGATCCAGATATCGGCCTGGGCGACTTGATTGTCTTGAAGATAGTCCAACGCGGCCAACAGCATGCCGGGTAGATCGGCTGGGGCATCACTGGGACCGGTATCTGCGGCTTCCACTAAAGATTCTTGTGGTCCCAGTTCGCGTGGATCGGGTGAGGCACTGTCGATTAGCACGACGCGTTTGGCCCCCAGCGTCTGCAGCGCGTCGTTGATTTGCTGGCGACCAGTTTCCAGTTTGGAGACGGGTGTGGCTTGGCCACGCTGACTCATGCTGGGAGAGCGATCGAGCAGCACGATGGTGACATCGGCCGATCCTCCGGCGGCAGCCCCCATCCAACCACTGGCCAGCGGTCGGCTGATGGCGAACACCAAACCAGCGATGGCTAACGTTCTAAAGAGTAGAATCAGCCATTGACGAAGGCGCGCGTAACCGCGTGACATTCGGTTGGCAGTCAACAAAAACATCATCGCTCCCCAAGGGACCGATTGATAACGTCTTTGGTTGATCAGATGAATGATCACCGGCAGGGCAATCAGTGGCAGGGCGAGCAACATCCAAGGTTGTAAAAAGCTCATCGCACACCTCGACTGCTTGCTCGCCCCATCAGAAACCGCATTAAGACTTGGTCATAAGCCTCATCGATTCGCACTCGGTGGTAATCGACGCCAGTCTCTAAGACGACTTGATTGAGCTTTGTTAAATACTCATGCAGCGCGGCTTGGTAGCGATCGGCTATTTCGTTGGGTTCGGCAAAAATGGCATTGCCACCTTCCATATCCAAAAACCTGGTTGGTCGTTGGAATTGGAAGTCAATTTCTTGAGGATCTAATAGGTGAAAGAGAGCCAAGTCATGTTTGCGAAAACGTAGGTGTTCAAAACAGCTGCGGAGTTCAGTGGGGTCGATGAAAAAGTCTGAGATCACCACCACCAAGGCGCGCTGGGCTGTGGTTTCCGCCAACTCATGCAACACGGAAGCTAAATGCGTTTCTCCTCGGCAGCGAATTTGTTCCAAGGTATCGAAAATGAGGCTGAGGTGAGCCGGGTTGCGGCGCGGTGGGATGTGGGTAACGATTCCGGCGGCCACGGAGGACAGCCCCACCGCGTCGCCTTGCTGGATCGCCAAGTAAGCCAAACTGGCGGCGATTTTTTGAGCGTAAGTAAGTTTTGTTTCGGTGCCCGAACCGTAATCCATCGAACCGCTGGTATCGAGCACCAAAGTGCAGCGAAGATTGGTGTCGGCTTCGAATTCTTTAACGTAGAAACGATCCGTTCGACCATAGGCGCGCCAATCGAGTCGTCGCAGGTCGTCGCCCGGCACGTACTTGCGATACTCGGCAAATTCCACGCTGGAGCCACGATTTGGACTCGTATGCCGACCAGAAATATTGCCCTGCATGGCGCGGCGGGCAAACAGAGGCAAACAGGCCAGTCGAGCTAAAATATGCGGGTCGAGGAAGGCGCGAGGTTGTCGATCTGGAAACATTTCAGCTGGCGTCCGCTTCTGACACCAAACGACGAACGATATCGCCCGCCGATACGCTCTCTGCTTGAGCCGCAAAGGTGGTAATCAAGCGGTGCGTAAGCACTGGTACGGCGACACCTTGAACATCCTCCAAGCGAACCATATACGAGCCTTTCAAAGCAGCTCGCGCCTTGGCACCTAAGATCAAGTTCTGCACCGCTCGAGGACCGGCGCCCCAGGAGACAAGTGGTTTCAACCAAGCGGGCGCGGTTTCGCCATGCGGACGGGTTTGGCGGACCAGCCGTGCGGCATATGTGTAAATGTGATCGGGCACTGGTACCCGTCGCACTAAATCTTGATGAGCAATGATCTGTTCGGCAGAGAGTAAATGTTGGAGTTCGGGCAACGCGCCGCCGGTGGTCGTGCGGGCAATCTCAATTTCCTCGAGCTCACTGGGATAATCTAATTCGATCAACGACATGAAGCGATCGAGCTGAGCTTCCGGTAGCGGATAGGTCCCTTCCTGTTCCACTGGGTTTTGAGTCGCCAGCACCATAAAGGGCGCTTCGAGATGAAAGGTTTTGCCAACCACGGTGACCCGTTGCTCTTGCATCGCCTCCAGCATGGCGGCTTGCGTTTTGGGAGGGGCGCGGTTGATTTCGTCCGCTAAGACGATGTTGGCGAACACGGGGCCATGAATAAATTGAAACTCCCGCATCCCACTTTGCCCCTCCTGCAAAATGTCGGTCCCAGTAATGTCCATTGGCATCAGGTCGGGAGTAAATTGGATGCGGCTGAACTTGAGCGACATCGTTTCAGCCAATTTGCTGACCAACAGGGTTTTTGCTAGACCGGGAACACCCATCAAGAGGGCATGTCGGCGGGCAAAAAGACAAATGACCAGTTGTTCAATCGTTTGTTGCTGCCCAACGATAACGCGGCTCAACTCCTGCTTTAATTGCGTGAACCCCGTCTGTAAACGGTCGATCGCTTGGACGTCGTTGTCGCTAAGGCGTAAATGAGCATCGGGAACCAGCGATTGCGACATAAACAGCTTCTTTTTTCAGTGCGGAGTTGGCTCTGTCCAGGGGTGGGTTTGCCTGTCATTATTAATGGGGTAGTCCCTTCAGGCAACGTGCGGGTGATAACTTTCCTCGTTGTGCTTGTCTTCCGCTGGTATCCCGGCGGGAAAATTCGGCTCATTTCTCAGCCAGACTCGAACCTCAGAGAGCCTTGCTTGTGACTCATCATTTGGTCCTCGCTGTCACAGGTGGTGGCACGTTGTCGATTCCTAAATTGTTTGCCCGTCCCGGCGCCTCGCGGCTGATGCTCGAGGCCATTGTACCGTATCACGCCGAGGCGTTACGGGAGTTGGTTGGTGGTCGAATAGAACAGGCTTGCAGCGTAACGACTTCTCGCCAGATGGCGGTTGCCGCTCGGCAGCGAGCTGGTCGGTTGCTGGCTGGGAACGGCGCCCTTGGAGTCGGTTGTACGGCGGCCTTGGCAACCAATCGTCAACGCCGGGGAGCCGATCGAGCATTCATCACCTTGCATGGAGCGGCAGATACACTTTCGCTAACAATCGATTGGGGTGTCACTCAGTATCAAGCGGGCGACAATTCCATCCGCGATCAGCAAGAGTTAGCAACGGCCAATTCGTTGATTGACGCCTTACGGAAATTTGGCGTGGAGTTAAATTTCCCGGAGGTGACTGGCGAGTTTGAGCCTGGGCTGCAAGATTCCGCATTGCCAAGGCGGCTCGAGTGGCAGCGGGCGAATCCCGACCAGAGATTGGTTCAATTGGTGAACGGTCAGATCCCCCTGCTATTTCCGGAAGACAACGGGGATGCTGCGCTTCAAGAGTCATCGCGGCAAGAGAATCGGCTGATTTTCTCAGGCAGTTTTAATCCCCTCCATGAGGGTCACTTGGAGATGGCGAGGGCTGCCGAAGCAATATGCGCAAGGCGTGCAATGTTTGAATTATCAGTCACCAATGCTGATAAACCGGCACTTGACTTTCTCACGATTCAGGAGCGGGTCGCACAGTTGCGGGGGGCTGGGTTATGTTACGCGCTGACGCGTTGTCCCCGTTTTGATCAGAAGGCCGAACTATTTTCCGGAGCGACATTTATCGTTGGCGCTGATACGGCGTTGCGCATTGCCGATCCGCGGTTTTATGCCAGCGGTGAGTTGGGAAGGGATCGGGCAATTGAGAAAATTGCCGCTTTTGGCTGTCGTTTTTTGGTATTTGGTCGGCGGCTTCAGGGAGCCTACTTGGCTGCCAATATGCTGGACCTGCCCACCAACATGCGGGAGATTTGTGACCCTGAAATGAGCTATCGTAACGACATCAGCAGTACGGAACTGCGTTTGCGACGGGCTGCGGAAGATGGGGGATAAGGTAAACTCGGCTCGCTGGCCAGCTATGATACTCTGAAGAGCCGACGCGAATACCGTCAGCCGAGGGCTTTCTTGTAGTCGTCTGTATGGTTCTAAATCAACGAACGTATTGAATTCCGATGAATTGTTTTCATGAATGAAATCACCGATTTTGACGCTTGGATGTCAGCGGTGCGACGTGGTGACAGCGTTTCCACGACGCAGCTTTGGGAAGCCTATTTCGAGCGTATTTCGCGAGCGGTATCTGGCCGTTTGACCACGCAAGGCCGCCGGTTCGAGGATCAAGAGGATGTTGCAGTTAGCGCGCTGCGAACGTTTATTCGCAGAGCTTCGCTGGGAAATTTCACCGAACTCGATGATGCCGACCAACTTTGGAAGTTGCTGTTAACGATCAGTATCCGCAAGGCCAACGACTATCGCAAACGATCGATGGCCCAGCGTCGGGGAGGGCAGAATTTGATTCTTGGTCAAGATTCGGCGACCGATTCGGGGGCTCCCGCCGCGATCGATCGCGCGGCCGGTAGGCATTACGACGCGCCCGACGCCGATATCCGAGCCACGGAGTTTTTCGATGTGGTGATGAAGCAAATGCCAGACGACAGCACGCGAGATGTTGTGCTGTTGCATTTGCAAGGGGCCGATACCGAAACGATTGCCGAAATGCAGAAATGTTCAGAACGGACCGTGCAGAGGCGAATGAAAGTGGCAGTTGAACTGTGGACGCGCATACTGACAGCCGAGGAGTAATGGACGACGCGCCCCTTGAATATTTAGATCGCTTGGATGCTTATTGGCACGACCATCAACAGTCTCCCAACTTGTGCGATTGGATTGATGAGGCACCGCTGGAAGTTCGGCAAGAGGTGGCGACTGAATTGTTGTTAGCCGATCTTGAATTTCGTTACAAACAAAAACGAGAGCAGCTGAAACTCCAAACCGCGGCCAACGTGCAGTTATTAGCTGCTAATTATCTGCAGTATCCGGCTTTGGTTGATTGTGGTGGGTTGTTGGAGAAATTAATTGAAGATGAATTTTTTCTGCGTGCCCGAGATCAAGCCGAGTTAACCATCAACACGTTAGCCGCACCCGCCGCTCGCCTGACCGCGCTCTCGGTGGAACAATGGGTTCGCCGCTTGGCCGAGGTGCTATCGACTCGCTGGCGGTTGGTTGTGAGGCTTATGCACTATGCCAAACATCAGGACCAAGTCTTATTGAAACACGATTTGGGGGTCGAGTTGGAAGTCGGACGAGCGACACAGCAAGAGGCGACGGCACCACAACTGGTCGCCACAAACCCGCCTCGCATGGTAATCGCACACAGTCGAAAATTGACCATCTCTCGAACGCAAGCATTGCTCAAGCGGGTTGGCTATCAACAACTGGAGATTACGAACTGTTCTCAGAAAGTCCCCCTGCAAATCGCCCCCTACGGCCCGCCGATCAAACCCCAGCAACGCTGCTTGGTTGAAGTTCCCTGCGTGCTGATAATCGGTCAATTGCAGCTATCGATCGTGACCGCCCAGTCGCTCAAGCGAGGATGATCGTGGGACTTTGCGGATAAAGGTTTTCATTAAGCTTAATTGTTTAGAGCTTGGTGTTGTCAATGATTTCGCCACCCGCTCGCGTGCCCAACGCTTGCCAGACAAGCAGCTCAACGGTGTTGGCGACAAATCCGACCGAGCCGTCAACTCGATTGGTGGCCACTACTTGGGGATGGTAGCTGCGTGATGTGACGGCGGCGTAAGTTGGTTGATTCAGGCTGCGGCCTTCGCGGGATGAGTTGAAATCGACGTCATAGGCGACTCCATCCTGCCAATGAATGACTTTGGTGTTGGGAGCAAAGGTAGTTGTAAAGCCAGTTTGATGAACCCGACCATCGACCCATTCGGTGTGCCCCGAGTTGGCTTTGAAACTGCCGCCCAAGGCGACCACTTCGGCCGGTGTGAGGGGGGCGGCGGCGTCAGGTGCCGAGGGATTACCACTATCTCGCAAATAGGGAGTCCAGGTTTTGACTTCGGCAAAAGCCAACGTGTTGCTGGTCCCGTCGCGGACGGCCGCCATGTTGGTGCGACTGTTGGGAAAAACTAATCCCGTGCCGCCAAGTCCGCTGAGTGGATCGATCACGAACCATTGACCCACATTGGCGGCATAGGACAGGGGGTAATGGGTGAAATTTGGATCGGCTGTTGAAGGGCTGGGGCGGGGCGTGTCGCCCACGTCGCTGGGGCAAACGTAAACGGGAACTCGCGTTTGCGCCACGATCCCCTGAGCCGCGTAGGGGAGATTCCAGTTGATCAGGTTTTGTAAATTGGCCTGCTCCAATTGGGGCAACAGACGGGCTTGGATCGACCAGGACGTTTCGGCAACGTCGCGACGATAGAAACCGGCTGGAGGGAAGACGCGAAAGGTGTCGTGATAGTTGTGCATCGCCAAGCCAATTTGCTTGAGATTATTCGCACAGGAGATACGTCGAGCAGCTTCGCGGGCACTTTGCACCGCCGGTAAAAGTAGTCCGACCAGGATGCCGATGATGGCGATCACCACCAGCAGTTCGATCAGCGTAAAAGCGGTGGTTGTGTGACGGGGAAGTGGCGAACCGATTCGCCGTTCCCCAAGTCCAGTCTGCTTGAATTCCACGCTCAATTTGAACTCCATACCTGCCAAAGTTTCCCAAAAGTAACCGCTAAAGGTGCTAATCGCAATTGAGACTCAGTCTCAAAGCAGTCGCAGAGCATAAGAGCTGCAAACGCTTTGGCAAGATCAAATGGAGGAAAGTTTGTCGCTTGGGAGCTTTTTAGGGTCGCAGTCCGGGACGTTGGCTGATGTGGCAGTTGGGATCGCGGAAGAAGCGTTCGGGTTCGATCCAGATCGATGCTTGGCCAACGCGGTGGGAACCGGCTTTAACGAAGCGGACGTTGGTATCGAGGTGATGATTTTCCAAGGAGCGGTTGTTTTGCACCGGGATCCCATCGAGTCGAGTGATCACGTCGCCAAGTCGCAAGTTGGCTTGAGCCAACGGTGAGCCGGGGACAGGCATCGTGGTCAATTTGGCACCTCGGTAGTGGCCGAAGCCTGGCAAGAAGTAGGTGTCGATTTGGAAGCGAGCCCCCAAGCGGCTGCTGAAGTATCCTTGCCCGTCGTTGTTATCGATGATGATCGCCTGCACAGCCTGTCGGCCGGAACCATCTTGAGCTTTGCTGACACCAGCGGAAAGTACCGACAAGCCAGCCAGCAGTAGTGCCATGAGTTGAGTTTTCATCAGTCTGTCCTTGGTTTTGAGAAAGTTGTTTGTTGGATACCCAGACCAACGAGAGGCGAGCGGAACAGGGGACAGACAAACTGGAAAAAACAAAATTGCAGGCTCGCTGGAGAGCCGCATCGGGGTGGTACTCCCGCGGCGGGGGCTGAGTTTCTCGACCGATTTTTTGCTCGGGATTGGCAATTTCCGTGGGGAATCGTCGATTAACGGTCGCACGGGTGGTGGTTGTTGAGCCATAATGGAGACGCATTAATAGAGACGCATTGGAAAGCCAAGTTTCCCGCCCACACCCACTGGATCGCTATGTATCTGCGGATGGCCAAACGTCTGTTGACGGAAACTGACAAACGATTGCTCTGGAAGGCTGCCTGGATGTTGGGCGTCAAGGGTTTGCGGAGTGTGCATCGGCACAAGCGACGATTGAAACGGGGTGATTTCTTTCCACCCTTTCTCTATTTGTCCGTGATCAACAGTTGCAATTTGCGTTGTCAGGGGTGCTGGGTCGATGTGGCCTCGAAGCAGCATCGGATTGAGGTCGATGCGGCCAATCGCACGATCGAGCAAGCGAAAGCGATGGGGAACAGTTTTTTCGGGATTTTGGGTGGTGAGCCTTTCATGCACAAAGATTTGCTGAAGATCTTTGCCGCGCACCCTGACGCTTATTTTCAAGTGTTCACCAATGGGCATTTCATCACTGACGAGGTTGCCAGCGAGTTGCGGCGGCTGGGGAACGTCACTCCGCTGATTTCGGTCGAGGGGAGCGAAATGATCAGTGATGAGCGGCGCGGTCGGGCCGGGGTTCTCAACGCCACCATGCAAGGCATCGAAACGGCGATTCGCCATAAACTAATGGTCGGCGTTTGCACCAGTGTATGCACCACCAACATCGATGATTTAGTCAGCGATAAATGGGTGGATCGGTTGATTGAGATGGGCGTGATGTATTGCTGGTTCCATATTTACCGGCCGGTCGGCCCGGAGCCGAACCCCGATTTGGCTTTATCGAGCGCCCAGCAGCGTCGCGTCCGCCAATTTGTTGTCGACACGCGGGCCACCAAACCGATCATAGTCATCGATGCGTATCACGATGATGCGGGCAATGCGTTGTGCCCGGCAGTGACGGGTTTTACCCACCACGTGGGCCCGTGGGGTGATATTGAGCCGTGTCCGGTGATTCAATTGGCGACCGAATCGATCCACGACGAACGTCCTTTGGCGGAGACCTTTAACAATTCACAATTTTTGAGAGATTTCCGCGAGTTAACAGCCGGCAACACGCGGGGCTGCGTGATCATGGAGCGTCCCGATTTATTAGTCGAGTTAGCGGAAAAGCATGGTGCTCGCGATACCACTGCGCGGGGTAACGTGATTGAGGAGTTAAAGCGGGTGAGTCCGCGGCGGAGCCAGTATCAGCCGGGTGATGAGATACCGGAGCGGTCGCTGGTGTATCGTTGGGCAAAAAAATATGCCTTTAATGATTTTGGCACTTACGGCCGTCATTTTGATACTAGTAAGTATCAAGACCCAGATCGGCCAACTGGTAATCAAGCAAACGGGGATCGGCCAGCTGCGGGGCAGATTGTGCAGATTCAACCTCCCTCCAATGTTGAAATATAGCCAGCGACTTGGGCGATCCTGGTGAGCCTCGGTAATCGCTCTGTAAGAGTCGACTTATGCAATTTCTCTCCGGGATTTCAGCCACCTGCTTTGTCGGCAGTTATCTGGTCGCGATGGCTTTGGAACTGACCCGTCCGGTAATTCGGGTGCCCGCGCGAACGGCGCTTATCATAGGCTTTACGGTAGCCGGTTTGTTTGCTCAAGCGGTCTACTTGGTGATGTTGGCCAGTCCTCAGCAGGGTCGTTCCGATATTGGTTTGTTGGCCGATTGGTATAGTTGGTCGTTATTGTTGGCATGGGCTGTGGCTGTGGCCTATCTGGTGTTGTTGGTACGACGTCCGGAGACGACGATTGGTTATTTCTTATTACCTCCCGTATTAGCTTTAATTGCTTTGGCGATGGCCGTTCGCGGTTGGGAGCCATTCGATCGCGAGAGGGCGGTTGGATTTTGGAGTACCATTCATGGGTTATCCATGCTGTTAGGTGCGGCCGCTGTGCTGATCGGTTTTTTAATCGGTTGTATGTACCTGGTGCAGTCGACTCGATTGAAGCGCAAGCGGGCCAGTTCGCGAGGTCTCAAGTTGCCGACGCTCGAATGGTTACAGCAATTAAATCGTGGTACTTTGGTCTTCAGCACCGTGGCGGTTGCGATTGGCACTTTGGCCGGTGTGATCATGAATTTGAATCTCAGCGGCGCGGTGGCTTGGACCAGCCGGGAGATTGTGCTACCGATCATACTGCTGATCTGGTTGTTGGTGGCCACCGCGATTGAGCTCTTCTACCGCCCGGCTCGTCAGGGTCGTAAGGTTGCCTATTTGACTTTGGCCAGTTTTGGTTTTTTGGTGCTGGCGATGGCGGGAGTTTTGGGAACGGGACATGGTGGCGGTGGGACTTCGTCATCAAGTCTGGATTTTGGTCCAGTTGTGGAGTCGGATTCAGCTTTCATGCCTGCTCCAGCTGTAGAGCCTGTTTTAGTTGCAGGTTCTGGGGAGGAAAATTCGTGAAGCTGCAAATGGTGGGTTGTAGCCACAAGGACGCAGCCGTCGAATTTCGCGAACAGCTGGCATTCAGTGAACCGCAAGCGCAACAAGCGTTGGCCGATTTTCGGCAGCGTTTTCCCAGCGCCGAGTCGGTCTTGTTGAGTACCTGTAATCGTGTTGAATTTTACACGGCCGCCAATGATCCGGAGGATTGTCCGGGGCATGGCGACGTAATTGAATTTTTAGCAAATGCGCGTCAGTTGACGCCGGATCAGTTGCTGGAACATACGATCCATCGAGCTGGCGATGAGGTGGTGACGCATTTGTTTACCGTCGCTTGTTCGTTGGACAGTTTGGTTGTCGGCGAAGCTCAGATTTTGTCTCAAGTCAAACAAGCTTATGAGTGGGCGACGGCGGCCGGCACAGCGGGGCCGTTGATGCACACGGCGTTTCAATCGGCCAGTCGCGTTGCTAAACGCGTGCAACACGAAACGGCCATTCATCGACGGCGAGTGAGCATTCCCAGCGTGGCAGTTGGCGAAGTCGCGCCGGAGTTTTTTGAAACGCTGACAGATAAACAAGTGTTGTTGATTGGGGCGGGGGAGATGGGCGCTGAGACGCTCCGCTACCTGCGTGATGGTGGGGCTCGGCAAATTACCATCGTCAACCGGTCACTTGAGCGAGCTTCCCAGTTGGCGAGCGAGTTGCAGGCTGAGGTTGCTCCTTGGGAGCTGCTTGATCAACACCTTATCGCGGCCGATTTGGTAGTCAGCACGACAGGTGCCAGCGAGGCAATTGTCACGCTCGAGCGTTTTCGCGGTATTCACGCCGCGCGCTATGAACGCTTGTTGTTGATCCTTGACTTGGCGGTGCCACGAGATTTTGACTCGGCGATCGGAGATTTATCAGGCGTTTATCTTTACTCCGTCGATGACCTGCAAGCATCAGCCGACCGCAATCGTCGCGAGCGTGAACGAGAGTGGCCGAAAGCTCAGCGGATTATTGATGAAGAAGCCGAGCTCTATTTGGCCAGTCTGCGGACACGTGCCACAGGTCCTGTAATACGTCAATTGCGTGAGCGTGCTGAGACGGTCAAGCAGAGTGAGTTGGAGCGGTTGCTGAAGCGATTGGAACGAGTCGACGTAACGTCCAAGCGTGATGCTGAGATTACCCAGGCGTTCGACCGTTTGGTTAACAAGTTACTGCATCCACCATTGGCTTCGTTGCGCGATGATGCGGCGGCCGGGCATCGCCAAGGCTTGGTCGACGCCTTGCGGCGGCTGTTTCAACTGGGTGAGTGAACGACAGGGAACTTACAAATTGGCCGCTGCTGCGGATTGACGTCGCCCCCGCCAGCCGGAGATTGCCGCCAGCAAGCAGATTGCCGCGAACGGCCAGCTTAACTTGTCACCCCAGCGGGCGTAGAGACTGCTGCGATTGTCAGGTTTTGGTTGAGCCAACATTGAATCGTTGGTTTGGTGGGGAAGCGCTTGGACGACTTGCCCGCTGCCGTTGATCCACACCGTCGGGCCGGCATTGCCGACCATCAACAGCGGTCGACGATTGATCAAGGCGACCATCTGAGCACAACGCCGATGATGATCGAGTACGGCTGTGCCATCAAACCAAGCGTCGTTGGTCAGGTTGACGATCAGATCTGCCGGCGTGCCTTGATCGGCTAATGTTCGTAGGCCATCCCCCGTGACATGTTCGACCATGGCTTCGAAGCAGATACTTGGTGCCACTGTCGCACCATTAATGGACATCGCCACGGGAGCTTCGCCTGGCAGAGCACCTTGCGACATGGGACCGATATCGTAGAGCCAAGGAAACCAGTCGGCGAAGGGAATGTATTCACCAAACATGACGAGGTGCATCTTCGCGTACCAGTCCACAACTTTTGAGTCTTGATCAATTAATAACGCTGCGCCAAAAGCTCGCGGTCGTTCGGCATAACGATACACCGCGCAGCCGACTAGCAGGGGAGGAGGTTTTGTCGCGGAAACGTTGGCTAACATCCCTTGAAACCAGCGGTTGCGATTGACGAAGTTGTCTTGCTGTTGGGCGATTATCTCGGCAAATTCCGCCGCCGTAAAATCCTCGTTGGGAGGAACGATAAAAGGTTCTTCGATGATGCGATAAGGGAGACCACCGGTAAACATCGATTCGGGCCAAATGACTAGATCGACATCTTTCGCTTTCGCCATCGCGGCGATCGTCGTGTCGACGTAGTTTTGGAAGACTTCCATTTCACGAGCTGGTGACATGGCATACATCAGCGGCTCGTTTCGCTGAATCAATAGGGTGTTCAAGATAGGTGATTGGGCGGCACGTTGGTCATCATCGGCGGTTCGCCAATAGCCGTAGCCGCAGGTCATCATCAGTACGCCGCAGACGATTGCCGTGCCCAGCTTTGGGGCCCTGGCCAGTTTGCCAGCTTGTTCGCTCGGCTTGTCGGCAGGTTGTCCCCAAGGAAGTAGTGCGACGAGTAGGCAGGCCAGCCACGCGGAAACCATTGCGACCACAAAGCTGACCCAATAGGTGCCACCGATATCGCCGATTTGGACCACCCACAGCCAGTCGACTTGGGAGTGACCGAGCAGCGTGGCGGAGAGTCCGGTGAGTGCGTAGCTGCGGACCAGCTCTAAGCCGCTCCAGATGACTGGGACAGCCCAATACAGGGGCCAGTGCCAACGGTGATGGACGACGCGGGCGAGGCCAATAAATAATAGAATATAGAGGCCGAGAAACAGGGCTAAAGCCAACCAGGCTGGATAGATCGCCGGGTGGGCCAAGCGAATTCCTTGTAAGCTGATCAACCAGTAAACGGAGCCGACCAGCCAGATGACGATGTATTGTCGTCGGGCCATGGGGTTTGGCCACGCCACCAGCATTGCCCAAGGCACCAAGGCGATCCAGGCAATTGGGGCTAGGGCGACCGGTGGTTGGGATAGCCAGAGCAGTAATCCACCCAAGCTGGCGAGCAGCCACAGGCGCGCCGGTCCGACCGGTATCGTTGTTCCTGGTATGCTTGACGCGTGTTGGTTATGATGCTTGTTCACGGCGATCCCTCAATATAACGTTGAGCCATAGAGCTACGAGTACTAATACCGCTGGGAAGGTTTCGTTTACCGCATGACCGACTTTGAAACATTAGGGCCTTATCGGGTCGAAGCAAAACTTGGCCAGGGCGGGATGGGCAGCGTCTACCGTGGCGTGCATATAAAAACAGGTCAGCGGGTTGCCATCAAGGTGCTAGCCAGCCAGATGTCGGAGCAACCGAGGTTTCGTCGTCGCTTTGCCGGGGAAATTGAAACCCTGAAGAAATTAAGGCACCCAAATATTGTACGGTTGATTGGGCACGGGGAAGAGCGCGGGGCACTCTTTTACGCAATGGATTTGGTCGAGGGGCCGAGCCTGCTGGAACATCTCAGAAAGGTCAAGCGTCTCGATTGGGACACCACCATTGGATTTGCCATCGAGATTTGTTCGGCCTTGAAGCACGCCCATGATTTTGGCGTCATCCATCGCGATTTGAAACCAGCCAATTTATTATTGGAACCCGAGGGCGGAATCAAATTAACCGATTTCGGGATTGCTAAATTATTTGGTGCAACGGAACACACGGCCGCTGGGAGTGTGCTGGGGACAGCCGATTACATGGCCCCCGAGCAAGCCGTTGGGGGGCAAGTCACACCGCGCACCGACCTCTACGCGCTCGGCAGCCTGATGTACGCCTGTCTGGCTGGCCGGCCACCCTTCGGTGGAAGAAATCTGACGCAAGTCGTGTATGGTTTAAAGCACGAGACGCCGGCCCCGCTCGATTTGGTGCTGCCTGATGTGCCTGAGGAATTAGCCGAGCTGGTGCATGAACTGTTGGAAAAAGACCCAAAGCAGCGGCCACCCACGGCTTTGGTGGTTTCCAAGCGACTGCAAGCGATGCGAGCTGGGTTGCGGCATCGGGGCGAGCAGACCGCGATGAATTTGGGCGGGCTGACGTTACCCGAGTCGCCGGAGTCGGCCGTGCATACGCGGCTGCCCGAGCGGCCATCACCAGCTCGGGACATGAATGTCGCTAATCTACCAACAGCCGATGATCGAGACTCGGGTGTGCCAACGGGGACGCCAGTCAAATTGGCCAACACGCTTGCCTCGGTCGATCCCGCCGGTCAGGAGTTTGAATTGGCGGAGGAGATTGCAGCCCCGCGAACTCATTTTGAAAGTGTCAACGAAACGCCCCAGCGAACTGGTCATTGGGAGGCCGGGGAGAGTCACCGCAGCGGGCTCGAGCATTGGTTGTCGCTGTTCGGTTTAGTGCTCGCGTTGATTGTGGTGGGTGGCTTAGTGATTTGGCTGTTTCAAACTCCGTCTGCCGAATCAATGCTGGCGAAAATTGAACAAGCAGATTCGCTGGGAGATCGTCGTGAAGCTGAGTTGCTTCGCGAGCAGTTCCTCCGCAGTCATGAAGATCATCCACAAGCGGAAGCCGTTCGTGAAACGCTGCAGCTTGATGACGTTGAAAAAGCGGCTCGGCGTCTGCGAGTCGTTGCGGCAACGGGTGGTGGTATTGATTCCTTGCCGCCGGCGGAACAAGTCTGGTTGCAAGCGATGACGGAGCGCAAACGTGATCCCTCTCGCGCCGCGCGGAGTTTGACGCAATGGTTAGCGATTTATGATCATCGCGAGGCCTTTGTAGGAGGCCCTGGTGATAAAGAGCTTGCTCGCTACGTGGCTTTGGCGAAAGCGGAACTAGAACGCCTGGAGAGCTTCAGCACGTTCGAGCCCGACTCCCGTCAAGAAAGACTGCAAGCCTGGATTACCTGGGGATCAGAGTCGCTGGAAGGTGATGCTCGCCAGCAGTTTTTGAAGAGTGTCAAAGCGTTATATGGCGATAAACCTTGGGCGGAGGAGATCATTGAGAAGTTGCCCGATTAAAGGCACTAGCTATCGTTCTCTTGCTGTTCGTTGCCTTCGCTGGCTTGGCTGGTATCGTTTTCGTCGTCATCTTTTTTATACTGATCGAGTCGCCGGTATAGAGTGCGAGCGCCGATTTGCAAAACTTTCGCTGCTTCTTCTCGATTTCCGCCGGTCAGTTTTAGGGTTTCTAAGATTGCCCATTTTTCGATATCTGCCAGCGGTTGGCCGAGCAGACCCAGGTCACTGCTGGAAGCTTCGGCTGGAGTGGAAGTCAGTTCGCCACCGAGGGCTTCTTCCATCAGTTCCGGAGGAAGGTCATCGCTATCGAGTGATCCATCGTTGTCGAGCACGACCATTGTTTCGACAAAATTTCTCAGTTGGCGAATGTTTCCTGGCCAGGCGTACCCATAAAACTTTTTGGTTACCGCTGGAGTGAAGTGGGCAGTTGGTTTGCCGTGTCGCCGCAAGAACATCTTGCGAAAGTGATCCATCAGCGGAATCACATCGTCGCGACGATCTCGGAGAGGTGGGAGGGCGACGGTGACAACTTTTAGACGAAAATAGAGATCGTTGCGAAATTCACCAGAATCTACCATGGTTTCGAGTGGTCGGTTGGTGGCGCTGACCAGGCGAACATTCACATCGATGGGCTTGTTGTCACCGACCCGTTGGATTTGGTGTTCTTCGAGCACCCGCAGCAGTTTGATTTGGGTGCTCATCGGCATATCGCCGACTTCGTCGAGAAACAGGGTGCCGCCGTTGGCGTATTCAAATGCGCCCATGCGATCGCTGGCTGCGTCGGTGAAGGCGCCTTTGACGTGGCCGAAAAGTTCGCTCTCGACGAGTGTTTCGGACACCGCGCGGGTGTTGAGCGCCACCATGCGTTTGGCCTTGCGGGGGCTATTTTGGTGGATTGCCTGCGCGATCATTTCCTTGCCCGTGCCACTCTCGCCGGTGATCAGCACGGTGGCATCGGTGGGCGCGATGCGTTTCAGCCGATCGATGACGGCTTGCATTTTGGCGCTGCAATACACGATTCCTTCAAAGCCGAAACGTTCGTCGAGCCGCTGATGAAGTTCGGTGTTTTGGCGACGCAACTGGACGGCGCTGGCAGCTTTTTCGGTTACCGCCCGCAGGCGGCTGGGGGTGATCGGCTTTTCTAAAAAGGTGTAAGCACCTTCTTGCATTGCCTCGACCGCTTTGGGCACCGTGGCGTGGCCAGTAACCATGACCACTTCCGCATCAGGCAAGTTCTTTCGAGCCAAAGCCAAAATCTGCATGCCATCGACTTCGTTCATCACCATGTCGGTGATGATGAGGTCGAAGGTTTCCCGTTCAATTAGTTTTGCACCTTCGGGGCCCGTGGTGGCGACTTGGCAACGATAACCAACCCGTTCGAGGCTTTCGGTCATTGCCCGTGCGTGAGCCGGGTCATTGTCGACCACCAAGATCGAAAAATCGCCGGGTGACTGCTGCGGATATTCGGCAGGGGGTGCGGCGCCCCCATTATTTGATTGCGGAGTACTCATGATGCTCTGATATTAAGCGATCAGGGCTGCCAAGGACATCTCCCCAGTCCAATACAATTGGCACAAACCCTCTTGACTGCTGCAGCAACCGGCCCGCCACTTAAGGGGGAGGTCAACTGCTTTTGCAGCAGGGTTGAACGGCTGGATCTCGGGGGTTCGGCCGATTACCTCGTTTATCCATCTTGCCAGCTGGCAAGTTAATAAAAGAGCCGTGCGGTTGTCGTAATTCCTGCCCCGAATATTTGCCAACCGCACGGCTAAAAAAAGTGGATGCATGCTGCCCGTCGCATCTAGTTTGTTGAATCGTCATTCCTGCAGTAATTTGTGCATGGGGGTATACCAGGAATTTTTCATTTTTTTGGCTACAGATCCACCTTGCCGCTAATTGGCGGGGCGGTGGCAGGGCGAAAAGCCGGCAGATTCGCCATTCTTTGCCCAGTCGGACTTCAGCTTGTCGAGTCGTGCAGTCGATTCCAAAATAACGGGCCCATGGAGACGTCGCCTGATTTGCTGATCGGTCGATCGCCCTTGCGACGGCACAGGGGGCTCTGTTACTGGACAGTTGCGTATTAGTCTTCGCAGCAACCATCAAATGGAGAGTTCGATACGATGCTCAGAATCTTCTTGACGATGGGCCTATTTTGCTTGATTGCGACTAGCACGGTTCAGGCCCAGATTGGCATACCAACGATACAGCCCACGGGTAGTCACACGAGTTCGTTGCAGGATGTGCTCGTGAACAATCTGCGAGCGACATTGCCAGAGCAAAAAGAGTTTTTGCGTCGGGTTCAGTTGGAGGTGACGCGTGGCACAATTGATCGGAAATTGGTGCTGGCAGTAATGCGCTATGCCCAGCGTCGTCACAGCACGTTTCCTTTTCCCTTCTTCGAGCGAGCGATGCGGTTTCAAGCTAGCAAGCAAGGAGTGGAATTACCGAACATGTTCCAGATTCTCTCTTCAAGGTCGCCAACTTCAAGGTAAACAGCGGGTCATATTGTAGAACTGCTGTCCCCAGCTGTTTGCATTGTAGAACCGCTGTCCCAGCTGTTTGCAATCCCGCAAGCGATTGGGGACAATCGCTCTACAATGAAAAATTGAAAGTCAGGGAACACATGTGAAAGATTTCCCGGCGAGCTGAGTCTTCTTGGCAGTGACAAACATTAAGTTGCCGGAATTCAGCCTTCAGATTGGTTGCTAAATGACAGGGAGCCCTCCCGAAACGCGAGCTAGCTTGCTCCTGCGGATGCGGGACCCGGCGAACGTCGCGGCTTGGGATCAATTCTTGGAATTGTACGCTCCCGCAATTTATCGGACAGCACGCAATCTGGGTTTGCAAGCAGCGGATGCAGATGACGTCGTCCAAGAAGTCTTGGCCGCAGTCGCCCAGTCTGTCAGCGATTGGATCGACCGACAAGATCGCGGTCCATTTCGCGCTTGGCTGTTTAGGATGGCTCGCAATAAAGCGATCGACTATCTCACTCGCCGCAAACATCGAGTTTGGGCAATCGGCGGCGAGGAAGCCGCTCAGCTCATGAACGAAGTCGCAGCGGCAGCGGATATACCTAGCCAAGTTGATGCTGAAATTTGCCGTGAGATCTTCGGTCGCGCCGCCGAGCTGGTTCGCTCCAAATTCAGCGAAACCACTTGGCAATCCTTCCACCGCACCACCATTCTCGGCGAACCCATTCAACAGGTTGCCTCTCAACTTGGTGTCAGTGTCGGTAGTATCTACATCGCCCGCAGTCGAGTCATGAAGCGACTGCGGGAGGCAGTGAAATCTCTCGAAGAGCGATCTGACGATGAAGTGTGAACAAATCGATTTAGATGATCTGCTTAATGCCGACGATCACGTTGAAGCCTATCGTGAGGATGTGACGAGGCATCTGGAATCGTGCCAAATTTGTCAGAGTCGCCTGGCTGATCTTGCTGCAAATATGCAACAGTGGGAGGCGGCGCAACACTGGCTGTCGTGCGAAAGTCAGCAAGAAAATTCGCAAGCGAAAGAATTATATGTGGAGTCGATAACAGCGCGGCAACGGTGGCGACTTCCCGTAGTCTGGGATGCTGCAATGGCGCAATCGATGCTGTCAGCTGCCAGTCATCCCGAGATGCTGGGGCGTATTGGACGTTATGATGTGGAACGTTTGATTGGCAGCGGTGGGATGGGGGTTGTCTTTAAAGCTCATGACACCGAGCTCAATCGACCAGTTGCGATCAAGTTACTGGCACCGTACTTGGCCACCGGCCAAAGGGCACGCGATCGTTTTTCCCGAGAGGCACGCGCGGCTGCCGCGGTGGTCGATGATCATGTTGTTCCGATTCATAACGTTGAAACCGCAGGGGAACATCCGTTTCTGGTGATGAAGTACATCGCTGGCGGGTCGCTGCAACAACGGCTCGACCGGGAAGGGCCGTTGGAGACTTGCGAAGTGTTGCGACTTGGCACTCAGATCGCCAAAGGGCTGGCAGCCGCGCACGCTCAAGGTTTGATCCATCGCGATGTTAAACCGGCGAATATCCTCTTGGATGAAGGAGTTGACCGAGCATTGCTCACCGACTTTGGGCTTGCTCACGCAAGCGACGAGGTTACTCTGACTCGCAGCGGTTTTCATCCGGGGACTCCCCATTACATGTCCCCCGAACAAGTTCGCGGCGAATCAATCGACGCGCGGAGCGATCTGTTCGGACTCGGTTGTGCCTTGTACTCGCTGTGCACTGGCCACCCACCGTTCCGTAGCTCAACCAGCTACGCCGTCCTTCGCAGAATCATCGAAGAAACGCCTTGTTCGATTCGTGAAATCAATCCAAAGATTCCGGATTGGCTGGAACAAGTTGTGATGAAACTACTCGCTAAAAAGCCAAACGACCGCTTTGATTCCGCGGAACAAGTTGCCGAGATACTGGAAGGCTGTCTCGCTCACGTCCAGCAACCGTCTTCAACACCACTGCCTGCCAGCGTACGGCAGTGGTCACGACCACACGCTAAGTCTTGGCACTTAAAGAGTAGATTCGGCACTGGGACGTTTGTGATATTATTGCTCTTGTTCGCGGCGGTATTGGTTGTTTCAGAATGGCATCAAGCGGCGCCGACGAGCGGCCCGTTTGAAGTTGATGAACCAGCGCACCTAGTGACGATCCTCGACGGTGATGAGCTGATTTTGGCTAACATTCCAGCGGGCGCGGCTGCCGATCCTACAGTGACCACGCAATCACTCGGCAAGGGTCCCAGATTTGGCGCAGATTTCCGCACCATTGGTGCTTTTGGCGGTCATTTGATCGCGCTCAATGAACGAAACTTAGTCGCGGTGGATTTGCACTCAGGAGAGATCCGAAAGATCACGGAAGCCCCCGTTCGCAACGCGGCCATGGTGGAGAACGAACTGTTTTTAGTCACCGAACGGTCGGACGCGTCGATTCGTCTTGGCGGCAACGCATTGATGCACATTGACCTCGCGACGATGCAATCCGCAGAACTGTGCTCGCTGGCAGCGAGTGGCGATAAGGGTAGTTTATGGAACCTTGACGATGTTGCGATCGCTGTCTCACCCGACGGCACTCGCGTCGCCGTGACCGAACTGGCGTCAGCTGACGACGACCAGCTTGGTGACGATCAGGCTGGTGATCCTCCAGGAGCCCGCATCGTTCTTGCCACGACGGATGGAATTGTAAAGCGTCCCGGGAAAGTGTTTCCGAATCGGATGCATCTGGGCGGCGGTCTTCAGCCTTTAATGCTGGCCCCGAAACTGGTTTGGGCTCACCACGACCTGTTGATTATCGCAGCTGGGACAAACGCAGATGATGTGGGAGCCATGCCACCCGCTGGGTTGAAGCAGGAACTAACATCGCTGGCCTTCTCCACAGAAAAATTTCGGAACCTCTGCGAATTGCCCGACCTTAATCCAAAGTTAAACGAGCCGTGGTTTTCACGAACCGCAGCTGGCACCACCATGATTCATCTAGGATCGCTAGGCCAATATGAGATTAATTGGCAAGCGAGATATCTCAAAGAATCGAATGCGTTAGCACCGCAGTACTCTTTGGCGGTGGTCAACAACAGTTTAGCTCTTAAGTATCAAGATGAGTTGTTGGAACCGAACGCTGCGATCGAACGGATATTTGTTTCCCCTGATGGTAGCAGGGTTGCTTGGTTGCCAACGGATGTCGGAACGCTGCCTAACGCACCCACGATCGTCGCAGTCCAAAGTCGGCGCATCGAGCTTAAATTGCACGACGCGGCTGGTGGAATTCGAACAGTAGCGGTCGGCAATTTTCCCCGGGTATGGCAGCAGTCTCAGTATCCACTGTTGAATACTTGTCTTTGGATCACACCTTCGCAGCTTACACGGGATAAGTCTTTCGACAAGCTGGCGATCAGCCAAGATTCATTTGCCGCGAATCAGATTGACAGCCGTCCCGTTGTGAGCGAATCGGTTGAGGTTGGTATCGTCACGAGCAAGCAAGTCTACCTACGTCATGATCCACTTGAATTTGAGATAACGCTGAAGAACATTGGGGATCTACCGATACGGTTTGAGACCAAACGACTCCTTCATGGCGCACAGCCATTCGATATCGACATCAAATCGGAGCATACGCGACAGCGAATCGAACTGTTTGATGACTATCTCAATAAGCCACAAGAACAGTACCTCCAACTGCCCCCTGGCGAGATCGTGACATTAACTCGAACGGTCGAAGTCGACGAACTGGGTAAGCACCAGCTGCGATTGCGCTTTGAGAAGTATGCGTCCTGGAAAGGGGCAATTAAAGTCGAGGCTGAGTTTGAAGTTGTTGATCAATCGACTCCACAGTTGTTACAAGCCAAATTTGATCGACTGATCGCGAAGTGCCAGCGGCAGTATGCTAAGTCACCTGAATTCGTTACCCCCAACGTCTTTTGGCCGCTAGGTCCAGCTGCCGAGCCATTGCTGATTCAATATTTGCGCGATTGCGAAGACGGCGAGTTTCGGCAAGCCTTGGCTAATAGTCTGGCTCCCATTGCCAGCGATCGTTCTCTGCCATATCTCAAGCAATTGTTAGATACGGATCTACAATACGATGGTATCTTGTTGGTCGATTGTTTGTTCAAGCTGAGTGAGCTTCAAGCGGAACTTCCGTCACCGCCCCGTTCCCAGCCAGCAACAGTCCCGTCGCAGTGGTTGGCTCGCCAGTTGCTGTTCGCTGCCGGCGAACATGCCAACGTGGGTGTGCGTCGGCAAGTTGTCGATGGGCTTTGTCACGTTGTCAGCGAAGAGGTCGACCGTTTCATGTTGCGGGCCTGTGCTGATAGTGATGTGGCGGTGGCCACCATGGCGGCTCGCTATGTGGCTGCTCGGCGGCAGATGACGTTGGAGCAGTGGTTTGCCGATGCCGGCGCTGAGATCACCGAGCCTAACGTGGTCGCAGCGAATTCGATCATTGCCGAGTTGGAAACCACTTGGAACCCGAATCTACCCAAGTTGCCATCTGGCAGCGCCGAGGAAATCGGTCGTGATCCGGGAAAGCGTCGCCAGTATGTTGCCGCGATGCAATATGCTGAGCAATGGTGTGCGGAGAATCCCCGAGCGTCAGATACTTTTTTCGATGCTATCCAACAGAAAGCTCGGAGGTCAGGGAGCGTTTTGCAAGTTTGGGGCAAGGACAAGTCGCCGCCGCCGATCCGTATTGAGCGCGATGGAAATTGATTGCAATTGTCTTGCGTCCGGTGCTGCCGCTCTTTCGCTACGCATTCTTAATCTACAGGGGAAATGGCTGCGGCGAAAATTCTGGGGTTTAATGTAACGCCACTACTTAGCCTTGCGTACAACCTAGAGACGCCGTGAAGAAAAGTGAACCTTCGAGGGTTGATCTCGGTGTCTCTTTTCAGTCATTTCCTTGAGCGGAGCAACTACGCGTGTTTCAGAATTTATCTCTTCGAGTGATTGCCCGAGTGGGTGCATTTGCTGGCTGTCTAGCATTGTGTGGCTTGGTATGCCCCAGTCAAGCGGTCTCTGCTGCGGAACCCCCGGTGGTTTCCATGCAAATCGATTTGAAGGGGTTTGCGAAATCCAAGATCGGCGGCCTGTTGATCCAAGCGGGTACCCAGTTAGCCGCTGCAGAAATGGATAAAGATCCCAACGAGGCGATGAGTGCCGTGATCGAAGCACTCGGGTTTGATCCACTTGGGCAAGATGCCCGTTTGGCAATTGACGTGTTAGACATTGAAAATCCATTGAATGGTCTCACAGCCGTTCTGTCATTGAAGAATTCGACTGGTAACTTAGAAGGGCTGTTGCTGGCAGTGCCCGGCTACAAATCGTTGACGCACGAGGATCGGGTAATTCATTCACTTAGTCCCGACGGTCGCGCGTCGTACTTTATCGCTTTTGCAAACAGCCCGACGGGCGAAAAACAGATTGTTGCCGCAGCATCGCTGGAGGATTTACTTGAGAAACTGCGGACACAATCGGGCGAGTCGGTGGCATTGCCCGCAGGTCAATTTGCGAATATTCAACTGCATTCGCCTCCTCAGGAAATGATAGAAGAGACTCCGCTGGCGGCGCTGGTGGATCTTTTGGAAGCAACGAGTGTTTCGATTGGTGAGGAAGGAAATCACCTCGTGGTAAGAATCAGCTTGACCGCTAACGACGAAGAGAAGGCGAATCAACTGCAGCAATTGGCCCAGGGAGTTATCGCCATGGTTTCCCTTTTTAAGGAAGAAATCAGCCAAGAGTTGGACGATGAGGAAACGGCCAAGCAAGTGTTATCAGTGATTAAACAAATCAAGATCCAGCGGGAGGGGGCGAATGTGACGGTAGAAACTAGAGTGCCCGAACAGACGATTATCAATTTCCTCCGCGAGGAAGCTGAACTACCGTTGTGAGCGAACCGTCTGAATCTCACGATCTGAATACCTTCCAGGGTGAAAGTGATTGGGAACTCGCCGACGACGCGTCGCTGTTTCAATACTTTCACCCTAGGCTGGTGCGCTTTACCTCGAAGCTACTTGCCGGCACAGGGCTCGATCCTGAAGATGTTGCGCAGGAGGCAATCTGGAAAGTCATCTCGAAGCGAGCGTTTTACGACCCGCAGTACCGTTTTACGACTTGGGTTTATATCATCGCACGTCGCACAGCGATGGATCACCGCCGCCGCCGGCGACCAATCTTGGCTGGCGAAAGTCTGGACAATATCGCAACCGGCAAGCATAATCATGTCACCGCCGTGGAGACGCGTGATCAAGTTGAACGGATTTGGGAAATTGCCGAGCGAGTTCTATCATCCGATCAGCACGCGGCACTCTGGTTGCGGTATGGTGAGGAAATGGGTGTCAGTGAAGTTGCGAGCGTGTTACGGAAACCGACAGTTACCACACGCGTATTGCTGTATCGCGCACGAGCAATCCTGCGTCGTCATTTAGAAGACGCAGGCAATACGCCTGACGGTGTTTCTGAGGTCGAAAAATGAAATCAAGTCATGCAGAACGACTAGCTAGCTTGATCTTGGATGATTGGCCATTGCCACAGGTTGTGAAGCGATGGATTGAAGCGCAGCCCGATGTTGCTAAGCAAATCGCCGTCAATCAAGCGCTCGAGAATCGTTTGCGGTTAACAGCTAATCTGCTTGATCAGCCCCCAGCTAGGGTTCCAGCCAAGGTTGAGCCTGTTCATGGACATGCGGCAAAAGTGAATCGGTTCAAGATTGCGCTGCTCACTGCTGCCGCTGCGTCGCTGGTCACTATCGGGTGGTATGTCGTGCGTCAGCGGGATACTTTGGCGGTGGTTCCGCGGGGGCAACAAGCGACAAAAGCGGTCGATCTACAGCCTTTAATTGCTTCGATCAATGCGGGGGAGCAAATCGCTGTTAACCTGTCTGCAGGTTTGGAAGACTTAGCATCGCAGTTTTTGGAAGCTAGTGAGAAGTTTACCAAGTCTCCATTTCGGTCGGAACGTAAGAAAAAGGCCGATCGCGTTGGAGATCAGGAAAAGCAGCCGGTAAATGAATTGGATTAGCCGGGGCCGATTAAGAGTTGGGCTTGCGGCGAATACTTTGAACGAACAAGCTTGTTTGTCCCAGCAGTTTGGGTGTGCTGCAAACGATTGGGGACAATCGTTTTACAAAAGCAATCCGCTATGTTGACGAAATGTGGGGTGTCAAACTTTGCAGGCCCGACGTGGGGGCGAGTGATGCGGTGACTACCTTGGAGTCGGCGGGGCGTTTGTACCCAAAAAAGCCTCGTCGCTGAATGACATCGGCGACTTCCTGGGGGACGTGCTCGCGCCAGCCCGGTTCCCCCGATTGGATCTGCTTTAAGACCTCGCGGGAGAAGGTTTGCAAGTGCTGTTCGTCGTAATCTTCAATTTGCTCGATGCAATGTTTATCGACTAAATGTTCATACAGTTTTCGAACTTCTTGGGCTATCGCCAGATTTTCAACTGTCGTGAGTTCACCGGTTGTCCGATCCAGCAACGGATAGATATACAGTTTCAAATCGTTTTTGAATAATCGCCCGAATGATTCTAAAATTCCACCATCGAGCGAGGTATAGTATTTTTCATCAAACAGGTCATGAAGGCTTCCCGCGCCCATCGTGATCCCAATCTTTTTCTTGGTGTAGCGAGCCAGATAGGCTGCCAGCCGATAATATTCGAAATAGTCGGAAATCATCACCGTCATTCCGCAAGCTGCCAGCACGTCCACTCTGGCGAGAAAGTCTCGCAGGTCGATGTCGCCGTTCGCTTGCAAATTGCGCATCGTTATTTCGGCCAGCGACACGATCTGGTCCGCTTCGACATCTGATTCTTCCTGGAATTTTTGATGAGCCGCTCGGAGCATATCGACGTTAACGTGTGTCAAGGGACGAAAGCTACCACGTTCTACCAGAATTGGTTTTTTATATAAGACTTCCGAAGGTTGTAGAACATCCCCGTTGGCCGAGAACATCGCCGCGCCAGTTAAGCCCAGTTGGACTAAGCGGAGGCTCATCACTCTGTTGTCTACATGTCGAAAGGCGATCCCTGAGAACTCGATCATATCGATTTCGATGCGGCGAGTGCTGAGGTTGTCGAGTAGCGATTCGACCAGTTGCTCCGGTTCGTGATTTAGAAAGAAGGCGCTGTACAGCAAATTGACGCCGACGATTCCGATTGCTTCTTGTTGCAGTGCGTTTTCGGTGTCGAGCATTCGCACGTGGATGATGATTTCGCTGTCTTGATCCCGTGGGTGCGCCTGGAAACGAACGCCCATCCAGCCGTGGCAATCGTTGGTGCCGTGGAAGTTTCGAGCCGAGACGGTATCGGCGAAAGCGAAGAAAGCGGTCGTATCACCACGGCTTTCCCGCAATCTTTCGAGGTTCAGCCGGTGTTCGTGTTCCAGCATATCTTCCAAGCGTTGCCGACAGACGTATCGATCGCATTCCCCGTAAATCGCATCGCTGACTGCCATATCATAAGCAGACATGCTTTTCGCGATGGTTCCCGCCGCGCCGCCCACGCGAAAGAACCAGCGAACAACTTCCTGTCCAGCGCCAATTTCGGCGAACGAGCCGTAACGTCGAGGGTCCAGGTTAATAGCCAACGCTTTACGTTCGGTATTTGGTCGATCGACAGCCATGTTTGATTTTTAATTCGGTTTGCGAGTAAATTGCCACCGCATAGGTATTGCTTACGGCCATGGACCGTGTCGGACAGGTAACTCGGGTTCGCAAAAATCGTTGGCAAAGATGACGTTACAGCCGATACGATCGTTAGGACTCAGATCGGGACCGGGCGTGAAGTTCAATTGAGCGACTAAAGCCTGGTCACCAGCGCGTGTTGGTGTTCCGGCAAGGACAGCCCACTACATCAACCGTTGACTCTGTCAGACGAGTTGACAAACCGGTCGACCGCTGGGATCACTACAACTTCCGACTCATATCCCTTGAACGAGTTTGGCGTGGTCGCCACCAAGGTATTTTCCAGCCGCTGAAAAGACCGGTTCGTTTGCAAGGACAACTCGACACCGATCGTTTCCAAGGCGGGCTCCACGACAGCTCGCAATTGCTGAGCAACTGAGGGGCCGTTATATAACAAGCATATATCGTGCGGCGAAATTTGTTCGTGTTGTATGTAATGAATTAAGTGTCGAGCGTTCGCCTTAAATTCGTCATCACGCTCAGGAAAAAGTCGCAGTGCCGGCTTAGGCCCGCTGACTTGGTTGTAGTTTACGTGTAACCAGGGTTGACCATTACGGGTGACAGGTTCGAGCAAATTGAGGCGTAGCAATTCCGCTTCGTCGTCCCTTTTGTCGCCGGCTAATCGATGCAGCACGTTGGCGGCCAATTCCAGAATTGGAGCCGTCGAGCGGAAGCTGTCCCGCAGGATTGTAGAACGCCCGCGCAGATCGAGGCCAAAATCTGACCACTTGGGCGTTTTGCGGCCATAAATATTCTGCGCGTTGTCATAAAAGATATTGGCCGAACGACTATTTGTGTCTTGCGGGTCCGACTGTTTGATTAGAGACATGAGCAGTTTGAGTGTGGATGGGCCCATATCTTGGGCTTCGTCTACAAAAAGAGAGTCGCAACGAGGTTGAATTGGCCTCTTTTCGTGGCGACTGAGGAATTCAGCCGCCGCACGGTCATAGTCGAAATCGAATGTATCGATCGTCAACTCCATCGACGGAAGCAACTCTCTTAACACGTCTTTTATATGTAGTAGGTTTACTTTGTCCCAAGGGAATGGAGGGCTTTCGAAGAGCGAGTGGTCATGGAGGTTATCCCATGCCGATTCAATCGATTCGCGGAGCAGTTTGTCGAGCGAGCGATTAGCGTAGACGGCCCAGATTATTCCCTCCTCGTGTGGAGACCGCTTTCTTATCGTCCGCGCTAACCATTCAGCCAAGACCATCGATTTGCCGCTCCCGGCTACTCCGCGTACCAAACGGGGTTTGCCATCGAGGGTGAGGTTGACCAGTCGTTGTTGATCGCGGGATAGTAGGGGTGGCAACTTTTGTCGAGCTTTGATTCGTGCTTCGAACGAGGTGGTCGTGGAAGCTTCGGACGCATAATTCGGTTTGTTTTCAGCGGTGTTCGCGAGCGGAATTTTCAAAGCGCTGCGGTCGCTGTTTGAGGTTAAGGTCCATGATAGCTGTGAGCCTTCCCCGGTCAGCGTGCTTGGCTGCAAATTACTAACTAGCGGCCGCAAGAATGGTTCGTCCATCTCCGCGCGGCTGGCCAGCAGAATGATTCCTTGGCGGGCTCGGCTCAGGCCGACATTAATCAGACGTTTCCATTCTTCGTAGGGCCAACCGCAGCTGCCGGCATTGACCGTGTCGAAGATGACAATGTCCGCCTCGGAGCCTTGTTGGGCATGGACGGTTGACGATTGCCAGGAGGTGAATCCCCACTTGGATAAGCACTCCGCGATCGCGCGTGTTTGAGCCGTAAATGGGGAGAGAAATAACCCGCGGGCGGAGTGCAATTGGTCGATCCGCATTACGCGTTCCAATAAGTCTGGCGTGATCGGCCGGATCCAGCTGCGGTTATTGGGTCCGCGACAAGCGCGAATCGCGGCGAGATCTTGGGTAACTGCGTCCAAGACAAACCAAATAGTGCGGGAATAGGTGGTTAGAAAAGCCGGGCAGGGTGTCGATCTGGATCGTACTGCGTCAGCCGTTATTAGACGGCCGTCATATTGATAGTCGGAGACGACTTTGCAGACGTCTTGGTGCATCCGCCGCTGCTCGTTCAACTGATGCACGGCTGTGGATTTGTGCTCGAACTCTTGCAGATGGCTCAATCCGCTACTGGCCAACCAGTTTTCCTGTCGCGTGGGCAGGAGCCTGGCAATGCGACTGATTGGAGCTAGTTGCTTTGAGTCGCCGACCAAAACAATACGACTTGCTGCCAAATAGGAGAGGGCGGCGACGGCGGCTCGTGAAATCAATCCTGCTTCGTCAATAAAGACGGTAGTGAAAGGGGCTCGATTTGCACGGAGAAACTTGGCTAGCTGCTGATTGCGCAATAGATTTAGCGCCTTGTATGCCGTTGTTACCACGACGCGCATGTCGCGATCAAGAAACGATTTTTGGGCGGAGCCCTGAACGGATTGGCGGACATCGGATAGCTGTCTGCGAAGAAAGGCTTTTTCTAGACTGTCATTCGATCGATCCAATTCCTTGGACAAGGCCTCATTGCGTTGCAGCGGTGGCAAATCAGCGCCACCCAACATATCCATTAACTCGAGGCGGTTGAATGGTTCAATATTCGTGCCGCGACCGAGCCTGACGAGCTTTCCCGTAGGTAGTTCCCGAGTGGATCTATCGAGGGCGGCGGAGCCAATCGAAATGGCGACTGCATCGGTCGCCTGGTTTGTTGTCGAGACAACGAGGATACGTTCATGGGGGTCCTCCAAGATTGCGGCAACCTGTTGTCCCGTGGTCCAGGTTTTTCCCGTGCCAGGTGGCCCCAGAGGATCGACCAACTGTGACGCCACCAGGGTCGCAGTGATTCTAGGCCGACATCTGCGGAGCGAGTTACGAGTGGATGAACGTGGCCGGCAGCGGCGGCCAAGCGGTCGGGCAGGTCGCTGCGCAGGTGCACAAGCGATGGGCTGTTGAAGATATGGTTCAGTGCAGCGAGGAATTCAAATGGACGGACATAGAATGGTTCACAGCCTGGGACACCCAGATTAAGGTCGACGGAAATGTATAACCATCCGTTGATTGGATCAGCTTCAAGGACCTCGCCCTGCCAGCGAACTTCGTGTTCGAACAGGTCCTCCTCGCTAGCGTGTTGATGACGATCATTATCCGTTGAGTTTGGCACGAGGGGGCAGAATGCCACTGCCCCTTCCCAGGTCCAATCGAAGTCCACACCTGGGTCGATTTGGAGCAAATAAATTGCGCCTCGGTCGCGTTCTGAGACCAAGCTGACATGATGACATTGGAGCCGTTTCCAACGCGAGCTGTCTCGCAACTCCTGTCGTACCGCGCGGGCCGCTTCGCTTGCCAATTCAGCTGGCGCAGGGGGAAGATTTAGTTGGTTGGGAAAACTGGCCAATTCAGTGGCATCATCCATGTTGGGTCCTGATCGCCTAAAGGCTAAACACCAGCGCTCATCCATACCCTTAAATCTTTTTTAAAGCAATTCGCTTTCGTGGTAAATCAACTTCTAACACTTTCACCTTAACAATATCTCCCACCGCTACGACTTCATTCGGATCCTTGACAAACGTATCCGATAACTGAGAGATGTGAATCAAGCCGTCTTGGTGCACTCCCATATCGGCGAAAGCACCAAAGTGTGTGACATTCGTAATCACACCCGTTAAAATGAGACCCACTTTGAGATCTTCGATGGTATTTATGTTGTCATCAAAACTAGCCACTCGAAACTGATCGCGCGGATCACGTCCCGGTTTGGCGAGTTCAGCGATGATATCAGCGATGGTGGGAAGTCCAAATTTGGAGGTGACAAAGTCAGCCGGATTTAGTTTTTGGCTCAGCGTCGCATTGCCCACTAGTGCTTCCACGCTGGTCCCTAAGGCGGCGCTCATCTGACTGACCAGCGGATAACTTTCCGGATGCACGGCGGAATTGTCGAGCGGTTCATCGCCATCGCGAATGCGTAGAAAACCGGCCGCCTGCTCGAACGCCTTTTTGCCCAGTTTGGGTACGTCCAATAACTCACGGCGGTTGCGAAAACGGCCATGTTGGTCACGATACGCGACAATGTTCTCGGCCAACTTTGGGCCAATGCCGGCGACGTGGGCCAGCAGCGGTCCGCTGGCCATGTTTAACTCCACTCCCACGTTGTTGACACACGATTCCACGACGCGATCAAGGCATTTTCGCAGCAGCGGCTGATTGACATCGTGCTGATATTGGCCGACACCAATTGATTTGGGGTCCGTTTTAACCAATTCTGATAGCGGATCTTGCAACCGCCGGGCAATGCTGATCGCTCCCCGCACCGTGATATCAAGATCGGGAAACTCCTTGGCAGCCAACTCGCTGGCCGAGTAGATCGAAGCCCCCGATTCGCTCACCATCACTTTGGTGATTTTTAAATCGTTGTCCTTTAACAACTGGCCCACAAAGGCGTCTGTTTCGCGTGAGGCGGTCCCATTGCCGATCGCAATCAATTCGACTTGATATCGTTTGATTAAATCTAACAATATCTTTGATGCGCCCTCATGATCGCTGCGGGGTGGCGTGGGATAAATGGTGGCGTTGTTGAGAAATTTGCCCGTGCCGTCGACGACTGCTACTTTGCAGCCCGTGCGAAATCCCGGATCAATGCCGATGGTCACACGAGGTCCAGCTGGGGGCGCCATTAGCAGTTCGTGAAGGTTTTTGCCAAAGACCTTGATGGCCTCTTCATCAGCCCGTTCTTTCAGTGTTTGGAAGACGGTGGATTGGATGGTGGGTAATAGAAGACGTTGGTAACAATCTTCAATAGTGTTGCCCAGTTCGGTGTAAAACTCAAAGCGTTGATTTCTCAGCAATTTGCGACGGAGATCATTAATAACGCGCTGGTCATCAAGCTGCAGGGAAATTTTCAGGACTCCTTCCGCTTCACCTCGGAACATAGCCAACAGACGATGGGATGGCGCTCGGGCGATTGACTCGTGATGGTCGAAATAGAGTTGAAATTTGCTGTCGTCGCTCTTTTTTCCGCGTTTAACTTTGGAGCCAACTTGGCCAAATCGATGTGCTTGTTCGGTTAGTGCTTGGCGGGTATTGAGATCATCGGCCCAGACTTCGGCAACGATGTCGAGTGCCCCCTGTAAGGCGGCATCCGGGTCGGGAACACCTCGCTCGGCGGAGACGAATTTGGTCAGCAGTTCATGTTTAGGGCAAGTCAGATTGAGTTGTTTTTGCAAGACTTCGGCCAGTGGACCAAGACCCGCTTCGCGGGCCACCGAGGCGCGGGTTTTGCGTTTTGGTTTGAAGGGCAGGTAGATCGCTTCCAGTGACTGCAAGTCGGTAGTGCTCTCAATGCTCGCCCGCAACGCGTCAGAGAGTTTTTCTTGTTCCGCGATCGATTTTAAGACGGTGGCTTTGCGGGCTGCCAACGCTTGTGCTTTCTCTAGCCCGTCTTCCACCCCCCGCAAGGCGATTTCGTCGAGTCCCTGGGTGGCTTCCTTGCGATATCGGGCGATAAACGGAATGGTATTGCCCGCTTGCAGCAGTTCGATTGCCGCTTTGGCTTGGGAGTCGGAAATCTGCAACTGCTTGGCGAGGGTCGCAATGGTGGCGTCCAGGTCAAACAAATCGGTAGCTGCAAATGTCATGATGGCTCAAGGAAATTGGGCGAGTAGCGGAAAGGTCGAATTGAGGCTGTTCTAGTTTATCGTCCGCAGCAAACTTTGAGTGCTGGTCGGTTGATTGATTGCCAGTTTTTCGGGGGACCTCGTGTTGGCGGCTCTGAGCAATTATCCTGGACAGGGTCCATTTTCACGCTTCCCACGAATATGCTGGTCTCATGTCGATATTTCGAACGGTATTTTGCGCTGTCTGGCTCGTAACCACATTGTCGGTGACGCACACCAGTTTGGCTGGTCATTCGATTTTATTGCAGGGCAACGGGCGTCTAGTCGTGCTGGCTGAAGATGGCTCAATCAGTTGGGAGCGCCCCTGGGGAGGAATTCATGATTGTCACGAGTTGCCCAACGGTAACTTTTTAGTGCTCGAGGGACCCGCCGGGGTAGTCGAGATTGATCGTCAGAGTAAAGAAGTTGTCTGGCGGTATGATGCCCGGCAAGCCAACGGGAATGCCGGCAAGAACGTGGAGGTACACGCTTGCCAACCGCTGGATGACGGGAACGTGATGATTGTCGAGACCACCACTCGGCGAATTATCGAAGTTAACCGCGCGGGCGAAATTCTCAAAACCGTACCATTGAAAGTTGACAATCCGCATCCACACACTGACACTCGTTTGGTGCGAAAACTTAGCACTGGGAACTACTTGGCATGTCACGAGGGAGATGGCGCGATTCGCGAGTATGATGGACAATCGGGTCAAGTTGTGTGGGAATTTGAAGTACCCATGTTTGGAAAGGTAGCTGCCGGCGGACACGGCCCAGGGGCGTTTGGCAACAAGGCGTTCGCCGCGCTGCGGTTGCCGAGTGGGAACACGTTGATCTCCACCGGTAATGGGCACAGCGTGTTGGAAGTGACTCCTCAAAAAGAAATTGTTTGGCAATTGACCCAACATGAACTGCCCGGGATTACGCTTGCCTGGGTGACGACTTTGGAAGTGCTGCCCAGCGGCAACTATATGATTGGAAACTGTCACGCCGGTCCTGACCAACCCTTATTGATCGAAATTGATCCCAAAACTAAACAGGTTGTCTGGCAGCTTGATCGGTTTGCCGATTTTGGAAACTCGGTATCTAATTCAAAGGTGTTAGGTTTGAGCCAACCGTCGATTCGTTAACCTTTCAGCATTTTCTCGATTCGAGTGGGTGAGACTTTGACCGCCGTGCCGAGTGGTTGAGCGAACAGACTGACCCTGAGTTCCTCGATCAACCAACGCACTTCGGCGGCTTTTCCTTGATCAGCTTGATCGTTTTCCAGCATTCCCAGATAGCCTCGCCAAAGATCGTCGACTGTGGCTGTCAACTCGCGATCTTTATTCGCCGCACCACTGCGGACTTTATCCAAGCGATATTCGACGGCGGCAAAGTAACGCGGATAGTGTTGCAGCCATTCCCAGGGCGTCGTTTGCATAAAGCCTGGTAGCAGTAATCGTTCAAGTTGTTCGTTGACATCGGCAATAGCCGCTTTGAGCGCAGGGGCTTGAGCGCTTTCCAGCACGACGCGGACGGCGTGAATGGCGGTTGCCAATTTGGGAAGCCAAGTCGCCACGTCTTGCGTGGCGATTGCGATTCGCCGCCCTCGTTCTTGGCGTTTAGCATTAAACGCAGCCGGTGTCCGCACCAGTGGTTCGCCATCGACAAAAGCCCGGCGGGCGATCAGGTCGGTTAATTGCGAATTGAATTGATCGTTGGGCACGGCGTGGGCCATTAGCAAGCGACTTCGCTCAACCTCCGGCAGCCACCGCACTTGGCCGCGCAGCTCTTTGCGTTCGGTGATGGCAAATAATCGCATCAAGCCTTGGCGAGTGGCAATTTCCGCCGCCCCGCGATCGGCGAAGACGCGAACATCAACACTTTCCCCACGATCGATCAGCGCGGGGTATTGGGCGACCTGAACCCCGCCGCGTTGGCGGACCACTTCCCCGGGCAGCTCATCGATTTCAAAATCTTTCATCCCATCACGATCAAGATCAGCGTCGCGTTGTTCGACGTGATCGGTGGCGGCTTGGGGAGTGGATTCTGGATCGAGATTCAATTGTGAGCGAACTTCGCCAATGCTTCGCCCGCTGGCCACCGAGCGGCCTGCATCATCGACGACTCGCACGTGGAATCGGTAATGAGGGGACAGTTTGGTTTGGTCAAAGTCGGTTTCTTGGATCGACATTTCGGCATGTCGAGATAGCGCTTCGCAGAGGCTGGGCATAAAGGGCAGTTGGCCGGCAGCCTCGTGCAACTCGCCGCGGACACGCGACGCTGTTTCCGCGGCGGGAACCAGGTTTCGGCGGATGCGTTTGGGGAGCGCTTTGATGAGGGCGGCGATTTTCTCTTCTAATAAACCGGGGACCAACCAGCCGAGGCGATGATCGGAAATTTGTGAGAGTGCGGCTTGGGGAACCGTAACCGTGATGCCATCATCCTCGGCACCCGGCTCAAAGCGATAATCCAAGGGCAATTGCGTTTGTCCGATGTCCAAAGCGCTGGGGAAAGCAGTCGGCTCCAGCGGCGTGGCCTCCCCACGCAAAAGATCCTCCGGACGCATGTAGGGAGTATCCCGGCAAGTATCGCCGCCAGTATCGCTGCTGGGAGGCGATTCCAACCAGCGTGAGAGACGATCGGCATCGCCCAGTTGTTTGCTCCAGGCGGGGATTGGTAGATCGCGGTCCCAGCGTTCCAGCGTGGCCCGGTCGAGCACATCGGGGGGCAAGCGATCTTGATAGAAGTGCAAGATGGTAAAGTCATCAATCACCAAGTCGCGGCTGCGAGTTTTGGCCGCCAGGTCACTGATCGCGTCTCGCAGTCGGCGGTTATGCGTGACGCAGCGGGCTCGGGTGGGCAGCTTTCTTTCCACCAAGCCTTGTTCGATTAATAATTCCCGAGAGGTTGTTGGATCGATCGGCGACAAGGGAACGCGTCGACCACTGACGACCGGCAAACCGAATAGGCTGACTCGTTCATAGCAAAAAGCGCCTCCTTGGCGATCGCTCCAGTGTGGATCGCTGTAAGTTCGTTTGACGAGGTGTTGGCCGACGATTTCCAGCCACTCGGGCTGGATGCTCGCCACGCAGCGGGCGTACTGTTTGGAGGTTTCCAATAGTTCGGCGGCGACGATCCATTTGGGCTTGGCCCCGAACACGCCCGAACCGGGCCACAGCGAAAGTTTCAGTCCCCCGACTCCGGTGTACTCATGTTTGTCACCGCGCATCGCCGCGCCGCTGAGCAAACCGGCCAGCAACGCTTGATGGATTGAGCGATAGCGATCTTCATTGAGAATCGCTTGTTCGGCATCATCCCAATTGACATCGATGCGCGGTTGGCCGATGGGGGCGGATCGTTTATTTGGTTGCCCTTGAGAGCGGGGCTCCAGGGAGCCAGCCAGTTCGCGGAGCTGACGATAAACATCGGCCCATTCGCGAAGCCGAGTGGGTGAGAGAAAGCGGCTGCGGCAAGCTTTTTCCAAGCGGTTGCGGCTGAGATTCTCGCGCTGTTGGTGATAGAACTTCCAAAGCCGCAGGAGACTAAGGAAATCGCTTTTGGGATCTTGAAAGATCGTTTGCGCTTCGTCGGCAGCTTGACGTTTTTCGGGGGGCCGTTCGCGTGGATCTTGAATTTCCAGGGCAGCCGCGATCACGAGAATTTCTGGCAACACACCATGTTCATGGCCAGCCAGAATGATTCGGCCCACGCGGGGATCGACGGGCATGCGACCTAATTGTCGACCGATGTCGGTCAACCGTTTTTGCTCGTCAAGGGCGCCAATTTCAAACAGCGTCCGATAGCCTTCGCGAATGGCATCTGGCCGCGGGGGATCCATGAAGGGGAATTTATCGACCGGTCCTAATTTTAAAACTTTGGTTTGTAAGATCACCGCAGCTAAATTAGTGCGTCGGATCTCAGGCGTGGTATAAGGTTCACGCGACTCAAAGTCTTGTTCCGCGTAAAGTCGGACGCAGACCCCGGGAGCGACTCGTCCGCAACGGCCCGCGCGTTGCCTCGCGCTGGCTTGACTGATGGCTTCGATCGGTAATCGTTGAACTTTGCTTCGCGGGCTGTAGCGACTGATGCGGGCGGTCCCCGCGTCGACAACATAGCGAATACCGGGAACGGTCAGCGACGATTCAGCAACATTGGTGGCGAAGACGACCCGTCGCTGTTGGCCACTGGGGTTAAAAATCTTATGTTGTTCGGCTTGCGGTAGCCGCGCGTAGAGAGGTAACACTTCAACATGTCCGCCACGGCCTTGACGACGTAGGTGGCCACCGTAGTGGTGTGAGACTTCACGAATGTCGCGCTCGGTTGGCAAAAAAACCAGCACATCACCGCCGCCGCAGGCCATTGCCTCGTCGATTCCTGCGGCCACGTGTCGCGATAGGTCGTAAGAGCGTGGCAGGCCATCCTCGTCGGTGCCGGCGACATCTTCCCAAGTCCGATATCGCATCTCCACCGGAAATGAGCGTCCTTCGACGACGACGATAGGGGCGGGGCCTTGTTCATCGGCAAAGTGTTCCGCGAAGCGTTCGGCATCGATCGTGGCACTGGTGATGATCGTGCGGAGGTCGCCACGTTGCTGGCGGAGACGACTCAGATAGCCGAGCAGAAAGTCGATATTCAGCGACCGTTCGTGGGCTTCGTCGACGATGATTGCGTCGTAAGCTTTTAACTGGCGATCGCGCTGGGTTTCCGCTAGCAGGATCCCATCGGTCATCAGTTTGACCAAGGTTTCCGCTTTGGTTTGGTCGGTAAAGCGAATTTTAAAGCCAACGGTGCTGCCGGTGGTCGTTCCCAGTTCATCCGCGAGCCGCGCGGCGATCGAGCGGGCAGCCAATCTTCGGGGTTGCGTGTGGCCGATCA
The DNA here is from genome assembly GCF_052161645.1 of Kothea flammea. Classification (GTDB taxonomy): domain Bacteria; phylum Planctomycetota; class Planctomycetia; order Pirellulales; family Pirellulaceae; genus Laterigemmans. Next base: position 65,061 of record NZ_CP197414.1, read on the forward strand.
GCCCCGTGCGCCCCAAACCGGCCGCTAAGCAGATTTTAGGCAGCTGAGTGCTCTTGCCGCTGCCCGTCTCACCGGAGACGACCAGCGTGCGACGTTCTCGCAGCAACGTTGTAATTGCATCCGCATGGCCAGCGATTGGCAGTTCTTCGGGAATACTCAGGTTGAGCGTTTCGATCCGCCGCATACGGGCGGCAATTTCATTACTATTTTTGATAGACAATCTTGCCGCCAATGATCGTGGTCACAACTTGAGTTTGAGGAATCTCCGTAACGGGGATGTCGCGAAGGTCGCGATCAATGATGATCATATCGGCAAGTTTGCCCACGGTAAGCGACCCTTTTTGATCTTCCTCGAACGCTGCGTAGGCGCCGTTGAGGGTGTAGCTGCGAAGTGCTTCGTCAAGGGTCATGCTTTGTTCGGGGAAAAATTCGCTTCCGTTGGCCAAACGCCGGGACACACTGGCGTAAAGACTGGGGAAGGGGTTCAAAGGTTCGACCGGCGCGTCGGTGCCGTTGCAGAGCAGGGCACCGCTGTCGATCAGGTCTCGCCAAACATAGGCTCCGCTGGCCGCTCTGCGATATCCCAAGCGTTGCGCCACAAAGGGCGCGTCGCTGGTGCAGTGGATACCTTGGATGGCGGCAATGACTCCCAATTGACCAAAGCGGGGCACGTCGACCGGATCCAGGTGTTGTGCATGCTCAATTCGCCAACGAGATTCCCGTAGTCGTTCCAGCGGAAGTGCTTGCTGATAACGATCAAGAACTTCGCGATTAGCTCGATCGCCAATGGCGTGAATGCAAACTTGATAGTCATGTTGGATCGCCAGTTGGATCGCTTCGTGAACATCTTCCATTGGTAGAGTGGCCAAGCCGACGCTGCTGATGAGATCTTCATATGGGGATAGCAGCCATGCGCCATGTGGTCCAAGCGCTCCGTCAATGCTTTTCTTAATGGATCTAACTGTAAAGAACCCGTCCGCCGCGCCGACGACTCGAGCGGTTGCCAAGTTGCCCCGTAAACGATCGTTGGAATCGCGAATCATGACGTACATACGAACCGGTAGTTTGCCTTGTTCTGATAGTTGTCGCAGATTGGCGGCAACCTCAAAGCTGCTTCCCGCATCATGAAAACTGGTGATCCCGTGGCGATGACATTCCTCCACGGCTAACTCGATGGCACGCTCGAGGGTGGCTTGGCGTTGGTCGTTGGTCAGCATCCGTTCGGTGCGACTTTGGGCGGCTTGGATCAGCCCGGCTGCCCGTTCACGAAAGAGTCCAGTCGCCTTGCCGGCCGAGTCACGACCAATTTCGCCGCCGGGAGGATCTTCCGTGGCATCAGTGACGCCGGCGATACGCATGGCGGCGAGGTTTGCGAAACAAGCGTGACCGCTGGCGTGCGTCAGCAAAACAGGATGATCGGGGACGGCGCGGCTGAGGGTTTCATGGACCGGATAGCCATCAAACTCGGGAACGGGAGGCGATTTCCATTTCGACTGGTGCCAACCGCGGCCAATAATCCAGCTTCCCGCCGGCAGTTTTTCAGCCGCCGCCGCCACATCGGCGACGATCTCTTCCCAGGTTTCTTGGGTGCGCAAATCTAGCATCATCAGCGACTGGCCCAGCCCGAGAAAGTGCCCGTGCGATTCGATCAACCCTGGCAGCAAGGTTTGCTCAGCGGTCAATTGGATGCGTTGGGTCTGCGGACCGATCCAAGTTCCGATTTGATCGCGATCGGTGACCGCCACAATTCGCTGATCTCGGATCGCCACCGCGGTCGCAGCAGGCGAGTCATCATCGAGCGTAATTATATGCTGACCAATGATCACCGTGTCAGCGGGTTGTTGAGCCAGGCAAGTGATGTTGACGACAAAGCCGTAGCTAAGCCAAATGGCAAGCAGGCTGGTTAGAAATCTCATACTTTGCAATGATTATCTAGGAGCGAGAAATGAACTGTTAGCGGTTTTGGCGCTAGCCACCGTTTGTTGCACGCGAGGAGTTTGGTTCAATGCGGGAACCGCGGCTATCGCCGAAGCGGCTAACGGGAACCGCGGCCAGCGAAAACTGTTTTATTGACTGATCACCGAGTACTGTAGATGGATGCGGATGGAATATGGTAGTTCGCTAGCCGATGTGCCGATGATCTCTTGATCTTTAGCCACCAGCAGATCGCGGCGGTTGCGGTTGCGGCTGCTCGCGGAGCTGCTGTAGGTGGCGGAGCTGGTTGTACTATTGCTGCTCATGGAAAGCATTTTTTCCAACTGAAAACCTGCTGCCTCAGCCATCGCCGTGATGGACGCTTCAGCCTCTTTGAAAGCTTTCTGATGAGCCGCCTTGATCATTTCGGGAGTGACCTTAGCCACGAAGGCGTAACGGATTTCATCCAGGCTGGGGCGGTTGGTGCGGCTGGAATAGACGGCGGCTTGAGTGCGGGCCGCTTCCAGCGCCTCTTCCACGCGGGCGGGGAATTCCGGACGCTCTTGTTCGCCCGTGATGTCGGGCGTTTTTAACTCACGCAGCAGGTATTCGGCAAAGGCTACCAAGGCCTCTTCGTCAGTTTGCGGCAGTGTCCAGTCGATGACCATGTCTACGCGAGCCGTGATCAGGGTCGGCAGCTCGTCAATATCGAGCTGGTTGCCATTGCGGCCGTTGATTCTTTGCAGCATTGCATAGCTGTTGTTCTGCAACAATTCCGAATGCTCGACAGTGACGCCGCTAAATTCAATCGAATCCGGGTCAGCTTGCAGCGCCAAGCATCGCTCGCGAGCCGTTTGTTTGCGCTTTCGCAGGGTTTCAATCGCCTCGTCGGCCGTCAATGCGTGCGCAAACAGTGGAATGGCCACCCGTAATTTTTCGGCTTCACCCATGACGGCATGCTGGCCCGGCGAGCTGAGCGTCATTCGTTGGGGCTCTTGAGCGGCCAGTTGCGGCAGAAAAGCCAATTGTGATGCGATCACCACGAGCGGCAAGCAGGTCATGATATATCGTGTCCACATCGGTTAGAATCCCGCGTACAAAGGAAGATGCGTACTGGCCGCAGTCGTGAAAATAGCCGTGTCAGGGCTCGAGGTGGTCACCCACACCCGCAAAAACCGTACTGTGATCATAGTTGATGGTGGTGGCAAGAGACAAATGGTGAGTCAAGATAACCGCTAGTGGTTCTGTCAGGGGGGCAGTTGGCGGTTTTGGCGCTAGCCACCGTTTGGTTGCAGGCGAAAAGTACTGAAACTAGATCCGGGCAAGAAACTCCAAATGAACGATCGTGCTCAAACGTCTGGCAATGCTTCGACGGGATCCGTCGGGGTGCTCGATTTAGTCGGTTTTCTTTTGGGGATTCGCGGCTCGATCGAGCGTTTGCTGCAATCTCGGCAAAGCTTGGCATTGGCGGCCCTGCTGGTCTTCACCGCCTCGTTAGCTCGCGAATATGACGCGATCAGTTTGGCGCACAAACCTTGGGATCTGCTGGGCTCATTTGCTGCGTCATTCATCCTGTGCACAATCCTTTACTTGATGGTGCAAGGGTCTTTGTGGATCGCCGGTCGTCGCGAGATGCCGCGCATTCGTCATTATAAAATCTTTCTGACTGGTTATTGGTTGACCGCGCCACTCGCGTGGCTGTACGCATTTCCAATCGAGACCATGGCCAGCGAAATTGAGAGTTTAAGATGTAATTTAACAGCTTTGTCAATCGTTTCAATTTGGCGAGTCTTGCTCTTCTCTCGCGTGGTTTCCATTATCTATGCGATTGCTTTTTGGCGGTCGCTGGTGTGGGTGCTGATTCCCTGCATGGCGATCGCGTTTTACTTTCTGGTGTCAGCGATTTTGCCGATGGTCAGCATCATGGGTGGGATCCGCATGACCGATACGCAAGCGATGCTTTACGCCTATCAAAATAATGTGGCGTCAATCATTTTCTACGCAGCCTTGCCGGTGTTGGTGTTATTTGCCTATTCCGAACTGCTTCCCTCTCGCCATGAACAATGCCTGAGCATCACGACAGACTCCAACCGGATCGCGAGACAATTGTGGGTGGTACCAGTTTTGGTCCTGGTTTTGTTGGGTGTCGGTTGCAGCAAATTTCAACCCCCTTTGTGGCGCGCCGAAGTGGTGAATCGGTTGTTGGTCGCGGGCGAATTTGCGGAGGCGGTGGCCCAGCTGGAGCGCCATGGGCGCGAGCAGTTTCCAGAGGCCTGGCAACCACCGCCCAATTTTTCGGATGCTGAGACCGGGCGACCATCGATGCTGGCCTTGATGCACAGTTTGCACGATCAACAAGCTTCGATCTGGATTAACGATCTGCTGTTGGACCACGGAGATGAGATTATCTTGCGTCAAGCGGGTTGGCCGCACGGCGCTGCAGGAGAGGAGTTGCTATTGAACGTTCTCCCCTCCGACCAACAGGAAAACTTAGAGCAGCTGCTCGAAGCCTTCGTGTTGTTGGGATCCATTGCCCAGTCGGATCCGGCTGCGCAGCAACGTGCCCGTGCGCTGGAAGCAATCGTTCGCCAGGCGATCGCAGCGAAAAACGATTTCCAGGCGAAAAAGCTTGACGACGAGGAAGTGGACTCACCCGCCGTGGGCGAATCCAGCGACGACTAACTCACCTGCTAGTTGTCGCGGTGGTCGGTGTTTGATCGCGGTTATTCGGCTGGGCTAGTGGGCTGACTGGGCTAGTGGGCTGACTGGGCTAGTGGGCTGACTGGGCTAGTGGGCTGACTGGGCTAGGCTGCGAAGCTTTGCCCCGCCCGCCAAGTTGCGAACATCGAAGCCGTGTTGGGTAAGGATTCTGGCCGCTACGTGACCGCGTAAACCGACACCACAGGAGACGACGACGGGGCGTTGCTTGTCGAGCAGATGTAGCGAATTACGCAAATCGTCGACGGGAATCTGTAGAGCGTGTGGCACGCCCGCCAAAGGCGCCGCGGATACTTCGGCGGGAGTTCGCACATCGACCACTTGGGCGTCGCTGAGGTCCGCATCGGGCTGGCAAAATTTCGTGAAACCATCGAGCTGGTTACAAGCTGCAAAGGCGGCTTGATGCAATGGATCTTTGGCGGCGCCGAAGGGTGGCGCGTAAGCCAAGTCGAGGCCGGCGAGATCGCGAACCGTGCCGCCAAAGTGCAGCAGCGTGGCAATCACATCGAGACGTTTATCGACACCTTCACCGCCGATCGCCTGCAGTCCTAGCACTTTCCCGTTGGTTGGATCATAAGCCAACTTCAATACCATCTCCTCGGCACCCGGGTAATAGCCGGCATGATGTTTGCCAACAACCGAAACGGAAATTGCTGGGATACCAAAGCGGTCAGCTCCTTTAATGGTCAGTCCCGTCATGCCGGCCGTGACACCGAAGACCCGTACGATCGAAGTGCCCCAAACATCTTGCAACGGATCGGCTTGGCCGCTGACCGCATGTTGCCCGGCAATCCGACCCGCCCGATTCGCCGGGCCGGCTAAGGGAACACGTGATGGTTCTCCAGTTGGCCCGTATGGATATTCTGCCGCATCACCGGCGGCGTAAATATCCGGGTCGCTCGTCTTCAGCCAGCGATCAACCAAAATTCCGCCCGTCTTGCCGATTTCTAAACCAGCTTGCACGGCCAACTGCGTGTTGGGGCGAACGCCAATGCCAATAATAACCAAGTCGGTGGGAATCGATTCGCCACCCGTCAACTCGACTTCGTTGGCCAACCCGTTGGCATCATGATTGATCGCCTGCAGACCACCCCCCAGCCGTAATTGGACGCCACGATCGGTCAATTCTTTCGCGATCGGCACCGCCATCTCGGCGTCGAGCAGCGGCAAGACTTGAGGTTGCAACTCCACCAGCGTGACTTCCCAGCCGCGATGGACAAGCTGTTCGACCATCTCCAAACCAATGAACCCGGCACCCACGACGGTGGCCCGCCCCCGAGTTCGACCGTCAACCACCGCTTTGATGCGATCGGTATCGGCCACATTCCGCAGCGTCATCACGTTCGTCGCATCGACTCCGCTGAGTGGTGGAACCAGCGGCGAAGCACCCGGGGTTAAAATTAATTTGTCATACGCTTGTTCATATTCCTGGCCATCGGCCGCCCGTCGAATCCGCACCGTTTTTTGCTGGCGATCGATCGCCAAGACTTCTTCACCGGTGCGGACATCGAGCCGAAATCGTTGCCGCAGAAACTCCGGAGTGGCCACTAACAAAGCCTCTCGCCGGGTAATCTCCTCGCCGATGTAGTAGGGTAGACCGCAATTGGCGAAAGAGACGTGGTCATCTTTTTCAACTAGAATGATGTCAGCCCGTTCGTCCATTCGCCGAGCCCGCGTGGCTGCCGAGGCACCTCCGGCAACTCCCCCCACAATTACGATTTTCGCCGCCCGATCCATCGTCTATTCCCATTTAAGTTGCATATACCGTAAGATATCGAGATGATGATAGTTTCTTTGAATCTCGTTTGGCAAGGACCAAAGTGGTGAATCAGGAAGGACTGAGCGAATCGATCCCCACCGGCGGGCCTGCCGACTTTGTCGAGGCGGCCGAGTGTTTAAAGACGCTGGCGCACCCGGTTCGATTGCGGATGGTCCAGGTTTTATTGGCCGGGAAATTTACCGTCGGCGAGTTGGCCGTGGACTGTGAAGTCCCCGACAACGTGGCTTCGGAACATTTGCGTTTGATGCAGCGGTGCGGATTTTTGAGCAGTCAGCGTGAAGGTCGGCGAGTTTATTACCGAGTCGCCGAGCCGCATCTTGAGTCGTTGTTGGCTTGTATTCGGGCCCGCTTTTCGACGGAATCGAGTGATTGAGGGCCGATTATCGAGCCAATTTCGTGAAGCCGAATTCACGGCGTTAATTCGATTTCACTTGTTGACAGTGCTGCCTTTTGCTGCCTACTTTAGGGGGCTGGTGTGGGGATTTTCTGCTCGCGTTTCGGGTGGTCCCCTTGGCGTATCAGTCTCTCTATAGAAGTGAACTTCATGCGATATGGTTTATGTTTGACGCTTGTTTTATTGGTCGGAACCATTGCCGCGGCACAGGGTCCTTTGCCTCCGCCTCCCCCGCCAATTTATCAGGCGACCATGGAATGCAGGGGTGGGCGAGTTAGTACATGTCACGGGAGTGGGGCGACTCCGACTGAAGCTTGTTTGGATGCGGCGCTGTGCTGTCGTGCGGCTGGTGGCTGGCCCGGCGACTGTGTGGTGCAAACGGTTGGTGGATGTCCACCGATTTGCCCCCGTAGCTGTTACATCACCCCCGTCTGTCCTCCACCGACTTGTTGCCCAACGGCTTGTCCCCCTAAGCCGGTTTGCTGTCCCTCGCGGCCTCGGGGATTAGGGCTATTTGGACGGCTGCGGGCACGACGTCTTTGTCGCTGAGCCTTTGTCGCTGATCGCCAACTACAACGCGGTCTTATGGTTTGACTCCGTCCCAAGTGGAGATGGAGTAATGGACTTCTTCGGGCTGCGTGAGTGATCGCGGGCTGATTGCTTCCGCATATTTCAGCGGGTCCCGTGGGACTCGCATGATGGTGTTTTGATGCGGCAGCAGCAGCCACTGGGCGTTGTCGTTGGATACTTGCCAGTTGTTGACTCGTCTTTGAACATTAACGGTTTGCACGTTGGTAGGGATCTCCCAAGCGACTTGGGTTTCGCTTGGCGTAAACACAGAAACTCCATCACGGTGGACGGCATAGATTTTATCGGAACCCGTTTGACTTTGTAGCAGCGCTTGAAATCGGATGTCGGCGGCCAGCGTGCTAACACGTTGCAAATCGTTTATTTGATGCAGCGTTAGCGTCCCCCGGGAATCGAGCAGGACCAGCTGTTGGTTGTTACCAACAAAGTGTCCCATCGCGGTTTGGTTGGCCAGCTTGATAGGACTGCGTTGCCCATTCTCCAAGTTGATCAGCCAAGCAGTCGTCACGCTTTGGCTGGCTTCGGCGCGTCCTCTGTTGAAGCCAGCCGACGCGATTCTTGGCTTTGACTGGCCGACCAGCAGCAGCAACAACGCTTCGTCGGGGCTAAACACTGCCGAATGCACACCCTCATCGATCTCGATTTCGGTTCCCTGTTTGCTTCTGGCATCCCAAACTCGCACCGGATGGCTGCCGCCAAAACTAACCACTCGATTTCCGCTGGGTCCAAACGCGTGCTTGATGTTGACTTGAGGCGTTTGTTGAAGGACAGCGCTGGAGCGACTAGCAAGATCGCTCTGGATTGTGATCCCCGCTTCGTCGGTTGATAAGAGCAGTCGTCCGTCGGGGGACAACACCGCGTGTGTAACTTGATATTCGTGTTCAGCCACTTTCACGGGTCGAGTGCCGGTTCGTGAGTGTAAGTTGATGCTTCCAGTTTGGGTGACGGTCACAATTTGTTGGTTGCAACAAAACTTTGCCAAAACGCATGGACTTGACAGGCTGTTGAGCGTTCCGACAGTGTTGCCAGTGTCGAGGTCGACAATGCGTAAGTTATGGGAACCTCCGGAGACCACGAATTCTCCATTGGAATCGAGTGTCGCCAAGCGGGAAACATCAAGCTCCAGAGGCTCTTCTTTAAGCACGGTGTGTCGTGCCGCATCCCAGTGAATGAGGCTTGGCTCGGCCGATTTGATGAGTTGCTCTGCGGATTCCTCCGCAGAGACTTGAGGGCTTCCGGATGCGCAAAACAAGAATCGATCGGTTGTAAAGCTTACGTGCTGCGATGTTCTTTTGGTGACTTCGAATTGTTCCATCAGCTCGAGATTCCATACATGCCCGCCGTGTTGGTCGAGGATGAACGCCAATTGAGTGCGAGTTGGATTCCACGCGACCCCGCGAAAAACGAATCGTTCCTTGATGGGCAGTTCAAATGTAGCTTTCACTGCCCCGAGCGATTCGGAATCAAGCTCTCGCAGGGTTATTTGCTGCGTACGGATATCTGGTATTGTCAGAATGTTAGCATCTGAGCGGGTAAACCAGGCAAGATATACGGGCGAGTTGGAGTCGCCCAGCGAGTGGGTTTGTTTGCCGGCTTTTAAATCCCAAATAATCGCGGTACGATCCTGCTTGCTAATCAGTAATCGTTGCTGGTCTTGAGACAGATCGATCTGAAAAATACTGGCATTCAGCTTGACAACCACTTCGCGTTGCAGGGTGCTTAAATCCAGCTTTTCAATGTTACCGTTGGTGAATCCAAGGTACCAAAGATCTTGCTGGCGATTAACGGCGATGCGATTTACCGTTTCATCGGGACCCGTTAATGGCTGACATTGGTTCAGCGCATAATCCCATTGATAGAGTCTGCCAGTTTCCGTAAGGAATACGGCCCCACTGGGTGTATCGTCAATGCTTGTGTCATCTTCAGGGGTATCGACTGCAGCGTTCGTGCGTTCCGCAAAGCCGTCGATGTACCGGGTTGGTAATCTGACGCTCCGCAATTGCCTGGAGCTGGTGGCGTCCCAAATAATGAGTTGGTCGGCTGTCGTGGTTACCAAGTTGCCATTGGGTAGTTTGGCTCTGATTTTACCGGCTAAGGTGACTCGTGGTTGCTGTTGATTAGGAGAAGGCTCGAATGCGTAAATCTGGGTGATAGTCTGCACGAAATTGCCGACAATCGCTTGGTTTCCAGCTGCGGAAATATTTACGATCGTGGGAATGTCAGTGGGCAGGGTGAAGTCTTCTGTTCGTCTGCTAAGATCGCTGTTCCAGTCCCAGAGTTTCAGCGTGCCATCCCAGCTTAGTGAGGCTAGGCGTCGTTTCTTGTTTGGAGATTTGGCCAGAGCCATTACATGGTCTTTGTGACCTCGGAGCTGTGAAATGACGGTTCCCGCATCTATGTCGACAAGGTTGATATTGCCTTTTTCTGAGATTGTGGCCAGCAGGCCGTTTTCTGACAGTTCGAGATAATCGTAAATGTAATTTTCAGGAAAGTACTCGTTAATCAACTTGTTCTCTTGTAGATCGAAGCTGACAAGAGAGATGTCATTGATGTATTGTTTCCAACGTATTACGTTTGGGGTTTGGCTGAAGGCGGCGTTTTCGCAGCTGAAACTTCGTTTATCTGCTAAGTTATTTGAGCTACTGATATGGGCTTGTAAATTACCGTGCAGCATGAGGTATTTTGAGTCAGGCGAGAACGCTAATTTCATCCACAGCGGACGGCTGCTGGCAATGTTGGCTTGGTCGGTTTGCTGGCCGGTGTTTGCATTCCACATAATGATCTTGCCGTCTGTTGACCAGCTAGCTATGCGGGACCCGTCGGGAGAGAAAATCGCCTGGACGATTGGTGCGGAGTGTCCGCGGAGTGTCATTTCGACGGTTTGCCAGTCTTGCGTATTGAGCAAGACGATTTCGTTGCGCCAATTTGGCAAGGCGATTTGTGGTCGGCTGGGGGAAAAGACTCCATCGCTCAGTTCGCACGCGTGGCAATCGCGAATGATGCTGCCTTGTTCATAGGTCTCAGTGTTCCAAGCAACGATAGGAACGCAGTCTTTTTTCTCTAGCGTTTGTTGCTCTGCGGAGATCGATTTGGTAATGCCGCCGGTGAGCAGCGTTTTGCCGTCAGGGCTATAAATGGAAGTGGTGACCTGTTCGCTGTTCTCCAAGGTGGCGATGATCTGCCCCGAAGTGAGATCAATGATTTTAGTTTTGTCCGCTTGGCCGTTGTAATTCGCCCCGGTGCCGATCACGAGTTGATCGCCGGAGCGATTGAAATGCAGACGCTGAGAATCGGAATTGTCCGTTTGCACCGACAGGAGTTCGTGGTTTTGGTTAAGGGAGTGCAGGAGTGCAGCGTTGGCTGAGGGGCCGGGGGCCAGTTTTGCACCTCGTGCTGCTAGGGCGATACCCAGTGCAGGGTCTTGTTCGGTTACGCCCCTTGATTCGGCCAGTAGCCATTGACCTAGCTTGGTTTGTAATGCATCGCTGACGACGGCCAGCGAGCGATTGCGTTCAGCCAGTTGGCCGGCCAATGCCCACGAGGTGAGGGCCAACGCCAGCAGGCAGACAATTCCGGAGGCCAGCAAGGAGGCGGATACCAAAGGTCGTTCGGTAAGCCAAGTTTTAGCCCGCTTCAGCGCGCTGGGGGGTTTGGCGGATAGTGATTTTCCTTCGGCAAATCGTTTCAGGTCTTCGGCGAAATCGGCAGCCGTTTGGTAGCGATCGGCCGGATTTCGCTCGGTCGCTTTGCCGATGATCGTGCTGAAGTCGCGCGGCAGACGGTTGTTGAGTTTGTGAATCGGGGTCGGTCGCTCGAAGGTGATTTCTCGCAGCAGTTCGCGAGTGGTTTTGCTTTGATAGGCGCGGCGGAGCGTCGCTAGTTCGTAAAGCGTGATTCCCAAGGAGTAAATGTCGGTGCGATGATCGACAAAGCCGCGACGTCCGGAGGCCTGTTCAGGACTCATATAGCGTAGTGTGCCAACAACATCTCCCGTTTGCGTCAAGCGGGGTGAATTTTGCAGTTGGGCAAGTCCAAAGTCGGCGACCCAAACTTTGTGGTCCGCATCGAGAATCAAGTTGGATGGTTTGATATCGCGATGCACGACTCCCTGTTCATGGGCATGTTGCAGGGCGTCGGCAACGCTGTGCCCCAGCATGGCAATCGAATAGGCCAGTTGGTTGGCCGCTTTTGGATTGCTGCGTTGGGAGGCGTCGGAGAGTAGGTTGCCGGATAGTTCGCCCGGGCTACCAGTGTCAACTTTCGTGGCTTTGGGGTTGAGTTTGACGGTCGACTTGGATTCGCCCGCTTGACGGCTGGTCAGGCTGGCTGTCGGTTGCTGCGTTTCGGAGCCAGTTTTTGCCTCACGAATGACTTGAGCGATGTTTCGTCCTTCAATCAGCTTCATGGTGTAGAACCATGTTCCCGCATCTTCGCCCACGTGAAAGATGGGGATGATGTGGTTGTGGTTCAAGCGAGCCGCCGCTCGGGCTTCCAACAAAAACCGCTCGACTTGCGTTGCGGATAGGCGAGCTTTATCTGGCAGCAGTTTCAGGGCGACATCGCGCCCCAGCCCAACTTCCGTCGCTCGGTACACGACACCCATGCCGCCACGGCCCAGTTCTTCACCAAGTTGGTAGTCTCCCAGCTGGCGGGCTGGCCAATGTTGAGTCCACTCCGTGATATCATCAGCGGGCTCGTCAGCACTGACTTTACTCGCTCCATCAAACTTGGTGTCGATCGATTTGCTTGGCTCCGTCAACCTGCACCCCCCCCTAACTAATTTTCCAAGAAAGCGTGTTGCCCCCCGAAAGTATAGCGGAACTTCTGCTGAGCAACAATGAAAACTGTCACCCCGCTCACGGGCAAATGGCTCTCTGCTCAAGGCCTAGAAGCCGAGCTCTTCGCCAAAGCGACTACGGAAGGCAAGAAAATCGACGAAATTGATGGCTTGGTCGTCTTGATAATCCAGCCAAAATTCGTATTCATTGTCCTCTTCGATGGTGCCAAAGGCGGAGCGAAATGCTAAGAAGTCGACAAAGTTGACGAGGCGATCTCCATTAGTGTCTCCGTAGAACGCGAAAAAATTGTCTGCTGCCGATTCACCAAACTGGTAGTCTCCTCCAGCGACGCCATCTTGATCTCCATCGAGCGGTTGTTCATCCCGAGTCACTTGAGATGCTGCTATGGACATTTGAAAGTTGCCATCGACAAGGGCTCCGTTAGCTCGTGTACCGTCACCAGAGAAGGTGATAATGGCAACGGTCTGATCGGCAATCACGAATGATTGAAATTGGCTCGTGATGAACTGGTCATTGTCCCGGTTTGTGATCGCGAATGCTGTTTCGCCAATTTCGACCAGTCCGTCGAAGGTGACAACTACTTGGTCAACCCGCGAGCGTTGGATGCTTCCATCACTGATCGATACCTCAGCAACCTCGGGTAGATCGAGCACGCCGAGGATCAAGTCAGCGGTCGCGTCTGGGGTATCACCCACCGTGGGATCATCGACCTCGATCTGCACGGTGTAGCTGGATTGAGCTTCGAAATCCAAATCGACAGCGGCACGTAGGTATAGAGCGTCTCCTATGAGCTGAAAAAATTCAGCATCCGCGCCGCTCAGGCTGAGTTCGTTAGCCCCCAGCGCATCATCAACTACCGCTAAGTCGGCTATTTTTATTGCTGACCCAGTGTCACTATTCTCCGCAATATTGCCCATTGCGTTGATCACGTTAATCGCGATTGGAGCTTCGTTGACATCGAGGACTTGCAGCACGAAAGTTTGTTCTAGCGACAGGCCGAGTAAGTCGGTTGATCGCAGGCGAATATCAATAGTTGCCTGTGATTCGAAGTCGAATATGGCGGCGGTTGTCAATTGATCTCCATTGATTGCAAACAGTTCGTTGTCATCGCTACCCAAACCGGCGACCAACTCGTAGCTGTGCATGTCGTCGATGTCCACATCGATAGAACTTAGCAGACCAACCACAGTGCCAATGGGCTGTTCCTCATCGAGCGTGTCGTCGGAAAGCTGAATCTCAATGGGAGCAGACGGAATCATTTCTAAGCTGCCGATGTCGGGGGCAGCTTCCCTTAGGTTGCCGTCATGGTCATCGGCGGGAGCTTCTGCACTACTGCCAGCGTTGATCATTTGAGAGGTGATCCGCAGTCGATAGTCGCTGCCGGGCTGAATAAATTGTGGGTTGATGCTTAGGTTTTGTTCCGCATCAGCTGGTGTCCCATTTGCGTTGGTCGTGTTCAGGTTTCCGTATAGATCAGGGTACCCCACCCAGTCACCGTCGTTGTGACCCCAGACGTTGTTGTATCCGACCTGTTCCTCTGGGACATTCCAGTTGCTTGTGGCGACAATGCCGCTCGCGTTGCTGGCAACTAGATTGTTATGAAGTAACGTTGAGCTATGGAGTACATCATGTTTGATGCCTTCCGCATCATTCAGTGCGACAGTATTGTTGATAATCTCGGGAGCTAGTAATCCACTGGAGCGAACAAACTCCATGCCGATCCCGAAATTTTCTACGATCAAGTTATTCACATAAGTGCCGGACAACCAGGCACTCCCGAAGGCGCCCGATGGTTTCGACGCTGACCCGCGAAGTCCTTTGTCGTTATGGTGCAGGTAGTTTCCAACGATCGTGGGCCCAGCAGAGGCTGAGCCGACAAGCCCCCCAGCAATCGAGTAGCTGGCGAAGATGTTAATGCCAATGGGATTCTCAAAAATTTCGTTGGCAGTCACCGTCGCTTGGTTCGAGCCACTTCGCGGTGGATTACCCGATATGCCCCTGGCACCCAGCAGAATTCCGCCTTGCTGGTTTTGATAGATCTGATTTTCGGAAATCGAGACATCGCTGGGAGCAAGAAAGTTTCCATAACCCACGGAGACCAAGACTCCATATTGTGAAGTCTGACGAACAATTGAGTTGGTTAGATGAAAACGGGCAAGGTTATTATTTAGATTCGCGATACCATTGATTGCGTAGGCAATCTCGACATATTCAAGGATACTGTGATCAGCCGTGGCGTTAGCGATGGTGACACCTTGCCAATCACCAGCGGCAGGAGAGGCGGCGGCACTGGTGAACATAATCGGGTTGGCGATGTTGCCGACGGCCATCAAACGGCTGGTGTCGGGGACCAGCAGTCCGATGTTCGGCTGGAACTTCAGTTGACTTCCAGGGGCTATCGTCAGCACCTCCCCGTCGCGGACACTCAAGGGTTGCAAGACCTGGTAATCACTTGCCGACAGCGTGCCACTAATGTCGCCACCGATCGTTCGCCAGTCGGCGGTATCGTCGTCCAGCACGGTAATGGTGCTGGAGTGGAGCGGATAATCGTTGGCCGAGAGACTGACCAAGACATCCTGCTCCCCGTCCAATTCGGCGTCGTTGACAAGCATCACATCGATCGTCACCGCACTTGCTCCGGCCGGGATGGTGACTTGATCGGCCACCTCAATCTCGCTGTTGTCATTATTGTCAACCGTGACAGTTAAGGGATCGGTAAGATCACCAATTCGTCGGATGGTGGCGGTGGTCGCCAGCAGCGGGCCGGCTTCGGCAACAACGGAGTCGGTAAACGTGAGGGCCAGTGACCAAGCTTCCACGTTCACGGAAACTTGCACCGCCGGTGTGGAAGACAGCGCACCATCCCAGGCGACCACCTCGAAAGCCGGTATGATCCCTTGTGCATCCTGAGGTGGTGTCCACACCAATTGGTCCGTGGGGTCGATTAATGTCTCGCCGGGGACCACTGGTTCACCCGCTTTGCTTAAAGTGCCGTTGCTGATTGATTCGACACGAAAGCTGATGGGATCCGCATCTTGATCAAAGGCGTCTGATTCGGCGAATAGTGCATCATAACTGATCTTAAATGCCGCGTTGATGCCAGCCGTTTCCAAGGTGTCTATTTGACTTAGGCTGGGACGGTCATTGACATCGTCAATCCATACCCACAATTGCTTTTCAAGGGTCTGATTTTCACCGTCAGTCGTACGCAGGCGGATGGAATATTGATCGCCCATTTCATAATCAAATGCAACAGCTGTTTTCAGTTGGTTGCCGTCAATGATAAAGAGCGAATTGTCCGTATCGCCATTGCCGTTTATTAGACTGTAGGTGAAACTATCGTTCTCGCTTGCATCTAGCGTTGTAAGTTGGCCGACTACCGATTCAATTGGCAGGTTTTCAGCAACGTGATGACTGCTAAGCTGGATGTTGACGGGAGCCGAGTTCGTTAGGTACTGCCAAGGTTCGATACCATGCATCCCATCGGCAGCGGAGAACAAGAGCGCGCCATTGACATTGGTAAATGCGTTAGGATTTGAGCCCGCGCCGGCGCGTATATCGGCGATCATCACGGTTTCCGCTTCACTACCGGTCGTTCGCCAAATCTCCCGTCCGTTAATGCCATCGTCGGCGATGAAAAATAAGAATTCACCGATCGAAACCAAGTTTGTTGGATCTGCCGTCTGGTTGCCGGGAAAGATGTCTTTTACCAGCCTAGTGCCCTCCTCGCTACCGTCACTGATCCAAAGTTCGCGAGCAGCAGCAGATGTGTGAGCGGAAAAGTAAAGATTACCATCGGCTGCCGTGAGTTGTTGAGGACTCGAGGAAGCGGCTACAGGGTAGACATCCTTAACGAGATAGCTGCCCACAGCAGTGCCATCGCTTCGCCATAGTTCGCGGCCTGTGTCGGACGCATATGCACTGAAAAACAATGTTTCATCAACCACCGTTAATTCGGTAGGTGAGGCGGATCCGGTCCCTTCGCGGATATCAATCACCATCTGGGTGCCGTCCGAAGTTCCGTCAGTTTTCCATAATTCTCGACCACTTAATCCGTCGTCGACAGTGAAAAATAAGTGACTTCCAAACGCTGTCAGGTCGGTTGGATTTGATGGATTGGCGCCCTCTCGGATATCTTTGACAAGTGATGTTCCCGCGGGTGTGCCATCACTTTTCCAAAGTTCGCGACCATGGTCATCGGAAATTGCCGTGAAGTATAACGTATCATTGACAACCGTCAGCTGATCTGGTGAGGAGGAACTGGTTCCGCTGCGAATATCGATCAACAGGTGAGTGCCATCAGTCGTTCCGTCGCTGCTCCAGAGTTCATGACCCTCCGAGGGGCTTTGGGCGGTAAACAAGATACGATTCCCCAGCAACGTAAGCTCACGGGGATTTGAGGAAAGTCCACCAGTGTAGATGTCTTTGACAAGTGTCGTACCGTCGGTACTGCCATCGGTCTTCATGAGTTCCAAGCCAACATGGCTATTCGCAGCAAAAAAGACGTAACTTCCCAGACTGAGGAATTCCCGAGGGTTTGAAGAGCCGATACTGATGTCTTTGACTTGTTGGGTCGTTTCTGGCGTCCCATCGCTTTTCCACAATTCGTTCCCGTTCACCCCGTCGTTGGCTGCAAAATAAACGGTACCTTCGTGGTTGTGAAAATTATGAGCAGACGAGGAGAGAGTTGCTGGGTTGATATCAGCGACTTGAGTGGTACCCGCATCAGTACCATCGCTGCTCCAAAGTTCGCGTTCTGATGACTCGTTTAAGGCGGAAAAGACGACTTGGGTACCGAATGCGGCCAGGTGGTTTACGCTTGAGGAATCTAGTCCCGGGCGGACATCTTTAACCAGCAACGTACCGGTTTCGCTGCCATTGCTGGACCAAAGTTCGCGGCCAATTCCCACGCTGCTTGCCGTGAAAAAGAGCTGGCCCTCCACGTTGATCAGCTTGTCTGGACTCGCTGATGAAACGCCTGGAAAAATATCTTTGATGAGTTGTGTGCCGGCTTCTGTCCCATCGCTTTTCCATAATTCACTGCCGGTGCTGTTTTGATGAGCACGGAAGTAGATGATCTCGTTGACCGCTGTGAGTTGTGCCGGATTGGAGCCAATCGAGCCGTCGCGGATATCTTTTGTTAACTTGGTACCCGCTGGGGTGCCGTCAGTTTGCCACAGTTCCATCCCCGTGGAGGTTGTTGATGCCGTAAAGAACGCGGTATCGATAGTGGCCGTGATTTGGCCCGGTGATGAAGATTCAGCGCCGACGGCCAAATCCCCTAAGTTTGTCGTGCCACTCTCAGTGCCGTCGCTTTTCCAGAGCTCTCTACCAAGCTCGACGCTGGTAGCGCTGAAGAGCAGTTCGCCGTTAAGGTTTACCAGCGAGTTTGGTGTTGATGACGCGTTACCTTCTTGAATGTCTTTTACCAACAGTGTTCCTTCGTCTGTGCCGTCCGTCTTCCAAAGTTCGCGACCAAAATCTGGAGTCCATGCCGACAGAAATAGAGTGCCGGCAATGTTCGTCAGGTGCTCTGGCGATGCGTTACCCGAGGGGTGGAGGTCCTTAACGAGAGTCGTGCCTGCGGCGGTGCCATCGCTTTTCCATAATTCTCGACCGCTAGAACCAGTCAAAGCCGAGAAATAAAGCAAGTCGTCGATCGCTGTTAGTTCGCTTGGCGAAGAACTTGCCGAGCCCGCGTAAATGTCTTTGACCAGCTCGGTTCCTTCCGGCGTGCCGTCGGTCCGCCAAAGTTCGCGGCCGAATTGGGGATTCTGGGCTGTAAAGTAAAGCCAATCCCCCATGGCCACGAAGCCTCCCGGTGAGGAGGAAACGGCGCCCGGGGAGATGTCCTTCAAAAGTGCGCTGCCAGCCGCGGTGCCGTCACTGGTCCATAGCTCGTGTCCCCTGAGGTTTGTAGCGGCGGCGAAGTACAGCTTGTCTTGAAACGTCACAAATTCCGCAGGGTCCGACCCATTGGGGCGCTGATTGACGTCGGCCAGCAAGCTGGGGACGGCGGTTAACAAGCGTCGAGATTCTAGTTGCTCAACTAGCAATCTGCGTCGGAAAGCTGCTGAATTCGTTCCGTAATCCGATTTCGCGCGCATCTGCGATCTCTCCGCCTGGAAAAATTGCGCGGGGACAGTTTGCCTGTTTTTGATGGTTCTTCAGTCCCCGCGATGCGCTAAAATTGTAAAGAGTGTGTTAACGCATGGGTTAAGCATGCTGATTGTAGGGGATGGATGCAAACTTCAAGGACTAAACGCGCTCGCCGCACTGACGGCATTTTTTGCGGGAATTTCATTTTGCTAACTTGGGCGTGACGCGGAGTGGTGAATGCTTGCCCACTGGTGCGGAGCTGCCAAAATGTGTTAAATAAGGAAGTAATCTCTCGCAATTGTTTTGGCGACCGGGCGAGCGTGTCCGGAATTGCGGAGCCTATCTGAGGGCTCTACGTCTGATTCGTATGCTCATTCTTAGGAGGCGTCATGTCGTCAGCTGAAGATCAATCCACTTCAACTGATTCGAATTCGCTTGATTCGAACCCGGCCGATTCAAATCCCCCCCCCGCGGCGCCTGTCGAAATTACTTTCTTGCCCAGCGACGTGGATGAAGACGGATTCATCAGCATCTGGAACGTCGCCGCCACAAGCTGCGGAAATGACACCGTGGCGGCGCGGCAATTGGCGGCCAGCCTGTTATGTTTCCTCTGCAAGAAGAAATGCGACTTTGTGGTCACCAGCTCCAGCAACGCCGAATATTTAACCGATTGGTTCGAGCGTGATAACAAATTGTTGTACGACTGGAAGCCGGAAAGTGAGTTCGTCGACATCGTTGCCCAACATGCCGAAGTGCCCGCCGATACGTTGCTGTTATTTTTGAAGAATAAGAAGTTCGATCCTGCTGCGAAGTACACTGCCACGCGGGCTAGCCGGGTGGAGTGGTTTGAGCAGCAGTGGTGCACCGGCTAGGGTCGCTTTCGATTTTTCGCGGCACGTTTTGGTCGGCCTGACTTAATTGGGCCGATCCGATTTTGGTGGGAAGTCGCCTGGCGAACCCAACTCGGCTGCATGCCGATCCGAGGCTGTTTCGTAGTCGTTGGATTCGTAGTCATGCGAGTCTGTTGGTGCTGAGGGCGACGATTTATCCTCATTGGCAACGCCGTAAGCACTGCTGATTGCAAACACGATCCAAAGTAAATCAAACAGTCCGAACGACTGGAGGTAGAACTCAATCTTCAGTTGTTCGCGTCCTTCTACGGGAAGTTGTTTTGCCAGGATTGCTTCGTCAACTTTAAGGCTGATCACCAGATATTTGGCGGCCAGCAAGGTGATGAGGGCAATCAACGCCGCCAATACCGCCTGGGTCGTCGTCGGTGGCGTGCCATCATAACGGGAAGCAAGACGAACACCGAGGCCCGCGAGAAAGCCGATCGCCACGGCGACGTAGCCAACTTCGGCATTTAAATAATAGCTGACCAAGATCCAAATGATCGCGCCGATCGCCGCTCCGGCAAAGCCACCCATCAGCCATTTGCCAATCGCCATTGTTCTTGCTCCCGTTGCTTTCCCGTTTCGTTTTAACTGCTCAAGTTTAGCTGGCTGGTTGCGGGAGTGCGAGCGACTGGCGAGCTTGCCCGCTGCGAGCGATTAGATTTCGAGGTATTCTTCGAAGGCTTCTCGTAACCGCTGTTGGTCGGCTTGGACACCAGTCCAAAGTTTGAAGGCCAATGATGCGCGATGTACGAACAGGTCGATTGACGAGAAGATCGCAATCCCGCGGTTGGCGGCAAACCGCAACAGTGGCGAAGTGCTGGCGGTGACAGCCAGGTCAATTACGACGCAGTCGGAGGTGAGTTGTTCAATCTGTGGTTCGCTGAAACGAGCCGGTTGGTCTGAGTCGCCAATTTTGCTGGAATGGTGATTTGAACCGCGGATCACGATATCATACTCGGTTTGGTCGTCGGCTTCTTCAGCAAACCAAAGGGAGGCGATGTCGTGGCTTTGCAGCGCCTTGCCTAATGCCGCCAGCTTGGGTGTATTACCAAGTAGGGCCACATGGGCGTCTGCCAGCTTGTTGGCTCCGATGAGCTCGATCATAGCATCTGCCATCAAGTGATAGCCAACGAGTTGTCTTTGAGAGTTGAGGGCGAGCACATCGACCCAACCGGTGAGCTGGCTGGTGGGGGAGAGTTGCTGGATCAAGTTGGCGACCTCGCAGCCGAATGGTGGCGCGATGCTGACGCCGCGAAAGCCGAGTGCCGCAACGCCGGCCACGGCAGCACTCAACTGTTTGGGTGGTACATCAAAGGACAGGCATTGCCAATCGAGCCCCGCCGCTCGCAAGGCTTCTTCCAACGCGAATTGCGTCGGGTTACCGGCGATCGGATGTCCGATGATGCCGAGCAGCGAGAGCGTTGCCGATTCGTCCATGGTCGTCACGAGGAGGGAGAAGCGAGTAAGATGCTAGGTACCGATGAAAATGAATCATGACCGACAACACTTGCTTGGGAAAGCACCTTTTGACTGCCAGCTCTCAACTTGGCGATTCACTTGATCAGGACGTGCTGCGTTGGGGGCCGCGTACTAGTCTGCTAGCAGCCGTTGTGTTGGCTTTGCAGTTATACCTATGTTACTTTGCTCAAGGCTCGATCCTCTCCGCGGCAATGCAGATTTGGGTGGCTGCGATGTGGGCGGGCTGGTCGGCCAGCGTGTGGGTGCTGGTCCGTCAGCCAATGCGGATGGGGCGAGTGTTGATTTTGGGCGCTGCCTTGGCTTGGCATTGCCTGCTGATGGGAGTGGCTCGTGGTCAGCCGGCCGAGCGTTATTTTATTATGTTGAGTAGTTTTGGGATCTTACAGACTCTCTTGGCTACCATCTTGCATTTGCCGGTCTGGCAAAGTTGGCGAGAGTCAGCCAAGCGGTTGCCACCTCGAGCACAGTTCAACATTATCAGCTTAATTGTGATCACGACCATCGTGGCGGGAATGATGGTGGCAATTCGTCGTTATGGGCCGCAAGTCGATGATCGTTTTTTGCCCGGCACACTGGTGGTAACGTCATCATTGGTGATGGTTGCCACGCTGGCGATGATTGTCGGTTCGCGACGGCGCGGTTATCTGCTGGGGTTGCCGCTGGTTACCGCCGCGGGACTGGTGGCCGCAGCGATTGCGTCGGCCAGCGAACCGACCGATATCCCGGCGTCCAGCGAGTCGGCGGCTGGTTCGCTGGTCTTTGGCGACTTTTGGCTGATCTATGGCACCATCATCGTCTGTTTCGGTTGGTTGTTGTGGGGGCTCGCCGCTTGCGGCCGAGCGGATGCTCTTCAACAGCAAACCCTTCAACAACAAACTTCTCCCAGCGGGGATTGACCTGCTCACCCGCCGCTGCCCAAAGGCAATTGCAGTGCTAACCAGCATTACTGCCAAATCAAACCGGCCCCTTGCAGTCGCTGTTTGGTTTCTTGCATTAGTGCATCCTCGGCCGCTTCGTCAGCCGCTTCATAGGTGACGCTGAATCGCAAGAATGAGCCTGCATCGTCCCAGGGAACGGTGACCACGCCGAGGTCTTCGATAAGGTAACGCGTGGCATCCTCGGCGGCAGCGAAACGGGATCCATCGCCAGCTCCCAAGGGTGCTCGAGTGTATAAGAAATAGGTTCCGCCGGGGACTTCGCAACGGAAGCCACAATCACCCAGCACGGCGACCAGCTTTTCCAGACGCCGGCGATATTTGGCAGCGATCGCGGTGGGAATCGAGGGATCATCGAGGGCCGCGGCGGCGGCTTTCTGCGTCGCCATAAATTGCCCGCTGTCGCTGTTGTCCTTGACGTCAGCGTACGCGGCGACGATCCGCGGATGGCCGCAAACCCAGCCCATTCGCCAGCCGATCATGTCAAACGCTTTACTCATCGAGTGGACTTCGACTCCAACATCGAGCGCGCCGGGCGTTTGCAGAAAGCTGCGTGGTGGTTCAGCAAAAGAGAGCATGATGTGCGCGGCATCTTGCACGACAACAAACTGCTTTTCATGAGCCAGTTCGACGACCCGCGCGTAAAAATCGGCCGTCGCCAATTGCCCCGTGGGACTGTTGGGATAATTGAGCACCAGCATTTTCACTCGCTCCCACAAGTCTTGGGGAACGCGGTTAAAATCGGGCAGAAAATTGTTCTCGGCCAGCAGCGGTAGCTTGTAAACCGAGCCACCATAATATTGCGTGTGCGTGCCGGCGACTGGATAACCAGGCACAGTCATCAGCGTCACATCGCCTGGATTGATGAAGCAAGCGGGCAGCATCGCGTAGGCCGGTTTGCTGCCGATCGCGTGCACGATCTGAGTGACCGGGTCGAGCTTGACTTGGAAATTGCGCTCCATAAAGCGAGCGGCTGCTTGCTTGAATTCGATGATGCCGTTGTCCGAGTAACCACGGTTTTCGGGGCGGTTTATTTCCGCGGCCATCACTTCCCGGACGCTGGCCGGGGCCATCGAGTCATTTTCGCCGATGCCGAAATCGAGCAATTGGCGATCGGGATGGTCGGCTAACGCTTTTCGCTTGGCCCGTTTGATCTTTTCAAATTTATAGATGCCCGTGCCTTTACCGTACTGAGAGCCCCCAATGCGATCGGCGAACAGGGTTTGGAAATAGGGATCGGTGGTTTCGGTGGAGGTAGACACGGGAGGCAACATCGGTGGAGGCTAGTGAGTCTGAACAGACAGCAACGTGACGACTTTCAAGCTCGAATGTAAAGCTTGAGGGCGATTTTTGCCACCGGAGGCAACGGTTCGATTCTTTGCTGTCCCCGTCTTACGCGGATGACAGAGCACTGTTACACATCGGCTACCCGGCGGGGGCGGGGAGTGGTTGTGGGGCGGGGTACGTGGGGAGTTAGCGATGCGGCCCCGTCGAGATCCCCCAAGTACTCTTCTTTGACTTTCGGGTGCCGTTTGACTTCTTCCGGCGTGCCGTCAATTAATACTTGGCCTTGATAGATCACATAACAACGATCGACCGTGCCGAGAATCTCGCGGGCTGCGTGATCGGTGATCAGCACGGCGATTCCCGATTCTCGCAATTGGCGGATCACACCTTGGATGCTTTGCACCGTGACGGGATCGATACCGGCGAACGGTTCGTCGAGCATGACAATTTGCGGGTTGCTGACGAGGCAGCGGGCGATTTCCAAGCGACGTCGTTCGCCACCGGAGAGTCCGGCCGCTTTCTCTTTGCGTATATGCGTGATGTTGAATTCTTCCAACAACGCGTCGGTACGTTCGCGACGGTCTTTACGTCCGACTCCCATTAACTCATACAATGATGAGATATTTTGTTCGACCGTTAGCTTTTTAAAGACGCTCGGTTCCTGCGGCAGGTATCCCATGCCGCCGTCCCGGGCCCTGCGAAACATGGGCCAATCGGTGACATCTTGGCCCGACAAGTAGACTCGCCCGTGGTCGGGTTCGACCAACCCGCAGATCATGCGAAAGCTGGTTGATTTGCCGGCTCCATTAGGGCCCAGCAGGCCGACGATCTCGGCGTCGTTGACGTGTAGGTTAACCCCATCAACGACTCGACGTCGTCCATAGGTCTTCTGCAAATCGGCAGCTTGTAAAATAGGAGCAGTCATTGCGCCGGCAATCCTTCGCTAGCGTATAAATCCCATGCGACGAAAATTGGGCGTCATGGGCAAGGGGGAATTCCAAGTGTGCGGCCAAAAGATAATCAGCGCCTTGCCGACTAATAAATCGCGAGGCACATAGCTGGCTTCTGCCCACAAGTAGGCATCTGGATCGACGTTGCCGGCGCTGGGAAGCGACTGTACCCAGCATCTCGCATCTTGACTTTCGGGACTGTTGTCACCCATGGGAAAGAACTGATCTTTATCCAGTTCGAAATCCACCGCCCGTCGCGACTCCCAAATCGAGTGTTGATCCCAAAGCGATGGATCGGTAATCGCCGTTTGGATGTCGTTTACAAGGTTGCCGGTTGAATCGCGGAGTCCTCCCAGAGCAACTCCACGCACATCATAATCATATAGGCCCTGGCGAACACTTTGCGTGGCAATGTAATACTTGTCTCGCATCACTTGTAAATTATAAATCGTCGCCACCGTGCCTTGCACACCCACGCCTGCCGGAGCGGCATCATAAGGATGATCGGGCTGCGTATAGGGTCGTTGTTCTTCGGGTTTGCGAAGCACCGACATGTCAAACGTCGTGGGTTGATCAAAGGTGATTGGCGACCCGTCGACCCAGAGGTACAGCATGTCATCGCAATTTGCCAGGCGAACTTCATGCCGCGCACCACCAATAACCCCCGTCGACGCGGTGGGCGTGCTCTCGGCTGCACCACCCGCTTCAGCGAATGTTTTCGGACCATCGATGTCGATAATTTCCAAGCGGGCCGTGCCGTCACTGAGATCAATCACACAGCGAAACGTGACCGCCGACTCGACTAACTCCAGCACTAATTGGCCCGTCGCCGCAGCGGTTTCCACGTCGGCTTGAAGAATCAAGTCGCCAACCCAGTGGCTGCCACGATCGGCGATCCCATATTGCCCGATGCTGGCTGGGGGATTCGTGAATTGATCAATTTTGCCACCCGATTCATAGTCGCGGCGGAAGTCGCCAGGGCGGGGGCGAAAACGCGATGCCAAGTTGGCAAAAAAGGAGTCATCAGGTCGGGGAACTCCGGGTGGAATGTCCCAAACTTGATTGCTGTCGACGACCACGTAGGCATCGTAAGCGTGAAAGTCGGTAATCGCTTCGCTCGCGTAGGGATCGACGTCTGCCAATGATCGCCCCTGACGGGCCAAGTCCCATTGTGCATCGCTGGGCGAGCGATGGTAGTAACGCAGCATCCGCAGTTCGTCGGTCGCCGTTTCCAGTTGAGCCGTCCAGCTTTCTTCATCACGGCTAATCTGCCATGAGTCGGCAGGTGGAGAATTGGCTCCCAAGTCCCAGGGTTGCCAGTTCGTAGGATACCCGGCAGCAATCAGCGACTTGGATTGGTAAGCCGTGTCATGGACATGATGGGCCATCGCCAGCAATTTGGCTGGCGGTTTGCGCAAAACTGTAAATGCATTCGCCGCATGTGGACGTGCCAAGACGTCGCCGTGGCGGATCCGCAACGTCTCTTCGGGTAATCCGACCAACCGTTTAATGTAGTTTTGTTTGGGATTGCCGGGAAATTTGAAGACGATCACATCCCAACGTTCCGGATCATTTAACGCGTAAGCGAACTTGCTGACTAAGATGCGATCGCCGTTGAACGTTGCGTGGTCACTGTTCTCCGCTAAATCTAAAGGATTCAAATAACGACAATTGGGGCAGACCGAGCCTACTACCGTCGCTCTCTGGGGGACATGTTTGGTTTCAATGCTGGCGCCCACTTGAAACGGCTGACCACATTCCAGGCAGGTCATGTCTTTGTGGGCACCCATCAGCGTTGGTGCCATGGAACCGGTGGGGATCACAAAAGCTTCGGCGACGAACGCGCGGAACAGCAACGCCAAGACGATCGCCACCACGATCGACTCAACCGTCTCTCGGCCCGCCGCGACGCGAAAACGTTCGTGGCGCTGGGCCGGGGTCTCGCTGGTCGCTTTTTCCTTGGCTTTGGACATCGCTGTAAATCAATGCTGCTAGAGTTGGGCTGCTGGAGTTGGGCTGCTGGAGTGGAACTTTTTCAGTCGGTTGGCGCCGGCTGTTAATTTACCCGTTTTAACTGCTTGGCGGAAAGCCAATTCTGACGATCGCGGCGAAGGAATCGAGCAAAAGCGGCTCAATCGCCAAATCGCTTCAAATATTCGCTCAGCCGCAGCTTTTTTCGCGTGCTGTCGCTGGTCATGTAACGCACCGAGCCAAATACGGGGCGTTTTGGGCCCCAGGCGCGATCGTAACGTCCCAGCGTCCAGAAGATTCCGCTGTATGAATTTGGGTCGCGGCCGTCGATCGCGTACTTGTTGTTCAGTTCAACCATAATATCCACCGCCTGTTGGGGTGATTCCGTCCAGTGCAGGATCTTTTTCCCCCACAGCATGCGGAGATAATTGTGCATTCTTCCTTCGCGAACTAACTGGCGTTGAGCAGCGTTCCAGAGGTCATCGTGCGTCTCGGCTCGCTCGAATTCTTCCAGCGAATAGCAAAATTGTCGGGGATCACCGGCGTGTTCCCGCAATGTTTTTTGAGCCCAATCGGGATTCGCCTCGAGGGAATCGTACGTGTCTGGGTGGCGAAATGCCATATTAAAGCCCATTTCCCGCCAGGTGAGCAATTGGTCGAGGAAAGCTTCGGCGGCCGCCGAAGTGCCCCAGAAATCATGGTTTTTCCCATTCGCAGACCGCAGCATGGTGGGGTTCCAGCTTTCGGAGTCGAAAACCGCTGCGGCAATTTGGTCGGCCGCGATGTGGCCAAAGTGCAGATAGGGGCTGAGCCCGGTGGAGCCCTCTTCGTCGGGCTGATTGCGGGCTTCGTTGTAGTCGGCCAAGCCAGTTTGCAGAAAATTCTCAAGTCGATCGCAGGCGGCGCGCCAACCACCGCTAAATTGCACCGGTCCCACGCTATGGTCGATGGGGATATGTTTGAGACCGTCGGGTTTGAGCAGTTTGTCCAGATCGGCGGCTGGCCAGCGTTTTGTGATTGCCGGCGGGAGATTTTTCAGGCGTTTCAGCGAACGACCGGCGAAGGGGTCCGGATCGGACATCTCGTCGAGCAGCGGGCGAATTTCCTTCTGCATCCAACGGCGATAACTATGAGCCACGGTGAAGGTGCGGGTGGCCAAGCGGAGTGGGATCAGACCGTTGCTGTCGACCAGATCGAGCCGCACGGGAAGCCGATGCTGGACCGCCTGGATCATCTGGGGGAGAAAAAAACAAGGATATTCGTCGGTAACCACTAGGCATGCTTCGTCGGCTAGCCGATGGAGCAGGGGGGTGCCAACTCCGGGGCGTGGTTCCACGTAAGGAAAGTAGGTCACCGGTTTAGCTTGGAAAGCCTCCGCATTGTCACGCATGCCTTCGATCACGAAGCGGTGCAGGCGGTCCGAGGCCCAGCGATAGCGAGTGCGGAGTGGTTCGAAAATAACCAGCGGTTTGTCTAACGAGCAGGCTTGGTCAATGGCGTGTTGCAGGGCAAAATTTGCTCCGGGTCGGCGAAACGCGATCATCCAGTAAAGAACGTACTGGCCATCGGGGCGAACCGTGGCCGTATTGGCCTGTGAGAGTCGGATTGCTGGGATTGGCATCGGAATTAGCGTGCTGTGGCGAGCGCGTGGTGATTATTGTGAGAGTCTGTTTAACTTTATCTCAACCAGGGAACCCCGTTGTTGGTACGCAAGCGACGCAGACGAAGACGAGTGAACAAGCCTCTGTGGGCCTTGCTGGCGGTGCTCGGCGGTGTCATGGTCGCCTATATTCTGGGGATGGCGACGATTGAGGCAGCGAACAGTTCGCATCGTTGGCGTGATTTGTTGCTACCCAACGCAGTCGATTGTCTCGTGACGGCGTGGTTATTTTGGATCGGCTCGGCAATCGGCAGTTTCTTAAACGTGGTGGCTTGGCGGATGCCGCGCGGTCGCGGCATCAATGGTTTGTCCCATTGCCCTTGGTGTAACCAGCGTTTGGCGGCTCGCGATAACTGGCCCGTTTTTGGCTGGATCGCCCTTCGCGGACGCTGCCGCACCTGTCGTTTGCCGATTTCGCCGCGTTATCCGATTGTCGAGGCCTGCGTCGGTTTGAGCATTACGGTGGTGGGTCTGCTGGAACTGTACGGCGGCTTGATAAACGTGCCTTTTTTGGGGCTGCCCGGGGGCTATCAAGGCCCGTTTGCGATGCCGATCGTGACTCCCGCGATCGCCGGCGTGTGGGTCTATCATACCCTGGCGGTTGCCGGCGCTTGGGCGTTTGGACTCATCCGGTTTGATAACCAGCGTTTGCCCATCAGCTTGATTCTCTGGGTGTCGTTGGCGGCTATTTTACCTCAGCTAATTTGGTGGCCCTTAGGCGTGGTGCCCTGGCAAGCGACTTTGCCCGACCCTTGGCCTGTTTGGAGTTTTCTGGATGCGGTGATGCGCGTCTTGGTGTCGCTGGTCGCGGCTGTCTTGATCGGCCGTTTGCTGGGGCGGCACCTTTGTCCGACCGCGGATCCCAAGCTGAATCCGACCGGCGCCGGTACCCTTGGTCTGCTCGATCTCATTGTAATGCTCTGTTTGCCGGCCGTGGTGATTGGTTGGCAAGCGTTGTTCAACGTCGTGTTGTTAGCAGTTGGTTTGGCTGTAGTATTGCGAGCGAAAATCCCCGGCCAGCGGGATGGCTTGGCTTGGTTGAGCATTGCCTTGCCAGTCGCATTGACTTGTCAGCTTGCCAGCTGGTCTTGGCTGGAAGCGAGTTACTATTTCCCCTCATCACAATCGCCCCCCTGGGTGATCTTGCTGGCAGTCGCGGTGTTGGTCTTCTTGGCGAATTGGCTTAAGTCGCCTGTTGCGAAGCCTGATACAACTCTTCCAGCAGAGTTTCCGTCAGGGGAACAGGATTAAAAGTTCCCGTCCACTGCGATGCCGCCTCGCCAGCCAACGTTGGGTACATGCTGGTCGGTATTTGCAGTTCGTCCAAACTCTCCGCCAGCGAAGCTTGCCGCAACCACTGGCGAACCAGTTCGGCGAGCTTGGCGGGGGCCGCTTGGGGGTTTGGGGCCGCTTGGGGATCGCTGGCCGCTTTCAGGTCAGGGCTCGGTTCCAATTCGCGGAGCAGCTCGGCGTACCAGCCAGCATGCTGTTGACCATTCAGAGCGATCACGCTCGGCAACATCACCCCGACGGCTTGCCCATGGGTAATGTCGTAACGGGCAGTTAGCGGATTGGCCGTGGCGTGAGCGGCTCCCAACATCGATGTTTCAATTGCCATCCCGGCAAAGCAGGCACCTAGCTGCATTTTCCCACGCGCGTCGAGATTCGTAGGGTCGGCCAACACAGCGGGAAAGCCGGCGGCCAACAAACCAAAGGCGCGTCGGCTGAAGGTGATCGACATCGGATTGCGACGCTTGGTGACGTAGGTTTCGATCGCGTGGGAAATCGCGTCAATGCCAGTCAGGGCGGTCAGCCGGGCCGGTTGCGTGACGGTTAAATGGGGATCGAGCAACGCCACGCGGCAAGCGGCACGTTTATCGCCACAAGCCATCTTCACGTGCGTCTCAGCATCACTGATCAAGGCAAACGATTGTGCCTCACTTCCCGTGCCGGCCGTCGTGGGAACTGCGATCATCGGCAACATATCGGCTGTCGCTTTGCCCACCCCGTGGTAGTCGCGCATGTGACCGCCACAGGAATAGACAAAGTTGATGCCTTTACAACAGTCCATGCTGCTGCCGCCCCCCAGTCCCACCAACAGATCGGGTTGAACACGGCGCGCCACGGCCACGCCATCGTCCACCATCTCGGTGGTCGGATTCTCGGCGAAGTCATGGAAGGCGTGCACTTCACACCCCGCCGCTTCCAACGCTCGCACGCCAGCGGCAAAGTGACCCGCGGCGACTACTCCCACGTCTGAGACGACCAGCACCTTGCGGCCACCAAGCTCGCGGGCTAAATCCCCCAAGGTTTCGATCCCACCAGGGCCGAACACAATCCGTGTCCTGAGTTGAAAATCAAAAGGCTGCATAAATTTGCCGCAGGCGACCGAGACGGGAAGAACAGGCCGAGCCGCCGTTGCGACTTGGCTACCAACACTCAAGTTTAGGGAATCGGCTAGCAGCGAGAAGAGGTGATGATGCCCGCTCCCGCGATGATCCTGCTAACCACTTTGCCATCGCCGATAACAGCCACGCGATTGCGGTCAACTGCCTCGTCGCGTGACGCAACTCGCGTCAGCCAGGGTGCACACAGCCCGGCCAACCCCATGATCAACAATAACCACAAAGTCAGCCGACGGAGACGCCCCCGCCCGAGCCAAGTTCCCGCCTTCAGCCCCTGCGAAGTGACCCACAGCAGCCAGGGAATCAGCAAACCGGCGGTCAGCCCGGGAACCAACACCCGACTGCCGAAGTACAGCCCCAGGCAAACAAACGCCGGCAACAAACTGATCAGATACATTGTGAACAAAAAGCCACGCGAACGTTTGGTATCCCAATCATGAGCTTGCACCCACAGCACCATTGCCGGGCCGCCCATGCCAACCAATCCCTGCAAAAAGCCCGAGCAAGAGAAAGCCAACCCTCCCCAAGCTCGATGCAGACGCTCTCGCGGTAGCGGACGGAATAACATGATGGCCAAAGTAATCGTCAGCAGCACCCCGCCGACGACTTGCCGGATCGTCTCCATCGCTAAACTCTCGAGGGAAACCAACGCGGCCATCCCCACCGGTAACCAACCGATTCGTAACACGCCCGGCCAAACCACTTCCCGCCAACCGACCTGGCCTCGAAAGCGATAGACGCCCCAAATATTTTGTGGGATGGTGGCGACCAGCAACGAAACCTGGGCCTCGGGTATGGAAAATCCACACCACAATAGTGCCGGAATTGAAATCAACCCGGCGGCAAAACCGGCGGCCGATTGAACGAAAATGCCAAAGCTGAGGATCGCTGTTAACATAAGCAAATCGACCGCTCCGGGCAGCAGCTCAGCAAGCTCAAAATCCACTCGCGTTCCTTCCGTTTCTCACTAACATTTGATCTCTCTCACCGGCTGGAAAAGGCAATGAAAACTCTCATTAAAAATGCGACCGTGGTTTTTCCTCAAGGACCCGCGCAAGCCTCGATTTTGATCGACGAAGGAAAAATTGCCTCCATCGACGCTCCGCCGACCAGCCGCGCTGACGTGGTCGTTGATGCTACCGGCTTGGTGCTGCTGCCCGGCGTGATTGATGACCAAGTGCACTTTCGCGAACCCGGTTTAACACATAAAGAGGACTTAGCCCATGCGTCTCGCGCTTGTGCGGCAGGTGGGATTACCACTTTTTTGGAAATGCCCAATACCAAGCCCTCGGCAACCACGCTGGAAAAGGTGCATGACAAAGAACGCCTCGGCGCTACCCACTCGTTGGTGAATTATGGCTTTTACATTGGCGCCACCAGCGACAACGTCAGCGAGTTGCAGCGGTCGAACAATCTGCCGGGAATCAAAATTTTTATCGGCAGCAGCACGGGCGATTTGCTCGTCGACGAACAGGCCGCGTTGGAGCAAATTTTCGCCGAGACTACGCTCCCAATCTGCGCCCACTGCGAAGACGAAACCATTGTCCAAGCCAACGCGGCCAAGTATGCCGATAGTCATGACGTGGCCGATCATTCGCGTATCCGTTCCGAAGAAGCTGCTCTGGTCTGTGTCCGTCGCGTTATCGATCTAGCCACGCGTCACCAACATCGCTTTCATGTCTTACATGTTTCCACCGCCGCCGAGCTTGATTTGATTGAGGGAAATCAACCCTGGATTACCGCCGAAGTCTGTCCCCATCACTTGTTTTTTAACGTGGACGACTATGCCCGTTTGGGCACGCTGATTCAAATGAATCCATCGGTCAAAACGCGTGAGGATAACATCGGGCTTTGGCAAGGCTTGCTCGATGGACGCGTGCAATTAATCGCTACTGATCACGCACCGCATACGCTCGCAGAAAAACAACAGCCTTATCCGCAAAGCCCATCAGGTTTGCCCGCTGTGGAAAACAGCTTGGCGCTGCTGCTCGATCGCGTGGTCGCCGGAGCATGTTCTCTCAAGCAAGTCGCCGAGTGGATGAGCGACGCGCCGGCTCGCGTCTGGGGCATCGTTGGCAAAGGACGCATCGAAGTTGGTTATGACGCGGATCTGGTGCTGGTCGACTTGCAGCAGCAACGCACGATCCTCAACGAACGACAACATACCAAATCGCGTTGGTCCCCCTGGCACGGCGAAACGCTCACCGGTTGGCCAATGAAAACTTGGGTGGGCGGTCGGCTGGTCTATGACGATGGGCAATTTGATCAAGCGGTCCGAGGGGAAAAACCACTGTTCGACCACGCGCGGGGCGGATTCTGGCAAACCCCCGACGGAATCGGCACCCGCTAGCGGTTATGGTGCTTTCCCTTGTGGTGTCGATTTGACTTCAGGGGGGCGTAACCTAGCTTTGACTGCCGGCTTCATTTACGGCCTGTTCAAAGTGATTGCCCAATGGTGATTGCGATGGGTGGAATGAAGTGAATGTCCGGTCTTCTGGATACAGCTTCCTTGCACGATTTTAGCGATTTTCGCACATGACAAGTGTACAGATGCTGGCTTCCATCGCCAGCCATGAATCGGCCGTTCGCGGCTATGTTCGTTCATTCCCAGCGGTATTTCAGTCCGCCACAGGTTCATGGCTGACGACTCATGATGGGCGTCGTTATTTGGATTTTTTCGCAGGTGCTGGCGCACTGAATTACGGCCATAATAATCCCTTGGTAAAATCGGCTCTGCTCGAATATATCGCGGCCGATGGAGTCCAACACAGCTTGGATCTCGCCACCGAAGCTAAAGTCGGTTTTCTAAATACCTTCACCGACACGATTTTGCGGCCCAGGAAGCTTGACTACAAGCTGCAATTCACTGGACCCACAGGCACCAATGCTGTGGAGGCAGCTACCAAACTGGCTCGTAAACTCAAACAGCGCAGCCACATTGTTGCCTTTACCAATGCCTACCACGGCCACTCTTTGGGTTCCCTGTCACTGACTGGCAATCAGTACTACCACGACGAACATTACGGATCTCATAACAACGTTACGCATCTTCCGTATGATGGTTATTTGGGAGAATTTGATACCAGTTTGTTATTGGAGAAAATGCTCGCCGACTCCAGCAGCGGGCTGCCCAAACCGGCGGCCGTGATTCTGGAAACCATTCAAGGTGAGGGGGGCGTACGCGTTGCCAAAGTCGATTGGTTGCGTCGCGTCGCTGAGTTGTGTCAGCAGCATGACGTGCTGTTGATCGTTGATGACATTCAAGTTGGTAACGGCAGGACCGGGACATTCTTCAGTTTTGAATCCAGCGGCATCAATCCCGATTTGGTCTGTCTGAGTAAATCGATTGGTGGCGGTTTGCCGATGAGCCTGCTGTTGATCAAGCCGGAGTGTGATGCTTGGTCGCCCGGTCAACATACGGGTACTTTCCGAGGGAATAATCTCGCCTTCGTGGCTGGTCGCGCGTTGCTTTCCTACTGGGAGAGTGATGGCTTTGCAACTAGCATCGCCCAGTCTGGCAAGTTGCTCGAAGGAAGACTTCGCTCCTTGGCGGAACGTTATCCACAACGTGGTTTCCAGGTCCGCGGTCGCGGCATGATCTGGGGGCTCGACGTGCACTCGGGTGAACTCGCTCAGCAGATTTCTGCCAACGCTTTCGAGCAAGGCTTAGTGATTGAAACTTCGGGAGCTACCGACCAAGTTGTCAAATTGCTTCCACCCCTGACGACCGAGTATCAAGAGTTGCAAACTGGGCTTGATTTGTTAGAGCGTGCCGTCGAACTCACGTTAGCGAAACAATCTGATTGCAATCAATCCAGGCGAACCCAGCAGCTGTCGGACGCGGTCGTGCCTGCCAAACCAGCCTCACTTGTTGATTCAAGCCAACTTGTTAATCCACCAGTTCAGTTCGTTTCCCTGCCCATTGTCTCGCCGTTGATGATTTCTGATTATGGGAACTGAGCACTCTGCTCTGGCATCGCCACCTGACGCAGTCAATGTTATCGCGACTGATCTTGCAAAGTCCCCAGACATTTTTCTAGCCAACTTCGCTCATGTCGCTCAGCGCCACGCCGCGCGGACGGCTATCGTTTTTGAAGATCAAGTCTGGTCCTATCGTGAGCTAGAGCTGGCTGCAAATCGCATTGCCAATTGGCTTCAGCAATATCAGGCATCCGCAGGGGAGGAGAGTTCGCAGTTCATTGGGCTCTGTCTTGATCGCTCTGCCACCGCAATTGCCACGATGATTGGCGTGATGTCGGCAGGGTCCGCCTTTGTGCCACTCGACCCAGAATACCCGGCCGAGCGCTTGCGGTTGATGGTTGAAGACGCCGACATTCAACTGATTCTATGCGATCCCAAATATGCCGATCTATTCCGGGCGTCCGGCGCGACGTTGGTGCAGCCTGATGATGCCAGCATCGCGGCCGCCGGGGATCATCGACCACGGGGCGATGTGTCGGCCGATAGTTACGCCTATTTGATGTATACCTCCGGTTCGACCGGCAAACCAAAAGGAGTGCTCATCGATCACACTGCGCTGGCGACCTATTGTGCGGCCGATCAACAGGTTTATCAACTGGTGCCCGAGGATCGCACGTTACAGTTTTCCACGTTGAGTTTCGATATCGCCGTCGAAGAGATTTTTCCACCGCTGCTGGTGGGCAGTTGCGTGGTCGTGCGTCCCCGCTCACGGAGCGACGAGGAGAACGAGCTCCTGGCTCTGATCAACCAGCATCAAATTACGGCACTCCATCTGGCAACGGCCTATTGGCATGAATGGGTCGATCTGCTGCATGCCTCCGGCCAACGGGTGCCGCGCAGTTTACGGATGGTGCTGGCCACTGGCGAGAAGGTCTCTCCGGTTCATTATCAGCGTTGGATTGATCTGTCCGATCATCAGATCTTGTGGTGCAATGCTTACGGTCCGACCGAAGCGACCGTGACGGCAACGGTCTTTATTCCCGAGCCTGGTTGGCAGGGTGAGAGTATGCCGATTGGCAAACCATTGCCAGGTTATCAGGCGGTGATCCTTGATGATGCCAGTCGTCCTTTAAGTGTTGGCGAGACGGGCGAGTTGTATTTGGGTGGCCCCGCGCTGGCTCGCGGATACCTGCATCAGCCCGACAAGACGGCCGCCGCTTTTCGAGTTGTTGACTTGCCCGGTCAGGGTGAGGTGCGACTGTATAAGACGGGCGATTTGGCCAGATGGTTGCCCGATGGGAATATTGAGTTTGCCGGCCGTGTCGACCATCAAATCAAGCTTGGTTCGTATCGTATTGAACCGGGTGAAATCGAATATCAAATTACCCGGCATCCACGGGTGCTCGAAGCTCTGGTTTGTTGCGAGACGATTGACCAGCAGAAAACCTTAATCGCTTTTGCCGCGACCGGTTGTGAGTCACTAACCGCAGCTGAATTAGCCGATTTCTTGCGGGCCCAGTTACCCTGCTACATGGTGCCATCACGCTATTGTTTCTGTGACCAATTTCCGAAAACGGTCAATGGCAAGATTGATCGCCGAGCTTTACCGGCTAGTGATCATTGGGAATCGCCCCGGCAAGATTCGGTTATCGCGGCGCGGAATCCGATCGAATCGTTGTTGGTGGATATTTGGGCGGAAGTTTTGGGGATTGCCAAGATCAGCGTGCACGATGACTTTTTCGCGCTGGGCGGTAGTTCGCTGTTGGTGACGCGAGTCATTACCAAGATTCGCGAGCATTATCAGTTGTCGATTCCGGTGCGAGATTTTTTCGCCAATCCGACTGTCGAATCGATTGCCGCGTTGCTGGCCAAGCGATTGGGGGTCGTGTCGGATGTGCAACAGGATCATGCCAAAAACTTGCGTGCCAGTCAGCCACGAATAGAGCCTTTCTTTTTTACTTCCGCCAATCGGCAGTTGTTTGCGGTTCGCTATCCGGCCATGCCCAGCGGGGCTGATACTGGAGCAGCAGCTTTGGGCGTAGTATTTTGTCATGCGGAAGGGCATGAGTACGCTCGCGCTCATCGGAACGTGCAGCAATTGTCGTTGCAGCTGGCCAAAGCGGGAGTTGATACGCTCCGCTTCGACTATGCGGGAACCGGCAACTCATCTGGGGCCCCCGATCATGTCGACTTATTACAGTGGCGGGAAAACATTTGCGATGCTGTCAGCGAATTACGACGACGAGCGGATGTTTCCCGGGTGGCTGTCGTGGGAGTTCGCTTAGGTGCCACGCTGGCCGCGAATGGCCAGTTGAAAGAAGTAGATCAGTTGATTCTGTGGGATCCGGTGTTTTCAGGAAAGTTATATCTTAACTTGCTGGGGGATCTGCACCAACGTGCCTTGCGCGGTGGTCACTACTACCAAAGGACGCGACGGACCAATTCTCTGCAACGTTTCGGCACCATGTTATCGCCTGATAAGCACGCGCAACTCACCCAGCTTGTCCTTCCCGATCAACAGGCTATCCCGACGACCGTGATTGCCAGTCAAGGATATCTGGCAGCGGAAGACGCCGGTTGGGAATCGACAGGCATTGATCTGGTGGAGACAGAAGATGCAATTTTTTGGCAGCGGCCTGAGTATACCGAAAGTGCCTTTTCTGCTCCCGGCGTGGCCAGGGCGATAATACGTTTGCTGACGGAGCAAGAGTGATGCATGAAACACCCCATGTGTTCGGTACCTATGAGAATTTGGTGGGTGTTTACACGCCAGCCGAAGTGACGACGGTTAATGATATTGGCGTGATCATGTTGACGCCCGGAATGTTACATCATGTCGGTCCTTTTGGTTTGCACGTGGAATTGGCTCGTGGGCTCGCTGCCCAGCGGATTCCTTCGTTACGTTTTTGTTTATCGGGGATTGGCGAGAGTTTGGCAGTGGGGGCGGCTGGGGAATCGACGCAGCGAGCCGTGGACGAAGTGCGTCAGGCGATGGACTTTCTGCAGTCAACATACGGATTGCGACGATTCATTCTGTTTGGACTCTGTTCAGGCGCTGATGATAGCGTCAACGTGGCGCTGGCCGACGAGCGCGTGATTGGAACCGTGCTGCTTGATGGCTGTGGCTATCGAACAGTTGGATTTTACTTCCGCAAGTATGGTACCCAGCTACCGCGAAAAATCGCCCGCCGGGCGCTCCGCTGGGGCTCGCGAATGCGAGGCTGGTCGAGTCGCGTGTTCTGGCAGGCAAGTGCTTCGCACGAGGACGACTTTGCCGCTGCGCCGACGAGTTCAACGCTACCGGCTGGCGATGATGTTCGCGAGTTTCCCAACCGCCGCCAAGCCGAACGCGAATTGCAGCAATTGGTTGACCGAGGGGTTGAGATGCTGTTCCTGTATACGGGGGGCGTTGGTCAGTACTTTAATCATCGCCAACAATTCTCAGCAATGTTTCCTAAGTTGAAAACTCATGGCAAAATAGAGGTTCACTATTTTGAACAGCTGGACCATGTGGTTCGGCTGGCCGAAGACCGACGTTTTGTGGTCAACCAGCTGGTGCATTGGATCAGCCGCACGGGAGATCGCTTTGCTAGCCAGTTGGAAACCCATTTAACATTGAAGTCAGCAGGGAAACCGTCAAGTATGGCCCTTTCATCCGAACCTGATATCAGTCACGATGGTAGGTTGTTGGTTTCCTTAGAACCGAGTCGCAAACCCTGAGCCGACGGCACTTGCCGCGTACCTTTTGTGATTTCTCGGGTGGATTTCTAGTAGACCAAGTCATAGTCGCAGCAGTTAACCGGAAATATGCATGGCCAACCGAGGACGTCGGGCGGAGTTTGGGGCAGGGATCTTAACGTCTCAAAAAGGGAGTGTGGAGACAGCGGACGTCTACTTCAAACGGATGGCCGAATGGCTCGATTTGGAGGCGGAAGCGGAACGAGCGCGCTTGGCTCGTCGTCGCCAGATTCGCAACCAACGCGATGTTGAACGAACGGGCGAGGCACTCATTCGGCTCGATTTGATTGACCACAAAATCGGTTTGGGCGGTCGTTATTTGCTGGATTTCGCCAAACCTGCGGAGGCTCCATTACCGATGAATCGGCTGAAAGTCGGCGCCCCGGTGGTGGTTTCCGATGACGATGATCCCAGTGACGAAGGGGTTCCCGGCGTGGTCAGCCGGCGTCGTCCCAGCACAATTCAAGTTGCCACCGAACGCTGGCCCGAGGGGCGAAGATTCCGACTCGACCTCTCGCCCGATGAAACTACGCGACAGCGCCAGTTGGCCGCCATGGGACGTGCGGAAACGGCCGGCGGGCGAACCGGGCGGCTTCGTGATATCCTGCTCGGCCAACGCCCGTTCGAGTTCGACGAACAACGGGACGTGGAATTTTTTACTCGCCTAAATCCTCCTCAGGAAGAGGCGGTGCGGTTTGCCATGGCGGCTCGCGATATTGCCATCTTGCATGGTCCACCCGGGACTGGAAAGACGACCACCCTGGCGGAGTTGATTTATCAGGCGGTTCGCCAGGGGCAGCGGGTGCTGGCCTGTGCGCCGTCGAATACCGCAGTCGATAATATCTTAGAGCGATTAGTGGCGATGATGCCCAATGTGTTACGTGTTGGCCATCCAGCGCGCGTTTTTGAATCGCTACGAGGTCACACGCTCGATGAGTTGGTCGAGACCGATCCCTCCGCCGCGATTATCGCCGACATGCGTCGCGAAGTGGATGAATTGACGCGAGCCGCGAATCGCCGTGGCCGTGGTCGCGACGCCGCGCGGGAACGGAGTGAATTGTTTGCCGAGGCTGGTCGTTTGCGAGGCCAAATTCGCTCGCTGGAGCGGTCGATCGTTCGCTCGGTGGTTGACTCGGCCGATGTGATTTGTACGACGACCACCATTGATGATGATTTGTTGGGTCAGCAGCAGTTCGATTTAGTGGTTGTCGACGAAGCTTGCCAGAGTACCGAGCCAAGTATTTGGCAGGCTGCGCTGCGGGGGGATAAGATTGTCTTTGCCGGCGATCACTGTCAATTGCCTCCCACCGTGCTGAGTGATGTCGCCGCGAAAGCCGGGATGCGACGCTCTCTGATGCAGCGTCTGGTCGAGCGGGAGGGAGAGCATATCTATCGGCGGCTGACGGTCCAATATCGCATGCATAATGATATTATGGATTTCTCATCCGAGCATTTTTATGATGGTACGCTGGTCGCCGATGCCAGTGTGCAAGGTCATCGATTAGCCGATTTGTCGCACGTCGAGGCAACTCCGTTAACCACTTGCCCGCTAACCTTAATCGACACCGCTGGCGCGGAGTATGAGGAAGAGCTTGAACCTGATGGCGAAAGCAAACGCAATCCTCGCGAGGCGCACCTGGTCACGCAGTTCGTTCGCGAGTTAACAGATGCTGGACTGAACCCCGAAGAAATAGGGATCATCGCGCCTTACGCGGCGCAAGTCAGATTGCTGCGAAATCGCTTAGATTTTGCCGGTCTTGAAATTGACACCGTGGATGGATTTCAAGGGCGGGAGAAGGAAGCGATCGTGCTGACCATGGTCCGCAGCAATCAAATTGGTGAGATCGGTTTCTTGGCTGACACCCGCCGCACCAACGTCGCATTAACTCGCGCGCGACGTAAACTGATCGTCATCGGTGATAGCGCCACGCTGGGGCATCATGACTTTTATAGTTCCATGTTTAGCTATTTCGAACTGCATGGTGCTTATCGCAGCGTTTGGGAATTTGAATAAGCATTGGCTGGAGTGTGAGCATGAACCGTTCCTCGCCATTCTGGACACCGCCAGCCTACGCCGGAGTGGAGTCGCATTATTTTCAATGGCAGTCGGTCGCTGTCCATCTATTTTTTGGCATGCCAAGTCGACCGCTGGAACAGTTTGCCGTCGAGCCGCTGAGTGATGAGGAACGTCAGCGGGCAAGTCGCTATTACCGTGCCAGCGATGCGCAGCGAATGATTTGGCGGCGGTTCTTGTTGAGGACGGTGTTGGCCGGCCAGTTGGGCGTGTCCCCCGGTTCGCTCTGTTTTCAGCAAAACGCCTGGGGTAAGCCCAGCCTTGTTGGCCAGCCCAGTCTTGGTGGCGATGGTCGACAGCCGCTGCCGCGGTTTAATTTGTCGCATTCGGATACGGCTGTGGCCATCGTCATTTCGCTGACCAATGATTTCGAGGTGGGCGTCGATGTCGAGCGGCAAAAACCGTTGGCCGATTTGGCCGGCCTGGGCAAGGCGATTATGCATCGGCAAGAGTTGGCGGCTTGGCAGCGGTTGAGCGGTGAGGAAAAACTGTCTTGGTTTTTCACCCTTTGGGCGGCCAAGGAGGCGGTGCTGAAGAGCGTCGGCTATGGACTGGCGGTGCCTCCGCAATCAATCATCGTCGATCCTGGGAGAGTTGCCGGTAGTCCTTTGGAAATTACCGTTGCGGGTCCGGATGGTCGTTCTTGGGAGTCGGAAGTGGCGTTATTTCCGGGCTTTTCCCCCTATGCGGTGGCTGTCTCGGCGGCCCGAATTAGCGGATCGTGATTGGCCAGCTAGCGGGCGTCCAGACGATTAACACGATGCACAGTTACGACAGCGGTTCGCTCCAGTTATAATCGAGAGGAGATGAATAACCCCCTGCTACTCCGTTCCCGCCTGAATAGAGGTTCTGAATAATGTCGCGATTGGTCGTTGGTTTGCTAGTAATTTGTGGGGCATGGACGGCAGGTGCCAGCAGCGTCAAGGCGGAAGAGGATGGTTTCAAGCCGATATTTGACGGCGAGACACTCTCCGGTTGGGTTGGACGCGAAGATTTGTGGAGCGTGGAAGATGGCGCGATCACAGGTCGGACGACTGCTGAAAACAAGATCAACAGGAACACTTTTTTAGTATTCCAAGAGGAGAAACCGGGCGATTTTGAGTTACGTTTGCAGTTCAAAATTCAAGGTGGTAACTCGGGGATTCAATATCGCAGCCGCGTTATTGATGAGAAAGAGTTTGTGGTCGGTGGTTATCAAGCCGACATCGATGCGGCTCTGCAGTTCGCAGGAATCAACTACGAGGAACAGGGACGGGGGATTTTGGCCTTGCGAGGACAGCGCGTTACGATGCGTCCAGGCAACAGCAAAGAGGTCGAGTCGTTCGGTGATGCGGCTGAAATTGGTAAGGTGATCAAATCAGGCGAGTGGAACGCCTATCGCATTGTTGCCAAGGGAAATCGGTTGCAGCATTACATTAACGACACATTGACCGTCGAGGTGATTGATGAAGATGCTGAGAAACGTCGTGCCGATGGCGTGATTGCTTTTCAATTGCACGTGGGGCCGCCGATGGTGGTGCAATTCAAAGACATTCGCATCAAGCAACTGTAGGGCCTCCCATCATGCGGTGTGCGATGTGAGTAGTTTTTGCATGCCGTCGCCCAGCGTCTCGAAGGCTCCGCATGCGGTCAGGAAATCGGTGGCGAGCGGAGAAATTTGCTCGCCTTTCACCAGCACAACCGTTCCATTCCAGGGGTCGGGCGAGCCAGGTAGATAGACGGTTACCAATTCGCTGGCCGTGGCTGGATCGAGCCTGTTTTTTTCCACTTCAAATGCCACTCTTTGGTAATCGTGGAACTGTACCAAAACCGGTGTTAGGCGCGTTTTGTATTGCTGGCCACCGATGTTGCCACTCAATTGTTCTTTGAAGATGGCATAGCGGGGAAACAGCATCAGTAGATATTTTTCGATGGAGCGGGTGAATTTTCTGGCCAGTGACCGCCGAGCCAGCACGCCGCAGAAAAAGCACGCTAAGATGATCAGCGCCAGTGCCGCGAGGAAGACAATCGCGTATCCTTGAGGCGTTTGATCTGGTAGCAAGTCACTTTTGCTGATCTCGCCGGCAACCCAAGCAACGACTTGCAAGACTTGGCCCAGCAAGACGGCGATGACGATCAGCGGCAGTAAGAAAAAGATGCCACCGATCGCAGTCGTTTTTAAAAAGCCGAAAGAGCGAGTCACTTGTTGAGTAACCATGAGATGATTCGTTTGATGTTGGAAGTGATTGACATTCCCACCGATGTGATGGAACGTAGCATACCCGCTGAGGTCCGCAGTTGGGTACACGATGCGCGGTTGCGGATTCAAACGTTTCAGGATCGTTGGGACCGTCCGCAGATCGAGCAGTTTGTGGCCAGCGATTATGAACTGGTTTATCAGACGTTGGATTGGATCGTCGCAGCCAAACTTGCGGAGGGCACGCGGTTTTTGGAGTGGGGCTGTGGTTTTTCGGTTGTCTGCGCACTTGCCGCCCGGCTGGGTTTCGATGTGGTGGGTATTGAGGCGGAGGCCGAGTTGTTGGCGGAGGGTCGCAAAACCATTTCTCAGTGGCAGCAGCCGGTCGAATTGTGTTGGGGAAATTTCCTTCCGGCCGGTGCCGAGGCGATGGCTGATGATCCCACTTTACCCTCGCTGGGGCACCCAGTGGAGGACGCTTATGAGGCATTGGGGTTAGACATCGACGACTTTGCCATCATCTTCGCTTACCCGTGGCCGGGGGAGGAGGATTTCTTGCGAGCCGTTTTTCAACGTTTTGCTCGACCTGGTGCTTTGCTACTGCAGTTCTGCGGGCCCTACGACCTGCGTTTGTGGCGCCAAACGGACCGCCGCAGTCGTTAGATAATTACCTCTCGGTTGCCCGGCTCGAATTGAGTTGGCCGTGGGCTATGCTGTTAGTAACGTTGCTACGCATACTCCGATGTTAACCGCCAGAGGGTAGTTGTTTTGATTCAGTCAAGTTTTCGGATCGGTCTCGCGATCCTATGTCTGGGATGTTGCGGAATACCCGCCATCGGTCAGCCCCCCGGAGCGACCGAGCCGACAGAGGGGCTGCGGGATATCACGCCGCAGATTTACGCGCTCCAGCACCTCAAAATTGTCATCAGCCCGGAGCGGCAAATTGAGTCAGGCACGATCCTGATTCGCGACGGGCAAATTGTCGCCGTAGGAGAGCAGGTGGAGATCCCGGCCGGAGCCCAGCGGCTCGACCGCAGCGGACACACCGCTTACGCCGGTTTCATTGATGCCTACAGTGAGATCGAGGTGGCCGACCCAAGTCGTGACAGCGGGGCGCCCCACTGGAATGGCAATATCATGCCGCAGCGTCGCGCCTCGCAGCAGGCTGCCTCCAGCGTTTTCGAGGGCGGAAAGCTGCGCTCGCAAGGAATTACGATCCGAGTGCTTGTTCCTGAAGGAGGTATCGTCCGTGGTAGCAGTTGCACGGTGCTGTGTCGTGACGGTGACAGCGGTCAGGTTTTGATCGGCGAAACCGACTGGCAGCACCTGGCATTGACGGTTCCCCGGCGACGTGGCGGCCGTGATAGTTATCCAAATTCACCCATGGGCGCAATGGCGCTGCTACGGCAGTCGCTGCTGGACGCCAATTGGTATACCCAGGCCTGGGCTGCCTATCGTGGTAACCCCTCTTTACCGCGGCCCAAGACCGATGTCGCCTTGGAGACGTTGGCGGCAGCAATTCACAATTGCCGATTTGTCATCGACGCGCCGAACGAACGGATGGCTTTGCGAGCAGAAGGCATCGCGCAGGAATTTGGTTTGAAAATAGTCTTGCGTGGTTCGGGCAGTGAATATCGTCAACTTGATGAAATCGTTGCCACGCAACGCCCCCTGTTGATCCCGGTTGATTTCCCCGACGCGCCGAAAATTACCGCAGCTTCCGATGCTCGCGAAGTTTCGCTGGCGCAGTTGTTAAATTGGGAGTTGGCACCCAGTAACCCGGCACGTTTGGCGGAGAAGGGCGTCGAGTTCTGTTTGACCACCGACGGGCTGAGTGACTCGGGTAAGTTTCTGCAACAAGTTCGCAAGGCTGTCGAAGCCGGCTTGGAACCTGATCACGCCTTGGCAGCCATTACGACAACGCCCGCCAAATTATTGGGGCTGGAGGCTATGGCTGGCACAATTCAGCCGGGCCGTTTGGCAAACCTAGTGATCACCGATGGTGAGCTGTTTGATGCCAAAACAAAGACTATGGAAACTTGGGTGGCCGGTGAGCGCTACGAAGTCACCGCGCCCGAAAATAAACAACTCGATCCGTTGGTGGGTGATTGGTCATTGACGGCCGATTTAGTCACCGTTGATCAACCCGAGTCATTAAGTTTGCAGCTGAGTCGCAAAGGAAAGAGTTTGGTCGGCAAGCTTTCCTTGACATCGTCAGAAAATGCGAGCGCCGATGAGGAAGGCAAGGACGAAGAGGACGGTGACGAAGACGAAGGTGAAGAAGATGAAGTTGAAGAAGATGACGGGTCAAAGAAGACGGCAGCCAACGTGGAGTTGAAGAACCTCGTGGTGGAGCGCGACCGCTTGATCGCCGCAGTGGATCTCGGTGAACTGCATGCGGACTATCCAAGTGGAATTAGCTGGCTGAACTTTATCATCAGCACGGCCGACGAGGCTGCGGAGGTCGTTGATGCGACTCTCCGTTTGCCAAGTGGCGAAATGATTGCCGTCAACATTGCCGCCGCGACAAACGAAGACGACGCGGAAGAAGACGACGCGGACGAAGATGACGCGGAAGAAGATGATGCGGACGAAGATGACGCGGAAGAAGACGACGCGGACGAAGATGACGCGGACGAAGATGACGCGGACGAAGATGACGCGGAAGAAGATGATGCGGACGAAGATGATGCGGACGAAGATGACAGTTCGGCAGAGGAGAGCGAAGCGGTTGAAGTCATTTACCCGCTAGGTGCGTACGGCTTGACTGCCGCTC
Source organism: Kothea flammea (assembly GCF_052161645.1). Lineage (GTDB taxonomy): Bacteria > Planctomycetota > Planctomycetia > Pirellulales > Pirellulaceae > Laterigemmans. Next base: position 109,621 of record NZ_CP197414.1, read on the forward strand.
CAGAGTCTCTTGAAGTCGTCATGTTCCGCGGGGCCACTGTTTGGACATGCGGCGACGCGGGTATCATCGAGGGTGGCGACGTATTGGTTCGCGACGGCAAAATTGTCGCTGTGGGAACTGATTTGGAAGTGCCGGAGGGATGCACCGTGGTTGACGTCACGGGCAAGCATTTGACACCCGGCTTGATCGATTGTCACTCACACATGGCGACCGATGGGGGAGTCAACGAGTCGGGGCAAGCGATCACCGCTGAGGTTCGCGTTGGCGACTTTATCAACAACACTGATATCTCCATCTATCGGCAATTGGCGGGTGGCTTGACCACTTCCAACATCTTGCATGGCTCGGCCAATCCGATTGGTGGTCAGAACCAAGTGATCAAATTACGGTGGGGCGCGACGATGGACGCCATGAAGTTCTCGGACGCTCCTTTCGGGATTAAGTTTGCTTTGGGAGAAAATGTAAAGCGTAGTGCTGGACGTTATCCAGATACGCGGATGGGAGTGGAGCAGATCATTCGCGACCAACTGTTGGCTGCCGCCGAGTATGCCGAAGCGCATCGTCGTTACGCCAGCGGCGATCGCAGCACATTGCCGCCGCGGGTTGATCTCCAGTCAGCCGCGCTCGCCGAAATCTTGGCCGGCGAGCGATGGATCCACTGTCACAGCTATCGTCAAGATGAAATTTTGGCGTTGCTTGATGTGCTCGACGAACTGGGCATTACGATTGGATCGTTGCAGCATATTCTCGAAGGATATAAGGTCGCTGATCGGATGGCCGAACATGGTGCGATGGCCTCCAGTTTCTCCGATTGGTGGGCTTATAAGTTTGAAGTCTATGACGCGATTCCTTACAACGGTGCGATCATGCACGACGCGGGGATCGTGGTCTCCTTCAATAGTGATGACGCCGAACTCGCTCGCCACCTCAACACCGAGGCGGCCAAGGCGGTCAAGTACGGTGGTGTTTCACCGGAGGAAGCGCTCAAGTTTGTTACTTTGAACCCAGCCAAGCAGTTGCGAATCGACGATCGAGTTGGCTCGCTGGAAGTGGGCAAGGATGCTGACTTGGCGGTTTGGAGTCGGCAGCCTTTGTCGACCATGACCCGTTGTGAGCAGACTTGGATCGATGGGGTCCAGTATTTCAGCTTGGAGCGTGACGCGGAACTGCGTGCTCGCGACGCGGAACTGCATGCTCGGCTCGTGCAGAAGGCTTTGGGAGCCGATGGGAAACCATCGGGTGCTCGCCGGGAACGGATTGCCGAGGCAGATCGTTGGCACCAGCATGATATCTTCTGCTTGCACCACGATCATGGTCATGATCACGCTGAATCAGAGCATCATGAGGAAGGTGAAGCGTTGTCAAACGAGCGTACGTTAAACTTCAGCAATGAGGTGCGACAATGATAACTGCTATCGATTTGCCGCAGGCTCCGATTGGGAGTCCCCATCTGTTTGCTCCTCGTTACAAGAACTTTATCAAGATGAAACAGCTCGCTCTTTCCGTGTTGTGCGGCAGTTTGGCAATCTTGTCTGCCGCTGATGTCAAGGCTCATGACCAGATCCCCGGTGCGCCGCAGACTCGGCCGATCATGATTCGCGGCGCCACGATTCATCCGATATCGGGTGCGCCAATCGAAGGTGCCAGCCTGTTGTTTGAAGGAGGGCGGATCACGGCCATCGGAACCGATTTGGAATTGCCCGAACAAGGTTTGGAAATTGATGCCACGGGCAAGCACGTTTATCCCGGCATGATTGAATCGATGACCGATCTCGGACTGCGTGAAATTGGCGCGGTTGATGTCACCATGGATAGCCGTGAAACTGGCTCGGTGAATCCCAACGTGCGGGCTTGGGTGGCTTTTAATCCTGACAGCGAGTTAATACCGGTGGCGAGAGCGAACGGGATTTTGACCGCCTTGGTCGCTCCCAGCGGCTCGGGGATCTACGGCCAAGCCGCCGTGATGGAACTTGATGGTTGGACAGCGGCCGACATGAGTTTGTTGGCGCCGGCCGGATTGTGCATCAATTGGGAAAGTTTTGAGTCGCGCGGCGAAGATGCTAAGCAGCGAGCGGCGGCTCGAGAAGAGCGATTGTCGCAGCTCGATGAATTACTTGACTCCGCCGAGCGCTACGCCGAGGCTCGTGAAGCAAATGGCGAGCGGACGGCTACCAACGTGCGTTTGGAAAGTATGTTGCCGGTGATTGCCGGTGAAGTGCCGGTCTTGGCCATGGCGAATCGCGAGGGGGCGATTGCTTCAGCCGTGATGTATGCGGCTCAGCGCGGTTTGAAATTGATCATCGTCGGTGGCTATGATGCCGAGCGCTGCGCTAATCTGCTGAACAAGTATGATGTTCCGGTGATCATCACGGCGACTTATCGGTTGCCCCGCTATCGCCATGACCCTTATGACGCGTCATATACCTTGCCGGCTCGTTTATTGGCTGCCGGTGTCAAGTTCGCGATTTGCGGTGATGGTGGTGATTCGTCGAATGCGAGGAATTTGCCTTATCAAGCTGCCAACGCGGTGGCTTATGGGTTGGCAGAGGCCGACGCCGAACGCGCTGTGACGCTGTCCGCAGCGGAGATCTTGGGTGTTGCCGATCAAATCGGTTCGCTGGAGGTCGACAAGCTGGCCACGTTGGTAATCACCGACGGGCCGTTGCTCGAATCGGATACCCAAATCGAGCATGCCTTCGTGGCGGGACGCAAGGTTGACCTTAGCAGCCGGCACACGCTGTTGAATGACAAGTATCGCGTCAAATATCAACAGCGAGCGGTCGAACGACGATTGCAGCAGTCGGATCGCTGAGCCGACGTTGATTGCGATTAGCGGATTTCGAAAATTGCTTCGATTTCCACACAAATGCCCCCCGGCAGCGCGTTGGTTCCCAGCGCGCTGCGGGCGGCCACTCCATCGGCTTCGCCAAACACGTCTCGGAACAGTTCGCTACATCCGTTGATCACGGCAGGCTGAGCATCGAACTCATCCGTGCAGCGGACCAAGCCCAGCAATTTCACCAAGCGGGCGATCTTATCAAGCGAACCTAGCGATTCTCGCAACGTGGATAACATGCAGAGACCAGTCACGCGGGCCGCTGCGTAACCCGCCTCAACGTCCATGTCTTGGCCCAGTCGCCCGGTGATCAAAGTTTTGTCGGGCTGCAAAGGGCCGTGACCCGAAAGGTAAGCCATGTTGCCGCAGATCACGATCGGTTTGTAAACGCCAATCGGTTTGGGTGCGGGAGGAAGTTCAACGTTGAGCGACGCGAGGTTTGCTTCTGCGGGCATGTTAAGGCCGTTGCTTTCAAAGTAAGGGGTTTAGTTAGCCGTTTTAGCGCTAGCCACGGTTGGCCGTTTTAACGCTAGCCAGGGTTAGCGTTTTGAACCGAACACCCCGCGCGGACAACCAAACGGTGGCACTCGCTAACGGCTCGTCGGGCAGAGGATAACTATAAAGGATTTTTCTTGGTTGCCCACCGCTGGCAGTGGCGCAATTGGTTCTGGACCGTTAGCCGTTTTGGCGCTAGCCACGGTTGACCGTTTTGGCGCTGGCCACCGTTAGCCGTTTTAACGCTAGCCACGGTTGGCTTACAGACGGGCTTGGTTGAGCGAAATCGAGCCATCATTCGCTATCGTACGAAAGAAGCAGCTGCGGTAATTTTCGTGACAGGCGGCACCAGTTTGCAGCACGCGTAATAAGATCGTGTCGGCATCACAATCAATTCGCGCTTCGACAACTTGTTGCCAATGTCCGCTGGTCTCTCCCTTGCACCACAGCGAGTTGCGACTGCGGCTAAAGTAAGTTGCTCGGCCGGTGTTCATGGTGGCTTGCCAAGCAGCCTCATTCATCCAGGCCAACATCAGCACGTCGCCGTTCTCGGCGTCTTGAGCGATCGTCGGCAATAGACCATTGGTCCCTCGGGAGAAGTCGGGAGAGAGGGATGTAGCGTCAGGCATTGGGGAATGGATCTCGCTGGAGGTCGGGAAGGGTGAGTCGGGATGTGGAACTGTGTTGTCGGGCCCAGTTGCTCGTGGCGATCGTGCGGGCTGCCTTGGTGGTGCAGGCTGTTGCGGTGCTGCGGGCTGTTGCCGGAGTGCGGGCACGCGTTACGAACGGCACGAGGCGCACAGACCTGCAATGCGAGGTGGAAACTGGAGAAGTCACTGGGGTCGGGTCGAATCATAACATTGATCGGGTTCGCCAGCCATGATCCACCTCCCATGCCGAAGTCTCAGGAGCACCTCAAGATGAACTCTATCGCCAAGTTGAGCGTCGTGATACCGGTCCGCGATGGCCAGCAGAGAATTGCGAGCGAAGTTAGCAGGGTGCTTGAAGCGGTTGCGGATCTCACTTCGGCAGCGATTGAGATTGTCGTGGTTGATGACGGCAGTCAGGATGCGACCGCCGAAGTTATGGAAGATTTGCGTCGCCAATATCCCCAAGTGCGAGTCGCGCGTCACCGCCGCCCCCTGGGTATGGAGGCCGCCGGGCAAACTGGACTCGAAAGGGCGACCGGTGAACTGGTGTTTATTCAAGAGGACGACCAGCCGCTGCGGATCGAGGACCTGATCCAGTTGTATCACATGGGAGCCGATCCTTCGGTCGTTGCGGCGCGGGCTCAAAGTGAATCGCGGGAAAGTAACGCGCCGCTGTTGCGTCGTTTGCGAGCTTGGGGAGCGCGAGCGGTCGACTCGCTCAAAGAGGAAGCCGACAACGCGACGATCGATCAGCCAATTCATGGATTGCAGATGGTTCGTCGCCCGCATCTGCAGTTGCTGGCCAGTCGCGGTGCAGCCAATCTCAAGCTGACGACGGAAAGAATTCGTTCAGCGGAGGGGCAGCGTGTGACTATTTGCGATGGTTCCACTGGTAGTCTTGATGACTCCCCTGAGGGGTCGGTTGCGCAGCCAGCGGTCGATCGTGACCAGTGGTGTGCGGAGACAATGGGGGTTTAGTTGGCAGTTAAAAATTCTGCCAAAAGGCTGCGAAAAGTCGGCCGAACGCGTTGAAACCCCGCTAGTTTCTAGATGTTTCGTAAAAAGCGGTGGGAACTTTTTGCGAGTTCGTTCGTTCTATGAACGTACCAAAACGGTGGCAACCCGTATCAGTTCCTCCCAATTAGCAAATGGAGCCTCCCTGGGCGAATTGCCGCTGACCGTCATTCTCACTTAACGGTCGTTTCCCATGATTTCCAGTACCTGTTTGGATGCTTCGCATGGTCGCGATGGCATTCCTACTTCGCCTCGTAAGCGGATGACCCGCCAAGACGCAGCGACCACTAGAGCATCGGGCCAACCCTTGCCTCGACCTCTCAACCGATTGCGAATTGTGCGTGAACAACAGGGACTGACCTTGCGGACGATTTCTCGCCGCAGCGGGGTGCCAGTGCGTCAACTGCGCTCTGAGGAAGAGCCGCACGCCGACCTGCCGGCCAGCGTCTTGCAACGTTGGCAGCAAGCACTCGAAGTGCCAATGTGCGAACTGTTGGTGGAACCCGATGATCATTTGTCGGTCGTCGTCGATCAACGCGCCAAATTGTTACGAGTCATGAAGACCGCGCTGTCCGTTCGTGATACCGCGAAAGATGAACCGACTCGCCGCTTGGGCACGATGCTGTGTTCCCAACTGCAGGAGTTGATGCCCGAGTTGTCCGAGCAAACCGCTTGGCCAACCGTCGGTTCCCGCCGCAGCCATGATGACTTGGGCAAGATCGCGGAGAATCCGCTGAGTGTCGACTGGAGCGAATTCATATAATACAGGTATCAATTTTTGGGATTGATACCTTTGGGGTATCAATCCCGCGGGGCCTGTACTGTTCTTGTGTGCAGCGAGTTGCTGATGGCGCGCGAGTTGCAGATTTTCGGGGGCTTTGAGGTTTGGTCCGCCACTTCGGCAGTTTTTTGTCGAACCAACTGTGGCCCATCCACTGTAAGAAATACGTTGAGTTGTAACGTGTCCCCGCAGGAGAAGATAAATGCATCAGCAATGGAAGATGATCAGCGTGGCCAGCGCGGCGTTGATCACCGGCGCACTCATCGCCGGGATCGTGATGACTTTGCCCACTGGTTTGCGGACTAGTGATGCCTATGCCCAACAGGTAGAGGAAGCTCAGGCGGCTCGTGGGAATCTGCAGACCGCGCAAGATCTTTCCGGCGCTTTCCGCAACGTGGCCGAGGCGATGCGGCCCAGCGTGGTGAGTGTGCGAGTGACAAAGAAAGGTCGAGTCATTCGCGGGGGCGGTGGACTCAATCCCAACATTCCACCCGAGCTGCGACGGTTCTTTGACGACTTTGGCGGGCAACCATTCGACGGCCAGGGTGGCCAGGGCGGGCGGATGCAGACTCCTGATCAATCGGGTATCGGTAGCGGCGTGATCGTTCGAGAGGATGGATACATCTTGACGAATAACCACGTTGTCCAGGGTGCGGATGAGGTGCTGATTCAACTCAGTGACGATCGCGAAGTGCCGGCCCAAGTGGTTGGTAACGATCCCGATACGGATTTGGCTGTGTTGAAAGTTGATGCCACGGGGCTGCAGCCTGCACCGCTGGGAGATAGCGAAGCGATCAGCGTTGGCGATTGGGTGCTGGCGATCGGCAGTCCTTTTGAGCTCGAACAAACGGTCACCGCCGGCATCATCAGCGCGAAGAATCGCGTTCGCGGCATCGTGCAGGGTGGTTTCGAAGATTTCTTGCAAACGGATGCTGCGATCAATCCCGGTAACAGTGGCGGACCGCTTGTTAATTTGCGAGGCGAGGTTGTCGGTATCAACACGGCAATCATTTCCCGCAGCGGTGGTTATAACGGGATTGGTTTTGCGATCCCGACCACGCTCGCACGACCCGTATTAGAAAGCATCATCGAGTCGGGAACGGTCGAACGCGGATTCCTCGGCGCGCGCAGTTCTGACAATGGTGAGATTCCTGATGCGGTTCTCGAGCGTTATGACCTCAGTTCCCGCAGTGGTGCTTACATTGAGAGCGTGGTCGCGGGAGGTCCAGCTGATAAGGGTGGGCTGCAAGCGGGGGACATTGTGCAGACAGCCAACGGCCAACGGATCCGCACTTGGGTGCAGTTCCGCAACTTTATTGCTTCGCAACGTCCTGGTTCGACGGTCAAGTTGGAGGTGTTGCGAGATGGCAAGACGCAGAACTTGAGCGTCACCCTGGGTGAGCGGACTGATGCCGCGTTGGCTCAAATGACACCGGAACAACGCGGGGTCTTCCGCAATGCGTTGGTGCAACCACTGGATGCTGATACGGCACGTCAGATGGGCTTTGAAGAGGTCGACTCAGGCTTGTTGGTGTTGCGTGTGCAGAGTGGCACTGATGTCGATACTGGCTTGCAATCGGGTGACGTCATTATCGCTGCTCAAGGCCAGCAAGTCAGTTCGCTAGGTGAATTGCTCTCCGCCGAGCGGCAAGCTGAGCAAGCGGGTCAAGCTTTGCGATTGACGATTCAGCGAGGCGAGAATCAGGAACTGTTGGTGCTCAAGTAATTGCCTCGTGCCGTTAACCATTGTAGAGCGATTGTCCCCAATCGCTTGCGGTGCCCGCAAACAGCGGTTTTTCATTGTAGAGCGATTGTCCCCAATCGCTTGCGGTGCCCGCGAACAGCTGAGGACAGCAGTTCTACAATGAAAATAACCTGCCCGTAGGGTTCTCGTTTAAAACGGCGTTTGATCCACCGTTAGCACGCAGCTTTCTTGTTGGGCACTTTGCAGCAGCGTGTCGAGCACCCGCTGCGTGGCCAGAGAGATGTTTGGCCAATGGGAATCAGGTTGACCGCCCAGCACCAATTCGCCGAAACGACGCATCATGTTGACTTCCTGAGCGCCGCCGGCTCCGTTGGAATATTCCTGAACCGCTTGGCGTTGACCTTGGCGACACATGTAAAATCGATCATCGTCGGTGTCGAAACGATGTTGGCACGATTCCCAGCTGAGCTGCGATCCCATCCAAGGCAACACAAAATCTTCCATGCTGACATAGCCTTGGTCGCCACCGATCACAGCCCACTGTTGCGTGGCAGTTAGGAATGAGCAATAGAACGAGGCGCTGACACCGTCCGCGAAAAATAACTCGCCGCTGAATTCGCCCGGCACGGGCCCGTCGCTGCCCTCACCCTTGAGCTCGGTGATGATTCTTCCCGTGACGCGCTGGGGCAACTGAAAACCCATCACCCACAGCGTAAAGCGGACGTTATACCAGCCGAGATCTCCCAGGCAGCCATACGGTTCGAGTTGCCGGATGACGCGGATATTCTTGGTTTGAAATTCGTCATCGCCACTAAACATGAAATGGCTGGAAATGCGCCGCAGCTTACCCACCTTGGCCGCATCATCAATCGAAGCCCGCATGGCTGGTAAGCGATTGCTGTGCATAAACATCACGCCATCCATAAACTGCACGCCGTTGGCAGCGCAAGCGTCCACCATTTCGCGAGCGGCTTGTTCATTGACGGCGATTGGTTTTTCACAAAGCACGTGTTTGCCCGCTTCGGCCGCGCGAATCACCCAGGGATGTCGCATCGCCGTCGGCAAAGGGATATAAACAGCATCCACGTCGTCGCGTTCCAATAGCGCTTCGTAGGAACCGACTGCGGCGGGAGGCTCGATTTGCGGGGTGATGCGTTGACCTCGCAGGATGAATCGCTCGGCTGCGGCCACGTCGCGACTGGCGACTGCCGAGACACGGCCGTTTCCCGACAGGGCAATCGCACGCCAATTCTTGGCGGCAATCGCCGCGGTCCCCATAATCCCCCACCGACAGACCGATTGATTCATAGCACCATTAGCTCGTTGTTTGAATACACTCTTGAGGAAGCACCGAGGCATTGTAACCGATGCCAGTCTTCCCAAACCTGCCCATGATGGTAACCGGAGAGCCCCTTCGATATGAACCCACCCAGCCGCAACTTTGATGTGCTGATCTTTGACCTCGACGGCACCCTGCTCGACTCATTGGCGGATATTGCCAACGCTGCCAACGAGGTTTTGCAGCAGCATGGCCACCCGCCGCATGAGCTGGCCGCTTATCGACATCTGGTCGGCGATGGGGTGCGAGTGTTATTTGAGCGTGCGCTGCCGAGCGCCTGGCAACAAGACAGCAAGCTGCTGGATACTTGCGTCGCCGATTTCAAGACGGTTTACGATCGACATTGGGATCGCACCAGTCAGCCATACGCGGGGATTATGGAGTTGCTCGACGAATTGGTGGCTCGTCAATTGAAGCTAGCCGTCTTGAGCAACAAGCCGCACATGTTCACCACCGCTTGCGTGGAGCGTTTCTTCGGCCAGACCGTTTGGGCCAAAGTGCTCGGCAACCTACCTGATGTGCCCCGCAAACCCGATCCCGCTGGAGTGCATCAGATTCTGTCCGAGCTCAATAGCGAGCCCAGGCGATGTCTTTACGTGGGCGATACGAATACTGATATGTTGACGGCAACCGCGGCGGGATGTCGGGCCATCGGCGTCACCTGGGGATTCCGCTCGGCTCAGGAGCTGAGCGACAGTGGTGCCGCTCAGCTGATCGATCATCCCCATCAGCTGCTTGATTGTTTAAGCTGATTGTCAACTAGCGCTGCACCACTTCGCCACCATTACGCGTCAGCAAGGCGCGGAACATGGCCGGATCGAGCGTACGCTGCAGAAACTGGACGGATCCATCTAGGAATCCGACTTGAAATCCTCCGGGACGCTCCACTCCCATCATCTCGAAAGGATTCTCCAGGTCGATCTCAATATCGGCCGGTTTGGTCCAAGGAACAGCCGCGTCGGCCCGCGATTCGAATAAGGCAATGGTGTTGCTGGTGCCATCAGTAATGTCTCGGAAACCCAGTTGTCGATCCGGCTCGAACGCCAACCCCTCTCCGATCGCGAACTGGTATATCGTTCTTCCCGGTTCCGTTTTAATACCCGGTGCGCTGTAGATGGCCGGCATGCGATCGAGCAATTTAATGTTATGCTCGCTGTCCCAAGGTTCGTCCAAGCGAAATTCCTCATACAGCGCGATTTCGTCGATAAACGGCAGAATTGCCACTCGCCAACTCAATAGCCGCTCCCCTTCGTCATTAGTAATCGAAGCCACGGGGAATTTGCGATAAGCCGATTCGTAATTATGCATCGCCAGCATGATTTGTTTCAGGTTATTCGCCGAAGACATTCGCCGCGCGGCTTCTCGTGATGCTTGCACGGCTGGCAACAGCAAACCGACCAACGTACCAGTCATGGCCAGTCCGCCGCTGTTTTCGACTTCGATCATCAAGCGTCGCCCGTTACGAACCGGCTTCAGCATTGTGAACATCTCATTCCCAAGTCGGCGAAAATATTGCCGCATCGCTTCGGGAACCGGGCCTTGCCCATCGACCGATTGCATGGCCTGTGCGACACCCATGTCGCGAGCAAAGGACATCGCGTTGTTGACAATGACTTCCATTTCCTCGGTGTCATTCTCGTTGTTACCAACCATTACGAAGCGGAACGGTTCGCTACTCGAGATCCCGCCCGCCAGCACAGCACCAGTGGCAAGGTTCGGCAAATCGGTCAAATCTAACAACACGGGCGGTAGATTCTGACCAGCTTGAGCCGCCATCGCATTCACTTGTTCGCGAATCGGTTCCATCACCATGGCAATCATCATTGGCGAAACCTGTCGCATGTTGCTGACAAAGTTTGCTAACGTGCCATCGGCTGCTGTTTCCGCTGACTGCTCGGCGGCCATGACCTCTACCAAATAGTTTGACGTCGCTGCCACTAAAGTGCGACTGTCGGCTTGGTGCAACACCATATCGGGAGTGTCATCGATCAGAATCGCTTGATAGCCGTCGACGTTCACCGGGGCGCCAACAAGCACTTGAGAGCGAACCTTCGAAATATCAACGTCTTTGGTCAGCTTGGCGATGATTGCAATCTGAGGGCCCGCTGGACCAATCTGGCCGACGACCATTTTCAGCTCAGAGACATCTGCCAACTGAAACCCAAACTGTTCCGCAGTCCAAGCGTTGGCGACTTCGATTGGCATCATCTTCATTTCGGGCGAATCCATTATCTGGCCCGGATACAAATAGGCCGCGGCGATTGCATCGCTCGGTAGATAATCAGCCGAGAGTTGCCGTCGGGCAGGGGTCTCCTGCGCGGTGCTCGAAGAAACCAATGGCACCCAAGCCAAAGCCGACGCCAGCATCACGGCTGGCAGCAGAGTTGCCGAGTGGTAACGCAGCAAAAAACAACGAGCAAACATGAAAAGAGGCTCCAGCAAGATGTGTCGATGTTGCTAAGGCACGCTCCAGCTAGAGGCGTGCTTCCAGAGGGTCAAGGTGAACCCATTGGGTGCGTCTATTGTAACAAGATCATCGCTGGGGCGTAGAGAGGTAGCTTTTAGCGATTAGCGATTAGCAGTTAGCAGTTAGCCGCGGTTGTAGCTGCTGGTAGCAAGCCGTTTGACCCGCAACTGCAGGCGCAGGCGTTGCAGTCAACGTGCTACCCAAAGGCCAGTTTTGGTGGAGAAGTGCACAATGTAGAACGATTGTCCCCAATCGTTTGCCCGTTTGCCCCGCAGGCGCAGGCGTTGCAGTCAATGTGGTACCCATTAGCACGCAAGCAACCGGCCCCAAAAAAGACTCGCTCCCTTCGCCCCTGGGGCGCCATGCCTAGCTCTGCAGGTGACAAATAAATTGCCAAACGGCTCAGGGGCCATAAAGGAATGAGTTTTTAGCTGTTAGCTATTCAGCTGTTAGCACTGGCGGAATAGCTCAGACAGCTGAATCACCCTTTGGGGGCTTCGCCTTCGGCAGGTGCGTCACCCTTGGGTGCGTCGCCTTCAGCTGGTGGATCAACCTTCGGTGCATCGCCTTCGGTCGGTGCGTCAGCCTGCGGTGCTTCGCTTTCAGCTGGTGATTCTCCATCGGCAGGCACATCACCCTCAGCCGGTGCATCAGGCTCAGCTGGAGCATCACCTTCAGCGGGCATCTCATCCTCAGCCGCAGCTTCTTCGCCTTCGGCCGGTGTTTGCGTTTCGGCTTGAGGGGTTTCGGTGAATCCAGAATAAGGCTGAGTGACGTCAATAACGGGGCCGACTTTGTCGTCGCGCCGTCGTTGATATTCTTCGGGAGTGCTGAAGTCAGCCTCCGTCCGCATCTCATAGAAATCTTTCAGCGGGAAATCATCAGGCAGTTCCGCTTGATCGGTAAACCGTCGATAGTCGGTGATTGCGTCAGTTAAATCGTCGCTGGCAACGTCGAGAATCAAGCCTGGATACTGGTCGAAAACTTTTTCCCAGTACACGAACGCTTCTTCGTATTTTTCGATTTGTTCATCCAGCTTATTTTCCGCGCCCTTTTGTTCGGCTTCGTACAGCAAGCGTCTGGCATCGACCAGCAATGAGTCTTGCTCGGCACGGCAGCGCAGCTCCCAGTAGCCGAAGTTCATTTGATCGCGATAGATGTTGGTCTTGCTGATGCGATTATCAATTTGGGCGATTTCATCGGCCAATTGAATCGCTTTCAGCCGCGTGTCATCGGGGCCTTCTTTGGCGACTTCGATCAGCGACGGTTCGAGCAGCGGCTCAATTTGCGAAGCAATCATATATTGTTCGCGGGAACGCTGGTTCATAGGAGTTTCGATCGCTTGTCGTTCCGCATCACTCAGCGAAGCCATTCGTTCGTCGCGAATTCGCTGCATGGTCGGACCGACCAAGTCTTCAAAGCGTTCCATCAGCTCGGCTTTGCGCTGATAGAGGTCCTGGATGGTGCCCAGCTGAATCGAAATGCCCTCGGTCGTCGCCAAAGGGCGGACGCCGAAGCCGTACCAGTCGTCGCCGGCTCGTTCCCAAGCGGCTTTCGAGCGATCATCGAGAATGCCTTCTTCTTCGATCGCTGTGGCGTGTTGAATTCGCCATTTGGGACCGAGTTCGAAGAACGTAACGGGCGACTTTTTCACCAACGGCACACCGCCGTCGACAAAATCGTAACCACGCATCAGCCACAGTCTGCCGACCAGCCAGTTGTCGGGCAAGCCTTCTGGCCCTTTGGCATCGGGGCTGTCAACCGCAATGCCTTCTTCCAGCAACTCGTCATGAAACGGCTCGTCTTCGCTGAATAGCTCGCGGAATTGAAGCTTCTCGTCACTCATTCCCAGTTTGTTGCCATAAAACCAACCGGTGTACCAAATCAATCTCGGCGCGCGGCGGTTTTGGTTGACCCCTTCGGTGAGATACTCCGTTCCTTTCTTGACCCAGTTGTACCGCTGCCGATAATCATCGAACTCCAGCGACACATTATAAGATAAGTTGTGAGCTTGGAATTCCCAGACGCTCTCATAGTGAGGTTGCAAGTGGGTGATTTGATTCAGCGTGGCGCTGAGGCGATCCCACTCATGCAGCACCTTATAATGCTCGGCTCGGTTCCAGAGCAGTAGGGCTGCCGGACCGCGCATGCCCAACGAGGCCAGCTTCATGCTTTCGCTAGCTGGGTCAATTTCACCCAAACTGGCTTCCGCCAAGCCGAGTGAAACTCGCATTTTGGTTAGTTCACCCGGTGAATCTCCCGGCAAACCAGTAGCCGGCTGTCCCAATAGGTAAAGGGGCAGCAGCATGATGATCATCACCGCCAGGTAGATCAGCTTATTGCGCAGGCTATTCGACCGATTCATGCCGCAATCTCACGCGTTTTCAGAAAGAAATATCCGATTAAGAAAGCCAGTATGACATACGCGATCGTGGAAACGATATGTCTTAATAACAGGCTGTCGTAAATATCAAAACCGCTGGCGACGTACTCTGCCGTACCCAGCATTTTCGGCAAGTTAGGCAAGGACGTGACGACCGCATCGAGTGTGTAGACGATGACGCTGTCGGCTCCCTTGATAATTTTCAAGGGAAGTTCCTGGATGTCCAATTGCGTCGTGAACGAGTCTTGCCGCAAGGTCCGAATGGTGGCTTCGATCGGACCGCCACCCATGTTCTCACCACGGTCCAAGTGGTACCGCGTTTCATAAACGCTCTCCGCCGAGAATCCTAGCAGCACAACGACAGCGGTGGCGATCATGGCGACCGGGCCGCTCAACATGGTGCTGAACATCACACCGAAAGCGATGATCATCACCATCTGCAACCAGATGCTGATGAAAGCCTTGGTCAAATTCCAAAGGAAAGTCGACTCTTGGGGACGGAGGTAGACATCGCCTTTGGTGAGACCCAAATATTGTCCTCGGTCAAGGCAACGCACGACGATTTCGACCGACCCATCCGTGCCAACTAGATCCTCGAAGAGGTTCAGAGTGGCTGCTGAAGAACCTTCGTTCCCTTCCAGTTCAACAGGCAAGAAATACTCTTTTACCAAGTACTCTTCCGCGTCAAACTCGATGGGCTTCGATTCGATTTCTTGATTGTCTGGATTGCGAACAGTAATCGTGCCACGCACGGCACTCACGATATCCGCTTTGTAGGTGCGGAAGACCCGTAGCCGCATTTCCAGTGGCAGGCCCTCGCCGTATCGCTCAGCGGTGATATTTTCGAACTTGACAATGGCGGCACACAGCGAGCCGCCACCACCTTCGATGTAGCCATGTTCGATTCGGCGAGCCCCAATGGAAGCGCCAGCAAAGCGGCTGAACCCGGCACTGCCGTAGCCACCCTTGCGATGCTCGTAACCGACGTCAATGCCGACGTCCTCGAGCCCTTCGCGGTTGAGAAACGTGATCGAACCATACTCGGGAACGCGGGCGCGAAGTGCCCCTTCGGGAGGTCCGACAATGAACTTGTCACCTTCCTTGTAAACGACGTGACGGTGACCTTGCTCCAAGCTGGTGATCCCGTTGCCTTCTTCGTCGATCGTAAAGGTGTGCGAGTGATCGCGGTCGAAGGAGGTGAGGCCGATGTAGCTATCTTCCGAACGCTGGGCCAGCTCGGCTTCCAAATTAGAGCCTGTGGGCCGTTCGCGGATCGCGCGTCTTAACAGTTCGGCCGATTTTTCAGCGTTGGCCAACTGTTCAATCTCAACCACTTCGTGACCATGATCGAGGCCCCGCGTGACGAAAAAGTAGCTAGCCACACCCATTGGCACCAGCAACATGGTACCGATTGCGGTGAAGCCCAAGATGCGTCCAATGATAATTTCAGTCGGACGAACTGGCTTGGTGACAATCGTGTAAATCGTGCGGCTTTTGATATCCGCCGGGAGGCTGAAGCAGCTAATAAAGAGAGCCAGCAACAGCATCAAATAGTTCGTCGCCGTCAATACAAAGCTGATATAGAGTCGAGCTGGATCGTTACTGTTCGTGTCGAGGAACCAGCCGGCCAGCAGCAAGCCAACCATGAAGACGCCGAATACGAACAACACTTTGCGGCGAATGGCTTCTTTAAAAGCTAGCCGGGCGAGCGCAAAGATGCGTTGCGGGGCGGTTTTGGGGAGATCACGCGTGACTAAGTCGCGGATTGTGCTGGCAACGGCGTAAAACGCTTCTCCCGGTCCATAACGGACAGCCGAGACGATATAACCAAGCAATAAGCCGAGAATGATTGCCATTACGACAACGGCAACGCCTTGCAGTAACGCGCTTTCCAGGAAAGCACCGGGGCGAAGCAACCATTCGCTAAACGACCAGAAATCTTCCGGTTGCTGCGTCATGATCCTGACTCTCCTCCGGCCTGGGTGGCGGACGGTGAACCGCCTGCCGAATTGTTCTTGGGATTCAGGTCACTGCGGCGGTGCCCAGGTCGCGCTTCGCTTTCTTGGACAATATCTAAGAAGAGCTGCTCCATGGTAGCCGTCGGGTTGTCAATCGACTCCAGCGTACCGCCATGCCGTTTAATGACTTCCGCGATTTCCGCTTTTGCTTCGTCCGACAATCCACGGGCGTGAACTTCGGTGACGTCTTGAACTTTGAGCAAATCGTCGACTCGGCCCAATTCCTTCAGCTCGCCCTGATGGAGAATCGCGACGCGGTCGCAGACGTCTTGCACGTCGGCCAATTGGTGGCTGCACAGCAAGATCGTTTTGCCCTGGTCGCGGAGCCCCAAAATCAGGTCCTTCATCTCCCGAGTGCCGATCGGGTCGAGGCCGGTTGTCGGTTCGTCCAGCATCACCAAGTCGGGGTCGTTAATCAGAGCTTGAGCCAGGCCGACCCGTCGCGTCATCCCTTTGGAAAACTCTCGTAGTTGACGGTGGCGAGCATGCTCCAGGCCGACCATCTGGATTAATTCGTTGACCCGCTGCGTGCGATCGGCGGCTGACATGTTGAACAGACGTCCGTAGAACTCCAGCGTCTCCTGAGCCGACAGAAATTTGTACAGGTATGATTCTTCCGGAAGATAGCCGATCCGCTCGTTCTTGCTCGTTTCAGTGGCGTCTTTATCAAACACCAGCACCCGACCGCTGGTCGGAAACAACAAACCAAGGATTAATTTGAGCGTCGTCGACTTACCACTGCCGTTCGGACCGAGTAGCCCAAAGATTTCACCCTTGCGGATCTCGATGTCGAGCGCTTTTAACGCATGGACCTTCTTTCGACCCCAAAAGTCACGGTATATCTTGCTCAGGTTGCGAGTCTCGATGACTACCTGCGAAGAGGCATCTTCGGAGGCACTTACGGTAGGCCGCTCGACGACGGCAGCTTGATCGGTTTCCAACGGAACCCTCGGGGAGCGGGGGCTAATGATACAACAAGGGCATTTGCTTCAGTGCTACGGCAGCTCACCCTTGAAGGTTCACCGCCGCTGACATCCAATTTTTTGACTTGGTTCTTTTGCTAAATTCCTATCGCCACTTTCCAATTCTCTTTGCGGCTGACCTATGTCACCACTTGATTATCTCTACGGACGCCTAAATTACGAGCGGGTTTCACCGGCCGCCAATCAAGGCGCGTTTCGATTGCAACGGATGCGACATTTATTGCGACTGCTGGGGCACCCTGAAAGGTCCTTTCAGATAGTTCACGTGGGTGGCACGAAGGGGAAGGGCAGTACCTGCGAGATGATTGCCACCATGTTAATCGCTTGTGGATACAAGGTGGGCCTTTATACTTCGCCCCATTTAGAGCGATTGGAAGAGCGGTTTCGCGTCGATGGCCAGCCCTGCGAGGCGAGCGAATTGGAGGCGTTGGTCGAGGCGGTGCGGGGAGCGGCCGACCGCGTGGAGCAGATGGGTGAAGGGCAGCCGACTTTTTTCGAGCTGACCACCGCCATGGCGATGGAGTATTTTCGCCGCACGCAATGCACGGTCGCCGTGATTGAGGTCGGCTTGGGCGGTCGGCTCGATAGCACCAACGTCTGCGATCCGGTCGTTTCGGTGATCACCAGCGTGGGGCTCGATCATCAGCACATCCTCGGCGATACCCACGCGCAAATCGCTTTTGAAAAGGCGGGGATCATCAAGCCGGGTGTGCCGGTGGTGAGTGGCGTCGAGCAGCCTGATGCCCGGCAAGTAATCCGCGAAACAGCCGCCCAACGCGGAGCCCTGTTGTGGCAATCGGGGGTAGATTTTCAAGTCACTCCGTGTGAGCTTGAGGAGGAGTCGTTATCGTCGTTGCTAAAGCCGTTTGATTTCCACGCTCATAATCCGCTGCTGCGGTCGCGGCTCGGCTGGGCCGTGGGGCTGGAGGGGCGGCATCAGCAAATCAACGCGGGTGTAGCGCTGGCGGTGATGGATGCACTGGTTCCAGTGGGGCTCAGCGGGCCGCTGGACGCTCAACGATCTGGTTTGGCAGCTGTCCGCTGCGCCGGACGAGTCGAACGCTTTGGTGATCAGCCAGAAATTCTGCTCGATACGGCGCATAACATCGATTCGGTCACAGCGCTCCGCGCGGTTCTTCGGGATCGACCGGCAGGCGGCAAGACAGTCGTGGTTTTCGGCACCAGCGCCGATAAGGATGGGGAGGCGATGTTGCAGCTATTGAACTCGGTCGCCGATCACCTGTTTCTTACCCGCTATTGGTCAAATCCGCGGTGGTTCGACCCCGTGGAACTCGCACGTATGTCTTCGAATCAAAATACTATCGTTGTAGATAAGCCAGCTGATGCGCTCTCGCGAGCCATTCAGGTGGCCGAGCCCGATGGACGGGTCGTGATTTGCGGTTCTTTCTTCTTGGCAGCCGAGTTGCGGCCCCTCTTGCGGGCTCAGCACTCACCCGGCGGCTGATGCCAAAAACTATCTTTTTTCCAAATTCTCTCCCCGTTGTGACCTAACGTGTCACAGCACTTGGCGAAAGATAGTTGTGTCAACGAAAGTTCTTCAACTCAGGAAACCCAATCATGGCTAAGTACTACATCCAATCCGGCACACTTCGCGCCACCCTCGCTGCTGAAGACTCCCGCCGAGCCGCCCTCTGGGCCGTGCACCAAGCGATGCAGCAAGTGCTGCCCGTCTATGACGATCCCGATCTCACCGCCCAGCAAAAATCGGATCACGCGATGGTCGAGGGCATGTTCGTCTTGGAAGGAAAAATCAAACTCAGCGAACAAGGTTTCGATCGTGACGATGCCGAGCTGGTCGATACATTCGATGTCGTGATCGAGTGGAACAAGTTAATGGTGGCTCTCGACCGGCTGGAAAAATTGTTCGGTGAATAATCAAGCAGACAGGCTCGCTTCGTTGTTCGCCAAGATGCTCAAGTAGTGGTCGATATCGGGTGTTTCCAAGTCGACCACTTTCGCCAAATCGTCCCAACGCCGCAGCGCCACGGCTGCCTCCCAATGCGGTGACCCGCGGAACGCATCCAGCTCCTCTTCGGACATCATCCCGCCTTGGAGATGGAGGCTGACCACCGATGGTTCGGATAGTTGTTCGAGATAGCTGGGGTCGGTCGTGCACAGATAACGCTTGGCGGCAACATGCTGTCGGACAGGTTCGCTGACCGCTTCACTGAAATGTTTCCGCAGGTAATGGTATCCGCTGGTTTCGTGATGATCGTCAATGCCCTGCTCGGGCGCGTCGTCGGGCAGCTCATGCAACAAATGGCCGATGTCATGCAGCAGTGCGGCCAAGATTAAAGCAGGGGATGCTTGTTCGGCTTCGGCTAGCGCCGCACACTGCAACGCGTGCTCCAGCTGAGTAACGGCTTCTTTGCCATACTGCGAATTGCCTCGCTGAGCGAATAAAGTGGCGATCTCAGTACTGATGCTCATGTGTCAAATTTCCCTTGATATCGAAGCCTGCTTGCTTTTTCAAACTACCTGGGTAGCCCCGTCAGGACCAGGGGCGAATTCAATGAATCCTCCGTGAAGCGGTTGCAAAGATTTTGTGAAGCGTAGGGGAGTTACCGCATCACGGCTTTAATTTCTTCACGAACGGCCCGCAAGTCTTGCGTAAAGCGAAAACCGTTGACGCGCAGAACTCCGTAGCGGAGTGCTTTGAGGTGATTGTCTCAGGATAACACACAACCATCGATGTTGGTTTTTTTACGCTGGCTCCCCTCGCCCCTGAGGAACGAAGGGGAGAGGGGTCGGGGGTGAGGGGCCGACCGCGCATAAGCTCCGCATCACGGCCTCAATTTTTTCACGAACGGCCCGTAAGCCTTGCGTAACACGAAAACCATTGATACGCAGAACTGCGCAGCGGAGTGCTTTGAGGTGTTTGTCTCGATTCGCAACGTGCGTCTTTGCTGGTTCGTTTCATTGCCATGTTTTTCTTCGGGGCTACAAAGCTGAGCCCCTCACCCCCAGCCCCTCTCCCCTTCGTACCTCAGGGGCGAGGGGAGCGATCTTGAAGGGGAGATACGGCATCACGGCCTCAATTTCCGCATCACGGCCTCAATTTCCTCGCGAACGGCCCGCAAGTCTTGCGTAATGCGAAAACCGTTGACGCGCAGAACTCCGTAGCGGAGTGCTTTGAGGTGATTGTCTCAGGATAACACACAACCATCGATGTTGGTTTTTTTACGCTGGCTCCCCTCGCCCCTGAGGAACGAAGGGGAGAGGGGTCGGGGGTGAGGGGCCGACCGCGCATAAGCTCCGCATCACGGCCTCAATTTTTTCACGAACGGCCCGTAAGCCTTGCGTAACACGAAAACCATTGATACGCAGAACTTCGCAGCGGAGTGCTTTGAGGTGTTTGTCTCGATTCGCAACGTGCGTCTTTGCTGGTTCGTTTCATTGCCATGTTTTTCTTCGGGGCTACAAAGCTGAGCCCCTCACCCCCAGCCCCTCTCCCCTTCGTACCTCAGGGGCGAGGGGAGCGATCTTGAAGGGGAGATACGGCATCACGGCCTCAATTTCCGCATCACGGCCTCAATTTCCTCGCGAACGGCCCGCAAGTCTTGCGTAATGCGAAAACCGTTGACGCGCAGAACTTCGTAGCCGAGTCCTTTGAGGTATTTGTCTCGATTCGCATCGTGGGTTTTTGCTGCTTCGGTTAGATGATCCTTGCCATCAATCTCGATATTTAGTTTTAGCTCTAAGCAGACGAAATCCAGTGTGTAAGGTCCGATGGGATGTTCTCTGCGAAACTTTTGGCGCAGCAAGCTTCGCCCCCGCAGTATTTGCCAGAGATCATCGGCAAACTCGTTGGCTTGTGCGCGTTGCTGCCTCGCGAATTGGATTCTTTCCGTCTGACGCTGTCTGCTTCGTTTTATCGCCATGATTTTCTCTGGTTCGACAATGCGCTCCCCTCTCCCCTTCGTACCTCAGGGGCGAGGGGAATCCAGCTCGCGGCCGCGGCCTTCGACGCAGGTCAGCGTTTGGTTGATGGCGTCGACCGGAAAGCTTTCGCGGCGGCCGCTGGGCCAGCTGATCTCAAGTTGCTCGACAGAAGTCAGCTCTCCTAATCCAAATACCAGCTGAGCCTCGTTTCTAGCTTGATAGCCGTCGCCACTGGTCAGCTGCCCAAATCGCTCGATGCCATTCCCAGATACTTTCACGCGGGCGCCTATCGCGTCTCGGCTGGAGGTCGTGCCAACCAGCTTGATCGCCACGTAGTTGCCCACCGCGGTTGTCTGGTTCTCCAGCAATCGGCTGCTGTCGTAAAGATGTCCGACCAGCAGATCTTCGCGACCATCTCGGTTCCAATCCAATCTCGCCACCGCTCGGCCCAGCCATTGTTGCTGGAAATAATCGCCTGAGTTTTTCGCGATCACTTCTCGGAAACCACCCGGCTGTTGCGTGAACAATTGGGCTGGCATTGTGTAAGGTCGGTTGTTGCGGCTGAGATCATCAATATGACCGTTAGCAACAAATAGCTCTGCTTGACCATCCAGATTTAGATCCAAAAACTGAGCCCCAAATCCTAGTACATTCAGCGATGGATTGTGCAGCCCAAGGGCGCGGGTCTTATCGGCGAATAAATTTGGACCTTGGGAAATATACAACGAATTGGATTCATAAAGAAAATTTGTAATGAAACAATCGACCAACCCATCTTGGTTTAGGTCCCAGGCCGCAATCCCCATGCACCCTTCCGCTTTGCCGTCTTCGTTAAAGGCAATGCCCGCCACAGTGGCGCGGTCGCTCCATTGCTTGGCTTCGCGGCTCATGCGGTTGTAAAGAAAGTTGGGGGTGGTGTCGTTAGCCACGATCAAGCTGAGGTTGCCGTCGCCAGCGACATCCGCAGTGACCACCCCAAGGCCCTTGCCGAGCGGTTGTGGTTGCAGCAGTTGGGCCGTTCGATCAAGGAATGTACCATTTCCCTGGTTGATCCAGAGGGTGTCGCGTTCACTGTCGAAATCAAAGGGCATGCAAATCGCCGGGTGGCCATTCGCGTCCACGCACACGCGCTGAAAAACGTCCTCGCCACGCACATAATTAACATCATATATGTCAGCCAATCCGTCGCCGTTGAGGTCAGCCATGACCGTGCTGGTTGTCCACTGCTGGCCACTGAGGCCGGCTGACAACGTCACATCCTGAAAAGTCCCATCGCCATTGTTGCGGTATAGACGATTGCTGCTGCCGGCATTGGCCACGTAGATATCGGGGAATCCGTCAGCGTCATAATCGCCTACGGTAACACCTTGGCCGAAGCCAAGTTCCTGTTCGCTGAAGGCTGCCGCGACGTGCTGAAAACGCTCACCCTGCTGATTGCGATATAACATATCAACTTGTCGCCCGTCAGCCGCAGCAGCTGGCCAGGTGGTGCCTTGGGTAAAGAAGCTATCGGGCCAACCATCTAAGTCATAATCGAGCACCGCAATCCCGCCCCCCGTAAACGCATACATTCGCCGCGGGGGCTGCTCCGCCGAACCGTTGAAATAGGTGAAGTTGAGTTCGACCTGGGCGGTAACGTCAGCGAACTGAAAATCGATCGTGTCGGGCTTCATGGTGCCGGGCTTCATGGTGCCGGGCTTCGCAACCGGAAGCGGGCCCGATCCCTTCGGCTTGGCAAATCCCTCCGGCGTGGCCGTTGGTGACTGCACGTCGGGAAGTGGATATTCTTGTTTGTCGCACAGCCGCACTGGGGCGAGGCGAGGGTCGGTAACTTGCAGTGGCGTCCCGCGAAGTTGTTGCTGCAAGCGGCCAAGTCGCTCGCGGACGGCTGGGGCGGTCGCATCAATCTGAGTGGCTAATTGCAGCCAACCAAAGGCTTCCCAGTTTCGCCCCACCTCCTGATACTGGTCGACCAACTCCAGCAAACGATCAAGCCCGCTGGGCTCGCTGGAAAAGAAGATGCGGTCTTGCAAATCGGTCAGCGCCTGCAGTTGCCGGGCGTGCGTGGCGAAGGCTGTGGCTAACTGCGTTTGATCGTCGCCAGCCAGCAATTGGGCGAGTCGTGCGTTGGGGATTTTTGATTCGGGCTGTCGCTGGGCGGCTTCCAAATAACAGCGAATCGCCGCTCGGCTTTGACCTAAGTGTTCCGCCAAGCGGCCACGAGCTATCCAGCTGGCGGCTTCTGTTTCGGCCGCCGGGTTGAGGTTCAGGCTCCAGCGGGCTAGCGCTTCAAAATCTCCCAGTGCGGCCCATTGTAGACCGAGTTGCGCTTCGGCGATTGGTCGCCCCTGCGCATTTTCCGCACCACTCGCCTCTTGCTTGCCATGCGTGATTGCCCGCTGAAGTAGTTCAGCAGCCCGTTGATGTTGGCCTTTGTCGGCGGCGTGCCAAGCTAGTCCGATCAGTGGCAATGGGTCTTGGTCATTCGCTTGCTGGGCTTTGTTTAGTAACTCCTGATTGTCGATGACACCATCTTCGCGGGCCAACAGCATCAACAAGTCGCCCGCGTTGCCGCTGCGAATTAATTTTAAGACAGGTTCGATCGCCGCAGATCGTTGGCCGGTTTCGCCGTACAGACGAGCCAGCCCGCTGTTGGCGACAACATTCTCGGGGTCGATTGCCAAGACAGACCGGTAATGTTCGACCGCAGCCGATAGCCGGTAGAGAGAATTGTGCGTGATTTGGGCGGCTAGCAATTGGGCTGCGCCGTAGAGGCTGGGGTCTGTCGGGGAAACGGCTTCGGCGTGCAGCAAACTGGCGGAGAAATCGTCGCGTCGTGAAGCCGATTGCGCGGCGATCAGGCGGGCATCATCGCGAGCCGGGTCGAGTTGGTAGGCGCGGGTGGCTGCTTGCTCGGCCGCCTCGAAGCGACCCGCCGTGAGATCTTCATATGCTTGCTCAAAGAGTTGTGCCGCTCGCTGTTGTGGCGATGGTCGCAGTAACCACCAACCGGCCAGCAAGCACAACGCGAAGGCCAGCAGGAACGTCGCGATGAGGGGAAATCGGCGAGTTTTCATGGTCGCGTTTGCCGTGTTCGCCACCTAATCGCTTCCACTGGCGACGACGGCTGTCCAAGGTTGGCCGTCACGCGTGAAGCCACGCGTGGCACCCTCCACAATACTGACCGCGGAGTTAATGGGAAGGTTTTCGATGATGGTGCGGCTGCCGCTGGGCCAATCGACGGCCACGCTTTGCACCTCAGTCGCGTCCCCCAACCCAAATTGCAATAGACGTTGATTGGATGCTTGATAGCCATCGCCGGCAACCAATTGACGCTTCCAATTGCCCTTATCGCTGGTGACTTCCACCCCAGCGCCGATACAGTCGCGTGCTGAAATCGTGCCGATGAGTTCAACGTTGAGATAGCCACCGACACCGGTGGTTTGATTGCTGACCAGGGTCGCTTGTTGGTTGATGTTGGATACGGCAAAATCGATCAGTCCGTCCCGATTCCAATCGAGTTTGGCAAGTCCGCGGCCGAGGTAGTTGTCGCTAAAATAATCTCCCAGCGTCTCGGCTGTTAATTGTTCAAAGCGTGCGCGGCCCCGATTGATAAAAAACTGCGGTGGCATCTGATACAACTTGCCTTCGCTGCGATAGTCGTCAACATGCCCGTTGGTCACGACTAGGTCGGATTGACCATCTAAGTCGGCATCAAAAAACTGAGTGCCCCAACCCACGTAGGGAAAGCTCGGTTGCTGGAGTCCAGCGGCGCGGGTGGCGTCGATGAATAACCCGGGAGCGTCTTGCAAGTACAACGAATTGGGCTCGTCCATGAAATTGGTCACTAAGAAATCTAATAACCCATTTCCCGTTAGATCGTCGGCTGCGATTCCCATGCAGGCCATCGCCAGTCCGTCAACATTATAAGCCAACCCTCGGAGCAAAGCTCGGTCAGTCAAGCTAATGGCGTATGGGTCGGCGGGATCTTTGGTGACTTGCAGGAAAAAATTGGGGACTTGGTCGTTGGCAATAAATAACCCCGGCAGCGGATCGTCACCAAAACGGGCTGCTAACACGCCCAAGCCTTTTGCTTCTTGTTGAGGTGTGGCGTTTTCCAGTTGACGAAAGCTGCCATCTCCTTGGTTCAGATAAACTTCGTCCGCCGCGCCGGGGAAGACTTTGGGCGAACAAGCTTTACCACCACAGATCAATTCAAAGACATTATCACCGCTGAGATAATTGACTGCGTAGATGTCAAGCAAACCATCGCCGTTGAGGTCCACCATCACGCAACTGGTCGTCCATTGATCGGGCGAAGGCCCTAGCAGTTGGGTTGCGTCGCTGAACGTGCCATCTCCGTTGTTGCGCAGCAGTTGGTTGGTGCCGATGTTGGCAACGTACAAGTCGGGAAAGCCGTCACTATCAAAGTCGCCAACCGCCAGCCCCTGACCAAAGCCGAGATTCAACGCGCCAGCTTCTGCGGCGACTTGACGAAACTGCTCTCCACCCAGATTGCGATAGAGATGATCGTGGATATTGGGGTCACTGGTCGGTTTCGCTTGGCCGGTTGGCCAGCTGCCGCCTTGGGTGAAATAGAGATCGGGCCAGCCATCAAGGTCAAAATCGATGACGCCGACGCCACCGCCGGTTTGTTCAAACATGCGCGACCCGGGCGTGGCCTGGTCGCCGCCGTTTTGATAGACGAAATCAATTCCCGCAGTGCGTGCTAAGGCAAAGTTTGGTTGGCTCGGCGAGTGGGTGGGAGCCGCAGGAGAGGGGTCGGGTGCGGTTGGCCTCGAAGCGCTTTCCGCCTTGGCCAGCTCCAAGTATTTATTGAGGTCAGTCTTAGCGATCAAGTCGTAACTGGTCACGGTCCTCGGCATCGTGGCGGTTAGTTTTGGCTGTAGTCGTTCTGCCAGTTGGGCGGACCAATCATTGCCGGGATGCAGGCGGGTGGCAGTGACGCCCCAGGCCCAGGCTTCCAGCCACCGCCCGCTGGCTTCGCAAATTTCACTCGTTCGCCGCATTGCAGCCGCGCTCTGGCCACGTGAGCGGAGGGTTTCATCAAGCTGCTGGGTGAGTTCTAGCAGCAACTGAGCACGCTGCACAAATTTTTCCGCTGCAGGGTCTGCGAGCAAGGTGAGGACTTGCCCTAATTGATAGCAGGCCCGCCGATGTTCGGGGCGAATCCGCAACGCCATGGCAAAGCAACCAGCGGCCCGCGTGAGGTCGCTTTGCCCCCGCGCCAGCAAGCCGCGGGCAAACCACACATCAGGGTGCAAGTCGGCCATCGGGGGCAATTGCGAACGCCAGTTAACGATCTGTTCTTCGCTGGCACTGATAATGACTTCGCCGAGCATGGCGTGCGCGGGGATTTGATTTGGCTGCCGCTGCAGCACGCTCCTGAGGATTCGCGCCGCGTCCCGCTCGTTGCCCTGTTGGATAGCAACTTGGGCTTGTCCCATTTGCACCCAGACACTCTCGGGATTTTGTGAAACGGCCAATTGGATGAATTCAGGTTGTTCAATCGGCCGCTCCAGATCGCCCAGCAATGCCAACGAGTCAAGCGACCATTGTTGATGACGAATCAGAGCCAAGTAGTGCGGCATCGCTTCCCAACGCTGGCCAGTCACGGAAAACAGGAATGCCAACCGAGTGTGGGCTTCGACGTCTGCCGGCTCTCGCTCGACGACTTTCAGGTATTGCTGGGCCGCCTCTTCCAGCTTGCCGACGGAGCGATAGAGTTCTCCGAGATAGAAGCTGGCTCGCGTCCCTTCGCTGGTTTCTTTGCGAGCGACTGAGCGATAGTGGTTGACGGCGTCGTCGATCCGGCCATCGCGACTGGCCGCTTCACCGGCAAGCATGCTGGCTTGATCGGCCAAGGGGCTGTCAGTGCTGATTTCTTTGGCCAAGGTTTCGGCGGTGCCGTACTGGCCTTGGCGAATGGCTTCCATAGCCTGATCAAGTCGAGCCGCGTCGGCCGCGGCGAGCGGAGCCGCAGAGTTTTCGGTTGAAGTTTCTGGCTGCGTCGTCGGTAGCCAAAAGACGGCCAATAGAGTGACTGCGGAAATGCCCAGTGCCAGGATCAGCAGCAATCCCCAGCGACTTCCTGTGGCGACTGTTTGCTCTTGATTTGGACGAGGTTTGGGTTTCATCCCGAAGAACTTTCGTAAGCCGTCTCGCCAGATGGTGGTTTCCACGCTCTGGCGAGTTTAGCGATTCAAGTGATCGCCAGCGTGTTGCTGGCATTGCGCTGTCACGTGACAGCTTGTCATCTCAGTCCAGCACGAGGTCAATCGTGTTGTCTTCTTCATTGACCGTCTTGATCAACGGCGTCGAGGCGACCGAGGCGTATTTTTCAGGCAGCAATGAACCGTCTCCACCTGCAGCACCGCCACGGGGGCCAGCGTGAGATGGGGCAGATGGGCCACCACCTTGTCCAGTGGCATCGTGTGCTGGTTCGCTAGGGCCACCGCCGCCAGGGGCCGACTTGCTGACCAACACCTTATATTCTCCCTTGACCGCGCCGTCGCCTGTGTCATAAGTCGTCAGCGTGTATACGCCCTGAGTGTCGGTGCGAGCGAATGCCGAAGGATTGCCATCGACTACGGGTGCAAACGTTACCGTGGCACCCGGTACCGGAGCACCGCCCATGGTGACTTTACCGGTGACTGGAAAAGTTCGCATTTGCTTTCCGCCGGTCGGTCCGCAGCCAATTACCACAACGGCAACTAACGCAAACGATAAACCGCATAGGGTTCTTGTCATCGTTATCCTAAGCTCCTCGAGTTCTGTGGGTTGAGTGTGAATTTTAAGAAAAGTTTGGATAGGCACGTCTGCTCAGCGAACTCAAAAAAAGGCTGCCGCAGAGTCCTAGTTATCATAGCAAAAAAGAAGGTTCTGTGAGCTGTGCTCAAAGCTTATTTTCAGCTTGGCGGTGAATCGGCTTGAAAGCCCAATTACGCGTGGCGAACGCCGTCGGTTCACGCGAGCCATAAAAAAACGGAGACCGCATCGTTACCGATACGGTCTCCGTCTAAATTTGCTGCTCGCTAACCGTTTTCGTAAAGGTTATTCGTAAAAGTTAGTTGAACGGATTGTTCAATACTTCGCCACCACGAGCTGATCCCAGTGAGCCCCAGACTCCGTAAGGACTTTGGGCATTGGGTTGACCGGGTGCGTCGGGTGGTGGCAACGAACGGTTGCCGGTGTCGATCGTCTCGGCAATGAACTTGACCGAACCGTCGCCCAACGCACAGTGCACACCACCTGGGTGGCGGCTTGTGGGCTCGTAAATCCCATCTTCACCGTCCCAGCCGCCTTGCGTGCAGCTGGCCGTATTGGGGCCGAGGACCGTGGTGCAGCCCGTAAAAGCAGGTGCTCCGTCAGCCCAGCGAAGGCCCGACCAAAAGCCCAGGTCCGTGGTGATGTAACGCTTGCCGGGACCAACTTGAGCAAAGCATTCCAGCGGATTGTTATTGCGGAAGCCAGAGCCGATGTTGCGAACGGTACCACCATCAAGCACCAAACTGCTGTTCTGTGCCAAGGTGCGTTCCGACATGGCAATCGTGTTGCTCAAACCGTCTTGGACGTCACGAAATCCCTTGGAGATGGATTGGCCAGTGAACATGCCACGTAAGCCGCGTCCGCCGTTGCCGACCCATTCGTTGTGATCCCATGACGAATCGCCGCGGCTGAACATGTAATTTGTCTTGCCGGTGCCGCCAGTCCGAGAAACATCAGAGGGGCAGTTGAAGGTCGGAATCTCGGTAATGAAAGGCACGTACCCGCCATCCCAAGGAACTGCCCTAAAGCCATCAGCAGAAATCTGGTTGTAGACGTTGCCCTGCTCGATAAACGGCAGCATGCCGACGAAACCGCTATAGCGACGAGGAGCAAGGATCCCGCCCGCCTCAATGGTTTGACCAGGTGGCAACCTTGTAAAGGTGTCGTGATAGTTGTGAAGCGCCAAACCAAGTTGCTTCATGTTGTTGCCGCATGACATGCGGCGAGCCGCTTCCCGAGCAGCTTGCACGGCCGGCAATAATAACCCGACCAAAATTCCGATGATTGCGATGACCACCAACAGCTCCACAAGCGTGAAACCGCGAGGTTGGCCCAAAGTACGATGCCTCATGAAAACCTCTGTGAAAAGTAGTGCAGAAAAACAAAAAAAGTAAAAGAGCCTCGAAATCGGTTGCTATGAAATTGATTGAAAAATCAAACCGATTTCGTCTCATGGACCACTTGCTATACCCAATCAACCGCGACTACACCCGCGCGGTACGTGGTCGCTTAGCGAGTGAATTTTTGTCCACTCATATAGCAGCGAAAAGCGTCCAGCGAAAACTGTGCCAATGCTTAGGCGGCTCAGCGATCCCTTCGCAAACCTAAGTTTATAGTAGATATCGACGCAAGCCGGATGTCAACACATTTCGGCCGTATCCAAGCCTTCGATGGATGCTAACGGGATAAACTTCTCCATTGACCGGAGAAATGGTTAGCTCTGCCCCTGGCAAAGGGGTAATGCTGTCGACCCCCCCCGTAGTGGCCGGGCTGTCTACCAGCTGGGAGGCTCGCGCATTAAGAGGTGGCGAGTTATCGTGGCGGAGGCAAATTAGAGGTGCCGTCCGAAAATCATGTTATTCGTGTTTAAATAAGTGCCGTTTTTAACGAATGTTTATGCGCCTTTACCGTTTCCTCTGCGGTCGAAATTCAGGCTGACGGAGAGGCGGGCTCTCGATGTCGACATCTAATCTTTGGGGCGACGCTCGGTTCGCGTCCGCTGTGAAATGCTCCGCTTAAATGATAGGCCTAACGGATCGACTCGACCAATTCGGTCGAGTTGCCAGTGGCGACTCGTCCGCCCTTCCGAAAATCGGAAAAATTTTGGACGCCTCTGAAAATCGATGATTTCAAATGCCTCCGACGCCTCAAGCACGCCGGAAAAAAATCGGAGGCCACGCCGGAATCGGCGCGGCCTCCGCTCGTTTCAACTGGTTAAGTGAAAGCCAACACGGCGATCAACTGATTTCCTTTAGTTGAACGGATTGTTCAACACTTCGCCACCGCGAGCCGATCCCAGTGCACCCCAAACCCCGTAAGGACTTTGAGCGTTGGGTTGGCCGGGCGCGTCGGGTGGTGGCAACGAGCGGTTGCCGGTGTCGATCGTTTCGGCAATGAACTTGACCGAACCGTCGCCCAACGCACAGTGCACGCCACCTGGGTGACGACTGGTGGGCTCGTAAATCCCATCCTCACCATCCCAGCCACCTTGCGTGCAGCTGGCAGTGTTGGGGCCTAGCACCGTGGTGCAGCCCGTGAAGGCGGGCGCCCCGTCTGGCCAGCGGAGGCCGGACCAGAAGCCAAGGTCCGTGGTGATGTAACGCTTGCCGGGACCGACTTGAGCGAAACATTCCAGCGGGTTGTTGTTGCGGAAGCCAGAGCCGATGTTGCGTACCGTGCCGCCATCAAGCACCAATGTGCCGTTTTGGGCCAAGGTGCGCTCTGACATGGCGATCGTGTTGCTCAAGCCGTCTTGAACGTCACGAAATCCCTTGTGGATCGACTGGCCGGTGAACATACCACGCAAACCACGACCGCCGTTTCCGGCCCACTGATTGTGATCCCAAGAGGAGTCACCGCGGCAGAACATGTAGTTCGACTTGCCAATGCCCCCAGTGCGAGACACATCGGAAGGACAATTGAAGGTCGGGATTTCCGTGGTGAACGGTACGTATCCACCATTCCAAGGCACGACGGTGAAGCCATCAGCGGAAATCTGATTGTAGACGTTGCCTTGCTCAATGAAGGGCAACATGCCAACGAAGCCGCTGTAGCGACGTGGAGCAAGAATCCCGCCCGGCTCGATTGTCAAGCCAGCAGGCAGTCTGCTGAACGTGTCGTGATAGTTATGAAGCGCCAAACCGAGTTGCTTCATGTTGTTGCCGCAAGACATGCGGCGAGCCGCTTCCCGAGCAGCTTGTACGGCCGGCAATAATAAACCGACCAAAATTCCGATGATTGCGATGACCACCAGCAGTTCCACGAGCGTGAAACCACGAGGCTGGCCCAGAGTACGATGCCTCATGGAAACCTCCACAAATAAGCTAGGTAAAAACGAAAAGGAAAAGACCGTTGAAATCGACCGCCAAATATTGGGTGAATGAAAAGCGCTCGACCTCGCCGGGGCACCACTGGCGAAAAACCTCCCGCAAGCAAAATAGCTGCCGGGTTGTGGCATCCCCTCACACCTGATGCAAAGAAAGCAGCCGCCAACGAGTCTCGCAGGTCGCGAAACTATTTTGCTGCCGCGGTGTTCAATGCACCTACGTCACCCAATGTAGGCCCGATGGAGGTGGGAAGTCAATAGTTTTTGGTGCTATGAGGGCCTTCGTAGTTGGCTAAAGGGCGAAATGCCCCCGCTGCTCCAGAAAGAGCGCCGTTCCATCGCGGGGAAGCGGGTGCTCTTCGGACTCGCCTCCTGGCCAATGAATACGAAGTTTGGCAATTTCCGTACTGGGCCTGATGATTAATTGCTGGGCCGAGGCCGAGAGAAAGCTGCCACCGCCGATAATTTCGCGCGTACTCACGGAAATGCCGTTTTTATCGAATAATTCTACGCGGACCCCGATGCCGCTGCGGTTGGAATCTAGCCCCACAAAGCGGCATACCGTGCCTCGCTCGACCCCTGCGGCCAGTTCTGTTTGGTTCCACAGCACCACCGCCGGTTCCAGTAAATGAGAGATCGCCAAGTCAATTCGCCCGTCTCCGTCCAAATCGCCAGCGGCAACTCCTCTACCCTTCCAAAAATTTTGAAAAAATTCTCCCGCCCCATGAGAAATATCTTGCAAGCGCCCTTTGCCCCTATTGATAAATAGTTGCGCTGGCATCGCAAAGGGCTCGGGATGCTTCAGCCAATGCCGGTCTTCCACGTGCCCGTTGCTGACGAACAGATCTAGCTGGCCATCCCCGTCGAAGTCTTCCAAAACGGTCCCCCAGCCGAGTACTTGGCGACTGGGACCAGCCAATCCGCTGCGGCGTGTCACATCGTCAAACCGCAGATCGCCCATGTTGCGGTAAACCGTGTTGGAGTCGCTGTAAAAGTGCGTCAGGATGAGATCGCTGAAGCCATCTCCGTCGATGTCTCCATGTGCGACTCCCATGCTGGCTTGCGCGTAGCCCGATCGGCTCAACGCCACGCCACTGGTCAGCCCCTGGTCGTCGTAACGGAGCGTAAAATTGGTCGCCGTGGTCGCGTTCTTCGGTTGCGCGGTGGCAACTAGCAACCCATTGGCTTGGCCGTCGTTGGCGACGAAAATTTCCGGCAAACCGTGGTTGTCAAAGTTGGCGATCACCACGCCAAGGGCTTTGTTTTCCTGGCCTCGCAAGCCGGCCGCTTCGCTCTGGTCAAGAAAGCCTCCCTGACCGTCGTTGAGCAACAGCACGTCATCGACTCCCGCATATTTCGATGGCGGGCACTGTGTGTAACCACTGGGCGAGTCGCTCGCCGGACAGAGCAGGGGATTCTCCAGCGAATCGACAAGGTAGTTCGCTACGTACAGGTCGAGGTGGCCATCGAGATTGACGTCGGCAAACGCGCAACTGGTGCTCCAACTGCTGACGTTCGCTCCCGCCCTCTCGGTAACGTCGCTGAAGGTGCCGTCGCCATTGTTGCGCCACAGCTGATTGTCACCAAAGCTCGTAATGTAAAGGTCATCGAATCCATCCCCATCAATGTCTCCCACCGCACAGCCTTGGCCGAGCCCCGTTTGCTGGATGCAACTTTGCGAGGTGATCTCGGCAAAACGCATGGCTCCCAAGTTGCGAAATAGTTTGCCGCCAGTTTGCCGGTCGCTGGCAGGTGTTGCCGGGGCAGCTAGGGGGGCCTCGCCAGCGCCCGCCGGTACGGGGAGCCTGCAGCCATCGGTGAACATCAGATCGAGCAAGCCGTCCGAGTCGATATCGATCATGGCCACGCCCCCACCGGTCGATTCAAAAATCCGGCAGTGGCCGCGAATATCCTCGTAGCGGCGAAAGTCGAGCCCCCGCTCGGCGCCCACGATTGCAAACGAGATCGGGCTGGGAGGGGCCGCTGGTTGGCTGGCTGGCCCCGATGTGGTTTCGCCCGATGCTGTTTGGCCCGATGCTGTTTGGCCCAGCGACAATGGTGGCGTTTTTTGCTCGGGCTCAAGTGGTGCAGACGCGGCCGCTGCCGGTTCGGGGTTCGGCTCCGCGGGCCGATTCGCATCGCGTCGGCAACCAAGTTGCAGCGACAGCAGACTCAGCGCGATCAGGGTGGACGCGATGAGATCTAAAGCGGCCGCCCGATAATTGCGGCTCGGTTGTGAACTATCGCTCACGATCTGACTTTTGCGCATCACTGCTCCCCAGGGTAAATCGCTCGCTAGATTCAAAGATTTCGCGGTGGCCGTTTCTTATCGGCCTACTGCATGTTACTGCTGCAGAGCCGCTTGTTGTTCGCGTAAAGCCTTCGCGTGCACGGCGAACATTTCCGCAGCGGGGGCAAATTCAATTTGCTGGCATTTTTCAACAAGTTCATCGAGTGCCTTAATCGCGTCGCCCTGGACGTTGGTGAGGTTGACGCGAATTTCGGCCAGCGTGGCGGCGCGTTCCAAAGCGGCGCGTTGCCGCTCTTCGTCTCCAACACGTCCCCAAGCGGCCGCCAGTGCCATTTGGGCGGGCGGATTTGTGGGATCACGAGCTAGCAGATTCTGAAAATGATTGATCGCATCCTGGTGCCGGTCGGCCAGCACGGCCGCTTCGCCCCGCATCCGCGTCAGCAACCACGGTTCGCTATCTTGGTAGCCGGGAAGTTCTGCGGCGAGCTGCTCGAAGGGCTCAATTTCGTTCGCTTCCCAGTAGGCTTCCAGCAAGCCAGCCAGCACCGCGCGATTTTCGGGTTCCTCACCTTTTAATGCCTGCCACATGGCAATCGCCTCGTCATAGGCACCTTCCAGCGTCAGATAGCGGGCCCGGGCGATCCGCAGTTTGACGCTGGTGGGATCTTCCCGCAGCGCCGCTTGAATCGTTTCCCGCCCCGCAGTTGAGTTGAGGATCAACAAATTGGGAAAGAAAAGGTGCTTGCTGTCGCGAATGTCAGCCAATCCGGCACGATGAACTTCAATCAGCAAATCGGCTCGCTCTTCCAAGCGAATCTCCAGCGAGAGGAGATATTCCAGCCGCTTGAAGGCATCCAGCAAATGCGGCAGATTGACCGTCTCGGCCTGCTTCATCACTTGCCAGTACTCCCGTAAATTGCGTTCGGCCGCTTCCAAGCGATGTAGTTGAATCAGCGCCGCGCCAGCTTGCAGCCGAGCCGGTAAGCCATACTTGGGGTGGTTGGTAGGGATCGCGTCAAACCAGCGGACCGCCGCTTCCAATTGTTCTTCGTTGACCGCCAGCTCACCAGCCATCGAGTAGGTGTCGAGGCGGTTGGGTTCCTGTCCCGGATAGAAATTGCGGAACATCCGCGCCGCGCGGTCGTACTGGGCCTGCGTAACACCAGCTGGTAATCCGTCAGCAGCCCCCGCTCCCGCCGCTTTGCCGTCCGCCTTTTCCTGGCTGGACGCCACGTTCGCGTCGTCGTTGGTGGTGCCACCGGAGTCGCCGTCCAGAATGTCGGGACCCGCCAGCGCTAGCCAACCACCACCGCTCACGAGTACCAGCACGCCTAAAATTGCGATTACTTTCCAACCCGCCATGCATTTCGCCTTCACTGATTTTCCGCCCACGTCGTCGGTGTGAAATCAACTTGTCTCATCACCGAACTTCCTTCCAGCATAGCAGCCGCGACCGCAGAAAAAAGCAAACAGCCCGGCAAACGGCTGCGACGATTCGCTTCCCCGATCTCACTTGTTGCGGGCAAACTTGATTGTTGCGAGCCCTTACTTACTGCGGGCCCGCCAGACGGTTCCCTGGGGATATTCGTAATCTACCAGCGACTGGTCGGTCATCGTGATGCTGTAGCCGGGCATCGTGGGCAAGCGGTAACGGGCCTGTTCGACTCGCAAGTGATCGACAAAATGCTCATGCAAGTGATCGGAGAATTCGACTACCACATTTTCCAGCGAGGGAGAGATGGCGATGTAGTTGAACGCCGAGAGGTGTTGCACGTAGTTGCAGAGGCCGACACCTCCGGCGTGCGGGCAGACGGGCACTTGAAACTTTGCCGCCAGTAACATGATCGCCAGCAACTCGTTGACACCTCCCACCCGGCAAGAGTCGATTTGGCAAAAATGCATGGCTTCGGCTTGCATAAATTGCTTGAACAAAATCCGATTGGCGATGCATTCACCCGTGGCCACTTTGATGGGGGCAATCGCTTGGGCAATCCGCGCGTGTCCCAGCACGTCATCGGGCGAAGTCGGTTCTTCAATCCAGACGGGATTGAATTGCTTGAGCACATCCATCTGGCGAATCGCCTCGTCGACGTCCCAAACTTGGTTGGCATCCATCATTAAATGGCAGTCATCGCCGATCTCTTCGCGAATGATTCGGGCCCGATGCAGATCGTCCTGCAGGTCCGCGCCAACTTTCATTTTGAACCACTGAAAGCCCTCGCGGAGATACTTTTGGCAGAGTTCCCGCCGATAGTCGTCGGGATAGCCCATCCAGCCCGCGCTCGATGTGTAACTGGGCAAACCGATTTCCAGCAGCTCCGCCTCGCGCTGGCTTTTGGTCGCTTCGTTGTCGCGCAAGATCTCCAGCGCTTCCTCGGGTCGCAAGGCGTCGGTGATGTGATGAAAATCAATCGAGCGAACGATTTGCTCGGGGGACATGTCGGCCAGTAACTTCCAAACCGGCTTTCCCTGTTGTTTGGCGTAGAGATCCCAAATGGCGTTGATGATCGCCGCCACCGACATGTGAATCAGCCCCCGCTCGGGGCCCAACCAGCGGAGCTGTGAATCGTTGCAGATCTCTCGCCAGTAGGTGCCAAAATTGTCGGTGATCTCTTCCAAGTCGCGACCTTCGACGAATTTTTTCAACGTCTCGATCACCGCCACGCACAATTCGGTGCCGCGTCCCAGCGTAAAAGTGATCCCGTGCCCCTCCAGCCCGGCCACGTCCGTCTCCAGTGCGACATAAGCGCACGAGTAGTCGGGATCCTTGTGAATGGCATCGGAGCCATGCAGTTTGTCGGAAGTGGGAAAGCGAATGTCGCGGACCGTTAATCGTTCAATGCGTGTCATCGGTGGGGAACAGCTGTGGGGGAGGGGACTGCGGCTCTCAGCGGATCTGCCGATTGTCGCCCGAGACCTGCCGCATCCGCAAGTATGCCTGCGACCCTCCTGCATCTTCGGGAGCAAGAAATCTCCGAGAGCAAAAAAACGAGTGCGAGTGCAAAGCGGCCGCGCACGGTGGAATAGGCATCCTTGCCTGTAAAGAAAGTACTTAACCTGTAAATAAAGCAGCTACTCTGTCTCCAAGTAAACAACCGTGCTCGTACTCGCAAAGGAGTGGACTGGCCCCACGAGCGAACACTGGCTTGCTCGCCTCATTCGGCACTCCCACCTGCTGCTGAGCTGGAAGTTGCCGTCGGGTTGGTCATCCGATAAACCACGATCGCTGCATCGTCTCCTGCGGGCTCATCTGGCGCTGGCTCCTCGTTGGTTCCCTGCACTCGCGTAAAAACAACGTGGCCAATCTGTCGTGACTCGCCCCAATCCACGGGGAATCGTCTCAAATCCACCACGATCCATCTTGCTCCCTCGTGCCACAAGCGATTGGCAACCCCGGCGGTAACGCCAGTTTTCCAAACCGTGTCGCGGAGCTGGAAATAGACCTCAGGAAAGAAACCCGAGTAGCCATTGACTAGCGGGACGCCATGCTCGCTGGAGAGCAGCATCCAATCGGTGGTGATCTCGAATTCTCCCACGTGGTCGCCGGCGGCCATCGGCAAGCAGAGTGCTCCCACGCGCTGGGCAGGATGCTGTTGCCGGTAGATTTTGTGTTCTTCGGCAAGCTGGTCAATCCACGAGTGTTGATCAGCGAATTGGGCCGTGGCCTGCGTCACCACTCCCAAGCCGATGCGGGGTGGCCAAGGGTCCAGTGTCGCCCACAGCCCACAAACAGCCAGCCCAACAGTCCCCAGGCCACGGTATCTTAATCGTGGGAATGCATGGCGGTTGGCGGTCAGTCGATCGAGCCCCAAATCGATCGCTTGGGCGGCCAACAGCACGCTGCCGATTTGCACAAAGTAGGCAAAGCGAAAGACGTTGCGAACTTGTGCGAACCCCGGCACATACTCGGCGATTAACCACCAAGGCTCCCAACCGAAAATGTTTAATCGTGCCCCCAGCGATAGCACTAAAGCGGTTGTGCCCACGCTGCCGATCACCATCGTCCATCGTCGCCGCGGTGCGATCCACAAACCGCCGACCAGCCCGATTGCGGCTAACCCCAGCTTTGCCCAACCAGGCGAAAGATACCAACCGTCGCGCGCCCAGTCGCTGCCCCATTTTGCATAGGAACGTCCGTAGACCGCCAAATAATCGCCCAGCGGCAATGA
This sequence comes from Kothea flammea, assembly GCF_052161645.1. GTDB lineage: Bacteria > Planctomycetota > Planctomycetia > Pirellulales > Pirellulaceae > Laterigemmans. The sequence goes on from NZ_CP197414.1 coordinate 146,729, forward strand.
AAGTTGGCGGATGGTGGATTCAGGTCGTGAGACGTTATCGGCGGGCATCGCTCGCAAGTGATAAACCAGCGAACCGCACAGCAGGCCCACGACCACTGCCGAGACACCTAACATCGATCCGCCGCGATAGATTTGCAGCGTCGCCTTTCGCTCCGCTGACTCCTCAGCAAACAATCGAGGAGCACTCAGCATGGCGGCGGCCAACAGGGGAATCGCAATTACTAGCAACAGTGCCAGAAACAATCCATGATGTGCGCACAGCATCATCGAGATTGAAAACGCCAGCCCCAGCGACACGCCGCGACCAACTAGCAACTTCCAACTCACTTTTTGTTTGCTGTCGATGGTTAACGTGACTTGATATAACGCGGTCCAAGTCCACAGCAGGCCCCAGATCGGTACCAATTGCTGGACACCAATCTGCCAATGCGCGATCGGTAGTAGCAACATCGCCGCGCCGCCCCCCGTCGCCACGGCTGGTCGCATGCCGGCGACCAGTAGCATCCAACGCCCCAGCATGCCGTTGAGAAGCAGGGAGATGAGCAAATACAGGTTCGCCGCCAGAAACACCGAACCGCCAAACCACATCACCGGAGCCATCAGTATCAGTAATGGCTGGGGTTCTGAGAGTGCCAACGTATTGGTCGCTGGAAAGAAAATCGGCGCGTCCCAGTAATTCTCTAGTCCACGGTTCAAGCGGTCGACGTTCCACCACAGGGTCCAAGCGTTAAACAGCGGCACAGTCCGTGCTATTTCAGTCCCCACGACCAGTCGCGAGCCGAGCTGGCTGGCGAGCGGCCAAGTGCTGACAATTGCCAGCAAGATATACATGACCAAACTGACTACATTTGCTCGCCAGCTTTGATCGCTAGTTTGAGGTTTTTCCGCTGCGGAGCTATCTGCCGTCATCGTTGTCGCTTTTTTGCCACCGGTCGCCAATTTAGGTTTTGGCCGGTTTGTTTACGTGTACAATATAGTGCTAGCGTCACTAAGAATTCGTCCCTTCAGTTCCTCCCGCTGCTAGCTCGCCATGCTTTGTGTTTGCAATTCAACACGACACCCAGCCGCGGTCGCCCAGTTGCCGAAGCTGCCATGTTTCGTCGTTGCGTTCATCGTTTTGAGCGGCATCTGCAATCGGTTACCAGCCGACGACGCGATTGATTTTAACCGAGATATCCGTCCGCTGCTCTCCGACCGCTGTTTTGCTTGCCATGGTCCCGACGCCGAACACCGCAAAGCAGATTTTCGCATCGATGATCCCGAGGCGGCAACGGATTGGGCCATTGTTCCCGGTGACGCCGCCGCCAGCGAAGTCATTGCCCGTATTACTAGCGACGACGCCGATCTGGTGATGCCTCCGCCCGAACTGAATAAACCGCTCACTGAGCAAGAAATTGATTTGCTCAACCGCTGGATCGATGCCGGTGCTGAGTACGCCCCGCATTGGGCCTATGTCGATCCTGTTTGGCAATCACCACCGACCGTGACAAACACGGCGTGGGTAAGGAATAACCTCGATCCATTCATCTTGTCACGTCTCGAAGCGGAGGGTTTGCAACCTTCTCCGCCCGCCGCGCCGGCCCAGTTGGTGCGCCGCTTGGCTTTCGATCTGACTGGTCTTCCCCCCACGCCGGAGATGGTTCGCAATTTTGTCGCCGACCCCAGCGATCAAGCGTATGAAGCCCTGGTGGATCAATTGCTATCCAGCGAGCGTTATGGTGAGCGGTTGGCTGTCGTCTGGCTCGACCTAGTTCGTTACGCGGACACGGTTGGCTATCACGGCGATCAAGACCACTCCATCGCACCTTATCGTGACTGGGTGATCGACGCGCTTAATCAGAACATGCCATTTGATCAGTTTACCCGCGAGCAACTCGCCGGTGATTTGCTGCCCAGCCCGACAATCGATCAACAAATTGCCACCGGTTACAACCGCCTGCTACAGACGTCTCATGAAGGGGGCGTGCAACCAAAAGAATATCTGGCAATCTACTCAGCCGATCGCGTTCGTAACGTATCGGAAGTTTGGCTCGGTGGCACTCTGGGATGCGCGCAATGCCATGATCATAAGTATGATCCCTTCTCCGCCAAAGACTTTTATGCAATGGCTGCCTTCTTTGCGGATATCGATGAAGCCAGGCATTTCAAGGAAGGATCCAACGCGTTGCCCACCAAACGCCCGCCTGAGATTGAGGTGTTGCGCCCCAGCCAACGTCGCCAGCTAGCGGAACTCCAGGCACAGCTAGCCACCGCCCTGGAGCAGCAGCAAACTGAACCGCAAATTGCCGACATCGAGCAAGCGATTGAGGAAATCCGCGGCACGGCTCGAACAACCATGATCACGAAAAGTGTCGAGCCGCGGCCGATTCGGTTGTTACCCCGCGGTAATTGGCTGGACGATTCGGGGCCGCTGATGGATCCGCAAGTGCCGGAATTTCTCGGGCGAGATTTGTCGACAGATGCGCGGCCCACTCGCCTCGACTTGGCGAATTGGTTGGTCGATGTCGAGCAGGGCGTCGGTGGCTTAACTGCTCGCGTGATGGCGAATCGTTTGTGGGCCATGTTGATGGGCACGGGCATCAGTCCCTCCTTGGGCGATTTTGGTGGCCAAGGTCAACCGCCATCCCACCCCCAGTTGTTAGATAATTTGGCCGTGGAGTTTTATCGCAATGGCTGGGACTTCAAGCATCTCATTCGCTTGATCGTGCTCAGTCAGACTTATCGCCAAAGTTCTCATTGTGATCAAGAGCTGCGTTCGCTTGACCCGAATAACACTCTGTTTGCCCGTCAGCATCGTAAACGGCTGCCCGCGGAAATGATTCGTGATAATGCATTGGCGGTCGGTAATCTATTGGTGCTAACAACGGGCGGGGTCAGCGCTCGGCCTTATCAACCGGCTGGCTATTATCGACACTTGAACTTTCCTCCGCGATCTTATCAAGCCGATCAGAATGCCAATCAATATCGCCGCGGCGTATTCGTGCATTGGCAGCGTCAGTTCTTGCATCCGATGCTGCGGGCTTTCGATGCGCCATCTCGCGAGGAATGCACCGCTCAGCGGGCCCAATCAAATACGCCGCTGGCCGCGCTGGTGCTGCTCAATGATCCCACGTTTGTCGAAGCGGCTCGCGGGTTGGCTTGGCGGTTGCTCAGCGACGATGCATTAACCTCAGATGAACGACGACTTGAGCAAGCGATGATGTTGGCAGTGTCCCGCACGCCTGATGAATTTGAACAGACAACTTTGTTGCAGTCACTCGATTATCATCGCCAGCAATTTGCCGATGATCCAGAGCGAGCGGAAAAGTTGCTCAGCGTCGGGCTTGCCGCTGACACCCGTGCTGTCGAGACGGCGTCATTTGACAAGCTTGAACTAGCCGCCTGGAGCGAGCTGGCCCGCACTATTTTGAATCTCAGTGAAGGTATCGTGAGACCATGACACCCTCTGCACACTATCTTTCGAACCTGGCGACCCGGCGTACCTTTTTGAATCGCGCGGGCGTTGGTGTCGGGGCTGCGGCATTGTCGTCGATGTTTGCCAATCAGCTGGCCGCTAACCCCATGGCCGAGGCGGGCTTGTCCGGCATGGCGACCGGTGTGCCGCATCATTTGCCCCGTGCCAAACGCGTAATTTTTTTGTGCATGGCTGGAGGTCCTTCCCAGCTGGAGACGTTTGATTATAAGCCTAAGCTGGCTGAGCTCGATGGCCAGCCGATGCCCGAGTCTTACACGGCCGGCCAGCCGATCGCCCAGCTCCAGGGTACGGCGCTGAGATGCTTGGGGCCGCTGACTAAGTTCAATCGCTACGGCGAATCGGGCATGGAAATCAGCGACTATTTACCGTGGCAATCCAAGTTGGCGGACGACATTTGCGTTGTGCGGTCGATGGTGACTGAGCAAATTAACCATGACCCAGCCCACACGTTCATGAACACGGGGACCGCGATCAGCGGGCGTCCCAGCATGGGTTCGTGGGTGACTTACGGGCTTGGTTCGGAGAGCGACAACTTGCCCGGCTTCGTGGTCTTGACCAGCGTTGGTGGTCGAAATCCCCAGCCGATTGCCTCCCGTCAGTGGTCTGCTGGTTTTCTCCCCGGTCGCTACCAGGGTGTTGAATTTAACAGCAGCGGTGATCCGGTCCAGTATGTGAGTTATCCGCCCGGTGTTTCCCAGGGATCGCAACGGCATGTGGTCGACACGCTGGGGGCGCTCAACCGACATCGCAACGGCACCCTCGGCGACCCCGAAGTGAACACGCGGATTGCCGCCTATGAATTGGCGTTTCGTATGCAGACTTCGGTCCCCGAGCTGGTTGATATGTCGGACGAGCCCGCGCACGTGCTGGAGATGTATGGTGCGACGCCCGGTGATGGGTCGTTTGCCTCGAATTGCTTACTCGCTCGGCGCCTGGCTGAACGTGGGGTGCGATTCATCCAACTCTATCATCGCGGTTGGGATCACCACGGTGGGCTGGCTAAGTATATGGATATCTGCTGCGGGCTGACCGATCGCGCGACTTGGGCATTGATCGCCGACCTGAAGCAACGTGACATGCTCAAAGACACGTTGGTAATTTGGGGCGGAGAGTTTGGTCGCACACCGATGTTCCAAGGCAAAGGGGGCGCGGGACGAGACCATCATATTAAAGGTTTTAGCATGTGGATGGCCGGCGGGGGCGTGCAGAGTGGAATGACTTATGGAGCGACTGATGATTTAGGTTATCACGCAGTCGAGAACGTCGTCCACGTGCGAGACTTGCACGCCACGATGCTGTATCTGCTGGGGATTGATCACAACCGTTTCTCAGTTCCCTATCAAGGTTTGGACATGCGGTTAACCGGCGTGGAACCAGCCCGGGTCGTGACTGATATCTTGGTCTAAGCGCAATGCCGTTCAATAAATTGTTTAACGGTCAGCCGAAGGCGAACGCGCTCCCATTACAAGTACGCCTACGGCTGACTGTTTAACGCAATACCGTTCAATAAATCGTTTAACCGTCAGCCGAAGGCGAACGCACTCCTATTACAAATACGCCTACGGCTGACTGTTTAACGAGTGTCCCGCCAAGATGGCCCTCATTGAACGGTATGCGGCTGATTCCGTTTTACTTAATGACTTAGGGGGAGCTGCTTAAATCTTAGGAAGTTCGATCTTGGGATCGAGCTTTTTCGCTTCCCGAAACTCCGCGCTAGCACCCGCTTCGTCACCCTGCTTGGCTTTGATGAAGCCCCGTGTGACGTGGACCTGAGCCATGTCGGTGGCACCTTGTTCGGCTTCCCGTAAATCGGCCTCGGCCGCAGCGAAATCGCCCGCGTCGGCCAAGCAGATTGCCCGCTTCAGGGTGGCACTGACGAAGTGATCGGCATCGAGTCCGCCACCTGTCAACGCTTGGTCGAATTTCTCTTTTGCTTCCGCGTAGCGTTCCGCTTGAAAAGCTGCCAGGCCAGCGTCGTAAGCTTCCTGAGCCGATGCGATTTCGACCCCATCAACCTTGCCTCCAGAACAGCCACCCAGCGACACACTGGCTGCCAAGCAGGTCAGTGTCAACAGGATTGCAGGCAGGCTGTATGGCGAAACTCGGTTATACAGCGGCATCGTTGATAGCTGCGTTTGGGTCGTAGTAACCATGGGCAGTAGCATGTTGGCGTTGACAGAGGTTGAGAATGAGCCGATCAGACGTTAGGGCATTTGAAAGACTTCGCCGTTAGCTCGGGTACCCAAGCTCCGCCAAACGTTCAGATCGATCGTGCTGGTGAAAGTTCGCACGCTGCCATCCCCCAGCCCCGCGTTGACAACGTCTTGGTGCATGCTGCGAGCTGAAATAATAGCGTGTTCACCCGGCGCGTCCGGAATCGCACTCCAGCTACCGCAGTCATGGAACCTCCAGTTGGGAGGCGCCACGTGGTTGTACTGCGTGCTGGAATAAAATCCAAAGGGCCATCCGTTGGAAAAATCAGAACCATCAAGCCAGCGTCCCGCCGAATTGAAATGGAACCGGGAGGGGGCGCCGTTGAACGTCATGCAGTCGGCCATCAACGCATCAGGGGCCCACATCATGTTGGCCCGCCCTGGGGTTGTCACAATATCCTCGATCCGCGGCGGGGTGACGGAGAGATCCATGCCGCTACCTTTGGTTCGCTCCGAAAAGAACACCGTGTTGGAGAGACCATCGCTCATCGCAGAAGTCTGCAAATGGGTGCCAATGGTGAAGGCACCATTGCCACCGCTGAGGAAGCCGTGAGCACTCGCGCTAGTATTATTGTTGTTGCTGGAATTCTCTGCACCGCCGTATGGCGTCGAGCCGCCAAAGTTGTAGCGGTAATTGTTTTCTGATACGACACGGCCCGTATTGGCATCGGAGGGACAAATGAACATCCCGCCCGCTTGAGAGTAAGCCGGGTAATTCGCATTCGTGGGCACTCCGCCGGTGGTTAGGCGGACCGCGGTGGGGACCGAAAAGTCGATCAAGTTGTATAGGTTTGCCTGCTCGATGTAGGGCAAAATGGCCGAGTGCACCGAGCGGAATCCGGTCCAGTGTCCAGAAGCGGGGTTTTGGTCCACTGAGTTGTAATTGGTGTATCCGGCGCGAGCTGTGCCGTTGATTACCCAGTCCGGAGCGAGTCGTCCAGCAGGGAAACGGCTGTTCGCCGATTCGTAATTGTGAAGCGCCAGCATGATCTGCTTGAGATTGTTCGAGCACTCCATGCGTCGAGCCGCCTCGCGTGCTGCTTGCACGGCTGGCAACAGCAAGCCGACGAGAATGCCGATAATGGCGATGACGACCAGTAATTCGACCAGCGTGAACCCGCCGTTTCGGCTGGTTTTTGAGCTACTCATAACTCAGTTCCAAGACTCAGATTAAGGAAAGGCTTTCAGAAAATGAAGATTACAAAGGTTTATACCCATTTCCGAGTCTTTGACTATTGCTGCAGCAACGCAAATTGCGCGATCCTTAACCTAATTTTCATCTTCTTTTCAGCCAGATGCTGGATAGGGTGGCTTTCAGCCCCCTTAGCGACTTCTCTCGCCGATTTAATCCCCCGGCGTGACCAGAGCGATCATAAATTTTGTGGGTAGAAAATGCACGCCGCAGCTGACTTCCGGCGGCCGGCGGGCTGTCGTGGGTAAAGAAACCAAGATTCCGTGTCGCGAGTCGGGGATTAGTTGCCATCGTTCAGTAATCAATCGGTTATCTGAAACCTTCAACTGCTGGCGGCTCATCATGCACCATAATTTTACTCGTCGATCCTCGCTGCGGGCGCTTGGCCTGGCGACGCTGGCAGCCACGTTGCCCCTAGCATCAGTGCCAGGACAGGAGCTTTCTGGGTCGGAGCCGATGGCTGAGTGGTTGCGGAAGTTGCATGCCAACGCATCTGCGTTGAGCGGCCGCCAGATTTCTAGCCTTCAGTGGCAGGAAGCGATGGACCGGATCTATGCCGGCACGCCCCTCGAGGCTTTGCGGAGTCGGCTGGCATTCAATGCTTTGCGCACGCAGATCATTGAGCGAATACCGGCAGACCGTGGCGAGCTGTTTCACCGCGTGATGTTGCCGGGCAGTGACCAGTCGGGGGCGGTCGGGGCTGAGCCGCCGCGGATGTTGATTACCAAAGTGGCCTACATTCGCAAAGGCCGCAGCATACCGCCTCATGGTCACTCGAACATGGCCAGCGCGTTTTTGTGTATCTCTGGCGAGTTCGCAGTCAAACAGTATGACAAATTAGAGGATAGGGCAGAACATTTGATCCTTCGCCAGACGATGGATGAGACGCGAGCGGGTGTGGGCAGTTGGTCGAGTATTTCAGATTATCGCAACAACGTTCATTGGCTGACCGCGAAGACCGATGACTGCTTTCTGTTCACCAGTAAGTTAATCGCCATTGAGTCCGAACGGGAGTTAAATGGTCGCATTAACGTCGATGTAAAGCGGGCCGATTACCTTGGCTCTGGGACCTTGCGGGCACGTAAGATTAGCGCCCGAGAAGCGGCCGAGTTGTACTGAGCTATCGCGGTCGGCTCCGATCGTGAAATAGCTCGAACAGACGTGCCTGCTTGTCAGTTCGTCTCTGGCACGCAAGGAGTGAGTTTCAGGTCTAGGGTGTCGAAATAGGCGAGTCGATTGGGGATGGTCGATTCGATCGTTTGGTAGAGCTCTTTCGAGATGCGATCGCCGCGATGCCGCCAAGCGAAATAGAGTAGAAATGACTCAGCGATATCTTCACGCTGCGGATTATCTTTCGCATAAGAAGAAATGAATTTTTTGTCAGCCGCTTGAGCTTTCCGCCAACCGTCGGCCCGCGCGTGAACACCATCCAGCGAGGTGTGAGCTGCTTCGTGAATAAACGTCTCTTCGAGAATGCCGTCGCGGGCATATTTTTTGCCTTGGTCGACATGGATTAACAGGTTGTTATTGCCACCTCCGAACAGCTGATCGCCTTTGTGAATCCAGACAGTATTCACTTCGCTGCGGAGCACTTGTGGGATACGGCCGATCACTGGCAGGTAAGACGTGGCCTCGGCTTCCGCTTCCTCGCGGGAGAACTCGCGATTCACCTGCACTTCGATTGCCGGGCTATCGTCAAAAGTCGCCTCGAACAGCCAAGCCTCGGTGCTCGCGAAGCTATTGGTCCGCCTGTCGAACATGCGACGTTCGGCCACTTCCGTAAATTTGAGTTCGACAAAGGCGGTTGGATCGGAATCGGTAACGATCTTCTTTTCCAAGAAGATGGTTCCATGAAAAGGAGGTTTCGCAACGCAAGTCTGCGAAGCACCGAGTAGATAGCCGGCGATCATCAGCAAGGCGACCCCGGCGACATTAAGGTGCAATCCTCTACGAGGGCATTGAAAGCAGGGAAACTCGCACATTTGCTTGCGTTCTGATGAGAGGGTTTTCGAGGGGAAGGTCCTTGGCGAACGCTATGTGTAGCACCTGCGTCTGAAAAGGGGGCATCTGGTTCGATCCGAAAGCTCTCGGCAGTAACCGGGGCTCCAGTCACCACGATAGCGGTTGGACCTTCAAGGATTTCCGGAACAATTTAAATCTAAACTACCCTACAGATATCAACAGGCCGCACCGTCGGGGGTCGAATCGGGCTGATCCTCGGCGGTCACTTCCACGCCTTTCCAAAAAGCAAAGTGATTGCGAATCGATTCGGCTTTTGGTTTTGGATTGGGATAGTACCAAGCAGCGTCTTTATTGACCTGCCCATCCACCTCGATGCTCTTATAATTCGCCGTTCCTTTCCATCCGCAAGTGGTTTGATAGTCGCTAGGACGAAAAAACTCTTGCCGCAAACTATCGGTCGGAAAGTAATGGTTACCTTCAACCATTACCGTTTCATCGCTTTGAGCGATAATCTTGCCCTGCCACTTTGCCGTCGCCATCATCGAAGTCCTCGATACTAGGAATCACTCGGGTTCATACGTAGAGTTTATACCAAGGTGCCAAGTCCCCTTTACGACTCATTCGGGGACTTGTTTCCCTAGCGAACCAAGTTCGGCTTTTTTTGATCGTCCAAAAACTAACGACCGACTACAATCTGCACTACGGGCTCCTGCTCTGCTTGGCCCCAGCCCGATCGGCCGAGCTTGGCCAGTGCCGCTGCTCGTCCAGTGTTATCCCAAGATTGTGATCCATTCATGAACAGCCATTCCGCGTTTCTTCGCCGGTCATCCCTCCTGCTAGCAGCTTGCTGGGGATGCATGCTCGCCCCACTAACTCTGCTTGCCCAAACTCAGGCAAATCACTCAGATGCGACGCTCGATGATACCTATGGGCCGGTCAAGTGGCGATGCATTGGCCCGTTCCGAGGGGGACGATCGGTTTGTGCTAGCGGGGTTCTTGGCCAGCCGCAAACTTATTTCATGGGGACGACCGGCGGTGGGCTCTGGAAAACAGCAGACGCCGGCCATCACTGGACGAACGTCTCGGATGGCTACTTTCAAACCGGCTCGGTGGGAGCCGTGGCGGTTTCCGAAAGCGATCCGCACGTTATCTACGTTGGCATGGGGGAGCACGCGCCGCGAGGCGTCATGACTTCTCACGGTGATGGAGTTTATAAGTCGACCGACTCAGGCAAAACCTGGCAACACTTGGGGCTCGCCGAGACAGAGCATATCTCCCGAATCGTGATTCATCCAAAGAACCCCGATCTCATCTACGTCGCCGCGCAAGGTGCTCTGTATGGTGATTCCCCGCAGCGTGGCATTTATAAATCAGCGGACGGAGGCAAGACTTGGCAGCACGTTCTGTTTGTCAATCAACGCACCGGCTGCGCGGAGTTGTCAATCGATTTCAGCAACCCACAAGTGCTCTACGCAACGATGTGGGAGCATCAACGTAAACCTTGGATCATCATCAGCGGCGGTGAGGGAAGCGGGGTTTATAAGACGTCCGACGGCGGTGAATCCTGGACACAGATTGAGGAAGGATTGCCGGAGGAAAAAGGCAAGATGGCGGTGGCCGTTTCCAGGTCCAACCCAGAGAGAGTCTATCTACTAGTTGAGAGTGATAGTAATGAAGAAAAAGGGGGGCTGTTTGTTTCCACCGATGCCGGTGCCAAATGGAGTCGCGTCAGCAGCGATCACCGACTGACCCAGCGGGCTTGGTACTACACCGAAGTCTTTGTCGATCCACTGGACGAACACACTGTTTATGTTTTGAGCGCGCCCGCGCTGCGATCGATCGATGGGGGCAAGAACTGGGAGACGCTTTCCGGCACTCACGGAGACTTTCACGACCTTTGGATCAATCCTCACAACTCTCGCAACATGGTGATTGCCAACGACGGCGGCGCGGCGATTACGTTCAACCAGGGAGCAAGCTGGTCGCGTCAAAGCAACATGCCAACCGCGCAGCTTTATCGATTGAACGTGGATAATCGCTTCCCCTATCGTGTCTACGCTGGACAGCAAGATAACACTTCGCTGGCGATTGCTAGTCTTGAGTTGGGTGGTGACTCGATTAGTGAAAAAAGTTGGCAAGCATCGGCTGGTGGAGAAAGCGCGTTTCTCGCCTTCGACCCCGATAACCCACGCTATGTCATGGGAGGGAGTTACTTGGGGACGATCGAAGTGCTCGATACCGAAGCGGTTGCCGGGACTAAAGTCATGTCCGCACCGATTCAATACCTTGGGCGAGCCGCTCGCGAGATGAAGTACTTGTTCAACTGGAACGCGCCGATTATCTGGTCGCAACACGAACCAAACACATTTTTTCACGCCGCACAATGCCTGTTGCGAACTCGCGATTTGGGTCAAACCTGGGAAGAGATCTCTCCCGACTTGACTCGGAATCAGGATCACCGGCAGGGTAAGGGGGGCGGGCCGTTGACGGTCGAAGCGGTCGGTGCGGAGAACTACGGGACAATCAGCTACGTGGCCGAATCACCTCACGAGCCGGGGGTGTTTTGGACTGGTAGCGATGATGGACTCGTCCAACTGACTCGAGACGCGGGGCAAAGCTGGTCCAACGTGACTCCCCAAGATTTGGATGAGTGCTTGATCAACGCGATCGAAATTTCACCGCGTGATAAGGCGACCGCCTACATCGCGACAACTCGCTATAAATTCAATGACAAACGTCCGGGTTTGTACAAGACAACCGACTACGGGCAATCGTGGACGGCGATCTCCAGCGGCATTCCAGAGGGGGCGTTTACCCGAGTCATCCGCGAGGAGCCTCGGCAACAGGGCTTATTGTTTGCCGGCACGGAGATGGGACTATATCTCTCGCGAGATGGCGGTGCATCTTGGCAGCCCTTTCAGCTTAACTTGCCAGTCACCCCGATCCTCGATTTGATGATCCGCCACGACGATTTAATTGTCGCCACTTCGGGGCGGTCCATCTGGATTCTTGACGACCTAGAGCTAATTCGCCAGCGAGAGTACCCGCAAGACGATGCGACAGTCGGTTTGCAGCTTTTCGAGCCCGCGGCGGCTTTTCTTTCCAATCACAGCAGTCAACTGGACAAAACTGATTCAAAATTTGATGGGACTGATTTATTGCAGGGCGTGAATCCAGCCAACGGCGTTGTGATCTACTACGAACTTCCGGAGTTGCCGGAGGGGATGCATATCGAACTGGAAATTCGAGATGCTGGAGGGTTGTTAGTCAATCGTTTCTCATCGGAGAAAGATGAGTCGTTCCAAAAGTACGCGGGAGGGCCTCCTGCGCCGCGACTTCTCTCACGAGAACGGGGACTCAATCGCTTTGTGTGGGACATGCGACATACGAGCATGCCGGGAGTTCCCGAAGTCTATATCGAAGGCAGCTATCGAGGTCACAAGGCGATCCCGGGTACCTACCAATTGATTCTCAAGCAAGGCGACCAGGCTCGTGAAACATCGGCTGAGATTCTCGCTCATCCACTGATCTCGCTCCCCGCGACGGACTACTTTGAGTATCACCGTGCGATGATCGAAATGGAACAGACGCTGGCCGAGATGCACAAGCAGACTAACCGACTGCATCGGATCGACAGCCAGTTGCGCGAGTTGATAATCAAGCTGGGAGATGATGAATCTTTAGCCCGTCTCAAGCAGGAGGCTGAATCGCTGGCGGAGAAGCTTAAGCAGTGGGACGACGAAATGGTGCAACGCAAATCCAAAGCCTATGATGATGTGGAGAACTTTCCCAACAAGTTTACCGCCGAGTATTTGTTCTTGATCAACCAGACGGAGAGTGATATTCCACGCGTGACGAAGGCTTCAAGGAATCGCCGCAGCGAGTTGGATGCTCGCTGGGGATCGCTCAAGGGGCAAGCTGACGCGATCCTAAACGCAGACCTTCCCGCCTTTAATGAGAAACTCTGGCAGCGAAAGATCGGCGCGATTTGGGCGGGAAAATAGAGGGTGTCGGATCTTTCAGTCATATCAGCCGTTGAGCGCAAGCTCGCGGTTCCGAGCACCCGGACGCTAGCGTTTTCCGGCTGATTCCGTTTTGTTAAATGACTTATGCGGAGGTGCTTCGCAGAAAAAAGTGATTTTTGACGAATAGCTATGCGCGGCCTGGGCTCTCAGTCTGTTAGGTCACGGGCCAGTCATTTTAGTGATTGGTCTTGTGCCTGTGTCTCGCCTTTCAGGGTTTTCCACAGGACTGAATCATGATCAAAGCCGCTCAGCCTTTCCAAGTTGTCGATTCTCGCCCCAGATTGGCCGTGATTGCTTTTTTCATTCCGTTGAGCGTGGTTCCCCTAGCGAATTTGTATTTTGCAGTAAACACGATTGCCGGTTCATGGTCGGACCATATGACGGCAATGAGCTTGTTTGACATTGTCGAAGTCTTTAGGTAACCAAAGCAGGTTGTTCGCGTCTCTTGCGGACTATTTATGTCCAGATATTCGCATCGAGCGTGCGATAGTTAATTGCTTCGGCGAGGTGAGTTTGGCTGATTTCTGCGTCTCCCTCGATGTCGGCGATCGTCCTGGCGACTCGCAGGACTCGCACTACTTGTTCGCGCATGCTGCGGCTATCGCTACCCGTTTCGATGCTTGACAACTCTTCAAAGGGGACGGCGGGAACTTCGATGTGAATGTCGATGCGGTCGAGCAAGGGGCCGGAGATTCTATTGACGTACTTTTCGATTTGCGGCAGCGTGTAGTTGCAGCTCCTCCGCGCGTCGCCGCGATAGCCGCAGGGACACGGATTGGCTGCTGCGACGAGCATAAAATCTGCGGGAAAAGTCGTCGAACGAAGAGCGCGAGAGATCGTGACAACACCATCTTCTAAAGGATGCCGCATCTCCCGTGGTCGAGCCGGAAGGAGGCTGATCTGCCCCAATAGCAGCCATCGCGAAGGTGCAGAGGTGAACTTCACCGACGCGACTTGGCGAAATTGCTTCGACGCGGAGAGCGATGCAACCGACCGCACTTAGAACCGTGTGCAACGGGGTTGGTAGTGTCAGAGGCACGGCCCTAGCTTGAAAGTTTTTCGATACATCGACGTGGAGAGACCTTGCCTCTCTCTGTCACTCCCGAAAGTAAGATTCTTCAATCGTTCGCCACGAAGGACTGCGTCGTTGCGCCCGAACGATGCGGAGAATGCGAACTGTATCGCCGTCGATGGTGAATAAGACTCGGAACACACTCGGCCTCCGACCAAAGTGCAGTTCTCGCACTTCCAAGAACACGCGTTTCGACTCGCGGGCGATCGGGCATCGTTCCGGCGCGCGATTGAGTGATTTCAGTTGCTCGACGAATCGCTCATACCATGTGGAAGCCTGATCGCCGCCATTCTTCCACACGAACCGGTAGGACTGCTCCAGATCGGCCATCGCGTGCCGATGAATCATGACCTTGTGAGTCGGTTGGCTCACTCATTGCTTCCTTCGACCTTACCGCGAATCTGATCCACCGCCTGATCGATGGGCATGCCTACGTCCCCCGATTGCCAGTCGTCAATCGCCGTTTTTAGCTTTGTGACGTCTTCGTCAAACTCGTCAAGGCTAGCCAACGCTTCACGAAGGACGGTCTCTTCATCCGCATACGTACCGGATGCGACTTTCGCATCGATCGCAGCTTGAACATCATCTGGGATTTTTCGGATCATGGCGTGATTTCTTTTTAGAGCGGAGACACCCAGATTGTAACCGAGCAACGGCATCGCATCGACACTTGCATTCCCGGGTCGAATGTCTCCTCGACGCGCACCGGATGAGTGACCCCTTCTTGGATGCCGTACCGAAGGCGACCCACGCGAGAACGGATAGCTCTGAAGAATCAATTGGTTCGCTAATCGGTCCATATAAATTGCTTCAGCGGATTGGCGAAGGGGGCGTCGGTGTCGTCTACATGGCCGAGCAGACGCGGTGAGTCCGCCGCAAGGTCGCCCTGAACAACCCTGTCGCTGTAGCGGCACGAAGGCACTTCGCTCGCCTTCCGCCGCGTTTTTAGGCTGACGGGCGGGCTTGGGCCCACCTCGGCAGATGAGTTCGAGGGAAATCAAAGGAAGCCGCCGGGAAGGAGATTTCCCGATCTGCCAGCCCGATAGACTTTTGGAATATCCGTAAAATGAGGTGTCTTCGTCCTCTCCAAGCAACCGAAAACCGAATCCACATGCGAAAACCGTTGCTCCTGCTCTCGTTGTCGCTCGGCGGCCTGCTTTCAGGTGCGCGCCCAGCGGTCGTCCACACCGTCTCTATATTGCTGAGTAACGAAGATGGTTTATTCAATGCTCCTGCTAGTTTCAGTATCTTTAGATCATGGCAGAGGTCTTTCGCGTCCTTTGCGGATGATTTATGTCCAGATGTTTGCATCGAGCGTGCGATAATTAATTGCCTCGGCGAGGTGAGTTTGGCTGATTTCTGCGTCTCCCTCGATGTCGGCGATCGTCCTGGCGACTCGCAAGATTTTGTCGTGGGCTCGCGCTGAGAGTCCTTGCTCTTCGACGCTGTCTCGCAACTGATTGCGGGAGGCTTTATCGAGTTGACAGAATTCTCGTACTTCACGTGAAGTCATTTGCGCGTTGTAGTTGGTGGTGCGACCCACGAACCGGCCCGCTTGAGCAGCGCGCGCTCGCACCACTTGTTCGCGCATGCTGCGGCTATTGCTGCCCGTTTCGACGCTCGACAGTTCTTCAAAGGGGACGGCGGGAACTTCGATGTGAATGTCAATGCGGTCAAGCAACGGACCGGAGATCTTATTGACGTACTTTTCGATCTGCGGCAGCGTACAGTTGCAACTTCTCCGCGCGTCGCCGCGATAGCCGCAGGGACACGGATTGGCTGCTGCGACGAGCATAAAATCTGCGGGAAAAGTGGTCGAACGAAGGGCGCGAGAAATCGTGACGACACCATCTTCTAAAGGTTGACGCATGACTTCCAGCGTCTTGCGGTTAAACTCCGGCAACTCATCAAGAAACAGAATACCGTTGTGAGCTTTCGAGATCTCGCCCGGGGAAGGGGGGCTGCCGCCACCGACCAGACCCGCGTCGCTGATCGTGTGATGAGGGCTGCGGAAAGGGCGGGTTGCCAGCAGTGGTTGCCCCGGTACCAATTGCCCCAGGGCACTGTAGACCCGCGTCGTTTCAATCGATTCACCCGCCGTCAGGTCAGGCAGGATGGTCGGCAATCGTTTGGCCAACATCGTTTTGCCGCTGCCCGGTGGCCCCACCATGAGTAGATTGTGTTGGCCAGCGGCGGCCAGCGTTAACGCTCGTTTGGCCATTTCCTGACCGCGCACATCGCCGAAGTCAATCTCGTAATTGCTGAGCTCGGCAAACAGTTCTTCCAAGCGACTGGGAGCTGGGTCGATCGGCAAGACGCCGGCAAAAAAACCGACCGCTTCGGCCAGGCTGGCTACTGGGATCACCTCGATATCTTCCACCACGGCTGCCTCTTGAGCGCTAGCCACTGGCACCACCAGCCCGCGCAGGTCGGCCTGTTTGGCAGCCGCGATAGCCATTGAGAGGGCTCCCTTGACGGGCCGCGTGTGGCCTTCGAGCGCCAACTCGCCAACCACCGCGTACTCTTGTAATTTGTCGCCCGACAACTGGCCACTGCCAGCGAGCACCCCCAACGCCACCGGCAGATCAAACGAAGGAGCCTGCTTGGGGAGGTCTCCCGGGGCCAAATTGATGACCACGCGGTCTTGGGGTCGCACGAAGCCGCTGTTGCAAATCGCTCGCTCGACTCGATGCGTGCTCTCCTTGACCGCCGCCTCGGGGAGGCCGACTAAAATCGTTTTTGGTAGTGCCGCCGACGATAGATCCACCTCCACATCGACCGGTAACGCATCAATCCCTAGCAGCGTAAACGTCCTTAGTCTGGCCAGCATCATTCCATCTCCGGAAGGTGAACGTTGTAACTCACGTGAACAATTTACACCATCTGTACCGGAGGATACAACTGTACGTTAGGATCTTTTTTCAGCGGGTTTCGCCGGAGCGGCAGCACAGCCTGGCAGTCGGAAAACGAGGCCTTGGCGGAGATTCCAGCGCTGTGAATCCTGCTCTAGCACGGCTGCATGCTGACTTCCCGGTGCATGGTAGATATCTCTCAAAATATGAATGAATTCAGTCATTTTAGATTCTGGCTGAGGGCCTGTTTTTTCCGGTTTTCCACAAGAACTGGGTGTAGCCAACTGCCCTGAGAGCTGTCATGCGGTGAATTTGATATTTGTTCCCGTTTGATTCGGTCAAGCTGTCGATTTCATCTATGGATTCACGGGCCGCGAACGTGATGAAGAGACTGGCAACGGCCGGCTGAAGCCCAATACCGCTAAGTTAAGACCCGAATTGTTTCGTCGAAGGGGGTGGGCGAGAGGCGGTATATTACGGTGTTCTGATCGTTTCTCGGGCCATTTGCTTTGAGGACGTTTAATCACGCGGGGGTTGATTCGGTTGCGACGAAGCTCGAGTATCTGCAAGCTGATCTCGCTGATCAAGTTTTTGTACCATGCCTGAAATAAAGCAGGCGACCGCGGAGCTTCCACTAAGCTGACGCGAAGAACGTTGATCGTTCCAGTAAAGGACAGCCGGCGCGGTGACACACCAACTTCGGCCGCTGCCTCAAAAGCTAACTTCCGAATCACGAAATGCGCTATCAGTAAACCATAGATCTCCTGGACCACTCCCGCCGGACTGTGGCTGCGAAGTTTTGGCGAACTGCGTAGATGGGTCTTTGCTTCATCAATGGCGACCTCCTCTTCCCAGCGTTCGTGATACAGAACAATCAGTGTCTCGGCAGAATGTTCTTTCTCATCAAGCAGCGTAGTCACTAAACGATGCTTCTCGCCATGGCCAACACGTTGAAGATCGTCCAAAGTGTATTCAGTCACCCGAACGCTCTGACCACCACGATCATGGACTCGGTCGTAGTCGGTAGCATAGATTTTCGATAGATACGAACCGTCCGAAAGCACATGCATTTTCTTAAAACACCGGTTCATTTTCGAACGCCCCAGGAAGTCCGACTTTCGGACAATGACCTGTTGCATCAGTTCTGAGGCGCAAAAGCCGATGTCAAATAAAAGCAAGCTATTTTCGGGCAAATCGCGATAAACGTGTTTAGCCATGGTCACCTCGCCGCAACGGATCGGTTTGGCAAGAAAGCTGCAAAAGACATGCGAACCCACTTCGCAAAGAGCAACGATTCTGGCCTGTGGAAATGCACCGTAGGAAGTTCCGTTTTTGGGTCTTCCGAACGCACGACGGTTCTCATCACTGTCGGGCAGGTTCAATACAAATCCATCGACCGCGACGAGTCTTCGCCCTGCATAAAAGGCATCCGGAGTCTTGCTATTACAAAGACAATGAACCACTTTTCGGTAGGCAGAGGCCAGGATGGGAACGCCGATACGTGCTCGCGGCTGAGTCAAGGCGCTGGAGGAGGGCATGTTGCCGGGTGAGAACCGGTGCAACCAGCGGAACACTTGTGTGTAGCTGTCATTTCCGTAGAGCCACATGGCAATACTGAACCAAACCATGACGTCGGCTGGGCATTTTCAGCTGCTTCTTTTTTCAAGCTTGCGTTGGCGTATTTCAGTGCGAAGTAAACATTTGTAAACCGTTTTCTTTGGGCAGGCCATTCGCTCACTCGACCCGTTTTGTCGGGGACAACCTTGCACCCGGCTATACCCATTAGGAGTTGCGGATCCCCCAGAAAGAAGCTAGGAAATCGCCGGGAATTAATGGAACCCACCCGAGGGGACCGTTACGATCGTTACAATGCTTACGCCCTGAGGGCCTCTGGAATAGCGAGCTGCGGAAGGTTGAGAAGGGCTGGGTGGTTGATTCGGAGGCGGGCGATTATTTGTTTTCGGTGCATTTTCATAATTATTTTAATGGTGTCTTCATGAAATTACGTAGTACCAACCTGCGTCGACGTGGAGCCGCTTTTTTGCGTGCCGAGCGACTAGAGGCTCGTCAACTGCTGGCGGCGGAGCTTTGCTCGCCGATTTCAGCGGAAGCGACTTTCGATTTGATATCGGCTCCCGCTTTGGAGGGCGAGTCGGTCGCGGTGGGTGGCAAGGTATCTCAGCAAGATGAGATTTATTATTATGCGGACGGTCGCCGTCTGGGACTCGACTTGCATCCTTCGCGACTGGCTGTCGGCTTTGAGTCGAGTGATTTGTCAGGTCTCGATTCGCTTTATGGCGAGTGGACTCAGGTGCGGGATGTCGAGGGCAACGTTCGCGTATACGAGTCGAGCGTGATGGGGCGTGAGGAGATGTCGGCCGCTGCCGCTCAGCTGAGCGGAGTGACCACGGTAGCTCCAGTGTTTGTGGTCGAGGAAACGAGAACGGAAGCCGTGCTGTTGGACGAAGTCGTCGTCGCATTGCAACCAGGGGTGGATGCTGAGTCGTACTTAAGGGACCTTCCCGGTGTTTCGGGTTACCGTCCTTTGCTGGGCACCCCTGATCAGTTTGTGGTTTCGGTCGCGAATGCAGTTGGCGAAGCAACACTGGCGTTTGCCAATCAATTGGAAGGCGACGAGAGCGTACGTTTCGTGTCTCCCAATTTTTACCAAAATTATCAATTCTTTTCTTACTTCCCGGACGATCCGCGTTTCGCCAACTTATGGCATTTGCATAACACGGGCCAAGGTGGCGGCTTGGAGGATGCCGACCAAGATTTGCCGGAAGCTTGGGGTGTGATTCAAGGTGGATCGACAGACATTGTCGTCGGTGTGTACGACCAAGGCGTGTCGATTGACCACCCCGACTTAAATAATTGGGTGAACCCAGGTGAAGACGCGTTCGACGCAATAGACAACGACGGGAACGGCTGGGTGAATGATATCAATGGCTGGAACTTCGCCCTCAACAATAATGTCGCGCATCCAACCTTGGCGGTGGAAAATCACGGGACTCCGGTGGCGGGCGTGGCTGCGGCCCGTGGTGACAATGCGTTGGGTGTTACAGGCGCTTCGTATGGCTCGCCAGTGATGTCGGGCAAAATCTCTGATGGCAACACGTTTACCAACGATGCCAATATTGCCTCAGGCTTCTACTACTTCGCTGGCCGTACGGCTGACGGCGCGGGTACTTGGGACTCGGCCGACGTAGTCAATAATTCATGGAGTGGTGGCGCTCCGAGTACGGTGTTGAGCGACGCGTTGGTTTGGGGTACGACCGAAGGGCGTGGTGGTTTGGGGCTACCTTACGTATTTGCTGCCGGCAACGGTGGAGTTTCAGAGCTGAGCTACCCGGCACTTTACACGACCACCATTCCGGGCGTGATCTCCATCGGGGCTACCGATAACGAGGGCAACCTGTCCTTTTATAGCCAGCATGGCCCCAACTTGGACATTGTCACCTCCAGTAACGGTGGAACGTTAGCCATCGACACGACCGACCGCATGGGCACGGCCGGCTATCATGAGACCGAAGATTACACCGGTACGGGGTCCTCGGGTTTTGGCGGTACATCCTCGGCATCCCCGCTGGCCAGCGGTATCACGGCGCTCTTGCTAGCACAGGCGGATGCCGAGGGCATTAGCCTGACCGCGCCCGTAGTGCGCGATCTGCTGCGGGCCAACACGGATCTGATCAGCGGTGCTGGTTACGATGATGCCACAGGGAAAAGTTTCTTCTTTGGCTATGGCGCGCTCAATGCCCACAGTTTGGTGAGCAATGTTGGTAAGGCTGAAATCAGCATTATCGGCGACTCGCAGGATCTTGTCTCCGGTAGCGGGACCGTGGACATGGGTAATGTGGTACTTGGTGAGTTCGTCGATCGCTCGTTCTACATTCGCAATCAAGGCACGTCGCCGCTCGATCTGACTGATCTTCAGATCACAGGAGGAGCGTTCTCGATTCAGACAGGCTTGGGTGCCGCCACGCTCGACGCTGGGCAGGCGACGACGTTCACCGTACGTTATGCTCCGGTGGAACCGGGAAGCCCTTCGGCCACCGTGACGATCACGTCGAGCGATGTGGATGAAGCCACTTTCACCATTGACCTTAGCGGCACCGTGACGGTTCCTTCTGTTGGTGGTATCGTCTTCGAAGATGGTAACGAAAACGGGGCGTACGATCCGGGTGAAGGCGTCATTGCCAATGCGGCGGTGTACATCGATGCGAACGACAACGACATGTTCGATGTCGATTTGGATCTTCTGACGAACGACACCGACGTACCCATCCCGGGAAATTCGGTGATTACCTCTGAGATCGAAGTTGTTGGAATGTCGGGAACCGTGTTCGACATCAATGTGGGTCTCGATATCACTCACACTTGGAATTCGGATGTCGAAGCGCATCTTATCGCGCCGGACGGTACCCGCGTGCTGCTGGTGACGGGCGTCGGAGGCAGTTCTGATAACTTCACCGACACCATGTTCGATGACGATGCGGCAATGAGCATTACCAATGGCTCGGCCCCTTTTACGGGCTCATTCCGTCCCATGGAACCGCTGTCGACGCTGGTCGCCAAAGATCCCAACGGGATTTGGACGCTGGAAGTCAGGGACTACATCACGGAGGACGCTGGGACGCTGAATGATTGGACCCTTGAGATATCGGTGGGAGAGACGGCAGCTGTAACGAATGAAAACGGCGCATTCACCTTCTTCGATTTGCCGCTCGGTACACACACGTTCCGTTCGTACCATGAAGGGTGGACCGGAGTTAGCCCGGTGAGCGGTGAGTACACTTACGAATTCGATGATCCGGCTGACTTCTTCACGGGCGCAGACTTTGGGATAGCACGCAATGACCGCTTCTACGCCCATGTGTACGAGGATCTGAATGGCGACGGTCAGATCGATCCAGCGGAGCCGGCTCTGGAAGGGCGAGCCGTGTTTGTCGATGTCAACGAAGATGGAATCTTCGCGCCACCTGAACTGAACAGCTTCACACAGACGATCGACACGCCTATTCAGGACAACACCACAAACACTTCCACCCTGGAGGTCTCTGACGCACCAGGAACGATTGTCGATATCGATGTGCGGGTGAATGCCACGCACACGTATACGGGAGATCTTCGTTTCACGTTGGAAGCGCCGACTGGTGAACAAGTCATCTTATTCAATCGTCATGGCGGTAGTGGCGATGATTTGGCGGATACTTGGTTTGACGACCAGGCGGCTACTTCGATTACGGCCGGCTCAGCACCCTTCGCTGGTTCATTCCGGCCGATTGAGCCACTGAGCGCGTTCGATGGATTGTTAGCCGAGGGTACCTGGACGTTGTTCGTGGCGGACCTAGCCGGTGGCGACCAGGGCGTGGTGAATGAATGGGAGATCCTCGTGACCACTCTGCCCGAGTTAGGAGCCGTCACGGATGAGTTCGGAAATGTAGCTCTCGATCTCCCCGCTGGCAGCCACAAAGTGATGCTGGAAGGGGTTGAAGGTTGGTCCTATACCTCGCCGGCCGATGGTATTTACAACGAGACTACCTCGGGTGCGCCTATGCTTGATCGTACTTTTGGCACGGTCGAAGAGAGCCAAGTCCTCGAGGTGGAGTCGGTGGTCGTCAACGGCGGTGCTACGCAGCGCAGTATGGTGACGACCATGGATGTCGGTTTCTCAAGCGAAGTCGACATCGCCAGCGGGGCGTTCTTGCTCGAGAATACGACGACCAGCCAAGCAGTCACCGTTGACGTTACGACTGACGTCATTGACGGCAAAACGGTTGCCACTCTGACTTTTGTCGGCGGCGCAATTCAGGATGATTCGTTGTCCGACGGAAATTATGTGCTGACTATCGATGCGACCAAGATCACCGACGCCGTGACTGGCGATCAACTCGATGGTGATGGTGACGGTACGGCTGGGGGTGATTACCTGTTCGGCACTGAGTCCAGTGACGAGTTCTTCCGCTTGCTGGGTGACGCCAATGCAGATCGCGTTGTCGGTTTCAGCGACTTCTTGGGCTTCCGATCCGCGTTTGGTTCGAATTCTGGTGACGCGGAGTACGATCCGGCCTTCGACACCAATCCGGACGGAATGATTAATTTCATTGACTTCTTAGACTTCCGCAATAACTTCAACGAGGAATTGCCGTTCTAGCAATCCTTGAGCGGCATAAATGCTGGTGGCACTTCTGAGCGGCTTTGCCGTTAGCATTGCCGCTGTTGCTGGGGAGGCTTCGCCAGGGTCAGGTCTTGTTTTGGGTTTTCAAGCCTACCGCGATCACTGACGAAGCTTCCCGCGGTTGCCGATGACCGATCACCAAGTCCAGAATATAGTCAAAGTGCTCCACAGGGCCGCGATCAGACTGCCCACCAACTAGGGAAACCTGGGCCGATCCGCGATGCTTACTGGCCCCTTATCCAAGCAGATCGACGCCAGATAGTTACGAATTCACCGCAGCTCTCCATGCTCGTCTTCGGTTTTCAGGCATGCCGCGATTTCGATTTGTTCTGCCTGTCGCGTCCACCTTGGTGATGCTTCATAGCGACCGTTCGGTTCGTCTGATTAAATTCGATACGCTGTTGATGCCAGTCCACCCAAACCAGGGTCCCAGCTTATGCAGCAGTATCATTACATTTGTCCGGAAAACAATTACGTATAGCGAAACGGCAAGATTCGTACTCGATTCGACAGCACTCCGATCGAGTACGAGTACGAAAAACGCCGAACTACGGAGACTCCGTAAGCTGGACAATCTCTGAAGGTTAGATACCAGCGCCGGTGTCAATCAAAGAGTCCGCCCCCTATGTTTCCGTCCGGAAAAAATCTTTCAGGCGTTGCAATTCCTCAGTGCTCCAGTCGGCGGGTTCGGTGAGCGCGTGCCAGGCGTCAATGTAATCGGCTGGTGCATACTCGTGACCATAACCCGGGGGCGCGGTTCCCACGATCATATCGGCGGCGACTTGTAACATGGTGACAATTGGAAACCAACGCAACTCGGGGGAAACATCGGCGCCGCGAGGACCTTGCATCCAAGCCGGTTCTTGCCAGGCTGATTGAAAGCTGAAGAAGACGATCGGATCGCTGGCGTGTTGCAAAAAGGCTATGCGGAAATCACCCCACTTTTCCCGCTCAAAATCTAATCGCTGTTGTGGCTCCATCAAGTCGGGCTGGTTCATAAAACGAACCACGGATCGATCGCGAAACTGGGGCAGCCAAGCAGTCGATCCGGCCGTGCGTTCAGCCGTTAGTCGCTGCCAAGTCTCATGCCGAAACGGCGGCCCGCTCCACAGCGCACCTTGAAACGGATCATCGATAATATCATACAAGTCAAATGAAAGATCAGAGTTCAGCGAACCTAAGCTTAGGCCGTGCAGATATAAGCTGGGGCGGGTCGCTTTGGGTAATTTTCGCCAGTGGCCGTAGATCTCCGTAAACAGCGCCCGGGCCATCTCCGCACCATATTCCGCTTCGGTGAGCAGCGACAGCGGACTATTTAAATAGGAATACTGCGCCGCCACCGTAGCAATATCACCTCGATGCAAATACTCCACGGTATCTTGAGAGGCAGGGTCGACCCAGCCGGTGCCCGTGGGTGTGACGAGCAACAACACCGAGCGCTCGAAGCCGCCAACTCGAATGAGCTCATCAAGGGCGAGACGGGCACGCTCGGCGGCAGTCTCGGCTGAGTTCAACCCCACGTACACGCGAATCGGAGCAAGTGTCGGTGCCCCCAGAAAGTCGCTCAAATCGGAGGCCGTTGGCCCGCTGGCAACGAAGTCTCGACCTTGGCTTCCCAACTCCTCCCAAGCAACCAAAGACTCGACGCTGCCCGTTTGATTTCTTTGCTCGGGACGCGGGAGATCATCATCCATCATGGCGTCGAGTCGCTGAAAGGAGCGATCGGCCACCTGCAAGACAGTGCGTACCAACAGGCCATTAATTACGGTCCAAAAGAGAAACACCGAGATGAGGGTCGCGACGATACGTGAGATTCGCGCGGGAACACGCCGATCGAGCATGAGCACCAACCGCTGAAAGACCCATTGAAATAGCTGCGCCAGCCCCCAAACCAGCAGAAAGATCACGATTGCAATGAAGCCCACATAGATCGGCTGGACTCCGGTTGACTCGTCGAGCCCCATCCGCAGACGAATCGAATCTTGCCAACGCCCAGCTCGCCAAAGCGAAGCAACCACGGCGACGGAACAGAGGAGCGCGAGCGCAATGGTTACCTTCCGCGAACTGCGCGGCGAAAGCAGCGGTAGATGGAGAACACGCCACAACCAAATTACCGAGACGCCAATTCCGTAGCCGACGGCGAAGGTCAAACCTGACAGCAAGCCTTGGATTTCAAATGGCCGAGGCAATAACGAAGGGGTCAGGGAGCAGGCGAAAAAGAAGGTGCCGACGAGCAGGCCGGCACTGCTAAACAGTTTTTGCATTGCGGACATATCTCTGCTGG
The DNA here is from genome assembly GCF_052161645.1 of Kothea flammea. Taxonomy (GTDB): domain Bacteria; phylum Planctomycetota; class Planctomycetia; order Pirellulales; family Pirellulaceae; genus Laterigemmans. The sequence continues at coordinate 171,985 of NZ_CP197414.1, forward strand.
ATTGGTTCCAGGAAGAACGGCGGTAAACGAACACCCGTGGAGCGGCTTTCTCGGCACGCCACGAAAAACACAGGCGTACGGCTGTTTCGACCACGGTAAGCGTAACAGAAACTTGACGCAACTTCAGCCAAGATTGACTCGCTGGCGAATTCTGCGGAATAGCAGGATGCCACCGATACGAATGATTGACAGGCGGGGGAGCGTGGGGCAAAGTGGTTGCTGAGCCGCTTGAATTTTTGCCACTTCGATCTTGGCGGGCCATCCATTCGACCTTATCGGCTCTTCCGACGATGACTTCCTCGACTTAACAGGCCCTTCAGTCGCCCCCCACCTGACCACCATAGCCATGTTGATTAAATCATGCTACCGCTTGTTGACCGTCGCGATCGTGTTGGCAATCGTGCCAACCACGACCATCCAATCTTCAGCCGCCGAAGCGGCGGCAGAGCAAGCGCCCGCGCAGCAGCCCAACATCCTCTTTATCTTCTCGGACGATCATGCCGAACATGCAATTTCGGCGTATGGCTCCAAGGTGAATCAGACTCCGTTTATCGACCGCCTCGCCCAAGAGGGGGCGCGATTTACCAATTCATTCGTCACCAACTCAATCTGCACACCCAGCCGGGCGACGCTGTTGACCGGCCAATATTCACACCTCAACGGTGTGCCGGTTTTCAATCGCTTTGACGGCTCTCGTGACACAGTCGCCAAACATCTGCAAGCGGGCGGCTACCACACCGGCATGATTGGCAAGTGGCATTTAGGCTCTGATCCCACCGGGTTTGATCGCTGGATCGTGCTGCCCGGCCAGGGCTCTTACTGGAATCCTGTGTTTCTCGTGCCCGGTAAAAAGCTGACGATCGAGGGGCACTGTACCGACATTACTGGCGACCTGGGGATTGAATGGTTGGAGACTCGTCCGCGAGAGAAACCTTTCTTTCTCATGTTACATCAGAAAGCACCCCACCGCGCATGGCTGCCGGACGAGCGGAACAAGGCCCTATTTAAAGACAAACAAATCCCCGAGCCCGAAACGTTGTGGGACGACTACGCGACGAGGCCCGCCGCGTTGCCCGAGAACCAACAAACAGTCGCCAAGGACTTGACACGTCGTGATCTCAAACTGGAACCTCCCGCAGAGCTCCAAGGAAGAGAGCGCAATCAGTGGCTGAACGTCAAGCCAACGGAATTAGAGGTTACGTTGGAAGACGGTACGACCAAGACCTTAAGCGGCCAAGCATTAGTTAAATGGAAGTACCAACGTTATATGCAAGATTACTTGGCCTGCGTGCAGGGAGTCGATGATAACGTGGGCAAGATCTTGGACTATATAGATCGCAATAATTTAGCCGAGAACACGATTGTGATGTATTCAGCCGACAACGGTTGGTACCTGGGCGATATGGGGATGTACGATAAACGCTTTATGTATGAACCAGGCCTGCGAGTGCCATTGCTGGCGCGTGGCCCGGGGATCAAAGCTGGCGGCACCCCCGACGCGTTTGTTGCCAACATCGATTTGGCACCGACCTTCCTCGACTTGGCCGGGCTGGAAATCCCCAGCTTCATGCAAGGCCGATCGCTGGCCCCGTTATTGCGCGGTGAGACCCCGCAGGATTGGCGAAAGAGCGTTTACTATCGTTATTACCACGACCCCGGGCACCACAACACGGCAGCTCACTACGGAGTCCGCACGGCAACGCACAAACTGATTTACTACTGGAAGAAAGACGCTTACGAGTTATTTGATCTAGCAGCCGACCCCAGTGAGCAAACCAACTTGCTTTATACCGACGGCCAAACGTTAAGCGGCGAGGTCAGTAAGTTGTTTGCTGAGTTAAAGGGCGAGCTGGCCCGTCTGCAACGAGAATTCAAAGATGACAACCAGTATGCCGATCCCAGCGATTGGCCGGCCGGCAGCGCGGATGGCCCTTTTAATGACAAGCAACCGACGGGTGTCAAATCGGTCAGCGAAGCAATCAAGTTGCTGTAAGCGATTAAGCTGTTTCGAGCGCTCAAGCTATTGCAACAAGAGCTCATGCCGCGGTCGATGTTACTCGCCGCGGAGATAACCGGCACTGGTTTGAAAGTAGCGTTGCCGGCGAGTTTCGATTTGGGTCGCGGACTCGCTCCGCTCACGCTTAAGGTCTTCGAGGTTTGCCGAACAGTAACGACAGCCAACCCTGGAGATATGAAACTCGACATACTCTTCGACCTCGGGATCGAGCACGCCGAGGAGAAACTGGCCCAGTTCGTCGCGCTGGGGGCACGAGAGTCGGTGGCGTCTCCAAATCGCGCCGAGGGAATGCATCCCGGCGTCTTGCTGGCCGCGTAGCTGGGCGAGCCGTTGGTGCAATTCGGCGTCATCGCGGAGGGCGACTTCAACGGCAGCCATTTGGTCGGGCGGCAAGGCTTCGTCGAGGAACGCTAATAAATGTGCGTCGCTAGGCATCTTAGCTCAGCTCCCGTGTTGCAGAATGACTTCTTCATAGGGCTGAATGACGACAAATCCTTCTCCGTTAAACTCCATCTGAAACGACTCACCACTGCCCCGCCCAAAGAAGGTTTTCAGTGATACGTCGGTCTTAAATTCGGGCTGCAAATTACCTGACCAGAGGATCGTAGCGTTGGGATCGGTGCGAACGGGGTGACCGGGTCGCACCATCAGCGTCAGCGGTTCAAAGTGGGTCGTCACGGCGACCAAGCCGGTGCCGCGAACATGCACGTTGAATAGTCCGCCGGAAGCGAACGCGGCCAATTTCTTCATCATCCTCACGTCCCAGGCGAGCGTCGGTTCAAAGGCCAACAAATCATTGCCGTTGACGAAGATCGACTCGTTATTGAGTTGCAAAATCTGGACCGTCTTTCCGGCATCGGCTAGATAGAGACGTCCTTGGCCGGTGGCTTTCATGAGTGAGGTGCCTTCGCCGGAAACCGCTTTTTTCAGGAGGTTGCCTAGACCTCTTTCCAAGATGGCTTCGCGCTCGAAGCGGATGTTGCCGACGTAGGCCACCATCGCGCCCGCTTTGCTCCAGACTTCGCCATTCAGATTCACCTCGAGCATACGATCGTTTTCCAGTTGGAAATAATCGTGAGCCGTATCATCTTGGCGTGAGTTCTGAATAAACTCTTCGATGCTATAGCGACTCATGATAATTCCTGCACGTCACGAGCGAGGCAGAGCGAAACGTTTTGGCCACCGAAGCCAAACGAATTATTGAGAGCATAACGAATTTCCCCCTCGCGTGCTGTGTTGGGAACGTAATCCAGGTCACAGAGCGGGTCGGGGTTTTCGTAATTGATGGTGGGCGGGAGCACGCTGTCGCGCATCGCCAACAAGCAGACGATCATCTCCGTGACACCGGCGGCGGCGATTAAATGTCCCATCATGCTCTTGGTGCTGCTGACCGGCGTGGTCGCCGCATGTTCGCCGAAGACTTCCTTGCAAGCCAACGTCTCCACTTTGTCATTGACGGTGGTGCTGGTGCCGTGGGCGTTGATGTAATCAATATCGGCGGGGGTTAATGAAGCATCGGCAATGGCCATCCGCATTGCCGCGATCGCACCGTGGCCGTCGGGCGGGATATCGGTGATGCGATAAGCATCCGCGGTGGTTCCGTAGCCAACAATCTCTCCATAAATCGTAGCACCCCGGGCACGGGCTCGTTCTAACTCTTCGACAATCACCATGCCTGCTCCCTCGCCCAGCACAAACCCATCACGAGTGCGATCGAAGGGTCGACTGGCCTTGGTGGGGTCTTCGTTGCGAGTTGAGAGCGCGGTGAGCAAATTAAAGCCGGTAACTCCGAAGGGATGGATCATGCTGTGGGTGCCGCCGGCGAGCATCACATCGGCGTCACCGCGGCGGATAATCTCAGCCGCTTCGCCAACCGCTTGGCTGCTGGCCGCGCAAGCTGTCAAGCAATTAAAGTTGGGACCTTGGGCGTTGAACAAACCGGCCAAGTGGGCAGCCGGCATGTTGGGTTCCTGTTCCAGCTCAGCAACTGGGTCAAGAATTTCTAAGCCACACTCGACGAACTTGGCGACATCAAAATCGCCATCCCGCAGCGCCCTGGACATCATCTTTGTGAAAGCAAAAAAGTCTTGATTCCCTTCGCCGCTGCCCAAATAAATGCCGAACCGCACGGGGTCATCGATGGAATCTAAGACGCCGCTGTCAGAGACCGCTTGCAGCGCCGCTCCGGCAGCGAATTTGGTGTGACGGCCACGTCGTTGCCAGACCTCGGGGTCGGGTACGAAACTGGCGATGTCCCAATTCTTGACCTCGGCGGAGATCTTGGTGGGAAAACCGCTGGCATCGAACAACGTCGTGGGAGCCACACCACTTTGGCCCTCGCGCAGCCCTTGCCAAACAGTTTGGGCATCATGCCCCATGGGATTGATGAGACCAATTCCGGTAACGACAACGCGACGACGCGACATGGAAATTTAAGTTACGAGAGAGAAGCTGGGGCAAAAGTCACTGGTCTTGCAATGTGCCAGTGGTAACGATCGGAGTCAGCGGGTTACCAGCTTGGTCCACCGCCACTTCGAAGAACCCCATCAAACGCAACATCGTTTGCATCTGACCCGGTCCAAATAACAGCTGATCGCCAAAACGATCGGCATTCAGGAAAGCGAACATCAACTGGGCTTCAGCCTGCAATTCGCCATTCAAGTGACTCGTGCAAGTCACCAGCGCGCCATCAGGCTGCATCGTATCCAAAGTAGCATGGTAGTGGAGTTGGTCACCGGGACGCGCAGGCCGTAAAAATTCAGCCTTTGCCACTTTGGCCAACACCACGCGCTCGGTGAATCCGGAATGTTCGGAAACCAAAATTCCACCCAATTGGGCGAACCCCTCGATGATTAACGGCATGGGCAGGTACGGATGGCCCAAGCAATAATCGTCGAGCGCTTCTTCATCGAGCGCCACATTTTTGACCGCGCTTGCTTCTCGTCCACTAACAAACGAGTTAAATCGGTCGATCCAAAACCATCGCATGTCAGCTTGCTACCTTGGATTCGACGTAACGGCACATATCTTGGACGGTCAGCAGGTCGCCAAAGTCTTGGACCCGGGGATTTTGCTCGAAATTCGTTAAATTGGCCCAGGGCATCCGTCGTTTGAGCTCGGCTAACCCTTCGGCGGTGACTTTGCCTTCGCTGACATACTCGCTGTTGGTCAAAATGTCCTCGGGGGAGAGTTCTTCGCGAGGAATTTGAATATCGAACGCCTTTTCCAGCTTGAACACGATATCCAAAAAGTCGATTGATTCGGCCCCCAGATCGCCCACCAGAGTCGCCTCGGGAGTGACCTCTTCATCATCAACTCCTAAAGCGTCAACAAGGGCGGCTTGGACTTTCTCGAAAACTTCTTCGTGGCTGATACTCATCAGATTCTTTCCTTGTGAAATTTCTCAGGGCGTAAAAATAGGGCGTAAAAATATTGCGTAATCCGATCGTCTAGCGGACAAACCGGAAACAGTTTTGCGGTCGATTACGCGATTCGCGGGATGAAGTCAATCGACAAATCGAATGAAATGCCCCAAAGCGAAGCGGCGCGAACTTTTCTCTATGCTAGCGACGCCGACATGGCAGCCTTTAGCTGAGAGCCAAATAATTCGTGAAATTGCTGTTTTGTCCGTGTGCGAATGTCTTCATTGACATTAAATTGCGGCAGATCGGCGACATTCTGTCGCTCCAAAATCAATCGCGCCGAAACGCTGGTCCGTCCCTCCTTGCAAGCCTTGACCTTGGTAACCACCTGCGGCCCATCCTCTTTGACTGTTTCGGCAATAATTTCCAAAGTCTCGCCAGGAGCCAGGAAGTCGGCAAATTTGACACTTTTTGCCTCTCGTAGCAACACCAGGGGGTAAGCAAAATCGTCGCCCGTGCGTACCATCCACATCGCCGCTTGGTAACATGCTTCCAGCATCATGACCCCCGGCATTACCGGAAAATGGGGGAAGTGGTCGCGGAGGTAGTCCTCTTCCGCGCGGAGTGTGCGAAGAGCGACAATGCGTTGCCCTGGCACCAATTCGGTGATCGTGTCTATTTGTCGAAATCGCATATCCATTCCTTGCCGCAGCGAGCGAGCGGGGGAGAAAGCAGTGCTTGGGTTCGCCGTCACAGACCATCCGTGAATTCGGCGCGACTCTCGCACCTTGGGATACGGCTCAGCGGCACTAGAATAGTTTCCCTGTTTTCCCCACTCAACCGCAGAAATAGGAGAAGGCGGCTTCAAACTGAGGGGCTGCCACGATTCGGAAATGAGAAAAGGGATTGCCATCTCGCCTGGAATTGCCATCGGCGCAGCCTACTGCATCGAGGCAATTTACGTAAATCCGGACCAAGCCAAGCTAAATGAGGCCGAAGTTCCGGGCGAACTTGCCCGCCTCGATGCGGCCATCGAAGCGGTTTCCGCCGATTTAAGAAAATTACAGGCTCGCGTCGATTTTCAGCTTGGAAAAGAAGCCGCCGCCGTGTTCGCGGTCCACGAATCGATTCTCCGCGACCCGGCGCTTGCCGGACGGATGCGTGAAGCGGTGCGACGTGAACGAATCAGCAGTCAAGAGGCGCTCCGCCAGTTGATGGAGGAGTACGACGATCTGATGTCGCACCACAGCGACGCCCTGTTGCGAGATCGGATTAGCGATATTCGCGACGTCGGCCAACGTCTCAGCGTCTACCTCAGCGACGTGCTGCAAGGCGATCCACCCGAACTTCGCGGACCCGTCGTGATCGTCGCGGCCGAATTATTGCCCAGCCAACTGTTCGCCCTCGGCGATCGCGAGATCTCGGCCATCGTCACTTCCACCGGCAGCCAAACCAGCCACGCGGCGATTATCGCCCGCAGTCGAGGTATCCCCGCGGTCGTCGGCGTGCGTGATATCCTCAGCCAAGTCGCCACCGGTCAAATGGTGGTGGTCGATGGCCGCGAGGGAGTGGTGATCGTCGGCCCAGAACCCGAAACCGAAGCTGCTTATCGCAAACTGGAACGCGAATACGTCGACCTCAAAGATCGGTTGGCGGCAAATCGTGACCTGCCAGCCCAAACCGCCGATGGCCACCCACTTCGCCTGCTGGCTAATATCAATTCGCTGGCCGATGCCGAAATGGCGGTAAAAATGGGTGCCAGCGGAGTTGGTTTATACCGCACCGAATATCTCTACCTGCTGCATCCGGATGTCCCCGATGAAGACGAACAGGCGGAGGTCTACGGCCAAATGATCGCCGCCAGCCCGCACCGCGATATCACCATCCGCACCCTCGATATCGGCGGTGATAAAGGAGTCCCCTATCTGGGGCACGGAGGCCGCGAGTCAAACCCCTTTATGGGTTGGCGAAGCATCCGACTCTCCTTTGAGCATCCCGAGTTCTTTGCCACCCAATTGCGGGCCATCCTGAGAGCAGCCACCGCGGCACAATCCCAAGCCGATATCTCCCTCCGTTTGCTGTTCCCCATGATCACCAATTTGGAGGAGCTGGTCTACCTGCGAGCAATGGTCCGCCGCGCTGAAAGTCAACTACGCTTGCGAGGTCTGGAACCTATCGAAGTTCCCATAGGTATGATGGTTGAAGTCCCCGCCGCAGCGCTGGTCATCGACCAACTATTGGAATTTGTCGATTTTGTTTCCATCGGCTCCAATGATTTGGTGCAGTATGTTATGGCGGCCGATCGTGATAACCCCAAAGTCAACCACCTTTGCCAACCCCTTGCACCTGCCATGCTGCGACTCATTTGGAGCGTCGTGAAAGAGTGTCGCCGCGCGAACAAGCCGGTCACCCTCTGCGGTGAAATGGCTGGCCAACCCGAAGCGGCCGCCTTGCTGCTGGGGATGGGGCTCGATCGGCTCAGCATGAGCCCAGCTCTGGTGCCGACCATCAAGGAACTGGCCTCCCACATCACTCAAGCTGCTGCCAACGAATTGCTGACCGAAGCGATGCAACTCAGAACCACCACCGAAGTCCGGCAACTCGCCCGTCGATTTGTCGAAGCGGTCGCTCCCAACCTCGATCCCCTGGTGGCCCGCTCGTAATGTCCAAGTCGGAGCCAGCAGACGCCCAGTCTGACCAACCCGGGAATCCCCACGGCGAGCATCAAGCGCTCCCGCGGGCGACTGCCGGCGGTCTCTGCTACCGCTGCGTTTGCGGCACCGACATCTCGCTCAACAAGCATGCCGGGGAGCATACCAGCGACTCAGTCGGACGCTGCCCCAACTGCAACTTGGCAATTCCTCTCAGCGTTATTCAAGATCCAACCGTCACGATCACGCTCCCCAGCCTCAAAGCGGACTCCACCGACGATATCACGATCGATACCGCCCAGTATCAAAAAGAACTAAAATGGGCCGCCAATAACTTGCTGCCAAATTCCCTCTCGACCCGCGACTCCAGCAGCCGCATTTCCGCTGCCAGTAGTCAAGGCTTGACGGATAACAATCAACAGCTGACAGCAAATGAGCAAAATCTGACAGCAAATGAGCAAAATCTGACAGCAAATGAGCAAGACTTGACGAATAACAGCCACGACTCGGCGGACTTGGTTTCGGCTGGTGGTGCCAGATCACGGCCCGGCCGACGATTGGGGCACTTCGTCCTCCAGGAGGCCCTGGGAAACGGTGGAATGGGGACCGTCTACCGAGCACTCGATACTTCGCTCGAACGCTACGTGGCGGTCAAAGTTTTACGACAATCAAATAGCTCTGGCAGCAGTGTTTCCGGTGGGCCAGGTTATAATGATCGCCTGCGGCGGGAAGCGGTCTCACAAGCGCGCTTAAATCATCCCAACGTGGTCACAATCTACTATGTGGGTCGTGAAGGTGAAGAGCCGTTTCTGGCCATGGAATTATTGCCTGGACCAACCTTGCAAGAACGGTTGGCCGACGGCCCGCTGCCCTACGATGAATTGATTCTCTACGCCAACCAAGTTGTCAAGGCGCTGGCGGCGGCCGACCGCAGCGGATTAGTGCACGGCGACATCAAACCTAGCAATCTTTTGATGGCCGGGCCGGGGCACGTCAAGCTGAGTGATTTCGGATTATCACGTCGCAGTGGATCGGCTCGCTCCGACGGCTCCATCAGCGGGACGCCCAACTACATCGCTCCCGAGTTGATCGACGGCCAACCCCCCGATCGCCGCGCCGACATGTATGCGCTGGGCGTGACACTCTTTGAGCTGGCCTTTGCGCGCAGACCGTTCGCTTTGAAAGGCAGCTCGCTCCACGAACGTTTGCTAAGTCATCAGACGGCGACGATTGAGTTCCCTGAAAAATGGCCAGCGGAACTGCCTGAATCATTCCGTGATGTGTTAGCCCGTTTGTTGGCCAAGCATCCCGACGACCGATATCAAGATTATGGACAGCTCCAAGAGGCATTACAAAGTGTGGCACCGATCGGCAGCACGCTGGCCGGGCGCCCAGCCAGGTTTATCGCTTGGGCCATCGACATGTCGTGCTTATTCTTGCTCCAAGCCCCTTTGATCTTGCCCAACCTGGCGATGACTTTAGTGGCCATGGATAGCTACAATGAGTTTGAGCTACCAGTGTCTTATGGATGGGTGCGTTTCCTGCTCGGATGTTTAGCTTTAGTTGGTTGGATCGGCGTGCCCAGCTTAGCACTTTGGTGGGATTTGAAACGCTGGCGAACCCCCGGCCGTTATTTGATGCAGCTGCGCGTCGTTGACGTGCACGGCCTGCCACCGCCAACTCGCGTACTGATCGCCCGCAGCATCCTTCGCTATTTGGAGTTTTGGATTGGGGCGGTTTTCTCGTTGCCTTTGGTGCTCTCGTTTCCAATTGCCACGGCGGTTGCCAAAGTCCTCGCCAGGCTCTGGATCGTGGTCGATGGGGTGTTCGTGTTTGGTCCCACAAGGCGTCCGTTGCATGATCGCATCTGCCGCACGCATGTCGTGCTGGACGAGCGGAGCAGTCGGAAATTTCAGTTCAACAAGCCTGTTGCTAAACAGAGCAAGCCCGCTGCTAGCCAGGTGACTACGAACAAGGCAACTATGAACAAGGCGACTGCTGAAAATCTTCGTTGAAATCGACCCCATCATAGCGATACCCCACGCCATACACGGTGCGAATGATCGTGGGGTGACACGGGTCGGGTTCAATCCGTTTCCGCAACTGACTGATGGTTTGATCGAGTGTTCGACTGTTGGGCACGCGACTGATTCCCCAGCCACAGTTAAAAAGCGAGCGACGCGAAACGACCTCCCCTTCATGATCACTGAGCATCCGCAGCAAACGCACTTCGCGGGCCGTCAACTCAATCGTCAGGTCATCGCGATGTCCCCGCAATTGCCGCGGATTGATCACCCATGGCCCCAGCGGAAAAGCTCCCTCGGGATCGTCCATGCCGTCATTCGATGATTGACCACCACGGCTGCAGCGGCGTGAGACGGCGCGAATCCGAGCTAACAACTCACGCGTCCCAAACGGCTTGACAATATAATCATCTGCCCCCAGTTCGAGCCCCACCACTTTGTCAATCTCATCGGCCTTGGCGGTCAAAAACAAAATTGGCAAATCGGGACTGGCAACGCGAAACTCGCGACATAGGTCATAGCCGCTGCGATGGGGCATCATGACATCGAGACAGGCCAAATCAAATGCTTCGCTCGCAAACAACTCAGCCGCTTGCAAACCATCGGCGGCCGCCAGCACATAATGACCATCGGCGGTTAGCAATTCGACCAGCGCGGCCCGCGTGTGCGAGTCATCTTCGGCAACCAAAATCTTCATCGCAGCAAGTCCACAGTTAATAAGTCCACAGTTAATAAGTCTGCAGTTATTGAGTCTACAGTTAAAAAGTTCACGGTTAGACAGAGTCGTTTGCCATGCCCTTGGTGATCTCGCCGGGAGCTTGGCGGCGAACGGGAAGCGTTAATTCAAAGCGAGCCCCCGTGGTCACTGGACAAAGCCGTAATTCTCCCCCAGCCCCGCGGGCCAACTGACGTGAGATGGAAAGCCCAATGCCTGTACCCGAAGGAACATGGATCGACGAATCGATGCGAAAAAACGGACGGAAAATCCTACTTCGGTAGCGACGCGGAATGCCCGCTCCACGATCCTCCACTGTTAACCACAACTGCTCGGCCTCAAGCCGCGTTGTGACCCCCATCCAGCCACCAGCAACAGCATACTTTTCCACGTTGCTGAGTAAATTGACAAAGACTGTTTCCAACGTCTGACATTCAAACCACACCGCTTCCCCAGCTCCCGACAGACGCTCAATCTGACAATCATGACTCGCTAGCGCGGGGCCATATTGCTGAATAAGATCGTCGATCCGCTGATCAGGAATGGCGCGCTCCCAGCGAGGTTGGTAGTTGCCTTGCGGACGTTTTACTAGCTCCAAGACTCCCGCGCAAAGTCGACTGAGCCGTTGCGTTTCTTGATCGATCACGACCAAGCGCTGACGCACACCCTGCTGTAGTGTACCCTCCGTAAAACCGGCAAGATCTTGCTGCGCTAGCTCCGCGTACAGGCGGATATTCGTTAACGGCGTCCGCAGCTCGTGGGAGACTTGGCCGGCAAAGCTGACTTGCTGTTGCGCTAGGCGGGCTTGGCGACGAAAGGAGGTCACGACATAGGCTCCCAACGCCACCAGCAACACGCCGAGGGCGGCTAGCCCAATCATAATGGGTGTCGCCTGAGAACGCACGGCGATTAGGGGAGTGGTCCCCTGGTACCGCAAGCTCCAAGCCGACAGCGGCGGTCGCAAATTAACTTCCGCCCAATCGTACCACTGTCGTTTGGCAAGCTCCGCGGCCAATACTCTTTGTGCTGGCAAACCGACTTGCCGTGCTGCCTGCCGTGCGGCCGGCTCTGGTGACTGACGATCAGTCGCGGGGGCAGGTTTTTCGAAAGACTGTCTGCTCGGCCGATCGCCCCAATGGTAGACGGTGGCACCTTGGGCATCGACGAGCGAAATGCGAGTTTCAGTCCGCGCCAGCGACTCGGCGGAAAGCACCGAGCTTGCTTGTTGCCATCTTGAGTCGGGCAAACGAGCGATGAGGCGAGCCACCCAAGCGGGACGGTTCAACAGAATACCTGCCGAAGTTCCGTCGGGCCGTTGCAACCAAATCACCAACTGCAGACCTTGCTCCCGGTACCAGGGCATCCAACTGGCCTGATGATCGCCAGCGCGGAGCACCAAAGCTTCATCAATTTGGCCACGGGGGCGACCGTTAACTAATTCCTCGATCATCAGAAACTCGGTCATGCGTCGCGCATCGATTTGTGCGGGCACGCGGGGGTAGACCAGTTTGTTATTGGCATCCAGCAAGAATGCCGACTGGACTCGCGGGTCGGACCGACGCAGCTCGGCAATCCATTGTTGCGGGTCATCAGCCGCCACCAAACCGTTGAGCAAGTCTTGTTGATATTCGCCCAACAGAAGCTCGGCTTCCGTGCGCCACTGGTCGAGCTGTTGCCGTAGCACGGCCACAAAAGAATCGCGCGCCGCGGCCTCTTGCGCCGCAGTTGCGTTGGTTAGCATCCAACCAATCAGCAACAGCGGCGCCACCACCAATCCAATTAAGGCAATCAGCAAACGAATAGGCAAAGTCGAGACTCACTTTTGGCCGGAATCTACCGATTGCTTGGGTTTAACATCGGCGGGGGGAGTTTCAGAAATCTTACCGACTCCCGAGTAAGTTTGCTGCTGCTCGACCGAATTTTGATACTGCCGCATGAGCTTGCGGTTGAAATTCCAGTTTCCCGAATCGCTCACGTTCTGCGCCTGAAAACGGTTGTTCAAAATGCCAAAGTCGAGCGCTTTAACAGCTTCTGGACTCAGCCCGTCGAGACACTGCATTTTACAGTTCAGCAAGATGTTTGAATTTTTCTCCAAAAGTGCCTTAGCTGCCTCAATCTGGCCCTGGTCACGAAGCGCGGTGGCCTCGCGGTTCACCTCCGTGGTCAATTGTAACGTGCAAAAAGCCAACGCTTCGCCATTGACATCTTTAGCGGCAATCTCCTTGTCATCAGTGAAACGCACGGCTACCGTGCTGGCGAGTTGATCGACTGTTTCGGTTTGCAAATTTCGATACTTGACGCTGACGCTCGCCAATGGACGCGAAGAACCAACCTCACCTGGTTGCACCTCAACTTCAATCACAAAATTTCTTAATTGAGTTGCATAGAGTTGCGCAAGCGGCAACGTAATGCGTTGCCCTTCAATGTCAGCTTCACTACCGATCACGCGCACCGGTCGCGCCGCCGGATCAATGTCTACTTGAATTTCAAAGTCCGTCGCCACGACGCTCAACAGATCATCAAACTCATTATTAAAGACAGCGACCAATTCCGTCGCCGATTCAATGAACGCATGGTTTCCGTTGCTGGCCGATGCCAAAGCGGTCATCAGGTCTTCGTTATAACCAAGCCCCAAACCCATCGTGGTGACGCTGATTCCTTCCTTCCGTAATGACTCACCTAAAGCAGCCAACTCGCCGGTCGACGAGGGCCCCACGTTGGCCTGGCCATCGGACAATAAGATCACGCGGTTGACTTGGTCGGCTTGCTTGAATTTGCGAACTTCCGCCGCCCCTTTGCTTACTCCGGCGAAAAGCGCGGTACCGCCGTTGGCACCGATGCGATTAATTGCTTCCACAATCGCTGACCGATCGCTGGCTCGCGTGGCGGGCACCAACACTTCGACTTGGCTGTCGTAGACAACCACCGAGACAATGTCTTGATCTTGCAACCTCTGCACGGCCGCGATGGCAGCTTGCTTGGCTTGTTCGATTTTGCTCCCTTGCATCGAACCGCTCTTGTCCAGCACGATGGTCACGTTAATCGGAGGTCGCTCCACCTCCGCTGCCATCTCAAACCCGGTCAACGCCACGCGCAAGTAATTTGTCTGCTTTTCACCGGCAACCATCGTGGGGTGGGTTGCTGCCAACTCCAGCTGCACTTGAGCGGCACTTGCTGCTGGCGTGAAACATTGCGAGCCGCACGCCAGGCTAACTAAGACTGCTAACATCCATAAATATCGCATAGCACAAAGTCTCCAGGGAGGAAAAGTGAATCGGTCAACCGCCGATATTCACCATCATCGCCTTGTGCACCGCGACGAAGGTCGCTCCTGAGTCAAGCAAATGTAAAAAGAATCTCAGCCCGGCTCGGAACCCGCTAACCAGCAATGAAAATCGCTGAACGCATGCTCGTCGAAGCGTAGATGCGTCAATGCGAAACACCTATGTCGAGGTGCTAAAATAGAGCCAACCCAAAATCAAACCGAATAACGCCAACACAGTGAAATAAGATAACGCCACGAGTGCGAAGGGAGCTTGCGGCTGCTCCTTGCCCATCGGCTCGTCCTCCCCGGTGCTGGACTTTTTCACCAACTCCACCGAATCATCGACCAGCGCTTTAGCGTGCCTGCCCGGCTCTTTCCCGGGCGACTTCGTCGGCTCATCACCAACTCTCGCGGCGGCGCGGGCCGCTGGCTCCAAGGAATCGTCAGGACGTGCTTCGCTGGGCGGATCGGGGGACGTTCGTGTCGACGGCGATCCAACGGCAGGGTGCTTAGCCGCCGACGCTTGCTTGTCGTTTGCCGCTTGTTTGTCGGTCGCAGTTTGTTTGCGAGTTGGCATGGGTTTGCGAGTTGTCATGGCACGTCTCCTTAAGCGGGGAGTAATTGCCGACGGTAATGATGAGAGAATTCATTCCTCGCACCAGCCCGGTCACCGCACCCGGGCAAGCTAAGGCCCAGGGGGATGCAGTTCGACCTGCCCCCAGATTAACCAGGGGGTAGGTAGAAATCATGACCGGCGTCGTTAGTCGTCTGGCATAAGTGTGCAAGCGGCGTGCCAGAAAATATGGCAACCGACTTGCCGAAGACTTTCATCGGTTTCCCGCCAAGCTCCCTGTTCAACCCACGACTCCTCAACGATAATTATGTTTTCGGCCGTAGGTTCACGCCCCGTCCCCCAGCCAATCGGAACGGCGAGTTGAGAATGTGGGGCCGTCTTGCACGACACTCGGGAACTCAATGAATAGCACGAAGATATTCAAGCTACTGGTTATCGACGATGATCGAGCGATCCACAAAATGGTCGAACAAGCCGTTGGCGATGATGCCATCGTGTTCACTGCCACGAACGCACGCGATGGCTTGAAACTAGTCGATGAGGAGCAGCCAGATTGTGTGCTGCTCGATATCCAGCTTCCCGACACCAACGGTCTCGCGTTATTTTGTCAGATCCATGAGTTGGATTCGCGACTGCCAGTGATCTTTATCACCGTCGACGCCGGCAGTGAGACGGCGATCGAGGCGATGCAATTGGGCGCGTACGACTATGTTGCCAAACCATTACATGTCAATCAGTTAGCCGCGCTCGTCGATCGCGCGGTACTCAATCGTCGCATGGTCAGCATTCCCATCGCGATTGCGGCCGATGATGGAAACCCTCACGAGGGGGAATTGTTTGTCGGCAGCAGCCCGCGGATGCTGGAGGTTTTTAAAGCCATCGGACGGGTCGCCAAACAGAACGTGGCGGTGCTGGTGCGCGGAGAAAGTGGCACGGGCAAAGAGCTCGTCGCCCGCGCACTGCTCCAACATGGTGATCGGGCGGCGGGGCCTTTCTTGGCTGTAAATTGTGCGGCCCTGCCGGAGAATCTACTCGAGAGCGAACTTTTTGGACACGAAAAGGGTGCCTTTACCGGGGCCGATAATCGTCGCATCGGTAAATTCGAACAGTGCGATGGGGGCACGCTACTGCTCGACGAGATTGGCGATATGTCGCCCGCCGTGCAAGCCAAAGTGTTGCGAGTTTTGCAGGACCAGCATTTCGAGCGTTTAGGCGGAAAGAAAATGCTGCGGACCGATGTCCGCGTCATTGCCGCTACTAATCGTAACCTAGAACAGATGGTCGAAGAGGGTGACTTTCGCGAAGATTTGCTGTACCGGCTCAATGGCGTCACGATCTCTCTCCCTCCGTTGCGAGAACGTCCCAGTGACATTCCCACACTGTTGCAGTGCTTTCTCAAAAAAGCAAAGTTTGATTTTGATAAATCGGAATTAGAAGGCATCTCAGCGGCCGCCACAGAGTTGTTGTGCAACTTTGGATGGCCCGGAAATGTGCGACAACTGCAAGCGGTTGTGCGACGCGCGGTGCTCAATACGACTGGCCCGGTCATCCTGCCAGAGGCTTTACCGGAAGAAATCCGCCAGCAACAAACCGCCACAGATCAGGAAGACGCTGCGAACCATCAGGCGATTGAACACCCCTCGGCAACGAATGTAGGCGGCGGCGAAAAATTGGCTGACAGCCACGAACAGCAGGCCGCAATGCAACCGGTCGCAAAACAACACATCACTGGTGGGCTCGTGGAATTTGTTGAGCAGCGGCTGAGCGCCGAATCGACTAACCTCTACGCGGAAGCGGTCGAATTTATGGAACGGCATTTGCTGGAACGGGTGTTGATAGAAACTGAAGGCAATCAATCCCAAGCAGCTGAGATTCTGGGAATCACTCGCGGCAAAATCCGCGATCGCATCGCGACTTACGATATCCCCGTCGATCGTAAAGTTCCTGTTAGCACATAACTTCTGACCGCAGGTTGGCTAATGAGTTCCGCTATCCCATCACACCAATCCGACATGCCCGCTCGCTTCGACGCGGCCTTGGAACGGCTGGGCGGTGACGTGGGGCTCTTCCGCGATATGGCTGAGATCTTCACAGAAGACTTGCCGTTGCTAATCGCGGACATGGCCCCCCTGTGGGACCAACCCGAGCAATGGCATGAACTAAGCCGAGCAGCTCACCGCCTCAAAGGCATGGTGGTCACCTTCGACGATAGCTTGGCGGGGCCGCTGCAACAGCTGATCACTGCTACCCATGATCGCGACCAGCAAACGGTGAGAGTACTGCGCCACGAACTGCAAGAGGACATTGATCAACTCTACCGGCAACTTATCAGGCTGGTGGCGAAAGCTTAAGCACCTCATCGACGCGTCGATTGATTTCTCCCACTAACTCCCCGGGCAGCGGACCTTTCTCCGCTGCCCTGATATTTTCGGCCAGATGGTCTGGGTTAGCCGTTCCCACGATGGTGGTGTGACAAGCGGGATGAGAGAGCGTAAATCTCAGAATCAGCTCCGCGGCCGACATGTCAGGCTCGCGCAGTTCGTCCAAACGGGCAAGCTGCCAAACTTGATTGATCGTTTTGCGTTGGATTTCCGCTTCTGGTCCTCCCTTGCCGATTCCTCCGCGAATGATCACCGCGGCACCCTGCTGAGCGACGCGACGCAGCAAAGCGTCATGCTGTGGCTCGAGGCAAGAGTAGGGTATCTGATAACTTTCGAAAACACCCAAAGCGACCATCCCTTCCAACTGCGGCAATGAGCTCGACACACCGAGGTGTCGAATTCGTCCCTGTTGACGAAACTCTTCCAACAGCTCGATCAGTCCGTCGCGAACCAAATCATCCGCGGCCCCCCCGTGAAACTGTAACACGTCGACGTAATCAGTTTGCAGGCGTCGCAGGCTAGTTTCCAAGTTGCGGCGTACCACTTCGGGGGTAAAGTGATGCCGGATTTCAATATGATCGGCATGTTGCACATAATCACAGCCACACTTGGTGGCCAAATAGAACTCATCCCGCCGCGCGCTGAGAAACCGACCGATCCGCTCCTCGGCTGCACCATAATCGGGGGCGGTGTCGATAAAATTAATACCCGCGTCAAGCACGGCGTGCAGCATTCGCTCCGCATCACGATCGCAAACCATCCGCACGCCCCAAGTGTTGGGGCCCCGCAACCCCATGCTCCCGTAACCAAGTTGGGTCACTTGCATTCCAGTCTTTCCATATGCACTTTTTTGCATGCCATTTTCAATCAAAAGGATAAGAAACGGATCGTGTTGTAGCGTCGCTTTTCGCTCTGCGAAAGTTTAAGCGGACCACCTTATCAAAAGCTAGTTTGCGAATCACAATCCAGAAATTACATGATTTCCTCAACCGAGCATGTGATTTAGCCGCTACATTTAAGCGCCGGATCGTGCGTTTTGACTTCAGAACAATTCAAACACTGCAGCGCAAGTGCCCGAGTCATTCCCCCCCGCGAACTCGATGCTAGAGCTAGCAAAGCGAAACGACTCGCCAGCTTGGGATCGGATCATTGAAATCTTTGGTCCCAGCGTTTACCAGTGGTGCCGAAGAAGCGGACTCGGAGCAACCGACGCTGCCACGCTCACCCAGGCGGTCTTTCGCTCCGCTTACGCCGGGCTTGCTGATTTTGAGAGTGACGGCCGGGGGGCGGGCTTTCGGCATTGGTTGTTGGACATCACCATTTCAATGCTGGTCGAATTCATCGGCTCGAAGAACTCTGCGAGTAAGAAGCCGTCAAAGCAAATGGCTCGAGACGGCTGCAATGAGCTGGCTGATCAACTTGGGCTAAGAATCTATCAACAGCGACATCGCGAAAACGTGCTGCGGGTGCGACGGGCAATCCATTGTTTCCGGGAAGAATTCCCGTCACACACCTGGCAAGCGTTCTGGAGAGCCAGTGCGGGGAACGAGCAGATTTCAAAAATCTCCGCCAGTCTCGACATGTCAAACGCCGCGGTCTGCGCCAGTCGTTCGCGGGTCATGCGAGTTCTCCGCGAGACCCTCGCCGGGCTCGTCGAATTGCCTGAAGAGTTCTAATCGGGCGGGCAAACTGCCACTGATGAGTACCGGGGTCCGCACAATCGGACCAATCCGGACCTTCACCTCCAGAGACTTGTGCAGTTGGAAAACTGTCGGGCGCGGGAAAACCCTGACGGGTTTAGCGTCCTATCGTTGAACAAGTGATACGCTCGCATCTGCGGCTGACACTCAATCCAGTCACGATTGGCGCGCATTGCAGTTCGACATCTCCATGCGGACTCGGTGCCGCACCGCCAAGTCATTTAGTATTGGTCTAGATCGCCACGGTCTCTACCATAACAAGAGTCGCAAGCATGTGCGGTAATTAGCATTATGGATTTCATTAGCCGTTTTGGCATCGACAATGGCAGCTATTTTGGGCTGGCCATCTGCGGCCAATTAACTGCGATCGGCATCCCTGAACGCCTTGGTTGGCTGGGGCTGGTAGCCGCTTTACTGGGCATCATGTTCTCGGTCTGCCGAGGTATGCGCTCGCTGGCGAGGCGTCGTGAGCAAGAGTTGCTGGTGGCGACTGAGGAAGCCCGATCGGCGGCGGCGCGAGCCAACGAACAGTTGCAAGTGACCAACCAAAGACTGGCGGAATCTAATGTCTTTCTCACATCGGTGATTAACGCCAAAGCTGCTCACGTGGTCATTCTTGATCACGAAGGTAATGTGTTGCAAAGTAATCAAGCGTGGAAACGATTTTGGTTTGACAACGGTGGCACCGGTGAGCGTTCGCGTGACAAGAATTACTTGGAGGTTTGTGATCAAGCGAGCGGCGATTGTCGTGCGGATGCCAACAAAATGGGAACGGCAATTCGCAACGTGTTGCGCGGTCGTTCAACCCACGAAACCCTGACTTACGCTTGCCACAGCCCGACCGAACAACGCTGGTTCTCCGCCACCATTTCGCCCCTGGAGTCTCGCAGCGGCGGTGTTGTGATCGTCCACTACAACGTGACCGAACAAGTCTCGGCCATGGAGCGTCTCACGGAGGCGAACGCAGAGAACTCGCGGTTGGCATTGGTGACCCAACGGACCACCAACGCTGTCATTATCACCGACGCCAACCGGCGAATTACTTGGGTAAACGCCGCCTTCGAGCGGATCACGGGCTATCGGCTCGAAGAAGTTATGGGCAAAAGCCCGGGAGCACTCTTACAATTCGATGGAACTTGCCAGCAAACTCGAGCGGCGATGCGGGATGCACTTTTGACAGGACAATCCTTTAAAGGTGAAATCCTCAATCGTTCTAAACAGGGGCGAGAGTATTGGTTAGATTTAGATATCCAGCCCATTCACAACGAAGCTGGCGAGCTGCAAGGCTTTATGGCAATCGAAAGTGAAATTACCGAGTTGATCGAAGCCACGCAGCGAGCGGAAAAATCGCTTCGCGAGATTAACGCCTTGCGAGCCGCCCTAGAAGAGCACTGTCTGTTGTCCGTTGCTGATCGTGCTGGCAACATAATCGATGTGAATACAGCTTTCTGTGAGGTCAGCGGTTATACCCGCGAGGAACTGCTAGGACAAAATCACAAGATTCTCAACTCCGGGTATCACCCAACTTCTTTCTGGGGCAAAGTCTGGCAGCGAATTTCCAGCGGCAAGCCTTGGCGCGGTGAAATCTGCAACAAGCGGAAAAATGGTGACACGTTCTGGGTCGACACCACGATCGTTCCCTGGTTTAACGAATTGGGAGAAATCGAAAAGTACGTCGCAATTCGTCTTGACGTAACCAGTGCCAAACAAGCTGCCATGAAAGTCCTGGAGCTGAATCACCAACTCAAGGACAGCGTGAAAAACGCGCGCGCACTGGCCAGATCGGCCGAATCGGCTAACCGTGCGAAAAGTGAGTTCTTGGCAAACATGAGCCATGAAATCCGCACACCCATGACGGCGATCCTTGGATTCAATGAACAGATTGCTACCACTTTGCGGTCGTCCGAAGTTGCCGCGGCCACCTCTACCATTCAGCGCAATGGCGAACATCTACTCAAGCTGCTAAATGATATCCTCGACCTCTCGCGGATCGAATCTGGCAAACTGGAGTTGGAACAACTACCCATTTCACTCCCTGAATTTTTGCAAGACATCGAGCAAACAATGCGCGTCCGCGCGGAGGAAAGGAACCTCGATTGGCGAGTCAGCTGGCACCCCTTGATGCCACTGGTCGTGAATTCTGACACCACACGAATCCGTCAGATTCTTATCAACCTTGTCGGCAACGCGATCAAGTTCACCGAATCAGGATCTGTCAGTCTAAATGTCATAGCCGAGACAACCGCGGCAGATAGTTGCGAACTTCGCTTTCAAGTTGTCGACACGGGCATCGGTATCTGCGAGACACAGCTCTCCAATCTGTTCAAACCATTTGAACAAGCCGATAGTTCGATGTCACGGCGATTCGGTGGCAGCGGATTGGGCTTGGCGATTAGCCATCGATTGTGCGATTTGTTGGGCGGCAGTTTGACTTGTACCAGTCAACTGGGCGTTGGTTCCACGTTTGAACTTAGGTTGCGCGTCGCCACCGTTGACGTTCCCGGTTCTCCGCCGAGAACTCAACCCGGGCCAGCCGGTGGGTTACTTACCGCATCAAACATCCCAGCCATCCCAACGGCGGTCATGAAAGAACCTCCACCAGCCGATGCGCTGGCTGGCCAGCGGATTTTGCTAGTCGAGGATGGCCCCGATAATCGCCGCTTGGTCAGCTTTATTCTCAAGAAATCAGGAGCCCGCGTGGCGACCGCTGAGAACGGCAAGGAGGGCTTGGAAATGGCGCTGGCGGCAAAACTCACTGGGCAACCCTTTGATGTGATTTTAATGGACATGCAAATGCCCATCATGGATGGCTACACGGCGACTTCGAGCCTTCGTGAACAAGAATATCACCACCCCGTGATCGCTTTAACGGCACACGCAATGGCCGACGACCGTGCAAAGTGCCTTGCTGCGGGATGTGACGACTACCTCACCAAACCGATCGACCGTGGCCAGCTGATTACGCTCGTCCACAGATACGCCACCAGCCAAGCAGGCTCGACGAATGCGTTAAATTCGATCGGGAAATAGCGACAGCCCGCAGTCCACCGCACTCTCGGCAGGTACAATGTTCGCTTTAGGAACACTCAGGTACCACATTCGCACGCAGAGTGACTCGTATCATGTTGATTGGGCGAACCAGCCAGCTTTGGCGACCAGCCGCCATTGTTTTTTTCGCACTAGCCATCGTCAGTGGCCGCGGTGCCCAACGATCCGCCGCGGAAGAAGCCGCTTGGATTGATCCGCAGGGGATTGGCGGTACGCTGATCATTGTCGGGGGTGGCAAAATCCCGCCAGCTGCCGAGCAAGCATTCGTTAACAGCGTGGGCCCGGAGGGCGCCGTCGTTGTCATTGGGACAGCCGCTGCCGATCCGAAGCAAGCGGCCAATTCTGCGCGAGACTGGCTCTCCAGCGCGGGGCTGGAAAATATCAAACTCGCCCCCGGAGACCAAATTGCCGCAGACCAAACTGCCGGGGAGACGACTGCCGCGGAGGCAACCGGCTCCTTGGCCACCATGCTTCGCGATGCCAATGGCGTCTGGATCAGTGGCGGCCAACAACAGCGTCTGGCCGATGCCTTTCTCGGCACGGCGGTTGAAGAGGAACTTCAGGCACTCTTGCAGCGCGGCGGCGTCATCGGCGGCACATCGGCGGGGGCCGCCATCATGTCCCGAGTGATGATTGCTTCAGGTCGCCAAGCACCTGAACTCGCCAGCGGGCTGGATCTGCTGCCGGGGGCAATTATCGATCAACATTTCAGCCAACGCGATCGACTCGCTCGCAGCATCGCAGCGGTGTCAAAACACCCCCATCGCTTCGGTCTGGGCATTGATGAAGCGACCGCGGTCATTGTTCGTGGCCGTCGTTTGCGAGTCGTTGGCGAGGGGACCGCCACTTGCTTACTTGCCGCCTGCAGCTTTCGTCCCGCCAGCCAGCTACGATTGGCATCTGGTCAAATCGCCGACCTCACACAATGGCGTCGAGCGGCACTAGCTCGGGCTGCTAATAGCGACCCCGGCCTGCCGCAAACAACTTCCGTTGGCGTCAATAACGGTTCCCTGGTCATTGTCGGTGGCGGTGGCCTCCCACAACCTATCATTGACCGTTTCATCGCCCTGGCTGGTGGCCCTCAGGCACATCTCGTTTTCTTGCCAACCGCCGTACCGCCAGCGGTCGCTCGCCAGCAAAGAATCCCCGGTTTCTTGCGCAGCGCTGATGTTGCCAGCGTTACCATCTTGCCGCAAATGCTGCCCGACGAAGTTGCGTC
The DNA here is from genome assembly GCF_052161645.1 of Kothea flammea. GTDB lineage: Bacteria > Planctomycetota > Planctomycetia > Pirellulales > Pirellulaceae > Laterigemmans. The sequence continues at coordinate 194,941 of NZ_CP197414.1, forward strand.
AGAGGAATTTCAACAAGCACTCCGACGGGCAACCGGCGTTTGGTTTGGTGGTGGACGCCAATGGAATTTCGTCGACGCTTATGACAACACTAACGCGGTGGAATTGTTTCATGATGTATTAGCTCGCGGGGGCGTGATCGGTGGTAGTTCAGCCGGCGCGACCATTCAAGGTGAGTTCCTTGTGCGAGGCCATCCGCTGGGTAACACCGTCATGATGGCGGAAGGCTATGAGCGCGGCTTTGCTTTCTTGCCTGGCGTCGCAATCGATCAACACTTCACCCAACGCGGACGACTTCCCGATCTCATTCCCGTTATCAAGCGACATCCCAAATTGTTGGGGATCGGTATCGATGAGGCCACCGCCTTAGTCGTGCAAGGCTCGCAAGCTGAAGTCGTGGGCAAACACTCAGTCCACTTTCTTAACGCCCAGCTTCTTAATGCTCAGCAACTGGCGGAACAAGACATTGAGACGCCAACGAACGGTGACCAACCAGCAGGTGACCAACCAGCGGATTACAGCGCGTACTATCGTTCATTTTCCAATGGCCAAACCCTTGATCTCCAGGAGCTGAGCACCACCGCCAATGTTCCAGAATAAAATTGGCCGCGAACCGGCCCCCGCTGCGCCGCTCTTCACATTGTTCGAGCGTCGCCGGTTGCGATTGCTCAGCCTGCTCGGGGCTGGCTTGCTGCTATGCGTTTACGCAACTCACCCGGCAGCCGCTCAATCCGATCGCTACGAATTGGGGAAACGCCTGCAACGCTTTGAAACTGTTTGGCAAACGGCTGATGAAGCTGCCAGAAAACGGTGCTTAAACCCAATGCAATCGGCCGTCACGAATTTCTTCAGCCTTAAACTACGCGGAGCTGCCGCTCAACTCGACGAAGCGACTTTCGCAACCGTATCCGCCACGCCAGCCACGCCCACGCAGCGCTATGCATACTCCTTGCAGCTGCTGGTAAGTAATCAGGTTGCCTCAGCTGATGAAACGGAACTGCGGCTTCGAGTCGCACCGTTTTACGAAACGCCCGAGATGGCAACCGCTGACTTTCAATTGTTGCTGCGGCTGGAGAGCGTTGGAGATTCCCAACAGCTGCGACATCAGGTTGAGTGGAAATCCGCTACGGTCGGCTGCTCCCTGCCTTTTGGTTCTTTACCGGCAGGCGACTACAACCTCACGGCGTCATTGATCCATGGTGAGCAAGTAATTCCCTTTGCGCAGCAAATGGTTGCTCGCGTCGACGATTGGGACGCGCGTCTGGAACGGCTGCGACAAGCAAGCCGCAGCCAAACCGGCGGAGGTAATGAAGCTGAAACTAATCCAGCAGTGGCTCAGTTTGCCGGTACGGCGCGGGCGACATTCACCGATCTACTCAGCAAGCTGACCGCGCAAAACGACCAGCAGACCTTCGAAGTTGACTATCCGACAAACCGCCTGCTGGAACTCTGCGAAGCACTGGTGGCTGCCCCGGCAACTGCCAACGCGACGCTCCGAGAGCATTCCATCGAGCATGATACATGGTTGACTTTGGCGGACGGTTACCAACGCGTTAACATCCGCTGCCGAGCGCCGCAAACGGCCAATGACAACACGCCCATTCCGCTGCTGATCGCTTTCCATGGTGCGGGTGGCAGCGAAAACATGTTCTTTGAAACGTATGGTGCCGGGCGACTCCCGCAACTGGCCGTCGAACGCGGCTGGCTGGTTGCATCACCGCGACAATCGCTATTTGGCCTGGGCATGGATAGCCAGCAGATCGTCACTGCGTTGGCGGAGATTTATCCAGTAGATCGGCAAAGGATATTCTTTGTCGGTCACTCGATGGGCGCGGGCCAGGTGGTCCAACAAGTCAACCGACATCCGCAGCTACCAACGGCCGCGGTCGCACTTGGTGGCGGTGGGCGTCCTGGGCGGCGAGCCGGCGAGTCAAAAATCCCCTGGTTCATTGCCGCTGGGGAATTTGACTTTGGACGGTCAGGAGCAAAATCGCTCTCCAACCAACTGCGCAAGACCGCAGCCAAAGTCACCTATCGCGAATATCCCCAGGTTGAACATATGGTGATCGTGCAAGCCGCACTTGACGATGTTTTCCAATTTCTCGACCAGCAAGCAGAGGGACGGTAAATTACCGTTGCGGAAGACTCACCCTAACTTCGCTAAATCCAGAAACACGATTGCCGACGGGTTGCCCACCGCTTCGTAGTGTCCGGTAAACTGCAGGCCGCCCGTTTCGCGGTTGACTCGAAAAACGGCAACATGGTCGGCGCGTTGATTGCAGGCGTACAGAAAGTTGCCGGTGGGATCGAAATTAAAACTCCGGGGGTAATCACCTCGAGTCCACTCTTCGCCGAGATAGCTTAACTCGCCCGTCGAGTTAATGGCAAAGATACCGATGCTGTCGTGCAGGCGATTACCCACGTATAAGAACTTACCATCTGCGGACACTAAGATTTCTGAGCAAAAGTTGCTTCCTTCATACCCGGGGGGCAAAGTCGAAAGGGTCTGGCGTTCCGTCAGTCGCCCCGTTTGTGCATCATAAGCAAAAAACACAACGGTCGAACCTTCCTCCTGCACGGAATAAAACCATTTGCCGTTGGGGTGAAAATAAAAGTGGCGGGGGCCATCACCGGGTGGCAGCGAGATGGCGGGGATCTCAGCGGGAATCAGACGTCCCGCTTGCTGATCAAACTTCCAAATGAAAATTTGATCCAATCCAAGATCGACGTGCAGTACAAAGCGCCCGTCGGGAGCCGCTTCGATCATGTGTGCGTGGGTGCGATCATGTCCGCTGATGGCAAAGCTCCCCGGAGGCGCATTGGTTGCCCGGGTCGGGCCGATCTCTCCAGAGTCTACTTTGACATCCGTTGGCTGGCCCAAACGCCCATCAGGCAAGATGGGCAGAACAGCCACCGTGCCGCCAAAGTAGTTTGCCACAAAGAGAAATTTTCCCGAGGGATGAAGACTCACGTATGTCGGTCCGGCGCCGCCCGAGGGCACTGAATTCAACAGCGTCAGTTGGCCAGCCTGACGATCAATTGAATGGGCGCTGACGGTGCCGATGTTGCCCGTCCCCACGCGAGCGGTTTCATCGGCAGAATACATATGCGTGCCGGCGTTGTTAATCACCAACGAGCTGGGACTAGTGCCCGACTCGAGTAGACCGGCCGGAGTCAAATCGCCAGTTTCGCGATTGACTGAAAAGATATGAATGCCCCGCCCGTTGCCCGGCGGTAGATCGACTTGAGTCGGCAGGACGTCGCGAAGCGGAGCGCTGAACGTGCCCACGTAAGCCAACAACGGCCCGCTGGAGTTGGCGGGATCGTCCGCTGCCCCTTTTCGCTCAGGGGAAGGATTCAGGGGTGAAGGACCCTGGGGTGAGGCGGCCAGTGGTGAAGCGGCAGCCAGGGCCGCGGTGGAAGCCAGAAAAGCACGGCGGCTGGAGGTGAACGGGGGCATGCGAAACCTCGACGGAGGAAATGGTGGGCAAGTTGTAAGTCGGCGGGCAAGTTGCTGATTGTAACTCGCAACCAGCCGGTCGGTACTATCCGAATCGCCTAATGAGATCGTCCAGCTTACGTCTTTGCTTTTTCACCGCGTTTTTCACGGTTGTGTAGCGTCAGTGTGCTCTGTGCGATCGCCAGCAGGACCACCTCGGCTCGTACCCGAGACAATCCGCGACCGTGTCGATTAGCCTGATTGCGGTGAAGCTTGCCATCCCCAAAGCTCCTTTCCACCGATGAACCACGCTTACTTCGACTCCGGCGGCCCGATTCACTTGACATCTTCTCCTTCTGAGTATCAAGCAGATGTTGATCTTTCTGGCGGCTGACTGTGCGACGTTTGGAGCGGTCACCCAGGCACTGCGCCGCCAAAGGACAGACCGCGCAATGTTCCTCCGACTGCTCAAAACGCAGTTCCGGTACGGTGCGTCCACAGGCGCGGGGAAGTTCCACGGTACGCACCAGTTTCATCGCATGGCCACCCAGGCAACCTAGCTCTCCTGTGGATGAATCAAAGTCAAACTTGCCCGAAGGAATTTGGAGGTGACCGTTGGCCAGCTTGCGTTGTTGCATAATGTTGTCCTGAACCGGCGCCCACAAATCAATTCCCAAACGCTCGCAATCCTTCAAATCAAGAATCGAGCAGTAGCTGGCGTCGGCATGAATCGTTTGCAAGCGACCTTTGATGATACGTTGGCACTGCTCGATCATCGGCCCCAGAGTGGTATTATCACTATTTTGGCGAAATACTTCAAAACTCAGAATCACACCGCTCTGGCAGTCGGTCAAATACTGGACGTTATCAAGTGGTCAGCCCACGTCATGCTTGTCTCGGCCAATCACGGCTTCGGGATCAGCCGGACTAACAACCAGCTTGCATTGATCTCTCGAGGTCGCATCGCGAAACCATTCCGCCGGGCTGGTCAGTCCAGCAAGGATCTGAACCAGCACCACGGCGAGCCCCCACTCCCGAGATTTTTAAATGCATGTCGATGGGCGTTTGACGAGACATTCTGTAATCTTAGAACGCTCGGTGAAGTGGAAATAGGCTATAGTGAGAAATAAGTTGTCGAGGAAAAGCCGAGTCGACGGCCCGTTTGACGTCTCCGCGACTTGGTTTATTCTGCAGCGCGAAAGCGCCGAATGGTGCCATCGTCTCCAGCAGATGCGAGTTCGTCACCTTGGGGTGAAAAGGCTAGCCCATGAACCGGCCCCCGATGGTCGCTAAAGCTTGTTTTGGGTGCTCCAGTCACAACGTCGGATAAGACAATCTCACCATCCTCACTGGAGGAGACGAGCGTTTGACCCCAACGGGAAAAACAAAGGTCCGTGATTGGTTTTGTGTGTGACACAAACACAGCCCGGAGCCCCCAGTTATTTGTTTGCCAAATTTTGACTTGGCCCGCCTGGTCACCGGTTGCCAGCATCGAACCATCATCACTGAATGCTAGAATTCGGATGTTGGATGTCATTTCTCTGAGAACGTGCAAGCTTTCCAAGCTCTCGCCGTCATAGATATGAACGCTGTCGGCCAACGCCAAAGCGACTCGGCTTCCGTCTCGACTGGCTGCCACTGCTTGTGGAGTCATGCTGCCCGGGAGAGATTTTTGTGAGCGAATAAACTTTTCGGGATGAGCCAATTCGAAACGAAATAGCGTTCGATCGGGTGCCAGGAAAAAACATGTGTTTGCCGCTTGCCCCAAGGCCTCTGGCAGAGAGTCATACTGTTCCGTGAGCTGGTGAGTTGCTCTCTGCGCTGGCTGTAATTCGCAATGCCGCCAAGCGAGACCCCGATAGTTCAGACGTCCATCAGGAAGGTATCCAATTGGTGTTGTCGTGCTGTTCCTAATATTTGCTGGCGCTAAGGATGTGTCTTGTAACGTGGGGTTGCTGAGGGAAATGACACTATGACCGGATGAATGACGATTGGTGAACGTCGCAGCGATATTGGTTGCGTCTGGAGAATAGGAGACGCTGGTGACTCGTCCGGCCGAGTTGACAAGCTGGCGAGAAAGCTGCCCTGATTCTGCGTCCACTAAATCGAGCTTGCCTTGTTCACCGGCGATAATAAGTTGGTGACTATCGGTGGTGAAAGCGATATGAGTTGTATTTCCCGAGAATCGGGCGATCTCTGAGCCATCGGATACGAGCCGTAGGCTAACAAGTGGTTCGCTATTGGACATCGCACCCTCCTGTTTAAGAGCGATTGCCAGTTTGGTCCCGTCGGGAGAAATGGCAAGCTGCTGGATGCCGACCATCGAATATTGTCCAAGCGGTATGCCTTGAACCTGATCCCAAATCACGAGCGTTTCAGTCTGTCCCGTGGTTTTGGCATGCGTGCCGGCGCGGGCGACATATGCCACGCGGCCATTTCCTGAAATTACCCCGTGAAGATTGTGTCCGCCCGCTATATCAGCGATCAACTTGCCCGAACGGGCGTCCCATAGTTGCAGGGTGCTGGTGTCTCTACCGGCCTGATTAGCCGCCGCAAGTAGATTTGTCAAAACGTGTTTGCCGTCCGGTGAGAACTTCACTGCTAACGGCTGGCTAGCCTGAAGATCTAACAAAAGTGATGGTATGTTGTCGTCCATCGTCGAATCGATTCTCACACGGCCATCTTTGTGTTGAGCCGCGATCCATAGACCATCTTCGGAAATGTCCGCATGTGGCATTTGATCAATGAGTTGAACAGGAAATTTTCGTCGCAGCTCTCGCTGACCCGTGGTTAGGTCCCAGTGCAGAAGAGCACCGTCCCATCGCAGCCCCAAGAGATTTTTTTTACTGACGCGAGTGTGGTATGTCGGATATCCATATCCATTGGATGGATCCATGAAAAAACTTGGTTTTCCGGAAATCGTGTCCCATAGCGTGATTCCTTTCTGCAAACCGCTAGCAGCAACTAGGCTCCTATCAGCGGAGAGATGAGCGTCATAAAATGGTGTTGGATCCGCAATCACGATTGGCGACGACTCGTCTGCAATGCTCCACTTGCAAACGGAGCCGTCATGGCTGACCGACCACACTGATCGATTGGCTGGGGATATGCGTACGCGCGACAGAGAATCCTCGTGGCCACGCAGCGTGTTGTGCGGTCGTGTATCAGGCAGTCGCCAGATCTGAATCAGACGATCTGCACCGCCGGATGCGAGCTGTCTATCTGTGCTAAAACAAATGCTTTTCACCCCGCCGTTGTGCCCGGCCAGATTGGCTTCCAATGCTCCGCTGGACAGGTCCCAGATTTTCACGCTCCCGTCTGCTCCTGCGCTGGCCAGTTGTTGGTCATCGGGTGAAAAGTCTAGGTCCCAAATGATTCCTTGATGGGATTCGATGTCGAGTAATACGTGCCCGCTGGAGAGGTCCCAGATTTTGAGATGTCCCTCCCTCGTGCCGGCGGCGAGTAGATCCTCCGACGCGGAGAAGCTAAGAGCCATCACGGGCCCACCTTCTTGATTGCTATCAGGTGCAAAGCGATTCCCCGCTTCCCAATGCTGGGCTACGCCATTCAGTGGATCTGACTGGAGCACCGAAGCACCCATGTGTGTTTGCACTGCTCCAGCAACTTGTGTCATGAAATGCTGGTAGTGACCATCCTTATCTTTATAGACAACACCCTGATTGCGGATTTGCGAGATGTCGGCGTTTTCGGGTAATCGTACTTTTATAGCTTGACCCGTGATGGTGCTGTAACACCGCACATTCCCCAGGAAAGCATGAGCAACAAGTTTGCCCGATTCGGAAAACACAAAACGTGACGCTGGCATCTGTGCGAGTTTTGGGAAGGAAAGCACTTTGGTGATGATTTTACCTGCTGGCCAGTCGATGGTATGAATTGTTTGGTATTCTCCAAGTGCAGCCACGACTAGTTCGTGATCACAACGAAACTGAAAATTGGTAACCTGCAAGCCAGGCAATGTGAACGTACGTTTTAACTTTCCAGTGTTGGCATTCCTGATCTGAATCCTGGTGTTCTTACCCTCTATCCAGTAGCTTGCTATCCATTGACCATTTTTCGAAAGCTCAAGTTTTTCCACAGTCGTATCTTGCTGCCATGGTATGGCACCGCCATTTTGCTTTCCTCGCCAATAGTACCACTCAAAGTCGCGGAAGTCTGGCTCGCCAGGTGCGGGCACGTGCCGTTCAAGCGCGTTTCGCATGGCCCGAATGTTGGCGTCTTCGTAGAGACCCGCCATCCTCTGCATGTCGGCGATGTAAAGTAATCTGCGATTGCTAAGTGCTTGAGCACGGGCTGCGGCGGAAGATGCAGTCGCTTGTTTTTCAGCTGTGATCGCAAGCTGAAGGGATTTTTGTTTGGAGCTTAAGAGGTCAGTGATCTCGTCATTCTGCTGTTCGATTCTTGTGGAATTGACTGAAAGCAGACGAGATTGCCGCACTTGTTGGATTGTGATTAAGGGAGATATGAAAGCAATGAGAACAACCAGCGAAAGAGCCAATGCTGGCCACGGGTTTCGCTTTGCCGCTCTCCACGTTTTCACAAGCACATTGACCGGTCTGGCCACGACTGGGCGGCCTTCAAGATAGCGTCGTAGGTCCGCAGCCAAGGCATCAGCCGTGTGATAACGATGATGTGGTTCTTTACTCAAGCATTTCAAGCAGATTGTCTCTAAATCCTTCGGAACACGCGGATTCAAGATTCGGGCTGGCAGCGGCTCTTCATGGATTACTTGCCGTAATGTTTCCAGCGTCGATTCGGCGACAAACGGCGCGCGACCACTTAGGCATGCGTAAAGAATCGCCCCCAGTGAATAAACGTCGCTGGCCACGCTGACAAGTTGATGTTTCGCAGCCGCTTGCTCTGGCGCCATGTAGCTTGGGGTGCCAATGATCTGGCCGGTCAGCGTGATCTCAGTCTGCGACACGGCGTCTGTGGTAACTATCGGTTTTGCGAGACCAAAATCTGTGACGTGTGGCTGACCCAAATTGTCGATCAATACGTTGGCCGGCTTGAGGTCGCGATGGAGTATGCCCTGTTTGTGGGCGTAATGGGTGGCTTGGGCGATCGTCTCTAATAATTTAGCGGCATCGATGGGAGGCAATGAACCCTCGCGCAACCGGTCAGCAAGGCTAACGCTTTCGATGTAGTCCATCGTGAAGTAGTGGCTGCCTTGGTGGTCACCAATCTCGTATACTGTCACGAGGTTTGGGTGCCGCAAGGTCGCCGCAGATTTTGCTTCGCGACGAAATCGATCTATTTCGGATTGGCTGGCAAGCCGTCCCGTCAAGATCATCTTGAGCGCTACGTCTCGACCAAGTTGCTCATGCCGTGCCAAATAGACAACGCCCATCCCGCCACGGGCGATTTCTTCTAGAATTCGATATTCGCCGATGTAAGTAAGCGAATCACCTGGCTTAGCCAAATGCAGGATGGGATGGAGTGAGCTTGGCCCGTTCGGGCCGGTCGTTTGGGATGGTGTGCCGATATCGGGAGCATCGTCGATGATTTGCAGATCCGTGAAAAAAGATTTGAGCTCGTCTGCAAAATGAGGATGTCGCGCGATGAAGCTTTCGGGTTCTACTAATTCTCCACGATCGATTGCTTGGTAATACTGGTGAATAACTCGATCAAAAGCTGCTTCCCGCTGTCGGTTTGAATTAGTCACAAACGTTCACCTTGAGTGTCGTCATTTTTCTTAAAGAACTCCGCCAGCTTTTTAGACCACCACTCGATTGCTATCGACCGCACAAAGTCGATAACTTTTTTCCGACCTTCGCGCTCGACCAAGCCACGAATGCTTTCTAGTCTATTGCCGGAGGGGCCTCGCTTTGGCGACTATTTCAGCACAAAGCGTCACCACCCCCTAAGTGGTGTGTATTCGTTGATTGTGAATGAGTCCATGAATTTACGTCGAACACTAATAATAATGCTGAGCACATTGTCGTTGTTAGTCGGGCCGGCATGGGGGCGACATTGGACGAGTAGTGATGGTCGCTTTCGGGTGCAGGCAACACTGGTTGGCTTCGACGGTTCGGCTATTCTGATTCAGAAGGCCGATGGAAAGCGAATTGAGGTGCCCATCAACCGCCTTTGTCAGGCCGATCGAGAGTATTTGTGGACACAGATCGAAGAACCTCAATTCGCCGCGACGATTCCAGCGGACTTGCGAGAATTTCGGAATGCCATGGAGTCGATGCGTGCGGTAGAGGTCCGCCGTATTGAACGTCGCCTGGAGAATTTGAGAAAGCAACTTCGGTCCGGCGCACGCGATACTCGGCATCCGCTCTTACGGGAAGCAAAAGGTTTGATCAAGCAGTTGGGCCAGTGGTTGGAGTTATTGAAGTCGGGAGCGGCCTTTGTTCCCACAATTTCGCCGAAAGATTTTCGCGTTGGGCAAATTGGGCGTTTCGATGACGATTTGCAATTCTCGATTGGAAAAGCGGATGTCGGGAAGGAGCGGAAAATTAGCATCTCCTTTTTTGAATATCGGCACATCATAGAGCTTCCAGGTGCTCGGAATAATTGGCATGTAAGAACGATCTCTCGTCCGGATCTGGTTGTGTTAAAAGCTGATTTTAGTCAGCAACTACCAGAGACACGGCTGGATCGAAGACCGAACGCACCTGCCAATCGCCTGCTACGTGCTCACGTCTACCGCGTTGTTGACGTGCGTCCCCGGGGGGGTACCAGAGACTTCGTGCTGAGCCCGTTTCCCATGGATGATATTCGGCCGATGCTAGCGGATTAGAATTGTTGAATGATCGAGCTATTGCTCCCTGTTGTTTTTTTCATGCATTGATTCGCGAAGCTTTTTGAGACCTCGACGCAGCAAGCCGGCGATGGCCTCGGGAGATCGCCCCAGATGTTTAGCGATTTCAGCTACTTTCCAGTCATGGACATGTTTTAAAACGATCGCGGTGCATTCGTCTTGCAATAAACCTGCGAGTGCGTCAGCAAGCTGCTCGGCGCGTTCTTGTAAAATCAGATTTTCGCTGGGAGAACTAATCTCGGCAGGCAGTTGCTCGGTGAGCCTGGCAGCGGACTCTTGCAGTTGCTGGTCGATCGAGATTTCCCGTCGGATATCCCGCTTTTTAGCCGAGTGGTATTTGGCAAGGTTGGTCAGGTTGTTGGTCAAAATCACCTTCAGCCAGCCGCGAAGCTCGGCATCCGTGTTGCCACGAAAATCATTAAGTGCTTGGTGGGCCTGCAGCATTGTCCGCTGTACAACGTCCGAGATATCTTCCTTGGCCCGCAGCCGCGGGTTTAATTGCAAGTCGGCCAGTAATCTCAGGTAACTGCGATAGTGTTCGAGTTCGGGCTTCGGTTCAAGAGTCATGGGGGTAAGCTACTCCTCGAATTCCAAGATCAGGCGGATAGCGCCCTAGCATCAAGAGGAAACGAATTTTTCCAATTTGCGCGCTCGATGATTCAACCAACGACGTCATTAAAACAGGGAACAAGCTGTTTCGTCTCTTGAGAGGGGGCTCAGCCAATCCGTCAGCGATGCCTTCGTCAGCATGTAATTTAACGCGTTTTCGGATAGGTTCTTAATTCGTCTTGCACCGTCTGTGGAGATCAATGATGAAAATCGATTCGAGTCAGTTACTGCGGCGGTATCTGATGGTTGGTTGTTTTATCCCAATAGTTTCTGTCCTTACAGCGGTCTTACTGCGGGACGGCGAGGAAACCACTGCACCTGCTGAGCAACCACCCGCAGACTCAGCCAGGCTGGCAGACTTCGCTGATGACGAGGGCAACTTGGGCGATGCTTCGATTCGGGTCGGAGCCGTACAGCCAGTAGGGCAGCGGACCGAGCAACAGGCCGAGCAACCAGTCCAGCAATCGGTAGAAACGACCAGCGAACTCTACCGAGTCTTTGGGACGCTGTCTAATCGGGAACTGCTCGCCATTACTCAAGGTGGCAAGGTGCCTGAGAAATTACAGGCTCTTGGCGATCCAGATCAGATCCGCGAAGGCTTGCTGAGTGAATTGGCCAAGCGATTGGAGCAAAACCCGGGGGACGCAACGGTTGAATCAGCGTTGAGACCTGCGACGGCTCCGCAAGCGGGCAAGAACACGTTGGAGGCTCAAGCTCGTGATGATCGTCAACGGAAATCTGAGCAGCCTCCCCAGCCAAAGCTGACAAGTGTTACCGTGGAGGCCGTTACGGGGACCCCTTTCAGTGTTGGACTCATTGAGTTGCAATTCGAAAAGGGGTTCGGTCCGACATTGCATCAAGATCAACCGCTGTTTCTAAATTCAAGCGAACAAAGTATTTATTACACGGCTTTTGAGATTTCTTATCAAAACGAAACCGGGCTATCGAAAGGCCAAGTCGATCGCGTGCGGTCGTTGTTCTTACTGCGGGGAAACGAGCCGACCGAGGTATCATTAACGGGGCTTGCCGGTGTTGAGTTGCAAGGGCAGCCGATCCGCTATCACGAAAATTCCGCGCTTCATGGCACACGCCTTCGTGAGTGGTGGAAACACTTTTCTGTGATTCCAGAAGACCTCGATCGAGAGCAAAAGTTACTGAAGCAGTCATTGTTGGAAATGCTGGCGCGGCGGCTGCAGTTACCCGGGCCTTGGCCGAGCGTGCAAGCAATGGATTCGGCGAAACCCAGCGGTTTGGAGGGCCAATTTGAGCGCGCCATCGGTATGTTGTTTGGCATTGAGTCGGTTAACTTGGCGATCCAGGAAGATGCTAGTTTAAGCAACTCAAGGCCTTTTGAAGAAGCCAACCGCGCGGTGCCCGCTAGGCCCAGGCTGCGGAGTTTGGTTGTCCCCGCAGTCCCCGCCTCAACGCGGGTTGAATCCATTGCCCAGCATGTACCTGCGGAGTGCTTTTATGTTCGCACTGGCAGCCTCGCAAACTATCGCTATTTTCGCCGTTTTCTGCAGGGCTGGGGCGGCAGTTTGAGTGATATTGTGGCGACAAGATCACTCGATCGCCAAACGCGAGCCAAACTGGAGTTGCAACTGGGGCTCGATTCTGAACAGGTATCGGTGGCCGAGTTCGATCAATTGGTTTCCGACATGGCTTTGATTGGCTGTGATCCGTTCTTCCAGGATGGCGCCGCGATTGGCGTGCTGTTTCAGGCACGGCAACCTGAAAAGTTGCTGCAACAAATCCAGAGTATGCGGCAACAGTCGCTTAAGCGGGTGCCGGGGGCGATTGAACGCAGGGTGAAGATTGATAACCACGTCGTCTCTTTGCTCGCCTCTGACGACAACCGAGTTCGCTCGTTCTATGCGATCGATGGAAAACATCACTTGGTAACGAATTCTGAGCATCTGTTGCGTCGTTTTTTTGAAGCCGGTCGCGGCGAGCAGGCCCTTGGGGATCTGCAGGAGTTTCGCTACGCTCGTAGTAAAACGGATGTGCAACGCGACCCACTCGCGTTTCTTTATTTGTCCGATTCGTTTTTTCAAAATTTGGTGAGTCCGCATTACCGCATTGAATTAACTCGCCGCAGGCGGGCTGCGGAAGAGCTAAAGCAACTTCAATTGGCTCGCCTGGTGGCGAAAGCTGAGCAACTGAATGCGTATACCGTCGCGGAATTGCTTGAGGCGCGGTTGCTGCCGCCTGAATTTGCTAGACGGCCCGATAAGAGCATTCCCTTGATCGAGGATGGAAAGCTGCGAGATTCGTTGCGCGGTGCAGCGCAGGCTTTCTTGCCAGTTCCGGATGTTCCGCTCGATAAGGTGACCTGGAGCGAAGCAAGTTCGTACCAACGTTTTATCCAGCGTTACAATTCGGAATGGAATCGTGTCGACCCGGTGACGGTTGTCTTTTCCCGTCGTGATTCTGAAATCGCCGATCATGATTGGGTGAACTTAGATATTGTCGTTGCGCCCTACGCGCAGAACCGCTATAGGTTTTTAAGGCGACACTTGGCGGCGGCCAATCCCAGTCGGGTGGCGCCGATAGCGGGCGATTTTTTGAGTCTCGATACGGCTGTTCGCACCCGTCCAGGATCACAGTCCCACCTCTTGTACCTAGGGCTCCGCGATGCTCAAGCACCGTTTGCCTTTGAGAACGGACAGGTCAAGTTACTTAATGCCAGTAAGCGGGTGAGTTACGCCAAGAGTCATGCTTTTGCCGCCCTTTCTCCGCCAAATAGCGAGGTCCTTCGGCTGCTGGCGTCCGCCCTTGAAATGCACCCCAAGCAGCGGGACTCCGCGCCGGCTCGTCGCAACCACCGCAGTGTTTCTCCGCCTGTGATTGGTCGAGGCCCAGTTAGCAAGACGTTATTTACTCTTGGTTGGGCACTCGGATCGATGTCCTTGAAGCCAGCAAACGTGGCGAATTACTTGCGCAGCGTCGAGACGCGTGATAGCTGGACCGTCGTGTCGGAGAATCGGCAAATACGTCAAAGCGCTTTCAGTGAACTTAGGGAGGAATTTGTCGAAGCTGCTCCTCAAGTGAGGCTGCGTATGGGGTCGTTGCGTGGGGCCAAAGTGGAGCCGTATGTGCAAGCTTATACTTACCTCTCGGCACGTAAAGTTTCTGCTGGGAATGCAAGCTTCTTCAACGATTTTTCGCAATGGTTGAATTTGCCGGCAACGGAAGCAAGGTCTGTTGTTGAGAATCTGCTCGGCGCGCGCGTTAGTTGTTCCCTTGGTGGTGATTTCATCTACGATCAAGATGCTGGCGTAGCTAGTTGGGTTAGCACTGCTTGGCAGGACCGGAGCGTCTACACCGTTTCTGAGACTCCTAGATCATGGCGTTTTCCATTTTTGGATTGGCTTCAGCGGTTGAACCTTGAGTTTGAGCTCGGTGAGACCACGTTGCAAGCACGGGTGGATATGCTGATTAACACCTCGAATCGTCGCGCGGCTGACGGCGAGATAGTGGGCTTGCGTTCGCTTGAGTCGAGGGAGGCGATTGCGGTGGTGAACCAAAGCGGAGACAACGGCGGTTGATCTTGGTCCGGCAAACGAACTTTCTTCAGTAGAGAGACGCGGGACGAAAAGGAATGCTCGTTTCCGAAGTTCTTCTCAGGTGTCGTTTGAATCGCAGCAAGTGATGCCCGCGGAGAATCGTCTCAACTCGGATCGCCAAATGGATTGGGTGTTAGGAGTAAGGTTGGTGACTGCGAATGAATCGATGCGTATCATGCAAGTATACCCTTCCAGTCCCCCCGCTCGCGCAGGCTTGCGAGCGGAGGATAGAATACAAAGGGTGGATCGAGAGCGGCCCCGCTCAAATGCGCGGTTGGTTAAATTGCTGCGAGCGGTTTTTGAGAGGAACGGAACGACGGTTTTACAAGTTAATCGTCAGGGAACGCTTTACAAATTTGAAATTCCAATGGCGGCGCGCTGATGAACCGATGCAGAGCTAATTTGGCATTATTTCTCCGTTCCGCTTCTTTTTACGCGTATCATAAAATTAGACGTATGTCTCTGTACAATTTGTATTTTGCCTGGTGTTGGTTTCTGCTTGGGCTGGTCACTGGGACTGTGCAAGGGTTGTTTTTTCATCGGGAGAATTGGCTCGGTGGTTATGGCAGTTGGCCGCGACGCATGACTCGACTCGGGCATATTGCCTTCTTTGGAACCGGTTTGCTGAATTTGTGTTTTGCATTCACCGTTCTGCAGGTAAACCTTGCGGGGCGCGCGCTGGAGGTGGCATCTACGTTGTTAATCGTCGGAGCCGTGGCAATGTCGAGTGTTTGTTATCTTTCCGCCTGGCGAAAGTCGTTTCGGCAGCTATTTTTTATTCCCGTAGTGAGTCTACTCGGCGGGGTCGGTCTGTTGCTTGTGTCACTCTTTGGGGCGGTGACCACCGGGAGTTAATCATGCGAATCGGGTTGATCGCGCTGAGTGGAATCCGCGTCTGCGATGAAGAGCTGATGCGACTGGGTATGACTTTGCCTGGCTTCGTCGAACGCAGCAAAACCATCGCCTCATTGCCCAGCCTGGGCTTGTTGACTCTTGCCGGTATGACACCCCCGCGGCATCAGGTAACCTATCTTGAGGTCGACCAATTGCAGGATGTGCATCAGTGGCCACAGTTCGACCTGGTAGCCCTCTCCACGTTTACCGCTCAGGCTCGCGACGCCTATCGTATTGCCGATCAATATCGAGCCGCCGGGTCCACGGTGGTGATGGGTGGGTTGCATGTGACGGCGCTCCCGGATGAGGCGGCCGCGCATGCCGATGCCGTGATGGTCGGTGAGGGTGAACTCTGCTGGTTGGAGATGCTGGCCGATGCCGAAGCGGGGACGCTGCAGCCAATCTACCACAGCCAACCACGTGAATTTGATTTAGCCGAAGCGCCGATGCCCGCTTTTGAGCTGCTCGATATGCAGCGTTATAACCGAATTACGATTCAAGTCACCCGCGGCTGTCCTTGGCGATGCACCTTTTGCGCCAGCTCAATCCTGCTGACTCAGCGATACAAGCATAAGCCCGCCGAAAGAGTATTGGCGGAGATTGATCGCGTGCGAGAATTGTGGTCGCGCCCCTTTCTTGAGTTCGCCGATGACAACAGTTTCGTGAATCGGAATTACTGGAAGGACTTGCTACCGCAACTGGCCGAACGACGACTGCGGTGGTTTACGGAATCGGACATCTCCGTTGCCAACGATCCGGAGTTGCTGACGTTGATGCGGAAAGCGGGTTGTGTTGAAGTCCTAATTGGCCTGGAAAGTCCCATCGCCACTGGGCTGGAGGGGCTGGAAATTCGCCGCGACTGGAAACATCAACAACTGGACCGTTACCAAGAGGCGATCCATCGCATTCAGTCGCACGGGATACGCGTCAATGGTTGCTTTATTCTAGGACTCGACGGCCAGACTCCAGACATCTTTGATCGTGTTTACGAATTCACTGAGCAACTGGAACTTTACGACGTGCAAATCACGCTGCAAACTCCTTTCCCCGGCACGCCGCTCTATGAAACACTCCGCAGCGAAGGACGATTGTTGGAGCCCGACGCTTGGCACCGCTGCACCCTGTTTGATCTGACTTATGAACCCACTCCCATGAGTCGCGAAGAGTTGGTCGATGGCTTTCGGGAACTGGCCCGCAGATTGTACTGCGATTCGTTCACCACCTGGCGGCGGGAGAATTTCCGGCGTAAGTACCTGCGACCGGCTCGCAAACGATAGCCGCTTTTCCTTCTCCCACAGTGACTCCTGGTAGGACTGCCGCTAACGAATGCTGGCAAGGGAAGCGTAGTGAAATCCGCTGTTAGTTGCTTGTCGATGCTGTACCGCTTAAATTAAGGAGTTGCCCGCCTCTAATTTCCTCCCCAGGTCCCGCCCAGTTTTTCAATGTGCAAGCACCTTATCAGCCGCTTGACCCGACTGTGGGTCATTTCGGTTCTTTGTCTGTTCGGCTGTTGCAATCCGCTCACGCCAGTGAGCGCCGGCCGGCCAGTTGAGCCGGGGGTAACCGGCCAAGAGGATAGGCCGGAAGAGTTGTATTTTGAAAAGCATGTGCGGCCGATTTTGAAAACGCACTGTTTCCAGTGTCATGGCGAAGAGCCTGAATTGGCTGGGGAATTGGATGTGCGGCTGGTGCGTCTGTTGCTTGACGGTGGCGAGTCGGGACCAGCCATCGTGGCTGGCCGCGAGGCTGAATCGTTGCTGCTGGATCGCATCGAAGCCGATGAAATGCCACCCGGTGCGACGAAGTTGGGCGATCACGACAAGCGAGTGATTCGGGATTGGGTTCGTGGTGGAGCTGTCACCGCACGACCCGAACCCGAGCATCCCGATCAGGTTAAGTTCACCGAAGAGGAATTAAGTCACTGGGCTTTCCAGCCGGTCAGAGCTCCCATTCCGCCAGGCACCACCATTGCTGCACCGCTGGCGGGTGAGAATCAGCAACTCACCCAACTCGATACCTTTGTAGCAGATCGTTTGCGGACTGCCGGACTCGATTTCTCTGTGGCCGCCGATCGCCGGACTCTTATTCGCCGGCTGACGTTTGACTTGCATGGCTTGCCACCAACACCGCGAGACGTCGCCGCTTTCTTGGCCGATGATAAACCTAACGCATATGAGCGATTGGTGGATCGTCTGCTGGCATCGCCC
This sequence comes from Kothea flammea, assembly GCF_052161645.1. Taxonomy (GTDB): domain Bacteria; phylum Planctomycetota; class Planctomycetia; order Pirellulales; family Pirellulaceae; genus Laterigemmans. The sequence goes on from NZ_CP197414.1 coordinate 212,441, forward strand.
CGTTATGGCGTGCGTTGGGCGCGGCATTGGTTGGATGTCGTTGGTTATGCTGAAAGCGACGGGAATCTAATGAGAGATCAACCTCGCCCCCATGCTTGGCACTATCGCGACTATGTGATCAACGCCTTTAATCATGACAAACCCTATGATGAATTTGTCGTCGAGCAATTGGCCGGAGACGAGCTGATTGCGGGCACGCCAGATGGCAATAATCCCCAGCATGTGAGTTTGCTGGCGGCCACTGGTATGTTGCGAATGGCGCCCGACGTCACGCAAACCGACGATTCCTTGCTCGATCGCAACCAGGCGGTTGCCGACATGATCGACGTGGTGGGAACTTCGATTCTGGGGTTAACCGTTGGCTGTGCACAGTGCCATGATCATCGCTACGATCCGATTGCAATCGAAGATTACTATCGTTTGCGAGCCGTGTTCGATCCCGCTTTTCCTCTGCAGCAATGGAGAAAGCCCCAGCAACGGCTCGTCGATCTCACAGACGATGCCACACGTGAGCGTGCTGCCGAGATCGAGGCCCGAGCGGTGGCGTTGCAAGCGGATATCACACGTCGGCGTCGCGAACACTGTCAGACGATTCAGGATCGAGAAATTGAGAAAGTGCCCGCCGAGCTCCGCGATGCGGTGCGAACTGCTGTGCAGACCAAGCCCGCCGAACAGACCGCGGAACAAAAGGCTTTGCTCGATCAATTCCCCAAGGTGCGGACCATCGATTGGATCGTGGGTCAGTTGATCGAGTATGACACGCCCGCCTATCGGGGTTTTCAGGAAGAAGAAAAACAAGTTGCCGAAATTCGCAAAACGAAGCCCTTGCAACGTTTGATTATGGCTGTCCAGGAATCGGGCGAAACAATTCCAGAGAGTCGCGTCTTTTTTCGCGGCAGTCCTGAATCGCCAACCGAGGTCGTGCAGCCTGGAGAGTTGACCGTGTTGGTGTCGCAACGCGATCACGATCAGATCTCCACGAGCGAGCTTCCCAACAGACAGGCGGCCCCAGCACTGTTAACGACTGGTCGCCGTTTGGCCTACGCCCAACAATTGACCGACGGTACGCATCCCACGGTTGCTCGCGTGATGGTCAATCGCATTTGGATGCACCACTTTGGGCGCGGCTTGGTGGCCACGCCCGGTGATTTTGGACTCAACGGTGAACTTCCTTCGCACCCGCGATTGTTAGATTGGCTGGCTAGTGAATTTGTCGCCAGCGGCTGGAGCATCAAGCGTTTGCAGAAACAAATCTTGATGTCGCGAACTTATCAACAAGCTTCCGCCACGCAAGCTAGCGACTCGATGGGGGATGATCCCGACAACACGTTGTTGAGTCACATGAATTTGCGACGTTTGGACGCTGAGTCGGTGCGGGACGCCATTCTTTTGATCAGTGGTCAATTGAACGATCAAATGGATGGCCCCAGCGTCCCTGTTGCCGAAGACGGGGAAGGTAAAGCGGTGATCGGTAACCGTCTGCTCCGCGACGGACTCTTTGCGGGAATCGAAGAGGTTGGCGGGCAAGCCAAGCGACGCAGTATTTATATCTCCAATCAACGATCGATGCCGCTCAATATTTTACAGACTTTTGATCTTCCGGAGATGAAGCCCAATTGTCAGCGTCGCGATGCTTCGACGGTAGCTCCCCAAGCACTGTTGTTTATGAACGATCCTTTTATTGTCGCCACTACGGAAGCCATGGCGGAACAACTTTGGGGCCAAGCGTCGTCGGTCACCGCACGCGTTGAAGCCGCCTTTGAAGCTTGTTTTGCCACCCCGCCAACTCGGCACGAATTGGCCGATTGTGAGGTATTTCTTGAGAAGCAGGCAGATGTGTTGCGGGCCGATGCCACGCCTGCATGGCAGGCGAAGTTGAAAGAAAATCCTGCGGCTGCTGAGATTCGCGCGTTGGCGAGTCTCTGCCAAGTGTTTATCTCCTCCAATCGATTCCTGTACATTCAGTAATTGCCCCGTCGTCTGGAACGAACCATGAATCAACGACCCAAACATTATTCAGCCCGCCCAGTAACGGGACTCTGTTCCCGACGTCACTTGATCCAGTCCAGTAGCTATGGACTCGGCGCGCTCGGAGCAGCATGGTTACTCAACCAAGATAGATTGCTAGCCGCCGATCCGCCTCCCAAGCCTTTGCTGGAACCGGAGGTCCACGATTTGTTGCCGAAGCAACCGCCACGACCGCCGCGGGCGACCGCGATGATTTCGATGTTTATGATGGGGGGTCCTAGTCAAATCGATTTGTTTGATCCCAAGCCGGAGCTGACGAAGCGGAACGGTGAGCAATTTGAGGGCGACATCAAATTTGATAACGCCGCTCAGGCCAGTCGGCAAATCATGGGTCCCCAGTGGACGTTCCGGCCCCGCGGCCAGTGCGGTATGGAGATTTCCGATTTGATGCCAAACCTGGGCACGGTGGCTGATGATATTACCTTGATTCGCTCCATGCATTCGGCCGTGAATAATCACTTTCCCGGATTTTATGCGATGAACTCGGGGGCCGGAGTTGGCGGCCGTGCAACGCTCGGCAGTTGGTTGACCTATGCGCTGGGAAGCGAGTCGCAGAATTTACCTGCTTACGTCGCGCTGACGCACCCTTGGGGATTGCCGATCGTGGGTGGTGACAGCTGGACCAATGGCGGTCTACCTTCACTCTACCAAGGTACGGTGGTTCGCCCGCAAGAGCCGCGGATGTTTAATTTGGAACCGCCCGTGCATCTCAAAGGGGCTGCTCAGCGGAATCAGCTGGAGTTGCTCGAGCAATTCAATCGCACTCACGCGGAGCAATTTCCGGGTGAAGACGAACTGCTTGCGCGGATGGCTACTTATGGGCTGGCTGCTAAAATGCAATCTTCCGCCCGCGAGGCGTTCGATATCTCCGGTGAAACGGCCGAAACCCAACGGATGTACGGCATTGATCAGGATGTCACCCGGGATTACGGTACCCGCTGTCTAATCGCCAGGCGATTGGTGGAACGGGGAGTGCGCTTTGTGCAGATTTTTAATAACGGACAAAGCTGGGATCATCACTCTTCGATTACCACCGAGCTGCCAAAGCGTTGTCAAGAGATTGATCGTCCCGCGGCGGCGCTTGTGCAGGACCTCAAGCGGCGCGGGTTATTGGATACGACACTGGTGCACTGGGGTGGCGAAATGGGCCGTTTACCAACGATTCAAGTTCCCGTGGGTACCGACGGCACCGAGCGCGTCGGTCGCGATCACAATACTTACGGTTTCAGCATGTGGGTTGCCGGCGGTGGGATTAAGCAAGGTTATGTGCATGGTGAAACCGATGAGTTTTCCCACCACGCGGTGACTGACGTGGTTACGAATCACGATTGGCTGGCCACGGTCCTGCATTTATTTGGGCTCGACCACCAGCAATTAAGCTATCGCGTCGGCAGTCGCTCATTGGCGTTGGTGGAAAATCCACAAGCCCAGGTTGTTAACAAGATACTGGCGTGAGGGCAAGATACTGTCGTAAGGACGGGGCGAATGATCGTTCCCTTTCGCTGCCCAAACTCGCATATCATCCGCAGCAGCTGATGACCTTTTCTATGCATAATCTTGGGAGCATCCTTTGACGTTGCCAATGACTGGTGCTTAGGCAATCAAATCATGCACCACGCGCCCGTGCACATCGGTCAAACGGAAGTCTCGACCGGCATAGCGATAGGTGAGCCGTTCGTGGTCGAACCCCAGCAAGTGTAAGATTGTGGCGTGCAGATCGTGCACATGGACACGATTCTCAACCGCTTGGAAACCAAATTCGTCGGTCGCACCATGGACATATCCCCCTTTGACACCGCCACCGGCCAGCCACATGGTAAAGCCATAGTGATTGTGATCGCGGCCGCTGATGGTGCCCGCATTCGCGCCCGCTTTGGGCAGTTCGACAGTGGGTGTGCGACCGAACTCACCGCCCCAAACCACGAGGGTATCTTCCAGTAAACCGCGTTGTTTGAGATCCTTTAGCAGCGCGCCGATCGCTTGTGAGCATTCGCCCGCCAGCCGGCGATGATTCTTTTCAATGTGGTCGTGGCTGTCCCAAGGTTGGCCGCCACCGTGCCAAAGTTGAATATAGCGAACACCTCGTTCGACCAACCGTCGGGCAATCAGAATCTGTTTTGCTTGAGCCGTGTCTCCATACATTTCCCGAATCGACTGGGGTTCCTGCGAGATGTCGAACGCGTCACTGGCTTCCATTTGCATTCGATACGCCAGTTCAAAGCTCTGCACTCGCGATTCTAATTGAGCCTCTTGTTGCCGCACTTCTTGGTGCCGTTGATTGATTTTCTTCAACAAATCCAGTTGTCGACGTTGATCTTGTTTCCCCAAGCCGGCCGTGTTGCGAATGTTGGATATTAGTTTTTCAATTTCCTGATGCTTGGTATTGATGTAGGTTCCTTGATAAGCGCCCGGCAGAAAACCGGCCTGCCAGTTCTCCGCACCCTTGATCGGATAGCCGCTCGGAGACATGGCGATGAAGCCGGGGAGATTTTGATTCTCACTTCCCAAACCATAGGTAACCCAAGAGCCGACCGCCGGTCGCACAAATTGGGAATCCCCACAGTTCATCAACATGAGCGAGGGTTCGTGGTTGGGGACATTTGCGTGCATTGAGCGAATCACGCAGACATCGTCGATCATCTCACCGACGTGAGAAAAGAGCTCGCTGACCTCAATTCCGCTTTCCCCGTAGCGGCTAAACTTGAACGGAGACCGGTAGGCTGCTCCGGTTTCCCGTTCGGTTCTCAGATCCAACGGGATCGGTTGGCCGTGATACTTGTCGAGCGCGGGCTTGGGATCGAAGGTATCGACTTGAGAGGGGCCGCCATTGAGAAATATATGAATGACAGATTTTGCCCGCGCCGCGAAATGAGGTACTTTGGGGCGCATCGGATTTGTATTCGAGTTCGCCTGAGCTTGATTCGATTCGTCTGCGAACAGTCCGGCAAGCCCCAGCGTGCCGAGACCGATGCCGCTGCGGCGAAGGAATTCGCGGCGGGAGGCTGGCAGGCGGTTTAAGTGGCCAATTTGCGTGGTGAGATGTTGTGAATCTCGAGAGTGCATCGGTATGACTTTCAGCTTAAGCAATGGATAGGCGGGGCGTCATGCGGCGGATCAGTCAACGAAGGCGAATTCGTTGCAGAGCAGCAAGACTTGGGCTAATTGGACCCAGGGGTCAAGGGGTTGCTGGGGATCCTCGACAGCCGCGTCGCCGTCGGGTTGGTCATTGACAAACGCCAATGCATCATCCAGTTCGCTTTGGTTGGGCTCACGCGCCAGGGCAAATCGATAAAGGGCACGGACTCTAGTCGCGTTGGGGGCAGAGTCGGCCGCCGCGTCGTGGGCTTTCTGCACTTCCGCACTTCGCGCGGACAAGGCTCGCGCCTGTTCGATCACGAACTGCGAATTCATCAGGTAAAGTGCTTGTTGCGGCACGGTGGTTTCCGCGCGAATGGCTTGGCTGGCATCGGGGCTGGGCAAATCAAAGCTCGCCAGCAAGCTGGGAATATCCTCGCGGTCAACATAGGCGTAGAGTCCACGTCGCTTCGCACCCTGGTGGATCATCACCGAGCGACCTCCGATGTGAGTATCCAAGGTTCCGGCGGCGAACAACAGGCGATCTCGCAGCGGCTCAAATTCCATCCGGCGACGAGGCATGTGCCAGAGCAAGCGGTTCTCGGGATCGGTTTGCAGCGCGCCATCGCGCAATGCACTTGCTTGCTGCCAAGTGGCGGAAAGCATCAAGCGTTTTTGTAGCCGCTTAATCGACCAGCCATCGCGAATAAATTCGTCCGCCAGATAGTCGAGTAATTCCGGATGCGTGGGTGCTTCGCCTCGCGTGCCAAAGTCGCTGGCCGTGCGAACTAGCCCCGCGCCGAACTGGTGCTGCCAGACACGGTTGACAATCACTCGTGCGGTAAGTGGGTTGTCGGGATGAGCGATTGCTCGGGCTAACTCCAAGCGGCCGCTACCATGCTTAAACGGTTCGCCTCCGTCGACATGCGAAAGCACTTGTGGAAAGCGGCGGGGTACGCGGTCGCCTCGGTTGCCAGGCTGGCCACGTCGAAAGATCACCGGTTCATGCGGAGTGCTCTTGTTGACTAATACCATGCCCCGCGACGGCGCGCCGGGATGGGTAACTTCGATCCCTTTCACTTGATTTACTAATGAGTTGTATTTGTTTCGCTCCGCTTGATCCAAGTGGGCGATGCTTTGATTTTGATCGAGCGTGGTTGGCGCATCGGCGGCTAGGAGGTGCTGACGCATCGCTTCGGCAGTTTCGTCGGCCAATTTGTCGATCGATGGGTCGGCCTCTTTCGCTTGCGTCCATTCGTTCCAGACCGCTTCAAATTCAATACCAATTCGTTCGGCAACTTCCACGATTGTTTGCGGGGGATTGTCTTTGAGTGCCGTTACGATTCGCGGGTTTAAGGATTTCAGCAAGGGATGGTCGCCGATCTCATCCGTCGCCAATTTTTCCCAAAGCTGCTTGGATTGCGCGGGGAATTCGTCGGCCGGGAGGGTCGCCAAGTAGTGCAGCAAATGCCATACGGGCGGAGTGGACTCTTGGGGTTTCGCTAGATACTGTTGCCAACGTTGTACAGCTGGCCTTCTCAACGCTCCCCGCTTGCCTACGAATTTTACATCTTCTTTCGGGTATTGAGGTAAGGTGCGAGCAATGTAGATTAAATAATCGGCGACTCGCGAACGCAATTCTTCCGCCGTGCTGTGGCCTGTTTCCTCGACCCACTTGTCAACGACCGCTTGTTGTTTTGCCTGTTCGGCCAGGAATTGGTCATATTCAGTCGAAGGGGTCGGCTCTCCCAGCAGGGGAAGCTCGCCCGGTTCTTCGGAGCTGGCAAAAACGCCATATAAAGAATAATAGTCTGCGGTGGGAATAGGATCATACTTGTGGTCGTGACAGCGGGCGCACGTGACCGTCATGCCTAAGAAGCCCCGGGTCACCACGTCGATGCGATCATCAATGATGTCATGTTGACGATTCATAAAGCGGCGACCCACGGTGAGAAATCCCATCGCGGCCAACGCCTGTTTATTGTCTGCTGGTAAATCGAGTTGATCGGCCGCCAATTGCTCAATGATAAACTCATTGAAAGGTTTATCGGTATTAAAAGCGTTGATCAAATAGTCGCGGTACGTAAATGCGTAAGGATAGCGAGTCTCGCGATTTCCCGGTTGGTAGCCGGTGGTCTCGGCGAAGCGAGCGATATCCATCCAGTGCCTCGCCCACCGTTCGCCGTAGTGGGGGCTGTCTAACAAGCGATCTATCAACTTGGCAAAGGCATCGGGAGATTGGTCTGCAATGAAGGCTTGCACTTCTTCGTAGCTAGGGGGCAAACCAAGCAGGGTAAAGTACGCTCGATGGATTAAGGTGCGACGATCGGCGGGGGCGCTGGGGGTTAAACCTGCTTCCTGCACTTTCGCCAGAATAAACCGATCAACCGGCTGGGTTTGCGATTCGCTCTCTGTCGTAGTTTCGCTGTTGCCGCTGGAAGGTTCGTTTATCTCCGGAGGTTGACGTGCTTCGATGGGGCGATACGCCCAGTGCGATTCACGCATTTCAGCAATTTGCTCGGCCGGCGATTTTGGCGACACTTTGGCGGCAGAGTCTGCTTCCTCCGGCCAATAGGCGCCACTTTCGACCCATTTTGTCAGAATGGCAATTGCTTCATCGGACAGTTTCCCATCAGGTGGCATTTGTAAAGAAAGGTCCGCGTATCCGATCGCACGAATCAAGTTGCTGTCCGCTGGTTTGCCGGCGATAACGACTGGTCCCGACCCTCCACCGCTGATAAAGCCGGCGCGGTGATCAAGACGCAGTTCGCCGTCTTGTTCATCGCTGCCGTGGCAATCGATGCAGTGTTCCACGAGTAGCGGACGGACCTTTGCTTCAAAGAACTCCTCCTGTTCGGCATCATCCAGCGGCCCGGCAATCGCCTCTGAATTTTCCAGCGACTGGATTAGTACCAACAGCAGCAAGAAGCAGGGCAGGGCCAGAACTTGTTTCGCGAACATAATCATGGCTGTGAGTGGCGTATCCTCGATAGATCGAAGTGGATCAGGCATGGAGGATCTTTTCTCATTCGGAGGGCGGGACGCTCGCTGATCGACAACAATGCGAGCGAGCGGCGATACGGATGGGTAGATTGTGCTCGCGGTCGCACTCGGGGGGAACGCCAAGGCTGCTTAGCACCGCGGGAGCTCTCTGTATATCTTATCCGATAAGGCAGTCTTGCGCAAACGCTTTTCGCTGCGCTATACTGAAGACTAGTCGCAATGGGTGGTGTATGTCTGCCCAGGCTAAGCCGGTCTCTTGGTTCACATTGGTGAGTTATCGGATGCGTGGAAAACCTCTCTTTTTCGCCCTTTGCTTACTTTGCATCGTTTCGCAAACCGCTCGCTCGAACGCCGACGATACGAATGGGGCGGAGCAGAGCCCTGCCGAAAAGGCGTTCGATAGAATCTTCAACTTTGGCGTTGATTATGTGGCGGGAAAGGCGCTTGATAAAGTCTTTTTCGAAGATCCGACTAAGCGTACCGCGGAGTTGGAACGCCGACTGGGAGTGTTGCAGGAGGCTTTGGAGGCCGTTTCTTCGTCTGCAGCCCGCGATATTTACGAATTGCGGCGAGATCTTGATGAAAAAACTTCCCGTGAGACATTTGAGCGAGTTGTGCGGCAAGCAATGCAAAGCTTGGAAGCTGAGTCGGCAGGTTTAATTCGCAATCTCGAGTCCAAATCGCAAGCGACTTTGACACGCATTCAAGCTGAATCGGTAGCGGCTTTGGCCCGCATTCAAGCGGAAGTTTCGCGGATTGATTCCCGCACCGCAATGCTCGACCGAGATTTGAAAAAACTCGGTGGCGATCTGAATCGATTGGGTGATCGAGCAGATCAACTGGGGATGAAGCTTGCCGATTATGAACGCAACTTTGGTACCATTCCCAGGCAGTTGCCGGAACCTTTTGAGTACCTTGAGTCGGAAGTTCGCAGTGAGTCGGTTTATGCACATCCAAAATTGGTGGACTACATCCGCCTGTTGATTCGATCGGAGTCAAGCCGTTATGAGATAGCGCTTGCCCGCCTGACACTGCAACCGGAAAGTCGTCGATTGCAGCGGCTGCTGCTCGAAGATGAGAAAGTATTGGCCGCTGCGGTGTCTCTCCACAAGAGCATACAGATGGAAGTGGCTGATTATCGAAAACAGGAGGCTGCGTTGCTGCGCGAGTACGCCGAGACTAACTACCGCGTGATTGACCTCCGTGCCCAGGCATCACCTTTGTTGTGGCTGTTAGTTGCCAGCAAGCCGGTCTCGGATGGTACTCAGTTGCGTTTAGGGGTACCGCGAATATTGTTTGACGACAGTTGTGCCAAATTGGTTTCCGCGTTTGTCACCGCGGGGGGGAACGCGGCTGAGTTTCGTCCTTTGATTCAGCTTAGAATCGAACAACTGGTGAACGTTCAAAGCCCAATCATTATTCCTGCGGAGGTGACGGTATTTCCAGCTGGCTACCAGCCGCATATTGAGAAAATGTGGCAATCGAGTGATCAACTGTTGAGAGACGTGGCGCGAACTGCGTACGTGGTAGGAGAGTTGGAATCGCGGATCCAGCAGGCTGAGGTTACTCAGTTGCCAAATAATTCCACCTTGGCCGGTTTCTACTCGCGAAAGCGTGTTTTGAAGGATCAACTAGAATTGCTCAGCACGCAACTCGATGCCGCCATGAACAAAGCCTTTAACGGTTATTGTCAGCTGTTAAGCGAATTCTCGCCCAATTCTGGGGAACTGGTTCAGTTGCGAGAGTCAATTGTGGTGCCTCTGTTGAGAGCCAGTAAATTACTAGCCTGCGAACAATGGACCTCAAGCAGTGAGAGTGACCGTACCTGGAGCCGGGTTGCTGCTGCTGCACCCTTGATGATTCAGTGTGACCATCGCCTACCTGCCGGGCTAAATGCAAAAAACTTGAAAGCTTGTTTTAGTGCCTCACAAGCTTTGCAGTCAGGTAATTTCGTTGGTGGGGAGGCAAAACTATCCCGTCCGCAGTCATCACGAGCGGGCACATATCGATTCAGGGTCGATGAGCAGCGAGAAAACATTCACATCTATTATGATGCTTCGCAGGCTCCGTTTGAAAGTCTGTCGTTTGAGCATCCATTGCGTTACTTTTCGGCCGAAGAACCGATAGCGATTTCCTTGACAGATCATGGTCAAGTTAAGTTGTGGTCCAACCAGCGAGCTAAAATTTGGCCGAAAGAGCGACCATTGAGCGAGTTGCCCTCGGAAGTCGAAAGTGTCACCGACAAAGGTTTGACCAGCTATATGGGGTGGCAAGCGGTGCGTGAGCGAGCCTTGAAGAGGGTACCGATTACGGTGGCTCACGTCGATCCGCACTATTTCGCCGCTTTGGTTGGTGATCCCGCCAAAAGCGATAGGCTGTTGTTGCAAGTACATCGCTGGGACGGGCGCGATACCTTTACGTTTCGATTACCACTCGGCTCACGCCCCGATTTTTTGCTTTCTGATGGGGCGCGACTTTACGCCATCTCTGGATATGGTCGCGTTGAATGTGCATGGGATTTTCAATTCCTGTTGTCGCTGGCGACCATTGATCGATGAACTAAGCCAGGATATCGTGTACCACTTCTGCGGGACGGCCCGCCGTGATGATTTGCTGTTGGCCATTGTGATGGAAGATCAGCTCGTTGTGATCGAGCCCGAAAAGGCGTAACAGCGTTGCCTGGTAATCGTTGGGGGTAACTATGTTTTCAACGGCTTTGTGCCCAAATTCATCCGTTGCGCCATAAGTCATGCCAGGTTTGATGCCTCCTCCGGCAAGCCAAATGCTGAAGCCCTGGCCGTTGTGGTCGCGGCCATGTTTTTCCGCGGACCCTTGGTTTTGCGTGACTGGCAGCCGACCGATCTCACCACCCCAATGGACAATGACATCATCCAGCATGCCACGTTGTTTGAGGTCTTTCACGAGTGCGGCTGCCGGTTGGTCGGTGCGTCGACAGATTGCCGGTAGCGCAGAGCCGAGATTGCTGTGATTGTCCCATGGTTGACCGGCTAGGAACAGTTGCACAAACCGCACGCCGCGTTCGACCAAGCGACGAGCGATCAGGCAGCGGGTACCATACTCGCGAGTGGCATCGTCATCGAGACCATACATGGTATGTGTGGCTTTGGTCTCGCGAGAAATATCGAGCGCCTCGCTGGCGTTCACCTGCATCCGCGCCGCCAGTTCGTAGCTGGCGATGCGAGCTTCCAACTCATTTTCCTGGGGGAACTGTGCGGCGTGTCGGCGATTTAGCGACTGTAAAAAGTTGAGATTCTGCTGTTGTGGGATTCCGCGCAGATGGGGTGGTGCATCGAGGTTGAGAATTCGCGGTTCGCGAGGTCGCAATACCGTGCCCTGGAACAGCGCCGGCATAAAGCCGCTGGACCAATTGTGCGTGGCATCCACGGGCGGCCCCCCTGGATCGGTTAACACCATATAAGCTGGTAGATTTTGCGTTTCTGAACCCAGACCATATAACAGCCAAGAAGCCAGGTGCGGCCGCCCCAGCACGCCGGGAATGCCACCGTGAAAATAGCGAATCGAAACTTCATGACCGTTGGCACCGGTATGCATGCTGCGAATCAAGCAAATGTCATCGGCGATTTCGGATGTATGAGGTAGCAGCTCTGACAATTCCGTGCCGCACTCTCCTCGCGGCGCAAATTTCCAGCGCGTTCCCATCAATCGTTTGCTGGCTTCGTTAACGAAACTAAAACCAACTTCGCCCGCATACTCTTCGCCATCGCGTTTGCTCAGTTCCGGTTTGGGATCGGTCAAATCCATATGGGATGGGCCGCCATGTTGGAACAGCGATATCATCGCCTTGGCGCGGGGAACCAGCGGTGTCGGTTTGGGTTTTAGGTCAAAGCTTTGTGGTTGCTTGGGAACGGGGCCACTCTTAGCGCTGGCTTGATCCTGTTGCAACAAGTAGGCGAGTGCTAGCGAACCGATGCCAAAAGCGTTTTGCAGAAGAAATCCGCGGCGGGAGGGGAGCATAGTGGGGCGCCTATTCGACATAAAGAAATTCGTTTGAACTCAATAACGCTTGGCTTAAATTTGTCATCGCTTGCCTGAGCACTCCGCGGCCGGATGGGATGGCCTCGCGGTGTTGATTCATCGTGCGAACCTGCTCGGCGATAAACGCCAACGCCGCCGCGAACTCTTCGCCGGTTGGTTCTCGCAGGTAAGCCAGTTGCCAGGCTCGCACGATTTGACCTGGTATCTTCTCAATCGACTCTTGTGGGCCAGCGAAGTCTGCTGGGGAAGCGAAAGCTGGGGCGTCGCCGTCGGCGGTTTGCAACGTCAACGTGACCGGCCAGCTATAAGAATCTGAGCTGATGGACTCGCGGCAATCGGTGATGAAATCGATGATATCACCCGCTTCGACAGCCACCGTGGTGATGGTGGTATCGGCGGCGGAATTGGCGACCACCCATTCTCCCAGCAGGCCATCGCGGCTCGATACGACTCTGCCGCGGACACCATCGCCGTTGGGGGAACCGTGTGAGAGTTGCCCAGTAAGCTTGAGGCTGCCGGTTGCGTTTGCCGTCCAGCGGCGAATCGTGGCCCGCTCGGGGCCATCGGGGTGACCGCCATGGGCATTTAATAGCACCCAGCCGATCGTCGGATCGGGGAGAGAACTGCCACCTTGCCACTGCGAGCCGGTCCAGTGGGGCAGGGGAGTGAACGAGTCGACTCGATTTGTTTTCGGGTCATAGGCGCCAAACCCATAGCTCCAGGATGAACCGTGGGGGATTGGGATTGGTGGCAAATCTTGCCATCGTTCCGCGGCGACCGGTGCGTGCTCTGCGGCCGCTCGATCAGCCAGTTGAGCTGCTTGCTGAAGAATGAATTCGCTGTTGAGTAACATTAGGGCCTGCGTTGCCACCGTTGAACTCGATCGCACTTCGCAGTTCGTCTCCATCACGGGGGCGTCAAAAGATTGCAGCATGGCAACCGGTTGGGTGCGACGTACCTGAATGTATAAGCTTCGGCGTGGCTGCTGGTCGACCACGACAGTCTGGCCCGTTTCGTCCTCTTTGATCGCCACAGGTGGGCCGCCGAGTTGGCGGTCCAATTGTCCGGAGGCTGCCAACATTGCATCGCGGAGGGATTCCGCATCCAATCGCTGTAGATGATTAAATGGACCAGCTGGCCCTTCAACACTGCCTCCGCGCGCTTGTTGATATAACGCGGAATTCATGATTAAGCGATGCAAATACTTAAGGCTCCAGCCGTTGGCCATAAATTCGTTGGCCAACCAATCAAGTAGGGCGGGATGCGAGGGACGCGCTCCCAGTTGACCAAAGTCGCCGGGAGTGCTGACGATTCCTTGACCGAAGTGGTGCAGCCAAATTCGATTGACGATCACGCGAGCAAACAAGGGGTTGTTCTCGCTGGCCAGCCAGCGAGCAAAGGCCAAGCGACGACCGGTAGTGGGCAGGTGGGGATCGTTTTCCGCGAAGCTGACTAATTGATCCTCTGGACAAGCGACCGTCAGTGCTGTCGGAGCGATCGGCTGTTTGGGTTGTTGATAATCGCCGCGGTGAAAGAGTTTGGTGGTTGGGACGTGGCTGCTCGGTTCCACTAAGCCGCGAATGAACGCTTCGCGAGGTTTTTTGCCGCGGATCTCGGCAATCTGCTTGTCAAATTCGGCTAACTTGGCGGGCGCGTCGGGTAAGTATTGATAGAGGTTTCCGGCGGTGATATTGATGCTGGGATGTTGTTTCAAAAGTTGCTGTGCCGCTTCGTCCCGTTCCGCCGCGGGAGTCTTATAGGCGTCGCGAAGTTGCGTCCGCAGCGGCTCGTTGATTTTTGAGAGTTCTTGCTCAAGAGCTTGCGCCATGAACTCGGCCAATTTCTCCGCTCGCGCCGCCGCGACGACAGCCGCTTCGGATTCGATTTCTGCGGCTAACTGGCGGTCGGCGGCTGTATACAAGGAGATCAGGCGCGCGTTTGGTATCTGCCAAGCTTGCCAGTCGAGTGCCGGTTCAAAAACTGCTCGCAGCGCAAAATAGTCTGTTTGCGGAATTGGATCATAACGGTGATCATGACACTGCGCACACTGTACGCTCAATCCGAGCAACGAAGTCCCTACGATCTTTAAAGTGTCGGCCATCACCTGATTGCGAGCTTCGGCTGTGTTGGCACCACTGCCTGTTCCATCAGCCGCCATCCGCAAGAATCCAGTGGCCGTGATGAATTGAATTTGCTCAGCGGTTAGATCGCCCGCGATCGGTCCAGCCAATTCATCACCCGCTAACTGCTCCATGATGAACCGATCAAATGGCTTGTCTTGGTTCAGTGCGTTGACAACCCAGTCACGATATTTCCAAGCCCATTGTCGCGGCGCGTCGGCCGTGGTGTAGCCTTCGGAGTCGGCATATCCAGCGGTGTCCAACCAGTGGCGTGCCCAACGTTCACCATAATGAGGCGATGCTAATAAGTGAGTTAATAGTGCGTTGTACCAATCTTCGCCAGGACGTTCCAACCAAGTCTGCATCTCCGCGGGCGTGGGAGGCAGGCCGGTCAAGTCGGTGTAGGCACGCAGGATCAGCCCCCGGCGGGGAGCAGTCGGGCCGATCAAGTCGGCCGCCGCTTCCGCAGTTGCCTCGTCAATGGGTAGCGTCAAACGGTGTTTCACTGAGTCAATGGTATCTAGTGAGTCAGAGGCATTTAGGGAATCCAACATATAGAGGACGTCGAGCGGATTCTTGGCTCGCCAAGTGTGTGGCAGGTCGCTGATTCCTGGCGGTATCATTTTCTCAAGCGGTTGAAATGCCCAGAAGCTGCGCTCCTCTGCCGTGATTCCCAGCCCGGGCGGGATTGATTCCGGTTCGGGGCGAGCTGTTGCCGCGCCCGCTGCGATCCAACGCGTTAATATGGCGATTTCCGCCTCGCTCATTTTGACTTCACTGGGCGGCATATCGCCACTTTGAACCCGTTCCAACAACAAGCTATCGGCAGGTTTTCCAGCTTCGATTGCCGGGCCACTATCTCCGCCGGCACGCATCAAGCGGACAAGCCGTAGGTCCAGCCCCCCTTCGACCTCGACGGTCGCGCCATGACAATCATAACAGTGAGCGCGGAATAGCGGTCGGATGTCACGCTCGAAGGTCAAGCCTATTTCGTCCGCGACTGCGGGAGCTAGCTGGATCGACGGCGAAGCGCAAGTCAGCAACAGGCCAACAATGCAGCCGACAGTGACTCGCAGATGCGACTGTGGGACATTCAATGTATCAACTCCGGTGGGCAGGGACTTGAGAGTCAGGGGGTTGAGTCAATGCGTTGAAAACAGACGAGGCACATATCATCGAACTGAGGCCAGCCACTGGTAAAGTTATCAATTTGTTCGATCAGATCGCGGGCGATTAGCTGGGCGGGCCCGGAATGAGCCTTAAAAGTTTTTATGATGCGTTCTTTACCAAACTGAGCGACCCCGTCGCTCGCTTCGGCATCGGCGATCCCGTCGCTGTATACTAAGACGGTGTCACCGATCGCCAGTGAAATCGTCTCGGACTCATAGGTGGCTTCCGCGAAGACACTCAACGGCAACCCGGAAGTTTGTTCACCGATTCTGACCAGGGAGCCGCAGTGTTTCCTCAGCAAGGGTGTTTCGTGTCCTGCTGTGGAAATCTGCAACGTGTGATTCAACGGGTCAAGTACGAGAATCACACATGTAATGAAAGAATCAGCCAAGCGGCGATTCAAACGAGTCATCGCCTCCGCCGGGTCGCAGGTAATTTCGAAGGCAGCTTGCGTTTCCGTCGCCAATTTGACCATCGTTAGCGCAGCCGGAACCCCTTTGCCAACCACGTCGCCGAGCACGATCGCCAGACGGCCATCTGACAACTTGATATAGTCATAATAGTCACCTCCCACGTGCCTGGCAGCGGAGTAGTAATGTGCGAACTGATAGCCTGGTAACGAGGGTGGCTCCTTGGGCAAGAATTGCAGCTGGACTGCCCTGGCTTGTTCGATATCCTTGCGAATGACTGCGTCTTCGATAGCGTTTTGGTGAAGCTTGGAAAAGTTTAGTGCCAATGATATTTGCGCGGCCACCGTGGCGAAGATCTCCAGGTCCGCCTGGCTGAACTGATCGCTGATCCGACAGTCGGCTTGAATCATCCCGACCACTTGATTGTCGGTATCGATCAGTGGCGAGCACATGACTGAACGCAACTGTCCCGAAATAATACTGCCGGCTCCAGCGAAAATGCTGGAAGCATCTTTTAGTAGCACGGAGTCCGACGTATCAACAACATGACGAAAAATTCGCTGGCTTACCCGAATCTCGCCGTCTTGATTTTCGTGACGCAGTACCCACCATTTCGGCACGAATAGGGAATCGGGAGACCTTAAACCCAGCACGCAACGATCCGCGGCCGGGAAGATGTCCAGAATGGTCTGTACAGCCTTTTCAATCATTTGCTCGGATTGCAAGGCGCCGCCCAAGCAACGACCAATTGTCACCAACGCGTTTAGCCGATCCGGAGTACGATTGACCGATTGTAAGTGTGGCGAGTAAGTGCCGTCGAGTTGGAGATTTTTTGTCGAAGCGTCGGTCGGGTCATCCTCATCAACATGGCAAATCCCGGAGTCATTGAAGGGTGATCTGGCATTGGTCACAACGCCTTCATATTCGCAGATTTGCAAACGGTCTCCGATCTTTACTTCGATCAGCCCCTGGCCACGGATGTCACGTCCGTTGACCAAGGTTCCGTTGCGACTGTCCAGATCTCGCACTAACAAACCTTCGCCATTACGAAGTAGTTCCGCGTGATCGCGGCTGACTCGTTTGCCTTGCTCGCCAAGCACGATCCCGCAGCGTGGCAGGCGTCCGATGACGGTGGTGCCTTGGGGTATGGTAAAATAACGTTTTTGGCGGTCGAACCGGAGCAAGAGCTGAGTACTATCGGTCGACATGAGTCTGTTTTGCGAAAGCGTGGTTTGGGTTTACGAGGATGCCAGAGCCCGCCCGTAGTCTCGTTTGTACGCTCGATCATACCGCCTTCCCGCACCAGCTTCCATGCATTCCCCCTTTCGGAGCCAGTTAATGTGTTTAAAAAAGAGAACCGCCAACCCTCTGCGGCAGCTTTGCTTGGTTCTCTTTGTTATTTCGATGCCCACCGTTGGCTTTGCCAAACAGCCTAACGTGCTGTTGGTTTGTATTGACGACCTCAGACCGGAACTGGGCTGCTATGGCGTTCAGTACATCCATTCCCCCAACATCGATGCGCTGGCGAGTAGGGGCTGTTTGTTCACGCGTCATTATGTTCAGGCGCCGACCTGTGGTGCCTCGCGCTACGCGTTGCTGACCGGGCGATATGGCCCCAGCGGTAATGGGGCACTGTTTCAAAGAGGCCAGCGGTTGGCTGCCGGATCTCAAGATATTCCCCCAAGCATGCCAGCGTATTTTCGCCAGCATGGCTATCGCACGGTGTCAATCGGCAAAGTTTCGCATCATCCGGGGGGCCGCGGTGGTCCCGATTGGGACGACGACTCGGACTTGGAAATGCCCGACTCGTGGGATTCTCACCAATTACCCGCCGGGCCTTGGAATCATCCGCGAGGCGCCATGCACGGTTTGGCAAATGGCCAAATTCGCAAGTTTGCCGGAACGATGGCCGTGTTTGAATCGGTCGACGGGGAGGATTCGATCTACCCCGACGGACTCATTACTGCAGCGGCCCTCAAGCAGTTGGAGCAGTTTGTTGAACACGAACCGGAAAATCCTTTTTTCTTGGCCGTCGGATTGATTCGGCCTCACTTGCCATTTGGCAGTCCTGCTAAATACATGCGACCGTATGACGGAGTTGAGTTGCCGCCGATTGCTCATCCGAATCGGCCCACCGGCAAAACGACTTGGCACGGCTCGGGTGAATTCAATCGGTATCAAAAATGGGGAAAGGACCCAAATCAGGATCCAGAATTCGCCACTGAAGTACGCAAGCACTACGCGGCTTGCGTAAGCTACGCGGACGCCCAAGTGGGCAAACTACTAGCTCAGCTGGAAAGGCTGAAACTTTCCGAAAAGACCGTCGTTGTGCTGTGGGGAGATCATGGTTGGCATTTGGGAGAGCACGCCGTGTGGGGCAAGCATACCCTGTTTGAAGAGTCGCTGCGTTCGCCATTGATTATCAGTTATCCTCAACAGGTTAACCGAGGTGTGAAGGCCAACGGAATTGTGGAGTCGATTGATATTTTTCCCACGCTGTGTCAATTGGTCGGCTTGCCACTGCCTGAATTCTCCCATGGCGAATCCTTCGTTCCGCTGTTAGAAAATCCGGCCTCCGCGGGTGGAGTTGCGGTCAGCTACGCAAGTGCCCGCGCGATTCGCACAGATACGCATCGCCTGATTGAGCACCGAGATGGTTGGTATGAATTGTATGATCACACTTCCCCCGAGGGCGAAACAAAGAATTTGGCAGCAGAGCAACCAGAGCTCGTGCAGATGCTCTTGGAAAAAATGCGCGAGCGCAGGCAACAATAATTTAATATCATTTTATTCGTATAGCTCTTAACTGACCGGTTCTCCCGCGCACCCCAGATATTGCCTGTGATCGGCGTGAATTTTCCAATCGCCTTCTCCCTGGCCGTGATACATCGGTGCCGCATTTTTGCCCGTCGGTCGATGGCCGGTATCCTGTTATTGGACCTCCGGGTCGCGGGCTGTGATCAGTGTTTCAATACTAGGGTGATTGGGATTAGCTTTCTCGGCGCTGGCGCAATCATCCACAGCACCTAACAAAACGCGGACGCAGCAGAACAAGCCCGCAACATGATTCCTATGCAATATACTATGAGGTTGCAAATGAACGATTTCAGGCGGACTCATCAAGTCTGTCGAGGCGGCAAGCTGAGTCTGCTTGGTAACGAACAAACGGCTGCGGAGTCGCAAAAAGAGGATGTGGTGCAAATCGAAGATGATATGCAGCTGGTCGTTCAGCGATCGGGGGATGCGTTGATCCTAAAGCGTAAAAAATGATCGCCAAGTACAGCGCACTAAAGCACTCATTCCGATGAGGCCTCTGGCTCCACGTGGCTGCTAGGAAAGCTCGCCGTGTAGACACAAGAACCATGTGGAACTAGTTTCGGGCGGGGGCGGTCGAATGCTAGCTTGAGGGTCATGCTGATCAGCAAGGCACCCGCGACAGCGGCGATGACAAACAGCCCGGTTTGCGGTTTGCCCAACAGCGTTAAGTAAGTCACGGTCGCTAGGGAAACGATGATCAACACGCCCATCCCGCCCAACGCGGTGAAATCGCGATCTAGTTCCTCGACGAACTTCGGTCCTAAGGGAAGCCCACATGCCACCAGCTAACAGGAGTGCGGCTAGCAGCGTGTAAAGCTCGTGCGGCCAATCCATCTCATGCCACGGTGAAGATGCACGAGCCAGCGGTGACGTTTTCGTTGCATACTGATGACTTTCGGATAAAGGTTCTGGGCAGTGAGTCGGAAATCTTTTTTTCATCTTCCATCGCAGATGGCGTGCCCAATCGAATAAACTAAGGTAACCCCTCGCCGCACTGTCGCTTTCCCGTCCAACTCTCGGTCATGTTTTTCCCGCGTCCCTCCCTGGTTGCGCCCTCCCCATGCTGATCCCCCGAAGATATTTGCCGCTCGCACCGTCGCCCATCGTATTCGCGTCCCTGTTGTTGATTGCCAATGGAACGATTGGCCAAGAGCTCAGCTCCGGGGAATTGGCTGCTCGTTTTGCAGAAAGCGTCAAGCCGCTTGTCAGTTCTCGCTGCGAAACTTGTCACGACACGGAGCACAACGAAGCGGGGCTTGATCTGTCGATCTTCGCGAATGTTCGCCATGTAATTGACGGACATCAAGTTTGGCAGGCCGTGTTGGAACGTGTTGAAGCTGGAGAAATGCCTCCCGCCGATTCCGAGCAGTCCTTGAGTGACGTCGAGCGGGCTGAGCTCGTCAGTTGGATTCGCGCATTGCTGCGGGCTGAGGCGAATCGGAACGCCGGGGATCCGGGTATCGTACTGGCTCGTCGCTTGAGCAATGCGGAGTATGATCACACCATTCGGGATTTAACTGGGGTCGATATTCGACCAACGCAAACCTTCCCCATTGATCCGGCCAATGAAGCTGGATTCGACAATTCCGGTGAGTCGCTGGCGATGTCACCCGCCTTGCTCAATAAATATCTAGAGGCCGCTCGGATGGTGGCTGAGCACCTAGTGCTGACTCCTGATGGAATTCGCTTTGCGGCACATCCCGTGATGACTGATACCGATCGCGATAAATATTGTGTGAACCGAATTGTTGATTTTTATAGACAGCAACCCATTGACTATGCAGATTACTTTTTTGCCGCGTGGGATTACCACCAGCAGCAGCGTGAACTGGCGAATGGTGTGGAGTCACTCGCTCGACTCGCGACGGCTCACCGGGTGAGTGCGAAGTACTTGCAACAGATCGTCGATACAGTCACGACGGAAATGACCCAGCTTGGTCCATTGGGCGATTTACTAGACCGCTGGAAATCGTTGACCATGATCAGCGACCCTGAGTTGGCGCGGGAGCAATGTGAGGAGTTGAGAGATTTCGTGCTGGCGGAGCGGGCCAAGTTCCAGCCTCATTTTGATAACTTGCAAATCAAAGGTGTGCACAATGGTTCCCAAACATTTGTATTATGGAAAAACCAACAGTACGCCGAGCATCGCCAAAGAGCAGCGGAGTCAGCCATCGTTGCCGCGGTAAATGAATTCACCGGCGATAATCCGTTGGAAAAAGAGCAAGCGGCAGCCTTGCGGGCTTCTTGCCAACGATTTTGCCAGTTGTTTCCCGATCGTTTTTTTGTCTCCGAGCGGGGGCGAGATTATCTGGGCACGCCTCGTGAAAAGCAGGAGAAGGGACGGTTGTTGAGTGCTGGATTTCACAGCATGATGGGCTATTTTCGCGACGATCGACCGCTCTATGAGTTAATCCTTAATGCATCTGAACAACAGCAGCTTGATCGCCTGTGGCGTGAGTTAGATTTTGTCACTTCTGCCCCGATGCGACAGTACCAGGGGTTTCTTTGGTTCGAACGCACCGACTCGGCTTATCTGCGAGACCCGGAGTTCGATTTCGCACGTCCCGAGGACCTCTCGTCGCTGCAGGCGGAACAAATTGAGCAACTTGGCGAACGTTACTTGGCAAAGGCCAAGCGAAATGGTGGAAAGGAAGTGCCACTGCGGGCAATCGAAGCCTATTTCGAGGCGATCAATCAACAAATTCGTTGGGTGGAGTCGGCACGCCTCGCTGCCGAACCGCTTCACCTGGAAGCCCTGATCGATTTCGCAGCCAAGGCGTATCGTCGCCCCTTGGAGCCCGCGGAAGAGGCCGATTTGAAGTCATTTTATCACGATCTTCGACAATCTGAGGATGTCACCCATGCCGAAGCGATTGAAGATACTTTAGTGATGATTTTGATGTCACCGCATTTTTGTTATCGCTTAGATTTATTGAGTGACTCGGAGGCTGAGCGGGCGCTGGATCCATTTGAACTGGCCAGCCGACTCAGCTTTTTTCTCTGGGCAAGCACGCCTGATCAGGAATTGTTGGAACTGGCCGCAGATGGGACGTTGGCGTCACCTGAAGTTATCACCGCCCAAACGCGGAGGATGCTGGCTGATCCGAAAGTCCGCGGCTTGGTAACCGAGTTCGGGGGCAATTGGTTGGATTTTCGCCGCTTTGAGCAACACAACAGTGTTGATCGTAAACGCTTTCCCCAATTTAATGATGCTTTGCGAACCGCCATGTATGAGGAGCCTATTCGCTTCTTGACCGACCTATTTCAATCAAATCGTTCGGTGTTGGATTGTCTTTACTCCGAGCGAATCTTTGTGAATGAAGTGTTGGCAAAGCATTATGGGATTGATAGTGAGCATTTTCGCGACGATCGCCAACTTGAGTTGTCACCGGAAGGTGAGGAGCCGTGGTTTGAGGTTGACCAGGCGTCTCAGTTTGGCCGTGGCGGTTTGTTGACAATGTCGGTATTTTTGACAAAAAACTCACCCGGTTTGCGGACCAGCCCTGTGAAGCGTGGCTATTGGGTGGTCAGGCGATTGTTGGGTGAGCAGATTCCTCCACCACCACCGAATGTGCCCGAGCTGCCGGACGACGAGTCGCAGTTGGGAGATTTGACCTTGAGGGAAATGTTGGCCAAGCATCGTCAACACACCAGTTGCGCGGGATGTCATGATCGCTTCGACGCGTTGGGGCTCGTATTTGAAGGCTTTGGCCCCGTCGGCGAACGGCGAACTAGGGACCTTGGGGACCGACCCGTGGAGACCAGTGCGGAGTTTCCCGATGGTAGTCAGCGTGAGGGAGTTCGCCACTTGCAAGACTATTTGCGGACCCAGCGAGAAGCGGAGTTTATCGACAACATGTGTCGAAAACTGCTATCCTTTGCCTTAGGTAGAACACTTATCTTGTCCGATGAGGGTTTGGTGGACCGCATGCGAAGCAATGCTGTGGGCGAAGGTTACCAGGTTCAAACCCTGTTTGAAACGATCGTGACAAGTCGACAATTTTTACGAAAGCGTGGTCGCAACACTAGCCTCGCGCTAAATTCCAATCAGCAAACAGAGCTGCAATCCGGGGGTTCTCATGAATAATCCAGCCGTCTCACGTCGCTTGGTGTTAAAAGGTGCCGGACTCAGCATGGCACTCCCGTGGCTTGAATCGCTTCCCGTTTTTGGTGCGGACCCAGTCTCGGCTGGCGGGGTTCCGGTGGCGCCTCGTCGCTTTGCCGTTCAATTTATGGCCTGTGGCGTAAATACCGACCATTGGTGGGCTAAAGGGAGTGGCGAAACGATGGAGTTGGGGAAAAGCCTCCAACCAATGGCTCCTCTGCGGGCCAAAATGAATTTTGTCGATGGGCTATTTAACCGGTCCGCCGTTGGCGTGGGGATTCACCCCGGGCAAACTGGCAATATTCTTTCCGGTGCCGCGCTGCAGAAAGGTTCCGAATTGCGGGGCGGGATCAGCATTGATCAAGTGCTGGCTAGTCACATTGGGCAAGAAACAGTGCAGTCCAGCTTGGTGTTAGGATGTGAGCAACCGGTGACGGGATATCACGAGACGAATTTCTCCATGGCCTACAGCTCGCATATCTCTTGGTTGAATGCAACTTCGCCAGTTCCCATGGAGGTCTATCCGGCACTCGCTTTCGATAGCCTGTTCGATAATCGTGGTAGTCGCCGTAACGAAAGTGTCTTGGATAGAGTCCAAGAGCACGCGGCGAGTCTCAGCCGCCAGGTCAGTTCCGGAGACCGGGCCAAGCTGGACGAGTATTTAACGAGTGTGCGGGAGGTGGAAAAACGAATCGCCCGCATGCGAGCCGGACAGAGCAAGGCGGTTGAGCGAGCTGAGCAGCGGGGGCAACCTTTGGTCGCTGCGGCAAGGCCTGAAAACGGCTTGCCAGAGGACATTCGTGAACATATGCAGGCAATGTGTGACATTATCGCCCTGGCGTTCCAGACCGATAAAACGCGAGTTGCCACCTTGCTGCTTTGCCGCGACATCTCGGGGCTGTTCTATCCGTTCCTCGATGTGCGTAACGCCCACCACTCAGCATCACACAGCGACCTCTCGGATGAGTACGAACGGGTGACTCGCTATTACGTCAGCCAATTCGCTTATCTCGCCAGCAGGCTTGATGCCATGCGGGAAGGTGATCGCACGGTGCTGGATAATTCTTGCTTGCTGTTCATTAACAACATGTGGTCTGGCAGCAAGCATGATTCAACCAAACTTCCGTTGTTGATGGCTGGAGGTTTGGGGGGAGCAATCGCTACGGGGCGCGTCCTCGATTATAGCGATCGTGACGACGAACAGCGTAAGTTATGCAGTCTGTACGTAAGTTTACTCGATCGCATGGGCACGCCCGTGAAAGCATTTGGTGACGCCGACTCGCCCCTTGAAGAGCTTTAAAAGTGTCGGTCACCCCCCTCGGATTTACTGTTGGGCGGAGAGTCCGTGGCAGACGGCAAGGAGCAGGCCGACGGGAAAAACGCACACTATTGGTTTGCCCGAGTTTGTCAAGCCAGCCTATAATATGAAAGTTAGCTCGTTTTGACTCAGATTGCCCTTGAATTGCTTCGCGAAGTTTCCGATAGAGGCGAATCGAGCAATTTGGGATCCTTCTGAAGCTGGACGGTTCTCGCAAGTTTGCTGTCGCTCCTTGATGATATTTAAAGCCCCTGCTGGGGGTGATTAGAGACCAATTTTATGCCCGCAATCGTTCACCCCATCGTTAATTGCCTGCTGATCGCGATCCTCGCGATTCAGCCGACGATTTCGGTGTTTTTGGCGGGTGGTTGCGGTTCGTCGGCGACGATTGCTGGCTGTTCTCCAGGAGCAGATTCCGCGGAGGCCGCCCGAAGAGCGGCGGGCTGTCAGGGGTGTGGATGTTGCCAGAAGCGCGCGGCGGCCGCAAAGGCTTGCTGTTGCAGTGCGAAGGGTGCTCAAACGAAGGCCCGGGAGGCGAAATCTGACGAGAAACCTCACGACGGCGATCCGCGTGGCCATCAGCACGCGTCCGATTCTCCAGCTTCTTCCGCTTTGGTTTCGCAGCCGACAAAAGATAAAGATGTTGCTAAAACGTTTTTGCCGAGTGCTCGCTGCACATGCTTAGACGTTCCTCAGCCATTGGCACCCCAAACGCCACGTGTGCCGATTGAGAATTCGCGACCATTAGTTGTCATTGATGTCATTGATTGCGAATTGGCTGAGTTTGCTGTTTTGCGTCTGGCTCAGCGTGGGTCTCGATTAGACCGCGTAACTCAGCCGCAAGGCTTTTTCCAGGTTGCTTTGTGCGTGTGGCGGTTGTAGCCACACCTTCTTGGCGCGCTCTCTGCTGCGCTGACCACATCTCTATGTGTGGCTGAAAAACTTTTGATTGAGACTGAAGCAAGCAGTTTGCTGCGCGCTCGTCTCTTCAACCTCCGCCGTATTTGGCTTTTCGGTTTTAAGAGCAACATCATGGTTGAACGAAACGAATCTGGGTCGTCTGAACCATTGGCTTCAGAGACGGTTCCACCAGCGGGTGCCAATCAGCAGACGCTCCGCGCGAAACTCGCAAATTGGATGTGGCTGATTCGCACTGGTGTACAAGCAGCGGCGGTTGTGGGTGTTGTTGCGCTGCTGCTCTTTTTGGTTGGGCTCGCGCAACGCAGCGGCTGGGTTACTGCGGATGGCTTTGGATTATCAGCTGCTGGTAGTTCGCTGGAACAGGCATCAGAAAATACGCGTTATATCTGTCCCATGATGTGTACCCCGCCCTCAACGGAACCAGGGCGATGTCCAGTCTGCGCCATGGAACTGGTACCCGCCACGTCCAGCGGTGGCGGCGATGGCATTTCCGTCACCATTGAGGCGGCGGCACGGCGAGTTGTCGGCATTCAGACCGCCGTTGCCAAATTCGGCCCCATGACGCGCACCATTCGAGCGATCGGTTCCATCGAGTATGACGAAACAAAGCTATCGACCATTTCCGCCTATGTGGATGGTCGGCTGGAGGCGATGCAAGCGGATTACGTCGGCGCGAAAGTCGAACAGGGTGATGATCTCGCTTTGCTCTATAGCCCCCAGCTTTATTCCGCACAGAGTGAGTATGTGGCCAGTCTGCAAGCGAGTCAAAACACTCGTTTTAACCTCGACGACGGTGGATTGGCGGAGATGGCGCGCGAGAAACTGATCGAGCTGGGGATGACGCCGTCCCAGATTGAAACTTTAAAGAAAAGCGGGCAACCTGAGCCGAGGCTGAGCATTAAGTCGCCCCAGCGAGGTACCGTCATCGAGCGGGCTGCTGTCGAAGGCGACTATGTGAAAACCGGTCAGAAATTGTTTCAGATTGCCGACCTCAGCTCCGTTTGGTTGATGCTTGATCTGTTCCCCAGCGATGTCGCCTTTATTCGTTTTGGCCAGCAAGTTGACACAGAAGTTCAATCGTTGCCGGGGGAGGTTTTCGTGGGGCGCGTGGCCTTCATCGACCCGATTGTGAATCCTCGCACGCGGACGATACGAGTCAGGGTGGAGATGTTGAATTTTGAAGGCAAACTACGCCCCGGCGATTATGCATCTGCCGAAATCACCGTTCCCGCAACTCCGCAAGAGCTTGTCTACGATCCGGCGTTGGCGGGTAAGTACATCAGTCCCGCGCATCCGCAAGTGATTCGCGACGAACCGGGCGCCTGTCCGCTGTGTGGAAAAGAGCTGGTGCCAACGAGCGAACTGGGATACGCCACTGACTCCCAACTTAAGCATCAAGTTGTCACGGTGCCGCGCGGTGCCGTGCTCAGGACCGGCGGCAGCGGAGTCATTTACGTGGAAACCGAACCGGGGCGGTTTGAGATTCGGCGAGTTACGTTGGGAGCCATGAATGATACCGAAGCGATGGTTCTCGCCGGCTTATCTGCGGGTGAAACGGTGGCGACCGCCGGCAACTTTTTGATTGATTCGCAGATGCAATTGGCCGGTAATCCATCACTATTGGATCCCAGCAAGGCTCCCACGTTTGCGCCAGGTCCTCTGGAGCTGCCACAAAGTGACCCGCTGATGTTGACCGGTAGTGCCGCCGAGGAATTCGATCAAGCCTATCAAGCATATGATGAGATTCAGGTCGCGCTTGCGGCCGATACGGTGCCGGCACCTTTTACTTTAAACAGCTTGCTGGCTGCCTTGACCCAGTTGGAATTGGCATCCGAGGTGCCGGATGTTGCCCAGCGGGAATTCGCCACAGCTAGGCGGGCTGCGGAACGTATGTCGGGACCATTGGAGGCGACTCGCATCGCCAATCGTACGGTCAGCCATGCGTTGCTTAGAGCGGCAACAGTTGCCCGCGGGAAGCGGACAGCAGAAAACCTCAATCATTACTATTGCCCAATGGTTCCCGGTGGCGGGGGTGATTGGTTGCAGATGCAAGGTGAGTTGGCAAATCCATATTGGGGCGAAGAGATGCTCCGCTGTGGCGAGCTGGTGAATGATATGGGAGTGAAAGTTCAAGCGGATCAACAGGCAATTGAATTAGTCCCCACGTCGGGAGATCCGCAATGAGGCTCGCCCATGATTATCTAGATCACCGCACGCTTCGATTTACCGCGGGAGCTGAGCAATGCTTCGTTTGATCATTCGCTTTTGTGTTTCCGAGCCTTGGTTGGTCGTGCTGTTGGCAGTGCTGCTGAGTGTAGTTGGATGGTTTGCTTACCAAGCCGTCCCAATCGACGCGATTCCGAACGTGGGAGAAAACCAGGTCATTGTTTTAACACCTTGGCCGGGACGTTCCCCCAAGGATATTGAAGATCAAGTGACTTATCCGCTGAGCGCTGCTCTGCTGGCCGTCCCCGGCGCGGAGTCGGTCCGCGGCAAGAGTATGTTTGGCTACAGTTTCGTGCAGGTGACTTTTAAGGATTCAATTGACTTTTATTGGGCCCGCAGTCGTGTTTCGGAGCAGCTCGTTACGGCGGCCGGTAAACTGCCCGAAAATGTGGTGCCCCAGTTGGGTCCCGATGCGACCGGATTGGGGCAAATCTACTACTACACGCTGCAACCGCCCGCCTCGGGTATGGACCTTGCCGACCTGCGAAGCTTGCAGGATTTCGTCATCAAGTACGAATTGCAAGCAGTGGAAGGGGTCAGCGAAGTCGCTTCGATTGGTGGCTATGTCAAGCAATATCAAATTGAAGTCGATCCCGACAAGTTGCGATTTCATGACATCACGCTCGACAAATTAGCCTCCGCGCTGAAAGCTTCGAATGTCGACGTGGGGGCCAAGACCGTCGAGTCCTCCGGCATGGAGTACATCGTTCGTGGGAAAGGATTTTTGGGCACCGATGGGGATCAAGGCAAGTCGATTCGCGATATCGAACAAACGGTGATTTCGCAGCGGGAGGGGCTGCCGGTGCGGATCGGCGATGTCGCTGCGGTGCAAATGGGGCCCGACTTCCGTCGCGGTGCGCTTGATTACAACGGTGCCGAAGCTGTAGGTGGTGTCGTTGTTATGCGATATGGTGAGAATCCGCGTGAGGTGATCGATAGAGTCAAAGACAAAATCAAGCAGCTCGAACCCTCTTTGCGGGGCGTCACCATCAAGGGGGTCTACGATCGCACGGGGTTAATCGACGAAACGATGGCGACTCTGACGCGCGCTCTGCGTGATGAGATTCTGATCACCGCCGTCATTGTGTTGTTGTTCCTGATGCATTTGCGCAGCAGTTTAGTGGTGGCGATATGTTTGCCGGTGGCTGTGCTAATATCCTTTATTGCGATGCATTTTTCCGGGGTTGATGCCAACATTATGTCGTTGGCCGGGATTGCCATTGCGATCGGCACGATGGTCGATATGGGGATTATTGTTTCCGAAAACATCTATCAGCACCTCACCGACTGGGAAGAGGAGGGCGAGCGCGATGGAGGCCCTTCGCGAAGTCGTGCCGATGTGATTTATGAAGCCGCGGTGGAAGTTGGGCCGGCTGTCGTGACGGCTGTTTCTACCACGATTGTTAGCTTTCTACCCGTCTTCTTTTTGACTGGGAGGGATTACCGGCTGTTCGCTCCGCTGGCATACACAAAAACATTTGCCATCGCGGCTGCCTTGTTAACGGCGGTGACGATAGTGCCAGCGTTGTCGCGACTGCTGTTGCGAAGTGGCAATCATCAACGGTGGACAGCCTGCGTCGCCGGGCTCGCCTTGGCGTTTTTAGTAGGAACTCTTTCGCATTTTTTTTGGGGACAAAGGATCGCGGACACTTTGGAGGTTTCCCACTGGGTGATTACGGGAGTTGTTGGCTTGCTGGGGTTTTTGGTTGCTTGGCAGTTGTTGCGCGAGCGGTTGCGGCCGATTGAATCGATTCCCTCCAGTCGTTTTGTTCGCTGGCTCTACGGTGCTCGGCTGCGAGCGGCGCTCGACCACAAGGCAATCGCGTTGTCGTTCCCTGCCGTGTTGTTGGTGTTGGGGCTGGGCGCCTGGATTGGCCTGCCAAAAGTGTTGCGCCCGCTGGAGCAGCTGGCTACGGTTTTTGGTGCTGATTTCAACCAGTTGCCCGGCTATGTCGATGCCAAGCATATATTTACCGGCTTGGAGAGTGACGATTGGATTGCCCTGGACGAGGGAAGTTGGTTTTACATGCCAACGCTCTATCCGGCTGCTAGTTTTTCCCAGGCGATGCAAATTCTGCAAGCTCAAGACTTGTTGATCGGACAGATTCCTGAAGTGCAGGACGTGCTCGGGAAGATTGGCCGCGTTGAATCGGCGCTCGATCCCGCGCCGGCTGCGATGGTTGAAACCTATGTGATGCTGAAGCCCCAGGATCAATGGCGGGAAGGGGTCACCAACCGAGATATTTGGGACGACATAAATCGCGTTGCGATGTTGCCAGGAGTGACGCCCGCCTCCGCGCTGCAGCCTATTGAAGGGCGAGTGGTGATGTTGCAGTCGGGTATTAAAGCTCCCATGGCGATTCGCATTTACGGCGATCGACTGGAGACATTAGCCGCCGCCGCGTTGGATGTGTCTGACGTGCTAAAACAGTCTCCCTACGTGAACCCTGGTACGGTGAATCCGGACATCGTGCTGGGAAAACCTTATCTGGAGTTTACCGTCGATCGTGAGGCCGCCGCCCGCTATGGGATGAGTGTCGCAGCGGTCAACCAAGTCATCGAAACTGCCCTCGGTGGGATGAATATCATCGAAACGGTCGAGGGTCGCGAGCGATATCCAGTGCGGATTCGTTATAACCGTGATCTGAGGGAGCACCCGGATCAACTTGAGCAACTTCCGGTGGTTACCAACAGTGGCGTGGTGGTGCCACTTGGCGAGTTGGCCTCGCTGGAAACAGCTTGGGGCCCGGGCGCGATCAGCAGTGAGAATGGTCGCCTCGTAGCGCATGTTTCGTTTGCTACCAATGGTCTCAAAGGAGATTTGGAATCTGTAAGTGAAATCGAGCAACAGTTGATAGCCGCCCAATCGTTGCCAGCCGCCAATCCGAATCGACTCGTGCTACCTGCTGGATATTCGCTGGAGGCTGTCGGTTCGTTTCGTAATCAAATCGAAGCAAATCTCCGTTTAATGTGGATCATACCATTTGTTTTTCTGATCAATCTTTTATTGATTTATTTCGAATTCCGCAGCCTACCCATATCTTTGGCAGTCTTTACGGGAATTCCGGTTGCGTTTGCCGGTGGGATGGTGCTAGTGGGGTGGTTGGAAATCGAGTTAAACACTGCGGTCTGGGTTGGCTTCATTGCACTCTTCGGTTTGGCTGTGGACGATGGCGTGGTGATGGCAACTTACATTCGACAATTGTTGCAAAGCCGCGAGATTCGCGACGTGGAAGATATTCGGCAAACGATCTATGAAGCTGGGTTGAAGCGGATTCGCCCCTGCGTAATGACCACGGTGACGACGCTGGCCGCTTTGATTCCTGTCATGATTGCCACGGGACGAGGCGCAGATGTTGCTCGGGCAATGGCTATTCCTGTCTTTGGCGGGATGTTAGTGGAACCATTTACATCTTTCATTGTGCCGACGCTTTATTCCGCCTATTTGGAAACCAAGATGCGGTTAGGGATAAGTGACGGGCTTTGGAGCGAAGAAGAAGTGCAGCAGAAAAAGTAGCTGCTCGGTAGGCTGACCGTTCCCACGAGCGGAACCGTTTCCAGCGAGCCGGGACACGAGATTGGATGTTGAGAAAGTTTTAATTTTACCACTACTTGAGAAAGGAGTATTATGAAAACCGCATTCATAAAACGAGCCGTTTTGGCATTTGGGATGGTCGCGATCAGTCCCTGCTGGGTTGCTGCTCAGAGCGGCCAGAGCGAACCTCTTGATCCGACGGCTCAGGTTCTTAACGTAGCCGAGCGACCGACCGCCGGTCCGCACGGTGGTTCGCTAAAGATGTTGGGTGATGTTCAGTTTGAGACTGTCGTTTCCCCAGCTGGGATTCGCTTATACATGTTTGATTCTGCAGGAGAATCTGTCTCCCTCGCCAACGTGCGAGGCACGGTTGGACTCCGTGTCGAGGGCAACCCGAAACGTTATCGCTACGATCTTCTTCCTGATGGAAACGCCAATCTAACCGCACCGGTTAACCTCATAAAAATCGCCGGAAAGCAAATTGAGTTGGAGATGCAGATCGTCGGCTTGCCAAAGCTCTACGCGCAGCGATTAACGCTCGATGAAGTGATTACCCTGCCCGCTAGCCGGGAGCAGCAGATTGCCGCCGAAATCAGTCGGCAGAAAGTCTGTCACGTGAGTGGCAAGCCGCTGGGCAGCATGGGGCAGCCCGTTGCCGTTGAAATCGCCGCGCAAACGGTCTACGCCTGCTGCAAACGTTGCGTGGCAACCATCGAAGCAAATCCGGAGAAATTCGCTGCGGCCAAGTTTGAGATTACCGTTGCCAAAATCACTAAAGCCGATGCAGAACTGGTGGCCAAGCAAAAGGTTTGTCCCGTCATGGACGAGCCACTGGGTAGCATGGGCCAGCCGGTAAAGATGTTGGTGAATGACAAGCCGATTTTCTTGTGCTGCAAAGGCTGCATCAAGAAGATCAAGGCAGAGCCGACCAAGTATTTGGCGATGGTTTACGGTGAGACTGGCCAGGCGGATGCTGGGCAAGCCGGTTCTGTGCCTGCCGATGGGGAACAGGTGCGGCCAGGGATCTTTAAGGTCTCAGCCGCCGATAAACCCTACGTGGCGGCTCAAAAAATGTGTCCCGTTATGGACGAGCCGCTTGATTCCATGGGTGGTCCATATCGAGTGCACGCCGCTGGTAAGGCGGTTTACATTTGCTGCCCAGGTTGCGCGAAAAGGATCACGGCTGACCCTGAAAAATACTTGACCATTCTGTCGCAACAGGGAGTCAAGGCACCAGTGCTTCGCTAGTTGCCTTCGTTAGTCTCCTCAGCTTGATGCCTTGCCGATGCAGTAAAGCATACTTTTGCTGCGTAATAATAGCGTGTCGCCAGCAACCGCTGGCGACGCCATGAATCCATCGCCAAGTTTGGTTTCCGCTAGCAGTTTGAACTCACGCCCCGGCTCCAGGGTGATGATGTCACCGTTGACACTGAAAAAGTAGATTCGGCCACTGGCGTAAATCGGCGAAGCGGCATACTCGCGGCCGATCCGCTTTAGCCACAGCACCTCGCCGGTAGCCGCTTCGCGGCAAGATAACACTCCATCGTCGCTGTTCATGTATAGCAGATCATCGACCAGCAGGGGTGTCGCTTTTTTGGCAACCGCTTGACGGCTAGACCACTCAATGTGCGTGTCAGTGATGTCACCGCTACCGCCGGTTCGCACGGCCACCATGGCCCCCGATCCGTTGGTGATAAATAGTATGTCGCCTAATGCAATTGGCCGTGCCGAAGCGTTCATGCCGTCATGGTAAACGGTCCACTCTGGTTTACCGGTTTGCGGGTCATAGGCAATCGTTGCCATCGCGCTGGGGGAAACAAACAAATCTTTGCCAGCGACGTTAATGATGGCCCCCGTGCTGTAGGCCTTCATGCGATCACCGTTGTCGGTACCGTATTCAATTTCGCGGTTTTGTTTCCAAAGGGTTTTACCTGATTTTGCGTCGAGCGCCACGACATACTGGACATCAAATCCGTCAAAAGCAATCAACAGCATGCCGTCGTGCAGGATAGGGGAGGAGGCTGGGCCGCGATGATGGTCGCATTCGAAATCGGTCCGCCGCCACAGTTCTTTGCCGCTGTTGGTGTCAATGCACGCGGTCAGGGCGGCACCAAAGTGGACGTATAATCGGCCCGCTTCGATCGCCGGAGTTGGGCTGGCATAACTATTTGCCGGATAGCAAAAAGCGGGATCGTCGTCGCTGTGGATGAGCAGGTCATGAACAACCTTTCCGCTCTTATGATCAACACACAGCACCGACATCCTCGTTCCATCTTCGGTCGCGTTGGTCAACCAAATTTGTTCGCCCCAGACGACCGGAGATGACCAAGCTTTACCACTAATTGGCGTGGACCAACGAACAACTGAATCGTCGATCGCAATCGGCAGATCGGCTTCCGTGGCATAACCTGTTCCGTCTTTGCCGCGAAACTCAGTCCACTGCGATTGTGCGGCCGCTGGTCCGCAAAATGCCCCGAGTGTGAATGTTGCTACAATCCAAGTTTGCACTGGCATCATTTTTCGATCCCAACGAGTGGCTAAGCAGAGCGCTGACGCTCCGACGAAATAGAAGCGTTCATCTTACCTTGAAATACCCCGAGTGCTCGATACGTCGTCGAGATACCTTTTTTCAGGTTCGCATTGCCAGCTCGTTTGCCGTATACTGAGCGCCCCGGTGATACAGCTGAAGTGGTTCGAGAAATGGTCCATTTTCCGGTACGCTGCAACCGGCCCGCCTGTGGATTTAACCTGCCTAACCCTCCGATTTTGCTGATCACTCATGGTGCGCTTTGCTTGTTGGATTGCCGCAATGCTCGCGGGTGTCATTTTGACCACCACTCAACTCACTGTGCAAACAGCGGTTGCTCAAGAGTCGGGTGTCCCAGAGCCGGTAGCCGAACAGGACATCGATCAGCGCGGCGAGTTGGCCCTGGAAACGCTCAGCAACTACTGCTACGACTGCCACACGGGTGATTCCGCGGAGGGGGGGATTCGGGTCGATTTCTTCTCGGCCGACGTCAAACTTGATGATCAAATCGAGTTGATTGAGAAGATTATTCTGGCACTGAAAGACCAGCAGATGCCACCCGCCGACGCGGAACAGCCCTCCCAGGAAGCTCGGGTTCGAACGGTGGAGTGGATTGAAGCCCGTCTGCAGGATTTTGATTGCGGGAGTGTGAGCCGCCCTGGTCGGGTGACGATGCGGCGTTTAAACCGGGCGGAGTACAACAACACGATTCGCGATCTCACCGGTTTAGACTTGAAATTGGCCGATGATTTTCCCTCCGACGATGTGGGTAATGGCTTCGATAACATTGGCGACGTGCTGTCGATTCCGCCGATTTTGATGGAGAAATACTTAGACGCCGCGAATCGTGTGGCTCGCGAAGTTACGGAGAATCCGCAATCGCGAAAGCGGGTTTTTCCGTTCACGCCAGCTGATGAAAAAGACCAGGAAGCGGTTGTCGCCACCGCCTATCAAAACGCGCGAGATTTCGCCAGTCGAGCGTTTCGGCGACCGCTGAGCGATGCCGAGGCCGATCGGCTGTTGGGGCTGATGCGAAACGCTTGGGAAGCGGATGCCAGCGAAGCCGAAATCATGCAGACCACGATTGCTGCGGTGCTGGCTTCACCATTCTTTATTTATCGAGTGGAAGATGATGATGCTACGCCAGCGGTTGATGGTGTGCGGCCACTCAATGATTTCGAATTGGCATCGCGTCTGTCTTATTTTATTTGGAGCAGCATGCCGGATGAGCAGCTTTTTGAGTCGGCTCGTCAAGGTCGTCTGCACACGCCTCAGCAACTGGCCGAGCAAGCCCAGCGAATGCTTGCCGATCCCAAGTCAGAGGCCCTGGTGGAAAACTTTGCCGGACAATGGCTGCAACTTCGCGACTTGAAAAATCTATCTCCCGATCCGGACCAGTTTGCCGCTTTCGATGATGCACTTAGACAGTCGATGCGACGGGAGACCGAGTTGCTGTTTAGCCACCTAATGAGGCGGAATCTTAGTTTGTTAGAGCTGCTCAACGCCGATTACACTTTTGTCAATCAGCGACTCGCTCGCCACTATGGAATCGAAGATATCCAGGGAGATGACTTTCAGAAAGTCGCGCTCAACGGTCGCCGAAAAGGAGTTTTGATGCACGCCAGCATTCTGATGCTGACCTCGAACCCCACGCGAACTTCACCCGTTAAGCGGGGTAAGTGGGTTATGGACAATTTGCTTGGTGAACCGCCTCCACCCGCCCCACCCGATGTGCCCGAATTGGATGATGCTGGCGAAGCACTTGGCACACTGCGGCAACGGATGGAACAACATCGGGCTGATCCCAATTGTGCGATTTGCCATACAAAAATGGACGCTCTCGGCTTCGGTTTGGAGAACTTTGACGTGATTGGTCGCTGGCGCGATGCCGATGGTAGAGAAGCGATTGATCCTTCCGGAGAGTTGCCTGGTGGAAAAACGTTCGCCAGTCCAGTCGAATTGGTGCAGATTCTCGCCGAGGAAAAGAAACAGGAGTTTATCCGCTGCTTAACCAATAAGATGCTAACGTTTGCCCTAGGTCGTGGATTGGGTATTTCCGATCGTTGCACGGTCAGATCTATTACCGAAAAATTGGCCAGTGACGATTATCGTTTTGGGACACTGGTTGAGTCAATTGTGACCAGCCCACCTTTTATGTTTCAGGAACTGGGAAATTAATCATGTCGAATACAGAAACAGCTAAGCTTTCGCGGCGGACCGTTTTGCGTGGCATGGGAATTTCCCTAGCGCTACCCTGGTTGGAAGTTACCAGCACCCCGGCCCGTGCGGCGATGGCCGCCGCTCAGCCAAATCGGATGGCGTTTATTTTCGTGCCCAACGGCGTCGCCCTGAATCAATGGACGCCCGCGACCGAAGGTTTTGGCTTTAAGTTACCGTACATCCTCGAGCCCTTAGCACCAGTGCAGGATCATTTGTTGGTACTTAGCGGATTGACGCATGATAAAGGCCGCGCTAACGGAGATGGAGCCGGGGATCACGCTCGCAGCGCATCCGTTTTCTTGACCGGTGCCCAGCCTCGCAAAACTGACGGGGAAAACATTCGTTCCGGGGTGTCCGTTGACCAAGTTGCTGCCCGAGCGATTGGCCAACAAACACGTTTTTCGTCCTTGGAGTTGGGGGTCGATCAAGGACGCAATGCGGGCAACTGTGATTCCGGCTACAGCTGTGCATACTCCTCGAATATTTCCTGGTCCTCAGAGACCACACCCGTGGGCAAGGAGGTCAATCCGCGGTTGGTCTTCGAGCGTTTATTCGCTGGTGGAAAGCCAAGCGAAATCGATAAGAGTGCTCGTCAGCGGGAAGCTTTGCAAAAAAGCATTCTTGATTTCATTTCCGATGATGCCAAGCGTTTGCAGAAAAAGCTCGGCCGTAACGACAATCGCAAACTCGATGAATACCTGACTGGAGTTCGCGAAGTCGAGCGACGTCTTGGAGGTGACTTGAATCCGGTCCCTACTGACGCCGATCTTGACTATGTGATTCCCGCTGGAATTCCCGGTGATTATCAAGAACACATGCGATTGATGTGTGACATGATGGTGTTGGCCTTTCAAACAGATTCAACCAGAATCGCCACAATGATGTTTGCCAATGCGGCGGACAATAAGAATTACCGAACCATCGGTGTGCCCGACGGTCACCATGACCTGTCTCACCACGGCGGTAACGCGGAGAAGCTCGAAAAAATCAGCAAGATCAACCGCTTTCATGTTCAACAGCTAAGCTACCTCTTGCAAAAGATGAAGTCGGTGCGCGAGGGCGAGCGAACGCTGCTCGATAATTCGATGATTTGTTACGGTAGCGCGATCAGCGACGGAAACCGCCACAACAACGAAAATTTGCCAATCGTGTTGGCTGGTGGTGGCGGAGGGACATTAGAAACAGGTCGTCACCTGCGTTATTCGACTGAAACGCCGATGTGTAATTTATTCATGTCGATGCTTGATCGCATGGGAGTTGATGCGCCATACATTGGCGATAGCACTGGTCGTCTACCCGGTTTGAGGTTATGAGTTCTCCAGCATGTCATCTAAATCAACCTGGCATTTCATTTCCCGTTGATCGCTAATGTTGCCTTTCACGCGTAATTATTGCATGCTCGCGGTCTGCTTGATCTGTATGCTAACGCATCCAGCCCGGGCCGCGGCGCAAATTTCGGACGTCTCGACTGTCGAGTTGGTCCAGCAATTGGCCGACCCGGATAAGGATCGTCGACGCGACGCCGCGTACGAGTTGGTTCGTCGACAGGATGTATCGGAAGCAGTCGTTTCGGCCTTCGCCAAAGCGGTCTCTGATGAAGATAATCAAGTTCGATTCCAAGCACTGTTGGGCTTGGCCCGCGCGGGGCAATCCGCGGCACCGGCGATTCCCAACTTGATTGCCTGCTTGGATGATCGCGATGATCAAGTGAGGTTCAGGGCTGCTCATGCTTTGGGGATGATCGGTGTGCCAGCCCTTGAATCCTTGGTGGCCGGTTGGAAAGAGGGTAACGAGCAAGTGCAACGGGCCGTTGCTCAAGCCTTTGCCACGATTGGACCACCGGCAAAGTCGACTGTGCCCCTGTTGATCGAGGCACTTAATAGCTCCACCTCTAGCGACTTGCTCAGCGTCGTGGCTGAATCGCTGGTTGCTATCGCGCCCGGTGACGAATCGACGTTGATAACGCTCGCAGCCCATCAGGACGCCGCTGTTCGTCGCGTGGGAATTATCGCGATCGCTACCCTCGATCAACCTTCGCCCACGGCCACTGCCGAGCTTCGACGAGCGGCTTCGGATGAGGATGCCAAGATTCGCGAAACGGCGATCATAGCGTTGGGTAAATCGCAGCTCTCCCGGGAGGATCGAGCGGCGATGATCGAAAATGGGTTGTTAGATGTGGA
The DNA here is from genome assembly GCF_052161645.1 of Kothea flammea. GTDB lineage: Bacteria > Planctomycetota > Planctomycetia > Pirellulales > Pirellulaceae > Laterigemmans. Next base: position 250,113 of record NZ_CP197414.1, read on the forward strand.
AAAATCAGTGCGTGCCGCTGCCATCGCGGCGATGCGTAAGGCTGGTCTCACCGGTGGAGCCTTCGCGCAGCGGTTGGCGGTTCGGCTCGACGAGGCAGAACCATTTGCGGCGGTGGCGATCGTCAAAGCATTAGCGGTGATTGGACCCGAGGCACGTGACAGTCTACCTCGTATTCTTCCAGCGGTTGATCGTCAACTGCGTGCTCAGTCCGGTGAAGCAGAAGGTGCGTCGCTGTTGGATGAGAAGCTGCTTGGCGATGTGCTGGCGAGCTTTGGGCAAGAGTCGGCGATCGAGTTGTTGCAGGCTAGCGAGACGTACCCAGGCCTGGAGGTCGTACTCGCTCAGGCGCTTGCCAATCTTGGTCAACCCGTTTTGAACGTGCTCGCTCAGGGTCTGCAGAGTGAGAGTGAATCGGTGCGTTGGACGGCGGCTCAGGCGTTGGGAAATATTGCACCACTTGATGACTTGATCTTGCAAAAATTGTGTGCGGCGGCAGAGGATCCCTCAGGCCGTGTTCGCGCCGAAGTCGTGAATGCTCTGCTGGCTTCTGAGAGTCAACTCGCCAAAGCGACATTGCTGCGAGCGACTGACGATCAATCGGCAGCGGTGCGGGCCAACGCCGTTCTTGCCTTGGCTAAATATGAATTTGACGAACAGCAACTACAAGTTGCGTTGACTAAATTCCTCAACGACGAAGCGGCAGAAGTGCGTGCCAGCGGTTTACGGACTCTCACGCAAATTCCCGCGAGCTTACCAGCCCAGTTAGACACGGTTGTTGAATTGGTGTCCGACACTGATGAACATGTTCGCGCTAATGCGTTGCAGACGCTCGTCAGCTTGGGAAAAGACGACGTTACCCCGAAGGTCAATGACGCGCTGTTGCTCGGCTTGGCGGATAAAGCAACCAGGGTGCGAATTCAGGCGTTGCAGACCAGCGATCAATTGGTCTCGACTGATCCAAGATTACTCTCCGCCGTCGCCGCGAATTTATCGGCTGACGATAGTGCCGACGGGGAGTTGTTGCGAGTTACTTTGGAAGCACTCACTCGCTATGCCGAGCGGGCCAGTGAGTTCGTTCCCCAAGTTAGTGATCTGCTGCAACATCCACAAGCTTCGGTGCGTAAAGCGGCGATTACTGCGCTGATGGCGATAGAGCAAGAGACCGAGCAACTTGTGGCGCAGTTGCTTGTGGTGCTGGAAGACTCGGAGTGGGAAGTTCGGGAGCAGGCTGGTGGCGCGTTGGGTAAGTTGGGTCCGCGGGCGAAAGCGAGTGTTCCCAAACTGTTTGTTTTGCTTCGCAGCGAAGAGGATGCAGATTATGCGAATGCCGCTTTGAAAGAGATCAACACCGCGCCGCCGGAAGCACTACCTTTATTGTTGGAACAGCTTGACACGAAAGATCGTCGCGTAGGTTTCTACGCGATTACACTGCTTGGTAAGATCGGGCCGCCCGCTGCGGAGGCGTTGCCCAAGCTGGAGGCGATGCTGCAGGAGGCTGAGCAGGAGCGAGGAGGTCGGGGCGACTTTCGCAAGAAGATATTGCGCGAAGCGATCGAGTCCATTCAGGCAAAGCCCGAGTCATAGCTGCGTCGCTTTACCATTCTCCCTGTTTTGAGAATTTGCTTGCCGCGGCTTGGCTAAACTGCTGACTGGCTTGATCGAGAGCAGCCAAAATTTCATCCGTCGACTTTCCGCTCGCTTGCTTTGCAGCGGTAATCATTGTGTTGCATTCATTGTTGTCCATGAACAGTGAAGCCTCCAGCAATTGCGCTTCGTCTGCCGGGGGAATCGCCAGGAAACCATGCTTGTCCGCGTGGACCAATTGACCCGGCATGATTTGTTGTCCAAACACAGTTACTGGACAACCCCATTCGACTGGAATTACATGGGCGTGCCCCACGCAAAGGCGTCGTGCGATCGCTTTGAATCCGGCAGCCGTCATTTCGTCGAGATCGCGAATGGCGCCATCCGTGATGGTGCCGACGCAGCCCAACTCGCGATGCACGTTGGCGTTTACTTCGCCCCAGAATGAGCCGATGGTGCGGGGGCGATCGTTGTCTTGCACGATAACAATTTTTGGCCCTGACTGTTGGCCAACATAGTTGCGATATTCGCTCCAAGCACTAGCGCGTGACTTGTGGCTGAGGTTGGAGGGTTCGACCACCAACGTCACCGCATAGCCGATCATGGGGCCCATTTGAGGCATGAAATCGGTGGTTACTTCGTGGTTGATACCATCACGTGTAACATCGGCTTGCGTGATCTGTTCCCACCCGTTGTAAATGGTCGGCGTATTCCAACGCTGTAGTTTGAGCAAGTCTGCGGGGCTGAGTGGCATTGGCGGGGCTCCAGAAAGGCAGGTGGGTTTCATCCTCGCCAATTGTAATGCTTGTCTGCTCGGCGCATAATCGCCCCAATATTTTTGTCCCCCGGTTATTGCGGAGTAGAGGTATGAGCGGCACATTGAAAAATCGCGCCCAAGTCGTGATTACCGACTTTATTGAGGACGAGTTGTTGATCGAGCGTGAAATTCTCGGGGATCTTGCCGAGGTGGTGGCTCTCAACGCGCTCTCCGAAGCCGAATTGCGGGGCAAGATTGAGCATGCCGACGCGATTATGCTCTATCATAACTTGGGGCTTTCCGCCCAGACCATCACTGGCCTCGAAAACTGTCGGTTGATTGTCCGCTGCGGCGTTGGATTTGATAATGTCGACCATCAGTTGGCTCGCCAGCTTGGTATTCCGGTGGCAAACGTTCCTGACTATGGCACCGAAGAGGTTGCTGATTCCGCGATTGGTATGCTGTTGGCATTAACGCGAGGGATTCATCAATACAATGTGTCACTGCAACAGTCAACGACGACGCCTTGGATGTATACGTTGGCAAAGCCGCTGTTTCGTTTGCGGGGACGTGTTTTGGGGATTGTTGGCTTGGGTCGAATTGGAATTGCCACCGCAATTCGTGCCAAGGCACTCGGTATGGATGTTCGTTTCTATGACCCTTTGCGGGCTGATGGTTTTGACAAAGCAGTCGGCGTAACGCGAGTTGACAGCCTGCGAGCGTTGCTGGAGGCGTCGCATGTGGTCAGCCTGCATTGCCCGTTGAACGATGAAACCATGCACATGATCAATCAAGAAAGTCTTACCTGGCTGCCGCGTGGTGCCTATCTGGTCAACACGGCCCGCGGCGGTGTGGTCGATGTGGCCGCGATCCCAGAAGCGATCGCCAGCGGCCAATTGGCGGGCGCGGCAATTGATGTGCTCACGGATGAACCGCCACGGGCCGACAATCCACTGGTCGCTGCTTGGCGAGACCCGAGTCACCCCGCGCACCAGCGCGTGATTGTTAATCCACATGCTGCTTTTTACAGCGAAGAGGGGCTTGATGATATGCGACGCAAAGGTGCCGAAGCATGTCGCCGCGCACTGCTTGGCGAACCATTGCGGAACATTATCAACGCCTAAGCAATTAGGTCATGCATCACATGGCCGTGAATATCAGTTAGGCGGAAATCGCGACCTTGGTATCGATAGGTTAGTTTTCGATGGTCGATACCTAGCAAATGCAGGATAGTGGCATTCATGTCATGGATGTGCATGGTGCCTGGGGTCCAGTTATCTGATGTTGGCTGAGGTTCAAGGATCACTCCATCGGCGTCGGTGATGTTGTAACCGTAATCGTCCGTCCTGCCGTAGGTGATTCCAGGCTTAATTCCTCCGCCAGCCATCCACACGGTAAAGCAGCGAGGGTGGTGATCGCGGCCATAATTTGCGTGGGTTAGGTTTCCTTGGCAATAGACTGTGCGGCCAAATTCACCGCCCCAAACGACCAGCGTGTCATCTAGCATGCCTCGCTGTCGCAGGTCGGTGATCAGTGCCGCGCAGGCTTGATCGATATCTTTGCATTGAGATTCGTGTTCCCCGGGTAAGTTTCCGTGCGCGTCCCAACCGCGATGGAAAATCTGGATATTCCGCACGCCCCGTTCGGCTAATCGCCGCGCGTTCAAGCAGCTGGCTGCGAAGGTCCCCGGGGTTTTGGCGTCTTCCCCGTAGAGTTCAAAAGTGGCTGCGGTTTCGCCCGATAAATCGGTTAACTCGGGAACCGAAGTTTGCATGCGATAAGCCATTTCATGTTGCTTGATGCGTTCCAGCACTTCTGGATCGCCAAACTTCTCGTGATGTGCCGCGTTGATGGCCGATAAGGCGTCGAGTTGTGCGCGGCGATCAGCCCTGGTTACTCCCGCCGGGTTGCTGAGGTACAGCACGGGATCGCCTTGGCTGCGAAGGAGCACCCCTTGGTGCTCGGATGGCATGAAACCGGGGCCCCACAGCCGATTGAACAAACTTTGTTCGGCGTGGTTTGTCCGCGCGTGCATGACCACGTAATGGGGAAGGTCTTCGTTCATGCTGCCAAGTCCGTAGCTCAGCCAAGCACCCAAACTGGGTCGGCCCGGTACTTGGCTGCCCGTCTGGATAAAGGTGATCGCCGGGTCGTGATTAATCGCTTCGGTAAAAGTCGAGTGTACGACACAAAGTTCGTTGGCTACTTTGGCTGTGTGTGGCAAAAGCTCGCTGATCCAAACTCCGTCAGCTTGATTATCATATTTCGTAAATGCATATTTGCTGGGGCAGATCGGTAGTCCATTCTTTTGATTGGAAGTCATCCCCGTGATTCTTTGCCCGCTGCGCACCGAATCGGGTAGCTGTTTGTTGAACAGGTCGGCTAGTTTTGGTTTGTAGTCCCAAAGATCGAGTTGGCTGGGACCACCGCTCATGAAGAGATAGATGACGCGTTTGGCTTTGGCCGCATGATGTAAGCCGTGTGCGGGCTTATTGTGTCCTGGCTTGTTGTCGGCTGTCGCCCGATCGGAACCGGCGGCCAATGAGGTATCGTTGGCCAGAGTCAGGTTGCCATTCATTAACCCTGCCATGGCGGCGGTACCGAGTCCCAGTGCTGCTCGGCCAAATAGTTGGCGTCGAGTCTGCATGAGCTGGTGTTCACGGATCGCGGAGGGAAATGCATTCATGACTGAGTTACCGTGGGTTTTCGCAGTGAACTGTGCTTTTAACTTTGAGCTATCACGAAACGCTAATACAGCATAATCGCCGCATCACTCGCTAAAATGGTGACGCACAGTTGGGTCCAGGCGGCCAAGTCTGGCACCTCCAGCAGTTCGTTGCGGGGAGCTTCGCCGGTGGAAAGGAGTGCTAAGGCATCTTCATGCGACTCTTGATAACGAAGCTTCAATTGTTGAAGCAACTTTTCGCACGCAGCCATCTCTTGCTTTGTCGGTGAACGCGAAGCGAGCAGCGAAAAAAGTTGGTTGAGACGATCGGCGACCGCATCCTCGGACCGCAGCAGGCGTTCGGCCAATTTGCGACCAATTTCAATCCGCTGTGTCTCATTAAACAGCCCCAATGACTGCAACGAAGTATTGGTCCGGGAGCGACGAACGCAGCTGGTTTCGCGATCGGGCGCGTCAAACAGCGTCATCATGGGGTGGGGGCTGGTTCGTTTCCAATAAACATACAGACTACGACGATAGAGCAGGGGCCCGTGGTCTTGGTCATATTGCTTGGTATTGCTGCCGGGGTGTGCCAGCGCCCGCCACATGCCGGCGGGCTGATAAGGTTTTACCCCCTCGCCTCCGAGGCGCGGATCAAGCAGCTCGCTGGCCCACAGCCCCAGGTCACGAATGACTTCAGCATCCAAGCGATAGCTAGGACCGCGAGCCCAAAGTAGGTTCTCAGGATCTTTCACCTCATCTCGCCAACGGGAGCTTTGCATGAAGGTTTCGCTGGTTACCATTAATCGCAATAGATGCTTGAGGTCCCAGTTGCTTTCCTGAAGTTCCACGGCCAACCAATCGAGCAGCTCTGGGTGGGTTGGCTGCTGGCCTTGCAAGCCGAAGTCCTCCGGAGTGCGAACGAGACCGAGGCCAAAGACACGTTGCCACAGTTGATTCACGATGACCCGTGAGACCAGTGGATGCTCCGGGGAAGTCAGCCATCGTGCCAGCCCCAGTCGATTTCGCGGACTACCCGCTGGTAATCCTCCCAGCACACTCAACACGCCAGGCTCCAAGGGATCGCCGATGGGCATATCGTATTCACCCCGTCTTAGGACTCTCGTTTCGCGGGGTTGCGGCAGATCGCGAGCGATGAGTGTGGTGGTGAATTGACGTTCTAATTGGCGACTGGCTTGAATCGCCACCTTCGCTGCTGTGGTAAATGGTTCTGTTTCGCCAAGCACGAAAAGCTGGTCATCTTGGGAGAGCGAATGCCAATCGCCCGTAGTCGCCAACGCTTGCCAGGGGTTAAATAGCTCTAGGGTCAGGCTGGGTTTGGGGCCGGGGATTCTCAGCAGAATCTCGTGCTCGCCTGAGCCGAATTGGATGGGGACATTTGCGTAACCGTCTGTTGGCTCGTTGGCCCCGCTAAAGTCAAATGCTTTGCCATCGATCCAAAGCTGCCAATTGGTTTGACCATTGAACGTAAACCAAACAGTTTGCGCAGTTGACACGGTGAGCGGTAGTTTCACCCAGATCGATTGATTTGCTGGGAGTTCTTGGCCTTTCAGCAAGTCGGTAAGATTGGCAGCTTCACGTTTAAATTCCGCGGGAGGGATATCTGCGGGTGAGTCCGCCGCCAAGGCTGTGGTGGTTTGCCAGTTACCAACGGAAAGGCTGCTCTGTTTTGCTTGTTTCAGCAGTTCGGCGTGCTCCGCTTCATTGATTAGACGTTGGTCGGCTTGTGCCAGAATCGCCTCTCGTTGGGTTTGGAGATCCTCCCAGGCTTGCCAAGCGGCTTGATCTCCGGGAACCCGCGCGGTGTTCCCGTAAGTATATGAATTGCCGTCGAGGGCCGGTTCGGCAGTACTGTTGAAAAAAGCTAAGAGCGAATAGTATTCGCGGTGTGGAATCGGATCATATTTATGAGTGTGACAGCGGGCGCAGTTGAGGCTCATTCCCAGCAGCACGGTGCCCAGCGTTTCAGTTCGATCGAAGTTGTTTTTTGCTTGGAATTCGGCCGCGATCGCCCCGCCTTCCCCGGTGCTCGGGTTCATCCGCACAAAACCAGTCGCCGTTAATTGTTCAAGCGTTGGTTGGGGAAGTAAGTCTCCGGCTAGTTGCCAGGTAATAAAATCATCGAGTGGCAAGTTTTGATTGAATGCTTTGACCACCCAATCGCGATAGGGATAGATGCCGCGGCGGTTGTCTAAGTGCAAGCCGTGAGTATCACCATAACGTACGGCGTCCAGCCAGTACCGAGCTTGGTGTTCGCCGAAATGCGGGCTGCTGAAGAGTTCGTCAAGCAGTCTCTCATAAGCTTGCTCACTGTCGTCAGTCAGGAATCGCTCTAACTGCTCTGGTTCAGGAGGAAGGCCGGTGAGTGTTAACGCCACGCGGCGCGCCAGGGTGCGACGGTCGGCCGGCGGCGCCAGGTCCAGATTTTCCTGCGCCAGCCGGGCTCTAATGAAATAGTCAATCGCGGTCTCTGGTTGTGGTGGATCGCCTGAGAGGCCGGCTTCTGAGAGACCAGTTTTAGCGGGCCGTACGAAAGCCCAGTGCTGTTGGTATTTCCCACCTTGCCGCACCCATTGCGTGAGAATTTTCCGTTCGTCTTCGCTCAGCTGCTTCTCCGCGTCAGCTGGAGGCATGGGGTCATCGGCGGAATGAATGCGGCTGATGAGGTTGCTATTGTCTAAGTCGTCCGGGTCGATTGCCAGTTGCTCGGTTGCTGCCTCGAAAGAGTCCAAGCGGAGTGTGCCGTCTGGTGACGCGTCGGGACCATGGCACGCGAAACACTTGTCTGACAGAATTGGCAGCACTTGTCGTGAAAAGTTGACTTTGTCCGCGTCAGTGGTGGGTTCGTCAGCGAGCGATATGGAGCCGGCCGAGTTTAGCGTGGTCAAGGCGAATGTTACTAAAATGCCAATCCCGCGCGCTCCGTCGAAAATAGCTTGCCGCCAGCGGGCTTGCGAAACGGACATGTCATTCACTGCTCGTGTTAACAGATGCGAGGCAATAACTGTCGAACTACTCATTATGCCCTAATCAGCTCGAGAAATCGATCAAGAAAAGGCAACACACCCATGATGGGGTGCGGCGCCGGTGGCGTCACGCAGTGGCGTCTAGATGCTGGCGTTCAGTTGGTCGTCGTGGCGGTGGCCTGTTTTTTGTCACCGGTCATTGTTGTGAATGCGAACAACAGCGCGGCGATGAGTCCCAGCCAGAGCCCGCTGAGGGCCAAGTCGGGGTTGGGGACCGCCTCGAGCTTTACCGAGGGCAGGGCGAGCGAGGCTAGGATGGGGAGTAGCAAACCGGCCACCAGACCGGCCAATGGCACGGCGGTAAACTTTTGGATCGCCGTTGGCGAAGGGCGGAAAAGAAAGATCAGGCCAGCGGGAATGGCGACTAGGATACTGGTGCCTACATAGACAAAAATATCTCCCCACATCGAGGGCTGTTCCAGTTCGTCCGCCTCGGGTGCCGCAAATACCTGCCGGAGTCCTTGCGCAGCCAGCATCGCGGCGGCGCCACACAGGCCCCCCACGATTGCCCCGGTGATTGAGCCCGTAATCATCTTGCTGCTACCTCCACCAGCGAATACTGCTGGAAAAAGTCCAAACGCGATTCCCACCAGCGTGAGCCCAATCAGTCCGTTCTTGAAGTCGTTCTCCGTCTCAAGTCGCGACGCTTCGGCTTGGAGGTCAGGTGAGTTGGCCACCGTGCCAGCGGTTAACTCTTCCGGCAGCGAATAACGCACTGGAAAAAAGTTAATCGCCAGCCAGCCGATAATTGCCGCAGTCGCCAAGCCTAATGCCCAGCGCGTGTTGTTGGCGGGCGTGTTGTTGACGGCGGGGGCGGTCGCTTGTTGTTGAGGATCAGTCGTCGAGGTGGTCGGCGTTTCAGTGGTCACTGCGTTCACGGGGTTGTTCAAGGGTAGAGTGGTGGTGAGGCTCGCACCCTCCCAGTTTAGCAAATCGCAACCCGACTGTAGATATCCTTCCTGATTTAACCCTGGCATCCAAGTGATGCTATACGGGTTGACTTAATCAGCCGCAACGCGCGAGCGTCCGGTTTCTCGTAACCGTGAGCTAGTGCTCGACGGCTGGTGTAACCAACCGAACCAATGTGGAGCAGGCTCAAGGAATTCCTCGTACTATCGCTGGTCCGATTAATTTGGTGAGCCAGACCGGAAGCCGCTGCCAAATCTTTACTAGATTCTGCTTGCCACCGGAATCGGGGCGCATGTCATTTGGGTTGCCGTTGCGGACGTAATACTGCCAAGTCGCCGGATGTGGTCGAGCACCCCATTGCGCTTTAAATTTATAGGTGCCGCTCCCCTCGCCGCTGCGGCCGAAATCGAATAAGTGGCTGCCTCGGGCGACGGACTGTTCCAGCAAATGCCGATACATCAGCATATTGGGATTCATTCGATTGTATTCCCGCAAGCAGCTCGCGCTCGGGACCTCGCTAACGCCGTCCAGATGCACCAGCAAACCAGCCGCGACCGATTGTTGGTTTTTGCGAACCACACACAGCTCCGCATTATCGCGGAACTCATCCAAAATGGTGGCAAACAGTTTGCGCGGGAACACGGGTGTTCCCAGATCACGCATGTTGCGAGCAAAGACAAAGTAAAATTCGTTGAGCAGCGATTGATTGCCAAACGCCACCTCAAAACCATACTCACCCGCTTTTTTGACTTGACTGCGCACCTTTGACTTGAGCGACGCCATGATCCCAGCGACGGTATTTGGCAGTACCATCCGCATATGAACTTTGTCAGTTCGTTGAAAGTTCAGCAGGGGGTGCTGGACGGGGCATTCATGTCGAAGTTCCAGATAGCGGACATTTAGTTCATCCGCCAATTTGCAAGCTTGATCGATCAATCGGCAAGCCGTGGCGTGATCGTTCGCCCAAACACCGCCTGTATTCAAATAGGGAATACTGACCAGAAATCGACCGAACAGCGGCCCAGAGACGAGGTGCAACGGCAACACCCCTGTCGCCCGATTGTTTGCCTTGGCGCGAATCAGAAAGGCTTTCTGACCTAATCCCTGCGATACACTCTGAATCCAAGCCGCCCGATGGCCGTTCAGCTGAGGGTACTGCGAATCAATCAAATTTGGCCAAGCAGTCGGCGACCAAGCAATGGTTTCGATTTCATCCAACAGCGTGTCTCGGTTGTCAGTCGTTTTGTTCGGCACCTTTGCAACCGTCGTTCAACTGCCGATCCGCCCGCCACCGCAGGCGATATCTTTCGCGATTGAGCAGGTTTTTTCGTGCCAATGCACCAGCGAAACATATTTCCCGTTGGTGTCTTGTGTCAACACGAGCGATGGAGGCGGTTGGCTTAATTCCGACGGCGACGTCGAATTGTCGTGGTAGCCATTCCCAATGCAAAACAAGCCCACACGGCGATAGCGCCCGGTTCGGGAAGTTGCGAAGAAGTCAACGACGCGGGCGACGAGGGGATAAACATGAACTGGTTTTGCCCTTTTTCGTTACGCAAAAAACGAAGCTCATGTCCGCTAAGGCTGTAGGGAATCGATGGGTTTAGTCCCGCCAGCCAGGAATTTGCGAGTGTTCGGACATGTTGGTTATTCGTGATCTGGAAAGTGCCGGCATCGGTACTTAGCGGCATTGCGGATTCGTAGAGAATTTCCCAGGTGGCGATTTGGAAGGCGGCCGTTTCGACGCCGGATTTAAAAATTCCGTCCGTCAACGTTAGGTAATTCGAAACCAGACCTGTCAGTAGATTCGTTTTCTCGGGAGCGATCACGCTGCTGGGGACATCGCCTGCGGTATAGACGGTGAAATCGGAAAGGTCCGTCAGGTAGGTATCCACTTCAATGCAAAAAGTGTTAAACAGCGAACCGTTGGTCAGTTCAGGATTGCCGTTATCGTCCAGGACTTGCCACTCTAATTGGTCGGCGATGACGTTACCGGATCCATTGTGGGCAGACGTATAGGCCACCGTTTTTCGCGAACTTCCCTGATGGGTTGTCCCCATAAAGTCAGCCTTGACCAATACTCCCGCCGAAGCCTGTCCTGCGAACATCAAAAGAAGTGCCAGCGGGAGTAAGGTTTTGTAGCCGTAAGATCTCATCGAAAACTCCGCTGTCTAGAACGTTAATCGTTGCCGCGTTGATTGGTTGCCAAACCGCAACCTGTGTCTGCTCCATCCAGCAACTGCAGGAGCGACACTTTTCTCTCTAGATTACCTGGATTTCCCATATTTCCTAGGGTGATTTATGGCGATTCATCGATTTGCTGCTTTCGGCGGATACGGCGACTGCCACAGGCCTAGTTGGGCTGAAGGGGTTGGGGGTGCTGCAGGGATTGGAGGCGTTGTAGCGCATCTTCGGCGTCCCGCCCCCGATCGTCACTAGGGCAGCGAGGGATATTGGTGGCAGGGGTAATGCATTTCCGCCGCTGCCTGAGGCAAGGCAAGGGGATGGCGGCATAATCGCTAGGATTGACGCAATCTGCAGCCTGTCCGAAGTCGGTATTGGTTTGATGTTTGGAATCGATCTTCGTTGTTCAAGGCTAAGCTAGGCTCAGTTTGGAAAGGGTCTTGCGATTTCCATTAGTTCCGAACCCGAGGAACAAACGCCTGCGAGGAAAAAACTCTTTTCCCAACCAGAGTGTCTTCCAGCGAGTATCGAGATGTTACTTATTTTGGGCTATCAGAGCCCGCAGTTCATGTAGCCATTAGTCGTAGGCCATTGATTAAGCAAATCGGCGAGATTCGCCCGCAAAGAAGTTAGTTAGTACAAATCAAAATTCATGATGGCGAGCACTTAACGCAGGGCTGTTTGCCTAGTTCAACACACGCCTGATACGCGAGGAATTGAGATGTCGACGTGCATTCAAAAGCAGCTGAAATTTAAGTCGGAAAATTCGAAGTCCGTTTTCGGTAGTTCGCAGATCAATCGCCGCCCTAGTCCGGCAAGGCGTTTTTGGAATTGGTATGCGAGGGTCTATGGTTCCGTCGAAAACCTTTCGCCTCACAAGAATATGTTACAGGCGGTCGTTGATCTCGTTCCAGAATCAGCACAATCAATACTGGATGCTGGTTGTGGAAGTGGGGCGCTTCTTGAACGGTTGAGGAAAACACACCCTGGAGCGCTTCTAAGTGGAATTGACTTTAGCAGCGAAATGCTTAGTAAAGCGAAAGAGCGGGTATCTGATGCAAGCTTGTGCCAGCAAGATCTGAACATGCAGTTGCCATACTCTGATTCGCAGTTTGATTGCATTGTGTGTACCAACGCATTGTACGCGGTCGAATCTCCACAAAAGCTGGTTTCCGAGTTGTTGAGGATTACGAAAGATCGGGGTACGATTGTGGTTTCTTCGCCGAAACGTCAAGCGAGGGGAACAAGAATTCTTCGACAACACTTAAGGGACGTAACGATAATCCAAGGAGTCATTGACATGGCGAGATTCTCCACCTGCATCGTCCCTAACGTGCTAATCGAGCGATATGCAAGTAAGCAACGTTATCACTTTTTAACTCGTGACGAAGTCGAAGATCTCGGCGGATATGTTGCGATCCGAGCGGACACATTTGCTGGGCAAAACTGGCTGTTCACGATATCGAAAGGAGAGAGTACCAACTAAAAAAGCCGTGCCAGCAAGAAGCCGGCACGGCCATGACCTAAGGTTAGCAGCAGTAAAATCTAGGTTGCTGGCAAACTAACTGCGGCGAACTCGGCGGAGTCTGGTGAGCCCACCTGCTACCAAAATTCCCGCGAAGGCGAACATCGAACCAGGTTCAGGAACCGCCCCCAAACTCGTCCTCGCGACATGATTAATTGTCAGTGTTTGGAGCGTGTCTGCACTCAGCTCAACCGCTTCCGTGACCAAACCGGTGAAGCTAACGCTTTCACTGCCGTTTCCGCTCAGATCAAAGCTTAATTGGGCAGACGGGGAATCTAAGGAAATGTCAGCACCGTTAATCTGAATCGTGAGATCGGTTGTGGCAGTGGCCAAGCGGAAACCTGGAGGGCCTATCGACGACACGAGCAATTCTGCTTCTGCATCAAACATGAGTCGGTAAAACCCTTCTTCTGTCGGGCTAAAGATAAACTTGCTTTCAGCACCGGTCGAACTGGTGGGCGAACCAAGGCTTGAGTCGGCAGCTTCGATCTCCGCGACCAAGCTAGTATCTAGCCCGATGCCGTTGAGCAAGGTGCCATCCACTAGCGAGTCCGCTCTTGAGAACGCACTTGTCGCTGGCACAGGAACAGTCTGACTGAAGGTGTTCTCGCCGGGAGCTAATTCTGCCCCCGCCGTAAGAAACGCTTGAGAGGCGTCAGCAAGGCCAGATCCAGTACCGCTGCCTAGGTTTTGAACAAAACCTCCGTTCAAGCGAGCGGTGTTGGCCAAACCCACATCTGAGCTCGTAATGTTAACAAAACCAACTGCAATATCCGTGAAACTCCCGGCGACCCCAGTTGCACTGTACTGCACAACCATGTTTGAGGTCTTGAGAATTGCACTGCCATAAACGCCCGCTTGCACTGGGGTAGAAACCAACGCAGCGAGAGCCACGAAACCAAAAACCTTCAAAAAACGCATTTCCAAATCTCCAAAAAACCTTACCGAAAAATAAACGGACTAACGCAAACTGTGGATGATGTTTGCTTAGGAGGGTTTAAGAAGATTATCCAAAAGTGGATTAGGAGGTAATGCCGCGTTGACAAGCGCGAAATAACTCGATGGCAACGGCGAAGCTAATAAATACATATTCTCTGAGAAAGCGGCCAGTTGACTGAGCGTTTGGCTCCCGCTACCGGAGTTAACGGACATTCCAACCGGTTCATTCTGGTCGACACTGCTACGATGATGCTCTTCCCCGGGACTAGCTGCCATTTTCGCGGCCTTTGCCGACGCATCATCAATAACTATCACCGGCGTTGGTAATTCGGCTATCATCACCCCAGCATCTGCCGAACGGACAGCTCCGAACAGCGTGGCCGTGAGTGCGGCTAGAATTAACAGATTTCGCATAAGTCTTACTTTAGGGCTTCTCCAGGTCGCATGCAAGCCTACGCGGGGAAAATTTACAAAATAGACGGACGGGGATTGATTAGAAACTTCATTTAGTGATGGAAGCCGAACAATTTGGCGGGTCGCCGAAAATCACGACGGCTTAGCTCGCACCCAGTCATTTGAGAAAAACCGGCTTACCGACCTTTTGCTTCGGTAAAGCTTAAGAAATCATCGGACCCTTGGCGTCACTTAAACGCCGTCAGTGGTCGGACGACGCTGAAATACTCAGTGCCGCGACCACCGATAACGCGATCGCCGTCAGCCAGGGGGTGTCGATCAGGGTTCCAAAAAATCCGACTGCCGCAAATCCGAGCAGCGCCGTCGCCACCGCTGCTCGATCGATCCCGCATAGCCCGTTGCCACGTATAAGCTGAGAGACCAATCCGAGCTGAAATCCGATTGCTGCAAGCATACCCAGCCAACCCTGCTCTAGCAAAAGATGTACCCAGATGTTCTTGGCTCGCCAGATAAGGTGGTCGTCACAGGTGAATGTCCAGCCGGCGATCCCGCCGCTGAAGTCATCTGGCGCCAGCGATCTGTGGGACAAGTTTCTATATTTAATGTGAACGTCTTGCAGTTCCACCGGGCTGTCGCCGTCGACGTGAAACGCCAAAGTCTGAGGACGCCAAGCAGGAACTCCCCCGCGAGTATCCGCTTGGGGCGCATCGAGTGTTACTAAAGCTTGTTCAGAGGCCAACGGTGAGATCAGGTGTTTTTCGGCATCACAATCGTAGGATTGCAGTAACGCCTTGGTGCACCGGCTGATCGTCACATGGACTTGGTCTTCCGTGGACGCGGTCAATGACTTGGTTGAAAACCTCAGCTCCGCCGAGCCACGGTCGGGCATAAGCAGCCAATGTTCCAAATAAATCGGCCACCCCGGTTGCATGATCACCCGCCCACTATTCCCGTCAGCACCCGTCAGCCAGCGGAGCGGTGGCGTCGGGCGATCGCTAGCTTCTGCCAGGACCGTCGGTAGCGTCCCCACGCCCCTTCCGAAAACGAGGTTCGCGGTCCGATCTTGCGTAAGCGCAACGCACATCCGCCAGTGTTTCCAGCGGACCAGCATGTCGGATTGCGATGTTTCAAACCGAGCCGAAATCGCTTCGCTTCGCATCGCGAGGCTGGCACCGGCAATCATCAAACCCATTCCGAAGCCGACAATCAATAGCGTTCTTTTCAACCAGTCTCGGGCTCTCGCAGTTGCCAAAACCGCCGCTCCAGCAACGGCCAGCAGGAGCAACTGCGTCAACAACACGACGATCGTCGCCCGCGACATGCTCGATACTCCTGCGTGCATGATCAACGCAGACAATACCCCCGGCCAAATCAACCGAGTCCATCTGAAGCGATCATCCCGCAAATCGCCCGGTCGATCTCCGTAATAGGATGCGCTTCCCGCTCGGAGTGATTCACGAGATTGCCGCCATCGCGTGAACCCGCCGTGCAGCGTCCCGTACCATACCATCGGCAGAGCTAGTGCTAAAAATCCGTCCAAGTGCTGGTCGCCGATGTGCATCGTCGCGAATGGGCCGGAGGCCCGCAACACGCGGCTAAAATCCCAAAGACCTTCAAAGATCAGGCGTTCCGCCAACACAAACAGGCCGACATACAACGCCGCGAACTGTAACCCTAACACTAGGCCTCGCAGGGCCTTGTCACGCTTTAGCGTTGAACCGAGCAGCATCACCAAGAATGCCGTTCCCCAAAAATACCCTTTGCCTATCCTCAGGACATTCCAGGACGAAAAATAGACCGACAACTGATCTCGGAAGTCAGTCCCCGGCAGCACGGTGACTCCGCGGTACCCGGAGACCAGAAAGCTGATCAGGAATATCGAGCCAAACCATAGTAAGGGCCGGCTGACCTTTCTTTGCCCCACTCGAAGTCCGTTCCAAAGGCTTCCGGCAAAACTCGCGAGCAGCAGCGGGTCATATTCCTTGACCACCATCTGTCCGGTCAGTAGATACCCGTCGGCAGCGACCAATAGAATAGGAAACGTGACAAAGAAATGTATCGGCCAATACGCTGACCCTGCAAAGAGGGCGAGTGATAAAACCAGCAGCCATCCGCCCCAGTACGGATGTAATCCACAAATCGCAACCGCTCCAGCCAGCAGTAGCAACGCCACACAACGCGGCCCCAAAACACGCCATCCGCTATGGCTTTGCAAGGAAGGATTCGTTTCAGATGTTACGGTGGTCAAGAATGTGCGGATAGGACCTAGCATTGGCCGTTGCCAAAGGAATGGACGCCGAGAGCCGATGCGGAATGCCCCGCTGGTTCATGAGGGCGGTAGCCAGCGGCCCCGAAGAGCGTTGTTCTTCCGGCGGCATAGCCGACCCAATAACCGGTCATGTAAATCAAAACATCGGTCGCGTCGCCGTGGAACGGTTCGAGGTAGACTTGCGCCGCCTCAATGCCCAAGCCTAGTCCACCGGCAACGAACAATCCGCTGACAAACACGGACCGGTAATGGCGTCCGCGTTTGGCCCAGCACCACCCCGCTACACAAACGCCAAAGGCCGCGAACATGCCTAACTTGCCGGCCAGGTTGGTGAGCGCAGCGTATTCGCTGGTGTAGTAATAACGAAGTAATGGCGGGGTCCAAAACCCTTTCCAACGCTCGACGAGCAGGTCGGGATCATGCACCACAGTTTCAAAACGTCCGAGCATCGCGAGTGGCGCTAGGATCAGAAAACAGCCGATGCCAGCCGTCGATAGCCCAGGATTGCCCAAAGACCTCGTGACCAGTTTCGGCTCGCTGCCCAACCACCAACCAATGAGCCCACCCGCGATGCCGCCGACTATCTCCCAAATCGTTGCGTATTTGCTGAATATCGGAATCTGAATCGCCTCAAGTCCTATGGCGATCAGCGCGATCGCCACAGAAGCTCGTCCAACCCGATTCCCGGCAAAACCGAACCAGAGTCCGAATGGGATCGCGCGGATGAGAGACAGGGAAACCCCCTTCAGCATTTCTCGCTGGAAAAGCGAATCGATTCCGAGCGAGAGGCTGATCCTGCCGTTGTCCCACTTTTGCTGCAACTCTGCGGACGTGACGACAATATCGAGTGGGAAGACTGAATAGAGCACCGCGGCACCCATACCAAAGGGTGTTAAGACGGCCAGACGCTTGCGGATCGTCGGTTGAGCAGCAAACGAGACAAGCAAGCCGGCGAGACTCGGGCCAGCGACCAACCAAACGACCGGCCCGATCCCCGCGCCGATGCAGCCGGCAAAGATGTCGTTTTGAGATACGGTACGCGGGGGGAACCAGAGCTGAACAAACTCGATGAGATAAACCAGGCAGCCAAAAGCGACGCCCACCAGCACCGCGCTCGCCAATTGTGCCGGCTTCGCGCGAAAGGCAAACCAGCAGGCACCGGTTGCAAGAAATGAAGGAGGAATGACAACCAAGGCGTTTGCAACCCAGTCCGCTCGATTGTAGACCCCCAGTTGTAACCATGGTACCTCGGCCCAGCGACTCCAGGTCTCCTGCCAACTCAGAGGAGTGTACTGCAATGGCACAATCGAAGCGTACACCAGCAGCACGGTCGAACAAATGGTCGCTAAGAAAAGCCATTTGTAGAACCAGCGGTACCAAGGAAGTGGTGGGAGCTTTCTCATGGAAATTCGGACGTAAGCGTGGAGTGGTATAGTGAGGTTTGACAAACGCAATAAGACGTCTTGGCACGATTCTTGTATCGTTACTTTTACGTTACCTACATGCTTACGCTTTCGCCTCTCCTAGTAATCGAGTAATTTCGTATAGCATTCACACTGTTTCCTCGCTCGCTGCTCGAAACTGAATCGAGTTTCGACTGTCTCTCTGCCGGCCTTGGCCAGTCGCTGCCGCGTCTGCGCATCGGCAATCAATCGTCCTAGCGATTCGGTGAGTGCCGCTTGATCACCACAATCGATCAACCAGCCGTTTTGGTCGTGCTGCAATAATCGGGGAACGCCGGCAACACGCGTGGACAGGATCGGAACACCAATCGCCATCGCTTCTAGTAAAACGTTCGGCAATCCTTCACGCAGACTGCTGAGTACAAACAGATCAATCGCCTCGTAAAAGGGAATGATGTCCTCGCAAAATCCGAGCAGTCTAATGTGCTTTTGCATGCCCAACTCATGGATCAACTGCAGGAGCGGCTCGCGCTGGTCGCCATCACCGGCAATCACCATCTCAATCGGATCGCCCGCCGCGATTCGCTCGGCGGCGGAGCGAATCAAAAGATCAAACCCTTTTTCCGCAGATAAACGCCCCATCGCTCCGACCAGACATCGCCCCGGCGCAACAGTCAACCAACCGTCCCGCGCCTGGGATCGATCGCGACGTCGAGAGAAGGTGTCAAGATCGATGGCGTTGTCGAGCAAAAACAGCCGATCTTCTCGCACACCCAGCTCGCGACACGCATCGATCTGATCCTGTGAGACACAGTATACGTGTTCGTAACGCGGTAGACATAGCTTATCGATGCGATAGTACAGCGGTGTTCGCGAGGTCTGTTTGACCCAGCCGTGCACCGTCGTAACCAGTCGCATCCGGCAACCGGCTCGGCGCAACATCAAACCGAGCAAATTCGTCTTATAATCGTGCCCGTGCCAAATTGCCGGCTGCAAGCCACGACACAATCGCCAAGCCTGCCAGAAAACACGCGGGTCAAGCGGACCCCGGTCGATAATCTCAACGAGCTCGGTGCCTTGCTGGGCAGCACGGCGGCGGATTACCTCGAATCCTTCATCTTCCGGTGGGTGCAGGTACAGGCACTTCGACTGAAATCCATATTCGCCGTAGTAACGAGGTGCCGTTACGATCGTTTTGTCCGGACCGCCACCATGCCCCGTCACGACCCGTGCGTGCAAAACTAGTTGTTGAACAGGCATCGGATGCTACGAATTTAGGAAAACGAGTGGCCAGAAGGCGTCAGCCTTGGCTTGCCAGGATTCGTGGACCAGCCGCTGTCGCGCGGAGGATTGCAGATCGGGGATCGGCCCGCAGCCACGTGCTGCGGTCACGGCAACGAAGTCGTCTGCGGATTTCATCACATCACAGCAATCGCTCCACGGATCGGTCGCTGGCAATGATCGAACTACCACGGGACACCCCGTCGCCAAATACTCTTTTAACTTCAGCGGTTGCATCGCCCGCGTCACCGCTTCGTCGCGGTAGGGCATCACCAACACGTCGGCAGAGGCCGCCACGGCGGGCAAGATTTCCATCGGAAGTGGCCCGGTGGCGACCACTTTTGGTAAGTTCAAGAGCGCTGGATCGGGGTTTTGATGAGGTCCCACCAAAATGATGGAACCGATTTCGCGCGACGCCGCAAGTCGCCTCAGCCAATCGGTGTCGAGTCGGCGATCGACCACGCCCCAAAAAACCGCTCGACTCCCGGCCGCTTGTTGGATTGAGTTCGGCAGCGGAGAGAGTCCCTGCGTATTTGACCAGAAATCGAAATCGACTCCGTGATTGATCACTTTGCTGGTTCGACCCAGGCGATCAATTCGACTGGCCAACGAATCGCTGGCGCAAATGATTTCGTCGGCCCGCTCGATGACGGCCCGCTCGAGATCAAGCATCGTTTGGCCGTCCAAGCCCGGCCAGACGGAGAAGTCGTCGACGCAATAGTAGACCCAGCGGTCGACAGGTAACGCGTCGAGCACGACCGCGGCGATCGGGATCGTTGTCACTGCGGTCCATCCACCCTCGCGATCAAGTAAAGGCGCCAATTGTCGAGCAAGCAGACGGCGATTAATCCGCCGAGCCGCGGGCGAAGCGACCCAGGGCCACATCCGTGGGTTCACCACCCTCAGACCAGCGGGAAAAACCGCATCCGCCGAATCGCTTACGGGGCGAATCCAAGAGCCGACCTTCTCCAAACCGCGGCGAAGCGTTAACCAATCCAAGCGCGGCGGCCGGGTACCGATCGTGTTGACCCAGATTACATTCGCGTCACCACCACATGATCTCCGCAGCCACTCGCGGGTTAAATATTGGCAACTGGAGGGGTGTCGCCCCCAATCATCAGAAAAGACAAGCAGGTTTTGCAAGGGACGAAAGGTGGGGAGTGAGGAGTGCTAAGGAACGATCGGAAAATAAGTGTCGTCTCTCGCTCCGCAAAAGCAGCGTTTTCTCGGACTTTCTCGGACTTTCGCGGAGCGAAAGGCGACTCTAAAACACCGCTCGTTCCTAAGCGGGTTTTGACTTTGCGAAGATCACAGTTGAGGCCCAGTCGCGGAGGCGCGTTAAGCGTAAACCCTGCTTTAAGGCTTCCGACACTAACGCGATGCCGACAAACAGTACCACAAAGTTGGCAACTTGCCGCCACCAGCCGTATGGCACTAGCGGATAATACAGAGGCGTGACCCAATCACGAACGGGCATGTGGGCGAGGAAGACGAGTAATGTATTTGCTGATAGGAATCGAATGAACCGGCCGGCGGGCAAGCCATATACGAATCCGACTACCAAAAGGGTGTAGACCAAATATTGCATTGTCACGGCGGCCGACGTGGCGATTGCCGTCATCGCCGTATCACCAATCGCGATCCGACCAAACGGATTGCTCTTGTCAATCTCCAGCGTCTGCACGACCGACAACCAACCCAACATCATCCCTGCGGATCCGATAACCGCAAGCAAACGGCGCGAATTTGGCGAGATCCACGTTGACAGCGGCAAGGATGGCGATGTTTGAAATCTGCGTCCCAGCCCGGTCCCCAGCCAAAATACGGTGATCCAACTGGTCAGCATCATATAAGCGTTGAAGTCGCGGTCGACTGATATCCAAGCCGCTCGAACCAAAATCTCAATTATCAGAAAAATGAGAAACGACCACCATCGCACAGGCAGCCAACGGAGCAAGACGGCCCAAGCAACCAACAGATGCAGGTAGGTGCCAACGTACCAGGTGGTCGGATTTGCGGGAAATGCGTTCTCCCAAATGACGTTGATGCCAAAGAAATAAGGTAGATAGTTGGTGAGATTCGGGCTCCCGACACGAATCATCTGCACGACGCTCAGCAAGACGCACAGCAACAACCCCAGCACGGCAATCTCAAAGAAGCGGTTGAAGATCACCCGGCCCCCATCCCGTTTCTCCCGCGCCAACGTAAAGGCGGTGACAAACACGAACAATGCCACGCCCAGCTGCTTGGCATTGATCGGGTTAAAGAACCCCGGAATCAGCCCCTCGCCCCCGGTGTGACCAAAGATGATAACGGCCATCCCCAGCACTTTCAGCCAATCGAGCCAAGGATGGTATTGCATTGGAGAACGTCGCCGCAGTGGATTCCAGCCAGTTATAATAATTTCTTCACGAATCTAGCAGGATTTCCGGCAACCATAACATGATCGGGAACCTTCGTTCCCACAACGGCGCCGGCCACGATCATCGCCCCTTTGCCGATGTCTGCCATCACAATCGCGCCTTCACCGATCCAGGCATACGCGCCGATTTCGGTCGAGTGGAGCGACAAATTGTCCGGCGTCGTCCAGCGGCCTTCGTCGTCGAACACGTGATGTTCCCCGGTGCTCAAGACGCTGGACCTGCTACCGATCAAACACCCTTTGCGGAGAACGACACGGCCCAGCAACGCGTAGTTGCCGATGTAAACATCGTCCTCGATGATTGCATCGCGATGGCTCAGGATCGCCCCAAAACCGATCTGACAACGCCAGCTGCATGCGTCTACCGCCCCACAGTAAAACGCTCGCCGGAGACACATCCCGAAGAAACCGGGCAAGATGGCAACCATTTGGCCGCAAGCGTGGAACGCCCGCTCGTATCCCGCTCCACGCCGCGTCTCCAGCCAACAAAGCCACACGGCGGGACGAACAATCACAGCAGCCAGGGTGTTGGAAACTGCTTTCACTGATCGTCTGAAGATCAGTTCATCGGACATAGGCCGGGGGCTCGAAAATGCAAGTCTGTAAAATTGTTTTTCAACGGTTCTTTAGCGCCTACTGACGAACTCGTTTGAATCGGTCGGTGACCATCGAGTCGTTGGTCAGTGATACCTTCACGGGGATCGCTTCAGCGGGCAACCTGCCATGGCAATGTTTTCGCATTTGGGCCTTAAAATCGGAAATCGACCCATCGCCGCACAGCCTCACCCGCGCCTCCACCACTTGGCCCATGATTGGGTGTGGACGGCCGACAACCGCGACCTCGGCCACGCACGCCATCTCCAGCAGCACGCTTTCCACTTCCACCGGCGAAACCTTCGTCCCACCCACGTTAATAAAGTCAGACTTGCGTCCCAAGACTCGCAACCAATCGCCCCGCACCTCCACCTCATCCCCCGTATCCATGAATCCTTCGTCATCGAACGGCGAAGCGGCGTTTAGGTAACCGAGCATGGCGGTCTGGGCTTTCACCCACAAACGTCCCTGGGCGATCTTGGTCTCGTAGCCATCACCACCCACCTTCATCCATAACGAACCGTTGTTCTCAGACTTGGACTTTAAAATACCGAGCTCGGTGGTCCCATATGTTTGCAATAACTCCACCCCCGGCAACCTCTCCGCCACCCGCTCCAAAACGCTCTGCGGCATCGGTTCGGAACCATAGGTGATTCTCCGCAGCGACGACAAATCGAACCGATCGGCCGCCCCAGAAATTAGCAACAAATTTAAGAAGGTTGGCGAAACCGGTAAGACTTGGATCCGATGCTCCGCAATCGATGCGGCCACGTCATGGGGCGAACGCGTCTTCGGAACCACCAATGTGCCGCCGTGCGACAAGACATACAACAGTGTGTTGATCCCGCCGATGTGGTCGATGTGCATGAATGCCAACATCATCCCGACCTGACGAGGCTGGGCATAACGCAGCTTCAATCGATCAAGATTCTGAACAGCCGCCTTGGGATCACCTGTCGTTCCCGAGGTGAACAACACTAGCCCGGCATGATCGTTGGCACGAAGTCGCGCGTACAAAGGGTTGTTACCGGCCGCGATACGCATTTCTTCCGTGACATCGACCACCGGTGAAGCCACGCGGTGGGTGACATGGGCGATCTCCAGCAAACGCTCGATCCGCGAAGGCGCATCATCGGGCAACGGCACCGCGACGGCCTTCCGGTCGGCGATCGCCAAAAGTGTCGCCACGTTATCGGCTGAGTATTGCCCGGGGAACGCGACGACCGAATTGGTGCTGACACCGGCCTGTGTCAGAAGCTCCGTGATCGCGGCGATCCGGTCGACCATTTCGCGATACGTTACGCGTTGGTCGTGTGGGCCGCCGACAAAACAGAGGCGTTCGCCACGGGCGAGTAACGCTTGGACCCAATCGCTCATCCCACACCACCTAAGTAAACCACCTGGCCGGTGATAAAGTCACTTTCCGAGCGGACAAAGAAATCGACCAGATTGATCACGTCGTCGATCGTGCCCCATCGCGGAATGGCCTGGCGATCGATCAACGCTTTGAGCTTCTCTTCTGGAACACCCCTGATTAGCTCGGTGCGGATTGGCGTTGGGCCGACGGCGTTGACGGTGATTCCCAGTGGTCCTAGCTCACGGGCCAACACGCGAGTCCATTGCTCGACGGCCGCTTTGCTGGCCGAATAGATCGCTTCGCCCTCGAGTCGCAGCGGTACCGCGACGCTAGAAAAATTAACGATCCGAGGATGCTGGGCTGTTCGCAACAGTCGGATCGCCGCGTGCGTCACCTCAACGGCCGACTGGAAGTTGAGGTCCATTAGCCGCCGAGCGACATCCGGCGGCTGCAGGGTAAATGGAGCCATCGCGGCAGCCCCGGCATTATTGATCAGCACGTCCAGCGTGCCACAGCGGCGCCGGATCTCCCGCATCATCTGCTTAATGGCGGCCGCATCGTGCAGATCAAGCTGAAAATGATCAAACTGCTGCGACTCGAGCACGGCGTCCGAACGCGAGCATCCGATTACCCGCCAACCAGCGGCTAGGTAGAATTTAGTAAGGGCAAGTCCAATCCCACGACTGCAACCGGTAATCAAAACGTTAGGCATCATGACCCCGGTATTTTTTCTCACCCCGCACCTACCCCTCTACTTCCATCTGCTCAGTAATGAAATCCACCAGGCTAGTCACGTCACGGAACGGACTTTGGCGTCGCGACATCGCCCTGGAATCACTCAAGCTGACTTCAATGCCTTGATCCGCAAGCGCATCTTCGATGTCCATCGTCAGCGTCACCAGCCCCAATGAATCGAGTGGGCTATGATCGCCAAAGATTGGCGCCTTCGCGTCCACGGCAAGCTGTAGCTCCGGTTCACGATGCTCGTTAAGTCGCGTGATCGAGTCCAAAACCAGTTGCTGGATTTGTTGCTTCGTCAAGTTCGCCACTAATTGTACCCTCGAGATATTTCCATTCGTCACGTTTCATTCATTTAAAAACCCGCGTCCCACCTTGTTCTGGTGATGCTTTGTCTTGGGGGGCCGCACCCAAGCTGATCCAACGCTGTGCTGGAACTTTGATCGATGCTACGGTTTTTTATCCGGGTTGCAAATATTGCGCCACTTTATATTGGGTTTATCCTGAAAGGGGTTACTTTTTCGCCCTCGTTCCAACCACGATGAACGCTCCATATCCCAGCTCCCCGGACAGCTTCGATTTGATGCTCAGGTGTCAACATCCTCGTGCTAGCGGGTAAGCTATATGCCGCTTGTTTACGGTTTATATAAGCATGTCTCGTTTCATAACGGTCTCAACCACTCAGACACCCTGCGGCTGGTATTTGTCAATCCAGGTTCCCAAAACCAGCAGCGCCCAAAGCGTTGAACCGTGACGGCCGCCTCCACTCAAATGAGACCGGTAGAGTTTTTCAACATAGACTTGGTCGATAAGATGTCCAATGCGATGGTTCCGGTTGAGAACCGTTGATTGAAATTGATCACGGAGATCGGTGCGAAGCCACGCGTCGACGGGAATCTCAAACCCTTGCTTGCGGCGATCTAAAATCGTACCGGGTAGTGTGCCACGCAGCATCTGCTTGAAAATCCATTTCGACTGGCCATCGCGCACCTTCCATTGTCCCGGAATCCGCGCCGAAAGCTCCAGAAACTCGTGATCCACCAGCGGCGGCCGCACTTCCAACCCGACTGCCATGCTGGCCCGGTCGACCTTGGTTAGAAAATCATCCGGCAAAATCGTTTCGATATCGGTGTAAGTCATCGCTTCCAGCGGTTTGAGTCCCTTGGTCGGATAATGCGCTGCGATCAAAGCTTCGGGACTCATTCCGGATTCTCGGCCCAGAAAACCACTTGCCAAAATTCGCCTTCGCAAATCATGCCGGGTGATCGTCATCGAATTGGCATACGCCTGGGCGGGCTCAAGCGACAGATTTGTCAGCGTCGTCTTCCAACGCATCGGCCGCGGTAACCAATCGGCCTTCGGCCAGAGGTTGGCGAGTTGCCGCAGGATCGTGCCACGCACCGCCTTCGGAATCCACTGGCGGACAGCTGCCTCCTTGATGTCGTGGCGATAACGACTGTAACCGCCAAACGCCTCGTCCCCGCCATCGCCAGACAGCACGACCTTTACATGTTCTTGCGCCAATCGAGAAACGGCCAACGTCGGAACCGCAGAAGTGTCCGCGAATGGTTCGTCGTAATAGTGGACTAACTCTTCCAGACTCGAGGACGCTTCGGGGGTAACGATCTGTTCCACATGCGTCGTGCCGAACTGCCGCGCAACCTCTCGGGCGAACGGCAATTCGCTAAACTGTTCGTCATGAAATCCAATCGAGAAAGTTTGCAGCGTGTCGGTTCCTGAACGCTGAAGCTCGGCAACCATAGCTCCCGAATCGATACCGCCACTTAAGAATGCCCCGATCGGCACGTCGGAAATCCGATGCATCGCGACCGTCTCACGAAACTTGTCTCGTATTCGGTCGATCCACTCCTCTTCTCCCAACCCCTCTTCGACTTCCGTCTGCAATCGCCAATATCGTCGCGGCACCAGCTCTTGCCGCAGCGCATCCTCGGTGATCGACAACCAGTGCGCAGGAGGCAGTTTTCGGATCGAGCGAAAGATCGAACGACTGCCCGGCACAAAGCCAAAGGTCAGATACTCTTCCACGGCCCGGTGGTCGATGTCGCGAGAAACAGCGGGGGCCGCCAAAATCGCCTTGATCTCCGAACCGAACAGCAGGCGGTCGCCGTCATGGCTGTAGTACAACGGCTTGAGCCCGATGCGATCTCGCGCCAACAACAATCGCCGCTGCCGAGCATCCCAGATCGCGAACGCGAACATGCCACGCAATTCATCGACCAACCGTTCGCCCATGTCCTCGTACAAATGAACCAGGACCTCGGTGTCGCTTCGTGTGCGAAACTGGTGCCCCCGGGCCAACAAGCGATTTCGCAGCGATTCAAAGTTATAGATTTCGCCATTGAAAACAACCTGCACCGATCCGTCTTCATTTCCCATCGGCTGTGCGCCGTTGGAAAGATCGATGATCGATAGCCTGCGGTGGGCAAGGCCCACGTAATCGTCAGCCCAGACGCCCTCGGCATCGGGACCACGATGCGAGATCGCGGTTGCCATCCGGCGCAAATCCGTAGCGTCCATCGGGACGCTGGCGGAAGCTCGCCGCGAGTTAAAAAAACCTGCTATTCCACACATTCGCGGGCACTCGCGGTCGGTTCCATTCGGTCATTTGACATCGGTCCCGATTGTTGACCGCGTGACCGAATCACACGTGCCGGATTACCAACCACAATCGCAAAATCAGGCACCGGTTTGACCACGACCGACCCGGCTCCAACCACACAATGACATCCAACATCGGCCATTACAAGCGCTCGGTCTCCGATCCAAGAATCACGGCCGATTGTCACATGGGGCCATGTGCCAGGTTGTTCGCGAACCGGAATGTCGAGTCGATCGATACCGTGCTGACGGCTTCCGTTGATGATCGAAACGTTCGAACCCAATAACACGTCGTCTTCTAGCGTGACGTCACCCAACACACAAAATGGCCCCACGTGAACCGTGTCGCCAATCCTGGCATTTGGGCTCGCAAGAATGGTTCCAAACCCGATCCAAGCATCGCGAGCACATTGCGGCAAGACTTGCCGATAAAATCCCCATCTCAAATAGACGCCGATCAAACCTGGGCAAAGGCTCATCCATTGAGAGCATCCAGGTAACACCCGATCCTTGCCAAACAGCCTGGAAGCCAGGTAGTAGCTGAGCACTACCGGAAACACGACTAGGCAGGCAACCGCTCGAAGCAATGCTTTGGCGAACGACTTTATCATTCCGAAACGCCCCGTCCTGACCGGTTTACATTGGACTTCCGAGTTCGGTCGATCCGCCCTGATAACTCCAAGTACAGCTGCTGGTACTGTTGGTGCATCGCATCATCGCTGAACACCTCGATTGCACGCTGCTGCCCCTGGTCCGCGAGCATGGACCTCAGCTTCGTATCATCCGCCAATCGAGCCAAGTGTCGCGACAATGCCAAAGCGTCGCCTGCCTGGGCCAGCAGTCCTGATGCTTCGTGCTCGATCACGTCAGGAATACCACCCACATTGGTCGCGACGCAAGCAATTCCAGCCGCCATTGCCTCAACCAAAGTCAGCGGTATCCCTTCCGACACACTCGTCAACATAAAGGCATCTGCGGCATGAAAGAATGTCTTGACGTCGCTGCGACTTCCGTACAACGTGATCGCCTTGGAGAGTCCCGCCTGGGCAATCGCCGCCTCGATACCGGGTCGTTCCTCGCCCTCACCCACCAGCAGTAATCGTGCATTCGGGTGTGTCTTGACCAAATGCTCCATGGTTGCCACGGCCGTGCGATGGTCTTTAAGCGCGTTCAGTCGTGCGACTTGCACGATCACAAACGCACTGTCTACCAACCCCAGTTTCTCCCGGGCGTTTGCGCGTCCGCCGGGGGAGGATGCGTAATCCCGAACCGGAACGCCGTTCTGAATCACCTCGACCCGGTTCGGCGAAAAACCCTCGTTAGCGATCAATGCCTCACGCACTTGATCACCTACCGCGATCACTCGGTCTCGCGAGCCGAGTAGGAATCGATTCGCGAAAACGCGTTTAGGCCGGCGGTAATCGGGGAAGCTTCGGCCATGCTCGGTAAAGATCAATGGGGGGTTGCGACCGGGCAGGCGAGCAAGCGACGAGTAGAAAAACGGTGCGTATTGATGGGCGTGAATGACATCCACCCGGTGTCGAGCGAAATATCGGGCGAGCTGGCGGGTTAACCCAAAATCAAAACCGGGCCGACGGGCGAAAACTTCGATCTCCGCGCCGCCATCGCGCAGCCGTTGCCCCAGTTCACCAAGATCATCCAGACAGGCAAAAACGGTCCGGACAACGCCAGTGGAACGCTCCGCGAACTGGCTCGCCAAAACTTCGGCACCGCCCACGCACAGCGAGTGCAGCACCTGGCAGACAATAGGCCGATCCTGGCCGCGATCGGACACGAGGTCACGTTTCACAGCACCCAAGTCCGATTGCTCGAGTCAACATAAACCATAATCAGAGGTACATCTGCCAGTAACGCGTCACGGTTAAATCAGCCATCCCAAAATCGCAACCTGATAGCTAGCACGATAACCGCATCTGACCCGTATACTTAGTATGCGTCTAACCATTACTATTTATGCAAAAACCGCCTCCGACCTACGACCGTCAAAATTCACTCATCTGAACGCGCACAAACAGATGGCTGTTGATCTTGCAACTTTGGGGAAGGACGGCATTAATACAACGAGTCAAAAAGCTCGTCGGGGGAAAACTTCGCAAGGCGTTCATGATATAGTAAATTCGTGGGAAACGGACTTGATAAGAGCGGTCCCCGCTTGGCTCACCTTTGTATAAAGTTACCTTCCCGTATTGTTTAAAAAGACCTACGAGTTGTTGCGGAGTATATTCGCGAACATGATACGGCCATTGGCAACGACTCGCGGTCCAATTGGGAGTTGATACTAGCACTTGGTTTTTTGCCACCCTTGTTAGGTCTTTTGCGAAACTCACGTCCTTCTCGATGTGTTCAATTACATCGATACAAACGAGACTATCGAAACTAGCACTATCAACAGCCGACAGATCCTTGATCATGACCTTAGGGCCCTCAAGCTGCTTGTCCACTTCCAGGCCAAAAACATCTTCAGCTGTGGACGACAAAATTTTCATTCCTTCACCCAAACCTGACCCAACATCCAGCACTTTATGCCCCCTGCAAAACGAGGCTGCAAATTTATACCAACCGAGTTGAGTAGCGACCCTTCCGCTACTAACATCTAGGTCACCACATTTTTTGAAGTCTTGCTGCTGTTTATGAGATTGTTGTTGCATCAGATTTCTAATACCCCTCAGCGAATATATTCCATTGCCCCTGGAACAAATACTGACAACTGCCATCGAAACGCGAAGTCACTTTTAAATCGAGATGAAAATTCTTCAGGTGTAGAACCGCACCACTCCGTGTGGTCAAAATCAGAGAAGCACGTTTTCAACGTCGCCGGCGATGTTCAATTCAGCGCCCAAAGCCCTATGGAGCCAAGCAGTTCATCGCGTTCCCAGAGGGAAGTCGGTGCGTCATCAATATACCAATCGCCGGGACCGCTCGCGTGCCATCGAGCAAAACCTGTGGAGACTCTGTGAAGTCCTACCATCGCGAGAACGTGTGCCATCAGTGGGCAATACACGAGTTGATTCGTGCGGCATCTCTTTGGGGCAATAATCCATCCATTGGTCAAGAGAGTTCATTTACCAGTTTACGAAGACGCTCTTGCACATCACCTCTGACCAAACCAGCGCGTAAAAAATGATGAAAGACACTCCAAGGCGGCCCACCGATTCGGTAGTCAACACCCAGGCCCTCGGGCTGATTCTGCATCGCAAGAAACATGGATAGATATGCAGTCTGCTCCCGTGTCCAATCCCCTAGCCATGTATCAGCGAATGGTTGTGAATTGAACTTCGCATTGGCTTGACGCCAGGCCAGGAAATGCTCGGCAGCATCCAGTCGGCATGCAGAACGCAGGTAGCACAAGAGCCCTGCATTGAAGAAAGCATGGTCAAGCTTTTGGTGACAAAACAAATCTGAGCGTGAAGCGATTATTTCTGCAAGCATTTGCTCAAACCAGGGAACCTCCGCATTTCTTGTATTAAGATCATGCAGGTACAGCCCGTCGCTGCCCCTTCGATGTGCCCAGTTCAAAATTCTTTCGGGCAGAGAGAAAAAAGCCACATCCGCATCCATCGCGAACATCGCCGGGCAGCGTCCTAGTACAACTGGGTGAAGCAATTTTGCAACCATATGAAAATCACCCTTGTACAACTGACGCAACTGTGGTCGGTCGGCAAGTGCTTCGGTTAATTCCGGAGCAAAACAATGACGCGGCAACCAACGAACATTACGCACATGTTCGTCAACTAATCTGCGGCGACTGGAAGACATACTTCCGTCGTCGGTGATGGTTACCGCGGCCTGAACTTCAGGGAATCGCAACAGTGACTTCAGCGCGACGAGACCACATAACGTGTCAGCGTTTCGAAGCAGCAAGTGAACTTCGAAATCCGCCGAGTCTGGGTCCTTGGCCTCAACCGGTTTCGTTCGCAGGATTCCTCGAACACAATTGTCGATCCGACGCTGATCGAAAGCCTTCCGAATTCGATATGGCAGTATAGACTTCAGTGACATATCGATGATTCAGCACATTGCATGATCGGTGATTGGGCGATCAAAGGAACGACGTTTCAGTCTGACGATTGTTACGACGAATTAAAGCCAAGGTTGTTAAATTGCTCAATGTGCTGAAGGGCACTCAAACTTTGCAAAGAACTCTGTCGATGTGCGTGCTACGACACTCCAATCGAAACGCGACTCCACCCAACTGCGAGCCGTGGTTGCCATTTTCGCAAGCTTTGAAGGGTCTTGCAGCATCCGAACGATCACGGTTGTCAACTCTGTGAGATTCGTGGCGTCGACAGAAAAGCCGGTGACACCATCCTGCATGGCCTCACAGGTACCACCGGATCTCCCGGCAACTACGGCCTTGCCACACGCCTGTGCCTCTAGCAACACCATGCCGAATCCTTCGACGTCTGAACCAATTTGACGATTTGGGAGGACGAACAAATCGCACTGCTGGTAATAGGTTGGCAAAGTATCCGCGTCCACGTTCACTAAGAATTGCACGTGATCGTTGACATCAACCTGAGCTGCCAAGGACTTGAGATGCTCCAACTCTTCACCATGACCCACGATTGCGTATAGCACATTGGGAATGACTTTACGGATCTCGGGCAGCGCGCGGATGAGTTGATCTTGTCCCTTGCGCGCCTGCAATCGTCCCACGGTTAACAGTACCACGCGGTCAATCCATCCGTGCGACGAGCGGAATTCGAAGTCGGGGTATGCGGGACGAAATTGAGTGCAATCGACGCCAGGATGAAGAACCGATATGGAACTTGCCGGAAGGTGCCACTGGTCCGTCAGCATTCGCGCTGTATTATGGCTATTGGCGATGAAGTGCCGCGCGGCCGTAACTACGCGACGCGTCATCCAGCGATGCTGGCGACTTGACATCACACCACCGCCTCTCGCTCCGTCTAAATTAATTTCTTCGCCGTGCGCAAAGCAGACAAACGGAGTTCCGGTCCGTAGATAGTGCAAGTAAGCCAACCAGCCTTCGGGCAAGACACGGGCCACGTGAATCATCCGAGGTTGCTGCTGCCCCAGGCTCTGTTGAATTTTACGCAGTAGCCGCCAGTAGCCAATCAGCCCACCCGGAGTCAGCGATCCGGTGCCTGGAAGCGTAAACGGCACTCGTCGAATCCAAGAATCATCCTCGACAGACGCTTTTTGATCACCTTCTCGAAGTTGATCCACCACTGCCAAAGTGGTTCCGAGCGGTTGGCGCCGATAAACCTCGTATAAATATCGCCCGCTACCGCCGTGGCGAGGCGGGAAAATTTCAGAGAGAACGGTGCGTTGGATGTCTGTTGGGACAGAGATTCCTACACCTTCCACTTCCTCGCGGGCGGGATCGAATGGCGTTGCTGTTGACCAATGCATCGAAGTGTTAAAGGGAATATAACTGCTGGTCTTTTCGATGACCGTAGGATCATCGAAGGGCGATTTATCCATGTGCATGAGTCGCGCTAACTGAGCTTGTCCAAGACATCTCTTGCTCGGTTTCTTCCAGTACTTCGAGCGGCTCCGCATTGAGACGCTGCGCAACTAGAGCAGTCGCACAGCCGACGGATGCCAGAACATACGATGGCTCAAGCAACGCGCCGCTGGAAAACATGCTCGCCGCTAGATAGCCGGGAATCCCGGTGGCAACCGCCAGTAAACTAGTTCCTTTCCATTCGGGAAATTCTCCGATTCGTGCGATGGCCCAATACTGCTTCGTGCTCACCCACCAAGGAATCAAGAAGAACAGAAAGTATAGAATTGCGGCAGGAATGCCGCATCCCGTCGAGATCTCGAAAACGAGGTTATGAAGCCCCTTCTGGCTCCCATCGAGGCCACCTTCATAATACTGAGGCACGAGGCGTTGGCCGGCCAATGGCCCCACTCCCAGGAGTGGATAGTCGGCTGTTATCGCCGCGCCGGCTTTCCAAAGCGTGAAACGGCTATCGGCGGATGAATCTCGATTCTCCCCGGACTCGAACGAAGACATGAACTCTTTATAGACCGGCGGTCCCGCAAGAAGAGCGCCGGCCAATACTGTAACGACAGACGCTCTTATCGTGAACGAAGTCTTGGGCATTAAAAAAGCGAACCAACCCATCATGGCAATGGCGGCTAGCATCGCACCTCGCGATTCCATCAACATCAGTTGGTGCATTTGCAGAATCAGGATGATTCCCGACCCCACTCGCAGCCAGCGTTTAGACGTAAACACGCACACTGCGGCACTACAGGCAATCAGCGGGACAGTGAGATTCGAGTAGAGGTTGTTGTCACCCTTGGTGCCCCAAGGATAATAAGCATAAATCGATACCCCGTCCTGGAAGTACTGCAAGTTTATCTGGTATGCACTGTATCCTTGCGTGATCGCCAGAACCGCCACCATCACAAGTATCTTTCTAGGCTCATCAAGCAGGATGATGGCCAGAATAGCCATCATCACAATTTTCCACATGTTCTCCATATAAAACGTCGTGAGGACAACATCGATGGTTTGGTTGGCGCTGACGTAAGCGATGGCAAGAAACGAAACCAATGCAGCAGTAGCCCAAGCTGATGCCCCGCCGATACGATTGCCTCGAAATCCGGTCAACAACACACCAACGACCGTTGCTAGTGCAATGTATTTTTGAAATTGAAAATCCGCCGGGATGCTCCAGCGCCAATTCCAGTTGGGCTCTAGCAGCACGCATCCATAGAAACCAACAATGCCGATCCAGGGGCGGAAGATCGCGGCAATACAGACGCCTGCGAACAGCGGGTAAATAATGAGAATACCGAGCATCAGACGACCGTCGGAGTGTCTCGCGTGGTGCGTGAAGCCTCGCGCAGTCGGTATTCCGCGATTCTCTTCACGATTCGAGGAGGCATGTAGCTGCAGGCAACGTGTTTAATATAAGCAGGGATCCCGTATTCCCTCGGTGATACTTCATTTAGCAGTTTCCTCGCCTCTGAGACTTCCCCGCTCAGAAGCGAGTGATAAACCGCACCGACGCGGGATGTTGAAATTTGCGTTTTGACCAGCGATCGTTCATCTGGCGTGAGCAGCAGATGCCGTGCCAAATCCTTGAGAACCAAAAGATCATTGCGACAAAGTCTTCCGGTCCGCGAAGAAATGTTGTCACCTTGTTGGTGCATCGTCACTAGGACTCGGTTCACCGAGGCAAATGGATATTGCAAGGCAAGGTTCAACCATAAGGCCCAGTCCTCGGAGCCCCAAATGTGCTCGGGGAAACGTAACTCCGGCAAGTTGCGTCGCACCATGACCGCCGATGTGATCACTCGCGACTGAGTCAGCATGCGAGCGAACAATGAACGGTCGTAAAGGGCGAAGTCAGCATCTAGCTCCCGCTCGGCGCCATAGAGTCCACCGAGTGCAAACCTTGACGACATCAGAACATCGTTGTCTGTGCGAACAAGCGTGTCACAAAAAATCAGTTGTGCAGCTGGAAAACGTTTTGCAACGGCCAGTTGAATGGCAAGTTTGTCTGGATGCCATTCATCGTCGCTATCAAGAAATGCGACCCAGTCCCCGTGTGCGGTTTCAATTCCATGATTCCTGGCCGCAGCCGCACCTGCGTTCGCTTGTTCCAAAACCACAACACGATCCCCGAAACTACGCGCGATATTGGCCGAGCTATCGTGGCTGCCGTCATCCACCACGATGATCTCATCGGGCGCTCGCGTCTGAGCCAGCGCACTTTGGATAGCGCGGCCGAGGATATCTTCGCGATTGTAGCACGGAACAATGACGCTAATTGTCATTGGGACGCTTCGCCATTGGACACACCCAGTCCATCAAAGTTTCTCATTGCCAGTTCAAGTACTTTCGGCAAATGGCGAGTTATTTGTTCGGAAAGCGATTCGCTCTGCGAGATTCTGTTGCGCATCATGCCAACCATATCTTCAACGGTCGATGGAAAACGATCTGGGGGGATCAATCCATCGTGCTCTAGACCAAACAGTTCGAATTGACCTTCAAACTTTCCTTGATAAGGAAAGCCTGTCATCGGCCTGCCCATTCCCAATGTTGCAATTCCCAGATGCAACCGGCAGGTGAACACGTGCGTGCACTGTCCAGCAATGAATTTCAAGCTGCGAGAGTGGGGCAGTGGATCAACGAGTATGGAGCTGTCCGGGCACTTCTGCTGCAACCGATTCTGAAAAGCCCTCAAATACTCAACGCCCTCTGGTTCATCATGAGGAATCAAAACGAATCTCCAGCCATCCTCATCGGCAAGCCGCTGACAGGCAGCCGCAATCAGTTGAAGCCGTTCTTCCTCGGCACCGTATTCACCCAGCACAACCTGAGTCAGGTTGAGACCAATCAGTCGACCAGCATATTGGTCGAGAAAACTGCGAAGTGGCGGATCCAACTCCGTTCCATCGCTCGGTTCCAGCAGAAATGCCAAGTCTCCGGCGCGTTCGATTCCGGCAATCCCAGCCGCCTCCAAACGTCGATACGATTCGGGATCACGAACAAATAGTCGAACCCGGCTTCCAAGACGATTCAATCGCTCACGCAGTCCGACGGACGGAGGTCCATTCACGCTGAATCCAAAAATGCGTGAGGGTAATCCGACTCGCGTAGCCAGCCCCAGCGTATACATCGAAGACACACTTCGTTCGACGCCGTAACCCTCATCAAGCACGTCGGCACCAATCATCATCATTTCAAGGTGGCGAGCGGCCAATTGCGGGAACTGTAATTCCTCTTGGAAACATCGCCGGGTAAGAAAGAGAGGGTACAAGTCAGTTCGAATTCGCAACTGATCGCTGGGGACAAGCGACGTGATCGGTTGATCGCTGGCGGTGAGCACCGTTAGCGGCCCACATCCACGGCGATGAAGTTCGCGAACCACGACTGCAAGCAGCGCCTGATCACCGCGATTGCGCTCAGGAACCGGCGCAGAACAAACCAGGCATCCCATCGTTTTCGAACGAACTCTTGCAAACGCGACGTTCGCGGATGTGACAGCGTTCTTCACCAAAGTTGACATAGAAACTTTTTTCTCGGATTCTAAATGATCGCGTGAGACATCATAACGCTTAGTCGATCAGCGGCTGGAAAGTGCCACAGGATTGCTTCATCGGATTGCCGCCAGTTGGAATGCTGCACCCATCCCAGCGGATACCGACTTACGGCACAATGTTCTAAATAGATTGCGAGATTCAACATAGTTTGATCGCCGAGAGGGGGACGCGGCGGAAAACGGCTGAACTGTCGGATTGTGTCACACCAAGGTCGAAGTGCGGTCTGTTGATGTAATGTATGGAAGCTAACTGCACAGCAATTCGCGCCGCGAGCCCGCCCCGCAGGCGATAGCCAACGGACAATACCTCGTTTCCAAGCTTTCATTTGATAACCTGCGTGGAGCACGTGCGCGACATCCATCTGAGACGACGCCACGTGCAGTCGTTCATCGCAAGCGAACAGTGGTTCAACCGAATTAACGGAAAGAATATCCAGATCTAAATGGAGCACTCGATCATAATTACCGAAGTCCATCTCTTCCAAGTTGAGGATTCTTTGTGAGAACAAATCAACGACATCTTTGCATTCCTCCGAAAATTCAATAATTCCGACACCGTCAGGAGCCAGTTTTGGTGAATTTGTGATGAGCTTTATATCTCCCTCAAATTGGCCAGGGCCGCGTAGATGCCGAGCCCACAAATCGATCATCGGGCTGTAATCAGCCAGACGCGACTTGGCTCCATCGGAGAATTCGTAAACCGTCGCGACAATGAGTGAATTCAAAGAAAAGTCCCTTCGGTCATGCGTAGGCAAATCGCAAGCGTCATCTTCCGCTCAATTTCTTCCCGCAGCAGGGGCGCGTCGCAGCATTAAACGAACAATCGATGCCGCCAGCGTTTTCCACTTGCGTCTGTCCCACGGTGTTAAATACAGACCACTGCAAAATGCTTGAAACGCCCTCACTCTACATCCATTCTGCCAGTAGGTCTGATATCCAAGGTCCCAGAACAGCATGTCGGATTGTTTCTGAAAAATAAGACTTCGTTGAGATTGGGAAAACACTGGTTCCTGCGCTAGCTCTCGAAGTACATTCACGCCATCCGCATACACTTTACACCGCTTCTCGTAAGACTGGCTGCCATCGCCTACCAGAGACACATTTTGGCTGTGGATTCGATATATGATGTGCGGCTCTTGGAAATACCCAACACGGACGCCGTGCCCTGCAGCCTCAAGCTGAAACGCGATATCGTCGAACAGACGGTATGGACGTATCCGAACCTTCTCAATAACCCAGCGCCGAAGCACGGAAGTTTGAAGCCCGCCCGGGAACCCTTTTACGATCACGTGTTCGACAAACCCTGGATCATCAATGACAGCTAGTTGCCCCCGCCGTGTCGCATTAAGTTCAAAGAGAGGACGCGGCCTACCGTCAGGAACAAAAGAACTTTCATGAACGACCGCTCCTGTCAAGTCGTTGACCACTCTAGCTGGTCCGACCACCCAATCGATATCGTTATAAGCCAACAAGGCCTCGACACAATCGGTTAGATGGTGCGACAACCACGGATCATCGCTGTCCATAAATGCAAGTATTTCGCCGCAAGACTCGTCAATAGCCCGTTGGCGTGCGACTCCCGCTCCCTGATTTTTTTGATAAAAATACTTAACAGGTTGTGATGATTGCTTCCCAAACGATTCAACTACCTTCCGATTCACGTCCGTACTTCCATCGTCTACGACTATCACCTCCCAGTCCGAAAACGACTGATTTCTGATTGATTCTAGTCCTTCCGCTAGCATTGCCGCGCGGTTGAAAGTGGGAACGATAATGCTAACGAGCGGCGACTTCGTTACCATGCCATCTGACTGATTCTTTAGCAATGTCGCACCAGGGATCCCTTAATTTAATAATTCATGCAAGTGGCAGAGCCGTCTGCCTCATTGCGAACGTTAATTCGCCCGACTCTTTGAGCATAAATTCTTCCGATTTTGCAGCACGTGAAAAGATCGCTAAACATTCATCGCCATGGCACTCGATAGCACAAAAGTTGGTCCGTTGTAGGAAAGAAATGTCTCCATCGCGAAACAACGAAAGTTCTGCGCCCTCTATGTCAATCTTTAAATAGTCAATTCTAGGAAACTGAAACTCCTCCATCAGCGATTGAATGGTGCGTGCCGGCACGGCGAGATTGTCATCAGGCTCTCCCGGCAGTGTCTGTGTCGAACAATGCGAAATTCGCCCACTACCCGCCGCTGTACGATGAACATTAAGCGTTCCTTCGCTACCCCATATGCCTGCAAGCAAAAGATGACAGCGGTCCGAGTATGGTTCCAAATTACGACGTGCAACCTCAAAGTTCTCGGGGTCGGGTTCAATGGCGATCACGCGGGCATTTGGGTAGCGGTTAAGGAAAAAGAAGCTTGAAAAGCCGGCATTCGCACCAGCGTCGACTATGTATTCGACTGGGCCACTGAGCTCGACTTCATATTGCTGATCAATAAGCACTTGGCGAAACATATTGAAGTCGCTCGTACCGTTTCGCAAGATTAGCGGCTTGTGACTTTTGTAAAGTCGAAGCTTGAATTCGATGCCGTTTTCCTTCTGCGAACCCTCGTAATTCGCTAAAGCCTCACAAACCTGACCTAAATTGATAAGTCGCAGTATCCTCGTAAGTTCTTTTGGTTTCTCGCGTGCGAGATACCACGCGACGCGTCCCGCCGCCAAAACATTGCCCGGAAGACAACGCTTAAGTGTTCTCTTTACCGTCGTTTTTACCGCACTAAGCAGCAGCATTGGAAGCGTTCCAGCACGTGGTCAATTTAGGGGAGGGGGTAGTGTCCAGGGCCAGCTCGGTCTCGACAACTACGTTTGAGCGACGTTTCTGGATCAGGCGTCGCGAAAATGCGACTCCGGTCTGTTCAACCAACCGATACGAGAGACTCGCGATGGCCCACGTCAGAATCACGACACCTACGTACGCAATTATAAAGGCCCCGATAGCACAAAATCGGGTTTGAGCGAATAGCCATTGCCCTATCAGGAATTTGTTAAACAAGTCTAATACAAGCCAATGCCAAAGATAAGCAGAAAAGCTTACTACACCAATCCGAGCAACAACTCCGTTAACAACTAGTTTTGGCGTGTCGCCCGAAACCAAAAGACAGAATCCAGCGAGAAATAGTGAACAGAAAAAGAAACTTGGCACCCAAGGGGCTGTTAAACCAAAAGACCGCGGAAGGGGTAAGAATTCAGCGATCACGAGCAACAAAACCACACAGATAATTTTTTCGTCCGCTTGCTCTCGGTGCTCATTGAGTGCTTAGCAGTATCGCCTATCCATGACTGATAAAACGCATTGTAAACAAGATTCGCAAACGCAAAGACTGGAAGCTGATTCCAAAACGAGAAGAACTGGTAATTGCCCATTGCCGTTGGTGACAAATGATCTGAAAGCAGTTCAGCTGCAATCGTGTTTCCACAAATCGCGAGCACGATTGACAAAAGCAATAAACCCACCGCGCGTCGAGTTGAATGAGCGTGGAGTGCAATTAGCGGAAAGACTAAGTAGAAAGAAAACTCAGCCGTGATACTCCAGCCACCGGGAAACAGATGCTGGCCGATGGGAAATGGGATCCATTCACCAAGTAACGTCGTAAAGCCGAACAGCCCCAGAACAGGTTTAACACGCACCGGATTTAGCGTACTGTAAACGATCGCTGCAAGGTAATGAGCGGGTGCAATTCGGAAGAATCGCCGTTTGAAAAAGTTAACCTAGTTTGCTGCCCCCCCGCTTTCGAACCTGCACCTCGAAGGATAGTAACAACGTAAAAGCAATAGCTATGAAAAATAACTGAACTCCATTCCATCCGCTAGCAAGCACCTGTTTAACTCGCCACGGAAGTTCTGAAAACTGCGCCGCTGTATGACATCCAATTACCATTAAGATGGCATAGCCCCGCAAACGATCAATGTGAAGAATGCGAGGATTACCGTTTACCGAACTTAACATGTTCATTTGACACAGATCGCCAGTGGCCAGAACGCACATTGCACCAACTTGTCATTACGCTGTACTCCACCACGCCTTGATAATTTTCCCCAAAGCGATGAAGGTGCGGCTAAACGCTTTATACTACTCAATTCTCCTGCCAATACTTTTCCAAATAATTACTAACAAGGCCGACTCAGCCGATTAGCGGTAGACCGATCTCGGAATCTTGTTACTCCCCGTGCGCACTGCCAGTCGCCCCATACCCAGTAAATGATCCCGCAAATAGCGAGCATGAAGACCTTCTTTTGGAACGTAGTGCTGCAAGAATGCGTCATGGACCCAGCGTCCCTGCAAACCTAATTCTGACAGAAACGGCAAGTCTCGCTTGGCGGCGTGGTCGACGGAATAAAAGGCGCTTTCACTCATTTTTAGCAACCGCGACACACTCGAATCGAATATTCGAAAATCCGTTGTAATTCTTTCTTAATCGCTCGTACAGAAAAGGAACGGGTTCGACGAGCAAGGCGCCCCATGACTTGTTGCGATTGAGCAGGGGAAAGATCGGGTCATTCGTGAGACCAACGATAGAGCCAATCTGAACGACAAATAGATCTTTGACGCCCCAGAACATATTTCGAAGGATTCGGCCTGGATTACGTTTCCAGCGGCGGTATCTGCTGGAACCTCTCCTAAACGCCGCCCCCATACTTGTGTAAAAGGCCCCGCGAAAGAAAGCGATTTTATATACGTCTTTATTCTCATTGATCGGCATTTCGTGTTAACCGTTCACCGCCCAATTCGAAGAATTCGAGTTCGGACGCGGTGGTTGCCGGCGAACCTGTCAAAAGTAACGGTACGGAACGGTGATTGATTTTGTCTCGCGACTCAATTATTACACGCTCTGTGGAACTACTGAGAGTTGGATATCGGGAACGCTGATACGGGATCTCCTTTGTTTACCATCACAGCACTGTGCTCACTTTGCGGCAAATTAAGAAATCGTCTTTCCACGGAAATATAAAATGCCGCTCCAGCGACAAGGGATAATATCCATAGAACTGGGCTGACCAGCCAAGGGTTCATTTCGCGAATAGTTATTCCGTTATAAACCGCAATCCCAACCGCAACCGTCATCACCGGCATGTGAATAAGATAAAGACTATAGCACATGGTCCCGCATAGCTTGACATGGCGCAGTAACCTATTCCCTGCAATCACCCCGTCAAAACGCCAAAGTGGAAGCAACAAAATCGCAAACCCGAACGCAATGATATAGGTACCTCCACTCGGTTTTGACCAGTCATGCCGATTTGAGTTCGCGATGAAGCAGGAAACAAGTAACCCACCTACCAGCGCAGCAACGCCAGCAGCGTATGCGGGTCCATCTGCGTGGTTAATTAGATAATACACGCCCAGCCCGGCCGCAAACTCCAACCATAGACCATCAAAAAAGAATCCTCGTACTTGAATCCCAGCAAGGTTTGTACAGCACATTAAAACCAAAACCATTACGGTCACCGCAGCAAGGCTCAAAAAGAGCCGCCTCGCCGCCAGAGCGAGTGCAAATCCGGTGACTGCGTAGAATTGTTCTTCATAACATAGGGTCCATGCGGCTGAAATAAACCACTGCCTATTTCCTCCAATAATATTAGGCAACCACGTCTGTGTTAGGGTGATGTTCCCAACAAGATCACGAGGGTCAAACCACCGGGGACGGACGAAACCGCGTGTGGCATCAGGACATAGTCAACGAGAACCACGAAGAAAGCGGTGATACCAAACGCGAGCCAGTACGGTGGGAAAATTCGACGGAAACGCTTCGCGAAAAATTCTACAGCTCGTGTAGATTTCACCTTCGAGGATTCTACAGTTGCCCCAATGCAGTAGCCGCTTATCACAAAAAAGACAGGAACCCCGATCCAGCCCCAACGCGCTACTGACGTTAATCCGTGCGTCCATTGGCTGACAACCGAACTAGCGAGTCCCTCAGGTTCCTCAGGATTGTAAAATACTGAATGGTGTACCAACACTGCTAGACACGCCACACCTCGCCAAATGTCAAGCGTTTGGTAACGTGTAGACCGCCGAACGGGTAGCGGGACATTGCGAGTCGCTCTGTCGGTGGTGCCATCGTCAGAAATGCAGTCAGACATGATTTCGATATCTTAATCTTTATTTGCACCGATCATGAGCAAGTCGCTCATTCGGCGAGCGACAAGGGACAATTCCCATGGAACTGGACTGATCACCCAAAGGTTCATTTCATAATAGGTATTTCGCTATATGCCGCAATTCCAACCGCGACAGCCACCACAGGCATGTGAAATAGGCTAGGAATTTACGAGACACTGGCTCCCATATCTCATTCGAAAAGAACACTTGTCGCATTTGAAGTTATCAGTGTTTGCTAATTAACGTCTTATGACTGCCTTTTGCCCTAAATCAAGGATTCGCGGCGAAAGCTAACTTTTCGGTCGACAGCGTCTTTGATGCGATAAAACAACGAAGGGAATAGCCTCCGGGAAAAAGCCTGTGGGAACTCAAAATCGGATAGCATTGGAATCTCGCAATACAATCGGCGACACGCACGAACGGTTGTCAAATCGCGTTTCCAAAAGGCGTTCTCATGCGCAGTCACTAGCCTCTCTGCAAACGCCCTCCTCAGCATTTCAACTTCGGAGGGCGAAAACCACTCGAGATGATCATTGAGAAAGGCATTTCGCGCAATCACTGCTTCAAATTCGTAATCACTTGCCCGTGATTGCTGGGTCTCTGCAACCCGCCAGCCCGTGAGCGGCATGGCCAAGAAATAAAACGATGTCAGCCGTCGAAGCTGGCAGAAGAAAAATAGGTCCTCATTGACCCGAGTGTTCTCCGGAAATCTAACTTTTTGAGCAAGCTCCCTGAGTACCAGAGCCGTACTCGGGAGTACGCCGCCATTCGCTAAATGCTCAGCAACAGTTCGCGTATCCTCTCCCGTAGGCCGACTAATGCTATGTTGTTGACGAACCTTATCATGAAATCGATATAATCCGTTGAAAAAACAACCAACTGAACTGGGGGAATGCATTTGCAGAGCCGCTAATCGCTCGAGACGGTCTGGCTCCCAGACGTCATCGGCGTCCAAGAACGCAAGCCACTCACCTTGGGCTTCGTCGATACCGCGGTTGCGAGCGACGCTTTCGCCTTGATTATGCTGCCGAATAACGCGCACTGGGTTCCCGAAATTCTCAGCGATCGCGGCAGAATCGTCCGTAGAACCATCATCGATTACGATCACTTCCTTCACCGCCCGTGTCTGCGATAGTACCGAACTGATCGTTTCGCGAAGGAAAAGCGAAGCGTTATAACAGGGTATGACAACAGAGACTGAATTGTTTCCGGACATCTATTAGCCTATTCTCACTTATTACACACCCGATGCATCAAGCATCACTCCAAAAAGCGAATCTTGAAATCCGTACTGAAGAGAAATTCCTGCAAGAAATTTCAGTTGGTCGGTTGAACCAAGGCAATTCACGCTGAAGGGAAGAGTAATATATTCTAAACGTCCCGTTCGACGTGCAATTCTATTCAAGCAGCAAAACTTAATTCACGTGCTTTAGCGGCCTCCTCGTTCCAGAACCGCTATTCCCGTAGTCTCCCCAAGCACTCGGCTATTGAACTCAGGAAATTGATTTTTCCATCGTTCAACGACTGTTGACTCTCCATTCCTTCTAGCGTCGTCTAACACCAAAACTGCGTGAGCTGATAGGCGAGATTGAAGCGCTGGCAATGCGGGGAGCCTAGATAACTCAAGCCCTTTTAAGCCAGCGGGTGGGCCATCGACAACTACAAGGTCTATTCCGTCGATTTCGTCGATGGCAGTTCCAAGTTGATACCATCCAGGAAACTTCGCAATGCTACCTTCGCGAGCTAATTCAGCAAAGTTCAAAGTAACGAAATCCTCTAACTGATTAGATGTCACATGACGTTTAGTCAGCGACGCCCAGTCTTCGTCATGATCGAATGA
Organism: Kothea flammea; assembly: GCF_052161645.1. GTDB lineage: Bacteria > Planctomycetota > Planctomycetia > Pirellulales > Pirellulaceae > Laterigemmans. The sequence continues at coordinate 293,820 of NZ_CP197414.1, forward strand.
ATATAGGTGCCCTCGCCCTTGTTGCCTCATCCAAGAGGCGATGCATAGAGTTGAAATCCCAGAACCAAATTCGACAACTACATCCGGTTTAATGCGATCCAAAATGTCAACGATGACGTGTAAGTTGACGAATCGCATAGACCATCGTGAGGTTGGTATTTTGCATTCAGGAAAACGATTCAGCACCACCTGCATAGCATGAAGTTCGATAGCCAAATCTTGATGTGCATCCTTGCTATTTTCCTCGATCGCTGCATGGATCTTCCATAATCGTTTGGAGACCCTTTTTGAAATTACCCATACGGCGACGAGCATGATAAGCAGCGAGATCAACGCAATTGTTAGCACTGTTTGAGAGTGAAAGGTTCTGGTCGAGTCGGATAGTATTAGCAGCAAATCAGATGTCGCAAATCGAAGTAGTGGTGGCATAATTATTTCAGGTTCTCAAAGATTCTTGGCGAGACCACGTGCTTTCGGCAATACATACGCCTCGATGAAAGCCACGCCCTTCTCTAAAAATTTCGCCGTCGACAATGGAAAACGGCACGACGTCTTCAACGGACTCTAGTTCGTGGGAATTGTCGGTTAGTGCTACTTTTAGTGTGTAATTTCCGGGGCAGAGTGGGAACTTATCTATTACGCAGTCGATTGCAGAACATCCATCGACATAATCAACAGGACTGTCCTTCGCTGGCGTATGAATCGTCAGCATTCTTTGTCCGTTAATGCTGTTGATTCCCACACCAATCTTGGGGCCAGTCAGCCGCCGGTCTGAATCCAATTTGATACGCAAATGAAAGGTCCCACCAACAACGAGAAACGTTGTCGTATTTCCCATTCGATCCAAAAGTGATGCGTCTTTAATGTAGGACATTTTGCTGAACGGATTTTCCGCTGGCATTTCGGTTCGTTGATGAATTCGCTCGTGGTAGTGTTCGATCGCCTCATCAACTGACGCGTTAAAGACCAGTTTCCCATGTTGTATTTCTATCGCGCGAGAGCATAGCGACTCAACCGCACCCATATTATGGCTAACAAAAAGCACCGTCCTTCCGTCCTGTGCAACGTCCTTCATCTTCCCGAGGCAGCGTTTTTGGAATTCTGCGTCACCGACTGCAAGGACCTCGTCAATAACTAGGATTTCCGGTTCTAGATGTGCAGCCACCGCGAATGCAAGTCTCACTTGCATTCCTGAAGAATATCGTTTCGTAGGCGTGTCTAAAAACTTTTCTACACCCGAAAAATCAACAATCTCATCAAACTTGCGATCGATCTCACGTTTGGTCATCCCAAGAATCGTGCCGTTCATGTAGATGTTGTCGCGTCCGCTTAGCTCGGGGTGAAAACCGGTCCCTACTTCCAACAAGCTACTAACGCGACCATGGATCACGACTCGGCCGCTGGTGGGTTCGGTGATACGACTGAGTATTTTTAACAGCGTACTCTTGCCGGCACCGTTGCGACCGATCACACCTAAAACTTCACCCTCCTTGACCTCGAACGAAACATCGCGGAGCGCCCAAAGGACATCCTCGTCCTCATTTCCCTCGCGAATTGCACTCAGCTTCTTGAGATTGCTAAAGTTCTTCAGCGGCGAGCGCAGGACGCTCGAAAGCGATCCCATCAGCGTGTCGGGAACTTCTTCCTTGGCGCCAATGCGATAGGCTTTGGACAGGTTTTCGACGGAGATTACGGGGCGGGGCATTTCGAAGCTAGTGGCTGGACGATAGTGGCTAGAAGCTAGCGACTAGTGGCTAGTGACTTATTTGCGGTTGCGGTGACGCTTGATGAGGGCGGCTAACATCTTTCCGATTTGGTGGGCTTCGTCCGCCCATTGTGTTGCTGGTGTGCGTTGCAAAAAATCCGCTTCGATTCCGATCAGGATTTGGGTTCGCAACTCTCCGGTAGAGCCTTTGGCGATCGTTAAAAGCGAGCTATCTCGGCATCACTATCACGTTCGTAACCTTCAGCAATATTCGACGGAATCGAAAGACCGCTACGTGTGAGTTGGTCTCGAAATCCAAAATCTCGCAGCTCTTTTGTCTCTTGGTAAAGCGTTACCGAAAACTTTGCTGAACGTTTCCAAACAACCAAGTCTTCATAACTCATTTTATTGCAGTGGCTAGAAGCGAGTGGCTAGTTGCTAGATTTCTTTCTAGCGCCTTGCAGCTAGCAACTAGCCGCTCTCAAGCCACATCCGCGAAAGTGCGTTCTTTGCCACGGAAAAAGACTAGTCCCGTGAGAAGCAGAACGGTTGAAACGAGTGAGCCGACGGCAATGAGATCCCAGGGCATCGGCTGCGTGCCCAGGATACTGGCGCGAAATCCTTCGATCACTCCGACCATCGGATTGAGCGCGTACAGCCATTGATACTGCGCGGGTATCAAGCTGGTCGGATAAACCACCGGCGAAGCATACATGGCGAGTTGGATCACAAACGTCATGGCATGCTTGACGTCGCGGTACTGGACGGCCAGCGCGGTTAGCCAGATGCTGATCGCGGAGGACGCGACCACCATCAACAGCGTCAGAAACGGGACAAAAATGACTTGCCAGGGTGGCAGGTATGCATAGAAAACCATTAACACTGCCAGGCACCCCATCGCGATCACAAAGTCGACCAGCTTGGAGACGACGGCGGACAGCGGCATCAGGATCCGCGGAAAATAGACTTTGCGAAGCATGTTCGCTTCACTGACCAAACTACTGACTCCGTCGGTCACGGCGTTGGAAAAATAGGTCCAGGGCACGAGCGCCACAAAACTAAAAAGGGCATAGGGAGCACCCTCGCTACCAACTTGAGCGAGCCGACCAAAGATAATCGTGAATAGTAGCATCGAGAACACGGGTTGGATGATCGCCCAGCCGATGCCGATCGCACTTTGCGCATAGCGAACTTTGATTTGGCGCCAAATCAAGAAACGAAACAGATCGCGATAGGCAACGAGTTCTCGCCAGTCGAGGATCTGCCATGGTCGTCGAGCCTCGATGATCGTGACGTGTTGAGAAGCTATCGCTTCAATCGACGATGGTTGTGCTGTTTGAATGGTCGGTTTGTCTTGAAGAGTGGTGGTCACGGGGATGCGTTTCGCGGTGCTTTGTGCGTTGTCGCTATCGAAAAAGTTTTTGTAGGTGCAGGGCGATCGTATGGTAATCACCGAGCGTGATCGTCAAGTCTGTTGAATCATGGACGCTAAAAACGTAATGGCCGTCGTTGAGCGTCAACTGCGTTACGTTCGCCTTCTGCGGGTCGACGATCAAATAGGTCGGGACGCCTTCACGCTCGTAGAGTTCGCGTTTGAAACCCAAGTCGCTCGAGCGTGTCGATGGCGAAAGGACTTCGATGACCAGCGATGGCAACGATTCGAGATGCCGATCGGGCATTTTCCCGCACACAACCATCAAGTCCGGGCGGACGATCGTGTCATCACTTACGACCCAATCCAGCTCCACGATCGCTTGACAGGTAGATCCATTGGCTTCCAATTCACTCTGGATCAACCACGCGAGTCGGGTTACCAGAACTTGGTGTCTACCAAAGGGCGAGGGGGTCAGGGCGATCGGGATCCCGTCGTAAAGCTCCCAATCACCTTGCCACTGGCAGTAATCGCCGTACGTGTAATGCGGTAAGTAACTGGGCTCGGGCATTAGGTTTTGTGGTTGGTTCTTCGGAAGCCTGGCGGCATCCGCTACGCGAAAATGTCTTGGACGGCGATGCGCCAACCGGGGACGGCGATGGTGCAGTCGATCGATTCTCCGAGCGTGAAAATCTCAATCTGCTTTCTTGAACGATAGCTTTGAACGGTTCTCTGCTCCGGGTCGACGAACAACACAAGTTTTGAACCTGCGTCGAGCCAAGCAAGCGCTTTCGATTCCGTTTTCGAAAATCGATCGCTCGGTGACAATACTTCCACAATCAAGTCAGGGGCCAGTGGAACGTATCGTTCCTCATCGATGATTTGCTTGTGCCGAGCCCCAGAGACGAAGGCAACGTCCGGAGCCAATACCGTGTCGGGATTGCTGGCGATTAGAAACCCGGTTTCTGCCGCATAAACAACGCCTAAGTTATTTTCGTCGACGTGCCGATTCAGTAGGTAGCCGACGCGAAATGTGATCCTACCGTGACGACCACCCGCCAGCGACATCATGCAAAGCTTTCCCGATTCTAATTCGTAGCGGAACCCGTCCGGCACAAGAGCAAAAAGCTGCTCGGCCGTGGTCAGTCGTGTTGTGGTCGAAATGGGCATGCGGCGTGGGGTGTTAAGGAGCGGGGCTCGCCTAAAAAGCCCCTCACCCCCGGGCCTCTCTCCTTAAACATGGGGCGAGGGGAGATAGGGAAGTAGTGAGTGCTTGGTGATTGTCGGCAGTCGCTACGGCTTATTGCTTGGGCTGTCGGCGCGCACTTCGTGCTCGTCGGTGACCGTTGATCCCGATTATGTCTCGGAACGCTGAAACGAGTGTAAGGTGCTCTCGATTTCCGTGAGATTGTCAGTTTCTGGATGTGATGCTGACGAATGATCGGGAAATTGGGCAGACGATGTTTGACTTGCTCACGTAGCGGGGCTCGCCAGAGTTCCGGTTTGGGCTGGGTTCGACGGAAGCCTGGCGGCATCGGCTACGGTTGATTTGTGCGGAAGGGAATTGACGATGGCTACGAACTTGGCCATGCGGGCGGACCAGGAGTATTCGGATTTAACTAGGCGACGGGCACTCGTACCGACTGTAGTTCGAAGCACTGGATCAGAGGCCAACCTGGAAAGCGTTTCGCACCATGCCTCGACCGTGTCCGCAACAAAAAATTGTTCGCCCGAGACCGCATCAATCCCTTCGGCCGATTCGGGCGTGACAACGACCGGCATTCCAGCAGCCATCGCTTCGAGAACCTTATTCTGGATACCTCGCGCTAACTTAAGCGGGGAAATCGCAACATCCGCTTGGTGCAGATGGGGCCTAACATCGGGGACCTCACCTACAATCTTGACACCAGGGATTGAACCAAGTTCGAGCACTTGTCGACATGGCCGACGTCCGACCACGGACAATTGAACATCAATGACTCCGCTCAGCTTCGGCAAGACATTACGGCAGAACCAAACGATTCCTTCAACGTTGGGGGCGTAGTCCAGTACGCCGGTAAACACCAGCGACAAGGTCGTTGAACATAATGTCTTCGGCGGCAAGTGAATTGCAGCTTGGGGTCGTGGCGTAAAATAGTTGGTGCAGACTCCGTTGCTGATGCCAAAAGATGGCTTTGAGACCGCAACCGTACGGTGAAACAGGTCCGCTTCGGAGTCACTTACCAAGGCAACGGCATCGGTTCGGTCTGCAATGCGTTGTTCGAGTTTTCGTACTCGCTTGCTTTCACTTCCATAAAGAAACTTTTTCGGACCACGAGCCTGGCGGTTCATCTGGCGCCATTTCTGGCTATCGACATCAACCAAATCAACGATTCTTTGCACTCCGGCAAACGACTTTTTGTCAACATATGGATACATGCTGGAACAGAAAACTAACACCGCATCAAACGGAGTTTTCTCATGCCACCTGTTGATTTGCCGAGCCAGTTGGCGCGACGCAAACATCCCTTCCGTGATGCTATTACCGACCGCGAATGATCCTAGCGCTCGTCCGAAGCGTCGAATATTTCCAAGTGGCGCGACAAAGAGATCGTCACACAACGATTGGACGTGATCGAGCTCGTGCTGATGGACCGGTTCGTCGGTCGTGCTGCCGAGCGTGACTCGAAAATGCTCGCTCAATACTTTTAGCAAATTATACGATCGGATCCGGTCGCCACGATTGGGCGGGTAGGGAAACCGATGCGTTAACATCAGCAATCGTTTCGGCGATGGTTTGCTAGTCATAGAAACACTTAGCGTCTCGGGAGCAGAACCTTGGCCTGCTTCGTCATAGACTCCGAAACTCCGAGCTTCAGGGCGTCATTGAATGAAGCGGAGGCGATAAATTGATTGATCGTCAAGATTTATCATCAAACGAGCAGGACTTCCGCCTGTTTGAGTAGACCGTCCGCAGCACTCCTGGCCAAGACCGCTCCCAAACATGAATTGCAAACGCCGAATGCTATGGGTAATTGCCTCAACCCGCAACCTGTCGACTTGGTCAGCGCGCACTTCGTGCTTTTGGGTGACATCACACCCGATTTCGGTGGTCGCAACCACCTGTCTAATATCAGTTTACAAACGTAAAATCTTATCTGTCAGTGAGGCTTAACGGAGCTTTGCGCTGAAGCCGCTAACGGCCGGCTATTCGCTTAGCCGGTTATTCTAGTTCTCGCGCTTTCAGATTCGAAAGCTAATCATAGTTGAGCGAATGGAGCTGTCGGTTGGTTTTTGTCTTTTTTTGGCGGATCAACGCCGGGGATAGACCTTCTACAAACAATGGACGGTTTTTGACGCCAGCGCTTTGCTTGCAGACGCCGTGGGGGGCGATTGGTGCGTCGATTTTCGCTGGTTTTTGACAGATTCAATCACGGTCGACAAAGTGTCAAAGGGATGCGATTGACAAATTCGCCGCAATCGTTTCTCGGTATGCTGTAAACCGACATAATGTCGGAATCTAGTTTTTCGAGATATGCCGTTGATGCGAGGTTGCGCGATATCCAACTCCCAAGGATGAATATAAAACATGGCGGGTCGTCCCTGGCGACGAACGCCATTGATGGCTGCGGTGGTCAAGCGTAGTGGGAACAGGCGAAAGTAACCGCCACCGATCGGCAAGTGCAGTGGTGGTCGTGACCAAGCCGATGGTGGGAATTCGCAAATCGTGCCATGTGGAGTCTCGATATCATGAATTTCTTTATTCGCATCGGGCACCCCGTATCGGTCATGTCCGCTGATCGGGAAAATGCTGGAGTCGGTCTTGAACCCATGTTCGGCCAATAAATCTAATGCCCACAACGATTGCTGGACAATCGAAAAACTGGGGGCCCGATAGGCATCGACTTGAATTCCGCTGGCAGTTGCGATCGCATCGCGGCTGCTCACGATGTCGGCGGCAAATTCCTCGGGCGTTAGTTCGTATACCAGTTGATGCCAATAGCCGTGTGAGGCAAGTTCGTGACCCGCTCTGGCGATACGGCGGATCAGTTCGGGGTATCGATCGGCAACCCATCCGAGCACGAAAAAGGTGCCCCGCACGTGAACATCTTCGAGAAGCGACAGCAAACGGTTCGTGTTCGCTTCGACGCGACATTCATAACGATCCCAGGTGCGACGGCAAACACGCGCAGAAAAACCGGAGACTTGAAAGTAGTCTTCGACATCGACGGTCATCGCATTACAACAAGACATAGTCAAAAAGTTTGAAGTTCGAGGTGGATTGTCTTGTCGGGCTGCGACGTGCCAAGCAAATTTTTCATGCTACCATGCCACTAGCTAGCACGCCCAGTCTCTTGGTCCGACGCGGGTGCCGCTGAGCTGTGTAGCAATGTTTGCAGGCACCGCTGGACAGAGCCGCGGGCCGAGGATTGCCCGCTGATTATTTCTTACTTAGGGCGACAGGAATGATCGCTTTGTCTCGTTTGCGGCAGTGGTGTGGGATCAATGCGACGAACGTTACAGGTGACAAGTTCAGGAGCCTGCGATGGTGGCTGAGCTTGTGTCGGTCGCTTGCCGCGAAATCGTCGCCGCGAGGGGCGAACGAGAAGCTCTGGTGATAACCCATGTTGTACCAGCAGGTGACGGCGACACAATCGCATCCAACGCATCACGGTCTCACCTTTGATACCGAACACCCGCATGCAGGTGGCCAGTAAAATTCTCAGTTCCATGCTGAAGTTGGTTTGCTCAATATAGCAAAGATCAAGCGTTTGTTTTCGCCGTACATCTTCAATCGTAAGGTCTGGCGGCAAATTAATCTGGGATAACCCAGTGATCCCTGGTTTGACTTGGAGTCGTTGATAATAGCCCTCGATCTCTTCTGCCAGATCCTCGCAAATCGAGGGTCGTTCGGGCCTGGGCCCCACCAAGGACATTTCGCCTCGAGCCACATTTAACAGTTGTGGCAACTCGTCGAGATGCAGTTTTCGTAAGACATGGCCGAGCGGCGTGATCCGTGGATCCCCTTTTACGCACCAAATCGGTTTTCCTTCTTTTTCCGCATCGACAATCATCGATCGCAGCTTGATCATTTTGAAAGTCTTGCCGTCGAGTCCCACACGCTCTTGTCGGTAAAATGAAGGTCCGCGCGAGGTTAGGCGAACCAATAGTCCTAACAGCAAAGTTAAGGGGCTGGTCACGACTAATAACGCCGAAGCGATCAATCGATCAACTAGATACTTGCGCCGAAAAAATTGCTGCCGTTCGGTTGACAACTCCGAACTGTCAACAAAGCATTCGAACTGTTCGGATGCATGATTGGCGAAATGGACAGAGGACATTTAAGTTCGCACGTTTCGTTTCAAGGGATTGATAACAAGCCGTCTTTGGTAAAACAATTTAGTGGCTCGATAAATTATTATGAATCTGGCCGATCGCCATAGTGAAATTAGGCTAGTCGAGCTAGCTTAACAGTGGCATGAGGATTGGCAAGAACTCTTTTAGGAAATCCTCGCACGAGGGTGTATCGGTCTGCTCGGGTGGGCCGGCGACCTGGAGCTTGTAAAGGTTGGTAGTCATCCAAAACCTGGGGTTTTCTGAGGCCATCCATGCCCCTCCGTCGCTCCAGCCATACCAGACATCAAGTGACGGTTGGCCTAAACTTCCATCTAAAAATTTTTCGCCGAATTGGACTGACCATAAGCCGTGCGACTGTCCGGCAACACGCACCGACTTCTCTGATCGTTCGCCCAATTGTTCGGTGCCAACCGAGCTGTAACAAATTTCGGGTGTGTGGACCGCAATCGGACCCCGGGGTCCAAACAAGACAGCCACGCTGACCATGCTTTTCGTGGTTTCATGTTGATAAACACGGACGGTCGACCCATAGCAACGCAGGATGCGAGCCGCGTTTTCTTCAAGTTCCGTGATTTGCAGCAACACCCAAGGACCACAGCGCTCGGGTAACTGATCGAGTTTTTGACCCTGCGCGATCAAATCGGTAGGTTTGGCCCAACGCCCATCGAAATAGCCGTGGACTACGGCTGACAGTAGGATCATGCCGATCGCAATGGCAAACGGCGCCCGCCAGCGAAACTGCGGGGATTGTGCGGCGGAGGACTTTTCTGCATCATCAATCGCGTTCACATGAACTTCATTTGATTTGAGTGGTGAAATGTAATGTTCGCATGTGGTTCTTAGGGTCATTTACGTGCCGTAAGCACCTTGTAAACGTTCTAGTATCTGCCGTTCGCTGAGTGTTAGACCGCTGGGGTCGAGTTTGTCGTGCCGCAGTCGCAGCCACTCACTTTTAGCCTCAGTTTCCTTGCCTTGTTGGATCAAAGTTAGAATCAGATGGAATTGGAACCGCGGTTCTTCGGGCTGTTTTTCAATCGCTAAACGGAAGACTTGCTCGGCCTCTACCAACTTGCCAGCTTTCAGCAACACGACCCCTTTCGTATCAAGCAGTTCGGGAATTTCTCCTGCCAAGTTTATTGCTTGTTGGATGGGCAGAATTCCTTCGGCTTCTCGCCCAGGTACCTCTGAAAAGGACATCGCTAGATTGTTTAAGATACGTACCCGCAGAGGTTCTACGGTTTGTGCCTGTTGGAAGAGAGCTATTGCGGCGAGGTAATCATTTTGTTGCATTCGCAAGGTGGCCACGCTCTCCAACAGGGGCGCGTTGCGATCGAATTTTTTTACTGCCTGGTCGATTCGCTGCAGGTAGGGTTGGTTGCTTTCCGCCTCTGGATGATTCAGCAATAGCTCGCTCAGCAGCATCGCCGACACGGCATCTTGATGTTTATCGTAATGGTTCGCGGACACTTCCCTGGCCTCATCCGGTCGTTCCACCTGCACCAATGTGATGACATAATTGGAAAGCAATTCAGCGTTTTGTTCGTAAGCTTGTTCAAACCAGCGCAAACCCTCTTCGACAAAGCCGAGATTTACCAGTGAGGCGCCGGCGATCGATGCCACGTTACTATCGTCGATGGTTCCGTTCGTCGTAATTCGCTCGGCCCATTGATCGACAATCTGTGGAGCGGTTTCTTGACGGCCAGTTTTCTTGGCAAAGCGAATGCTGATGTCCAGAGCAACAAACGTGCCTTGCGGTGAATTTTTGAGAAGTTCAATTAATTGAGCGACTTTATCGTGGTCTTTTTCATCACCCAGTTGTAAAAGAAAGTCGGCGTAGCGATACAGGTCGGTCGCTGCGGGCGGACTCTTGCTGGACAGTGCATCGTAAAGTTGACGTGCCTCATCCCCTAATCGTTTGGCTTCCGCGGCAACATTTTCTTGTGAGGTGTTGGCGTTGTTATCACCTGCGGTGGGGAGTTGTGCCGCGATCAGAGCTTCCAGTTGGCGTCGTCGAATCGCCGCGAGCACGCGGGCAGCATCATCGCTGCGTGCATTACGCTCTAGGATAATCTCTCGCAGGATCGTGGCCGCTTGTTCTTGCTGCTCGATTTGCCCTCTTGTGCCTAGCAGAATCGCATAGAGGAATCGGTTGATCGCGGTGACTCCAGCCGAGTTTTGCAGCAACTGTTCAATTTCCCGCCAATCGATTTCGCCGCCATCACGAGCAACCAATGCTTGCGCTAACTGATTTCTCAGCATTGCATTGTCCGGGTCGCGTTGCTGTGCTCGTCGGAGCGCGGCAACCTCGTCCTCGCTACGTTTTAATTCGCGATATAGCGCCGCCAGTGCGAGTTGCGTTCGGCTTGAGGGACGAGCTTGATCCGCTTGTTTCAGCAGTGGTAGCGCTGCTTCGTAATCTTTGATTGCGACCAAGGCCTGGCTGGCAAGTATCCAACGCTCGAAATCAGGAAGTGTGCTTTCCTTCAGTTGGTCGATTTCAGCGCGGATTGCCGCTTCATCGCCAGCGGCAATGGTGACAGCCATGCGTGCTGAAACCACTGAGGACTGGTTGGCACCATCAATCTGTTGGGCGGCATCGATTGCTTGGCGGGCTTGTTGCAGGAGATCGCCGCTGATTTCGCTTAGATCAGGCTGTCTAGCTGCCATTGCCGCAGTGCGGGCGAAAACGATCTGGGCAGCGGCATCGTCGGGGCGTTGCTCGGCCGCCTGCCGCGCCACTTCGACGCTCCAATGATAATCACCTTGTCGTACTGCGAGCTGGATCCGCGTCGAGGCGTATTGTTCGAGTGGCTGGCCAGCGGCGGCGGCGGTGGCGCGGATGTCGTCATCCACCTCGGCCTCGCGTCCCAACAGCACCAATTGCTGCCACAACTGGGCCCGTGTCCGCATTTGGCGGTCACCGGCCGCGATGCCTTTGCGGAGAAACTCCACTGCTCGCTCTGGCTGGCCTTCGATCGCCAATAACTGACCCTCCAGCGAGATCGCCTCGCCCCAGCGGGGACGGAGGGTCAGCAATTCCTTTAATGTTTGCCTTGCTTCCACCAGCTTTGGGGCATCGCGCTTGATCGAGGTGTTTTCGCTACGCAATTGAGCGATGAGTCGTGTGATCTTCAAAAAGCGCCAATGGGAACCTGATTCTCCTTCTCGCTGCTTTAATTGCGTTTCCCACTCTGCCGATAATTCCGCGGGCGAGCCTACCGCACCTGCTTGTTGGAAGATCGATGAACTCGCAGGTAGCTGAGCTGCGAGTCGCGCTAGCAGAAATTCCATCGTGAGCGATCGCCGGTCTGCGGGAATTCTTAGCATTGTTTGGTAGGCAAGTTCGGGCTGGCTATCGCTGAGCGCGTAAGCGCCCGCCAGCCGAAAAATTTCATCGGTTTCCGATTTGTCGGCGGAATCAACCTTTGATTCTGCGTAAGCCAGCAAACCTTTTGCCGCGCCGTTTGCGTCCCCCTGGCTAGCCTGGATTCGTGCCTGAACGATGGCCGAAGTCATAGAGTTGGGGCCGAGCTGGGAATCTAACTGGGCGAGAGCTTGTTTGGATTCGTCTTTTCGACCGAGCATCGCAAATCGTTCCGCCGCGAATGCTTGGATCGATAATTCGTCCGGGTGTTGCTCTGCCAACACCGCAAGGGAAGCCGCGAAGTCGGCGGACTGCCAATACTGTTCCGCATGCATTCCCGTGGGTGGAAGCAAAACGGTCACGATTTCTAGTTGTGCAATTGCTTGGCGAGTCTCCGGATCGAGCAGACCCTGGTCGACTTGCGGCGTTTCTTCATTGGTCTCGCCACGCAACTGTTTGCTGGTAGCCATGAATTTCTCGATTGCACCGGCATGCTGGCTACGGGCGTTACGGATCGCAACTCGCAGTCCGCTGAAGTCCTGTTGCGCGGGTGGCAGGCGTAATTGATCGTTCAAAAGGGCTTCCATGGATGCAACTTGGATACCAAGTGAATTGGAATTCCCTGCCATTCGCCATTGCTGTAGCGATTGGTTCTGATCACCCGCCCGCGCCCAAGCATTCGCGGCTCGCGCTCGTAAGGCGGCATTCTCAGGAGAGAGTTTGATGGCTTCATTGAGCATCATCCCAGCTTGATCCCAAGATCCTTCGTTTTGGTACAGCGATGCGAGCTGCAATGTTGCGACGATTCGTTCGGATACTTCGACCTCGGCAGTCGAGGTAATCGCTTCGCGGAGATTGGCGATCGCCTCGCGGGGCCGATCGTCGAGTATTGCCAACGCGGCCTGCAGCACTTGAGAACGCCAACGAGCCGTTTCAATTCTCCGCCCGAGAGCCAATCTCGCTTCACGCGGTAGGGCCGCTTCGGAAGTTTGAATCAAACGATTCGATAATGTTTCAATGGCTTCCTTGAACTGCCTGAGTGTCGCGGTCGCGCTTGCCAGGTCGACTTTCGGCAATTGTTCAGAAGTTTCTTCGTCCGACAGCACACTCGTGTATTGAGCAGGGTCGAGTAGCCCCGGTTCCGTCTGTAATTGATAAACTTGTAACCTTGCCAGCGAACCGAGCAAGTCCAGGTTGTTTGGACTGAAATCGAGCCCTTGTTTCCAAACCTCGGTAGCGCTGTCTGCGTCCCCTTGCTGCAGCAACAACTGTCCCGCCAATAGGTACACGCTTTCTGCGACGTTTGCAGGGAGCGAGCTGGGGCGATAAGCCATTAATTGTTCGTAGTGGGCTTTGGCCTGTTGTGGATCGGATTCACTGATTTGGCGAGCGGCCTCTGCTAGCAAAATGTAATCCCAGGTTTGTGCGTCAGCTTGATCCGTGACTGGTCCCACGGGCTGGTTGTTGGGCTCAGCGGCAGCAGCAGCCAATCGAGCTGACGCTTCTTTGGCAGCGGGCAAGAGAATCTGAGCTGCCTTCTCAGCTTGTCCTCGCTCTTGGTAAAAGCGATAGCGAATCAACAGCGATCGGCTGTCGGTGTTAGCGACAACTCCGGAGAACAGCGATTCGACTCGTGCTGCCAACGCGGCATCACGCTGCCCGGCGTCGCCGTCAATTTGATCGAACATTTCGGGTGACGCTTGAAAGAGTTCGACCAGGCTGCCGATGAGAGCTGGCTCGCCCGGATTCAACTTGATCGCTTCGATTAGCACCTCGCCTGGTTGTTGATGCGAGAGCCAATTCCAATAGTCGTTTTCGGCGTCGTACTTGTCGGCTATCCGCAGGTCATACCTTGCCAAACGTACCTGCCCGACCAGCGCTTCGGCCATCCAGCGATTCGCCTGTGGTTCGGTTGTTTCGGCGGCAAGCGACACCACCTGTCTTTCCGCTTCGCGATACCACGCGCCACCAAGCTGAAGTAAGCGCTTGATCAAGCGACGTCGAAGCTCATTCGATTGATCGCGATCCTGCGGATTCAGACGGGCGATCGATGAGCTGAGTAATCGCCGAGCACGCTCGATTGCCTCGAAACGCTGGGCCGGCACCGCTGCTTCCGCTGCTTCGTCAGCTGCGATCGCGACTGTCACGACCGCATCCAAGTCTCCTGGCTCGATCAATAAATAGCGCTGCAACCATTTGGCCTGTTCGGCGAGATCACCTGCTTCAGCGGCAGCCTGTGCCCTGGCAAAATAAGTCCGCGAAATCTCTCCAGTGTGATACCGGTAAGAGACGAACGAACCGAGCGCCACGAACAAAACGAAGGCAAGTGTCGACAACAGCAAAGGACGATTCCATTGCCACTCAATTTGTCGTTTCTCCAACTTGTCAGTGTACTCTTTCGAATCGTAAAGAGTTGTCGTGTCCGAGTAAGTATTCATGCAGGGATCGTAAGTCAATGTGTAAGCGACTTAAAGCAGAGTCAATAGCAACTTAGCTTCGTTGGCACGAAAAGAAAATCAGCTCTCTTTGCCAACGAGTACGTCACCCGTGTTAAAGTCACCACCGCGAATGGCGTATTGGTAGTCGCCATAGCGATACGCATATTGTCGAGACGTGACACCACTGAATACGGTGCCAATGATCGACGCGCCAGCCGCCTCCAACCGCCGCGTCGTCCGTTGAATCGAATCGAACCTACTAACGTCCCGCATCACACAAAGTAACGTCGACTCGACGGTCGACGTAATCGCCAATGTCTCTCCTGCCGACAGCACGGGCGCCGTATCAATCACCACGTACTTATAAATCTTCAGAGCTTCCGTCATAAAAGCTTGCAAGCGTTCAGGACTCATTAATCGATGCGGGCTCGCGCTTAACTGGCCTGCCGGTAAAATATGAAGCAAGTTGCCTAGACTGGTGTTGACGGCTTTTTGCAGGGGGACTTTTCCTGACAGAACAGCAGAAAGCCCCGGTCCCATCTCTAACAGGAAAAGTCGATGCTGATCGGGGCAGCGTAGGTCGGCATCGACTAGCAGCACCGTTTCTCCGGTCGCTTTTGCGATCGATAGCGACAATTGGGAAGCGACGCTACTTTTCCCCTCCCCAGAGATACTGCTTACGACGGCGATGGAGCGAGTGTCTTTCCAGCGTGTGGAGAGAAAAAGATTGGCGCGTAATGAATCGACACTTTCCTCAAATATACGACGCTCCTTTTGAGAGCGGTTTCCTGAGGGCAAGCGGGCGACTTCGCCAACCACAGACAGCTCACCCGACATGGAGCTATCTGTAACCCGGCGAACGCGGAGTTCCCATAGCAATCCAATCATGAATGGAATGGCCAGCGCTGCGCCGCCGGCCATTCCCAGATTCTTGAAGGGAAGAACGCTAACTGGTGCGCTGGGTGGCGTGGCGGCCGACAAAACTCGAACCGCGCCGTCTTGACGTCTCTCCGTGCGAATTGCGGCAACGCGGTCGCGGAGCTTCTTCAGCACATCGTTTGCGACTACTAATTCCTCTTGAGCAAACTGCAATTCGGCCGTTGTCCCACCGAACTGTTCCAGCCGGGTTAACTCTGCGTCATACTGTTCTCGTAAGACGCTCAACTTTGTGACTAATTGCTCTCGCGAAAGCTGTTGGTTCATTTCGCTCCGCTCCGCAGACAACTGTTCTTGCAATTTGCCTTCAGCTCTGCGAATTGCCAAATCGTCCGCGGCTAATTGATTCAATTTCTCGATTGCTGGTTGTCGCGCAGCCAGCTTGGCTGTATTTAATTTACGCTCCCATTCCACAATCTTTGCTCGATTCTGTTCATAGTATTCGCGACTGATCCGCTCCAAACCATTGACTTCCATGTCCAGCATGATTGCCTTGTAGCGGTTAATGCGCATTATGGCTTCCGCGACTTTTGGGTCCTGATTGACCAGCTGGTCAATCTCACTGTCGCTCGGCTCCCTGAGACGCAATTCGCTCAAAGGGCTCGCCGAATTAGCGTTTCCAGCGGTCGACAATGCGTCCGATTGCGGAGACGCATTGTCTTGGTTCGAACTACCTTGCATTGCCAGTTGTGCGTCACGGACAGAAAGTTCGACCGTCAGGTCAGCAATTTGCGCTCGCAGGCGCGTCATCAGCGCCATGGTGTTCTCGTTTTCTAATATTGATGTCTGTTGGCCCGGCGCATAGCCCAACGTTTGCTTGCTGAGCCTTTGAACAGTCCGTTGGCGGTCACTTACTTCTTGTTGCCAACGTTGCATCTCTGGCTCCAGCCAACGCTCGAGATTGTTCACGCGGCTGCTGTCGAAGGCATCGCGTTGTCGTAGGTAAGACTCAACCACTGCGTTGCAGATCAGCGCCGCGGCTTCCTTGTCCGAATCCGTGTAGCTGACTTCTAGACGGGAAGGTGTCCCCCCACTCCTGATCTCTAAGTTACGCCGCAGATTTTGCTCCGCTTTTTCTGGGTTGGACAGGCTGGGAGCACTCCGTAACTCCGCATCCGCTAGGACCGGTTCAAGCACGATCAAGTTAAAAAACAGAGCTTTTTCTGTTCGAGCGAGATCCTTAACGACCGGCATTACTCCCTTGAAGACCACATAGTCCTCATTCGCCTCTAATAAACTGGTCGCCTGATAAGTGGGTACGAAGTTGCGCACTACGATATATGAAGCTGCGGCGGCCAAGATCGCCCCGACGGGAAACGCCCATATCCAGCAGCGGCGAAAGGTAACCCACAGAATTCGAGGATCAAATTGGGTCGCCTGCGTTTTAGTCAATGAAGCCGAACTGCCCGGAGGCGAGTGGGGCCTGGAAGCTTGGGGTTTGGATCGTTGGGAATGTTGATTTGTGTTTTTCATGAATGTGAATTACGGGTGATTTAAGTGGCGGGTCCCAAATCGCTAGATGGCAATTAATGGCAGTAGAAAGCTGATGCCTCAGCTTGGTGAACTCGCCGGCGCACGTGGTGAGATAAAATCTTTGGCAGTAAGACGGACCAAGGGGCGATACAAGTTCTGCCAAAGTGATTTCAGTAGCCATAGTAAGCTAAACGCAATCGGAATCATTAAGTATCCAGAAAAATCATGAAGCATTTGCCGCGCCGCTGCACCGTCCGCAAATTGGTAAGCGATGCCGACAAACGTGATCCGCGCGGCGTTTACGAAAACCGCTAATGGCACGATAGCCGCTAACAAAATAATGCGATCAATCCAGCTACGGGTGACCATCGCCGCCCAAAAGAATGCGAGTGCCGCGACTCCGATGAAAATTCGCATCCCAGAGCAAGCTTCCTCAATCATTAGCTGTTGATCGTTTATCCAGACGACATGAGCCTCGGAGACAGCCGGTTGGCCGAAAATCCGCAACATCGTTGTGCTCAAGTGGGTAGCGACTCCCTGTAATTTCCAGCTCAACATGCTTTCCGCTTGGAAAGGTAAGGGAATCATGAAGACTAAAAACAAAACCGCGGGCAAACTCCACCAGAAAATTCGCCTGCCAAACAGAAACCAAATCACGCCCCCGACTAACAATAGTAACGACCAGCCATCTAAAAAGTCCGCGAACATTAGTCGACTAAGTCCACGCGTGGCAATTGCTAGAAGAATTAAGCCGAGGCCGAGGAGACTTGCTTGGCAGCGAAATCCGGGCATCGAGTCGCGACGGTTCCAGAGGAGCAGGCCAGCAAGGGGGATAACTAAATACCCATGTGAATAATCAGGTTCGTTACGCCATGCCTCCTCGGCCCATTGCAACGTCGGCCAGTAGGCATACAAAATGGCAACCGCCAATAAAGCAGCTCCTGGCAAGATCTTCCTCAGCCATTGTGACTCGCTCGGATAGGACAAGTTCTCCGCCTTGCCCTCTTGCAAACGAGCCTGAACGTTGGCATCGCCGGATGTCCGAGGGTGTTTTTTTTGCACGGCGGCTGGCATCACCGGTTTCGGGTGACGCCTTGCTCTACTGCGACGATTCGACTTACTCATTATGTCAGCTTCACTGTTGAGGCGATTCATTCGCAAATCTAGAAATAGCCCCAGTGATCATTCTGCTGTGGCTCAAAATCATTCCTGCGGTTCGAGCTGAAGTCGCACATCGCAATCTTGCAGTGCTTGTTGCTCGCACGCTTCAGGTTAGTCGATCATGTCAATTTGCTGTGCAGCTCTTCGGAGGGGATGGCGGCAGGTTGTGCAAAGCAGGTGGCGTAGGTTCTGCGCCATGTGTAAGGAAGGCATTTCCCCTTAAAAAGCAGGGAGTGCTCGTGGCCATAGTACAGGCGGTTAGCTGAGTGTCAACTAGTTTGTAAATTGGCATTTCGATGTCGACAGCGGTTGGGTTGTGGCTGTGCCGCTTTATGTCATTTAAGGGCGGGTACAGTGCCGTTGCATCTTTGATTTGCGAGTTCTGAATAAAGGAGGTAGCCGGACATCCTGGCGGTGTGATCTGCCATCAGAGTGATTTACTTTCTTGGCTTCGTTCAGTGGCCAGAAAAAGGGAGTGAGGGAGTTGGCGTGCGGTAATGGCGAACGTACTCAGGATTTTCCGAAAAAAGTTCTTTTTTAGGGGTCCAACGTAAATTGATATAGGTTTTCGAACTGGATAGCCGATAGACTACGTAAAAATATGTTCCAGAGGTGCTTCCGCGTCTTTTCGCCCGATTGAGCGAAATTGCAGCAGATTGCCATGCTCAGGTGAGTTACCCCGAAACCCGATGCACCGGCAAATCTTGTGCCGGTGCTACTACTCAATTTCGGTATGAATCAGCAATGTTCGCCTTCCTCATCGCGCTTGCGATCTTACTCGTTTGTACGGTAATTGTCATTATTTGGATGTCACGAGCGCCGCAGATCGAAGAAGAGGAGAAGGATGATTCGCACAATTCTCTACGCACCGTGCGAAATCCGTTCCCTGCGCAAGACTTGGTTCTTCACCAGCGAACCGAGCATTTTTCCGCCGTCCGTGCCAAGCGGTACTTTCCTGTTTGAGTAATACACCGCTTCCGCGCGGCGACGAATTGGTGGCCGATTTGGCTAGCTTCAAAACTTCATGCTTGCTTATTGATATGCGGTTTGCTCGGGGGCGAGTTCCAAGCTGTCTTGGCGACGGGTGTCCGAACGTGTTCAGCAAGTTTGCGTTGCTGATTGTGGATGGGCAGGTGTGGGGTGTAGAGCAGTTTCAGTGACAAATCAATTGATTCGATTTGCACTCTTCGTTAGCAGTTTGCCTAACCACAAAGACAGTGCCCCTCCATCGGGGAGGCCGATCATTGGGTGTGTCAGGAATGGGCAGCGGGAGAGATCGATTACTTATTTTTTGCGACTGTGTTGCGTCGGCGACGGAATCCGGCAACGCCAAGTAACACGCCAAACGACGCGGGCTCCGGAACAGTTCCAGTTCCACCGCCCCCTCCGCCTGAACCGCCTCCACCACCACCCGTTGGCCCTCCGGTGTACAGTGTGGCGTGAGATAAGGCTCCTCCGGCATCGGTTAGATCGAAATTAAACTTGGAAATGCCGGACATGTCTTGAAACAAGTACACCGAAAAAGTGTTGCCTGCTTTTAAGCTCAGGGCGATAGACCCAGATAAATCGCCGGTAATCTCGATTTCCCCAATCTTTTGCCCCAAGGCGACAGAGCTGAGTAAATTCGACGAGTTCTCTGAGCCATCAACTTTTCCCTCAAACGTCCAGGACCCACCATCCCGTGCGTCAAAGTTGCTAGCTTGGTAACTAATCAAGTCGACAACAGGGGTTCCTGTTCCGGCAAAACTGTCCAGTGTTGTCGAAAACATTCCAGTAGACGAAATACGGAATGCTTTGTTACCGGGTTGGAGCGTTAATATCTCGCCGGCGTTCGTACCGGAGTTCAAGTATCGAAGCAGAGGATTACCACCACTCTGTGCGTCGTTGCCGGCGATATAGCCGTGTGCGGCGTTCGCATATGTGGTACCTGAGCTACTTGTCGCACTGACATTCGAGAAGATCACCCCAGCGTCGAGGCGTGATGCCGTTGTGAGCAAGCAAAGTGAAGCTAAAATTAACGTAAATGAACGAGTCATGGAACTGATCGCCGCCTAAGTGGAAAAAATGCAAACTTGCAGTTTCCCCCATAGTACCATTGGTTGCTATGGTGTCAATCGATTTAAGTAAGGAATTTCGGAAGATCTGTTTTGACCAACTTTCTAGAATATTCGATTTCAGCGAGCTCGGACCGGTGGGGTGATTCGCAAACCAGCTTAAGTGGGCTAACGCAATTCCCTGGACTTTCGCCAGCGGGACGGTTGCCAATGATTGCGTCTCGCCTGGGGTGCAACACCCGTTGCACCTTTTAGGGCAGTTGAATCGGTCTGTGAAACCGAGCCGATTGAGCTATTCGCCTAGGAATGCTAAGAGCGCTGCATCGTGGGCGGCGTTGGTTATCGCGGGATCAAGTGGCGATATCAACGCAAGCAACTGACTTTCGCGCTGAGCAGAGATCACTGCGCGATTTTTCTCCGAGTTTTCGAAGACCTACGGGGTATCGATCAAAGCGATGCGATTCGTGTTGGTGGGGTCGTAGTCTGGGTGATCGACATTTTCGACACGGAATGAAATGCTGCTTATTTTTTTCTGCAGCAAGGCGCTTGTGGCTGTCACTTTCCCAGTTGCGTCGGCTGTACTAGTGAACAAGTTGCCATAGATCCAGGGTCCTGTCACCGTTAGGCCCGCAGTGGCAGTGCCGCTGGAGTCGGCGGATCGGCGTCGGCATTGGTGCCATTATTTCCCGCCGCGGCAATGATCGTCACCCCACCGGAGTACGTATAAGCCACCGCATTTTCGAGCGTGGTGGAGGGCGTTGAGCCGCCCAAACTCATGTTGATGATGTGGGCACTGTTGTCGGCGGCCCAGCGAATTCCGTTGGCGATTGCCGAGTAGCTGCCATAATTGTCCTTGTCTAGCACCTTCACAGGCATCAGTGTGGCATCGGAAGAAAGTATCGTTGACCGACGTGAAGGTCGATGCCATGAAGTTGGGTTCGGCAAATTCAACGTGCGGATTGTTCTGTAGCGCCGAAGTGACCGCCTCGATCGCTGCTGCGGGAATCGAAACGCGGCGAATGCCTGGAACGTCGGCTGAATTGTACAACCTTTCGATCTCTTGAAGTCCGTGTGCCCGATACACGCCATGCACGTCGCTGCTGGGACAAAGCGTGCTGATCGTGGCGGCCCATTAAGGCAGCATTCGAAAATCTTGTAGGGTGACCGCGTAGATCCACAGCAACAAGTTGACGGTCGCGTGGGACCAAATCACTGGTCCGAGCCCGAGGTGGCGGGTGCGGTTGAGCAGGATGCACCAAGTCAGCCCACAAAGGATTGCCCCCGGCCAGTCGACGGTGGCGTGGACCAGCATGAATAGTGTCGTCGATGTCGTTACGCCTAAAAAGCTCAGGCGACCCAGTGGTATTTGCTGAAATTGCGCGCCAAGAGCGGGTGGTTCTTGGTTGGCCCGCACCCCAGCGGGCGTCCTTGCCAGCCATGCGCCGATGATCGGCAGATCGCAGATCATTTGGAGGATCCCGGTACCGGTGGCCCGAACGTCGCTGATGCTCCGCAGCAACAGCGATCGATTGAATGTTTCTTCGATCAACGGAACCGCAGTACTCATGGCCACCAGGTGCGCGGTCGCAGCTATCCAGAAGAGCGTCATATGGTCGACATACAGAGTCTGGAAAAAAGTTGGCTTGGTATCGACCAACTGCGGAAAGAACT
The DNA here is from genome assembly GCF_052161645.1 of Kothea flammea. Lineage (GTDB taxonomy): Bacteria > Planctomycetota > Planctomycetia > Pirellulales > Pirellulaceae > Laterigemmans. The sequence continues at coordinate 315,331 of NZ_CP197414.1, forward strand.
GGGCAGTCCAACCCTGCAGGGATACCCATGCCACCGCCAAAACCGCCGAAATCGGGACGACCGAGCAATGAAACCGCAGCGTGATTTCCGGCACCAAGCGGCGGAAACGCCAGACCAGATAGCAAACGACTACCGCTTGGACGATCTTCAGCGGCGCGTACGCCCAGGGGTACCAGTCTCTCACCTGCAACGTCAACGCCATCACCAATAAGTACGCAAACCAGGGTGCGACCCGGGGGTGCCAGGGATGTTCCGATGCCCATTTGTCCAGCGGCTTGGGCTCTGGTCTGGAGTCGGCTGGTCCGATGGTTTCCAAGTCAAATATCCTCGCTGCTGCCTGCGACGCTGGAAAAACTGGACGGTAGAGAGTAACTGGGTTGGGTGCGTTAGGGGGGCGACCCGCCATTTGGCTTCGCCGAGTCTAGGTCGATGGAGCCGAAAAACTAGCAACGCGGCCGCGACACCAATCGTTGGCCACCCTATTGCACACATTGGGATTGCGGCAAACGTGGTCTTTATTGCCTCGAATGTAACGGTTAGTAGCGCTTGGCACCATCTCGGCGACGCCACGTCGATTACGAGCTTTGCGAATCAGCTTGGATCTCTGGCCAGGCCCGGTGGCCATGGAAATTCGACCAATATCGCCGATGGAATGTTCAGAAGCCGCCAAGATTTGCTTAACACTTCAGCATTTGAGTCCAACCGCTTGATCATGTCGTCTCCGGAGATGGAGAGCACAGTCTGTTTGGGGGTGGGGTGCCGCCGACTTCAACGCATTCGAGGCCGCGGTCCTCGATAAAATCGTGAGAGAGACGAGTCCCGATATTGTCCCCAAACCCACCTCGCTTGCCATCTTCGCCATTGGTGCATGTGTTGTTGGTATGGAATCAAAACCCGCATGGTTTGGGGCACCCTAGAAGTTTGCTGACCGTGGCGTCTAGGGCGTTAAACGCCCCGTGATCACCGCCCAGTTGTAGTATCCCATGATGGCGCTTGAGTCGCCAACGGCACAGTCGCGATAGAGCACCTGGCGGAAAAACCGCCGCGTTTCGGGTTCCCAGTGGTAGGGCATCAAATCGTGCTGCGGAATTTGATCTCCGAAATACTGGTCGTAAAGTGGCGTTCCCCGATGTTCGGCAAACTTCAAGCAGAGGGCGACTGCGGGGTTGCCGTTCGCGTAAGGACAACTCGCCTCATCACCAATTTGGCTAAATCCCATGATTCGTTTATATATTCGAGCATGTCGTGGGTGCACGGCAGCGACAATCGCATCAATGCCTCGGGCGTGGGCGACTTGTGCCAGAAGACGGCCCATCTTCACAAATGTGTTGATGAATCGTTCTGGAGAATCCCTGCGGTCGGCTAGGCTGCCAATTTCCGCTAACCTGAGCCCTTGATTTCTCAGCAGTTTGACTTGCTGGCCATACATCGATTCCATCGGCAGTCCCAAATAGCCGTCGCCGAACATTGATAGCGTTGATGTGATCGTAGAGCCGTGTTCGGCGATCAGCACTTCGGAAGTTGGTAGCAGATGATGAGGTGTAAGGCGAATCCGAGTCGCGTTGGATCGCTCCAAACCGGCGTTGTAATAAGACTCGAAGACAAGACGAAACGCGTCGGAGAGGTCATCGCGCGACCTCGCTAAACGCACAGACAATGCGGTAGCGTCGGCGCATGGGGCAACATCGCGCATGGTCAAAGAAGACATTATGGGGTGGCCTCATAGATAAGATGAGAGAATTAGCCATCAGTGCGTAAGTCGTATGCCGGCCAACGAATGTGGCCGCCCCCCCAACACATGATTTACCCGCTTCCGAACCCTATAATGTCACCCGGCCTTACAAGGGCAGTAAATTAAAGAAAGCGGGGCGAAATCGAAAAAAAATGACTAATGAATCGATTGGTTCGGTTGGCGCGGAGTTGCTGCTCGTCGGGCGAGGGGTTATCGCCTGCATGTTAGCTGAGCGAAAGACCGTCGCGCTTGCTGTGCAGTAGAATCGGCCAGATGCTGTTGTGGTTTAGGGGGGCATCGCTTTTTGCGTTATTTCTCTTTGGATTGCGGGGGGCTTTTGGTAAAGCGGGAGGCCGGAAAGGCCGATTTTAAGGATTGAGTCGCTTTTGCGGGGCTGTGGTTTTCACAAGCGGCTTTTCCATTTAATTTCGCGGCATTCATGCTTTGGAACATTGCATTTCGTACGCTGGCGTTTGATCGCGGGAAACTGCTTGCCGGTTTGATTGGTGTGATTTTTTCCGTGGTGTTGGTGAATATTCAGGGGGGGTTGTTTTTTGGCTTAATTGAAAAAGCCAGCTTGCTGGTCGATCGCAGCAATGCAGATATTTGGGTGGGGCATCGTGGCATGCACAATGTCGACTTTCCGCACAGTATTCCGGAGCGTTGGATTCACCGTATTCGCAGTATCTCGGGTGTCGTGGAAGCTCAGCCGTTACGCATTGGCTTTTCTGAAATTAGCCTTCCTGACGGCAATTTTGAGGGAGTGACGGTGATTGGCGTTAAAGATGGGACTGATCTTGGGCGGGCTTATGCGGTCGTGGAGGGTTCCGTTGATGGGCTTTCGTTGGTCGATGGTGTGATCGTTGATCAGTGTGATGATGCAAGATTGTTTGCACCGGCCATCGGTGAACTTCGCGAGGTGGGTAATAAACGCGCTCGTATCGTTGCCAAGAGCCATGGTATTTTAAGCTTCGTGGTGACGCCGTATTTATTTACGACCTACGATCGGGCTGCGAATTATGTCAACAGTGATCCAAAGATGGCGTCCTACATTCTTGTTCGTGTCCGACCGGGAGTCGATCGCGAGCAGGTATGTATGGAGATTCGCCGTCGCCTGTCTGGTGTTTCAGCAATGACAGCGGAGGATTATGCATCTACCAGCGTCCAGTTTTGGATGACACGCACGGGAATTGGACTCAGCTTCGGTGCCGCGACCTCCCTGGGTCTTTTAGTAGGTCTGGTGATGGTTGCTCAGACTCTCTACGCCATGGTCTTGGATCGAATTAGTGAGTTTGCGACGTTGAAGGCGATTGGCATGACGGAACGAGAGATCATGCTATTGCTTGTTGCGCAATCGAGTTTAGTAGCAGCGGCTGGGATTAGTATCGGGCTGGCTCTGGCGTGGTGCATGGGCTGGTTGTTAAGCACACCTCGAGCGACGATCGAGATTCCCCTTGGTCTGTACCTTTCAAGCGCGGGGCTTGTATTTGGGATTTGTTTGGCCGCCTCGGCATTACCATACCTGCGAATCCGACGGGTCGATCCTCATACGGTTCTGCAGGGATAGTAACTGCGATGGTGAAATCTGTTTCGCAAGCAGTTCTGGTGGCACGCCAGATTTCGAAATCGTACAAAATCGGTGGTGAACAACGCTGCGTACTACGCGAGGTGGACTTTTACGCGGATGCGGGTGAGTGCGTGTTCTTGTCGGGCCCCTCAGGAAGCGGTAAAAGCACTTTGCTATCCATTCTTGGCTGTCTGCTGGAGGCCGAGTCAGGTTCGGTGACGATTATGGAGCGTCGCGTGGATAACTTGAGTGTTGCTCAGCGAACATCGGTACGCCGCCAGATGATTGGTTTTGTATTTCAACGCTTTCAATTAATCCGCGGTTTATCGGCAGAAGACAACGTGGCGGTTCCCCTCACGATGCAGGGTTATTCATTAAGCGAGGCTCGCGACCGGGCGGGCGAGTTGTTGCAACGTGTTGGATTGGAATTGCACCGTAAGCAGTTGCCTACCGCAATGAGTCCCGGGCAGTGTCAACGTGTGGCATTGGCGCGGGCAGTGATCACCTCGCCCACGTTAGTTTTGGCGGACGAACCGACTGCAGCACTCGATGGCAAGTCGGGAATGGAGGTCATGGAATTACTAAAGGAACTCATCGCAGCGACAAACTCCGCGACCATTGTGGTTACCCATGATCCACGAATTGTGCGGTATGCCGATCGAGTCTGCGAGATAGAAAACGGGCAATTCAAGTGAAAACCAGTATCGTCGTAATCACTGTTATTGCCATCTATGGTACCGCAATTCTTTTATATGAGCAGCGTCGCCAGCAATCGATAGCCAATGATGGCTTGATTAATGAGCCTGCGATTTATCATGAATTAGTCGGCCACTCGGTGCACGCTAACGGATGGGTCGAAGCGCGCTCGGAGGCGGTCTCAATGCGAGCGCGTATTGCCGAGCAAATTGTTGGTGTCCATGTGGTCCGAGGCCAGTGGGTTACTGCGAATCAACCATTGGTAAGTCTCGATTCGGGTCATTTTGCCAAGGAGCGTGACTTGGCGGCTGCGATGCTTCGTGAAGCAATTGCCCGCAAGAGTCTTATTGAGAACGGTTTTCGTGATAGCGAAATCGAAACGGCCCGGCAAGAATTTTTGGCCGCCAAGGCCAGGACAGTGGGGGTTGAAAAAGCTTACTTCCGTGCTCGAAATTTGGTGGAACAAGGGGCGGAGAGTCCACAGCGACTAGAGGATCTCGAGTCTCAAGTGACAGCGTTACGGTCGCTGGCGTTTGCGGCTAAAGGGCGTCTTGAGACGCGTGTACAACCGCCACGCGAAGATGAGCTAATGCAGGCTGATGCGATGATAGGAGCTGCTAGAGCCCGACTTGATCTGTCGCAGATTCAATTGGATCGAACTCGAATCGTGGCGCCTTTCGAGAGCCAAGTTCTGGCCGTTAATGCTAAAGTCGGCGAATTGGCCGGTCCAAATGACGATCAGGCATTGATCGTGCTTGCCGATACTAAGCAAAAGAGGGTGGTAGCGGAAGTTGACGAGTTTGATGTGCTAAACATCCAAATAGGTCAGAGATGCAAGATTTCTGCTGACGCGGCTCCTGGAGTGCACTTTGTTGGGACGATCGTTGAAATCGAACCTCGGATGAATCCGAAACGGATATATGCGCACCGGTCAGGTGAGCGAGTTGACACGGTTAGCCGTCGCGTTTGGATTGGTCTGGATACGAAAACCGAGCTTCCTATCGGATTACCTGTGGAGGTGTCGATTCAGATTAATTAGGCTGGAACACATGGTTGTGAGTGGTCGTGGACCAACGTTTGCTCTCCGTTAAAGACACTGCTCGACTGCTCGAAGATTCGCCTGTACATTTGGATCCTAACGGACGTTAAAAAACTATTGATGAGCAAGACCGCTATCCTTCCTCAATATGCGCTGCTGAAGAAGCGAAATCGCTGGCGGAGACGTTTCTACATCCTCCTTGCTTGTTGGTTGATGACCACGATCCTGCTCTCGTTTCGGCCTGTCCGGGGGGGGATTGCTTACCCGCTTTTCGTGCATGACCCCGACGCTGCGGGTGACGCTGCATACGTGATGGCAGACGGATACGCTTACTGGGAACGCGTCCGTGCTGCATCTGATCTCTACCATATGGGGCGTGTGCCGAGGCTGATCGTACTGGCGGAAAATGAACCCGCAGGTTATAGTTTCGTACAAAAGAGCACGCAAACACGACTGCAACGTACCATTGAGTACTTCGGCTTGCTCGGCGTCCCCGCCGAAGATATCTCAACAGTGAGCGTGCCATCTTCTGCGATGTTCGGTTCGCTTAGCGAGGCGAGAGCAGTCGCAAAACAAGAGCCAGACCTACGACGCTTGGTTGTCGTCACGTCTGCGGCTCACACCCGCCGCAGTCAACTTTCCTTTCGCCGCTCAATGCCACCTCAAGTTGAAATTCAATGTTTTGCGGCGTCCCAACCCGGAGAAAGTGTCGAAATCGACGGACCATTGTGGATTGAATATGCCAAGCTCGCGGTGTATTTTTTTGTCGCCAGGTGACCGCGCGCCGCTGCGGGGAGGTAGGCTAATCAACCTATTGCGGTCTTAATCAACAAAGTTTATGCCTCCCAAGTTCTCGCCGTTTCGAATCAATTGAAAAGCTGACGAATTCCAAAAGTAAAGAAAGATATAATGCCAAAATTGAGGATTTCTTCTTTGCAGGAGTAACGCAGTAGAAGTTTGTCTCCGGGTTGGACGAGCAAGCGTTCTTGTTCGTCTTTGATGGCTTTTGCTAAATCAACCTCGATGGCATATTGAGTTCCGTCGGGACGTTGTCTGAAGATAAACAATTGTGAAGGGATGACGCCCGTCCCGGGCATCATGCCTCCGCCTCCGCCTCCGCCACCGCCTCCGCCAGCTGACTGAGCGTTTCCATAAGAGTAGCCAGCAATCGCCATTGCGGCGAAGATGTCCACATCGTAATCACGAGGTAGGAGATGCTCACCGCCGGGTAGCATTCCGGCAGTGTAAAACACTTCCGTTTGACGGTTTGCAATGTAGATTGTGTCGCCACTCTCTAGGATGACCGAGTTTGGGTCGAGTTCCAGTTGTGTGCCGCGGGGGACGCGCATCGGAATCACCAAATCGGCCGAACCAAACGAATGGGTTTCGATGGATTCTGTGCAGTGGCCCGGAGGTAAGGTCTGAAAAGAGGTGCCGGGAATCAGAATAGTCTGGTTTGGTGGCGACAAATTCCGATGCGATTGTCGGTAGACTTGAATCTCATTCTTCGCGGCAAGTCCTGGGAGCCCACCGGTTGCCATCAACGCTCCCAGAATATCATTTTGATACGCGGGAAGGTCCACCGTCATGCCAGCGGCCGCGTGGTCGTTGCCGAGGGGGCTTTGTCGGCCCGTATCTTCTCGGATCACCGTGACGAGATAGGTGCGAGCTCTTAGTAGGGTGACGACCGGATACGTTTGTTGGTCACGGAGAACATTTTCAACCAAATAGCTGCGTCGGATTGCCTCCGCCGCCTCTTCAACCGAAAGCCCGGCAACGTTGAGTGGCTCTATCGATGGGAGGGTGATTTTACCACTTTCTTGCACGGCAACGGGAAAGCCGATGGAGGGTTGCAGATCGCTGCCCGGTTCTGGAAAGTGGATTGGGGGAAGTTGGGGCACTTGTTGCGGTGGATTAAAAGGGATGACTCCGGGCACATAGATCGAGAGCACATCTCCGGCCGCCAGCCGATAGGTCTCGGGACGCGGCTGTGAGAGCTGGGTCACGTCGATCGGAACTAGATCCCTTTTGGCCTCACCGCGAGCATCGGGCGGGAGGCAGTTAGCGGGTACGCCTCGAATCGGAAAGGTCAGTGAAGAACATCCTGTCAGGCATCCTTGCATAAGTAGGAAACCCACCGCTGACATCATCTGTAGCTTACTCATTATGCTCTCTCATGACTGACGAATCCATTCGTCGACCGCCGACTCATTCGGCCGTCTTATGTGTTCCTTCGACAATGCGAGGCAAGTCAAGCCAGTGCACAGCCGAGGATCGGCATCGATTCCTGAGCAGGTTCCCTCGCAGAACCTAAGACCAGCAAAACTGGACTCTCGGGAGGGTGGGGCGCATCATCGCCAGGGTGGAGTGGATTAGGAAGGGTGGTTAAACGGTGAGTGACGTCGGGTTAGGCTGGATGGCCGGAGCAAGATCCAGCTTGAAATTACGCTTTCTATTCAATGAGGCATTAATTCTCAGTAGTTCAAGTAGTCCAGTCACGGGATGCCCTGGAGCAGAGCAGGTTTGCTTGGTCATCGTCAATGAATGTCTCGGTTGCTGGGTCAATTCTGAGCTTGCGCTGCAAGATCCAAGCGATTGCCGCGGCATGGCACGCGATATGGGAGTGACGCATGACTTGTGGATTTGCGTTCGCCGGTTTTCGAGAGCGGACGCAATCGAAAAAATTGCGAGAGTGAGCCGTAACGTCAAGTCCGCGAACTTGTTTGCTTGATTTCGGTAGTTGAGCGTCGAGGGTGGATGAGGAGGTGACAATTTCACCGCTGTCGCCCGTTTCCACCCAGCCCGCATCACCGATAAAACGTACTGGACAGGTACCCAGGCGAGTAATGTAATGGGGGGACCGATCACCGAATGGATCAGGTAGGAAATCAATGATTAATTCGACGCCATTCGAGTAGCGGCAGATGATATTCTTCTCTTTGGGTTCATATTCTATGGGTAATGTATCATCCGCTTGGTTGGCCCATTGGCAGAGGTCAACCGTGTGGGCGCCCCAGTCCAGCAGGCGAGCCCCGGAGTCAAAGTCCCACTGACCGCGCCAGCCGCCATTGACATACTGTTCGTTATAAGGCCGCCAAGGTGCGGGGCCCAGCCACAAGTTCCAGTCAACCATGTCAATTGGCGGTGTGGCTTGGCTGGGAAGCCAGGAATTGTCGAGGACCGGCTGATAGACGGACGCGTGTAGCGTGCGTAGTTTTCCAAGCTTGCCCTGGTGTGCCAGATCGACTGCTGCGCCGAAATTGGGGACGCTGCGACGTTGTGTGCCGGCTTGGAACACCCGTTCGGTGCGTTGCATCGTGTCGGCTAATTGCTGGCAATCGGCGATCGTGATGCCACAAGGTTTTTCACTGTAGACATCTTTTCCTGCTTCGGCGGCCAGGATTGAAGCGGCAGCGTGCCAGCGATCTCCCGTTGCAATTAAGACGGTATCGATGTCCTTACGACTGAGCAGTTCTCGAAAATCCCGGTGGAGCTCGCAGTCCGCATTGCCGTAGTGAGTGTCAACGAGTTTCTTGCCCGCCTGCCGACGATTCTCTTGCACTTCGGCAATCGCGATGCAACGAATGTCGGCGAGTTGCAGCATAGCTTTGAGATCATAGGTGCAGCGAGGGCCAATTCCGATCACGCCCAGCGTGATGCGATCATTGGGGCTCGTGGCAGCTGAAGTAGTGTTGGGGTTGAGGTGGAAGCCACCGGTGAGTGCCCCAGCGGAAGCTGCGGTGAGCGTGCTGAGTACTTGTCGGCGGGTCTGTTGGGTGCGAGAAGGCATCGTCATTGTCCATTTAATGGGCGAGATTTTCGCATAGCGGTGTGAAGGGTCGTGGTTTGTTCGAGCCCTCAGTATAAAGCATGGGTAATTGGTGAGCGAATTTCCCGCCCGGTTTTTTGTGCTGGGGTTGTTTTGGTATCTGGTTCGCTTAGTGCGAGTAGCGAGTTTTTTGGAACTGTTCTTTTGATCATTTTCAGGATGAATGAATTACCAAATACGGAATTTTAATTCGCTGTCGCGCATGTGGAAAGCCGATAGGAACTCACGAAGGGAGCGATCGGTGCGTGGACCTGCCCCGAAACGCTTCGAGTCGCGCCCTTTGAGTTTCCGAGGGATTGCGAGTAAGGATCGATGCGTTTACTCTGCCCAGTGACGCTTCTTCCTTGCTCGCGTCCCGCGGGGCTAGATTCCAGGAGAGGCATCATGCCCGCCTGATTTTCACAGGCTTTCTATTGCCCACCGCGTGCTAATTCGCGGGTACAGGTTGGGTCAAGAACTACCGCCAGGCCCGTGTCCTGTCTCATTGCAGGGGGGGCGTCTTTGCCGGCTAGTTTATCGGTTATACTGATCATGAATTCTTTCACTTGCGACCGGTGCTCGATTTACTTTTGCTGAGCCCCGGGCCGGGCAGGCAGCGTGAATGGATTTTTGTCGCCTTCTCGGTAGCAGCGGTTGTTCGAGTAGGCTGTGCTATTTTTTCACGTCTCTGGAAAAGTTTTTATGTTAATGCGTGCAACGGTTGTAATGCTTAGTTTGGTTTCTGTGGTTGGCGTCGCCAATGCGGCAGAAAGCTTAACGCTTGACACCAAAAAGTCGAAGATTGAGTTTGTGGGAGCAAAGCCCGATGGAAAGCATGCGGGTGGATTTAAGGAGTTTACAGCGAAGGCGATGGCTGATTTTGAAGATCCCACGAAGGGATCTTTGGAGATTGAGATTGCAACTGCAAGTTTGTGGTCGGACGCCGAGAAATTAACGAGTCATTTGAAGAATCCCGATTTCTTCGATGTCCGCAAGCACCCGAAAATCAATTTCAAATCGACACAAATTGTCCCGGGAGACGAAGCGGGGCAAGTGAAGATATTGGGTGTGATGAAAATGCTCGACAAGGAAGTTAAGGTGGAGATTCCGGCAACGGTCGAGGTCAGCGACGGCGGGGTTAAGCTGGTCAGCGACTTCAAGATCGACCGAACTAAATGGGGTATGGATTATGGTAAGGGCAAGATTAACGATGAGGTCGCCATCAAGGTGACTTTCTTGTTCACTCGTTAATTGTCGAGCCGCATTGCCAAATGCCGAGCTGCATGACGGATTGTTCAGCTCAGCATCTTGATGCGCTCAGCGAACGATCCACCGATGGTATGTGCCCGCTCTCGCATATCGAAAGAGTTGTTATGGATGCACTTGACGTTTGCGAGGGTGAGTGGTGTATAGATTCGCGATGAGTTATGAAGGTTTGGGATAAATGGATCAGCAAATTATTATTTGGGGTGTGGCTGTTCCGGGAGTCGTCGCCTTGTTTGCTTGGCTGCTATCAATGGCAGTTGGGCGAGGCTTGAAGTCGACGATGGGTTTGGATGCTTCTGAAAAGCCGGCGACAGCGTCGGCAGTCCAGGGGAGCTTGTATGTTGTTGGTTTCAGCGTGGCGCTTGGGCTCGCATTATATGGTCGTCAGACGTGGTCGATTTGGCCGGAGGATGTTTGGCAGAGGGTGCTTTGGCCGATCTCGCTGACGGGCTTGGCAATGGCGATTGTGCTCGGCGATCGCCCCAGCCTGGAGCGCTGGCGTTGCCTGCTGGGATTGCTGGGTGCCGTAGCGACGGCTTACGTGGTGATCCCGACCGGCAGTGGCTGGGAAGACACGGTTGAATTGCATCGGTTTTGGGTGTTGGCTGTTGTCTTGAGCGCTTGCTGCAATATGTGGAGCTTGGATTGGCTGGCACGACGCGGCACTGTTCGCTGGGTCCTGCTGGTGGCGATTGCTGGACAGGGAGGGGCTGCGATGCTGGCGGGCAGCGAATTTGGCAGCTTGGCGGAGTGGCAACTGGCTGCGATCTCTGTCACCTCCGTTGCCGCCCTGATTGCGATGATTGGCGGGCAGTGGGCCGCCCTGGCGTTGCTTTATCCGGCAATGTTAATGGCCGCCGCCACCATAGCCTCGTGGCGATTCTATTCATATACGGATTATCCCTGGTGGCTATATGCAGTCGTCTTGTTTTTGCCTTCCGCGATTGGTTTGCTTGACTTGTTGCTGCTCAGCAAGCAAAGCACTTGGATGAGAGTCTCCGTGGCTGCCGTGTTTGCTGTGATGATGCTTGCCCTGGTTGCTTGGCAGGCTTTTGGAGCCAGCGGTGAGGCGGAGTGGTAATTGGTTGTGTTGATCTGCAAGCGTTGGGGACCGCAAGACCACACTTAAGGATTTGTGTTGGGGGGGCGTGCCGAGAGCTCTTTACGCTTGTTTACGGGACGTTCGCTTTCGGGCATTGTTGTCTCGTATTTTGAGGCGCTGTCGTAAGCGTTTTGCACTTCTTTTGCTAGGGATTCGAGCTGGGCTTTGTGGTGGAGCGATTGGTTTTCCAGCGAGTCGATGACGCGCTGCTTAACTTGTACAGCCAATGGAGTGGAATAGGCTTGGTGGCGTTTCCACCCATTGATAACAAGGGCTTTTGTCAATTGGTCGATTCGTGCTTGGTCGAACTCTGAGTTCGCCAGTAGCGAGTCGCGACAAATCGTGGTGATTTCATCGAGAATCCGTTCGATTTCGGGAGTGGAATCTTCCATACCGGTTGTTCGCTTTGGGCTCGAGGGAAATGGGTTTTTCGGTTGCATCATATTGGCTGAGCTAGCGGGCGTGATGGGCTAGCGGGCGTGATGAGCAGATCGGCGACCGGCATAGCCGCTGAGGGCGATCAGAATCACGGCGCCCAAGAGGGAGCCTATCCAGCCGCTGGCTTGGAGCGGTTCGCCACCGAAAATCAAGTACGCCGCAAATCCTCCGACGAATGACCCAGCGATGCCGAGCAGCATGGTGCCTAGCACCCCGATCGATTGTTCGCCTGGCATAATGAGTCGCGCTAGAGCGCCGATGATAAGACCAAACAGCAGCCATCCAAGAATAGGTATGAGCATGTAAATTCCCTGTGCGTGATCACTGGCGGGCAGGAGCCAACGTGGTGTCGTGCCCCAATGAGTGATTTACAGCACAGAGTGCAAAGCTCATGCCAAGGTGATGGTGGCGGGGGCCTGGATCGCTGCGCCGGCTGGTGATTGCTAAGCCGATTATTGCTTGAGTTACTGGTCAGTTGCTTGCAGAACGACAAATAACGAGTGTTGGTACTGCAATTGCACTAGGGCTGGCTCGTGAGCTGCCAGCGCTGCTAAATAAAAAATCGGGCAAGTTATCGGGCAGCAACAACTAAGATTCACCCAACAAGATTCACTCGACTCCGCGCAGGTGATAGAAAGATGCCAAGTGAAAATCGTGTTTTAAAGATCGTCTTAGCGATTTTGTTGCCACCGGCTGCGGTCGCGGTGCACTCGGGGATCAGTGGTCAGTTTTGGCTCAACTTAATTTTGACGATTTTAGGATTCTGGATCGTGGGGATCATTCACGCACTCATCGTTGTGCTATAGCCGATGGTGTTTCGCCAAGTGGATCTTTTTTGAGTTGTCGTTCAGCAAAGCTGTTGACGCTATCGAAGTCAGCCAATTCGATGCGGCGTCCACGCAGGCTAATTGCGGTCGACTTATCTTGGTGCACTACGTCCAGCGTGATCACCATGAGGCAATTGCCGGTGGGTGTGCGAGCGAATTTGACCTCGCCAGCTATTGCTTTCGAGCCGCCGGTGAGTTCTACGCCGCGCAGGCTAAGTTGTTGTCGGAGGGCAGCGGTCAGCCCCTTGGCAGCCGTGCTGGAGCCTTGGGGTGATTTGATTTCAACGCCGGCGAGTGCCGCATCAAAGTTATCAGCGAGGTAGCTGCTGAGTTTCGTACCAAGTCGTGTGATTTCCACCTCGATTGGGTCGCTCGCAGGGGGGGTAGCCTGGCTTGGGCTGGCGACCAGGGCCGCCAGGCACAGTACGCTGGGCAGGAGCAAAGGTTGCAGGAGCAAGTTTGGCATCCAGCGGCGACACGATTCGGCAGGTCCTGGGGTGAACATTTGCATCTAACTTGATCCCGATAGTCCGAGGCTTTGCTGAGGGCTTAGTCGCGAGTTTGTTCCGCGTTCTCAGTGGATATGGAGAATGGGAGCGTTTTGCGACGGGAATTCCGCGGATTCATGAAAAAATTCTTTTTCTTTTCCGTTAGTGACCAGAGGTGTCACACGCCCTTGCGATGATTGTCGCAGTGAGGTGATTGGTTCGCCTCAAGCCGCAGTTTTTATTGGTTGCCAGAGGGAGTCCAGGGAATGCATTTGTTATTGCGACGCGCGATGGAACAGCCTGAAACTTGGGTGATTTCGCTTGAATACGTCGACTCCAAAGGGGTCTCCAGTCGCCGCGTGGTCAGTCCGATCAGGATGCTCGGTCGCCGGAGATTTTTGGCCCTCTGTCTGTGCCGCGAAGAACCACGGCAGTTTTACTTGGAACGCTGCCAGAACGTGACCCTGTTACCCGCTGCGGAGGTAATGATGCCGGTCGCGATGGGAACGTAGAGAATTTTGCTGGTCGGGTCCGTTGGGTGGTGGCGGCTGGATCGATTATGATTGTCGGCTGGCGACGATTAACGAGCAAGTTTCCAGTCCCCTGAGAATTTTGATTCCCCCAGCGTTTTTCACTCCACCCCAACTTATTGAGGCAAGCGGATGACTCAGCAAATTCCTGATGGCGACGATGTAAACATGCCCCCCAATGGGCTTTCTCGTCGTGCGGCAATCATGGCGACCGTGGCGGGTAGCGCGGCGGCTCTTGCGACGACCGGGCGGGCGGTTGCCCAACCACCAAAGGAGGTCAGTGTGGCAACACCCGCTGAGCAGGATGCAGCGGCCGTCGATGCTACGAATGGGCGTTTGCATCAGTCGGTTTGCCGCTGGTGTTTTAACGGAATGTCAGTCGCCGATTTGGCGGCCGCGGTTGCCAACCTGGGAATGGTGGGAATCGATTTGTTGGGGCCTGATGATTTTGCCACCGTCAAAGAGCACGGCCTGGTTTGCACGATGGTCACGTCGCATCCATTAACCGATGGCCTCTGTGATCCCAAGTACCACGACATGGCATTGGAAAGCCTGAATAAGGCGATCGAAGCGACTGCGGCCGAGGGCTGGCGCAATGTGATTACCTTCTCGGGCAACGCGCGTGGTATTGACCGCGAACAGGGAATGAAGAACTGCGTGGATGCGCTCAAGCGGATTGTGCCGGTCGCCGAGAAGCACAACGTAATTTTGAATATGGAGTTGTTGAATAGCAAGGTAGATCACCCAGATTATATGTGTGACAATTCGACGTGGGGAGTTGAGTTGTGTAAACGAGTGGGAAGTGACAATTTTAAGTTGCTGTATGACATTTATCATATGCAAATTATGGAGGGGGATATCATTCGCACGATTCAACGGGATCATCAATACTTTGGCCACTACCATACGGCTGGCAATCCGGGGCGGCATGAGTTAGATGATCAGCAGGAATTGCTATATCCACCGATTGCGCGGGCGATCGCCGAGACTGGTTTTGATGGCTATTTCGCTCATGAATTTATTCCGGTCCGCGATCCGCTTGCGGGGCTTCGTGACGCAGTGCGCCAGTGCACGGTTTAGCCAGCACGGTTTAGCCAGCACGGTCTAGCCAGCATGGTTTAGCCAGCACGTGTTATGGCGTGTCGATACTATAGTGTTTGAGTGCTGAAACTTCACACCCTAAGAGTGACTCCATGAAACGACGTGATTTTCTGCAAGCGGGGGCCGCCGCAGCTAGTCTGGCTGCCATTGCTCCCAAAGCATACGCGACGGCTAGCGAGGCCAAGCGACGGGTGGGGCTGATTGGCCCGGGGTGGTATGGCAAATGTGATTTGTTACAGCTATTGAATGTCGCGCCCTGTGAAGTTGTTTCACTCTGTGACGTCGATTCGCGAATGTTAGCGGAAGCGGCTGATTTATTTGCCTCCCGTCAAGAGTCGGGTGCGCGACCACGCACTTACAGTGATTATCGACAACTGCTGGCTGAGCAAGATTTAGATATTGTGATGGTTGATACCCCCGATCATTGGCACGCGTTGCCAATGATCGCGGCGGTTGAAGCTGGAGCCGATGTTTGGGTGCAAAAGCCGACCGCGATAGACGTTTTGGAAAGCAAGGCGATGGTTGACGCGGCCCGGCGGCACCAGCGAGTTGTGCAGGTTGGTACGCAGCGGCGAAGCACACCGCACTTGATCGAGGCAAAAGAGCGAGTGATTGAGGCGGGGTTGCTGGGAGACATCGCGCATGCCGAGGTTTATTGCTATTACCACATGCGGTCACAGCAAAACCCGCCTGATAGCAAAGCTCCGGAAACGCTTGATTACGATTTCTGGACAGGTCCGGCGCCGTTGCGGCCTTATAACGAATTGGTGCATCCCCGAGGCTGGCGTGCTTTCATGGAGTATAGCAACGGTATTGTCGGTGATATGTGTGTCCACATGCTCGACTTGGTTCGCTGGTCGTTAGGTTTGTCATGGCCGAAACGCATTAGCAGTAGTGGTGGTATTTTAGTCCAGCAGCAGGCTAAAGCGAACACGACTGATACGCAGACAGCAACGTTTGAGTTTGATGATTTAAACGTTTGTTGGACGCATCGTAGTTGGGGAGACCCGCCCGATCCCGAATTTCTCTGGGGAGCCACCATATATGGCAGCCAAGGGACGCTGAAGATGAGTGTCCAAAAGTATGAGTTTATTCCCCGCGGAAGAGGCCAGCGGTTAAGTGGCCAAGCAGTCATTGAAACCGACAAATATCCGCGTGATTTAGATGATCAGAAGCAGTGGAACCTGGAGTTGCCGGTTGCTTCGGCGATTCGAGGTCACATGCAAAATTTTCTTGATTGCATTGATTCGCGAAAGCGTCCGGTGGCTGACATCGAAGAAGGGCATATTTCATCAGCCAGCTGTATTTTGGCTAATAATGCCTTGACGTTGGGCCGGACAATTCAGTGGGATGCGGAACAGCATCGAGCGGTGGATGATGAGCAAGCCAATGCCCTGTTGCTGCGGCCTTATCGCGAGCCGTGGGTGCATCCTGCGAACGCTTAGCCGTGCCAAGTGTGGTTTGGAAAGTGCTTGGTTCGTTCAGCCGCCGATTTTATACATCGGTCGATCGGGTTGCCGAAACGTGGGCTGCGTGATTAGGTGGCCCGCTTGTTTGGCCGACACGCAGCGACGAATTTCGGCTAGCAACTCGGCGTCGGTTGCCGCTTCGGTAAGCAGAGGTTTCAGGGACCATTCTTGATGCGAGAAGAGGCAGTTTCGCAAAGCACCTTCTGCGGTCAGGCGGAGTCTATTGCAGTTTCCGCAAAATGGTTCGGAGACGGAATTGATAAAGCCAATCGTTCCCTGTTCGTTTCCGTAGCCAAAATCGGTCGAAGGTTGGGAGGGATCGGTGCGGGGAAGTGGAGTCAGGGGGCCGAGTTGTTTTTCAATTTGGGCTCGCAATTCGGCCCCGCTCAGCACTTGGCTGGTTTGCCAATCGCGATCGCCCCCCAGCGGCATGTATTCGATAAAGCGAAGGGTCAAGCCGCGCGAGAAGGCAAATTCAACGAGCGGCATGATTTGGTCTTCATTGAGCCCTTTGATAGCGAGCGCGTTTAAGCGGACGGAGGAAAAGCCAGCCTCGATTGCCGCCTCGATGCCGCGAATGACCTGAGCCAAACCGCGACGGCGGGTGATGCGATAAAAAGCGTCTTCGTGAAGTGCGTCAAGGCTGATGTTGACACGTGATAGCCCGGCGCGACGAAGTTCTCCAGCGAGCCTATCGAGCCGCATGCCGTTGGTAGTGATTGCCAACTCCTTTATCCCGGGGATCGCACGAAGGCGTGCGATTAGTTCGGGCAGGTTGCTGCGGAGCGTCGGTTCGCCTCCCGTGATGCGGAGCTTTTCAATGCCGACGCTGGCCAAGATGCGAGTCAGTCGGACGATCTGGTCGAAGGACAGTAAATGTTCGGATTCCTCAAAGTCGTCTGCCGACTCGGGCATGCAATAGAGGCAGCGCAGGTTACAGCGATCCGTGACGCTGATCCGTAGGCTGGTATGCACGCGGCCAAAAAGATCAACGAGTTGGCTTGTGGTCTTGGCGGCAACGATCGGAAGTGTAGCCATCGACAATGAAAAAGCGGAGGTGGAAAAAAGCAAAGTTTGGTTGTTACGTGCGGCGGGTAATCGTTCCGGTTGCGTCTCTCGATTGCTAGTTTAACACTCGTTGAGCAACAGAGCGAATTGCTTGGCCGAAGAATTACTCATTTAAAGTGGTGGAAGGACAGCCTTTTGGCCACGGGCACTAGCAGTCCGAATATGATGTACGATAAGCGTTATTCAGAGCCTCGCCGCTCCAGCCCACCCCACATTTCCCACCCGCCTCCATCCGATATGTCTGGATCGTTCCCGCAACCGCTGCAGCCCCCCACGCTGGTCGGCTGCCTCAACGTCGTTTGCTTGTTCGTGTTGGCGATGATTTGCCAAACTGCTGGAGGGCAAGCTGAGCGGGGGCAAGCGGCAGCCACCCAATCGCTCGGCCGGTCCGCTGGGACCTCGTTTGCCGAGGATATCCAGCCGTTGCTCGGTAAGTATTGCTTGCGCTGCCATCAACTCGAAAATCAAGAATCGGGGGTACGGGTTGACCAGCTCTCCGGTGAGATTCTGGATGAGCAACTGAGCCTACTCAAGGGGATTCAGCGGCAGATTGAGCAAGCGGAGATGCCGCCGGCCGACGAACCTCAGCCTTCGGCGGAAGAGTCAGCCCAGTTGCTGGCCTGGATTTCGGAATCGATCATCGCCGTGCGGACGCGGAACACGGAGCGGCACGGCACGGTTCGGCGATTGACCGTTTCGCAGTATCGCAACACGCTGCGCGACCTGTTGGGTTTGGATGAAGATTTGACCAGTGTCTTACCACCTGATGCCATTTCAAAAGAGGGCTTTTCGAACAATGCTCAAGCGATGATCTTGTCGCCGTTGCAGGTGGAGTCGTATTTGGATATCGCTATCCAGGCGCTCGAACTGTGCATTGTGGATGAACGGACTCCACCGGTGATTCAAAGCTTTCGCATGGAGTTGGGCAAGGGGATTAACGACAACCCATGTCCGGACTCGTTGATCTTGGGTGCCAACAGCGCGCTGCTGGATAACGCTGATTTCCTGGTCACGCAGCCCGAGCAAGCCAAACCATTTGCATTTACGCCATTCGCGATGCGAACCAATTACGACTTTATCGAGGGTTACCAGGGGAATGATACGGTTCGCGGCTGGCGGAAATTTGACAGCATCTATCATTCGGTGTTTGCCTGTGTCCGCGGCACACCCGGTTATCCCAAGGGGGAAGCTTATGAAGTGATTGACGAAGGATTGCTACTGCGTCCGGCGATTCCGAGTGCTGAGATTTTTGGCGTCGAGAACACCTATGGTCCTAAAGCTAACTTCAAGATCTCGCTGCGTGAACTTCCCAACTCGGGAAACTTTCGGGTGCGAGTTCGCGCCCGTCGATATGACGATGCACTGCTGCTCGACGACGCCTCTCACTGCGATGATGCGTTCTTTGCTGTTCGCCAACCTGCGGCCGACGCGATGTTTGTAGAGCTTGGCTCTCGCGAAAACAGTAAATCGCCAGGAACAGGGGCCGTCACCGTCGCTCGGCCAGGTATCTATCGGGTGGACGTGCACTTGTCCACTCCGGCCAATTCGCAGCACTTTCAATTGCAACTAGGCGATCGGCATTTTTCCGCAAAGCTGCCGAATTCCAAACCAGTGTTGGTTGACCCGGACGCCGCTGGTGCCAGTGCCGAAGACACCCATGCGACGCCGTTCATGGTGGTTCGTTTAGAGGAGGGAGAGTTCGCCATGGCGGCGCGGGCGGGGGATAATGCCGGCCTGCTCGGCGTTCGTCTCAGCCGGCTCGATGAGAGTCACCCGCTAACAAAAGAGTTTATAAGATTCGAAAATCGCACACCAACTTTAGGTGTCCATCTAGGGTTGCGGCGCGACTGTGGCAGCACGTTAACGCAAGTGGGAGATTTGCAACGTGTTGCACATGAGGGATGGCAGGAGTATGTCTTTGAGGGGGCTATCAATAATTTCCCCAGCCCCATCGTGGAGGCCAACAACGTCAATTATCTGGCCGGCATTCGCGAGATCGGGGTCCGCAGCGAGTACACGGACGGGCGCGACATGCCTCGTCTGCTCGTTCGCTCGGTCGAATTCGAGGGACCTTTATATAACAAATGGCCCCCGGTAAGGCATCGCAACATTTTTATCGACAGTCCAGATAAGGAAGAGCCAGAAGCATACGCCGTTGCGATTCTCGAGTCATTTGCCGAGAAGGCGTTTCGCCGACCGGTGACCGAGGCGGAACTGGATCGATTGATGCATGTGTGGCGAGTTTCCTATGATGAGCAAACCGATTTTGTGCAGAGTATTAAGGACGCTCTGTCGGTGGTTTTAACTTCACCGCAGTTCTTGTTTATCATTGAGAACAGCCGAGGGCCACAGGCCGAAGACTTGGATGAATATGAGTTGGCTGCCAAGCTGTCCTATTTTTTGTGGAACTCGCCGCCCGATCAACGGCTTCTCCATTTGGCAAGTACTGGTACGCTGCGTCACACGTTGAACAACGAAGTTGATCGTATGATCGTCGATCAGCTTTTTTCCAAATTTGTGGAGCAGTTTACCAGCGAATGGCTGAGTCTGGACAAGTTTGATGTGGTTTCGATCGATCGGGATATGTTCCCCGATTTGACGCGGGAGGCAAAAGCACAACTTCGCCAAGAGCCAGTTCGGTTTCTGGAGCATCTTTTCCGCGAGAACTTGCCGGTTCGGAATCTAGTTAACTCTGATTTTGTGATGGCCAATGAAGTTGTCGCCAGCTACTACGGCTTGGCGGATGCAGCCGATCAAGGCTTCGATTTCATCCCGGTGCCTCATGCTCAAGAACAACGGTTGGGAGGAGTTCTGACGCAAGCGGCCATTCTGGCCGGGCTGTCCAATGGTCGAGAGTCTAATCCGATTAAGCGAGGGGCTTGGCTGGCGCGAAAGATCATCGCCGAACCACCCGCCGATCCACCGCCGAATGTGCCGATGCTGGAGGAGGATCATACTTCGGAGCTGACGCTCAGGCAGCAGTTGGAGGCACATCGGAATCAAAAGGGATGTGTTAAGTGTCATGAGGGGATTGATCCTTGGGGAATCCCTTTTGAGGCGTTTGATGCCGCTGGGCTGTTCCGCATGGTGCCGGAGGCGGAGACCACTTCTCAACTTCCAGACAGTGACGAACTGGCGGGAGTTATTGTGCCGGGGAGCGAGGTCAAGCATTTCGGCGAGTTGCAAGCTTATTTAGCGACGGAGCGGCTTGATCAAGTCGCATTTAGCTTGATGAAGCACCTCGCCACGTATGCCACGGGGCGTACGCCCACTTATAACGAGATTGTATTTTTGCAGGAAAAAGGCTTAGAATTGAAGGCTCGTGGTTATCGTACGCGAGACATGCTGCACTTTATCATCAACAGTGACCTGTTTTTAAAAAAATAACGTGAAAGGCCGAATGCGATGCATGCACCCGCTCCATTAAATCGACGCGCGGTCCTGAAGGGGCTGGCTGGCGTTACGTTAGCGCTTCCTTTGTTGGAGGCGATGGGAAAGTCGGCGGCGGAAGAGGTGCCGCGTCGCTTTTGTGCGTTATATACGGCTAATGGCATGTCGTTGCCCAAACCGGCGAACGAGATCGATGAATGGAGTTGGTTTCCGAGGCAGGTTGGCAGCGACTTTGAATTTGGCAAGTCGACTGAGCCGTTGCGACCATTCCGCGACTCGCTCACCTTCGTCAGCGGTTTGTATCATCCCAACGGCGTGCTAGCCGATCCACACATGTGTTCTGACATGTGGTTGACTGGGGCTCCCTTGCATAGTCCGGAACCGGGCAAGTTTAATTCGGTGGGCCTGGATCAGTTGATCGCTCAACACACCAAGCAATTTTGCCGTCAACCATCGCTGGTGCTGTCGATTGACGCTGGGGTTGGTTTCTTGTCTCGGACGGGAACCATTTCCTACAACGTGGAGGGCAAGCCCATTCCGGCGGAGAACAATCCGCGACGTGTTTTTGATCGCCTTTTCCGAGGTGATCGCAATTCGCTGCTTCTGCAACGCGAACAACTCAAGAAACGGATTCGCTTGGTAGATGCGGTGGTGGAGAGTACGCGGGCTCTGAATCAGCGATTGGGGCAAGCCGATCGCGAAAAACTTGATCAGTATCTGACTGCTTTGGATGAGATTGAAGCTCGCTTGGTTGCTGCGGAAAGGTGGATTGATATTCCACTGAAGCCACAAGACTATTCCCATTTGGACTTGGATCTGACTAATGAAGGGGAACCGGGTGCGTATTACCGTAACATGCTTGATCTGATCGCCCTCGCCTTCGATGCGGACATAACGCGATCGGTGGCCTTTATGTTGAATCGTGAAGATGGGATGGGCATCAGTGACACGTTTCCATTAAAGCTTGGTTTGACGCGAACCCACCATAATTTGTCTCATGCTGGGGACAAAGCTGGCCAGCTCGAGTTTGCCAAATACGATTTGTTTTTAAGTGAACAAGTCGCTTACTTGCTGAGCCGGTTGCGAGAATTTCAAGATGTCAACGGTAGCGTCCTGGATAACACGCTGGTGCTATTTGGGAGTGGCTGTAGCACGACGCATTATCCCAAGAATTTGCCAACGCTCCTTGCAGGCGGAAAAAACATGGGGCTGCGGCATGGCAGTCATCTTCAGCAGCCTGATACGCCCATGTCAAATCTTTATCTGAGTATTCTGCATTCGTTAAACATCGAAGTGGACACCTTCGGTGATAGCCGAGGCACGCTGGGAAGCGAGCTGTTCGGCGCGTAGTCGGCTTGGCTCAGGCGGATGCAAAACGCGTGACCGAGCGCAAAATACCTTCAGGTTCTTGCCGTGGGTGTGGCAGGAAGATGGTGTCAGGAAAATAGGGGCGGTGTAATTTATCTTCCTGCCAATGTCACGTTTTCTGTAGCGTGTTGAAAGTGATGCAATGAGGGCCAATGTTGATCCATGCCAACTCTGGAACCAACAGCAACATTGTCGATGCCAATCTCGCCAAAGTCACCCGCGTGTCGCCTGATGGACGGAGCAGAACCTCGAGGCGGATTCGTTCGCGCGACCCGATGGCACGGCAGCTAACAGTTTTTAACGAACATCGGCTTTGCGAAACCGGTGTACGTTATGCTGATCACATTAAGTGACGGGCGCGTTCAGGGTTGGTGGCAATGAATTTGTTCGTCGACCTGTTGCATGGTATGGAGGTCAACCAATCAAAGTTTACCGAAGTAGTTGGGCTCGATGGAGAAGTGTTGCAGTTTTTTGCGAAGGCTAACGCGGGTGATTCCCAGCAGGCGAGCTGCTTCGCCCACGTTGCCGCCGGTGCGATTGAGGATCTCGGTAAAAAGTCCACGTTCAAATTGCTCAATCGCTCGCGCGTAAAGGTTTGTTGACGAATCGGATACCATTTGATCGATTAGCACCGACCAAATCCTTGGTGTGGCCCCGTCAAGTTGATCGTCAAGTTGATCGTCAAGTTGATCGTCAAGTTGATCGTCAAGTTGATCGTCAAGTTGATCGTCAAGTTGATCGTCAGCCACGAGCATGGGCTCGCCTGTGGCCAGCTCAGCGTTGCTGCTTTTCGCGTCGGGCAAGCGGGTGTTGTTGGTTGCAGTTTGATCAGCCTGCTCCAGCAACCCGCTGTGGGAATCAGGAAAAAGTTCTTGCAATAAATCCTGGAGTTGATCTGCGGACGATAGATCCGCGGCGGGTGGAGGTTCGGGCGTTTGGTTACCTTTGGTGGTTACTTTTTGAGGACGAAGAAAATGGCAGACGATTAGCCGTCGCAACTGAGTGATGTTTCCCGGCCAGTCATAATTGTCAAGCAGCTCACGCTGGGTTTCGCTGAGCCGGATGCTGGGGCGTTGGCAGATGTGGAGAGCCGGCGCCAGGCACTGAGTGAAATGGTCGACCAGTAACCCGACATCGCCGCGTCGATGGCGGAGTGGTGGAAGCCCAATGAGATGGCTGCTGAGTTCAAAAAATAAATCAGCCCGCATGCGATGGTCGGCGACGAGGCGTCCTAGATCATGCGAGGTGGTGAAGACTAGGTGGGGACGGTGGCTTTTGTCGCGATGTGGTTCTTGGAGCCAGTTCAGCAGCTGCAACTGGACCGCTGGTGGCAGGTGGGCGAGTTCGTGGAAGATGATGGTGCCCACGTCTGGGTGGTGAAGCAGTCCAGGATGTTGCTGCGAATCTTCGGTTGAATCGGCGGCAAATTCGGCTGGGCCAAACAAGGCTAGCCGGCAAGCCTCTTTGCCCAGTTGGTTGCAATCGATGCTCCAGCAGCTGAGCTCGCGTCTTTGAGATCGTTGGTGAATGGCGAGCGCCAGCTGTGCCTTACCGCTGCCCGGCTCTCCCTGCAGCAGCAAGGGAGCCGGTTGCTCGGAGAGTTGATCCACTGCTTGCAACACTTGTCGAAACGCTCGGCTGCGGCCGATCAGCAAGTGACCGGCGGAGAGTTCGCGGCGGGGACTGGTCAGCAATTGTTGCACTTCATCCCAGCAAGTTGCCTGGCTAAGCTGATCGCTGAGCAGCAACTGGCACTGCTGAGCATCTTCCAGGACCAACAGGGGCGTCGAGGCGAAGAGCTCGCGAAAGGTCGCTAGCAGTTGACGCTTGGGGTCGAGTTGGTCATCGGGATGAACAATCAGCAGGCGCGACGGATAGGCGGCTATCTGCGGCAGGGTCAGTGGATCGTAGGGAGTGGCCCGAATTAGCAGAGCTGGTTCGCCGCGTTGAGACCAATCGGAATGATTGTTCAACGGCTCCGCTTCGCCGTTCGGTTGTGGAGCGGCATCCTCGGCAGACGCAGTGGCGAGTCCAAGCTGGTTGCCGAGCAGCAGGCGTTTGGGGGCGATAACTGTCACACGGGGAACGCGAGCCACCGTGGGACCGACCGGCATGGAAGGCATTGATCAGCAGGAAGTGGGAAAGTGGGGTGGTGACCAAACAGTCATCCTCCACTGGTTGGCAATGCAAGCCGCGTTCCGCCTTTGTAAAGACCCATTAAGGCGTCTTGATGCCATCTTAATGGGCCAGCATCTTCCTTTAATCGCATCGCCGGATGCGATTTGCCTAGTTACTAGGCAGCCTTGCTGATGCGCTTTTCAGCGGCATGAGCAAGACTGCGGTCCCGTGCCGGCTTGCTAGCGTCGTGCTGGCGAGCCACCAGCGGGGGGCGATATGCCTGTGTTGGGTGCCGCCAGCCTGACTGGTGGCGAGAAAGGATTTTCGTTCACCGACAGTGGCACAGGAGCTGGTACGGGAGCTGGTACGGGGGCTGGCACGGGAGCTGGTACGGGTACCGGCGTTTGGCCGTCCATTAGTTCCATAGGCAGGGCTTCGATGATCATCCCTTCGGCTGGTCCGAGGCTGACTCCGCCCAGCGGTTGTCCTCGACCGACGGTATCGGGACGAATGGTCCCTGGGTCAATCCAGAGGCCTTCCGCGGTCAACTCCATCGTCCCCAAGTCGAGATCGAGACCTCGGCGAATGACTTCGTAGTTAACCCAGATGTTGAGGAACGCGTTTTGGGCACTGAGTAGGTCATTGAGGGCGAAGATAATATCCCGCGCGGCTGTCGGACCGCTCGCCAACCCGCTGGCCTCACGCAGTTTGCGAATATCTTCGTTGAGCGTGATTTGGTCAGCCGCGATGCGGACTGCTTGGCGTTGCAGTTCAAAGTTAATCTGGTTCGCTCGCAGTTGGCGAAGCTGGGCTCTGAGGAGTTGCCAGACGGAGTCTTCAACTTGGTAGAAACTCCGTTTTGCTTGCTGATATTCGATCAGTGCTTGTCGGTAAGTATTACGTTCTTGCAAGCGGGTGATCGGTGCGTCCCACTGGAGCCCGACTCGCAGGCTCCCGCGGCTGTCGCGGAAGTCGAGCGGATTATTTGAGTCTGCTGGATTTCGCAAGTCACCACTGAAGGTGAGATCCAGGTTGCTCTCCAGGTCGTCCGCATTGAACTCGACCAATCGCCAGGAGTCGACAAGTGAAGCGCGGGCGTTGGCGATATCGCGTCGGTTGGTGATGGCGATATCGAACGCTTCACCTTGTGTGAGATCGACTTCTGGCAGAGCGACCGCTTCGGTGCGGGCGCGAGCTTGGACGAGTTGCAGGGCGAGGATATCATCGGAGAGATTGGAGAGAATTGTTTGGCTCGCCAGGATCGCTTCCTCGATGATTCGCCGGGTCAAGGCGTTGCTGACTGGCTCGGCATTCGCGTCTTCCGCGGTGGCGGCCTCCGTTGCTTCCTCCGCAGCAGCGGCCACGTCGGCAATCAGCGTATCGAGCTGGTTGTCGAGCATCGCCAGTTGATCGCCATAGCTGGCGATCCGCTCGGTCAGTTTTCCGAGTTCGTCGCGCAGTTGTTGGCCGACGCGTTCGGTCTCGCTGAGGTTAAACAGCTCGGGATCGATCGTGGAGATTGGCAGCAAGGAACAGATCTGTTCTTTTTCTTGTTCGTAGATTTCTGACAAGCGTTCATTTTGCCCACGCCGCAACGGCAGCGCCTCTTGCAGTTTGGCGATGTCATCCGCCACGGCTGGAAGGTCGGCTTCAAGCAGCTGTTGTCGCAACATGGAGATTGGTTCTACTTGCTCTTGCAGTTCGCTCAGCGCGTCCACCAGCGGAACGCTCGCAGGGATGCGGCGTTGCGGCAGGCCAGTTTCCTGGTTGATTGATTCCTGTCCCAGGTTCAACATTCGCGTATTGATAGAGCCGACATCGAAGCGTATATCGGTAATTTCGTTGCGGCGATTCTTGAGCTCTTCGGTGATTAACTCGAACTGATCCAGCAGCGGGTCATTCAGTTGCACGCAGATATATGGCGGTAGGCCGAGATCTCCCAAGAACGAGTCGACTGTCGATTCGAAGGCCGTTCTGGCTTGCAACAGCTGGCTGTTTGCGCTGTAGAGTGCGCTGCGAGCTTGGGCGATCTGTAGTTGCTGCCGCGGGATTTCTTCTTGGTCGGCGGGAATCGTGGTTAGCTGCAAACGCAGGGTGTCCTCCAGCAACAGCAAGTTTTCACGCAACCTGGCAACGTTTTCCTCTTGGTTGCGGATTTGCAGTTGATCTTGCAGGAGTCCCAGGAAGCCACCAGCTTGTGCTACGAAGCCGCCGCCGCCAATGCCTCCGCCGCCACCTCCCAGGCCGGCGAACCCGCCGCCCAGTCCGGTAAAGCCACCGAGTCCGACGCCGAATACCCCGCCCGATCGTTGCACGCCACGTTCGGTGCCGCGGCCGGTGGTGATATTTAGGTAAAAGCTGCGGCGGTATCGCTCGAAAGTCCGCACGTTGGCCAGTAGTCGGCGTTCGGAGAGGGTCAGTCGCTCCATCACGCGATCACGTCCGGCGCCCCGTAGCAGCGGTTGGAACAGCGTGAAATCGAGGATGCTGTTTGGTGCGCTTTGGGGATTGGGGCCAGACAAATCCCAGACGATCGAGTTGGCCAGGCCGACCACCAAATCGGCACCGGTCACGAAGGATCGCTGCAGGGCGATCGGTCGCCGGCCATTGGAAAATGGGCCGAGAGCGATTTGCGTCGTCGCCGAGTCGCTCGCCGTGCGGTCTTCGCCGAGCCCGGTCAGGGAGCCTTGCGCGCCGCCGAAGAATTGGGTGTCAAAGCGAAAGCGTTCGCTGCTGACGTCGAGCGCCGACAGATAGAGCGTCTCGAGTTGTTGTTGGTAGTCGGTCGAGTGCAGGAGCGCGAGTTGCACCGAATTCTCCGCGTTCAGCACCAGCACGCCATCTTCGTTGAGCGGCAAAAATTGGTACCAATCAGGGCTTTCCTGCGCGTTCGTCGTGCCGTTGGCGTGCCACATCGGATAGCCGCGACGGCCGTCAACGCAGTGCATATAATTGTGCGACAGCGGGTCATCCGTCGGCATTGGCGGACGGTCCGGGTCGAACGGGTTATACATTCGGCTGCGTCGATCCAAGTCAATCCGGAGTGGTTCGGGGGGGCATTCACCCGCGTCCCGGACTTTCTCGTCGATGATCCCGTAGGCCTCAGAATCGGCCTGGGCGCGATAGTAAGAGCGTTGACAGCCAGTCGATGTGAGCGATATCGAGCCGCACAGCAGCAGCAACGCGGCTCGCAGCCGAGTGCGTTTCCGGCCATGCTGGACACTTGTTTTTTTGATTTGCATCCTTGCCTCGTCGCGTCGTCGGAATAACCTTAGAACAATCAAGTCCGTGTGCACACACGCTGTTTTCCCCGCTTGGGGGCAAACTCGCTTGCCGTTTGGTGCGTTTTTTGGGGTTCTCCCGGAAAACGCACAAAGGCCGAACAGTTTGCGTACAGCAATCGTGAGAGAGCGACGGCTTGGATTGATTGTGCCAAGCAGTCGGCCGCCAACAGTTGGTTCGGTGCGACGGCTGGTGCGACTTGATGCGACAGGACCGGTTATGGCGAAGTGAGTGGTCAGCCGGTTCGACGTCTGTCGGTTGAGCTGATTGTGCTGGCTGGCGCGGTCGAAGCAGTTCCTGTCGACAGATTTATTTGAGAAGCTGGGTGTACCTGGGCAGAGAAAACTTGACGGCCCAGATCTCCCAACTTAACATCGATAACTACGTTCACTCGTCTTCGAGCTGTCCTGAGGTGGGACGGCGTATTCTGGCGCGCTGGATGCCCACGGGCCTTAGCTAATGAAGATCGTCTTCCTGGTCTTGTTGTTTGTTTACGTCATCGCCTTCTTCTGGATCATCTGGAAGTGTGCCGCGAATTGGCGTTGGTATCAGCTGGTATTCGTTGCCATAACGTTTCTGCTGACGATTCCGCTGCTGCCGATGACGGCCGTGGTATTGAGGAGTCGCGTCGCTACATCCAAACAGGCTAGCGATTTGCAGGCCCGGCTGGAGCGTGCTGAGAAGGAGCAGAAGGACTGGATTAACGGCGTTCCTAATGATCCCCAGCGGGATCCCGGGTTGCTGGTAATGCAGGCCGAATTGCGGGCTTTGAATGCCGAGGTGGGGCGAGTGTTCCGCGATTTAGAAGTTCGCGACCGGGGTCCCAACGGGGTTGTTTTGGCCCCCTCAGCCCCCGCAGTCGCTACTCCTGATGGCATGCCGATCGACGACGCCGATCCGAATGCTGCGAACCCACCCCCTGAAATCCCCTCGCTGGCTGCTAGCAGCATCGTCTACGCCTTCGCCGAGCGTGTGCTCACCGAAGGGGGCACTGCGCTGCCGGTGGCCTATTTAGGGGAATTCCGCGTGGCCCAAACCGCCGCGGATAGCTTCACGATCGTCCCCATTTCGCCTTTGGAGCCAGAGCAACTCCGGGCTGCGAACAATTCCAATCGCTGGGCACTTTACGAATTAATGCCCACCGATTCGCACGAAGCTTTCGTGAAAGCTGACACCGTGCCGGACAATGAGCGGCTGTTTGGCGAAATCAATTCCGAGCTGGTGCGGAGCTTGCTCGCCAGCAGTATCCCCCCTCAAGCGCTGGAAGAGTACTTGCGGGATGGGACCAGTGTGTTGCCTGATGATCGTCCGGAGACGCGCTGGATGCGAGTTGAGTTTACTAAGAAATACGAGTTGACTGTCGATGCGATGGAGCAGCGAAGTGCCATTGATGGTGGGTTTTTCGATGGTCTTGGGCAAGCGGTCGATAGTCGTCTGCAGCGGGCTGATGGCGACGTTGTATCTTTCGACGTGGGAGATCAACTCGTTGTCAAGTCGGAAGCTGGGCAATTACTGGTCGGCGAAGGGGTGGTTCAGGTCATCGACGAGTACTTCGTCAGGCCGCTCAACAGTTACCGGTTGGTGCTCAAGTCGATGCGGCAACAGATCGATTATTTGAACAGCCAAGCTGTCAATTTGCGACGGCAACAAGCGGTCTTGCAAGACGCGTTAACATTAACGACTGAAATGCAGACCACCGGTCAGCAACGCAAGTTAGAGCTGGAGAAGGATGAGGCTCAGGTCGGGAAAGAACTCGCAGCAATCACCGGCTATGTGAATGACATGCAAGCCGAATTGAGTGAGATGAAGCAGACCATGGCTCGGCTCTATCGTGAGAATCTCAGCGGCCAACGTGAATTGGCGTCCATCCAAGCGGCGATCCGCAAGGCTGCCGATCAGCGTGCACAAGCCGCCGTCGGTGGCTGATGCCGCCGACTGATTTTGCAGCGCTCGTCGCAAAGATTGTCAAACGCTGGGCGAGCCTCGTCAGAATGGACGCTGGCCCGCGTTGAAGATCGCACTGAGATATAGGCTGCCTCCATTTTCGGCGGCCACCGGAGTGGCGTGCTTCATGCTGCTGCGGACAGCCCGCAGCAAATCGCGGCGGCTGATTTGCCCCAGCAAGCGGCCTGATCGACAAAGTACGGGAAGCCGTCGGCAGGACGCATCCAAAAAAGTTTGGGCGATCGTCAAGAGGTCCGTCTCCTCGCTGATCGTGGGCGGATCGGTTTGCACGAACTGCATTAAGTTGGAGGTCGGTAAGGCATCATAGGTGGTGTGAAGCACGAACTCCAAGGAAGATTTCTCCGAGAAGATACCCAAGAATCTGCCCCAGGTATCAACTACTGGAGCACCTGAAATGCGGTGCCTCAGCAGCACATCAATGGCTTGCGAGGTATCCATTTCTGGGCTGAGGGTAACGAGATTGCGGACCATCATGTCACGGGCGACGATTGGTTGATCCATGGTGAAGCACTCCGAATTGCTGGGAGACGAGAAAAGCGGCCAGTGCGCATCATTTCGGCAATTTCAGGGAAAGTCAACGAAATTCTAGGGTGTCAAGGGGGTATCCGCAGTTCCGACGGGACAACAGCCGCTTTGAAGCGTATACTGGAGCAACTCGCTGGTTAGCGCGCTCACTCATTGTTCACCCCACTCTCGGAGATGAACTCCGTTGGATCACTTTTCGATCACATGCACGACCTGCGGACGCCGCTTGCGGGTGAAGGATCGGCGTTTGGTGGGGCAAATTGTGGCTTGTCCGAAGTGCCAGGCGATGGTTTTGATTGAACCGCCGGCAGACGACCCGGCCGCCCCACTCGAATCATCCGCGTCGCCCATGCCAGCTAAATCTTCAGCTGCCGAGCCAGGCGTTCGTTCGCGTTCGGGTGCCGCTGGGAAACATCGACTAGCAATGGGGGATGAGTCGGTTGACAGCGAAGCGTTGACGCAGGAGCGAATCGCTCCGCTAGATAATGCTCCGCTCGATCATGTCGCGGGTGATTTCGCGCAAGTCGACTTTGGGGCAGAGCCATCCGCCGCCACCGAAAGCTGGCTGGGGGGCGAACTGCCTCCAGCAAGTCTCCCACCGTTAAGTCGTCCACCCGCTTTTGAAGGTGAAGCCGATGCGGCCGAGGACCTGGCTGGTGCGGTTCCGCCAATTGCTTTTCAAAGTGAAGCGGCGGCACGCAGGCGTCAAATCATTGCCGTCGGCACTATTGCTGGTGTCTCGTTGCTGCTGGCGGCAACCATCTTTGGATTGGTCGTCCGCAGTTGGCGAAACGGCAAGCGGCAAGCTTCGCAGCAAGCAAGCGGAGTGAACAATGGTGATCCGGCGGGTGCCGACGCGGTCACGGCCGGTACGCCTCAGCCCGATAGTGCTGAGCCCGATCTAGCTGAGCCTGATCTAACTGAGCCTGATCTAGCTGAGCCTGATCTAACTGAGCCTGATGATGCTGAGCCTGATGATGCTGCGGCTGAGCCAGGTTCTCCGGTCGGCGGTTTGCCTGCGGGGGGGGAGGATCCGTTTCAGGGTCCGGCTTCTCCGCTGGGTGATGGGCCGCTGGGTGATGGGCCGACTTTGCAGGGTGGTGCGGCGGTCGACGACGCGGCTGAGGGGCCGATCGAGCTGCCCGCCGGGTTACAACGCTTTGTTCCATTGTTGCAGCTCGATGAGGCTGCGGTGACCAACGCGGGCAATCAGGCAGCCGCCCCACCGACGATGGCCGACTTGGTGATTCGTCGCCCCGAGTTGGCAGTCCGTGAGACCGATTATCCAGAACCCGCCGAACGCGTCGATGTGCAGAAACAGCTGAACGTGCGCGTCAAACAGCTGCAAGCGGTCGACCAGCCTTTGGATCGCTTGTTGCGAGTCGTTGGGCAGTTGGGGGGAATACCTATTGAATACGAGTTGCTGGCGTTGGACCTCGCCGGCATGTCACCGCGGACAGCCGTGACACTGGAAGTTGGCGAAACGACCGCCCTCAGCTTGTTGGGTCAAGTGGTGCAGCGGGCCGGGTGTCGCGTGGCTTTGACCGACGGCATCGTCTCCGTGCTCCCCGATAATCAGCGGCTCGCTAACGCTATGCAGCAGGCGTTCACGATTGATGACTTGCAGTCTGATCCGTTGCAAATGGCAGCCGACATGAAGCTTTTGCTGGGGCCCACTGCCGCGGCGGCTAAAGTCTCGGTCGAGTCAGGAGTCCTCCAAGTTGAGGGGCCACCGCAGGTGCGAGCTCGAGCCGCATTGTTGTTGGCCGCTTGGCGACGAGCCCGCGGCTTGGATTTGCCACTTGGGGCGGGAGCCGTTGATCGTTGGATCGCGGTTTACGATGAGAGCTTGGGCCCGCAAAATCGGTTTGCCGATTGGCAGCCTTTGCCGGAAACGCCGACCGGTTTGAATCTCGATAATCCGTATTCGATTGAGATGATTCTAGGCGCGTTGGCCCACGAGTCTGGCGCGGCGTTGGTGGTTGACTGGCAAGCCGCTTGGTCGCACGGCCTGACGCCGGGAGCAACTGCTTTGCCTTGGACACGAGGCACTAAAGCGTTTCAGGTTGCCCAGCAAGTGCTGGCTCCCTACGTTTTGACGGCGCTGGATGCGGGCCAAGGTGTGTGGTGGCTGGGCACTGAGGAAGTTTACGAGGCGATGCCGATCGTGGGCGTCTTCAGCTCGCAGCAAGCCGTCGATGAGACACGAGCCAAAATTGCCGCCGCAGCCGGTATGGTTGCCACCGAAGTACCGGCCGTGCATGATTCACAAAGTGGCAAGTGGATCGTTTTTTTGCCACGTTACATCCTGCGGGAATTGCCCGCACTCGTCAAATCTGAATCACCCTAGCAGTTCAGTTTCAGAGCGATTCCTGCTATGACGCGGCTCAGGCGTCGTTGCCTGGATCGCGATCGCCACGACCACCTGCTTCCCGGCCACCGCGACCACCACGTCCGCCAGCTGCTCCACCGGCGCGGCCACCGCGACCACCTGCTTCTCCACCACCACGGCCACCGCGTCCAAAACCACCACCCATTGCTCCGGCGGGCATTTCAAAGGGTTCGCCAAGCATCTCGGCAAAAGTCTTGGTCTGCTTTTCGGTCAACACGGCTTTCATGTTTTTCATTTGCTGTTCTTGCATTTCCCGCATTTTTTTGCCGATCGCGTCACGATCGCCGGCGCGGAACAGCTCTTGCATTTGAGTCCTCATTTCTTCGCCCTGCTTGCGGCGAATGTCCGACATTTTTTCCGTTTGGTCGTCGGTGATCTCTAATTTTTTGATCACATCAGCGTTGTTGAAAGCGCCAACCCCTTGTTGTTGGAGGGCGATTTGACGGGCGCGATCGAGTTGTTCGGGGAACAGGACTTCTTCGAGTTGCTCGGTGACTTTCTTGCCGATCTCTTCGCTCTGCTTTCGCATCTTTTCCATCATCTTTTCCCGTTCGGCTTCGGACGCGTCCCGCATGGCGCGGAAGTCGGGTCGCTCGACTCCTTCGGTGGCCGATTCACTCACTTTACCGATCGCTTCGATCTGATCGGTGCTCATGTCGATTTCCTTTTGGACAGCTTCAACACGCAGCAGACCGAGCAGCATCATGTCGCCGCCACCGCCGCCCATCATGCCCATGCCGCCGCCAAAGCCACCGCCGCCTCTGCCACCACGTCCACCTTGAGCAAAGCATGGGGTTACCAAAAGTACACTGAGAAGCGCCACTGAAAGCAGGGCGCGGCAAGATGTGAGCTTCATCGCAATTATTCTCCGAACGGAAGTAAACAAGGGATCAGGGGGCAGAAAAGAACCGTTTCCGGCTCGGATCGCGAGTGAGGCAGGTCAGTATCCCCTCAGGGGGGTTGACCTGTCGACTCATCCTTATCTTTAACCGCTCGGCACAGGGCAAGTTCCGCCGAGCGGGGACAAATAATCGAAAGGAAAGGGAAAACGGTTCGTTATTCCGATTTGCTGGAGCTATACAGCGGGTGTTCCGGGTTTCCGCCACTTCGCAAATAGCCGAGCAAGTCCATAATCTCTTCCGCATTCAGAGTGTTCAGCAACCCAGCCGGCATCAGGCTGTTGCTCGCCGGACGGGCCTCTTCGATCGTTTTGCGATTGATCGAAGTTAGGCTGGAGGGATCCAGCAGGTTGGTCAGCACTTGCAGATTGTTGCCATTCATGTTGATCACCTTGCCAACAATCACCTCGCCGGCATCGGTGAGGAATTGCGTGGCGGCGTACTGATCACTGATTTCCTTGTTCGGATCAATGGTTGCCACGAGCAAATCTTGAGCGCTGAACCGGCCGCCAGCACCGGTCAGGTCGGGGCCCAAGATGCCACCGCTGATTCCCATCCGATGGCACTTGTAGCACTGAGCCGCCGCAAACATTTGCTTGCCACGTTCAAAATCAAAAACGTGGTCTTTGGCGGAAATGATTGGTTGCAAATCGGCAACGCTCCATTCTTTCACCAGCGGACGGGGTGCCAGATCGGCCAGCGGGTCGCGGGGAGCCGTCGGCTTTAACAGCTCGGCAAATTCCGCAAGTTCTTGTTCACTGAGGGTTTGCTTGGCAGCGTTGCGAATGTTTTCCAAGAATCCACCAAACGACATGCCACCCCGGCTCGACGCGGCTTGCTGGAACCATCCAAAGTATTTCTCGCGGTCACCCTCGCTCCAGCCCTCGCGTTGGTCGCGCAAGACAAATGCGTAATGGATTTGATCTTCTTGGCTCGGTGCGGAGGTTAGCAATTCAAGCGTTTGCGGAATTGCCTCGGGAGCTTGCAAATACACCAGCAGAGCAGCAAGTTCTCGATCAATCCGGTTGTCTTTGCTGGGCAGATGCTGGCCTAACTGCGAGCTGACTTGTTCACGTTGAGCCGCTGTCGGTTCTCCCAAGCGAATGAAAGTTAACCCATAGGCTCTGAGCAGGGCGAGCCGGATTTCAGTGGGTAGCTGTTGCCAATCGGCGCGGAGCAAGTTCTCCACCGCCACCGGTTGGTCGGCTTCGCTGC
Source organism: Kothea flammea (assembly GCF_052161645.1). Classification (GTDB taxonomy): domain Bacteria; phylum Planctomycetota; class Planctomycetia; order Pirellulales; family Pirellulaceae; genus Laterigemmans. The sequence goes on from NZ_CP197414.1 coordinate 349,616, forward strand.
CGCAACGAGCCAGCGCGACGGTGCCGATAATCCGTGCCGTGTCGTTGTCTGTCGCTGCTACTAATTTCTTCCACCTGGCCACCGGCTGATGTTCCAGAGCGATGCGAGCGGCAAAGCGGATCCCCCGATCGCTGTGTCCCAAAGCTGGCAGAGCGGCCGAGATGACGGCTGCGGACTCGGGTGGTGACGCACTGCTGTGATAGCTTTCCAGTTGCTTTCGTAACTCGCGTAGCTGTTGAGCGGTTGCCGTGCTGTCGCCGTCTACATGGTCGCTATCCACGGGAGTTGTCGCTTCATCTCCCGTGTACTGAATTCGATATAGTCCCGATTGAGTGCGACGACCGCCAATGGCAAAGTAGAGCGCGCCGTCGCCAGGGTGCACAACCATGTCGGTTACCGGCAGCGGCGCGGCGGTCGCAAACGTTTCGTAAGTTCCACCGTAAGTGCTGCCATCTTCCTCCAAGTGCACGGCGAAAATATTGCCGTAGCTCCAGTCGGCCACGAATAGGGCACGCTGATACTTGGCTGGGAATTTAGCGCCGTGGCCAAAGCAAATGCCGGTCGGCGAACCAGGGCCAATGTCCACGGCCGCACCAAAACTATCTGGATAGTAGGCTGGCCACTTGCCTGTTCCGTTCCGCCAACCATACTCCCCGCCGCTGATCACGTGGTTGACGCGAGTGGGCCGATACCAGGGAGTGCCAACGTCCCATTCCATGTCGGCGTCGTACGTGAATAGCTCTCCCTGCCGGTTGAATGCGATGTCATATTCATTCCGAAACCCCGTGGCGATCAGCTGTAGATCCCCGCCGTCGGGCGCGAAAGAAGCAACAAAGCCGCCTGGGGCCAAGCGTGACGCGTTGTGTCCGCGAGCGTCGGGCATGCGACCTAATAAATGGTCCTCGGACCAATTGCGGGGCACGCGGCTGTCGGAAATTTCCTGCGGCAGCGTCGTGTTGTTGCCGGCGCACATTACGATTCGCTTGCCGTCCGGCGTCAAGATCAACGCGTGCGGACCGTGCTCGCCGCCGTTGTTCAGCGGAATCAAGTGCTCGACGCTATCAAATTGATCGTCGCCGTTGGTGTCGCGGAGCCGATAAACACCGCCGGCTCGCGCGCCTTGGCGACTTTGGTCGTTCACGTTGACATACAGACTGTCGAAGGCAAACAGCAAACCTTGCGCGGCACCCATGTCGATGTCGAGCTGTTTGACAATCGGAGCCTTTCCTTCGCCAAGCGTGACCCGGTAGAGATCGCCATATTGATCACAGGCGACCAGTCGTCCCTTTGGATCAACCGTTAGGCTGACCCAAGAGCCCTGCTGTTCCGCTGGGACTTCGTAGACCAATTCCACCTCGAATCCAGCGGGGACTCGGAAGGCTGCCGCGGGGGTGACACCCAAACCTTCAGTCGCACTGGCCGAAGTGGTGAAGCCCAGCCCCCATGCCAACGCCAAGCATGGCAACAAGCTGGGCAGGACTTTTGCTAGCCAGCCGCAAACTGCTGAGCGGGGCGAGACTGAGCGGGGCGAGACTGAGCGGGGCGAGAGCGCGGAGGCAGGTAAAAAACAAGGCATGCGGGCTAATTCCAATCAACGAATCGATAAGCTCTGGTAACATCACGGTTGGGAAGCCGAAACACCTCGTAGCGATCGGCCGCGGACGGGAGACCACCGCCGCGAATCCTAGTTTAACCGCTACACGTCGCAATACCAACCAATCCGCCACTCGGGGCTGTCCAGTACCGCAATCAGCTCCTTTAGGGAAAATGCAGCGGTGCGTCTCGGCTGTTCATCGAGACGTTCATGTTAACTTTCGTTTGCCTCCGCTTCAGACACTGACCGGACATTGAATAAATGCATTTCGTTGAAGATCACGATTGGCTCGACCGCGCCCTTGGTTGGTATCGTACCGCCTGGACCGATCCGCTTGAGCAATCTCGATTGCGGAGCTACATCGCGCTTCAATTGGCCTCTGCCGGATTGCTGCCGGCTGAAGAAAATGCGACAGACAATGTGTTGGCGGCATTCTCCGTTGGCCTGTTGGAGAACCTGCGGGAAAAAAATCGCCTGTTAGCCGAGCATCGTGCGCCGGTGGACAATCGCATCGAAGAGTTTTTAGCAACCTATTTCGCCGAAGTCTTGCCACAGTCCGATGGTGAGCGGGTGCTAAGGCTGCCGCCGCAAACTTTGGTCTTGGATCGCCACGGCATGGCCCGCAAGTTGAGTTTGCCGGCGCATGGAGATCATTATCAAAATCCGCTGGTGCAAAGTTATCGCTGTCACAATGGCGTGTTACATAATCCGCTCAGGGATCGCCGCACGACGGCTGGCACGTTTCATATCGTGGAAGGGGGATTGCCGATAGCTGGTGATAAGCGAGCGGTTCCCAAGGGAGTGTTTGTCAACTTATTTCAAGCGGCGATGGAGGCTCCTGAGTGGTTGCGGGAACTGCCTTATACATCTCAGTCCTCGCAGCCTTCGCAAACTTGGGTGTCGCTGCTGCTGCGTCCTATGGTGCGTCCGCAAGTTGCCGGTTGCTGTAGCCGTTTGACGATGGAGACCCGTTTTTTCGCTCCCGCCAGCTTGATTGCCAACCTGGATTTTGTCGAGTCGATCTTTGGCAACGCTGGTGATCCGCTGGTGCCCAGCAATGATGCGGCGCTCGACGTGGAACATTGGACGGGGCATACCGGTTGCGTAATTTTGGCACCTCACCTAACCACGCTCCGTAAACGTGATTTGGGCTTGCCGCATTGGGATGCTGCGACGGCCAAACAGCGTGAAGCTCGCATGTGCTGGCAACATGAGGATGAATGCTACAACGACGGAACCCCGTTTAAGCTAACTTGCCGTGACGATTCCGGGGTAGTGGTCACGTTGATCGCTGACAACTATTTCGGCTACTGCAAAAAAGAGGTCAAAACGCAGATTTCTTACGCTGCAAATCTAATGGGTGGCGTCGAGGAGGAGCACGCCGGTGGGACCTTGGCGTTTGCTTCTTATTCGTTGGGAGACGAATTTCAAGTCAACAGCCGCAGGTATAATGGGCGCACGTTCGCTGATGTTGCCGAGGATTATCATGATTTTATTGATGTACGTCCGGAAGGTTACGGCGTGGACCGTTTGCACCCGTCTGTGATTTACATTCCTGAAGATGCCAAAGCGACTTTAGTTGAGCGCTGCATTAAATGGAATCACGCTGGTCAGGAACACCGCATCGGTTTATCGCCCGAGCAAATATATATCGCGCCGAGTGGTTATAAGATCCGTTTGGAAAAACACCCCGCCGCACCGTCGTGGCGACTGGTCGGTACGGTCGGTGAGGGCGTTTTCTGTCACAAACCGTGCACCGTTTCGGGTGGTGGCAAGAGCGAGATCAGTAAGGGGCTCAGCGATTACATGCTTTACAATCCCATTTATGTTGGGGATGTCGAGCAAGATTTTGCCATGTTGGAAGAGATCTTTGCTCGCAACTATCAAGATCGCTGGCGGGATGAATATAACGATCGGCCCGACTATGCCATGGAGCAGAGTCGCAGCGTGCTCGATCCCCAGCGCAGCCTGGGGAGTCTAATTCAACTCCTGACGCCACGCCCCGAGTATAGTAACGAATATAATCAATTTCTGCGTTCGATTCCCGAGCATGTGTATGCCTTGGCGCTGATTATCAAACGCTTTATGCGACCCGGTTGGACTCGTTGGCAGGATTACTTCAGCGTCGATATTGTCAATGGTTCACCCGGGCACGAACTGAAGTTTCAGGCTCGCGCTTTGGTCGGGACTTACCTGCGAGTTGGCTTGGAGTCGGTTAGCAGTCCGCAGGCCAGTGGGCAGCGTTGGCGAACGTTCAAGCTCAGGCAAGATTTCATCGCCGCTGCCAAGGTGCAGACGGAAGATGATATTTCCGCCAGCGTTGTGATTCCGGGCAGGTTGCTGGACAATCTGGGGCCAGCGATTGGGCAAGCGCTTAGTTATAAATTTGCGGCGAATTGCGAGTATCGGTTATTCCAGCGGCCCGATGATGCGATCCATCGCGGCTTGGATACGCAAACCGAGTATGATTTGTCCCAACCGGGCAACTTTGTCAGCAACTTTCAGCCACTGTCTCCGCACGAAATACGAGCCATTGTCGCGGATGTGATTGAATTTGACCGCTATAGCGCGCCGATGCAGAAGCTGCTCGCCGAGGCTGCCCAGGAAGCGGACGGTTATGTGGTCAGTAGCGCGCATCCACGTCAGTTGCCAGATCAGACCGTCACCAAAAACCCGCGTTACTTGCAAGATCGACCTGATTTGGTTAAGCACCGCGACAGTTACGTGGCCGAGCGGGGGATGCGGCTATTTCGCAAAATACCGGCCGATCAACCGGTGCATTTGCCGGTCGGGGCGATCCTCAGCGGCCGTCGCAATAATCCACCCGACATGCAGGCCGGTATTCGCTCTTTAGCGGTTTACAGCCCGCTGCATTATCAAGAGTTACCCGAGTTATTGATGGATTATATTTGCTCGTTGACGGGGAAAAGCCCCAGCACGACGGGAGCGGGCAGTGAGGGGGCACTCACCAAGGGCCCCTTTAATATGTTGGTTCCCACGGTCGATTTGAACGCAGCGTACGTGTCCATGGTGCTCACCGGGCTCGGTGGGTTCAGCACGCCGGCTGGGCATGTCGGGCCTCGCTTTGAGGTTGGGCACGATATTAGCCTGCTGATTCCCGAGGTTTGGTGCCGGATGGGGCCTGAGGAGCGCGATCCTCAAACGTTGATCAATGGCGGCATGTTGGAGCCGATTGCTGATTTCGAACATCAGGGACGAGAGATTCCCGCCAGCCGCCTTGGCTATCGGATGACCAATCGTTTTGTGCTGACTTATCTGGCACGTGTTTTCGATAATCCTTCGATGGTGTTCACTGCTGAGATTCTCCAGCCCGAATTGCAAGATCTAGACTCCTTTGCTGATGGGGTTTTGTATATTGCCGAAGCCCAACAACGGGTTGCGAACGGTTACTTGCAAGATGGTTCCTACGACTCCGCCTGCCCGCCCATTCAGGCTTTGTTGTCGATCATGGCGACCGGAGTCTGGCAGGGGCATTCGCTATCGAGTCCACAAGTGCGAGAGATGTTTACGCTTGATTATCTGCTGACCAGCGAATGGTATCAGGACCGCTTGGTGGCCCAACAGCAGCGCGATCTAGCCCTTTATCAACGTCATGAGCTTGCGCTGGTGACATACATGCGGGGCCAACACCATCGTGACGCGGCCGCCGATTTGCACTTGTCCGAGAAATTAGAAACAGTACAAGCTGAAATCGAAAGGATTTCCGCCGATAGTTATCTCCAATCCCTAAGCGGGACCTTGGGAGTTCAGCCTTAATGTTTAAACGATACATCCAATATCTGATTGACACCGTGCGTCGGCCCCGAGCCGAATTGACGCGACGGCAGCAGCAATTGCGATATTCGGGTGAACTAGTGGCTCACTGTTGGCGCGTGTTGTTGCGGCATCGGGCCGAGGGGATGGCCGCGGAACTAACTTATCGCACCATTTTCAGCTTGATTCCGCTGGTTGTGCTTGGTCTGGTGACGTTTCGTGTCTTCGGTGGATTGGAAGAAATTGAGACCCGCGTCGCCGATCAGATGTACTCCTTTTTCGGTGTCCCCGATGTGACCAATGACGCATATAGCAGTCTGGAGGTCACGGAGCTTGAACCGCCTGAACCAAACTCGGTCAGTCCAGCAGGTGATAGAGCCGATGAAGCTGACGTGGCCGAAGAGGCGGATGAAGCGTTCGCTGGTCAACCGCCGCTTGTGGAAGGAATTAACGACCAATTGATGCCTCAGGAGCAGAATCCGACGGTTGATTCGACGGCCGAGCGTCAACAAGTGCAAGCCAGTATCCGCTGGGCGCTTCGTGAGCTGACACAGAAAGTATCGACGGTCGACTTTGCCAGTATCGGTGTGGTTGGATTGCTGCTATTTATCTATGCGGCGATTGCTTTGGCCGATTCGGTGGAGAGTGTCTTTAACTTGATCTATTCGGCACCTTCGGGGCGGCCAATTCACCTCCGCGTGGCGATCCATTGGTCGATTATTACTTTAGGTTCCGCCCTGTTGGCAATGAGCCTTTATTTGAGCGCGCAATTGGTCGACTATGTCAGCAGCGCGACCGGCTGGTCTACTACGGCCTACATTAATCACGCCTTGGCATTGTTGTCAGGCTGGGTGTTGTTATTCCTGTTGTATGCGCTGATGCCCAACACTCGTGTCAGCCTGCCGGCAGCCGTGTTTGGCTCGTTTGTGGCTGCGGCACTCTGGGAGTTCGCCAAGTTTGGTTTCCAAGTTTACGTTTCCAAAGCAGTTCCCTATTCCGCCCTCTATGGTTCCTTGGGGTTGATACCGCTGTTTCTATTTTGGGTTTACTTGACTTGGTTTATTATTCTCTTCGGGTTGGTTTGGACCTATACCCTGCAGACGGCTCCGGGGTACGTTCCCACGAAAGAGGAGGACGATATTGCTGATGAACTAATGCCGGGAGATCCCCAGTGGTTGCTGTTGGTGATGATTGAGTTGGCTACCGCTTACCAACAGGGAGAGGCGTTGGGGCGCGAGCAGCTGCGATTGAGGTTGAAGTTACCGACTCGCGTGATTCAACCAATGATTGAAATCTTGGAACGTGCCCATTTTTTGCGGCCGGTCGATTCCCAGCAGTCCAGCCAGTATGTGCCTTCCCGTCCGGCGGACCAAATCATGGCGATGGATGTGCTGCGTGCTGGTCGGTTTGAGCCGCAGTCGCGGCACAGTCGCGGGTGGGAAGCGTTGCGGGCGCTGCGCCGCCACGATGAATCGCGGTTGGCAGACAAAACGCTGGCTGATTTAATCGCCCCTTAAATTCCCCTGTTTCCCCCAGACTTATTTTTTGGTATTCCCTCGGATAGACACCGAATTTTCCCGCGTCGGGAATTGGCCAGTCTGTAAATGCCGGCCTTCGACAGGTGTAGTCTGAGTCGCTCACATGCCAATCGATGCTCCGCTCAACCGCTCCCATCAGGCCGCTTGTTTGAGCGGTTTTTGCTGGCTGTTGGTCGGTTTGGTGTGGGCGCTACCGGCGACTGCTCAGTCTTCGCTCATCGGTCCGCCGGGGAGCGGTTTTGGCGACTCGCTCGATAGCTATTCGATGGCAGGGTACGACACCTTGGACATGGCTGCTCAGCCACAATTTTTGCCGCTGGAGATATTGTATCCATCCTATTTGGCCGGTCCCAAAGAGCCTCGGATCGGCACTCAAATATTTATCGAGCGTGATGATGGCGCCTTGTGGGACACAACGTTGGGTGGCCGTTTTGGCTGGCTCCGTGGCAGTGACTCGCTTGGTCGATTATGGCAAGCCGACGTGGAGGGAGCGGCGATTCTGCGGCTTGATCCCAACGAGGACATTGATTTGCGGAGCGTCGACTTTCGGGCCGGTATTCCTTTGACGATGGCCTGGGGTGCTAATCGATGGAAGTTTGCTTATTATCATCTGAGCGCACATATTGGTGATGAATATTTGATCAAGAATCCCACCTTTAATCGCTTAAACTATGTGCGTGACGCCTTGGTGTTGGGTTATTCTCGTTACTTTGGAGAACGCGTCCGAGTATATGGTGAAGCGAGCTGGGCCTTCTATCATGAAATCAGCGAGCCTTGGCAGTTTCAATTCGGTTACGAGTACGCTCCCACGCGACCCACCGGCATTTTGGGGGCACCATTTTTTGCCATCAACGCTCAGCTCCGCGAAGAGGTCAATTACAGTGGCACGACCACGTTACATGCCGGTTGGGCTTGGCGCGAACCGCGTGCGGGCCGGTTGTTAAGAGCAGGTTTTTTCTTGCAAACGGGAAAGACGCACCAGTATGAGTTTTTTGATGAAAGTGAGACTCAGATCGGTGCTGGACTCTGGTACGATTTTTAAAAAAATAAACCACCAGGAAGCGCCTGGTGGTTTATACGTATCGAGTTTACTCAGTTACCAACGTAGCTGGTGGAACCTTAAGAGTCTTTATTTTCGTTATTGCCGGATTCGTTATTACCGGTTGGCTTGTCCGCTCGCTCCGCCCTCTTTGCTCATGCTTTCCACCATTTTTGACAGCTCCTCAACTTGCTGGCTAAGCTGACGCACTTCTTGTTGCAATTGATTGATCATTTGCATATTGTCGCCACCATCCATGCGAGGGCGAGCCATGGAGCGTTGGTCACTGGCGAATGATTGCAATTTGGCGGTCAGCTTCTGTTGTTCACTATCGCGTTTGACGGTCAGATCTAACTCGTCACCAGGGCTTCGCTGGTCGACGATGTCGATCAGATTTTGGGGCGCGTTAATCTGCCGGCCGTTTGCGGTGACGATGATATCACCGGAGCGAAGTCCCGCAGCGGCCGTCGCGCTACCGCGAGCGACATTTTGAATTTTCACTTGCTCTTCCTCGGAGGTCATGGAAATTTCTAGTCGAGCGCCGTCCCGATGGCCAATTCGAACTCGGTATGGCTGACCCTTTAGGTTAAAGGGAGTTACTACTTTTTCTTGCCCACGTGAACCGGCAGCTTGCCCGCCAAACTGCTGGCCCGCCAAACTGCTGGCCCGCCAAACTGCTGGCCCGCCAAACTGCTGGCCCCCAAACTGCTGACCTCCGTACTGGGGAGTGTATTGGCGACCATACTGATCTCGATAGATCGGCTGACTTGTCATGTCGATGCCGGCCGAGCATCGGCGCAGCAGTAAGGAGAGACGCTTGCGGTGCGTGGGGGTAGGTGCGAATTTCATCTGTTCGATCTTCCTTTAACGAGAAGGCGTTACTAACGCAACGCTTCACAACCAGCCGCACACCTCAGTGACGTGGGTAGTTGTGAGGAATTGCTACAAACAGATGAATTCAGTCGCAATTGATGTACTGTTTCTTGTGCCCCCGATTGGGCTCATCAATGTGCCCGATTGCGCTCATCAATTTGATCGTTCAGAGTGAGCGTGTCATAGATGTAGCCCAGCCCAAACAGACCGCCGGTCAGCAACCAGATCAGACCGGTGACAATCTTACCCATGTAAAAGCGGTGAAGCCCGAGCCAGCCGAGAAAGAGGTGTAGCAGCCAAGTGACCGAATAATCGAGGCGGCCGGGCGGATAGCGGCGATTGGCCGACTCGGCCATGCTGGGGATGAATACCAAATCGACGATCCAGCCGATCAGAAACAGTCCGCCCGTGAAGAACCAGAGGACACCGGTCAGTGGGCGACCATAATAAAAGCGATGAGCGCCTAGGAAGCCGAATAACCAAAAGACATAGCCGAGCCAAACCGGATGCGATGGCTCCGGCAGCAACGAATACTCTGCCGCGTACTTAAGCGGGGCAGCCGTTTCTGAGTACACCGGCCGTGACTGCGAAGGGGTCTGTTTGGCGGGAGCATACACGAAAGGAATGACCTATGGTGGAATGGTAACGCGGATGAATGCGACTGATCTGAATGTCACTCTTATCTATTCGCCAGTGAGCGGGCGATCTTCCTCAATTTGCGAGGAAATTCTGTATGTGGAGCAAATTTCGTTCCCGCTTGCCGTTGGCCGGCGTGTCGCGTTATCCTGGGAGTCCGGAACTGGACTAGTGCTCACAAATGAACGTTTGGACCGATCGCCGTGCGTTATGCCGAGCTACGCTGCAAAACAAATTTTTCGTTTCTTCGCGGGGCCAGTCATCCCGACGAATTGGTCTCGCGGGCCAGTCAACTCGGCTATGCGGGCTTGGCGGTCACCGATCAAACTTCCCTGGCAGGGGTGGTGCGAGCTTGGGGGGCGGCTAAGGATCTCAACTTCAAGCTGTTAGTGGGAACCGAGATCGCCCCGCAGTCGGCTCCTCCGTTGGTTCTTTGGGCGACCGATCGAGCCGCCTACGGGCGCCTGTGTCGCCTGATCAGCCGCGGCAGGTTGCGCTGTGAAAAAGGGCAAGCTCAGCTTTACTGGGATGACCTCGTGGAGCTTAACGAAGGGCTGCTCTGCGGCGTGATTGTCCCCGAGCAGGGTGAATGGGCCGATCATCAAGTGTTGCAGCGGGGGTTGCAGCAAGTCGGCGAACTCTTTGGGGATCGCGCCTATCTGTTGTGTGAGCTGACTCAAGGGGTCGACGATCAAGGTAAATTGGCTCAACTCCGCGCGTTAGAGGCAGCCAGTCGTGTCCCCTTGGTCGCCGCTGGTGATGTGCATTATCACTCGTCCGAGCGAATGTTGTTACATGATTGTCTGACGGCCATCCGCTCCGGGCAGACAATTGATCAAGTGCATGTGGCGCGCTTTGCCAACGCGCAGCGCCACCTCCGCGGTTTGCCGGAAATTGCCGCGATCTATCAACAGTCGCCCGAGTTAATCGACCGCACCGGCGAGGTGCTCGATCGCTGTGACTTTCGCTTGGATTCGTTGCGTTATGAGTATCCGGAAGAGTTAGCGCCGGCGGGGAAAACACCGTTGGAGCATCTCAAACGTTTGACTTGGGAAGGTGCTAAGGCACGTTGGCCCGGCGGTGTGCCCGAAAAGATCATCGATGGCTTGCGGCATGAATTGGCATTGATTTCCGAGCTGCGATATGAGGCCTATTTTCTCACCGTTTGGGATTTAGTACGGTTTGCTCGTGAACGTAATATCTTGTGTCAGGGCAGGGGGTCAGCGGCTAACTCGATGGTTTGTTATTGCCTGGGAATCACCAGTGTCGATCCGGGGCGAATGAACTTATTATTTGAACGATTTATTAGTCGCGAGCGCGACGAGGCGCCGGACATTGATGTTGACTTTGAGCATCAACGCCGTGAGGAGGTCTTACAGTATATCTATGCTAAGTACGGTCGTGAGCGAGCTGGCATGACCGCGGTGGTGATCTCTTATCGAAGTAAGAGCGCGGTCCGAGACATTGGCAAAGCATTGGGAGCGGCGGCTGACACGATCGATCGGTTTGCCAAGGTTGCCGGCTCACGCGGCGGGTATTCAGAATGGCACGAACGGATGGCAGCGGCCGGTTTGGATGCGACTTCCGAACTCGGTCGTCGCTGGGTCTACTTGTTAGAACAGTTGATCGGGTTTCCTCGCCATCTTTCGCAACACGTCGGTGGAATGGTAATCACCGCCGGGCCATTGTGCGAACTGTCTCCCATTGAAAATGCTGCGATGGCGGACCGCACGGTCATTCAGTGGAACAAGGATGACTTGGAAGAACTGGGGATCCTGAAAGTCGATTGCCTTTCGCTGGGCATGTTGTCCGCTTTGCGGCGGTGTTTTGAGTTGGTCGAAAAACATTCCGGACAACGTTGGTCGTTGGCGACATTGCCCCCCGGGGATCCCGCCACCTACGCAATGATCCAGCGCGCCGACACGATGGGCGTTTTTCAGATCGAGAGCCGTGCTCAGATGAGCATGTTGCCACGCCTCAAGCCCACTTGTTTTTATGACCTCGTGATCGAGGTTGCCATTGTTCGGCCGGGGCCAATTCAGGGGCAGATGGTGCATCCTTACCTCAAGGCCCGGGAGAATCCCGAGGCGGTGGTCTATCCGACGCCAGAAATTCGCCAAGTCTTAGTGAAAACCTTAGGCGTGCCACTCTTTCAAGAACAGGCGATGCGATTGGCGGTCGTCGCGGCTGGCTTTACTCCTGGTGAAGCCGACCAACTGCGGCGAGCCATGGCTGCCTGGCGGCGTCCTGGTGTGATCGATCATCTCCGCCTCAAGTTGATGGAAGGAATGCGTGAGCGCGGCTTAAGTGAGTTGTTTGCCGAGCAGGTATATCGGCAGATCCGTAGCTTTGGCGAATATGGTTTCCCCGAGTCCCACGCAGCCAGTTTCGCATTGTTGGTGTACGCTTCGTGTTATCTCAAGTGTCACTATCCGGCCGCCTTCTGCGCCGCGCTGCTCAACAGTCAGCCGATGGGGTTTTACGCACCGGCTCAACTCGTCGCCGACGCTCAGGAGCATGGTGTGCGGGTCTTGCCGGTCGATGTCAATCACAGCCAGTGGGACTGCACGCTGGAGGCCACGAGTGATGGCCAGTTAGCTTTGCGGCTCGGGTTGCGGATGATTCGCGGTTTGCCGCAGCGGATGGCCGATTGCATGCTGGCCGCACGCGAGGCGGCTGGACCTTTTACAAGCATCGAGGAAATGACGCGGAGAACGAGAATCGGCCAAGCCGTGCTGGCGCTGTTGGCGGATGCTGACGCCTTGGCATCCGTCACGACGAATCGACGAGCCGCGCTCTGGGACACGCTCGGGCAAGAGAAGTCAGGACAGGAGTTGCCGTTGTTGGCGGCCGTTGATCCAATGTTGCCTGAGGATGATTGGCAGCAGTTAGAACCGCTGACTTCGTTGGAGGAAGTTTACGCTGACTACAACACCGTTGGCCTAAGTCTCAAGGGCCACCCGCTGCAATTTTGTCGTGGCGAATTGGCGGCGTTGCGATGTGTCACAGCCAGCAAGTTGCCTGAATTACGCAGCGGTCGCCATGTAACCGTTGCCGGGTTAGTGCTAATGCGGCAACGACCTGGGACAGCCAAAGGAATCACCTTCGTAACCATCGAAGATGAAACGGGATCAATGAACCTGATACTTTATCCAGCCGTGTGGAAGCGGTTCTTAACGATTGCTCAGACCAGCAACGCCTGGCTGGTTGATGGCAAACTGGAGAGCCAAAATGGCGTCATCCATGTGCTGGCTAGCCAAATTCGCGATCTCACGTCGCAAGTCAGCGGGCTCGACTTGCGTTCGCGAGATTTCCACTGAGCTGATCGGCCGCCTGAGACTTAGTATCGGGAGAATTGCAGGCCCGTAACGTACCACTGGCGGGGCAGGTCAGGTAGCAGCTCATCATCGTTGTAGTCGGTGGAGCGACTCATGATGATCACCACCGGGGGAACTTGTCCGGTGGCGTCTGAAAACACCATGCCGACCATGTCTTGGATATCTTGGCTGTCGGTGAAGCGAGTTTCGACAAACACCCATTCCGGCTTCTGCGAGGTGTTGATGACAGCGGAGACAGCCGGTTGCGTGGCGAAAGAGTCGAGTTCTTCGAACGCCGGTTGATTCGCCGAGCTGTAGAAGTCACCAAGTGACATGTCCGACATTTGCCGCAACGCTTTGGGCTTAGTCAGCTCGAAGGCAACTTCTTTCTCTCCGGCAGCGAGAATCTCCAGCCACTGCCGTGCGAATCCTGACGCTTGCTCCGTTAGCAAGGCTTCGCGGGCGGAAAAATAAGTCCACGACCAACTGCCGAAAAACAAGGCCAAAGTGATGCCCAGGGCGGCCGGCAAACGTCCCACCGGGCGGGCTTGTCCAGCACGCGCGGGGCGGAGTGCGTAGAGCCCAACCAACACGGCGGACGCCGGTACCAATAACAGCGAACTGCTGAAAATGGTGATGCTGCTGATCGCGCCTAACAAAAACGCCACGATCCCGCTGGGACGAAAGGGCCTTTCGACCTCTGTTTCGACCAGTTCGTTGTTCGAAAAAACGGGCTTGTTTGAAATTGCGTTCATCGCCCTAACTACGTCGCTGACCGGAGTTTGGTTTGCAAGAAAAACTAGGCTGCGACGCGATTCTTGCTTTCCGCCGTGGGACGCGCCGCGGAGCTTAGAATACCCAGCGATTGGCTAATTACGCCAGCCGCCTTGGCGGTCGCCCCCGGGGACGCGTAGCGAATCCCCATATCGGAGAGCTGCTTGGTTAGCTGTTGATAATACTCAGCGTCACCAAGCATGCGAGCGAGTGAGCTAACGAGGAACTGGACGCCCCGCGTTGAGTTTCCCGCCGTGGCCAGCTCGGGGAAGATCGTTTGTCCAGCGATTAAGTTTGGCAGCGTGATGCTGGGAACCCGCACCATCGCTCGACCTGCCGCGTACATTACTCGGCCTGTTTGGTAAATCACTGCGGCCGGCGTCCCCCGCGCCATCAATTCCAGGCTGACCGAACCGGAAACCATCATCGCGGAGTGGCTTGCAGCGATAATTTCGCTCGTTTTTCCAACGTAGAAATCGATCGGCAAGTCAAAGTCCCCAGTCTCCATTTGATCACGACACCAGAGACAGTGGGCGTCGCGAAAAGCGGCTACGGCGAAACGAACGGTGGGAAATTGATGCGACAGCTGGCGAATTGATTCCAGCATCGTTGGCCAATTGCGTTGTACCTCGTGCCACCGCGAGCCCGGCAGCACCGCGACTAACTTATGTTCCGCAGTCCGCGCGGGGGGCAACACCAATTCCGCAGACAGTTGCGAAATCGACGCCCCAAGCGGTGTTTGTTCCGCTTGGTCTGGCTGGCAAAGTCTACGCAATAAATGTTGGTCGAGTGGTTTATCAGCAATCGCATCAAAAAACGGATGCCCCACAAACGTCGATTGAATTCCGTGATCGAGATACCACTGGTGTTCAAAAGGTAGCACAGAAAGGACATGGTCCACATACTTGCGCACTTTTGAAATTCGCCACGCGCCCCAAGCCCAAAGTTGGGGCGGCAAGTAATAGAAGACCGGGATACCTTGTCGCTTGGCCCGCTTGGCGATGTGCCAGTTGAAGCCGGGAAAATCAGCCAGCACGACCGCGTCAGGACGTGCTCTTTCCGCGAAGACTCGCGAGGCAATGTCGGCAATGCGAAAAAACTGCCTCAGCTTTGGTACCACCTCGACCAGACCCATGACAGCCATCTGGGTCAGCTCGTAATCCAAGCGACAACCCACGGCTCGCATCTCTGGACCGCCAAAGCCGCGCATTCGCCAATCGGGGCTGCTCGCTCGCAATGCGCGGATCAACCTGGCGGTATGTTGGTCGCCGCTTGGCTCGCCGACCGAAAAGAAAATATGGGGTGTTTGGTTTGTCATCTGGACCAATGCCGGTACGGAGTGGATTACCGACGATCGTGAATAACAGCTAGCCGCTAACGATGTCAAGAGAATGTTTGGCTTAGCTGTGATGCTGTGGCAAAGAAGTTACGGTAATATTTTCTTCCCCGACCTGCTTTCTTGCCGACTTCACGCTGTCCGCCCTCTCAACTATCTGCGGATCACCGCCAGCCAATCTTGATTTTCACCGTCAACCTGCGGAGGCGCGCCCAAATTGGCCAATTCACCACCACGGATGCTTTGTTTTGAGCCAACAAGCAGCTCGCCACCCGACCGTGGGTTGTACCAGCGAACCGTAAAGAGCCCGCTCTGGCCGCTGAGGTCGAGTTCAGCTTCCTCGCTGGTGGCCAGGTAAACCAAGTACACCTCACCCGATTTGCAAAAGCAGTAGCGACGATTGTCTTTGGGGTTCGCGGCGACCAATTCATCGGCGGGTTGCATTTCCGCAAAGGGGATCGCTTGGTTGTGAAAGAATTCGATCGCAATGCGACAATAATCCCAGCTCCGATCTCGGCTCCGCCAATCCTCGCATACCAGATCATTTTCAGCGAATTGGTAGCCAAAGTAATACTCCACCCCGGCGCCGCCACCCATCAATGTTCCCCATAGTGTTTGACGGCGGACTTCGTGTTCGGTGTAAATATATTCTCCGCTGCGGTCACGACCATCAAAACCTCGATAACCCAAGTCGGGTGGTTGGCCGTGCGCAGCGCTGCCCGATTCATCAAAGGCGACAACCCAGGGCTTACCCGCTTGCTGTGAAGCACGCACCCATTTCACAACTTGCCAATGCGTGTCTTTGATGTGACTGTTCTGCAGAGAAAGCCCTGATAGTTTTGTTTTGTCACCGATCAAAGCCTTGTACACGTGATCTTGTTGATTCGGAAAGGTATGCACCACAATGGGATGGTGATATGGGTCGAGTTTGGTAATGAAGTCAATCATGGCGATTTGCTCTTCGCTCGATTGCGTGTTCTCCTCGCCGAGGTTCCAGTTGAGTGCCAAGTTATGTCCGAATCTGGCGATCAGCTCTCGACAGTACAGTTTTCGCTCCGGCCCCAGTTTGCCGCCGTCCAGCGATTCCGGCACAAGTTTGACGTTTTGTTTAGGGCCGTGGCGATCATCGTCAATTTCCGTTTCTTGCATTTTGAAATGCAAATACATACCCCGCGTGGTACCGTGATCAAAAATGATGCCCCATTGATCTAGTTTGCTACAGTCATAATGCAGCTTGTCATTGCGACTAACAAATGGCCAGACATTGTCTCCGTCACCTCCGGCGTTATAGGTCAAGAATGAAAAAGCGTTGCAACCTTTGCCCGCAAGATAGTTGATGGCACCAATCAGACCTTTGCCCTTGCCACCTTGCCAGCTCGGGTCGCCATCACGCCAGTCTTTTCGATGCGGCGCGAATGTCTTTAGTGGCACTTTCCTGGGCTTGCCCGCGATTGTGCCATCAAAGTCAGCGTAGCCCAGCAGTGTCTCAGGCGCGTCGGCACCGACCTTCAGGAAGTACGTACCTGATCCGGCAAATCGCAAGTACCTTTCCCCGACGTATTCTAATCGTCCCTGGGCGCGAAGATCTCGCCCCAATTCATCGGACGGCACGATGCGGAAACTTCCCGTTCCGCCGTCATACGGTGGGAGAGGTTCCGTCGAGGGTTCGTCCGCAGCGACCTCGGTGCGCCCCTGCCGGAACGAAATTCGATAGTCCCAGCGGCCCGGTTTATCAGGAGCAAGATGCGCCCGCCAGGCTGTCCCGCTGTGCGCGGAACTTTCCGCCGCATTGCCATCTGCCGCGAAGTATCCTGGAACGATGTAAGTTGGCTCCCCTGATTCATGCGCAAAAGTGACGTTCATTTCATAGTCAAGAAACGGATTCGGTGATTCGTCCGTCTCGTTTGCAAACGGCCCGTTCAACGTTAGCGTGACCTTGTGCCATTGCTTCAGTTCGCCAGCAACTGCAACCGTGGCGTCCCCATTCTGAGCGGAGAGTTTACCGGCGGTTTGGATGGCAACTAAGCAGGCAAGTAAAATCGCTGGCAACTTCAGTGCCGCCGCCGGAACGTAGCAGTTTGCGATCACTAGTGTTGTTGGCGTCATCGTATTTTGCTCGCGGCAGAAGGAGGTTTGCGGCGGAAAAGGTTCCAGCGTCTGTCAAATGCTCGTTGCGGTTACTATTCTGACATAGGCTGCAGGCGCGGTGGAGAGCCGCTTGCGTTTTTTTCGATAGTCCCTCAACACTCGACAATTTTTTTGCGAAAGGACCACCTGATGCAGCGGCGACAATTTACCAAAACAATGATCATGACCGGCGCGGTCGCGATTGGCACTCGCAACTTATTCGCCCAAGAGCCTTCGCAACAGCCTTTTTCACTTGCCTTTGCACCGCATCCTGGGATGTTCAAGTCGCTTGGCGGCGCCGACGTGCTGGACCAAATTCGTTTTGCCCACGATCAAGGGTTCACGGCGTGGGAGCACAACGCGATGCCCGGGGAGACCCCGAGTCGGCAGGAGCAGATTGGGCAACTGTTAAAAGATCTCAACATGCGAATGGGAGTTTTTGTCGCGTATGCGGACTTCGAACGGCCAACATTTGCGGTGCAAAAGCCCGAGTACCGCGAGGAAGTGTTGATGAAAGTTCGCCAGTCAGTTGAGATTGCCAAGCGTTGTGGCGCCAAATATGTCACGGTCGTGCCGGGTTCTATTGATCAACAATCGATCCACGATGCCGAGTGGAATAATTATGGTGGCGGACGGCTCGCCGCCGGCTATCAGCTGGCCAACGTGATCGAGTTGTTGCGAGAATGCGCGGCAATTTTAGAGCCTCACGATTTGGTAATGGTACTCGAACCGCTTAATCAGTTAACCAACCATGGCGGTTTGTTTTTGCAACGATCGGATCAGGCATTCGCGATTTGCCGCGCGGTAAACAGTCCAGCCTGCAAAATCTTATTTGATATTTATCACCAACAGATCACGGAGGGAAACCTTATTCCCAACATCGATCGTTGTTGGCATGAAATTGGTTATTTTCAAATTGGAGATAACCCGGGCAGGAAGGAGCCAGGTACCGGCGAGATCAACTACAAACGTGTGCTGAGCCATATTCACGAGCGCAGCGTCAAGGAAGCTAAGAGCTTTATCTATGGAATGGAGCATGGCAATTCGCTACCGGGCGGCGGGGGAGAACGAGCGGTGATCGACGCTTATCGTGCTGTCGATCCGAGTTAATTGGGGAAATTTCAAGCCACGCGGTTTGAGTGACGATTGTATCAGTTTAGGTTTCCGCGGCTGGGCCGGACTGATTAGCCTGAAGAGTTGACAGTTTGCTCGATGAGTTCCTCGGTATGCTTGGTTTATAGAATAATGCGAATTTTTGCTTCGATTTCCTTGTTGATTTGCCTGGTTCTGGGTGGTGGGTTGGTAAACCGTTCTGTATTCGCGGCCGATACTATGCACGTCACGATTGACGCGCGGGAATTGCCTCGGAAATTGCTGCTTGCACAGATCGAACTGCCTCTGAGCCCGCAAGCGAAATCACATCGACTTGCCCTCTGGTATCCCAAATGGGTGCCCGGTTCGCACGGCCCGGGAGGACCCGTCGAGAACTTGGCTGGTTTGATCATCGAAGATGGTGCCGGCAATCTGCTGACTTGGAAGCGAACGCCCGGCGAAGTTTATCGCTTGGAAGTGGATGTGCCGCCCGGTACGGAACAGCTGCGGATCGAGCTCCGCTACATCACCAATCAGCCCTCGGTCAATTCCATGGGGCATGACTCCTGGGGGAGTGATACCGTGGGTGTGATTAGCCCCAACACGGTGTTGCTATATCCCGAGTCGAGTGGCATTCGCAGCAGCAAAATTTCCTCCGAGTTCTTGCTGCCGATCGGCTGGCAAGCTGCCACCGCACTCCCGCCCCGCAGCCGTGCCTCGGACGACGAGGCAGCCGAGAGCCAAGCATCCGGAAGCCAAGATTCGCATGGCACTGCGGCTGTCAGCTTTGCACCCGTATCGCTAGAGACGTTTGTTGATAGCCCGCTGATGTGCGGGCCTCATTATCAGGTTTTGGATTTGGTCGAAGCGGAATATGCGGATTCGATTCCTCCTCATCGGTTGCATGTTTTTCGTGACCAGCCTGTTGAGCAGGCGCTGGATGAGGAGATACTTGCCAAGTTGCGGGCGATGGTGACTGAAACTTATCTGTTGACCGGCTCGCATCCCTTTGATCAATTCGACGTTTTACTCGGACTGACCGACGCCTTACCAGCCAACGGGCTAGAGCACTCGCAGTCGACTTTAAACGTGTTGCCACCCCGCGCCGTTGCCAGCGCGTCGGCATTTCGCGGTTGGAACCGGCTGTTGATTCCGCATGAGTATTTGCACGCTTGGTGTGGCAAATATCGCCGGCCGGCGGGGATGGCGACCACAACCTTTCATGAACCCAAGGATACCGAACTGTTATGGGTCTACGAGGGTTTGACGCAGTACTTGGGAGAGTTGATTGAGGCTCGCAGTGGTTTAATGACCGATGCTCAGTTTCGCCATCGGCTGGTGGTCGAGCTGCGCAACGCCACCTATCAACAAGGTCGCAAATGGCGCAGCTTGGCTGATACTGGTGCCGCTGCACATATCTTGCGAGCCCGCAGTGACGCTTGGCCCGGTTTGCGGCGGAGCCAAGACTTCTACATGGAAGGAATGTTATTCTGGTTGGAAGCAGATGCCATTTTGAGGGCCAAGACCGAGGGTGAAAAGTCGCTTGATGATTTTTGCCGTAAGTTCTTTCAAGTTAAAAAGAAGTCGCCCCATCCAAACCCCTATACACGCCGTGATGTCGTGCGAATTTTGCAGGCGCTCCATCCTTACGATTGGGATGGACTGATTGCTCGGCGGGTCGAATCATTGCAAACTGACTTCGATCCCAATGTGGCCAGCTTGCTCGGATACCGCTTCGTATCTCAACCTGATTTGGTTGAGGTGCCCGCTGACACGTTCCGCAACGCCTCTGGTTTTGATCTGCGAGCATCATTGGGTGCTAGTTTCTCCAACGATGGCTTGGTGCGTGATTTATTGTTGGGGAGCCCCGCGGACAAAGCCCGGCTGCGCCCCGACATGCGGATCATCGCAGTTGCTGATCGCAAGTGGAGCACTGGAAATTTGGAAGCGGCAATTGTCGAAGCCCAACAGGGTACACCGATTGAGTTGCACGTGCTTGTGGGGGAGCAATTTAAAACGATTCAACTGCACTACTACGCGGGACCGAGAGCTTGGAATTTGGTTCGCGATGAGGAGCGACCCGACTTGCTGGAAGCAATTCTCCAACCACTAGCCGAAAGATCGGAATGAGTTATCAGGTGAATCGATGGTGTTTTTTGTGGTTTGCCTGGCTTGGTTGCCTTTGTGGCGTGGTTACGGCGGATGAACCGCTTTCCCGACCAAATGTATTGGTCATAATGGTTGATGACCTCGGCTTTTCTGACGTCGGTTGTTATGGCGGGGAGATTGAGACTCCCAACCTCGACCGGCTAGCGGTTCAGGGGCTTCGCTTCAGCCAGTTCTACAACACGGCCAAGTGTCATTCATCACGGATCTCGCTGTTGACCGGATGTTATGCCTTGCAGGCTGGTAACGAGCAAATGACCCGCGCGGTGACGACAGCGGAGATGCTTGGTCAAGCTGGCTATTTTACGGCCATGACGGGCAAATGGCATCTGGCTCGGCAGCCCACTGACTTCGGATTCCAGCGTTACTTTGGTCATTTAAGCGGTGCCTGCAACTATTTTCGCGGAGATCAAACGTTTCGCCTCAACGGCCAGCCATGGACGGTGCCCGATGGCGGATTCTATACGACGGTGGCAAATGTTGATTATGCGATCGATTTCCTTGGCGAGGCACGTCAGAGCCAACGACCTTGGTATCTCTACGTGGCATTCAACGCGCCGCATGCTCCGTTGCAAGCCTTGGAAACCGATTATCGCAAGTATGAAGGTCGATATCAGATAGGTTGGGATCAGATGCGTGCCCAGCGTGTTGCCAAACAGCAGGAGTTGGGATTAATGGGAGCCGATGTGCAACCCAGTCCACGCCCGGACCATATTCCTGCCTGGCACGACCTGGGGGCCGAACGGCAAGATTGGGAGAGTCGTCGCATGACCACGCTGGCCGCGATGATCGACCGTGTCGATCAAGAGGTTGGGCGGTTGGTGAAAGATCTGGAGCGGGCAGGTGAGCTTGAAAACACGTTGATCCTTTTCGTATCTGACAACGGTGCGTGCCCCTACGATCGACGTTCCAATAATCTAAAAGCCGAGCCGACTAGTGGCGATGTTAGTTGGAGTGATTCCACGGGTTGGGCTTGGGCTCGCAACACGCCGTTTCGTTTTTACAAACAGAATCAATTTGAAGGTGGAATTTGCACTCCCGCGATCGTGCATTGGCCGGCTGGGTTGAAGCTGGCTCCCGGTGCAATCGTCGATTCACCAGCGCACTTGATTGACGTACTGCCAACTTTGGCTGAGATTTGTGAAGTGACGATTCCGCAGCAGTGGCCCGGTCGGCAATTAAGTCCCTTAACGGGGATTTCTCTGGCTCCCGTGCTGGCGGGCAAGGCTCAGGAGAGTCGGCCGGCGATTCATTTTCAGTTCGCAAACGATCGCGGTTTGCGTGAAGGTGATTGGAAAATTGTTAGCTTTCGCAAGCAGCCTTGGGAGCTATATAATATCCGTCAAGATCGCAGCGAACTGAATAACCTGGCCGACGCGGAACCGAAACGTATGGCAGCCATGGTCCAAACTTGGACGGAGATGGCGGAGCGGGTCTTGCGAGCTGACAAAAAAGTCTACTCGCCAGTACGTCAGGAGCGAACCGGCTATGATCATCCTGATTGGACAAGTTTCGACGATAAACTTGGGCCCATCGGCCGCCGGGGAAAGTGAGTTTTAGATAGATGTTACTGAAATCGAAAAGCAAGCTGACTCGTGCTTCTCGGAGGTGTTCTGGCGGGTCGCGGAAAATTGAATTTTTAGAGCATCGGCATTTACTGGCGTTTTCGTTTCTCGATCATTTTGATGCAGGCCTTTCGGTGAACTGGGAGATTCCACAGTTTGCCGGTCAAGGCATGGTGGCCCTCACTTCCGATCATGCCTTGGATTCAGGTGGGCAGGGGCTGGTATTTCAAGCTAGCGAGGAAGCCCCCAACGCCGAAGCATTGAACGAAATTATCTTGCATTTAGACCTGAGCCAAGCGGAATCGCCGTTGCTTAGTTTTCATCAGCTGGAAGGTCTGTTTGGCACTAACTGGGGTGATATCAACGAGCCCTTGGCTGATTTCCATCTGATCAGCGACCCTAATTCGCGGCCCGTGGAAGCCTATGGTGATGGGCTCTCAATCAGCGCTGACGGGGTGCATTGGTATCGACTGCTGGACCTTGAGGGCGGGGACATTAATCGAGGCGGAGATGGATTATGGCAATTCCATGAATATGATCTGCAAGCGAATGTTGATCGCTTGAACGGTGGCAGTGATCCTGCTGGAATTTCACTCAATGGCAACGTCCAAATTAAGTTTTCCCAGCTGGGAGATCGCCAGTTTCCGCATCGAGGCTGGGTAATCGATCGGGTTTCGGTAACGGATACTGAGACATCATTTACGACGGATCTAGATAGGGGTGTTTTTCACCGCTTTGGTTTGGCTGGGGAGTCACGGACTGACTTTATGTATCGGGTGGCTTTGATTGGCGATGTGGGACCCGACACGCCGGTGTTGGTCGGCGTGCATGGTCGGGGAGGGGCTATTGAAAGTTACACGCACCGTTGGTTGCGAATCGCGGCCGATCCAGACAATTCAGTCGAAGATCTGATCATTGTGGCTCCTTGGTTTCGAGTCGGTGGGCGTTACCACAGTTATAATCATCTAAACTGGGAGTATGACAGCGGCAGGACGGCCGATCAGGTGTTGATAGATATTCTGGCTGATCTGGAAGACCAAGGAATGGGGCAAACGGATCAAATTAAGCTTTTCGGCTATTCAGGTGGTGGACAGTTCTCGCAACGTTTTGCTACGGCCCATCCCGACCGCGTGGCGGCAGTGGTAGTTGGCGCACCCTCGTCTCATGCGGTTCCTGATTTTGTCAAGCCTTATCCTTATGGGCTAGCGGACAATCCTGCCGAGCCACGTCCGGTGGATGTTGACTTTGATTTGCCCGCGGTGCTCCGGACCCCCACGATGTTTTGGGTTGGACAGGATGATAGTTTTGTTCCGCCAGAGTGTCAGCCGCCGATTCAAAGCAGTTGCAATCTTGACCTTTCAGGCCCAGCACAATCGCAAGGGGAGGGGCGTTTGCAGCGTGCTTTAAATGTCTTTGAAGACTATGTCGCATTAGCGAATGATCTGCAGATTGACTCCAGCGAACGATTGCATCGCTTTATGGTTGGAGAAGGCTACGGTCACAACTACGGACAATCTGTTCGCCAGAATTGGTACGACTTTCTCTTCCGGGATGTCAGTCAAATTGCCCGGGAGGTAGTTGTCTCCCCAGCCGTAGTGTTGACGGCCAGTAGTGAGCAGCAGTCCCAGCAATTGCCACAGCATATTGATTTGGTGGAACCGGGAAAAGAGTTTTGGTTGGAGGTTTGGGCAAATTCGCAATCTGCCGTTGGAAATGGAATCGAGGAAGCATCGTTAGAAATTTACTTTGATCAACGACGAGCTGGCGTTGTTGAGGTGGAGGTAGGTCAAGCTTTTACTGATCAAGGCAGCACGGTGATTGATCAGTCAGCGGGGCGTATTCGTAGCTTGGCGGTAACCGCCAAGAATCCTGGAGCTGGCGTCGGAGAACACGCCTTGCTAGCGCGGGTACGATTTGAAGCGACCAGCCAAGCTCAAGCTGATAGTCAGATTGCCTTGGCAATACAAACCACGAGTCAGGACTGGGAGCTGAATGCTGGGGAGAGCATTGTCCCGGTGATTGCAGCCGTGCCAAAGTTGGATCTTCAAACTTCTGCCGACAAAGCAATGATCTACGGCTCAGCGATTCTTGACGCTGATTACGATGGGCAAGTAGGCGGTCACGAAAATGGCCTCGCGGGTGTCCCGGTGACTTTGCGAACCGCAGCGGGTGAAATTGCCCTGCGGGGCGGTAACCATGAGCCTGATGACTACGTGGCCGGTACGATTCTCAATTCGGTATCCGATGCTGCAGTCCTGTCGGCTGTTGGGACGACCGTCGTCGGGACCGCGGTGAGGGCTGGTGAACGGGATACTGCTTCCACGGGCGGTCACGTTTTCTCGCATCGCACGGAGACCACTTGGCAGTCGTTTTGGCGACTTGACGCCGGCGCTCTACGAGTGGATTTTCCAACGCTGGCGTCTGAAGTTGAAATTGACATCGTCGCCGGGTCGAACGGTTCGACTCGGCGAGGTAGGTTGTTGATTTATAATTCTGCGGGAGAATTACTCGCCGAAACTACATCTGACGCGCTTACCTCGGGAAATTTTCAGACTTTATCTTTAAGCCGCGCGCAACAAGATATCGCTTATGCAGTTGTCGGGGGTTATCAGTCAAGTGTTCGTCTCGACAATTTGCGATATGTTACGCGAGCAACGGCTGTGTCTGACCAGGCTGGGCAGTTCGCTATTCGCGGCGTGACGCCGGGCGAGTATCAATTGCATGTCACTCCGCCGCAAAATTATTCGGTAACGGGTGTGGCTGGCAATCCGAGAGTTGTGGAGCTTTCTCCCGGAGAAGTCACCAGCCGAGAAGATTTTACCATTGCCGCGCCATTAGTTTTGGTGGAGCAGGTTGAAATCAATCAGGGTCAAAGCCAGCGGAGTATGGTTGAGCAATTGGAGATTACATTTAGTGAAGAGGTAGAGTTGATGGAGGGAGCCATCGAGGTCACCCGACGCGATGGGGTTGGAGGAAGTGTGGATTTGATGATTGACACCAGCGTGGTTAATGGGAGAACCGTTGCCAAAATCACCTTTACTGGATCGCAGACGCGACATGGGTCTTTAGTCGACGGCAATTATCAGTTGCAATTAAAACAAGATCACATCCGTTCATTGCGTGGTGGGATGTTGGATGGCGACTCTGACGGAGTGGCGGGTGGCGATCATTATTTTGGCAACGATGCTACAGATAAGTTCTTTCGATTATTTGGCGATAGCAATGGCGATCGGCTTGTCAACTTTATCGACTTCTTAGCATTTCGTAACGCCTTCGGCAGTGACTCCAGTGAACCTGAATACCAGGCCGCACTGGATGAGAATGGTGATGGCGTTATCAACTTTATCGACTTCTTGCAATTTCGCAGTCGCTTTGGTGGCCAATTGGAGTTTTAGGCTAAGGGACCTCATGTTCCTTAGGGATCTTCCCCTGGGGTGCGTGTTCCTTGGAAAGTCTGTCCTGCTTGTTCAAGCTTGATAGCCTGTGATTGATCATTCTGTAGATCACTGAACTGAATTGTTGCGGGGACGATTTTATAGAAAAATTCGTTTTCGCTGGTGGGAAAAATGGCGATTGGAAATTGACCTTCCACTTTGGCCATTAGTTGGGAACCGTTTAGCGTGACCTCAATCTTTCCAAGCGCGGTCACACGATAGATCCCGACATGCCGCTGAAGAACCTCTTTGGCGAGTTCAACTTCGCGGCGCTCGGGGATTTTGGGTGCGGTAAAATTGCTCAGTCCTTGCCGATGTTTGGCCGCGATGACTTGGCCATCTTCATCGAATTTAAACTCAACCTCCGCGTCGACTACTTTCCAAAAGTAGGTGGTGGGGCTGGCGGGATAGATCTGATATTTGGGTTGGCCGGTCAGTTGGGCGTAGAGTTGACCATCATCGAAAGTGATCTCCATCACGGCGGTTTGGTAGTCATACTTGCCAGTCAGTTTTTGCATCGCCTCCGCGGTGACGGAGGTGTCGACTTGGCGATCGGCCGGGTCGGTCATCTTATTGCTTAAAAAGGCCTCGGCGATGCGATCAGAGATTTGTGAGGGGCTGACGGCGGGAACGGCCGGTAAGGCGTTATGTAGGACGACGATGATAATTTTTTCGCCGGGGTAGTAGGCTAGATGGCTAGAGAAACCTTGCAACCCGCCGCCATGGCTAATTCTATCCAGACCTCGGTTTTGGTCGACAAACCAGCCTAAACCATACTGTGTTTCTATTGGTTCTTCAGTTGTTTCGATAGTCAGCGGCGCGGTTGCCAACTTTATGGACTCGGGTGAGATAACTTGACCGGAAAAGTAGGCCTGCGTCCAACGAGCCAAGTCGCCGGTTGTTGAGTATATCGCACCAGCTCCTCCGGCGCGAGACATGTCCCAGTTAAGTGCTTTTTCAAAGCCGCTGCTGGTCAGCGAGTAACCTGTTGCTTCGTGCCGCAAGATCGGTTGTGGGGTGTGGACGCCGGTATCGTGCATTTCCAGCGGGGTGAAAAATTCAGCTTGCAGGTATTCCGCATAGCTTTTTCCCGAGAGCTTGCCAATCAGATGTCCGAGGATGAAATAGCCTGAATTATTATATGACCATTTGGTACCGGGATCAAAATCATAAGGTTTGGAAGCGATTGACTTTATCATTTCCTGCTCGT
Organism: Kothea flammea; assembly: GCF_052161645.1. Lineage (GTDB taxonomy): Bacteria > Planctomycetota > Planctomycetia > Pirellulales > Pirellulaceae > Laterigemmans. Next base: position 376,091 of record NZ_CP197414.1, read on the forward strand.
CGGTTGCCAGCAGGACGGTATCCATAAACTCGGGTTGTGAGGTGTACGAGGCGATACCGGAGGTGTGATTCAGGAGTTGCGTGATGGTGACTTCCTCGCCTCGTGGGAAATCGGGAAGATACTTGTCGAGAGTGTCGTCAAGTTGTAGTTGATCTTGTTCAGCAAGCTTTAAGATAGCGGCGGCAGTGATGTGTTTTGTGACTGAGCCGATGCGGAATTTGGTTTCGGGAGTTACCGGGTTGTGATGAGCCAAATCGGCGAGTCCGTAGGCTTGGTCGAGCAATACTTGGTCGCCCCGTTGGACCCGAACGGCGATCCCCGGAGCGTCTTCGATAATGAGCGTATTTAGCAGCTTTTCGATGCGCTCCTGCGGCGGAACCGCGTCGGCCGGTGCCGGCGGGTCGTCAGCTCGGCAGTCGGTCGCGGGTAGGACCAGCAAACCGAACAGCAAACTGAGCGGCAAGCCGAACAGCGGTAGCGGGCGAACATGGTGGAGGGCGTGGTGGATGAAACTTGGTAGGATGCGAGCCATGGTTAAAATTACCCTGTTAAACCTGAGGATAGCTATTGATCTGTTAGGCTGTGGGGCCTAGGGGAACGTTATTTTTTTGCGTTGGCTCCAGCATAACAACTCTCACCGGGATTGGTCGTCATGTTTGATTTTTCCGAGCGCGCGGAGGGGCGAGCTCAAGAGTTTCATGGGCAGATGGCTAGCAGCTGGGAAGCTTTGGGCGAGGGCGGGCCAACTTTGGCGGCATTGGCGGGTGTCTGTGCACGTTGTTTGGCTCTGCCGCCGGAGACGATCGAGTTAGCACAGTTATCCGCGGAGGCTAAGACGATTCTATACGCCGCCCGCAATCGGGGAGTGATTGAAGTGCGGGGGGTTAGTACTGCCTTTGAGGCACCGGCTCGGATGTTAGCGGTGTACGTCGAGGAGGATACTCAGCGGACGATTGCTTTTCGCGATCGTGAGCATCCGGAGGTGACAATGCGTTTTTTTGAGGGCTTTTGTCAGCTTTGTCGAACCGGCTTCATCGTGCATCACTTGCACCGTGACTTCAGTTTGACCACGAATGGATTTGCTTTGGCGCGAGAGGTTAAGCGGGCGGAGGTTGAAGAGTTATTAGAACTGGCGACCGACTTGGGGTTGCATGATTGAACGAAAAAAAGCGGCTCGGCGGGAACAAGTCCCGGCCGAGCCGCTTTACGATCACGCCTGAGGGTTACAGCGATCTCTACCGCCACGCTTTATCAGCGGGAGTAGCGATTGCTGGCCTGAATGACGCGACGCTTGCTGTTCAAGTAAGCGTTGTGGTCGGCTTCTGGAGCCGGTGGCATCGACTGAACTTCTGGAGCTTCGTCGATGATGGGAGCGACGGTGGGAGCAGGCGTCATGACGGGGGCACCGCCACAGCTGTTGCATCCGCTACCGCAGCTGCTGATCGTATCGCAGCAAGCGGTGTCACAGCCGCTCTTGCAGCCGAGTCCGCCGAACAATTTGGCCAACAGACCGCCCTTTTTGGGCGAGCAGCTGGGCACGTCGCAGCAGGTGCTGACTTCGCAACCGCAAGCTGGTTCGCAGCTTGTGGCACAAGGTACATCACAGCCGCTGTCGCAGCATGATTTGCCACCGAACAACTTGTCTAACAAACCTTTTCGGGGAGGAGCACAGCTAGCGATTTCGCAACCGCAAGCTGGTTCACACACAGAACCGCAAGGAACTTCCAAACCACAGGTGGGCTCGCAAGCTGTTGCACAAGGTGCTTCGCAACCGCAGGCAGGCTCGCAGACAGGTCCGCAAGGTGCCGCACAGGTTGCTTCCAGTCCACAAGTGGGCTCGCAGCCAACGCTACAAGGAGCCACATCGCAAACAACGGTATCGCAACAGGTGCTGTCGCATCCGCTGCCCTTAAGACCGAGCATACGGTCAAGTAAATCGAAGCCAAAGCTCTGGGAACAGAAACTAGTTCCGAGAACCATGACACCAACAAGAATTGTACGTTTCATGGAGCCACGTCTCCTACGCTATCAACTGGGTCGGCTATTGTGACACCAAGACTGGCCGGATCCCGGATGGCCGCGGACGCGATCGGTGGACGAAGCCGCCGCCGATCGAGCCCCACTGGGCCGGCTAGCACTGTTGGGGTGGGTTGTTAGCCTGGCCAACAACTCATCCCGATCGACTTCGTTCTGCTCGCCATCTCCGATAAGCTCTACGGGCCCGCGGGGGCCGGTGAACCAATCCATTCTGTCTGGTGTCCAACGCTGCGTTTGTTCGTTCCATCCGATGGCCCGAACCGCAATCTTTTGCCACGGGGCTTACCGCGACAACAAAGATATCGGCCGACATGGGCTCAGTGATTAACCTGCTCGCCTAAATTCCGCCGGTTGTTAAACTGTGCGGGTTGACAGAGCGTAAGCTATGGTTTTGCGAGCCGGCAAAGTTGACAATAGCGTCGCTTAAGATGGAAAAATCGGTGCGGACTGTATAAAATGAGTATGCACTGCCACCCGGTAAACCGTTGTGTTGGTGATAACGCCGGTATTTTTACACTTTGAGCGGTGATCCCAACGCGAGTGAAACCGACCGGTGACCCCTCGATTTGTTTCGCCCATATCGGCCGGATGGCTCGGCGCCGGAGAATATCGCCAGCCCGTGACCGCAGTTATCAACCTCCCACCCGCAGTCTTTAATAATGCACAGCAGCACTCGTGCTGCCGCCCAGGCACCCGTCGCCACCATCGTCGACATGATGAGCCTTCCTCAGGTCGTTTGTCCCTGTGGCACAGCGCGACGCGGCCTTGCCGATTGCGACCAATTTCCCGGCACCCTGCATGTTACGGAGATCGCCACCACGGCGAAGACCCATTACCACCGAAGTTTGACGGAGACCTACCTGATTCTCGAATGTGCGGCCAATGCGGCGATGGAACTCGACGGGCAGCGAGTCTCCGTAGAGCCCCTGACGGCAATTGTAATTCCGCCGGGAGTACGCCATCGAGCGATCGGAAAAATGCGAGTGGCAATTTTTTGTACACCCAATTTTGATCCGTCTGACGAGCATTTCGATTAAGCGAAATGCCGACCACTATGCAACTTTTTTCACTTTCCCATCGAGTCAGCTTCACCATGAGCCTTCGAAATTTGGCGTCTTTCTTCTGGTTGTCAGTCATTTGTCTGATGGTCAGCAGCGGTCTTCCGGCGGCGGCCCAATCGCCCGGCACCGACAACACCTGGACTTACTGGCGGGGGGCTGGATTTGACGGCCATTCGTCGGCCAGCGGCTTGCCCGACAGCTGGGACCCCGAGGGTGGCCCCAACAGCAACGTATTGTGGAAGCGGGAAGATCTGTCCAGCCGCAGCACACCGGTGGTGATGAACGGACGAGTATACACCATCATGCGGGCCGACCCAGGGACACCGCTGGAGGCGGAGCAAGTGGTTTGCCTCAACGCCATGACTGGCGAAACTCTTTGGCAGAATCGCTTCAACGTTTGGCTCTCGGATGTTCCCGATACCCGAGTTGGTTGGTCCAGCGTCGTGGCGGATCCCGAAACGGGCAACGTCTACGCCTTGGGTGTTTGTGGGTATTTCCTTTGCATCAACGGCGAAACAGGGGAAACCGTCTGGTCCCACCCGCTGCACGAACAATTTGGTCTGCTCAGCACCTACGGTGGTCGCACAAACTTTCCCATTGTCCACGAAGACTTGGTGATTATCAGCGGGATTATCATTAACTGGGGTGAGCGGGCCAAGCCGAACCATCGTTTGCTGGCCTTTAACAAGGAAAGCGGAGAACTGGTCTGGTTTGAAGGCTCCGTCGATTTACCCGCCGATACCACCTATTCAAGCCCGAGTTTGACAACGATCGAAGGGCAGCGGCAGCTGATTATGGGATATGGCGACGGGGGGATCTGGGGTAAGCAGCCCAGGACCGGTCGCACGCTCTGGAATTACCAACTGTCCCGTCGCGGATTGTTTGCCACGCCTTTAGTTGTTGGGAATCGGGTGTTTGCCAGCCACAGCGAAGAGAACATCAACGGCTCTACGATGGGAGCAGTTGTCGCTTTGGAAGTCTCCGGAGTCGGCGAGCAAACCAAGGTCAAGGAACTTTGGAAAATCGAAGAGTTGGTGGTGGGACGCAGCAGTCCCGTGTTGGTCGATGGTCGACTCTATGTGGTCGATGATCGCTGTAAGCTCTGGGTGATCAACGCCGACACCGGCGAGATGATTGCCGAACGAGTAACCATCGGGGACCGCAAGCAGTGGGCCAGCTTGTTGTATGCCGACGGCAAATTGTATTGCCTCACCGAAAACGGTCGTTGGGCAATCATGCAGCCCACCGAGGATGGCGTTGAGTTTTTGGACAAAGGGCGGATGCGAGATCAGGCTTTCATCGCTTCGCCGGTGGTCGCTGAAGGTCGACTCTTTTTCTTCGGCACCAACGGCTTGTATTGCGTCGGTACTGGTCAAGGGCAACCAGCTAAAGCGGTCGCGTCACTCGAGGATGAATTGCCCATCGTTGAAAATCAAAAACCAGCCTGGTTGCAGATTGTTCCCGCCGAAGCTCTGCTCGCGCCTGGCGAGTCAATCGAGCTCTCGGTGAAAAGTTATAACGCCCTCGGGCAACTGCTCGCTGAGCTGCCCGCCAGCGACGTCGAGTTCAAAGTTGAGGGTGCTGGGGTCGTTGAAAATGGCAAGTTTGTCGCGCCGCAAACCACCGAGCACGTGGCTGCGGTGGTCACAGCAAAGATGGCCGGAGCGAGCGGCGAGATGCGGGCCCGAGTGGTACCGCCGTTGCCTTGGAAGTTCTCTTTTGATGAACTGAAGGATGCCCCAGTGACATGGGTTGGCGCACGCTATCGGCACGTGATGCGAACCATTGATGGTTCACCAGCCATGGTCAAAATCACCACGATTCCCAAGGGCGCACGGAGCCAAGCATGGATGGGGCCCAGCAATCTGGCTAACTACACGATCTCGGCTGACGTCAAGGGTTCCCGGATGGCCGACCAGCTGCCAGATATCGGTCTCATCGCGCAAGGCTATACTCTCGACCTAATGGGTAACAGCCAACAATTGCAAATCCGCACTTGGACCCCGCAACGCCGCATGGCGCAAACGATTGACTTTCCTTGGCAAGCCGATGTCTGGTACCGCATGAAGTTTCAAGCATCTGTTGAGGATGATGCCTCAGCTCCCACTGGGAAGGTCGCCGTTCTCAAGGCAAAAGTTTGGCCGAAAGATCAAGCGGAGCCCAAGGATTGGACCGTCACCGCTCGCGACCAGTCGCCACAAACTTCGGGCAGCCCTGGATTGTTCGGTAACGCTAAAGTCGCTGAGCTCTACCTCGACAATATCGAAGTGGTTCCCAACTCCTAGATATCGCATCTCGACCTGTTGAACCAATCAAATACCTAAGCAAGTTTCCTATAGGCTTCACAATGAAGAAAGAATTATCTGTTTGGCTGATGCTGTCGGTCGCAGTCCTGTTGGGCAGTGTTTCGGCAACCGCTATCGGCGGCTGTGAAAGTAATGAGACCAGCGATTTGCAAGAGCTCGATCCAGCGCTGCTGGAATCGGGTTCTACTGAGACGGAAGAACCGGCTCCGGACGAGCCAGTCGCTGAAGAACCGGCTCCGGAAGAGGGTGATAATGCTGGGTTAACTGCCGGGCAGAGTCAATTTGTCACCACCGATGTGCGACATCGCGATGAAGTTGAAGGTGTGATCAACGCTGGTGGTGACTGGCCTCAATGGGGCGGCACTTCGCTGCGAAATAATACGCCCAACGTGAAAGATTTGCCTGAGTCTTGGAATGTTGGCAAATTCGACCGTCGCACCGGCGAGTGGGACAGCTCGAAAGCTGAGAACATTAAATGGATCGCCGACTTGGGTAGCCAGACATACGGTAATCCGGTAATCGCTGACGGCCGCGTTTACGTCGGCACGAATAACGGCGCAGGTCACCTGGCCCGCTATCCCAACCAAACGGACTTGGGGTGCTTGCTCTGTTTCGATGAAGAGACTGGCGAACTGTTGTGGCAGCACAGCAGTGAAAAATTAATCACCGGTCGCGTTCACGACTGGCCGCTGCAAGGTATTTGTTGTGCTCCGTTGATCGAAGGCGAACGTTTGTGGTTTGTCACCAGCCGCGGCGAAGTCCGTTGCCTTGATACCAAAGGTTATTACGACGGCGTTGACGATGGCGAGGTTAAGAATGAAGTGGGGCGCGTGTTGGACATTGCGGTGCCCAGCAAGCCAAACACTGATGATGAAGATACGTTGGCTGCCTTTGAAGCGGAGATGAAAGCCTATCAGGCGGCGCTCGCGGGCTTGGACGAAGGTGAGTTGACCGAAGGCGTCAAGCAGCAGCTGGCCGAACGTGGCTTTGTCATCGAGGGCGGCGTCAAAGTGAATGCAGTCACGGCTGGCAAAAAGTGGTCCGTGACCGCCATGGTTGACGGCGTCGAGCGAAAGATGAATGTGATGGTCGCCGGTCCGCGGATCAGTTTCTTTAAAATCATTACGCCAGCCGACAAGCAAGAAGCCGACACCCTGTGGGTGTTCAACATGATGGATTCGTTGGGTGTCAGCCAACACAACATGGCTTCCTGCTCGGTTACCAGCTACGGAGATCTGTTGTTCGTCAATACCAGCAACGGACTTGACGAAACTCACATCAACCTGCCCGCACCAGACGCCCCCAGTTTTATCTGCATGGACAAAAATACCGGCGAGGTGCTGTGGACCAACGCCGCACCCGGTACCAATATCCTGCATGGTCAGTGGTCCAGCCCGGCTGTCGCTGAATTGGGTGGCGTACCGCAAGCTCTCTTTGCTGGTGGTGACGGCTGGTTGTATAGCTTCCGCGCCGATCGTGGAACCGATGGCAAGCCAGAACTGTTGTGGAAGTTTGACTGTAATCCAAAAGAATCGAAGTGGATTCTGGGTGGAGCGGGAACGCGAAATAATTTGATCGCTACTCCCACGATTTACGATGACTTGGTTTACATCGCGGTGGGCCAGGACCCTGAGCACGGAGAAGGTATCGGTCACTTGTGGTGCATCGATCCGACTAAGCGTGGTGATGTTAGCCCGCAATTGGCTGTCAAGCTTGTCAGCGGAGATCGTCAACCGATCGAGCACAAACGAATTCAGGCGGTGGAACCGGAGCAGGGTGATGCGGCCATTGATAACCCAAATTCGGCTGTTGTCTGGCATTATTCGATTTTGGATCAAAATGGCGACGGCGAAATTGACTTCGAAGAAGAGATGCACCGCAGTTGCGGCACCTGTACGATCCAAGACGGTTTGCTGTATCTTGCCGACTTCTCCGGCTTGGTGCACTGCCTAGATGCGAAGGGGTCCCCCGATGGCAAGCCGATTGTGCACTTCACCTATGACATGCTGGCACAATCCTGGGGGAGCGCTTTGATTGCCGACGGCAAAGTCTACGTGGGCGATGAAGACGGAGATGTCTCGGTGTTTGAATTGGGTGCTGAGAATAACGAGCCACTTGAGGAGATCAACATGGGGTCCAGCGTATACAGTACCCCGGTTGCCGCAAATGGCACACTATATATCAGCACCAAGGACAAGTTGTTTGCTATCGCTCAAGAGTGAGCGAGTTGCTATCAGGAAAGAGTTTGATGCCAAAGACGGTTATAGATTGTGGTAATTGTGGCCCAGATCATGTCGCCATCAAGCGGCTGATCGAAGGCCATTTCGACGCCATTGTGGTGCAAACCGATGGTGCCGACGATACCTTGGCTTGCGCCGCTCGCCAGTCGGTGGATCTGATATGCGTTAATCGCAAGCTTGATTGCGATTACAGCGACGGGATGGAGGTCATTCGTCAACTGAGAGCCAATCCAGCCACTGCTGAAATTCCGCTGATGTTGATCACGAATTACGAGGAACATCAACAGGAAGCGATGCGGGCTGGGGCGGTTCGTGGTTTTGGCAAGTTATCACTGGCTGACCCCGCCACGCGTGACTTGCTGACTCCTTTCCTGAGTGTGACTGATAATGTTTCGTAAATTGTTGTTGGCAAAGATCCATGGAGCCACCGTTACGGGGGCCGACTTGGAATATGAGGGTAGCCTCACCTTGCCTCCAGAATTGCTGGAGGCAAGCGGGATCGTGCCGTACGAGTCGTTACATGTTTGGAATGTGACTCGCGGTAGCCGACTTGAGACCTACGCCATCGCTGGTCGTAGTGGCTCTGCCGATATCTGTGCTAATGGGGCTGCAGCCCACTTGATCTACCCTGGTGACCGCGTCATCGTTGCCGCCTATGGTTTTTTCCCAGCGGATGAAGTGGCTCAACATCAGCCGCGGGTGCTCTTCGTGGACGCCCAGAATCAACTGGTGAGAACGGGGAGCGAAGTTGCGGGCCCCGAGCGGCGCTCGCAGCAAGCGGATCAGTCGGACGCAGTGGCTCAAGTTTCCCAGCTCTGATCGTTCAACAGTCGATTAATGTTCTCAACATAAGCGGGGATCGCTGTGGCCAATCATGGTTGGTTTTTTATTGTTGCCGTGGCGATTGGCTTGCTCACAGGTGCGCTGCTGGGGGCTCAGCCGAGTGCGAATGGATTTCTCGGTCGGCATGTGGCTCATCCGTTACAAGCTTCCACGATTTCGTTTGCTTCGGGCACCGCACTGCTAGTGTTGGTGACCTTGGCGATGGGGCATTTTCCTCCCAAGTTTACTGTCCCCGTGTCGAGTCTTCCTTGGTGGGCCTGGATCGGTGGTGCCATTGGCACGGTGATGGTCACCAGCTCTTTGTTTTTCGTCCCTAAGATTGGCTCCCTGGTCTGGTTCGCGGTGGTGATTACCGGGCAGATCGTGGCCGCGCTGATTTTGGATCACTTTGGCTGGTTGGGAAATCCCAAGCAAGCTCCCAGCCCGCTGCGGCTGATTGGTGCCTCCCTTTTAGTCTTGGGAATCGTCTGTATTACCTACTCGCGGGAGCCGGCTGTGGTAAAACAGTTGGGTGTGAGTGCTGGTGATGACGGGCAGCCAGCGACCAGCTCCGAGGCTCAAGACGCGGTCCAACAGTTGGCAGAGCACTTGGCTGAGGAGTCCTAACCTGCGGCTGTTCACGGGGATCATCAACGATGATGCGAGCAAAATTCGATTGTGCCGGGATTACCGATGTGGGTCGCTCGCGGTCGAAGAACCAAGATCATTTTCTGATCGCCAATCTTAAAAAATCAATGCTCGTCGAATCGACCAGCTTGCCACTGGCGGATCATCCGAGGCTCTACGGCGGATCGATGGGGCGTCTGATGATGGTTGCCGACGGTATGGGGGGACATGCCGCGGGTGAACGTGCCAGCACGTTGGCAATCGATTACTTGGTCGATCGCTTGCTCAACAGTATGCACTGGTTCTTTAATTTAGATCGCGACCCGGAAGATGATTTCCTGGGCGACCTGCAAAAATTATTACAGTCGGCCCACAGGCGTATTATCGATGAGGGCTTGTTGCATCACGAACAAAAAGGGATGGGAACCACATTGACCATGGCCTACGTGATTTGGCCTCGAATGTACGTGGTTCACGCGGGAGATTCCCGCTGCTATTTGTTTCGCCGCGGGGTCGCCGAGCGACTGACAATTGACCACACGCTGGCTCGCCAGCTGGTCGACGCCGGCGGGATGACCGCCGAAGAAGAATCCACCAGTCGCTGGAGCAACGTGCTCTGGAACGTCTTGGGGGGCGGTAACGGTGAGCTGACGGCCGAGGTGCGACGCGTTGATCTCATTCCCGGTGATTCGATTTTGCTCTGCTCGGATGGTCTCTATCGGTACTTTTCCGACGAAGAATTAAGCGAGCGAATCAGTTCCGGTAGCAATGCCCAAGCGATTTGTCGTAACTTAATCTGTGAGGCCAATGAACGGGGCGGTAATGACAATATTACCGCCGTCGTTGGTTTGTTTGGCTTGGAGAACGACAGAGCAGACCAAACCATGGTGGAAGCCGAGGTGCCAATGCGGCAACTGCTGCATGTCCAAAATCTAAACGATGATGACGATCTGCTATCCAAAGAGCACGACACGCTGCCCGGTTGAGAGATCAGCCGATTCTAGCCACCAAGTCGTTTTGGCTTGCCGATCCCGTGCATCTTGCCTTCCGCGTTTTCCTCAGCCGTGATGCCTAGGATGATGTCAAAGGTGGTGGCCAGTTCGCCGATCTTGGAATTTTCGAGCGGGCTGAAATCGCATAACACTGTGTCGCGAGCTTGTTGGTCAAGTCGTCGCAAAACTCCATCGCGAGAATTTTCGGGATGGCCTTTCACATATAACTGCGTGGTCAACACACGCTTGCCATGCATGCTGATCCCGACGTGAATGTGTGGCGTGCGACCAGGGTAGGGCACCGGCTTGATCGTGCGGAAATAATACTGCCCCTTTGAATCGGTAAGGAAACGTCCATATCCCTGGAAGTTCTTGTCTTGATTCGCACGATTCGTGTTGTCGCCGGTGTGAATGTAGACGGCACTGTTGTCGACTTGCCAAATCTCAATGAACGCGTTGCGAATCGGGTTGCCTTTTAAGTCCAAAACGCGTCCACTCAGATGAGTAATCTCGCCGACCGCCGGTGTGATCGAGTCGTTGATCACGAGCAGGTCATTATCCGTGTCGAGCGGCAATTTGTTGGGATAAAATGGCCCTTCGGTCTGGCTGGCAGTTTGGATCCACTCCGCGAACAATCCAGGAGTCACGAAGGCGGTAGCTCCCAACGCCATTCCGCCTCGAATCATTTCTCGTCGACCGACGGCCAAGTTTGATCTAAACATTTGTCTTTCCATGGGGTTGATTAATGGCTGCTTCGCGATCTCAGTCACCTGACTTCGCCGTTGGCTGACTGGTCCGCCATTTTCCTAGCGGCGCGTGTTTCCAGCAAATGCATTATATCTAATCCGTTCAAACTCGGCAGGTTGGCGAAAAGTTTCTCGGTTTTTTTGGAAATTGCGGAAAATGAGGCCAGCTTCGGTGACTTTACGATAACCAATCGGAAAACCTCGCTGCACCACACACGCCCACCGATGGCTTCTGACATCGAGCCTCGCCGCCAGCCGAATTTGTGTTTGCCAGAGCTTTTCAGCATGCACCCCAAACTCCTGCAAGAACTATTCGAGCTGCTCAGCGGGCCGTTGGTGCTGTACGCGCGGGGTTGGTGTGACTATCCGGATGATGCGGTGCAAGAAGCTTTTATTGATCTCGCGAATTGCTCTTCAGTTCCCAAATCACCGCACGCCTGGCTCTACACAACCACGCGTCGCAAAGCCCAAAACATCGCTCGATCGGAACATCGGCGTCGTGAACACCAGCGGCGTGCCGGGGAACAAGCGGACCACTGGTTTCGAGATTCCAGCTTATCATCGGATTGGTTGCCAGAGGATGTTACCACCGCCTTGCAACAGTTAAGCAGTGATCAGCGCGAAGTGGTCGTCGCTCGCGTTTGGGGCGAGTTGAGCTTCGAGCAACTGGCCGAAGTCCTTGATTGTTCGCTTAGCTCGGCGCATCGACGTTACTCGGCCGCGCTGAAACAGCTGGAATCGCTATTGTCGAGAGACGCTCGGCAGACGCAACCAACAAACAATTCCATTCAACGCTCCAATCCCAATAATCCAACGCATCGCTAGAGGCTCCTCGTGAACCCATCAGAAAAACCTGAAGACCATTTGAGTGCCCTCGAGGGCCGCTTGCGTCAGCTCACTCCCCGAGATGCGAATTTCAAATTGACAGGTGCGGCACCGGTAGTGAATTCCGGTTCGTCTGTCGTTGCCTGCCTTCCCGTTCGACCAGCAGCCTGGCCGGCGACGCGCTTGTTAATGCATTGGTCGCTCGGAGCGGCGGTTGGGGCCATCCTAACCTTGGCAATCACGCAAGATAGTCTTGAGAGCCGAAGAGTTTCTTCGTCAAAGATCGACCTGGCTGGAAACGAAAGTGCACCGACAGTCGCTGCTGTTCAGCCCACACCGGAGCTTGCTGAGGAGTTCACCCGGGGCTCATTCAATGCTCAACCCATTCGTGGTCCACTTCGCACACCCCTGCAGACAATTTTGCTTGATCAAGACGCGGTGCTCTCGCCGCTCGCGCTAATGATCGAAACGCGGAATGGCCAGGCCTTTGATTTTTTCGCTTTTCCATCTACGGGGAATCATCGCGGAGTCACCAATCGCAATCGAAATGGCGACCCGTGGGGAACTAACCGCAGTGCCGCGCCACCATCTGGCACCATCGAGCGAGCGATGCCCAGCGACGAATTGCCAGTCCCCACCCCTACCAATCAACACCAACTTCGCCGGGAGTTGCTTGATGTCTATGGAGTCAGGACTCAATGATCATGTCACGAGCTAGTAAACGAATCTCACACCAATGGCACCTGGAGTCAAATATAATGTGTACATGTTATCGGGTTTCATTATTTATAGTCGCCGCACTACTCGGCCTGGCAATCCATCTCGGTGATGAAAACCGAGCACTGGGAGAGGATGCATTGCCCACCTTCCAGCCTCCCCAGGGTGAGCGACTTTCGCAAGAAGGTGCCTGGGAGTCTTGGCGTGTCGATGGGCTCACGCTGAGTCGCCGCGTCATTCAACTGGCTCCCAAATCTGAAGCTCAGCCCGCCTTGTCAACACAGTTGATTCCTAATCGCTTTCAGCGGAAGGAGGGTAACGCCGCAGTCCATTACCTGCAAGCGATGGGATTTTTGGAGCAATCATTCAGTTTGAAACGAAAGCTGGAATTTGAGCTGGAAAACTCCGAGCGTGCCCGAGCGGAAGGGGTATCAGTGATGGAGCTGCCACCGCACGTCTGGAGAGAAACTCGCCCGCAAGATTTGCCGATTGAGGAGGTGCAACAGTATTTAGCGCACACGTCTTTTCAGCCGCACTACCTGGCTCTTGCCGCACAATATCGTCAGTGCGACTTCAATCGTGATATTCGCGAAGTTGAAGATCCTGTCGGTTTCTTGCTCCCGGAGGTGCAATCGATGCGAGGATTGGCTCGCCTGCAGTCTTTGCGATTCCTGTTGGCAATGGCCGAAGATCGTCCCCATGATGCCGTCGCAATCTTTGGGCAGCAACTAGCAATGGCTGCCCACTTATCGGATGATCCGTTCGTTGTTTCCGCACTGGTTGGGCTTGCTTGCGCTAACATCGGCTGGGCGGATGCATTTTACCTCTGTGAACATCCTGAAGCTCCCAATCTTTACTGGGCTATCGCTACGCTCCCCAGTCCACTGGTGGACTTGAGTTTGGCGATGTCTTATGAGCGAGAGTTGCTATTCGAACAGTTCAAGCCTCTTCGCGACGTCGACCTGACTCCTCGTTCTGCTCTCTATTGGAGTCGCTTTGTCGATGACTCCTTTGATTTTATGAATGAATATCAAACGAGTACGGGAATCGGGTCTGAGCGAACGGAAGCGGAATGGACATTAATAATCGCCGCTGGATATCCTGGCGCGAAGCGTTACCTGCATGAAATTGAAGAAATTGAAATTGCGGATTTGGATAGTTTGCCGAACACTCAAGTATTTTTCTTAGCTGTGAAAGAGTTTTATGAACGGCAACGTGATGAGTTGTTTAAATTGACGGCCTTGCCGGCATGGAAACGTGCCGAGTTCGGTCAGCGAGCCAATGAAGACCTAAAAAAAGATACGCGGGAATTCGGCTTTCTTGTTCAATATAGCGATTTTTTCTTACCAGCGGTTCAAGCTGCCATGTCGGCACAGACTCGTTCCCAACAGGCGCTTGCCCTGCTGCAGACGGTCGAAGCCATTCGGCATCATTTGGCAATGAACGACAATGCACTTCCTAAAACGTTGGATCAACTTGAGTTGCCTGCACCGCTTGATCCTGGAACGGGAAAGCCATTTTCATACCAACGGCACGACCAAGGTGCCACTTTAACTGGTAGTCCCCATCCTGGTTTTCAGTATCAATTTGAGCTGCGGGTCAATTAACGAGCCGTCTTCACGAAATCATGTCTTCATATCGCTAAGCTGTTTTTAGTTGGGACTTTGTCCGCCAGGAGTTTCTCATGATGTCCAACAATCCATCGGTATTGAATAATGTGAGTCTTCTAATGCATGGTAGTGGGTTGGTTCGCGGTAGGTGTTTTGGCAGCTTGCAGCTGGCGATCTGCTTGCTGATAAGCTTCTTCGCAGCCAGTTCGTCGAAGGCTGAGGAGATATTTCAGCAAAGTTTGAATGGCACGACAGTGGTGATGATGAAAGTGGATTCGGCTGCAGCCGTGATACCGGATTCGCTGCAGGGCAGCATCGACCAGCCTGTAAATGCTGTCATTAAGTCGTTTTTGCAACGCATTCAGCCCGAGCTGGAGAAATTTCGCCAGCAGATGCGTGGAGAAACCGCTTTTTTCGCAGTCGACATGCCTCTCGGCCCAGCGGTCAAAGCGCGCTTGCTTAGCTCCAACCAAATACCCCAGGCTCAGTTGGTATCAGTGGCGGAGATGGTATGGCCATTGGAAATTGGCTCCGCGATCACGTCTGGTAAATGGATCACGGTACCGTTAGCGGATACAGTAGATACGTTAGCAACCGATGCGATTGATCCCAAATTATTCCCGGTCGATTTTGATCTGTGGCAGGCCGCATGGGAGACATCCGCGGATTTCCCCTTGCAAATCGTACTCGTTCCGCCTGCATATTTCCGCAAGACCTTTGCGGAGCTGCAGCCAAGTCTGCCAGCCGCCTTTGGTGGTGGTTCAACCGCACCACTCGTCACCGGATTCCACTGGTTGTCGATCGGTGTCAATCCCCGAAACCAAACCGCTAAGGTTGTGCTGCAGACGGATTCGTCGCAGACGGCTGAGGAAATGCGTGAGTATGTTCCCGTCGTATTGACCTCTATTTTTGATTCTCAGCTGGATCTAGCTGGCCATAAAGATTGGGCCGTCGTCGTAGGATTACTTGAACCAGTTGTTGTGGGTGACCAAATTACCTTTTCGTTAGAGAACCCTCAGCAAACCGAATCGCTGCTGCAGACTATCATGACGGCCGCAGTGGCAACCGCCAAACCACTCGCTCAGTCAACAACATATAGCAAGCTCAGGCAATTATTATTAGCCATGCTTAACCATGAGAGCGCCTTCGGTAGGCTACCTGGATACCATGGGTTGCAACCAGGCGACAAGCCCAGTGGTTTGAGTTGGCGCGTCCACATTTTGCCATTTATTGGATACGAAGAGCTTTGGAAGAACTTCAAATTGGATGAGCCCTGGGACAGTCCGCACAACATTCAATTGCTCGATCAAATGCCTGAAATCTATCAACCGGTAATGCCGTTTGGGTCGAGCGAAGTAGTCAAAGCAAATCATACTACCTATGTCTCGCCAGTGGGTGAGAGGACGATCTTTGGGCGGGATCGGACGATTGGCTTTGAGCATGTTATTGATGGCATTAGCAATACAATCGCTATCGTGGAGTTGGGGGTAGAGCATGCGATTCCATGGACATCGAACGAGGAGTATCGTTATTCGCCCGCCGAGCCGGCGGCCAAGCTGCGGAGCGTTGGTGGTCGCGTGACTGTGGGGTGGATGGATGCTAGCGTCAGCGGCGTTCGTGATGACGAACCGGCCGCTGTGTGGAATGGACTATTTACGATTGATGGGAAAGAAATGGTTAGTCCGAAGCATCTCCCATAAAGTCACCAAGCAAAACGAAATTAGCCGGAAAGCGTTAGCGTTCGGTTCCGCGGAACGGTGAGCCAGCGCTCAACGGCTGATATAGCCGAAAGAGTTATGCCGAGGTGCTTAGCTGTCTTGAAACTCGAATCGGCGAGGACGGATAGGTGGACAGAATGACTATTTACTTGGCTACGGTCAGTTCATAGTCATATGTTGGTCCCATCCAGCCCTCGATCATGGCTTGCCGTAGGTTTGCGCCGGACTCGGTCAATTCATATTCGAATGGCTGTTCGGTGAAGGGGTCGTTGGGGGCCGTTAATTCCAGCGACTCCAAGCTCGCCGGGAAATTTCCGTCATGTTTGTTGGTGTAATCTCGCAAGGCTTCGATGGTCTGCAGGAACTTGACGCGTCGCTCGAAGTTTCGACAAGCCAAGATGCCCTGAGGCAATATGATTGGCAGCGGACTTTGTTTGGCCCCTGTCTTTTCCAGCAAATTTGCGTTTCTCGCTTCCACTTTGAGTTTTGCCGCGATGACCTCCTTGGGCTTTTGATGCGCCAGGGGCTCCACGTGTGCCCGAAAGCTGCAGTATTCTAAATAGAGCCAACGCATGATGCGCTCTTCGGTTGACATGCTGGCGATGTCTTCTTCGGTAAAGTTCAGTTTCTCTAGTAGATCCGTTTTCGCTAGCTGCTCAAGTTTATTCTTCAGCGTTTCGGCTTCCTGCTTAGTATATTGTTGGCCCATCCATTCATTGGCGATTTCACTAAACTCATTGGCGATATCCAGCCAAGCGTCGCTGCCGATAGCTGGCAAGGGTTCATCGACGCGCGTTGGTGCTGCCCATAGTTCCCAACGCACTGTTTCGCCTAGGTCCTGCAGGGTAGGGGGCAGCACGGCCAACGACCAATAGAGGTTTGGGGAGTCATCGCGTTGCATGGCCAGTTCGAGACTGTCAAAACCTGAGTTTGCCAAGCTCATTCCAATCAACTGGCAGACAAGAACCGGTGTTGCCGCGCCGTGTTTGCCGCATGCGATCTGCGCTCGGATGCCCTGTAAGGCTTGCTCTATTTCGTTGGTGGCCATCCGTTGTTTGATCCAGGCGGTCATTCCGTGTCCAACCAGTTGACGTTGTGATTGCATGTCCGGAAGTAGCACACCGTAGGGTCGTTCGCTGTACAGTGGATACTCCCAATCCGCAAAGCTCATCGAGCCTGCGCGGATGATTTCTCTGGCGAGGCCATCATACCACAGCTCATTCAGTTTGGGGTCGGAAATTTCCAGCTCAGCGTATTCGTGGAGTCGCGGGTAAGTAGACGTCATGAATGAGTTTCGCTCATAAGTGATCCTGAGCAGGACCGGAACCGCGTTACCTGTCTCTTGTTGATCTTCGCTTGGGAGTAACCGAAAAAAAGGCGTGTTTGTAGTTGCCGATTGTGGTGTCAGTTGTAGTTGTTTTTTCACTACTTGATCGGATTGAGCTGCTAGCGGGCCGGCCGTCGCCAGCAACCCGATTAGCAAAGTGAAAGCACTTTTGATTTGATTTGAATACCGCATTGCTAAACGTCTCCTTGAATGAGTAAATGGTAGTCGCTCGGTCGTAGAATCTTGTTGCTTTGGTTTGGCACTGTGGGGATGGACTCGGCAGTTGTCGCCGGCAGACCTGTCAATTGTATTTGCCAGGGGGAAGCGCTAAGAACACTGGGTTGCGCCGTGTTATCGGCTTGTTGTTGGGCGAGCAAGCTATCCTGCTCCTGCTTATAAAGTTGGGCGGGCGGTAAGGTTGTTTCTACGGGAACTGGAGTTTTAATTTGTGCGGTTTTGCCCGCGTTGGGTGTTTGCGTTGTTGGGAACAGTTGTCGTCCTATCAGCATGCAGACGATGGTTGCCGCAGCTAATCCGAGACATTGCCAGCGTTTGATGGTGGCGTGTGACTGGCGATTGGCGGTCGCCATGCCAGCAGCGTAGCCGCACTGATAGAGCAGTTCGCCGCTGTGGTAGATTGGTTTGCCCAGCCGTTGTTGTTGCAGAAATTGCCCGAAATCATCTGCGGGAGGGGCGGGCATTTGATTGCTTTTGGAAGCCCAGTTACTTTGCGGCGTCATCTTGTCTAGATTTGATAAGGGATGTTTCCCGGGTGGATGGTTGTTGCTCGTCATTATTTAACTCCAGGTAGACTTGTTTCAGCTTGGCGATGCCCGTTTGATAGGCTCGCCAAACGGTTGCTTTCGGCTCGTTAAATAGTACAGACAGTTGTTCAAAAGAGAGTTCTCCCCAGACGCGAGCGATCACGATTTCTCGCTCGCGGTCTCCGAGTCTGGTCAGCAAATCTCGCAACTCAAACTCGCCGGCAGGTTCTGTTCGTTCGGCCTGCTGGGGCTGACTTGCCGAGGCGTTGATCTGACGTTGTTTGCGACGGTGAGTTGCTAGTCGCGAATTGCTAGCCAGTCGTTTGACGACCGTGAAGAGCCATGCCACGCAGTTATCGGGGACTGGCTCTTCTGCGGCGAGTTTGATGAAAGCGGCTTGGACAACGTCCTCAGGATCTTCGCAAGCCCGATCAGCCCAAGCGACGAGCACTGGCCAAAGGCGATTGAGGGTATCGTTCAATGCTTTGGGTTCGATCGGCATGGGTACTGCTGAGGTGAAATGACCTGCTTGCAATCGGCTCAGTATCGGGCCGAGCTGCATTAGCGTTTGGAATCACTCAGTCGCGTGAGTGACCTAATCTGGCAAAGTCGACAGCCCGACGCGACTTGAGTGCATTTACTGGTTTGTCGCACTCAATTTGTAGAACCTACGACCTCATTCCCAGCCTTTGTCACCCAGGCATGGATTATCTTCCTGTCGGTATCGTTGTGCAATGAACGAACAGATCCGTCGGCGAATGCGGCGTTAACACCTGAATTATGGAAACTGTAAAGCCCACGCACATTTGTCTCGTTAATACCGTTCGGTTCGTAAAGGGCATTACTCCAAAATAGGCCGCTTATCGCCCAGGCTGTTTGCGAAGTTGTTCCAGCCTCGGGGTCGTATGGTTGGTCGGGTCGATCTGCAAAATAAGCATCGGGTCGACCAGCAATCTCGGAAATTGCAATTGTGTTTGAAAGTCCATCGGTGACATCCGCAAATCGCGTTCGATAGACGCCGTCGTATTCTTCGCCCTCCGAAGCACCGTATTGTGGCAGTCCCCAGACTCCGAGATGAATCCTGTTGTAGAGCTGTGAATCCGGTAGACTTGCCGACTCAACTGTAAGCAGGCCTGCTATGCACTGGTAGTCCGTTCGTGCGGCCGATCCGACACGATTGAAGGTTTTCCATTCATAAACGTCAGGCAAGTTCGGTGTGTAATTGCTGGTAGAAGGGCAAATAAAGGTAGGTGGCGACGAATTGACAACATCCTGATTTGAAGGTGCGGTAGCCGGACGTGTAAAGTCAATTTTTTCAAACAGTTGATTCTGCTCGAGGTATGGAAGCAGTACAGTTTGCCAGGAATGAAAATGATATTCGTCGATTTGCTGGCTTGGGAATGGCACAAACGTTCCATTGTACAGATTGGGAAATTGCCCATTGGCATTGTGGAAGGAATGCACTGCAAGTATTGACTGTTTTAGATTGTTCTTGCAGGACAACACTCGAATGCTCTCTCTGGCGTACATCACAGCTGGAAGTAAGATCGAAATTAAGATTCCGATGATCGTAATCACGACCAGCAACTCAATGAGCGTAAAGCCTTTGCGCGCGAGAAGCATGAGATGCACCGGTTTTTCTGGTCGACGAACGTTAGTCCTTTATCATCATGACAGCGCAGGCGTCGTGACTGTTTCAGGGGGAGCTTCTTTTGGGAAATTAGCGATGCCAGATCCAGGGGCGCACATGTTGTTCCGTCCAATGTGTCAGCTCTCGAGTCTTTCGAGCGTGGTATCTGTCAGCTCGGATTCGGCAGCCAAACAAGTAGTGTTATTGCGTGCACAAGCTATTTTTTATGACTCTTCTGGCAGGGGGTTGAAAATGCGATGTCATATTGCTAATATTCGGGCGTACAGTTCCAGTTGTTTCCACTTTCTGGAGGGTTTGTCATGCCTCGCAAGGCTCGGTCCGTCGTCTACGATCCCACTCAGCACGGCGTCTACCACTGTTTCAACCGTACCACTCGCAGAAGCTATCTCCACGGCGTTGACCCGCTCACTGGAGTCGACCACTCACACCGCAGAGAATGGTTTCGTGCGAGGATGAAGTTTCTAATTGAAACATTCTGCTTAGATTTACTTTCCTATGCAATAATGCCAAATCATTGGCACTGCGTGATCAGGAACCGACCCGACTTGGTCGAGCAGCTTTCCGATCGCCAAGTCGCCATCCGATGGCTGTCGATCACCTCGAGGAAACCGACTCGAGGGAACAAAGGCGGGAAAATTCGGGAGTGTGAAATCGATGCCATCCTCAGCGAGCCCGAATATGTAAAGGCACTCAGGGTACGGCTTTCCGACATCTCTTGGTTCGTCAAGCTGATGTGTCAGACCGTGGCTCGCAAGTGTAACATTGAAGACGAGTGTACAGGTCACTTCTTCGAAGAACGTTTTAAGCTGAATGCGCTCGAAGAGCAAGAGCATGTATTGGCCTGCATGGCTTACGTTGATCTCAATCCGCTGAAAGCTCACCTTGTCGATTCGCTTGACGATCCCAGCGCCATGGTTTCGATTCGCGAGCGGCTGGAGACGCTTGATGGGAGTGCAGTGGATACGTCGGATTGGCTTTCGCCGATTGAATTGCTTGGGGAAGCGGACGGTTTGCCGGTGGCGGTCGTCAATGATTTGACGCTGGAAGAAGTGCAGGAGCGTCGTCGGCAGATGGAAAAGGACTTGGGTTGTGTGCCGATGACGTTTGCATCGTACGTGAATTTGTTGTGGCAATTGGCGATCCAGGCACGCCCCAATTTGCAAAGCCATCCTGCATTAACCGTGGAGCAGATGCGTGAGGTTTGTTGGCGGAGTGGCCAGGCGGTTGATGTGGATGGATTGCGGGAGCAGATCAAAGAATTGCGGCGGCGGAGCAACGCCGACTTGGGCGGTCACGCGTTGATAGCCAGCATGAAGTTTATGGCGGGGAACACGCCGTTGCAAAAAGACCGAGCTGTCGCTGGGCCGTTGGCCCCCAAATAATTCACTGGCAGATCTCGGCCAGCGTCTACCCTCACTGATGCATCCGGCGAAAAAAAGAGTTAGTCGTCGGTTGGGGCTGAAGGTGCGCGCCGATTGAGAAAAATTCGCCGAAAACGGCGTAAAATTGCTCGCCCTCATCCAATCTGCCGCCGCCCAGGACCGCCGCCAGCGCAAAATTCCTGCCGCTGGCCCCACGCGAGCAGATTTAGCGGGACCTGTCCCTGCACATTTGGTGCAGCAGCGGGACCTGTCCCAAGTTGCCACCAGGTTGCCAAACTGGACAGAACCACTGGGACCTGCCCCAACCGACGTCCCCTGTCCCAAGTTAGCTCGTTGCAGTCACACGCAGAGCCCAGCTAGAAATCTAGCTTGCCTTTGTTGTAACGCAAAAACGGCCCAATTAGTGGACTTGTGAACACAATTTTGTGGTTTGGCTTAGGCCACGTGGAGGCTAATTGTGGTTGCCCCGAACCCTTGATCGACAAGCCGCAAACGAGATGTTTCATGCTGGGAAACGTCAAGCTTGCAAGAATTTCCAGCAATATTGGGGCACTCGCGCAAGATTTTGACCGCTAGTTCAGTCTTGGTAGTAGCACTTGAATTAACACACCCGAGCAACGGGCTCATGAGACCAAACCACGAACCAACCCGAGCCAGCCTCATTCTGCGACTTCAAGACGCAGAAGATATGGCGGCTTGGGAAGAATTTGCGGCCATATATGCACCTGTCGTTTTCAACGTTGCCACGAGCCGCGGGTTTCAGGCAGCGGACGCCGAAAATTTAGTCCAAGAGGTGTTCATGGCGATCGCAGCGTCAGTTTCCAAATGGCTGCAACGTGACGACCGGGGTGGTTTTCGCGCTTGGCTACTGCGAATTGCTCGCAATGCGGCTATCGACATGATCACACAAAAGGCGACTCGCAGTTTGGGGCACGATGGTAGCGAAGTCGGCAACCACTTGGCGAACGTACCAGCACCATCCGCGCTACCCAGTGCTCTGGATTTAGAGTACGAACGAATGGTTTTCCAGTGGGCCTCGAAGCGCGTTCGCGAATCCGTGGCGGAGCACACGTGGCAGGCGTTTTGGTTGACTAGTATCGAGGGTTTGTCCGTCGAAGCTGCTGCGGCCCAGCTTGATACTCGCCCCGGCAATATCTACTTCGCCCGCAGTCGCGTCATGGCACGGATCAAGGAACTTGTTCAACAACACCAGGACCAATGATGGCGAAGGACCAACTTGCATGTGATGACGCCGCGCTGGTTTCACTGCTCCTGCAAGACACGTTGTCAGAACCTAGCGAGGAACTACTAGGTCACGTCGAAACGTGTTCGCGTTGCCAATCGCGGATCAGTGCACTAGCGGGATCGCCGGCAATGTGGCTCGGTGTGAAAGCGGCGATCTCGCAAACATCTGATTTGGCTTCTCAACTTCACCTGACGCCAAACGGGCTTGATCCAGCGAGAATTTACTGGGCTGAGTCGATGGCAAAACAATTACTTTCGCCACCAATGCATCCGGAAATGCTTGGACGCATTGGGCGGTACGACGTCGAACGACTAATCGGCTCCGGAGGCATGGGCGTCGTATTGAAAGCTTTTGACACGGAATTGAATCGCCCTGTTGCGATCAAACTGTTGGCTCCGTATTTAGCCAGCAGCGGAGCAGCTCGGCAACGTTTCTCCCGCGAAGCACGCGCTGCCGCTGCGGTCATGCATCCGAACGTGGTACCAATTTACAACGTCGAGACGGAACAAGTGTCGCCGTTTATCGTCATGAAATATGTCTCCGGCGAATCATTACAAGCACGTATCGACCGCGACGGTCAACTCCAACTTCGTGAAATCCTCCGCATCGGTATGCAAGTTGCCGATGGCCTTTCAGCTGCGCATCTACAGGGGCTGGTCCACCGCGACATTAAACCGTCGAACATCTTGCTCGAAGAAGAAGTGGACCGCGCGTTAATTAGCGACTTTGGACTGGCTCGAGCCGCGGATGATGCCAGACTGACTCGAACGGGCTTCCACCCCGGTACCCCACAATACATGTCGCCAGAGCAAGCGTCTGGCCAAGCCGTTGATGCTCGCAGTGATCTTTTTAGCCTCGGAAGCATGCTGTACACGATGTGCACAGGGCGGCCACCGTTCAGGGCGGAAAACAGTCTCAGCGTGATGCGGCGGATTACAGACAGCGAGCCGACGCCGATTCGCGAAATCAATCCGGATATCCCTGAATGGCTCACTCGTATCGTCCTCAGGCTGATGTGCAAGGACAAGACAGATCGTCTGCAGTCAGCGCTCCAAGTACATGAGTTGTTGGAAGCCTATCTGAGCCATGTTCAAGCTCCTCAAACGAATCCACTCCCGCTGGTCCCCGCCTATTTGGGCTCAACCTCCAAAAACGCGCTTCATCCTTGGTTAAGAGGCAAAATTGGCATGAAAATCACTTTCGCAGGGTGCTGTCTGCTAGCGGGTTCATTATTGCAGACTGCTATTCAGACTTTCATCGCACAGCCGGCAATGCAGCAGAACGTGATGCTGGCAACGCCTGAGTCTGGAGGGCAAGAATCGGAACAAAGAGGCCAGGAGGATACTGCTAAACCTACGGTTGACGCCGATCGAATGCTATTTGACATGACTATCAATGGTAAACACGGCTTCATTGACCAAACTGGCAATATTGTCATTCCACCCAGCTATGAACAGGTTTATCCATTCAGCGATGGGCTCGCGGCAGTGCAGATTGCTGGGCGATGGGGTTTCATCAACGGCCAAAATCAGATTGTCATTTCACCACAGTACATTCAAGTTGGGCTATTCTCCGATGGTCTCGCACCGGTGAAACTGTACCGTTTCAACGATCGCTGGGGTTTCATTGACACCGCAGGAAATATGGTCATTCAACCACGGTTCGACTACACCGAGAGTTTTCACGACGGTATCGCAAGGGTGGGAATGGTGAGTCCCAAAGGCCTCTTGCTAAGCATGATCGCTGATATTGGACCTGAACTTAGCTACCACTATATTGATTCGAACGGCAAAGAAGTATCCAAGCCTCCTCCAGAACACTACGCCACCGGCGAGCCAAAAGAGCTGATCCCATTTCGCAGTGGAGAGCTAGTGGGATACGTCAATGCAAAAGGCGATGTAGTTATTGAACCTCAATTCAAAATCGGGCAAAAATTCTCTGACGGATTAGCAGGTGTCCGCCAGGACCGCCTACTAGGCTATATCAACCGCGAAGGCGAATTTGTCATCCCACCAACTTTTCAATACGGCAACGAATTTTCCGAAGGCCTCGCTGGTGTGCAGCTTGACGGAAATAAGTGGGGCTTCATTGACAAGAATGGTAAGGTCGCCATTCCAGCAGCCTACGATTGGATTTACCGCGGGTTCCGCCAAGGAATCGCAAAAGTCACCGTCGCGGGAAGAATCGGCTATGTCAACAAGAACGGGGAGTGGGTGTGGTGAAAGTAGACTCTAATCCCTACAAAGCTACTTCGAAATTACCAATCCCAGCTTCGAAAGTTGCCGCAGCATCGTACCCTGGCAGAGCCATTCTTGGTTCGTTGCTTGTCATGCTGCCCTGGCCGATGTTAGCAATTGGTGCATGTTTGAGCTGGTCGCTACTTGACACCATCAGCGAGTCCGTCCTGGTGTTTGGAGGAATTACCATGCTGTTCCTCCTGCCGCTTGGATTCTTTGTGAGTTCAGAATGGATTTTCGGCGTTCTGATCGGTTGTGTTTGGTTTTTCGTTCTTTTGCTTCCGCTCTGGTTTGGAAAAAAACCAAAACAACAAAAATTCGGGATTACGGTAGTCTACTGCTGTCAGTCGGTGTTCTCTGCTATCCAAGCAGGGCTCGGGTTCCTAATGATCCTAGGAAAGCAAGCCTAACCATATTGTTTATCAAGCATCACCTTCCAGCCCGTGGTTCGCTGCCACCGGAGGTAAACTGGGAGTTACCTTGGGCCTGGTGACAGCACCACGGTTAAACGGGCAACTGTACTGAGTCAGCTGAAACTGTTTTTTCATCTGAGCGAGTTTTGCTGTAGTCCAATGGAGGACTCGACGATGACACGATCCAGGAGAAATTTCTCCGCTCAGGAGAAAATTGCCGTTGTGAAGCGAAACCTTCAGTAAATCGCGCAATGTACGCCCCGGTTGTGCTCTTTGATACGATGGGGGCAACGGAAGACGCATCGCCCCATGAAACATAGCGTAGCGGGGGCGATACGAATGGGCCTAAAAGCGGAAACCACCACCAATACCGGTAAAGAAATCATCGCTGTCTTGGTTCAAGCCGACACCCAGGCGAAAATCCAACACAAGATCGTCGGTGACGTAGTGATCGAGGCCCGCATTGACTACTGAAACGGTAAACTCGTCTTCCAGCCCATCGGAAAATAGGCCGTACCATTCGGCGTACAACGTATTTTTGTCGCTCAACTCGAGTCCTAGTGCGACTGATTGCGATAGCACGTTGAAGTTTTCCTGCGTGGGTTCATCGGGCAAGATACCAAATTCACCGAAACCGCGAGTCCCAAATCCGGTCGAGCCAGCGAGCGTTATGTGCTCATAGAGGGTCCACTGATATATGTAGTCGACGCTGAATTCCACACGATTGGTTGTGAATGCCTCTCCGCCCGTCGGCGCTAAGCCGCGAAGTTCGACCGCGCTGGTGGGCAAAAGGGAATGGTCGCATTCTCGGGTCATCTGCAGTTTCAGAGAAAAACGCATGTCTTCAGCGCCAATGCGATCTTGTTTATCTTCGACAAATACCCAGGTGTGATTCAGACGAAAACGCATTTCGATGTCTTCACTCAGACCGATGCGGATCAGGGTTTCGGGTAGTGTGTGGGCTGTTTCTCGTTCGGAACCTGTCTCCTTGAAAAAGAAAGAATAACCTGCTTCGACCTGAGTGATTCCCCGTCCGACCGTGGTCGCCGACTGCGTGAAATCGTGCCGCTCAGTCTCAATCCTCTCCTCAAACGGTTGACGCTGCGCCTCACGTGGTTTGGTAAAATCATCCAAGAATTCAATGCCCAGCGGACCAGCGGACTTTACCTCGTCACCATACACAAGTGTGATGAACGCCAACATGAAAATTGTCACCAGCATCCTTGCCAACATCTTGAACTCCCTGCACCCGATGATCCCTGTTTGCAGCCGATGCCACGCTCTGACCATTCTGTTTTGAATCACAACAGAATGGTTATCGGTTAGCGAGTTACGAGACACCAGCTGCGGTTGACGCACTACTCGCCCAATTTGGAAAATAAAACAAGTCGTATGTGTCGTTCCGAATGTATCACGTTTCATGGCCATATTTTGGACATGACCACAAGACGTGTGACTGAGCCGCCGATTCATCGTTGAGAGGAGCATCGCGTAGATTCGTCGTTGCCGAGGGGGCTTAAACATGAGGGCCACAACGAGCATTAGGGATCGATTATAGTGGTTCGCGGAATCGATCCAATCACGCCCCTGGGGTAAGCTGGCCGCAGCAAAGCCAGCTAACCGCGAGGGGGCGTTCGCCGGTTTCCGGTGTCGCTCTCAGTCCTCGAAAACAACACCTTTCCCAATGAAATCTGCAATCATGATGGTGAAAGCTCTACGCGAGTCCCTCCGTTCCGGCTTAGCTTGCTTGGCCTTACTGCCGATTGGCTTTGCCTCTAGCACGCCGGCTGAAGCAGTTGAGCGGCCCAATATTTTGTTCCTTTTTTCGGATGACCACGCCGTTAAAGCCCTCTCTGCTTACAACGGCCCACTGGCGAAGGTCGCCCCGACTCCAAATATCGACCGCCTCGCACGCGAGGGAGCTGTTTTCACCAACTCGTTTTGCGCCAATTCGATCTGTGGCCCGTCACGAGCAACCATTTTGACGGGTAAACACAGCCATAAAAATGGATTCATGCGGAACGGTAATGATTTTGATCCTAACCAATGGACCGTCGCGGGCGGGCTCAAGCAGGCCGGATACCAAACTGCCGTTATTGGTAAGTGGCACCTCCGTTCGAATCCAAAGCATTTCGATTATTGGGAGGTGCTGCCCGGGCAGGGTAATTACTACAACCCTATTTTTATTCAGCAAAACGGAACGCATCAGCGGTTTGAGGGGTACGTAACCGACTTGACCACAGACAAAGCGGTTGCTTGGCTCGATAACCGTGATAAATCCAAACCCTTTTTTCTGATGTGTCAGCATAAAGCGCCGCACCGCACATTTTCTCCAGCCCTGCGACACCTCGGTGCTTTTGACGGCATTGAAATTCCAGAGCCAGATACGCTGTTCGACACTTACGCGAACCGCAGTCGTACGCTGGCCAACAATGAAATGGAAATTGATCGCCATTTTGATTGGGCTTACGACGTCAAAATTCGGAAAGACGAAAGGGGGGACGTTACGCTGCCCGCCCCGGATCGTTACGGCACTCCTGAGTACAACCGCATGACGGACGATCAAAAACGCGCCTGGGATGCTCATTTTGGCCCCAGAAACCAGCGCTTTCTTCAAGCTTTTGCGGCTGGCAAGCTTAGTGACCAAGAAGTGGTGCGATGGAAGTACCAGCGTTATATGCGCAATTATTTGAGCACGGTCAAAGCTGTTGATGAAAGCGTGGGACGCATGCTTCAGTATTTAGACGAGCATGGTCTGACGGAGAATACGATCGTGATCTACTCGTCGGATCAAGGCTTCTTCCTGGGCGAACATGGTTGGTACGACAAACGATGGATGTTTGAAGAGTCGTTCCGCATGCCGTTCTTAGCCCGCTGGCCCGGCGTCATTCAGCCCGGCTCTCGGCCTGAGGAACTAATCCAAAACATTGACTATGCTCCCACTTTTTTAGAAATCGCCCAAGCAGAAATCCCGGTCGAGATTCAAGGCCGATCGCTGGTGCCACTGTTTCGCGGAACGTCAGAAAATTGGCGCGGATCCCTCTACTACGCTTACTACGAACTTGGTGAGCATGCCGTCCCTCAGCATTTCGGTGTCCGCACCAAGCAGCACAAGTTGATCTACTTTCCGCTAACCGATGAATGGAATTTATTTGATCTAGCGATTGATCCAAATGAAATGCGGAGCGTACACGCGCACCCTGACTATCAGGAAGTTCGCGAATCGCTGATTGCTGAGTTTTTGCGCCTCCGCGAACATTACGCGGCGCCTCCTTTTCCAACTGCCAACTAAAAGAGTTTTGTTCCAACGCAAAGCCAGACCCCAGCGCGTTGTGGCTGATTCTGGTTTATTCAATGGGTGTGCTCCACGCGCCAACAAGACTATTGCCCGCTCCAATAACATGAATGCACTTAAGAATGCACGGTCGTGTTATCCAAAGGTTCAACTGGTATCCCGTGAAATCGGCAGAGAGTCTTGGGGAGTTTTCAACGCTCGTAGAAATGTCACGTCGAGAGGGAAGGCTTGAGTGTCTTTTGATTCTGCTCGACACGAGCCAATCCGAACCAAATCTTCATCATTTGTTGCTTTCCGACATTACGCCTAACGGTTAGTCTTTCAGAGCTCGATTTGCCCCTACAAAACTTTTGGGGTTGCGAATTTAACTGTGCCGCAAAATGCATTGAAGCCAATTGCGTAGAAATTCTTACACTCCGCTAACCAATGATTTCAGTCATATGACCCGCTGTCGATCAATGGTCACCTGTGCCGTTCTAGTCGCTTGTTCACTCGCTCGCACCGCTGCCTGCCAGGAATCGGATGCCGGGCGAACTCCGAATCTGAGCCATCAGCGACACCGACACCACCATAACGCGCCGCATCCGACAGCCAATCCTACCGACGCACGGTTCTACACGACGCGATCAAGTGACGTGGTGCTGCCGCTACCGGAGGAAAAGGATGCGTTTGTGTTTGCCGTTTTTGGCGACCGCACCGGAGGCCCAGCAGAGGGCGTTGACGTCCTGGCCGACGCCGTCCGCGATGTGAACCTTATCGAGCCCGACTTGGTGATGACAGTTGGCGATTTGATCAACGGCTATAACCGCCGCCCGGAGTGGCTCGTGCAGATGCGCGAGTTCAAAACGATCATGAGTGAGTTGCTGTGCCCTTGGTTTCCAGTCGCAGGAAATCACGATGTGTACTGGCGACCGATGGATGATCCGGCTATGCCCGCCTCGCAGCACGACGAGGACTATGAAATGCATTTCGGGCCGCTGTGGTATTCGTTCCAGCATAAAAACTGCAATTTCATCGTGTTGTATTCGGACGAGGGAAATCCAGAGACCGGTGAAAAGAACTTTAGCAAGCCGGAGTCACAGGAGATCAGCGACGAACAACTCGCATTCTTAAAGGAGGCTTTGCAGCGTGGCAAAGACAACGACCATCAGTTCTTGTTCTTGCACCACCCGCGTTGGCTCGGTGGAGGATACGGTGAAGACTGGAACAAACGCGTTCATCCATTATTGAAAGAGACAGGTAATGTGACCGCCGTGTTTGCCGGGCACATTCACTATATGCGGTACGATCCCCAAGACGGCATCGAGTATGTCACGTTGGCTACTGTCGGGGGTGGGCAATCGGCAACGTTGCCCGATGCTGGGTATTTGCATCAGTACCATTTAGTGACGGTCCGACCACAGCAAGTGGCGATGGCGGCGTTCCCGGTCGGCGGAGCAATCAACGTGAGGGAGGTCACCGCGGAGTTGCAGTCGCAAATGAAGCAATTGGCTTCCCAGGGAGTGCGGCTCGAACAGCGGATTCCGGTCGCCGACGGGAAACCTCAAGCGACAACAATTGCCGCCGTTATTTCCAATCCGACCGCAGCGGATGTCGACTATACGCTGACTCCGACCAGCCCCGATAGTCGCTGGCGAGTGCGACCGGACCACGTTCATGGACGCATAGCAGCGGGAAGCAAAGAGACGGTCCAATTTGAGATCGACTATCTGGGGCCACAGATCGACGAGTCATTCAGGGCGTTGGAGTTTGTCTTAGCGCAAGACTATCTAACAAAGACCGCTCGCTATGCCGTACCCGAGTCCCGCACATTGGCGGAGTTTGATATCGACATGGATCCAAGCTTGCCGGCCGGTCCCAACATGGCATTGGCTTTGGATGGCCGAGACGACGCGATCGCTCTTGAATCTTCACGGCTTGATCTGCCCGAGGGGCCGTTCACGATGGAGGCTTGGTTCAAAGCGGCCAGCTATAGCGAGCGAGTTGGTTTGTTGGCCAAGACGCAGGGTAGTGAGTTCAGCATCTTTTTGTCTGCTGGGGTGCCGTCATGCAGCGTGCACTTGGATGGGAAGTATCGCAGTGTGAATTCGGGTATGCAGATTCCCAGCGGTGTCTGGACGCATGTGGCCTTGGTGCAAAGCGCATCAGCGGTTCAATTGTTTGTCAATGGAAAGCTGGCTGGAGCGACCGAGATTGAGCCAGCATGGCAGAGGACGTCGAATAACCTGCCCTTGTTCATCGGAGCCGACCCCGATGGTAGTGGAGCGCCGATGTCTTACTTCCACGGTTTGATCGATGAATTTCGTTTGAGTCAGGGAGCGCGATACAACGGCGAGTTCGAGCCGCAGCGACGCTTGGCAGCCGATGCAGCGACGTTGGTGCTATTCAATTTTGATGCCATGCTGGGCCCATTTCATTTGGATTCCGGCCAGCGTCGCATGCATGTCACTCCACGTGGCGGGGCAAGTTTGGTTGAGGTCGCGCCATAGAAACACGATTGAGTTCAGTCGCCGGAGCCCCGATCGGGTGCTGGGACCCTTAAAGGGAATTTGACTTTTGCAAGTGGCTTTCTAACGCGACATTTTGTCGCAATCCTCCTATCATGAAAGCATGGGTCGATACCCAGTGTCACGAAGACACGGTTAGTCTCGAACTTTCAGTATGGAGCTGTGAAATGGTTACTTTCAATGGTCCGAGCCGAAGAACTGCTAGATTATTTGAGTTGAAATTCGTTCACAGTGAGTCGCATCTTCGCAATCATTTTCGGCAGCGTCTCGATGAAGAGCAAGCGCTGGAGGAATTGTCTGCGGAAACAGGCATCGAAGATGTAGCACTGTTGCGACGCTTACGGCAGTTTGGCCTGAATGGTGATACAGTCGCCGTTTTGCGGTTCTTCCCCATTGCGATGGTGGCTTGGGCTAGTGGTTCAGTCACCGCCGCGGAATTGCATCACGCTGAGCAGGCTGCTCTGTTTTCCGAGTTGACTGGCAAAGGGAAAGCCATCGAGCAATTTCATCGCTGGTTGGTGGAGAAGCCGAGCGAGCAATGGTGGTCGCTGTGGGAAGATTATGTCGGTGCCGCATCTGGGACCGTCGCGGACGCAAGATCGCCGGAGGTAGGTTCGTTGGAATCTGAAGGGCACGCTATTTTCGAGCTAGCCCAGCGCATCGCGCTCGCTTCGGGAGGTATCTTTGGCTACGGGACGATTTGCGCTGCAGAACAGCAGGTGCTTGATCGCATTGAGCAAGCTTACGCGACGGTCTGAAGCTTACGCGACAGTCCGATCGGCTGGCGATGTTCACTTGGTTTGTTCGATCATTGCAATCACGGCGGGATGTTTCAGTTTTCTGTCAACCGATACGGCGTAGAACTGTTCCTGAATGCCGGCGGCCGGGCCAACTTCGCACAGCCCGTAAATGGTCGTGACATCCTCAAGGATGCTGCTGGGAATGGCAAATACCCCAAGGCCTTGGCGGCCCGCGATTTTCAGCATGGCGCTGTCAGCAAACTCCCCAACAACTCGGGGGCTGATCCGCAGATCGCTGAACCATTGATCCATCGCGCGTCGCAAAATGCTGTTATCCATCGGTAACAGGAAGGGCGCATTTTCGAGCGACTGGGGGAATCCCTGACGGTATTTTTTTGCCAGCTCTTTGGTGCTGACGATGACTACGTCGGATCGCCCCAGTCGATGCGAGTATGCTTGGACCTTGTAGAGCGGGTCGAGCGCGGTGTCAGACAAGATGACATCCAGCTTGTGAATGGCTAAATCGGCCACCAGCTTGGACATCTCCCCTTCGTGACAGACTAAGCGGATTGGTTGCTCCAAACGAAGTGCTGGTTGCAGCAGTTGAAATGCGACCAGCTTGGGCATCACATCGCGAATACCAACTCGCAACTCGAGCGGTTTACCGACGGGTCTTCCTTTGATCATTTCCATCAGTTCGCGACCGGTGGAAAAAATCTCGGTGGCGTAAGCTGCAACCTGCTCGCCCATCTCGGTCAGCGCCAGCCCGCGTCCCTCTTTTCTCAATAGTTTGACATTCAGCGAGCGTTCTAAATGTTTGACTTGCACGCTCACGCTGGCTGGCGTAACGTGCAGCAGTTCGCTCGCTTTTTGCACGCTCCCTTCGCGGGCAACCAGCCAAAAATTTAACAGATGGTGGTAGTTGAGCCAGTCCACGCAAACCTCCAATGCTTTAGCAAAGGTAAATCGTCATCAAACGCGGGCCAATTATGTTTAATGAATTGTATCGCAGTCGATGGTCGGTTTGGTAGCAATTTCTCGCGCTACAAAACCGATTGATTTACTTTTTTTAAGCTTTGTCGTGACGACCGCTCGAGACTAGACGGTGACGCGCAGATCGGCGAAGGCAGCTTCCAGCAATTCGGCTTGCTCCAGCTTGTGCGCGTTCAAGCTGCCAGTGCTGGGGCTGGCTGATTCCGCACGGCTGATGCAGCGGAATTGAAATCGTTCCCGCAGTTCGTCACCGAAGTGATGTTTCATATAGGTCCAGCCACCCATGTTCGATGGCTCTTCCTGAATCCAAATCAAATCGGTGCCGGTGGCAAAGCCTTCGAGCGACTTGAGCAATTGATTGCTGGATAGCGGATACAATTGTTCGAGACGCATGATGGCGACATCGTCGATTTCACGTTGCGCGCGGGCTTCGACCAAGTCGTAATAGATTTTGCCCGTGCAAAGTAAAACCCGGCGAGCGTCGTCGGCGAGGACTTTGGGATCGGGCAAAATTTTCTGGAAGCCACCGCTGGTCAGTTCTTCCAAGGGTGAGACGCAGTGCGGGTGCCGCAGCAGACTTTTGGGAGTCAGCACGATCAGCGGTTTTCGCCAGCGTTGGTGGACTTGTCGACGCAGTAAGTGAAAATACTGGGCGGGGGTCGTTGGTTGGCAGACTTGGATGTTGTGTTCTGCAGACATCGCCAAAAATCTTTCCAGGCGAGCGCTGCAGTGCTCGGGGCCTTGGCCTTCAAAGCCGTGGGGCAGCAGCATTACCAGTCCACTGAGCCGTTTCCACTTGTCTTCGCCACTGGCGATGAACTGGTCCACGATGACTTGGGCCACATTCCAGAAATCACCAAATTGAGCTTCCCAGGCTACGAGCCCTTCGGGGCAATCGAGCGAGTAGCCGTACTCAAAACCCAGCACGCCGACTTCGCTGAGCGGGCTGTTGACGATTTCAATCGGTGCTTGCGATTCCGTAAGGTTTGCCAGGGGCATATAGGTCGCCCCGTTCTTGGTGTCGTGCCAAACAGCATGGCGTTGGCTGAACGTGCCACGCTCGCAATCTTGGCCCGTCATGCGGATTCGCCGCCCCTCGGTGGTCAACGTGGCAAAGGCGGCCGCCTCGGCCGCAGCCCAGTCGAGCGGGCGTTTGCCGGCAGACATTTCCAGCCGTTGCTGCATCGGCCGTTTGAGTTTTTTGTGCAGCCGGAAACCTTCCGGAACTTCGGTCAAGCGAGCGATGAGGGTGGACAGTGTTTCTGCCGGCACCGTTGTGTCGGTGGACTCGTCTTGGGGTTCGGGACCGCCGAAGTATTCTTGCCAGCAACCACCGAGTGTTTGCAGGTCGGGAACGAAATCCTCCGTGTGGCTGGCCTCGAATTCGCGTTCCAGTTTTTGCTGACGTTTCTGATGGATCTCGTCAGCTTCCTGCTGGGTCATTTCGCCCAGTTCAAGCAGACGCTGGAGATAGCTTTCGCGGACGCTGTCACGACTGTCGACCGCTTGGTAGATCAGTGGTTGGGTAAAGCGTGGTTCGTCCCCTTCGTTGTGACCCCAGCGACGATAGGCGTACAAATCGATGACCACGTCGCGACGAAATTCCTTGCGGAAGTCCATCGCCAAGGAAACGACTTGCGCGACCGCTTCGGGGTCTTCGCCGTTAACGTGAAAAATTGGTATTTGCAGCATCCGTGCGATGTCAGTCGCATAAGTGGTGCTGCGTCCTTGAGACGGTTCGGTCGTGAAACCAACTTGATTGTTGATCACGATATGCAGGGTGCCGCCGGTTTCGTAGCCGGCCAGCTGACTGAGATTCAACGTCTCTTGAGCGACTCCTTCACCGGCAAAGGCAGCATCACCGTGGATCAGAATCGTCAGCCCTTCGGTGCGGCTGGAGTCTTCCCGGCGGTCTTGCTTGCTGCGGCAACGTCCCAGCGCCACTGGATTGACAAACTCCAGGTGGCTGGGATTGAAGCAGAGTGAAATATGGAGTTTTTCCCCGGCCGCGGTGGTCCAGTCACTGCTGTAACCGAGGTGGTAGCGGACGTCGCCACCGCCGCGGCTGAGTTCGGGGCGCGGATCTTCGAACGACCAGAAAATGTTCATGGCCCGCTTTTTGAAGATATTCGCCAGCACGTTCAGACGCCCGCGGTGGGCCATCGCCATCACGACTTCGCGAACCTTATGCTGGCCAGCTTTTTCCAGGGCCAGGTCGAGCATCGGGATGAGGCTCTCGGAGCCTTCCAGCGAAAAAGTCTTGGCGCCGACGAATTTGCGGCGAACGAATTCTTCGAAGATCGAGGCATCGGCTAGCCGCGTGTAAATTCGGCGTTGCACTTGGTGGGCGAGCGGAAGTCGATTTTCGGTGGTCTCCATGCGGCGTT
Organism: Kothea flammea; assembly: GCF_052161645.1. GTDB lineage: Bacteria > Planctomycetota > Planctomycetia > Pirellulales > Pirellulaceae > Laterigemmans. The sequence goes on from NZ_CP197414.1 coordinate 410,734, forward strand.
GCAGCCAGTCGCGGATATTCCGGTTGTCGATGTGCATGAACTGCGCACCGATGCTGCGGCAGTAGGTGTTCCGCAGCTTTTCCAGAATGTCGGCCAGCGTTCGCCCGGTGACGTTTTCCAGAGAACTGGAATCGAACGGACGACTGAGATCGGCATCGCTCAGCCCGTAGGAGCTGGGATTCAGTTCAGGGCAGGCCGGGCGGGCCAAGCCGAGCGGGTCGAGGGAAGCGATCAGGTGTCCGCGGACACGATATTCGCGTACCAGTTGATCGATCCGATCTTGGACCCGTGCCAGCCAGAGTGCTTGGCTGGTTACTCCGTCGGACTGGTGAGCGGGCGTCAGGCCGTGAGCTTGCCCGTGAGTTTGGGTGTGGGAATGACCAGCGGCCAGCGACCCGGCATCTCCCAGGGGGCCGCCTCCCGGCGAACCATTGCCCGTGGGGCCATCTCCCGAGCCCGGACGTCTGGCTGCGGACGCATCTTGAATCGAAGCGGCCCGCATCGCACCGTCGGAGGCGACGAGGAATTGTTCAAAGTAGCGTCGCCAATTATCGGAGACGCTGTTGGGATCATTGACGTACTTGACGTATAAATCGTCAATGTAGTCCAGGCTGTAGCTATTCATCCCAGACAGTCCGCAGTCAAGGCGGACGCAGTTTGAGTAGAGCCCAAACAAAACCGAAGGCATCTAACACCCGTGGTCAACGGGCAAAGAAAAGCGCATCGGTGGGGCGGGTAGGGGATCAACCGAAGGTCTCGCATGCAGTCTAATACGCGTGGCGGGTGGGCAGGTTCACTCCGTCCCTTAATATCTTACCGAAAACACGTTTTCTGCCTACGTCATTTCCAGTTACTTTTTCCGGTCATCCCATAAAATTGCGACTCAATGGCTATTAAATTAATTCACCACGGGGCCCATAATGGGGTGACCGGCTCGTGTCATCAGCTCTGGACCGACGAATTGCACAGTTTATTGGTCGATTGTGGCATTTTCCAAGGGGACGACGCGCGGCGATGTCCCAACCCAGAAATTCGTTTTTCGCTCCGCGGCCTCGAAGCACTTTTGCTGACCCATGTGCATATGGATCACGTCGGACGCATTCCCTATTTGCTGGCGGCTGGTTGGGAGGGGCCCGTGTTTTGCAGCCAACCGACTGCCAAACTGCTGCCGTTGGTGATGGAGGATGCGTTGCGGATCGGTTTTACTCGCAATCGCCGCATGATCGAAAGTTTTCTCAAGAAAATCGGCAAACAGCTGCGGCCCGTGCATTACCACCGCTGGGTCGATCTGCCCGCGGGGGGGCGTTGTCGATTTCGACCCGCCGGTCACGTGCTAGGCTCGGCGATCATCGAAGTGGAAACCAAGCAGGGAGACATGGTGGTCTTTTCAGGCGATTTGGGAGCGGGTGGAGAACCCCTGCTGAATGATTTCACCAGCCCGCCGAGGGCCGACCTGCTGGTTCTGGAAAGCACTTACGGCGACAAACTGCATGACAGCCGCGAACATCGACTGGACCAACTCGAAGGGGTGCTACGACATACGTTGGCCGATCGGGGAGTGACCATCATTCCCGCCTTCAGCTTGGGGCGCACCCAATCGCTGTTGTTCGAACTCAACCAGATTTTTGAGCACATCCAGCAGACCGAACACCGCACCTTAATGAAGCAAGTCGACGTGATTGTCGACTCACCGCTGGCAACTCGATTTACCGACATCTACGAGTCACTGCAGGAGTTTTGGGGCGAAGAGGCCCAGCAAGCTCTTAGCATCGATGAGCAACCATTGGTCTTTGAAAATTTGACCACCGTGCGAAACCACGCTGAACATATCGATCTGCTCGGCTACCTGGATAAACATGAATTGCCAGCCATCGTGATCGCCGGCAGCGGGATGTGCACCGGAGGCCGAGTCGTCAATTATTTAAAACGATTTGTCGGCCAGCCAGAAACCGATCTGGTGTTTGTCGGTTACCAAGCTTCAGGAACTCCCGGTAGCTATCTCCAGCGGGGTAGCGATTGGGTGTCGCTCGATGGACGGCGGTTTGACGTGCAAGCCAAGTCACACACCCTATCCGGCTATTCAGCCCACGCGGATCAGGCAGGTCTAATCCGCTTTGTTGAGGGATTCGAGCAACGCCCCCAGCAAATTCGCTTGGTTCACGGTGAATACCAACCGAAAAATACCCTCGCCGCAGAGTTAACGAAGCGGGGCTACGATGTCGATGCAGGTTGAGTGGATGCAGGTTGAGTTGGGGCGCCCCGCGGGTTTATTGAGCAGGTGATCTATGTTGAAGACCGATGTGGTAATTGTCGGTGCCGGCCTTGCCGGACTCGCCTGCGCGCGGCGTTTGACGGAAGGGGGTATCGACTGCCAGTTGCTGGAGGCTAGCGATCGCGTGGGGGGGCGATTGCGAACCGATGTGGTTGATGGCTTTCAATTGGATCACGGTTTTCAAGTGTTGTTGACCGCCTATCCGGCTTGCCAAATGCTGCTCGATTACGACCAGCTGCGGTTGCGAGAGTTCCCCACCGGGGCGCAGGTTCGCGTGGCCGAGGCGTTTCATCTGTTGGCCGATCCGTGGCGGGCTCCGACCAAGTTATTGCAGACCGCTCTGAGTCCCGTGGGTGGGCTTGGTGACAAATGGAAAGTGGGGCGTTTGCGGGCGGCGTCAAAACAAGGTTCTCTCAGTGAACTCTACGGGCGGCCCGCTGAGGCTACCGAAAAGCGGCTGGAGTCATGGGGTTTCTCCAGCCAAATGATTGAACAATTCTTCCGGCCTTTTTTGGGGGGAATTTTTCTCGAACGCGACTTGGCGACCAGCAGTCGCATGTTGGAGTTCGTGTTTCGCATGTTTGCGGCCGGCCCGATCGCCGTGCCCGCCGAGGGGATGGCGGCAATTCCCCGTCAAATGGCCGACGCGCTGCCTCGCGGCGTGTTGTCGTTGCGGACGGCGGTTGAATCGCTGACCCCCGCCGCTGCCCGTTTAAGCGACGGGCAAGAGATCGCCGCCAAGCAATGGGTGATCGCCACTGAATGTTCCAGCGCGGCTCGCCTGCTGGCGGACTTCAATCAACCGTTGGCCGGGCGACTCGCACGCCCCTGGAATGGGACGGTTTGCCATTACTTTTCCACCGATCAGCCGCTGGGACTGGGCGGCTACCTCACGCTCTCAGGTGATTCGGCCGGGCCGATCAACCAACTGGTGGTGCTCAGCGAAGTGGCCCCCGAGTACGCACCGGCTGGCAAGTCATTGATTTCCGTAACTCTGAAACCGACGCCACCGGACAAGGATCTCTTGCAGCTCTCCACCGACTCGTTGGCGGATACCCGTCGGCAATTAAGTGGTTGGTTTGGAGCGACAGCCGATGCCTGGCAACACTTGCGTACCTATGCAGTGCCGTACGCGCTGCCGCAGCAAGCGGTCGGTGATCTCCAGCCTGTCGTCCGCTCCGTTGAACCGCTCGGTGCGACCGCGCCGGTGGTCTGCGGAGACCACCGCGAAACATCGTCGATTCAAGGTGCTCTCAATAGCGGGCTCCGCGCCGCTGAGGCGATTTTGAAAAGACTCGATGCGGTTTAATGTAAAACCGCTGTCCCCAGCTGTTTGCATTGTAGAACTGCTGTCCCAGCTGTTTGCATTGTAGAACTGCTGTCCCAGCTGTTCGCACATGCCCGCAAGCGATTGAGGACAATCGCTCTACAATGTGCAGCCCGCAAGCGATTGAGCACAATCGCTCTACGATGACAATGTCTGCACGTGCAGAGACGTCGAGGCGGCTAAGGCGGCTGGATGATATCCACCTTCTAACAAACTAACGACTCGTCCCTCGGCGTGCTGCTGAGCCACTTCCAACACCGCCTTCGTGAGCGTCTGAAAGTCCTCGGTCTCCAAGCCAAGCGAGCCGATCGGATCATGGCGGTGCGCATCAAAACCAGCGCTGATCAAGATCAGCTGCGGCCGCAGCTGATCCGCGCTGCGCTGCAGGGTAGCGGCAAACTGTTGATGGTAGGCGGTGCGCGTGGTGCCGTACGCGACCGGTACGTTCCAAGTGGTGCCGAGGCCGGCTCCCGAGCCTGTTTCGTCCGCGCTACCCGTGCCGGGATAAAACGGCCAGCGGTGAATGGAGAAAAAACCAACGCGAGGGTCTTCCCAAAAAATCGCTTGCGTGCCGTTGCCGTGATGCACATCCCAGTCGACGATCAGCACCCGATCAAGGCCCTCCACCGTTAAAGCGTGATGGGCCGCCACGGCCACGTTGTTGAGCAAACAAAAACCCATTGCCGCGTTGGCCAAGGCATGATGGCCCGGCGGCCGGATCGCGCAAAACGCAGTTTTGTCTTCGCCAGCAAGCACTCGGCTGACCGCGTCGCAAGCCGCGCCGGCAGCCAGACAACTGACTTCGAAGGAGTGCGCGCTCAACACCGTGTCCTGCTCAATTTGCCCACCACCCGCCGCTGCCAATGCTTGCAGCCGGTGCGTATAGTCGGTCGTGTGCGCACGATGCTGCGCCTCCGCAGCAGCCGGTTGCCAAGCGGGACGTTGGCAACGGGTAAATAACTCGGCCTTCTGCAACTGCTCGCCAATCGCCAGGATGCGAGCTGGATTTTCCGGGTGCCGACCTGTCTCATGCTCGGTAAAGCACTCGTCGAAGTACAACAACGTCATCTTGGGGCACTCAGTTTGCGGCTCTGCTGGTTCACATTTTGAACCAATCATAACCGGCTGGCCTCACCAATAAATAGCAGGCACCGCTATAGTTCGAACTTGTCGATCAACCGATAAAGGCTGCGGCGATTGATCCCCAAAGCGCGAGCGGTTTGCGACTTGTTGCCGTTAAACCGCCGCAACGTTTCCTCCACGTGCCGCTTGTTGAGTGATGCGAGATCTTGCGGCGAAATCATTGCCGGGGAGGAGGGGCCAAAGCCAGCCGCATGTTCGGCCGCCGCAGAATCGTTCGGCTGGGTGAAATCGTTCGCCTGGGTTGAGTGATCGGTTTCAAGCAGCCTGTGATTGCTGCTGATCTCGGGAGGCAGGTTGACTAAGCGAATTACGCGGTCAGTGTCAGCCAGTAGTTTCGCTCGCTCCAACGCGTTGGCTAACTGCCGCACGTTGCCAGGCCAATTGTAAACTCGCAGCGTCTCGGCAACGCCAGGTTCCAAGACCCAATCTTCGCCCAACAAGTGGGCGACCAACAAATCAACATCGCCACGTCGCTGCCGCAGCGGCGGCAAGACAATTTTTAACACGTTGATGCGGTAATAGAGGTCTTCGCGAAAACGTCCCGCCTGCACTTCGGTAGCCAAGTCGCGGTTGGTGGCAGCCAAAATTCGCACCTTGGTTCGACGCTCTTTGACACTCCCCACACGACGAATTACTCCGTCTTCGAGGACTCGCAATAATTTAGCTTGCAAGCTGCCAGCGAGTTCTCCTAGTTCATCGATAAACAGCGTGCCACCATCAGCCATTTCAAATAGCCCCGGCTTGCTGGCGACCGCGCCGGTAAAGGCTCCCTTTTCATGCCCAAATAATTCGCTCTCCAGCAAATGCTCCGGCAGTGCCGCGCAATTGATCACCACCAGGGGACGATCCGCCAACGGCCCGGCGGCATGAATCGCCCGCGCGACCAGTTCTTTGCCCGTGCCACTTTCGCCCTCAATCAACACCGGCTTATCGCTGCCGCTGACGCGTTGGATCAAACGCAGGACCTCTTCGATCCCAGCGGAGCGGCCGACGATGTTGGTCCGTGGCCGCTGGCGATGAATCACTTGACGCAATCGCGCGTTCTCGCGTTCCAGTCCCGCAGTCCGCGCCGCTTTGCGAATCAGTGACTCCAGGTCAGCCAAGCGAATTGGCTTGGTCACATAGTCCACCGCGCCCGCCTTCAGCGAGGCGACAGCCGTCGAAACGGTCGCTCCGCCGGTCAACATCAAGACTTGTAGATGGTCCCCTTCGCTGCGAATTTTTTTCAACAGCTCCACGCCATCCATTTCCGGCATGTGAACGTCAACCACGGCTACGTCGTACTGCCGCTTCTTGGTCGCTTCGATCGCCGCGCGGCCCGAAGCAACCGCCGTGACATGATGGCCGCGTCGGCAAAAATATTGAGCCGCTGAATCGCGAAAATCGTCCTCGTCGTCAACCAATAACAACTGAATCTGCTCGTGGTCATCCGACGAATCAGGCTGCGTGTCCCGCTGGCCAGGCTGCACTTCCCGCTGGCCAGGCTGTACTTCCCGCTGGCCAGGCGGTGTATCCCGGTGGCCGGGCTGTAACGGTAGCCCGGCAGCCGCTGGGGAAGTCGGATTATCGACGGAGGCAAGTTCTCGCACGCGACGTTTATCCAATGGGAGCATTGACCTGGGAGCGGTGATCATAAATTTGAGCCATCACGTCGAAAGCAATCGCCGCGCCAACTTTCTATCTGTGACTCGTGCTAATTGTTATAAGCACTTTGCAGATAACACTTTAAGTTAAAAATTAAGTGTTCGCTCAGGGCCATTCGCCGGGTTGCAGTGGGCGGTTGGGCACAGTGAGCGGGCGAACTGGCACAGCTGAGCAGCTGAATTTGAGCAGCCAAGTCTGAGCGGCTAAATAAATTCGAGCAGCGATTCCGTCTCACTCGCTACGCCGGGTATCCTCATTGCTGGGCCCCGGCTCCATTTCCGGGATCGCCACCAAGGGGAGCGTAAGTATCGCAATGGTGCCGGGCTCGGCGGCGTTCAAGTCCAGGCTGCCGCCATGCCCTTCGGCCAGCCGGCGGGCGATCGGCAGTCCGAGTCCAGTCCCGCTGGAACGCGTCGTGAAGAAGGGCTCAAACAGACGATCGCGATACTTTTCTGGGATACCTTTGCCAAAATCTCGGACGACCAACCGGCTGGCAGGTTGGCTACCCAGCCACGCGGGTGCGATGGTGACATGCAGTTCGGCCCCGCTGTGGCTTGCTTCGATCGCGTTTTCCAACAGGTTGCGGAGAATCTGCTCGAGAGCAAACGGGTCGGCCGTGATTGCCGTATCAGTGGGGTCGGCTTGCAACGCCAAGCGGACTTGTTTGTTGCTGACCGCATCTCGCAAATGATCCCAGGTTTGACGCACGAGACTGTCGAGATGCAGTTGTTGGAGTTCCAGTCGCACCGGGCGGGCGAATTGCAGCACTTCTTCGTAAAGATGCAGCAAGTGGTCGTGGGCGCGTTGAATTCGCTCGATCAATTGCACGGCCGCCGGGCGATCTTCCAGTTCCAGCAGCAACGTCTCCAGGGCGGCTTGGCTGCGCTGAAAAGCGTTGCGGCTCTCATGCGCCAAGCCCGTCATCGTCTGACCGATCGCAGCCAAACGGGCGTGGCGCACCAGTTGCCGTTGCGCTTCGGTGAGGTCGGTGATGTCTTGGCCGACACACAGCACTCCCCCGCCCGTTTCCGCTTGGTTGTCGTCCTCGGCAAGCGGGATTGGCAGGAAGGGTCGCGCCATCCACCGCACTCGACGTGGTGCTGAGGTTTGATGTTGCAGCACGGTTTCCAGCGGGGCAGGGTGCTCGCCCGCCGCCGCCAAGCGAATGAATTGCAGAAATGGCTCGCATTCGTCGCTGGCCAACAGCTCACAGACGTTCGCCGGCAGCGTCGCTTCATTGTCAGCGTCAGAGATATTCAGCAAGCGAGCGAGAAAGGCGTTGCCGCGGATCAGCTGACCTGCGGTGTCGACCACCATCACGACCGCCTGCGCGGTCTGAATCACTCCCTCGGCAAAGTCGCGTTCACGATGTAAACGGCGGGAGACTGACTCGTTGTTGTAAGCATCTTGGATGAGCGCCAAATCGACATCCATCATCCGGGAAATGGCCGAATTCGCCCGCTGCAGTCCGGGCTGATCGTGGGGCCATTCCTGGCCAAGCGCCGTCAGCGCTTGGTCTCGTAGGCGTGACATGGCCATGCTGACCCAGATCGAGGGCAAGCCAATTTGCACGTGACGATAACCGACTTGCCAACGCCGGTTGGCGAAATCAGGGTCATCTTGGCCGGCGAATAGATCGGCTAGCCAGGCGTGCAGTGATTGCTTCAGCCGGTTGACTTGCGCCATGTCGCTGAACACGGCTCGTGCCTCGGGGTGCCGCATGATTTCCAAGTAAAAATCTTCAACCAGTTTTCCAGCATGGGGCTGCAGCAGATCCCAGCAGGGTCTGACGTCATGCAGATCAGCGGGAGTCAGAGCTACGTAGTCGCGAAGTTCTTGCAGGCGAGCTTGCAGGGCTGCGGCGGGTGGTGAGGGGGCGCGTTGCATGATGAGGCTTCGCTGAAGGAGCTTGGGAGAAGGAGCTTGCGGGAACGATCTGGGCTGGATTTCCAAGTGTGCGATGTGGCACACTGGTTTGCGCACGAGCTGTGCGGTTCCGGCACGGTGTTATTGAGCTGGGGGTCTGACCGCGGGTCGCCGGGGTTAAGTTCGATGTTTTTTCTCCAGAGTATTTAGCCCGTAAAAAACCTGAATTTAGCTCCGCCGCCGCAGTTCTGGGGTGCGGCGTGCGGTCGCTGCTTCAGCGGCTTGGCACTGTTCGTGATAGAAGGGGCTTTCGAGCTTCATTTGTAACATACTGATTTGCACACCCCAACGCATTCTTCCTGGGAGAATCGCTACGATGGCGAGCGGCACGATTGATAAACAGAGAGACGAAGACCCGCAATCCGCAGGAGTGGGTGGAGGGACGAGTCCGGCAGTGACGATGGACTCGTTCAGTTATGACGATGGCATCACGCGGATGTTCGCCACGGCCACGCTCTTGTGGGCGTTGGTTGCCACGCTGGTGGGCTTGTTGGTGGCCCTGCTGTTGGTCCTGCCCAAGCTATTCTATGAGTTGGGTTGGATTGCCGAGTATTTATCTTTCGGTCGCTTGCGGCCTTTGCATACCAACGCGGCCATTTTCGCGTTCGCCGGGAACGCGATTTTCGCGGCTGTCTATTACAGCACCCAGCGTCTGTGCAAGGCGCGGATGTGGAGCGACACGCTGAGCAAGCTGCATTTCTGGGGTTGGCAAGCGATCATCGTGGCGGCGGCGATTACTTTGCCCTTGGGAATCACACAGAGCAAAGAGTATGCGGAGCTGGAGTGGCCGATCGACTTGGCAATTGCCGTCGTTTGGTTGGGCTTCTTCGGGGTGAATTTTTTCATGACGTTGATCAAGCGTCGTGAGCGACACATGTATGTGGCTCTGTGGTTTTACATCGCCACGCTTGTCACCGTGACGGTGCTGCACGTCTTTAACAACTTGGTGGTGCCGATTGGTTGGGGCAAGAGTTATTCACTCTACGCGGGTGTGCAAGACGCGTTTATGCAGTGGTGGTATGGTCACAACGCGGTGGCGTTTTTCTTGACGACCCCCTTCTTGGGTCTGATGTATTACTTTTTGCCGAAAGCGGCCGACCGGCCAGTTTTCAGTTATAAGCTTTCGATTTTACACTTTTGGTCCTTGGTCTTCATTTATATCTGGGCGGGACCGCACCACTTGCATTACACCGCGCTGCCCGAATGGGCCAGCACCTTGGGGATGCTGTTCAGCGTGATGTTGTGGATGCCATCTTGGGGTGGAATGATCAACGGTTTGCTGACGCTACGAGGTGCTTGGCACAAAGTGGCGACCGACCCGGTGCTGAAGTTTTTCGTGGTCGGGATCACCTTCTATGGGATGAGCACTTTTGAAGGGCCGATGTTGAGCGTCAAGAGTGTTAACGCGCTCAGCCACTATACCGACTGGACGATCGCCCACGTGCACTCCGGGGCGCTAGGGTGGAACGGCATGATGACCTTTGGCATGCTGTATTGGTTGATGCCACGGTTATTCCAGACCAAGTTGTGGAGCGTCAAATTGGCGAGTCTGCACTTCTGGGTCGGCACGATCGGCATTCTGCTGTACATCGTTCCCATTTACGCTGCAGGTTTGACTCAAGGTTTGATGTGGCGTGCTTTGGACGACATGGGCCAATTGCAATACCCAGACTTTTTGCAATCGGTGACCACGGTGATTCCGTTGTGGTGGTTGCGAGTTGCTGGTGGGGCTTTGTTTGTTTTCGGCATCGTGCTAATGGCTATTAATCATGTGATGACCTGGTCGACACGGCCGGCTGTCTATGACGAGCCCGTCTACACGGCTCCCCGCTTGGGGCGGTTCTCCGAACCGACACCATCGGTCGACGAAGATGAATTTGGCGACACGCCGATCTCGCAATTGGGTAAGTCGCTCGGTTGGTGGTCCAAAATGGGTTGGCACCGTCGCTGGGAGCGTTTGCCGGTTCGCTTTACCGTGTTGGTCGTCCTGGCTGTGGTTGTGGCCAGCTTGTTTGAAATCATTCCAACCTTCCTGATTCGCAGCAATGTTCCCACGATTGCGTCGGTGCAACCTTACACGCCGTTGGAGTTGGCTGGTCGTGATATTTATGTCTCGGAAGGATGTTATAACTGCCACAGTCAAATGATCCGTCCGATCGTGGCCGAGACCAAACGATACGGGCAATATAGCAAGGCGGGTGAGTTTGTTTATGACCATCCGTTCCAGTGGGGTAGCCGCCGCATCGGTCCCGATTTGGCTCGTCAGGGTGGCAAGAACAGCAGTCTCTGGCACTGGCGGCACTTCCAAGATCCGGAGTCGGTGCAGACCGGCTCGGTGATGCCCTCTTTTGAGCATCTGCTAACAACGACGCTCGATTTTAAAAAGATCACCGATCGCGTGTGGGCCGCACACTGGCTTGGTGCTGAGTATGACTTTGAGCTGAGCGAGTCTCCCGAGATTGCCAGGCAACAAGCCGACGTGTTGGCGGCTGAAATTATCAATCAAGGCGGACCCGTTCGCCAAGAGTTGCCCGACGGTACCTTTGTTATGACCAAGGATACCCAAGCGGTTGCTCTAATTGCCTATTTGCAACGCATGGGGGTCGATCTTACGCGTCCCGCACCGGCGCCGGAAACTGAAGGGGCATTACCCCCGGCGGTGGCTGACGAAGAGGCGGAAACGGAGCCCGTTGCCCAGCAACCTGAATCTACGGAGGGCGTGGCTCTGGCGACTCCCTAATCGCTCCCTGCTGCGGAATAAAATCATGTTAAGAGATGTTTTGCACTATTTGGACTATAGCAACAGCGCCACCTGGGCGCTGGCTCTGTTCTGCATCGCCTTTGGGCTGATGTGCTACGCCACTCTGCGACTCAGTCGCAATGCTACCGATCGCTTCGCCTCGATTCCGCTAAGTGATCGTGTTCAAGACCCGCGTGATGAGCGTGCGGCCCAGGCGGTGCTCCGTGAGGAGGATCGTCCCCATGAGCAATAAGCCCATGAGCGATAAGACTTCGACAGCCCAGTATTCCCAAGCAGAGACTTCGATGAGCAAAGTTGCAGATGACCAACAAGGAACCGGCTGGATTGCCGGTGATGCCCATAACGAGTTGACGGGGCATGAATACGATGGCATTCAGGAATATGACAACCCGCTGCCGGGTTGGTGGAAGTGGTTGTTCATCGTTTCGATTATCTTTTCGTTTCCCTACTTCGCCTACTATCACTTTGGTGGTAGCGGCCGTAGCGTCTCCGAGGGTTATCAAGTCGCTGAGGCGGTGAACGCTCGCAAGCAGCTGGCCGGATTGGGTGAGATCAAGCCAGACCGGCAGACGCTGGTCCGGTTCGCTTCCACCGGCGGCGGTGGATTGGCGGTCGGTCGCGGTGTCTATCTGGCGAATTGTGTCGCCTGTCACGGCACCAGCGGAGGTGGTTTGATCGGTCCCAACCTGACCGACAACCACTATAAGAACGTCCGCGAAATCGAGGATATTCTCAACATCGTCAACCGAGGTGCCGCCGCGGGCGCGATGCCAGCTTGGATCAACCGCCTGGATGAAGCCGAACGTGTGTTGGTCTCCGCTTACGTGGCCAGCATGCGGGGGACCGATCCGGGCCCCGGCGCGAAAGCTGCAGAGGGTAGCGAAATCGCTCCCTGGCCCACGCCCGATGAATTGGCCGCTCAGGAAGCTGCTAAAGCGGCTGAGGCTGGTGATGGGGCTCAAGGCGAGGATGGAAATGGGGCTGAAGGCGAGGGTGCTGAGGCGGCCGCCGAAGACCCGGTCACTGCGGAATCTCCTGTGATGGAAGGTGATTGAGCCGGTGCTTGTGCTGACGATCGACGCATGCTGACCGTCGAGGGAGTTTACTTGAAAGTTATCTCGATCTCTTGATCGCAAGGATATTGAAAATGTGTTCGTCATCCCCCTCCACCTCACTCTCGGACGACGCTGGCAAACCAGGCGCTCTGCCGGTGACGGGTGGGGGAGCTGGTGGTTGTGGTAAATGTGGTACTTGTAAATGTGGTGACGCTCGGGAGCAGCAGTCGGCTGTCGAGGGCGCAGACGCGACGGGAGGCGCTCAGGGTAGCACGCTGCTGGGAGCTCCCCTGCACGTGCTCAGCACGCTCGAGCAAGATGGCTCACGGCGTTGGTTGAGTCCCAAGCTCTCCACGGGAGTGCTTTGGAAGCGTCGCCGCGTGGTGGCTTACGCATTGATCGCCATTTTCGTGTTGTTGCCCCATCTTCGCTGGGGAGGCAAGCCGCTGGTTTTATTGGACATTGTGGCCCGCCGGTTTGTCTTGTTTGGGCACACTTTTTTGCCCACTGATACGTTGTTGCTGGCGCTCGGTATGGTGGCTGTCTTTCTCACCATCGTGCTCGCCACGGCAATCAGCGGGCGATTGTGGTGTGGCTGGGGGTGTCCGCAAACCGTTTATATGGAGTTTCTGTTCCGCCCCATCGACCGTTTGTTTGAGGGAACGGTGGGTAAAGGTGGTAAAGCCAAGCGGGAGCTGACGTTGCCGATGCGATTTCTTCGCTGGGGAATTTACCTAGTCCTCTCGATGGCGCTGGCTCACACCTTTCTGTCCTATTTTGTCGGGACCGAGCGGTTGGCCGAGTGGGTTCGCAGTTCGCCGGTGGAGCACCCGGCCGCGTTTGCCCTGATGATTGGCACCACGGCAGCGATGCTGTTTGACTTTCTGTTTTTCCGCGAGCAGTTGTGCTTGATCGCTTGCCCATATGGGCGCTTCCAGTCGGTGATGTTGGATCGCCGCAGCCGGATCGTGGGTTACGATGTGGCGCGTGGCGAACCTCGCCACAAAGGCAAACGCAAGTTGGCCAGCACCGCCGCGGATCCGCAACCTGTCGGTGTCAGCGCCAGTGCCAGCGGCGGCGATTGTGTTGACTGTAACCAATGCGTGGTTGTTTGTCCGACCGGGATTGATATTCGCGATGGTTTGCAGATGGAGTGTATTAATTGCACGCAGTGTATTGACGCATGCAATGAAGTGATGGATCGAGTCGGCTTGCCGCAAGGTTTGATTCGTTACACGTCGCAGGATGAATTGGCTGGCAAGCCGGGTGGTTTATTGCGAGCTCGCACGATTCTTTACCCCTTAGCCTTGGCGGTCGTGGTTGGCGGTTTCCTGTTGGTGCTCTCGACGAAGTACGCCTTCGATGCGGGGGTGTCACGTTCCGGCGGTCATCCTTACACGCTGGATGCTGCGGGGATGCTGAGAAACAATATGAGTTTACGATTGATGAATCGCAGCGATCAGCCGCAAACTTATAAGATCGAAGCGATCGCGCCGGCCGGTGTAGAATTGCAGATTGTCGATTCGTCGGGCTTGGAATTGGGTGTGGGCGAGAACAGTACCGTGCCGGTGTCTGTGCGATTCCCCACTCGTTTGACCGCCGCGAGCGGTTTTGCCGACGCTGAATTTCGGATCACCGATGGTGCCGATAATGAGCGAAAGTTGGAATATCGATTACTCGGGCCTAAGCAGTAAGACTGATGACAACGCAACAAACGGATTATGATCTGATGACACCCCAGGAGCAGCGTCGCGCTGGCCGCAAGGCGGCTTGGTTTTGGGGCGGTTTGGTGGTCACTTTTTTGACCGCTCAAGTTGCCGTCGGCGTGGTGGCAATTACGTTGGCAACGGGTGATCCCAGCGTGGCCGTCGTGCCCGACTATTATCAGCAGGCACTTCGTTGGGACGAGCAGCAAGCGGTACAGCAAGCCAGCGACTCCCTCCGTTGGGCACACCGGATTGTCGTTCCCGAGGTCGCCGATACGCAGGGTCGTCGAGCCGTGACCGTGATGTTGGCTGATTCGCAGGGCACGCCACTGGAATCGTTGGAAGGTCAAGTGCGACTCTATCATCACGCTCGGGCGGGCGAGATTCAGTCGCTCGAACTGGAGTCACTTGGTGGGGGGAATTACCGCGTTCTGGCAATGATGGATCGCCCCGGTCTGTGGGAAATTGAATTGGATTTGCGTGATCAACAAGCGGCTCATTTCCTGATTAAGCAGACGGTGAAGGTTGCCGCCGCTGATGCAAATTCCGCCGGAGTGACTTCGTGATCGGATTGTTGTTAGCCGTCTTGGTCGCCAGCTTGCTCGGGTCCATGCATTGCGTCGGCATGTGTGGTCCGTTGGCGTTGTGGGCCAGCGGTGCAGGGGGGCAACGCAGGGCGAATGGTGGCGGAGCTCAGACCGCAGACTCTCCGCGTGCTGCCGGGGATGCTTCATCGCGGGGCGGTGTTTGGCCTCGCTTGCTCGCCTATCACGCCGGGCGGTTGTTGACCTACAGCATCGCCGGATTGATCGCCGGATTGTTGGGCGCGGCCGTTTCTTTGGGTGGCGATGTGGTCGGCATTCAATCGTTGGCGGCTCGGGTCGTTGGTGGGGCAATGATCGCGTTGGGGCTGATTCGCTACGTGGAATGGCAGTTTCCGCAGTGGATGCGTTCGCAGCCTGCGGGGGTAACTTCGGCAGGGGTAACTTCGTCAGGGTTGGGCAGTTGGATCTCGGCCTGGGTGGCTGCTCGCAGGCCGCAACTGAATCGCTTGCCTTTGTTGCTTCGTGGCGTGGCTGCTGGCTCGTTAACAACTTTATTGCCGTGCGGCTGGTTATACTTGTTTGTGTTGGTGGCGGCCGGTACGGGGCATCCGTTGCCGGCGGTCAGCGTGATGGTTGCTTTTTGGTTGGGCACGCTGCCCGCTTTGACGGCACTGGTGGCAGGCTCTTTCCGATTGGCACCTCGCTTCGGCAGCCTATTGCCGCTGATCGGCGCGATGATGTTGTTGACCACAGGTTTGTACACAGCGACGGGACGGGCGGCTGCTGATTTAACTCCGCTCGCTCAACGTGCGGCGACTGTCGCTCGAGCTCGCGCCGCCGGCGCGGATGCGGGGATTGAGCAAACGGCAAATGGTGCGTCGGTGGCTCAGCAAACGCTGAATGTCCTTTCGGGTGAACCCTTACCTTGCTGCGAAGATGCAAACTGAATCGACGGTGGAGCGGAAGACGGCACTTGCTGAAACGGAGAGCGGTGGGACCGTTCCTTGTCGGCACTGTGGTTTGCCTTCGCCCGCACCTCCGACCGCGGATGTTGACACACCCGCTTTTTGCTGTGCCGGCTGTCGCGGAGCCTATGAGTTAATTCATGGCTGGGGTTTAGAAGACTATTACGCGCTCCGCGATCGCTTGGCCAACACCTCCGGAGAGGCGGTGGTCAACGCGTCGCGTTATGACGAATTGGATGATCCCACGTTGTTGGGGCGCAGCGCACCGCAGTCAGCCGGTGGTGATCTGTTGTGCTGTCGCTTGGCTATCGGTGGTTTGCATTGTGGTGCTTGCGCGTGGTTGATTGAACGCTCGGCCAGACTGTTGCCCGGATGGGAGTCGGCTCGGGTGAGAATGCATGACCACACGATTGATGTGGTCTTCGCACCGGGGCAGACGAAGCTCAGTCAGATTGCCAGCACCCTGGATCGACTTGGCTATCGTGTGGCACCGTTGGCCAACTGCGAACGGGCGGACCGGGCGGCGGCCGAAAATCGCCAATTGTTGGTTCAAATTGCGATCGCCGGTTTTTGCGCGGCCAATTCAATGTGGATCGCCGTGGCGTTGTACGCCGGCCGTTTTTCCGGCATCCAAGCGGAGTACGAAACTGTGCTCCGTTGGGCCGGCGTGTTATTAGGTTTGTTGGCGGTGTCGATTCCGGGGCGGACCTTCTTTCGAGGCGCATGGGCGGCGCTGCGAACTTGGACGCCCCACATGGATCTACCTGTCGCCTTGGGGCTTGGCGTGGGGGCTATCGCCGGTTTGGTGGGGGCGATTTCGGGCGTTGGTGAAGTCTATTTCGATTCGATCGCGGTGCTGGTTTTTTTCTTATTGGTGGGACGTTGGGTCCAGTTTCGCCAGCAACGTCGCGCGGCCGAGTCGGTCGGTTTGTTGATGCGTTTGGCTCCCCCTTCGGCCACCCGCGTGGAAGCGGATGGGAGTCTCAAGCAGATGCCCACCGACGCCTTGCGAGCTGGCGATTTGGTTCGTGTCGTCGCGGGCGAGGGGGTGCCGGCCGACGGGACGATCGAGGTCGGTTATTCGCTGCTCGATCGTTCCTTGATGACAGGCGAGAGTCAACCGGTGGAAGTGGGACCGGGCGATTCGATCGAAGCTGGGACGGCCAATCTTCGCAGCCAGCTCGATATTCGCGTGACTGCCGTGGGTATGGAAAGTCGCGTTGGTCGGTTGATGCAGTTGGTGGAGGAAGCGGCTGGCAAGAAATCCCCGGTCGTGCAATTGGCCGATGCGGTGGGTGGCTGGTTTGTTTCGATCGTGATTTTATTGGCCCTGGTAACACTTGGCTGGTGGTGGTCCAGCGGTCCGGCGGCAGCGGCTCAGCATGCCGTCGCTTTGTTGATCGTCGCTTGCCCGTGCGCCTTGGCACTGGCCACGCCGTTGGCATTGGCTGTGGGCTTAGGGCGTTCCGCTCGCCGCAAGATTTTGGTTCGCGGCGGGGATGTACTCGAGCGGCTGGCGCGGCCTGGCAAAGTTTGGTTTGACAAGACCGGTACGCTCACCGTCGGTCGCTTGCGGATCACTGAGGTGCTGGGCGAGCGTGATGTGGAACTTGAATCGCAGGCGGAACTGCAGACGGCGGTGCGATTGGCTGCCGCCGTGGAATCGCAAATGCGACATCCAGTGGCTGCGGCGATTGAGCGTGAAGCGAATCGTAGAGACTTGGTGATCGCCACGGCTGACGAAGTTTCGCAAACGATCGGGGGAGGAGTTTACGGTGTTGTCGAAGGTCGTGATGTGCTTGTGGGTAATAGTCAATTTTTGCGGGAGCAGGGTGTCGACGTCGAGCCCTGGGCGGTCGCGCACCAACAACGCATTACCGGGGATGGCGCCAGCAGCGTGTTGATCGCGTTAGATGGTCGCTTGACCGCGATTTTGCGGTTGGAGGATACGCTCCGCGATGATGCGGCGGAGTTGGTGCAAAGTTTACAGCGCCTTGGCTGGGAAGTTGGCATTCTTTCTGGCGATCACCCTCGCACTGTCGCACAGATCGCTGCCGCAGCGGGGATCTCAGCCGAGTTGGCTTTAGGGGGACTTACGCCGGAAGCCAAGTTGGCTCAGATTGAAGCCAGCAAGCAAACGCCCGGGCCAGTGTTAATGGTGGGGGATGGCGTTAACGATGCGGCCGCGTTGGCCGCCGCCGACGTCGGCGTGGCCGTGCGGGGTGGTGCCGAAGCCAGTCTCGAAGCGGCTCCCGTTTACTTAGCTGATGGCCGATTGGCTGGGCTGGCTGACCTCATGCACGCCTCGCAACGGACCGTCTCGGTGATTCGTCGCAACTTTGCCGCTTCGCTCTCTTATAATGTGATCGCGGTAATCTTAGCGATGGCCGGGCAGATCAACCCGTTGGTCGCAGCCGTGCTGATGCCGATCAGTTCCTTGACGGTCCTTTCGATGACCCTCGCAAGTCCCACATTTTCAACAGCCGAGCGAACATCATGAGCGTGCTGTACGTAGCTTTGCCAGTGGCAATTTTAATGGGCGCGGCGGCCGTCTTGGCCTGCGTGATCTGCATTCGCAAAGGCCAGTTTGACGATTTGGAATCGCCCGCCGTGCGGATGTTGATCGATGACGAAGCGAAGCGCAAACCGCATCGACGAGACGCCTCGACACCTGGCTGACTACTCTGCCGCAGCAGCTCCAAAGGCTTGGCGGAGCAGTGCCAAGCTGTTGGGGATCGCCGTTTCGTGACTCTCTTGGCCTTCGAATTCCAGTGAAATATAGCCTTGATAGTTGACGTCTCTGAGGATTTTGGCCACGCGATCGTAGTCGATGTCCAGCGTGTACCAAGTGCCGCCGCCAAAATAAGTTTTCGCCTGTACAAACACCGCCTCCGGTGCCAACTCTTGGTATTGGTCGTATTGGTTTTCCAAAAAGTTGCCGGTATCGAGGGTGGCGCGGAGCCAGGGTGAATTGATCGCCTTGATGCAGCGCAGAACTCCGGCGGCTGTTCGCCCCAGGCCCCAGTGATTTTCCAGCCCCAGCACCACGCCGCAGCGTTCCGCTGCGGGTAAACATTTTTCCAGCGAGTCAATCACCCACTGAAAGCCTTCGTCATCGCTGTAGCCCGGCAGACGCGGTTCGATGCCCTTGTTTGCCATCAGTTCGTCAAAACTTTTGGTCGTTCCCCAACGCCCCGTATTGACGCGCATCGTGGGGATGCCCATGGCATAGGCCATTTCGATCAAGCGGATTGTATGGTCGACGTTTTTCTGCCGCACATCCGCGTCGGGTGATACAAACGTTTGGTGAGTTGAAAAACCGCACAGATCAATTCCGTGTCGGAAGGCGCGTTGTTTGATTCGCTGGAGAGCGGGATCGGAATCGTCTTGCATTTGAACATGCAAGACTTCCACACCATCAAAACCAGCCTCCGCCGCTAGATCGATGCACTCTTCGATCGTCAATTTGCTGTCGTTGCGGAAACGCCAATAAGAATACGTCGACACAGCGATCCGATTGGGCCGGCTTGGTTTCGCTTTAGGGCTGGCCGCGACTAAGCGTGCCGGCAGCAAGGCCTGACTTCCGCAGGCAATCGCCCCGGCGAGTGCACCGACCATCGCTTGACGCCGCGAAAACGATTTTGTTTGAGTCTCAAGTTGGGGTTCGTTCACAAGCTTTATCCTTCGTAGTCGGCGCGATCGAAGCAAACCGCAAAAGTAAACATTACGCGGCTCCAACTGACAATGCCAGAGCCACCACTGGTTAGCCTCAGTCAGGTGAGAGCCAGTTTAATCGGCGACCGGCACAGATTGCCAAAAAAGTGACCAGCAGGATTGTTCAATCTGCAACTCGCCTTGCTATACCCCAACCGAATTTTTTTTCTTGAATTATTGTGGAATCGCCCAGTGGATGCGCAGGTACCCCTGGTATGGAAGCATATCAAGAGCACGATCCTGGTGATTCGGAGAAATTGACGGCCCGTGCAGCTTGGGGGGTCGCGATGCTTTGGCGGCGGTGTTCGAGTTGGAGCGACCGCGGTTGGCCCAGATGGTCGCGCTACGCATGGACAGCCGGCTGCATACGCGTATCGACATTGATGATGTTATGCAGGAGGCGTGAGTAAACGAATTCACCACAGAAACCGTGACTCGCGCTAAAGTGGCCAGCCATTTGCGGAAAACCGCGAAATCTAAAGCTTGTTTTTCATGACCTAGAGTTAGGAGACCAGTGTTCTGCGAAGCCTCCGGGGTATTCGTAAACAGTAATGAATTAACAATTTATTTCGATTGTAGGGACGCGGTGCGGGTATGCTCAAGATGACAGGTTGCCTTGTTTTGTCTGTGGTCTTGAGTTCCGCGACAATGCTAGTCGCTTTCGCCAATCGAGCAAGGGGGCGTCGAGCAATCGCGTATCGAGCAAACAAATGTCGAGCAGGCGGCATGCTGCGGTGAAACTGGTGTGGGTGCGGGGCTGGCCACCAAGGAGTTCTCTGCGGAGGGCTTAGGCACCTTTGCCGGTAAGCTCTTCGACACCAGCGATTTTCCCGCTCGTTGGTACTGCGGTGATTGGTCAACCGATGTTGGCTGGTTGCACATCATTTCGGATGTCGGCATCTTTAGCGCCTACTTCGCGATTCCGATCGTGCTGCTGTTTTTCTTGCGACGCAAACCCGACCTGCCGTTCCCGAAAATTATCTGGTTGTTTGCCACGTTCATTTTGGCCTGCGGATTCGGGCACTTGGTAGAGGCGGGAATTTTCTGGTGGCCGGTATACCGATTTTCTGGATTAATCAAAGCCTTCACGGCTTTGGTATCTTGGGGCACGGTGTTGGTATTGATCCGTTTGCTTCCCAACGCGCTGCAATTGCCGTCAGCAGCCTTGTTGGCCCGGAAGCTAACCAAAAGCCAGGAACGATTAGATATCGCTTTGGATGCGGCTCAAATTGGCGTTTGGGAGGTTCAGCTCGCCGATCAAACGGTTCAGTGTGATGGTCGGATGAAGGAAATTTTTGGTTTGGAGGAATCGCCAGGACCTTATCAGCTCTCAGCATTTTTAACAGTGATTCATCCTGATGACCGTGAGCGTGTAAGCGGCTGTGTGGACCAGGCGGTTGAAGAAAAGTCATCATTCTCATGTTGCTTTCGCGTCGTTCATCCAGACGGCTCAATTCGCCATGTTCAGGGCGAGGGAAAGGTGGTGCTCGACGCCACCCACTCACCCGAGCAATTGGTTGGTGTGAGTTTCGACGTTACGGAAAAGCATGTAAAGAGTGCCGCGTTATTGGAAAGCGAGCAGAATTTCCGGGGCACTTTTGAGAGCGCAGCGTTGGGGATAGCGCTGGTTTCCACGGAGGGGAATTGGCTAAAGGTCAATCCAGGATTATGTAAGATTTTTGGCTACGACGAGGAAACGTTGTTGGCCACGACGCCGAACAGCGTGACGCATCCCGATGATCGCGAGACCGATCAACGACAGTTAAGACGCGTCCTGGCGGGAGAGCTTGACTTTTACAGCCTTGAACTGCGATTCTTGCGACATGATGCTCCCCCGGTTTGGGTGAATCTCACCGCGTCGTTGGTGAAGGATGCTGCGGGTCAACCTCGCCATATTGTTCTGGTGATCGAGGACATCGACAAACGGAAGCAAGCCGAACTCGCTTTGCAGCAGTACCACGAAATGGTGGAAAAGCTGTCGCTGGTTGCCAGCAAGACCCAACACTCGGTGGTGATCACCGATGCGATGGGTAAAGTGGAGTGGATCAACGATGCATTTACTCGACTAACCGGCTATTCGCTGGAGGAAGTTAAGGGCAAAAAGCCTGGGCATTTCCTTCAAGGGATAAAGACCGATGCGGCTTGCGTGGAGAGTATTTCCGAGAGTCTTCAGCGTCGAGAGAGTATCGCTGTTGAGATCGTCAATTATCATCGCGATGGAAGCGATTATTGGATTGAGCTCAAGATTGACCCGGTCCTGAACGAAGCTGGTGAGCTTACCAACTACATTGCCACGCAAGTCGACATTTCGGAGCGTAGAGCATCTGAGGTGAATTTGCGACAAGCGAAACTTGCAGCAGAGCAAGCGAGTCTCGCGAAGAGCGAATTTTTGGCGGCGATGAGTCATGAACTGCGGACGCCACTCAACGGCGTGATCGGTATGACTGAATTGCTGGCTGCCTCACAACTCGATCCCCGGCAACAACGTTTTCTCAGCGCCTGTCAGAAAAGTGGAAACGCATTGCTGAGTCTGATCAATGATATTTTAGACTTTTCCAAAATTGAGTCGGGCAAATTAGAGATTGATAGCCATCCATTTGATCTGCTGCAATTGATTGAAGATGCGGTGGAGTCGATGGTGTTTCGAGTTGAGGCCAAAGGGCTGCAGCTGCGTCATCAATTAATGCACCCCATCCCGCTATTGCTCGAAGCTGATAGTCACCGTTTGCGGCAAGTCATCATTAACCTGTTGGGGAATGCGGTCAAGTTTACCGAAACGGGCTCAATTAGTCTCAACGTGGAGCCGCTGGAAGTGACAGCTGAGCAGGTTACGTTACGGTTTAGAATCCTCGACACCGGGATTGGTATTCCCGAGGATCGTTTGGAGAAACTGTTTCGAGATTTCTCGCAAGTGGATAGTTCGACGAGTCGCCGCTATGGAGGAACCGGGTTGGGGCTCTCCATCAGCAAGAGTATTGTGGAAGCGATGGGGGGAGAGATCGGGGTCAGAAGCATCGAAGGTTTGGGCTCCGAATTTTGGTTCAAGGTCCAATTCGCGCGCTCGCAACAACATCGTGAGCTGGTCCCGCTGGCACCCTCGGAACTTTCTGGTTTGCGAGTTTTGGTGGCAGATGCGAGCGACGAGTACTTGAGCTTTATGAAGGAGATCTTCAGGGCCTGGGGGATGCAGGTCGACGTCTGTCAAGACCTCGAGGCAACGCTCGTCAGAATCGCGAGCCGGCGTGAGGAGAATGGATATGATCTGTTGCTGCTCGATGATTCCTTCGCGGCAACTCAAGCGGAGTTAGAGCAAGCCATGCGCGGTGTGCCGGCAAGCGTTCGCACCAAGATCTTTTTGGTGACGCCCGCAGACCAACCGGTTTCTCAATGCCCCCATGACTTTGCCCGATGTTTGCGGAAGCCGATCGGACAGTCCGCTTTGCTCGACGCGATTGTGGAATCTTTCTGTGTGGCTGAGGATACTAAGCATAATGACGCGCAGGCCGGGCCAGCCTTAATCGAGGCGACAACGGCGTTCCCGGCGAAATCATTGCGAGTCCTGTTGGCGGAAGATAACCCCACGAACCAGCTGTTCGCCGAAGAAATTATTTCCAGGCAGGGTTGGATATGTGATATCGCAAACAATGGTGTTGAAGCTGTCAGGGCGGTGGCGAACGGCACGTATGACGTGGTGCTGATGGATTGTCAAATGCCGGAGATGGACGGTTTTGAAGCAACGCGACAGATTCGCCAGCAAGAGCAATCTGGACGTCGCCCCGGGCACCTGCCAATCATTGCCTTAACAGCCAACGCAATGAAGGGGGATCGCGAACGCTGCGTCGAGGCGGGCATGGATGATTACCTCACCAAACCTTTCAAACCGCAGGCGCTGAAAGATCTCATCGAACGTCTTACGCAGACTTCGGTTGGCTCTAGTAACGCATTATTGATAGCGGATGATATATCAAAGATGCCAGCTGCAACCGCTGCGCCCTTTGATTCCAAGCGATTTGTGGAAGACTGCTGCATGGGTGATCGCGACTTTGCGCATTCTTTATTGGAGTCTTTTAGCGTCAACAGCGTAAAACGACTGGAAGAGATCGTAGCCCATGCAAAAAGTCAAGATGCTGCTGCTGCTGGAGAATCCGCACACGGACTGAAAGGTATCGCCGGGATTGTGGCGGCCGAGCGATTGTGGGATTTGGCAGAGCAGATTGAAACAGCTGGCAAAGATAATGAATTGAGCCAGATTGAATCGCTGCTTGAGGAATTGAAGGATGAAGTTAAGGCTTGTTGTTCGTTTTCGGCAGAATTAGAAATCAAATAGCAGAGCGGATGCCGTAAAGGTAGTTTGAAATGTCAGTGGAACAATTTTCGGTGCTGATCGTTGACGATGATGATGTGGTCAGGAAGATGATCAGTTTTGCCATGGAAAAAGAGGGTTTTCGCTCCGATCGCGCGGTTGATGGTGAAGAGGCGTTGGCATTGATGAAGCAAAGAGAGTTTGATCTAGTCATCACTGATTTGATGATGCCGAACACGCACGGTCACACGCTGGCAACCGAATTGCTCGCTCGTCCAGATCGTCCGCTGGTGGTGATTCATACTTCAGTGGTCGAGCCTGCCTTGGCGAAGGATCTAATGCTTCGGGGAGTCGACGATATCGTTTTTAAACCGACCGATTACGGAGCGTTCGCCGCCAAGATGCGGAGCTGGGTGCTCAGACGACGGAGGGTAAAGCAAGGTATGACTGACCTGTGGCAGAATCTCGGAATGGGTGTCCCCGGAGATCCCCTAGGTCGTAGCCAGTCTTAGCGGAGCGCGCGGAGGCGTGAACGGGCGTCTTTGGGAAGTTTCAGCGGGTCGATGTCTTTGACCAGATTTCGGGCGTGCTCGTCAGAGCCGCGTTTTTTCAACCGTTCGGCACGTCGCAGCAGAATGATCGCTTCGGCCATCGCTAGTCGCTCCGCAGCTGTTTTGGGCTCATAATCAGGCTCCTCAACAACGTTGGCCGGTTCGAGACCAGCTTGCCCTGGAGCCGGGACGAAGCGAAACTGGCCATCGGTCAGTTCGGCTAACTTGGACATGCCTTGCGATGCGCTGAGATCCTCGAAGGCAATCGCGTTGATTTGCACGCGTGGAAACTGGCCCTTGGTAACCAATTCGAATACCGTCAAGTTTCTGTCGCCACCAAAAAATTGACTGGACTCATTAGAGGTGTTGAAGCGACCGTCGGAGAGCAAGAAAATTGCACTCGGTTGAAGGTTCAAGGCACCCACCAGGGCAAAGCGGGGATCGGTTCCCGATGTCGGCTCAATCGAATAGAGCCAGGCCCTTAATTGGGCGATGTTCTCTCCGCTGGCCGGGATCAGTTCTCCCGGATCGGCTGGCCCAAACATCGGTATCGTTCTCCAGTTGAAGAGGAAAACGTAAAATCGTTGGTCGGGACGCAAGCGGGAAACGCTCTCCACCAATTCGTCTCGGGCGCGATTGAATCGCTCGCCTTTGCGAGCCATCATGCTGCCGGAAATATCGAGGATGAAAACAAAGTCTCGACCGCTGGCGCTGGTGCCAAAGAACATTGCATCGCCGACTTTCGCCAAGTCGCCGCCGAGGTCGGCCGGTTGTGGAATGACCAGCGGCAGTCTGTCCGTCGTGGGGTCATTCAGTGCGGCGGGAGACGTGTTGAGCAGCGTCTCAAG
The DNA here is from genome assembly GCF_052161645.1 of Kothea flammea. Lineage (GTDB taxonomy): Bacteria > Planctomycetota > Planctomycetia > Pirellulales > Pirellulaceae > Laterigemmans. The sequence continues at coordinate 435,494 of NZ_CP197414.1, forward strand.
GGGCGCTTCGACTTCGACGAATTGCGGTTGCTCTCCGGTCGACTCGATCGTGATCGGGTCTTGATCGAGCGTAAAGAGAGCTTCCGAGGCGTCGGCCTCTGGGCCCAGTGAGATGACCAGTGAGGAGGCAATTTGAGTGCCGGTGGGCAGCGTGATGAGTGCCGTGATTAACAGCAGCAGCAAATGCAGAATGGCCGAGGTGAGCCAACTGGACGCACCACGAAAGAGACCTCCCGCGGGTTGCTCGTCGTCAGTGAACGACAATGGCTCTTTCACGATAGACCACCTTTGCCTGCACGATGATGAATGAAGCACCCTCCACTGGATCTTATCAACTAGCTGATCCCTTGTGACCAGCTAAAATAGGAATTATTGCGTTTGGAGGGGGCGCCGCGTGGCTCTATTTTACCCCATGCATCATCTTCTTAATCAACGGGGTGCAGACAAATAGCAACAGTCCGGCTGCGATTGGAAACACCACCAGCATCAGATAAAACCCAGGCAAACCTTCGATAATAAAGTTTGCTTCGGGGGGCTGGCCCTCCGGTCCCGGCTTGAATTTGGTAGAGAAGGCTGCCATCAACCCCCCCCAGTAAATTGGCTAGGGAGATCGAGAAGAACCAAACGCCCATCATCAACGATTGCAGTTTGGCAGGGGCCAGTTTCGTGACCACGCTGAGCCCGACAGGGGAAAGGCAAAGCTCGCCCCAGGTGTACACAATGTAGGTGATGAGTAGCCAGTACGGAGCGGCCAATTCGCCACCGCGAGCTTCCAAGGCGGCCAGCACCATGGCTCCGAACGACAAGCCCAGCAACCATAAACCGATAGCAAATTTCATCGGCGTGGAGGGATTGGCGTTCCGCTTGTCGAGCCAAACCCAGAGGATCGAGAATAGGGGAGCGCAGAGTACGATCGTCAGTGCGTTGACTGATTGATACCAGGTGGTGGGAAATTCATAACCCAGCACTTGGCGATCGGTGTTCTGTTCGGCGAACACATTCATCGAACTGCCCGCTTGCTCGAAGGCGGCCCAGAACAAGATGTTGCCGACAAAGGCCAAAATCAAAATCACGATGATCCGCTGGAAGTCGACCGAATCGAGCGGCCGCTTCATCTCGGCTTCCATTTCACGCGCTTGGGAAGAGTCGGCGAGCTCTCGTGCGGCGGTAGCTTGTCGCGGCGACAGGCCGATCGCGGGCATGTATCGCGGACGCAAAAATTGATAGCAGATCAAACCCAAGATCATGCCCACGGCGGCCGAGCCAAAGCCCCAGTGCCAACCGACTTTTTCGCCCAGCGTGCCAGCAACCAAGGGGGCCAAGAAAGCTCCCAGGTTGATTCCCATGTAAAAAATTGTGAACCCCGAGTCGCGACGGGGATCATTCTTTTCATAGAGCTGACCGACCATCACGCTGACGCAAGGTTTGAAAAAACCAGTGCCGATGACGATCAACGCCAAGCCGCTGATGAAGGTAATCAGCGCCCCGGGGCTGGACTGCAAACTGACTACTTCGCCCGGCGCGATGCCAAAGAACTCCGTGCCAGCCAACACGATGTGGCCGGCAGCGATAATCCAGCCACCAAGTAACATTGAGCGGTGCGTGCCTAATATCTTGTCGGCGATCCAGCCACCAAAAATCGGCGTCAGGTAAACCGCCCAAGTGTAAAACGCATAGAGAATTGCCGCGTCAGCTTCCGGCCAGCCGAACCCGGGATTGGTGTTTGCCTTGGTGGCTCCGTCGGCGGTTTCCAAGGTTAAATCGGTGGACGTGATTAAATATAAAACCAGCAACGCCCGCATGCCGTAATAGCTGAAACGCTCCCACATTTCCGTGATGAACAATACCCACAGCCCGGCCGGTTGCCCTGATTGGAGTTCTTCCGGTGGCACAAGGTGAGTTGGTGGTCGATCGAATTCCGTATTTGCGGCGTCGGTGTCACTCGAGTAACGGGAGGGTTCGTCGTTTTGATTTGGATCGCCCATCGAATTCTATTTCTCGCTAACGGGTGCTGGCATCTACGGGGTGGCAACTGGTGCTAGGTCTTGGCGGTGCCCACGACATCGGGGGCACCGAATAAACTGGGGGCTGAACCATCATGATAATAGGTTCGATTGCGTCCGATACCTTTGGCCGCGTAAAGCGCTTCGTCGGCGCGGCGAACCAAGGGGCCGATGATTTGGTCTTGGCGAGTTTCGCTGACTCCCACGCTGACGGTGACGGTCAATTGGCGACCGTCAGATTCGATGGTTTCGTCGACACAGGCGCGGCGGAATGTTTCCATTTTACCAGCGGCCACCTTCAGCGGTGACTCTAGCAACACGGCAAATTCTTCGCCGCCAAAGCGAGCCACTTGCAGCGCGCCGGGAATCTCTCGCTGCATTTTTTGAGCAACATGCCGCAGCACGTGGTCGCCAGTTTGATGACCGTAGGTGTCGTTGAAATTTTTGAAGTGGTCGATATCGACGAGGGCTAAGACGAAGGTGGGGCCGCCCCGCAGAAAGCTGTTGAATAGTTCATCCAGTTTTTTGTCGAACGCGCGACGGTTGGCCAGCCCCGTCAAACTGTCGGTGCGTGCTTCGGACAAGTAGCTTTCGATGCGTTCGGTTTGATCGGCCAACTGTTTTTCGGCCGCGTCGAGACGACTTTGCAATTGCTGATTGGTCTGCATGATTTGCTCGACCAGCGGCAAGACTTGAGCGGTGCCGGGTTGATCGCCGATTTTGGCTGCCTGGCTGCTGATCGCCGACAACTCTTGCTGGTATTGGTTGACTCCGCCGCGATATTCGTGCGTCCAGTCGCCGAGTTCATGCAGCAGATTGAGAATCCGGCGTTGCTCAAATCCGCTGTCGCCGCGTTGGGCCGCGTTGCCACGGCCAGCCCAATATCCGATCCCGGCACCGATTAGAAGCACCAGCAGGCCGCAGCCCAGCCCCACGAAAAATAGGTTGGTACCCTCCCCAAAAGTTTCCAATGGTCGCACTCCAGCGGCGTTTATTTAGCTTTTCAGTTCGGTTCAATCCGTTCGCCCCGGGCAATCACCACCACGCCACCCGGGCTGATCGTCAACCCGCGGGCACGATCAAGTTCTGGATCATACCCGATTTGCGCACCGCTGGGGATGTCGACACCTTTGTCGATGATGGCCCGGCGGATGCGGGCGTGGCGACCGACGTGCACGCCTTCAAAAAGGATGCTGTCTTCGACATCCGCGAAGCTGTTGATCCGCACGTCGGGGCCCAGCACGCTGCGGCGGACCTGGCCGCCGCTGAGGATCGTCCCTTGGCAGACGATCGAGTCGAGTGCCTCGCCGCGACGGTCCCCACTGCCGTTACTGCCGAAAACAAATTTCGGCGGGGGGAGGTTGGGCTGATAGCTGCGGATTGGCCAGTGTTCGTCGTACAGATTCAATTCGGGATCGACGTCGACCAGGTCCATGTTGGCCTCGAAGTAGGCGTCCAGCGTGCCGACGTCACGCCAGTAAGCATCCCGTTTGCGATTCTCGTCGCGAAAGGGAAAAGCGAATACGCGATGTTTTTCAATCGACCCGGGGATGATGTTGTTGCCAAAGTCGTGGCGGCTGCCAGGCAAGGTGGCGTCTTGGCAAAGCTGTTCGAAGAGAAAGTTAGCTGTAAAGACATAGATCCCCATCGAAGCCAAACTGGAATCAGGATCGTCGGGTGTCGGTTGCGGGTTGGCCGGTTTTTCTTGAAAACCGCGGATCCGCTGGTCATGGTCGATTTGCATCACGCCAAACTCCGTCGCAGCCGCTCGCGGGACACGCAGCGCGCCGACGGTGATGTCCGCTTGTTGCTGGCGATGAAAATCAACCATCGACTCATAGTTCATCTTATAGATATGATCCCCAGCCAAGATCACCACGTAGGTTGGTCGCTCGCGCTCGATCGCATAGATGTTTTGATAGACAGCGTCGGCCGTGCCTTGATACCAAGAATCATCAATCCGCTGCTGCGGTGGCACCACGTCGATGAATTCACCCAGCTCGCGACAAAAATAACCTCGCCAACCGGTGTTGATGTGCCGGTCGAGACTTTGCGCCTTGTACTGTGTCAACACCAGCAACCGCCGCAAGCCACTGTTCAAACAGTTGCTGAGCACAAAGTCAATGATCCGATACAGCCCGCCAATCGGAACGGCCGGTTTGGCGCGATCCCGCGTGAGGGGTTCTAATCGTGAGCCTCGCCCGCCTGCCAAGATGACGGCCATTGTATCGCGCATGCTTGCAACCATTCCGTTAAGTCCAGCGGCCCGTTAAGTCCAGCGGCGAAGCCACTTTTCTAACACCAGTAAATTCCACAATCGATAGCAGTGATTCACGCGACCGCTGACGTGATCTTCCAGCAGCCGAGAAACTCCTTGCGGATCGAGATATTGGCTCAGTTTGGCGTCTGGAGACAAGAGCAACTCAGTTGTCATCTCCTTCAGCGGTCCCCGAAACCAATCGGCGATCGGCACGCCAAAGCCCATCTTGCGACGTCGCCAAATTGGTTTTGGCAAGCGATCGCGAAAAGCATCTTCCAGCAACAATTTGCCTCGCCGGCCACGAAACTTTAGCCGCGTCGGCAGCCGGGCGGCAAACTCGACCACGCGGTAGTCGAGCATCGGTTGGCGAACTTCCAAACCGTGCGCCATTGAGGCGATGTCGACTTTGGTCATCAAGTCGCCCGGCAAATACGTTTGTAGATCGGCCAAGGATGCTTTGGCAACCACGTCGCGTTGGCCAACTTTCCGCCATGCCGCATGAAAGAACTCGAACGGGTCGCTCCCCTCGGCGGCCAGCTTTTCCAACATGCCGTCGGTGTACAGTTCCGCGCGCAGACGCTCCGGAAAGATCTGCAGCCAATTCATGAAACGTCGCGGTGGCGGTTGCCCAAATGCTTCAAGAAAACGTTTGCCCCGCCGCACCAGCGAGCGCTGGCGGTGGGAGTCAGGCCAACGGTCGAGCCACCCGGGATTACCCAGCCATTGCCGGGGGAGGAACCGATCGAGTTGTCGCGACAGCCACAGCGCGCGGTAACGATCGTAGCCAGCGAACAGCTCATCGCCACCATCACCCGAGAGAGCCACTTTGACTTCCTGACGCGTCAGCTCGCAAAGATACCAAGTCGGCACGGCGCTGCTGTCACCGAAGGGTTCGTCAAAGTGCCAGGCCAGCCTGTCGATGATGGCCACCGCGTCGGGATTAACCTCGAACCGCCGATGGGCCGTCCCTAAATGCTGGGCGACCATCGCCGCGTAATGCGTTTCGTCAAAGTCGGCCACCGAAAAGCCAATGCTGAAAGTGCGAATCGGTTCCTCGCGAAACGATTGGGCCAGCGCTGTGATCAACGAGGAATCGACACCGCCGGAGAGGAACGTGCCCAGTGGGACGTCGGCTTGCAATCGCAAACGGACCGAGTCTGCCAGCAACCTGCGCAGCTCCGTGACCGCTTCGCCGCGTGACATCTGCGGGGCTTCCACGTCGTACTGAATATCCCAGTAATTTTCGATTCGCGGCGGATGGTCCCCCTGGTAGACGGCAAAGTGTCCCGGTGGCAGCTTGCGGACTTGACGATAAATTGTGGCCGGGTGGGGCACGTACTGATAAGTCAGAAATTCATCGATGGCAACTGGGTCAACGTCGCGGGGCAGATCGCTGAGGCAAGCGAGCGCCTTGAGTTCGCTGGCAAAACTCAGCCGGCCTGCTTGGTGCGCATAAAACAAAGGTTTTTGTCCCAAGCGATCGCGAGCGAGCACCAGCCGATGTTTCTCCGCATCCCAAATGGCAATGGCGAACATACCATTGAGATGGGCAAAACAATCGGTCCCCAGATCTTCGTAGAGGTGCAGGATGGTTTCGCCGTCGCCAGCCGTTTTAAACCGATGGCCGCTGCCTTCCAGCCGCCGTCGCAGATCGCGAAAGTTATAAATCTCGCCGTTGAAAACCAACCAAATTTTCCCGCTCTCGTTCGATAGCGGTTGATGGGCCGTGGCCAAGTCGATGATGCTGAGGCGACGAAACCCCAGAGCGACCCCTGGAACATCGCCGCCAGCGTCGCGGTGCATTGTCTCGAGATGACTGCCTGCTTCATCCGGACCACGATGGCGAATCGCGTCGGTCATCTCGGCTAGTGTGGCCGGGCTGATCGATCGCTGCGGGGTGCTCCAAACGGCTCCGGTAATCCCACACATGCAATTTGTCGTTCCCGGCTATGGTGTTCGCTCGTCGGTCATGGCGAGCTGCAGTTCGTGGATTAACTCGCGGATGGATTGCTGCCGTTCGGCCGGGTTCTTTTTCAGCGCCCGCATCGTGATCCGCTCCAATTCGGGCGGGATGTGACGGTCCGGACTCCGCTGGCTCGGCAGGACTGGGTCCTTGTGCAAAATGTTGTCAAAAGTTTCATCGACCGAACTACCCCGAAATGGTTCGCGAATCGCCAACATTTCGTAGAGTACCACGCCCAGGCTGAAGATATCGGTACGTTCGTCAAGGCTGCGTTTACCAGAGACCTGTTCGGGCGACATGTAGAGGGGAGTGCCCGGTCGCTGGCCGCCGATCGTCAGCGTTCGCAGCTGAGTCCCCTCTTCCAGCGGGCTGCGCAGCGTGCTCTGCCGAATCGGCTCGTCGTGGTCGGTGTGGCCCCAAACTTTTGCCACCCCCCAATCAAGCAGGATGACTTCACCAAAGTTGCCAACCCAGATGTTTTCTGGTTTGACGTCGCGGTGGATAACCCCGCGGGCGTGGGCATAGCTGAGTGCTTGGGCAGCCTGAATGACAATATCGACGCGGCGGGAAACGGGGTATTCACGCTGGGCATCGATGTCTTGGCCAGCCAGTCGCTTAAGGACTTCGAAGAAATTTTCCCCCGAAATCCGCTTCATGGTGAAGAATAGCCCCTCTTGGGGGTCGTCTCCGATTTCGTAAACGGGGACCGTGTTGGGATGTTGCAACTGGGCCGTGACGCGTGCTTCGCGCAGAAATCGTCGCCGCTCGGTGCGATCGAAAATGGCTGTCGGCAGCAACGATTTGACGGCGATCGTGCGGCCGATGATGGGATCGTAACAAGACCGCAATTGGGCATTGCCACCACGAGCCATGGGGCGAAAATTTTTGTAACGGGCCAATCCTGAGGGGGGCTGTTTAGGCAGATCCGGATCGGTTGCCGACAGAATGATCTCTGGGTAGCCGCCGGAACTGTGCGACATGCGGAAACCTCCGAGGATTGCGGGACAGACGAGACGATTTAGCTGGGGGAACACGGACTAATGTAACCAAGAAAAAAGCCCGGCAACCAGTGATGGCTGCCGGGCGGCGAAAAATCGTCAATCTTTTGTTGGTCAACTGAGCAAAAAACCGCGCAACTGACCGAGCAAATTAGGCGCCAACGGTGACGTTAGCCGACTTCACCGTGGCAATGATCGCCGAGGCGACCATGTAAGGGTCAGCGTTGGATGCTGGGCGACGATCTTCGAGCCAGCCTTTCCAGCCGTTTTCCACGGTGGCGATCGGAATCCGGATCGAGGCGCCGCGGTCTGAAACACCGTAGCTGAACTTGTCGATCGACTGCGTTTCGTGCAGACCGGTCAGACGCTGGGCATTATCGGCACCGTAAACGTCAATGTGCTCCTTGATCCGCGGCTCAAAGGCTTGGCAAACTGCTTCATAAGCATCTTTGCTGCCGCAGGTGCGAAGCAACGTGTTGCTGAAGTTGGCGTGCATCCCGCTGCCGTTCCAGTCGCCGGCGATTGGCTTGCAGTGCCAATTGATCGACATCCCGTGTTGTTCGGCAACGCGTTCCAGCAAATAGCGGGCGACCCAAACTTCGTCACCAGCGGGCTTGGCCCCTTTGCTGAAGACTTGGAATTCCCACTGACCCATCATCACTTCGGCATTGATGCCTTCGACGTTGATGCCGGCTTGCAGGCACAATTCCAAGTGCTCTTCGACGATCTCACGACCGACAGCTTTGCCGGTACCAACCGAGCAATAATAGGGGCCTTGGGGGGCAGGATAACCTTCGGCTGGGAAGCCGATGGGGCGATTGGTTTCTGGATCCCAAATCGTGTATTCCTGCTCGAAGCCGAACCAGAAATCATCATCTTCGTCGTGGATCGTGGCCCGGCCGTTGGTGCGGTGAGGTGTGCCATCGGCGTTGAGCACTTCGCACATCACCAAAAAGCCCTCACCCAGGCGACCCGGATCGGGATAGCAAGCGACTGGCTTCAGCAAGCAATCGCTAGCGCCGCCAGGTGCTTGCTGAGTGCTCGAGCCGTCAAACGACCACATCGGGGCGTCTTCAACCTTGCCGCTGAAATCGGCCAAAACCTTTGTCTTGCTGCGCAGGCTTTGGGTCGGTTGATAGCCGTCCAACCAAATATACTCGAGCTTACACTTCGTCATAAACGCGGTCCCCCATGTGGTCCAAATTAGGAATGTGTGCGCGGTCGCATAATCATCCGACAGTGCCCGCCGACCCAGCTGCCAGTGTTTATCGTGACCATCTCTTCTCGCGACGCGGACCGGTTAGCGTTAACCGTCCAGCTGTTAACCGACTGTGGCTAACGTCGCCGCTACCTAAAAAAATACTCAATCTTGCACCGGGGGAAAGATGGGAGGCGGAATTCCATGCCAACCGCTTCCCGTTTTTTCAAGACCATCGCCCCCTGCTGTCTACCGCGGCAAACCGCCACTCCCGCTCGTGCTCAGCTGCTGGATTCGTCCCCAAGGACCGATCGGACAGCGTTGCTTGAGCGATTCCTAGGCTCATGCGCTCACCGTCAGGGAGTCGTTATCTCCCAGTGCGCTGTGGGCAATGGGAATCCTACCACCGTTGTTCTTTAAATGCAAAATACCCGCCGGGACCGCGGCGCTTTTCTTCGGGGCCCGGCCAGCGCGCCGCCGCGGCGGCCTGGCAGCGCTTCGACCGCCGCCCGTAAAACAGCCCCATGACCGCCGGGGTAGTTTTTCAAATTCTTGCCAAGTTGTCCGCGGCGGGCATTTTTTTCCGGTTGCGGTCTAAACTTTGCCGCGAGGTCCCAGCCGACCGAACATCCGGTCCAATTCGTCGCGACTGAAAAACAAAGCGGTGGGTCGACCATGTGGACAGTGATGCGTGTCGTGATAGAGGTCTCGCTGCTCCAGCAAACTGGTGATCTCCTCCGGTGTCAAACGATCGCCAGCTTTGATCGCCGCTTTGCACGCAATCGAGTGCAACAAGTGGTCGAGTAAGTCGCGAATGTCAGGATCTTTGCCAGCGGTCAGTAAGGTGTCGAGCGCCTGCCGCAGCATCTCTGCCGGGGGCAAATTGGAAAGCATCGCCGGGTAGGTGCGCACCAACACGCTGTCACCACCAAAGGCTTCGATCTCGATCCCCACCTTGGCCATCATGTCGGCCGCTTCGATCGCCGCTTCACGCTCCGCGGGTGTTAAGGAAACGGGCTCCGGAACGAGCAGTCGCTGTGTTTCCAGCGTGCCTCCCAGCACCTTCTCACGAATCCGCTCGTACAGGATCCGCTCATGCAGCGCGTGCTGATCGACAACCACCATGCCACCCTCGTCTTGAGTCACCAAGTAACGGTTGTGGACTTGATAGCCAAGGTGATAGTGGCCGGGCGCGTGCGCTCGGTCTTGGCGGCCAACCTGTAAAGGATCAACGCTCGCCCAGTCCGCCGCTTGGCCCGTTAACCCCGCCCCCGCGAATGTCTCGCTCGTCGACTCCCCGCTCGCAGCATTAGTGCCCGCCGGCGCGCTTTCCGCAGACCCGGCTGAGCCATTCAAGCCGGCTGAGCCATTCACGCCGGCTGGCAGGGGTCCGGAGCCGAAGGGGCGGAAGGCTGGCAAACCGTGCCGCTCACCACCTGAATTGTTGCTACCTAAATTGTTGCCAGTCGTGCTGTCACCACCAAAGCCGTTGCCAGCGAGCCCCTGTCCAGCGAGTCCCTGCGTGGCTGTTGGCGCAGGGGTTCCGCGAGCCCACTCGATGACGCTTTGCCGATAAGGGTCGTCGGCCGCGGCTTGCAGCCCCAGTTCGTTTTCGATAGCGGTCGGCGTTGCCGGTTGCTGGCCCTGATTTGGGCCGCCGATGCCTGTCCCGCTCGCCGGCAGGCCACTCGCCGAACCGTCCGCAAAACCAGCTTGTTGGCCACCTGCAGGCTGGCTGGGTCCGACTCGCATGGTCAAGTCGGAGGTCAAGAATTTCTGCCGCAGCGTCTGCAGCACTCGGGCGTAAATCCGTCCGCTATCCGCGAAACGCACTTCCAGTTTGGTGGGATGGACGTTGACGTCGACCATCTCCGGGGGAATTTCAAGTTTGAGAAAACAGATCGGATTGCGACCGGTCATCAACAGCCCCCGGTAAGCTTCCGAGAGGGCGTGTTGCAGCGATCGATCCCGTATGTGGCGGCCATTGAGGATCAGGTATTGCATCCGCGTGTTACCACGGCTGACCGAAGGATCACAGACATACCCACGGATCCGAATTTGGCCATCGTCGCTGTCCACGGCGATTAATGAGTCGGAGACTTCTCCGCCAAAAAAAGCGGCGATGCGTTCCGCCCAGCGGGTGGTGGGAGCCAAGTCGTACAGCTCGCGACTGCCGCTCCGCAGCGTCATGTGGATTTGTGGATTCGCCAGGGCCAAGCGGGTGAAGGCTTCGACGATGTGCCCCATTTCTGTTTGCGGAGTCCGCATAAATTTGCGTCGCACCGGCGTGTTGAAAAACAAATTGCGGATTTCCATCACGGTCCCCACCGGACAGCCGCAGGGACTGGGCCCGCTGACCACGCCACCGCGCACTTCCAACTCCGAACCCCCTTCGTTGTCGGACGTGCGGCTGCGGATTAACAAGTGGCAGACCGAACCGATCGAAGCCAACGCCTCACCCCGAAAACCCAACGTCTGCACGCGAAACAAAGCCTCGTCGTCGGGCAGTTTGCTGGTTGCGTGGCTGGCGATCGCCAAGGGCAGTTGTTCGGCTGTCATGCCGCAGCCATCGTCGCTGATGCGAATTAAATCAGAGCCCCCTTTCTCAACGATCACCTCGATCCGCCGCGAACCGGCGTCGACGCTGTTTTCCAACAGTTCCTTGACGATCGAAGCGGGACGCTCAATCACCTCGCCGGCGGCGATCTGGTTGATCAAGTTCTGCGGTAGTTGGCGGATTTCAGGCATGGCGGGCACAACAGCGGGCTAAAAGTCAGAAACAAGCCAATCAGGCGGCAGCCGAGTGACCTTTCCAAGCCCTCACCTTAACACTTTCTCGCCAACTTGATCACGAGGGGGCACCGCGCAGAAAAAAACCTCGCCTGGAAAATTTCCCTGCGAGGTATCGCTTTACAGCCGACTGTCGCTAGCAAAAAACTAGCGAACGAAAACTAGCGAACGATCGTGCGACCAGTGCGAGTGATCACCACTTCGACACACTCGCCACAGGAAAACTTGTAGGTCAAAACCTTGCGACCAAAAAAGCCTTTGCGCCAACCGGTCATGCAAGGAATCTCTCCGGCGCAACAAGCTGGCAAGCAGACGGCTACGGGATAGCTGCAGCCGGTGCAAGGATCAACAGCGCAGAAATTCACGGTGACGGGTGGGGGAGGGCAGCAAACAGGTGCTGGTGCACAGCAGCCAACTGCGGGCACTCCACAGTCGCAGGCCGAAGCGCTGCTGGGAATCGCGAAGCTGGTGACGACTGCGAACAGGCAAGCAAAAAAGGTGTTGCGAATCATTGAGGTAACTCCTAAAGGATCGAGAGGGGTGTCTGGTAAATCGTTATATTTACCCAGTTTGACAAATCTTAGCACCAAACTAAGTGCAGTTAAAAATTTTAAGCCAAAAAAACCAAAAACCCCTTGTGCATGGGCCCCGCTTACCGGCCATCGCTACTTGTCACGCTCGCCCGGGGACGAAGCTAAAACGTTTCTCTTTCCTAACGTTTCGCCGCTCGTTGCAAACGGTCCATCAACCCACGGCCGAGCCCCACCAGGCCCACCCGTTGGCAGAAAATAGTGCGCACTCCGGCTCGGTCCGCGTGGTGAAAACAAGCAAACAGTTGTTGCGCGTATTGCTCCATGTCCGACCAACAATAGTGCGCGAAAAAATCGTCCGCTTGCAAGTGCGGCTGCAGCCCCAAATACATCGCGGTCCCTTCCGCAATGGCTTCTGCCGGTCGCTCAATCAGCACGACGCGAGCGGCCGGCGCGTAATGCCGATGCCTCAGACCAGGGCTCGGTAGTGCTTCCTCAAGTTCTGGCTCGCCCTCAGCTTTTAGCTCGCCAGGTAAGGGCTGCTCCGCGGTTGGTTGCGAACCGCCGCGGGGGAGTTCGTCGAGGGTGCGAATATCGGGAGCGAGTTGGCGGAGTTGTTCAAGCGTGATCGCGCCGGGGCGGAGCAGGCGCGGCGGTTGCTTGCAACAATCGACGACCGTCGATTCAATGCCGACCTGAGCCGGCGGGCCAACCAACACCGCATCAATTAGCCCATCGAGTTCGTCGCGAGCGGCTTGCCAAGTCGTGGGGCTGGGACGCCCCGAACGATTTGCTGAGGGTGCGACCAGGGGCACGCCCAGGCTGCCGAGCACTTGTTGGAACAATTCGCTGGCCGGGATCCGCACGGCCACGCTGGCGAGGCCCGCGGTGATCAATTCCGATACCGACTGACCCCGCGGTACGGTGACCGTCAGCGGCCCAGGGGCGAATCGTGCGAGCAGGCGAAGCGCGATCTCCGGCAGCGGCTCGCCCAACAGTTCCAAACACTGGATGTCGACCACATGCACGATTAACGGGTTGTCGGCCGGACGCTGTTTAGCGGCAAAGATGTTCGCGATCGCGATTGGGTTGTCAAAGCGAGCCGCCAAGCCGTACACCGTTTCGCTGGGGACCGCCACCAACCCGCCCGCTCGCAATATGTCGGCTGCCTCGGCAGGATCATGAAGGATGGCGGTGCGCATGGTTTTTAGAGCAAACTGGTGTGGATATTTGTCAGCTCGACTATTCTACGCCGCGGACTGCGGGAGATAGAATGGGACGGCCCGCGGGGGTCGGCGGCGTGCGGGACGGCGGTCTGCAAGTTTGTAGTTTGGGTTCTTGGTGTTCTAAAATTTGAGCGACGCGTGATGTCACAGCAGCCGGGGAATTGGTTTCTACATGATGGCCAGCAAGAGTTGGGGCCGCTGACAGAGTACGCGCTTCGCACGCGGTTGGTCGAGGCGGGCGATGCGGCGCTGTCTCAGTACCGCGTGCGGCAAGGGAACAGCGATTGGTTTCCAGCCCCCGAGGTGCTTGCCCGCTTTCGCGATTTGGCTGAAAACGGTGTTTACATCCAACGGCCCCGCGGGAAGGACATCGAAGGGCCGTTCACGATTCCCCGCGCCTTGGAAATCATCGCAGCGGCTGCGGGCAAAACCGACGATTGGAAGATCAAAGTCGGTCGCAACGAAGCTTGGCGAACAACCGACAGTTTTTTGCAGTGGCAAAAAACGCGTCAGCCGCAATCAGCCTCACAACCTCGGTCTGGCTCCGCGACCAGCGGATTGGTGCCAGCCATCTTAATCGAAGAGGAACCGGCAGAGCGTGAAGTCTCGCCGCCGGCTGTCGCTCCCAAACCGCCCGCTGGTGAAGTATTTGTGGCCGCGTTGGTGGATGAAACCGTTGTTAGTCCGGCCGCAGAGTCGGTGGCAGCAGTTAGCCTGCCCCCGATGCCGCCAGCTCTTCTCCCCGCGCTGACGGGCGTTTCTAAGCGATCTCTCGAGCACGAACTTCGTAACACAAAACTGTTGATTGCCGGTGCACTCACGTTGGCGATCGGCTTACCGCTGACGATCGCAGGGGCAATCTGGTGGTTTGCTGGTGATAGCGTGACTGCGAGCAAAACGGTGATCACGCCACCTGCCGAATTTGTACCACTGAATCCGACCGGCGTTGGTGGAGACGGGAGTGGCGATCCGTTTGCTGGCGGTGGGGGGAGTTTTGACGACCCGTTTTCAGATCCGCTTTCAGACCCTTTTTCAGTTCCCGACAGCAAGCCGCCGGTGGTCCCTCCGGGTGCGCTTTTTCGGCCTAGTTTTTTCACCGCTGCGGGGCCCGTGCAAGCCGGTACCGCCTTTGCCGCGCGACTCCGCGGCTCCGAATATCCGTTGATTCTCAGCTCGCTGCATTTGCTCGGACCGGCCGGCGGGCTGCCTGATGACTTGCCCGCCGAGCAGGTTCCCCAATTGTGGCAGGGACTCGATTTGAGTGATTGCGTGAGTGGTCAGAGCATCCAACGGCTAGCCGGTGAGGGGTTGTTGATTGCGGAGGCAAAGCCATTTCCAGAATCTTCGCCGCGGGGCGATGTGATCGCTTACCAGCCCAGTTCGGTGTTGAACTTCCGCCCTTTCCCGTTGGCCGACAGCATGCCGCGGGCGGGCGAGACGGTGTGGCTGGTTTCCGAAGTAATCGGCAGTCAGTCGTTGACGCACCGCGCAACGGTGCGGGGGATCGAACGTGGTTGGTTGGCGTATGAGTTTGCTGAGGGGACTTTGGAACTGCGAGCGACCAGTGGTGCGCCGGTGCTGAACGCGGCGGGGCAAGTGGTGGCGATCAACGCGGGAGGCCGTCAGGGCAATGGCGTGACGATCGGCATGGGTTCGCCGGTCGACCGATTTTACGACCAGCTTCAGCGAGCAGCCAAGCTGAGGTGAGGGAGCGGCAGATTTGTTAGAATGCTCGTCCGTTTTTCACATCCCTATCAGACAGAGAGAATCATGAGCGAAAGAATCATCATGCGAACCGGCGAATGTCTCATTGCGGGCGGACCTCCCTTTACGGCGGCCGAACCCGAGGTGGTGATCGGTGAGCTGGATGGTCCGGTCGGCACGGCCATTGCCACGTTGACTGGCAACCAATCCGCAGGGCACTCCAAAGTCTTCGCGATCATGGATACCGATATCCAAGTCCGGCCGGTGACGTTGATGGTCAGCAAAGTTACCGTAAAGAGCTCCGCCTACACCAATATCCTGATGGGTACCGTCCAAGGCGCAATTGCCAACGGCGTATTGGATGCCGTGCGCGCTGGAGATATTCCAAAAGAGAAGGCAAATGACTTAGGCATCATTTGCTCGGTTTGGTTGAACCCCGGAGCGGCCGAAGACAAGGACCTCGATCACGAAGCGTTGTTCGATATTCATCGTCGTGCGATGGCTCAAGCGATTCACAAAGCGATGAAAAACGAGCCGACGATCGACTGGCTATTGGAAAACCAAGACAAGGTGACTCACAAGTACTATCAGCGAGCTTTGGACGCCAAGCAGGCAAAGGGTTAGTTTGCCTGCTGCGCCGTTGGTAGCTGCAAGTTGTTGAGGACAATCGCATTGTAGAACTGCTGTCCCAACTGTTTGTCTGCACCGGCAAGCGATTGGGGACAATCGCTCTACAATGGCTGTTTGTCTGCAACGGCAAGCGATTGAGGACAATCGCTCTACAATGATTCAGCGTTTTGCTGACGGGGGTAGCTCGATTAACAGCAGCGGCAGGAGCGTTAAGTTGGCGACGCTGCCGCTGAGCAGGGCGGCGGTCACTAAGACTCCAAACGTTACGGTTGGTATGAACGCGCTGGTCGCCAGCACGCTAAAGCCTAGCCCCAACGCGAGCGTTGCCAACAACACCGGCATGCCCACGCGACGCTGGGCGTGCAGCACCGCTCGCGCGGGCGAACTGCCACGCCTCCGCGCTTCCCGGCAGCCGACCGCAAAGTGAATTGAGCCGTCGATCGTGAGCCCGATCGAGACCGCCGCAATCATCGCCGCTCCCATGTTCACGCGGATGCCCAGCAACCCCATCATTCCCAGCACGGCCAGCACTGGCAGTAAGTTGGGGACCATGCAAACCGCTGCTAACCTGAGCGAACGAAAGGCGATGGCGATCATCACGAAGACCGCCATCGCGGCCAGCGCCAAACATATCCACTGGTCGGCTAACAGGCTTTCAATCAACCTGGCCAACAACACATAGTATCCAGTGACTTGCCCGGCAACTTCGCGATCTTCGGCAAACATCGCTCGCCAGGCCATCGTGCTGGTGTGTTGCTCGACTTGCCGGTTGACCGCGGAAATCAATGCCAATTTGGCCGCTGAGGATAACCGCTCCGGGCTCCGCAGCATGATCCGCAGAAAGCGTGGCTGGTCGGCTTGCCGAGGTGTCAGCAGTGCATCGGAAAAGGCCGGCATGGCGGCTCGCATGCCGGCAATCCGCACTTCGGGAGAAGCGATCGCCAGCAGCGGCGAGCTGGCCGCCGTGGCGTCCGCATCCGCCATGCTGAGCACTTTGGTTAAACCAATCGATGCGGCATTTCCCGCTCCCGCCTGCGGCTCATTTGGCGGCAGTTCATTTGGCGGCAGTTCATTTGGCGGCAGCTCGTTTGGTTGGGGTGTTCGGCCGTTAGCCGTGACGCGAATTTGGCGGAGCTTTGCCTCCAGGAATCGCACGCTGCTGAGATATTCCGTCGTCAGCCGCTGAGGGGCCGGCAGCACAATATCCCAAACGCCCGCGCCGCCGAACTCCGTTTCCACCATGGCGTAGGCTTGCGCCAGTTCGCTCGATGCGCGAAAGTTGCGAATGAAGTTGGTTTCCGTGCGGAGACGATTCAGCCCCAAGCCCGTCAGCAGCGAAAGTATCAATACCGTGATCCCGACCGCTCGTCGGTGCCCGCTGAGCGCGATCACCATCCGCACTAAGTGGCGGCGAATCCAGCGATCTCCGGGTGCGAGTCGCGTGTGAAACCGGCGGACGGGAATCATCATCCAGAAGGGCAGCAACAACACTAGCGCAACCAACACCATGCCGGTGCCGAGGGTCATCATCAAGCCAAAATCGCGGACCGGACCGACCTCGGAAATCGTCAGCGCAAAGAAACCGGCGGCATCGGTCGCGCAAGCCCAAAAGATTGGCGGCAGCACCATGGCTAGCGTCCGCAGCGTGGCTTCTCGCTGCGAGTCGCCGCGAATCCTCCGCGTGGCAAAGCCGACTCCGATGTGAATCACCGATGCGACCGCGATCACCGTGACAATCGCCGTTAACATCGAAGAGACCATCGTCAACTGCAGCCCCAGCACGCTCGAAGCCGCTCGCGTCAATTGAACCGACCACACAATCACAGCCAATTCGGCCAGCACCCAGCGGGGACTGCGAAACATGAATAACGTGGTGATCCCCAGCAGCCAAATTGTGGTGGTTGCCAAACGGCGGCCATCCGCATCGACCAGCGAAAAACCCTCCGAGACCAATACCGGTTCACCGACCAGAGCCACCGGCTGTTGAGCGGCCGGCAGTCGGCTGGCCACAGTTCGCATCGCGGCAATCGCCTCAGCGTGCAACTCCGGACGGCTCGGCTCTAGAATCGCCACCACGGCCGCCAGTTGATCCTCCGTGTCGTGCGTGTATCCGGCAAAGAGATCGCGAAATCCACTGGGCAGCGGGCCATCTTCGAGGATGGCCGGGACGTCGGAAAAGCCGAGAAATCGCCCCGGCATGGCTCTTGACAAGGCGTCGTTGACTTGAGCGAGCGATAAAACTCCCAGCACCCCGGGAATTTCCGCCGTCTCCTCCGCTAATTTGCTGACTCGGGCCAGTCCCTCTCGGCTCATTAACTGACGGTCGTGATAAACCATCATCGCCACCGCGTTGCCACCAAACTCCTCACGCATCAACTCGAAGGCCGCCACCGCCGGATCACTGGCCGGAAACATCTGCTCAATCCGGCGGTCAAACTCCAGCCGGTTGGCCAGCGGCCAAGCCAACAGCAGCAGTAAGCCGGCCAGCACCGCGAGGCCATATCGCCAGGTAATTAAAAAACTGGCGACTCGGTAAGATAAACTCGTGGACTGAGGCATAATGGTGCGACGTTTGTGGTCTTTGACTCCTCGGAACTGAATTCACTCAACTGCCCAGCCATGCAGCATCCCATCGACCAAGACGCTGGCCAAAGTGTCGAGCAAAATCTCCGCGCTTGGCCACTGCTCGTCGTCGTGGGTGGTGCCGCGCTGTTGGTTCGCGGACTCTTACTGTTAGTTTCCCTGGCTGGCTATGGGCCTTTCGGGGATTTCAGCGACGATCCTGACTCCTATCGCTTGATTGCTGAGACGTTAGCTCAGCACGGTACATTTGGCATACCAGGGGAGGGCGGCAACGTCGACCCGACTGCTTTTCGTCCTCCCCTCTATCCCTGGCTGTTATCTTGGCTTGTCCGTGATGGCCAACTGTCCGCGGCTGCGGTTGCCGGGCTGCACTCGCTGCTGGGGGCCTTGACCGCGATGCTGGTGTTTGCCTTCGTCTGCCAATATTGGCCCCGCAGCCAAGACTCCTCCCGCCAGCCACAGCAGCCGAATCGCCCGATTGCCTGGTTGGCCGCCACGCTGGTGACCATCGATCCGCTGCTGCTGACGCAGTCTACCCAAGTTATGACCGAAACCCTGGCCACGCTGTTGGCCGTGGCAACGTGGCTGGCAATTTGCTGGGCGAATACTGGTGCCGGGAATCCAGAGGCCGGGAATCTTGTTGGTCGAGCTGGCGGTCGCTGGTTCATTGTCGGCCTTTTGTTGGCAGCCGGTTTTCTTTGCCGCCCCGTGTTTATTGTCTGGGCGGTGTTGCTGGTGCTGTGGTTGATCGGCAGGGAGATTGGCAGAAATATCGGCAAAGGGGGCGCAATGACTCGGGCTGCTGGAGTTGTCTGCATGGTGTTGTTGCCGTTAGTTGTCACGGTGAGCAGTTGGACGCTGCGCAACGATCGCCAGTTGGGGCAGCCGGTGTGGGCCACTTCGCACGGCGGTTACACCTTGCTGCTGGGAAATAACCCGGAATTCTATACTTACCTGCGCAACACTTCGTTTCGCCAAGCAGCTTGGTGGGGGAAAGCTTGGCCGGCCGACGCCTTCCACGACCAATGGGCCGCGAAGCTCCGCCAGTTGGCAGCCCAGCGGGCTCAAACCGACAGAGCGGACTCGGCGGCCTTCGACTATACGAAAAAATCAGACCCGGAGCTTGCTCAGGATCGGTTGGCCAGCGAGTGGGCGAAGGAGACGATTTGGCAATCCCCGGGGATGTTTTTTTATGCTTCGTTGGTCCGCGTCGCTCGTCTATGGTCGCCAATCCCGCGAGTTGGCGATCGTGTGGGTTTGCTAAGCTGGTTGCTGGGGGGGTATTACTCGGCGATCTTGGCGGCCACCGCTTGGGGGCTGTATCGAGCTGGCGGCAGCATTTTTTCCGCCCCCATCATCACGGCAATTTTGTTCGCCGCCGCCCTAACGGCCGTGCACGCGGTCTATTGGAGCAACATTCGCATGCGGTCGCCGCTGATGCCGATGGTTTTGACTTTGGCAGGTGGGCAGTTATTAGTCGGCACCCGTCGGGAAAGCCGTGGTAGCCCGGAGTGACTGGCTGAAATTGCGTGCTTTGGGGAAAGTAAAGTTACCCAGTTGCTGTTGTGACGAAAGCCAACCGCTTTCTATACTCCGCCGCTATTTTAACTGAACGGCGCCTTTGAATACCGTGCATGGATGCCGGTAGCGGGGTGGAGTTGACCAGGCAACGTATGATAACCGATCGACGCCGCAGCGGCATGCTCCGCCGCGACCGCTCCCGGTTTGTCGGTGCGCTGTTCGCAGCCATCTTTGCGGCATTGATGCTGGGGCTCTCTTGGTCCCACGGCGACGAGTCGCCTGAACGCGGGGACGTGTTGCGATTAAGCGGCGATGTAGTTTGGCGATTTGGCGATTCCCAAGGACGTCAGGCTTACGTTTTTGAAGGCGAATGCCAGCTGCAGCATGGAGCGCAGAGACGCTCGGGCGAGCGGATTCTGGCGGTCGTGCAGCGTCAGCCGGGCGAGCCGATTCGGGTGGCGATCTTGGTCGAAAACCAGGATGGCCAACCGTTGCACACGCAGCTCGAGTTGGCCACCGAACCCTTATTCTCGGCCCCTCGCTATCGCGGCCGTCCCGAGCCGGTTCCTGTTGAGATTGAATGGTTAGCCGCCACGCTGCCGGCGATCGCCGAGGTTGATCAGGCGAACGCCTGGGAAATTTCGGCTGATGGCCAAATCGAGCAGGCCCAATATGAAGCGATTCCTCCGGGAGTTCCTTCCAGGCTGCCGCCGGCGATGCCGATCGACACGCCTCCGGAAATGGAGCGGGGCTTGGGAGATACCGGGATGCAGTTCATCGTTGGTGGCGATCAAAGTATTGAATTCATGTCGCGGGGCGGGGGGAGTCCCTCGCAATTGCTGACGCGACCTTTGCCGGAGACGGGCGAAACGGCCGTCGTGCTCCGTGGTGGAGCAACCGTCTTGGTCCGCGACGTCAGCGCGGCGATGCAAGATGGTTCCCTATTTGAACTGGGTACGATCTCGTTGTCGGCCGACACAATCGTGGGCTGGTTGCCGGCGTCGAGTGGGTTGCTGAGTGGTGGTTCTTCGCTGGATCAAGCGGACGGAGAGCTGTACCTGGAAGGTGATATTGTCTTTCGGCAAGGTGACCGCGTGATTTATGCCGAGCGGATGTATTATAACATCAAGCAACGTTACGGCATGATCTTGGAGGCCGAAGCGATTTCTTCGGTTCCTCAGTTTGATGGTTACGTGCGTTTAAAAGCGGATGTTTTGCAGCAGGTGGCCAGCGGTCAATTCGTAGCCTTTGGTGCTGCTGTCACCAGCTCTCGCTTGGGAGTGCCACGCTATTGGTTGCAAAGTGACCAAGTTGAATTTCGCGAGACGCCAGTCACTCGATATGACCCATTGACGGGACGTAATCGCGTGGAGAGTGCGCGTTCGGTCAGCAGCGCCGGCAACACCATCTACTTGGGCGGTTTTCCGGTCTTATACTGGCCGGTCTTTTCCAGCAATTTGGAGAAGAGCAGTTTCTATCTGACTGGCTTGAAGATTAAAAACGATAGCATCTTCGGCACTCAGGTGATGGCCGACTTTGATGTCTTCCAGCTATTCGGAGTCGACGCGCCGCCGGATGGTGTCGATTGGACTTTGTCGACCGATTATCTCAGCGAACGGGGGCCAGCCCTAGGGAGTAATTTCACCTATGGCGTGCCGGGCGCTTGGGGAATTCCCGGGCCAATCACTGGTTTTGCCGATGCCTGGGCGATCAGTGATTCGGGATTGGATACGCTCGGCAGCGATCGTCGTGATTTGGTCCCCGAAGAGGACTTGCGGGGCCGTTTTCTGATGCGCCACCGTCATTATTTGCCAGGCAACACCGAGCTGATCGCTGAAGTGGGTTTGCTGAGCGATCGTAACTTTCTCGAACAGTATTTAGAGAACGAGTGGGATCAACACAAAGATCATGATACGGAGTTGCGATTCCGTAAATATTATCTCAATAACATGATCGATCTGCACGCTGCGGTGCGGCTGAATGAATTTCATACCGAGACGAACCGGTTGCCTCAGTTGGACCATTACAACATTGGCTCTTCTTGGTTTGGCGATCGCGTCAATTGGTCAGCCCACAATCGCGTGGGATATAACAAACTAGAGGTCGCCAATCCGCCTGAGAATCCAATTGAGCTGCCTAAGTTTACACCTTTGCCGGGCGAGTTGGAGCGGGAGGGTTTGGTCGCTTTTTCTCGCCAGGAACTTTCCGCTCCGTTTGAGTTGGGGGTTTTCAAGTTGACTCCTTTTGTCTCGGGCGAAGCGGGTTACTGGGGGGCAGCGGCCGACGGCGATGATTTAACACGCTTGGTGGGGCAAGCCGGTATTCGCGGCAGCTTGCCAGCTTGGCGGCTGTATCCAACCGTGGAAAGTAGTTTGCTAAACATTCGCGGTTTGGCCCATAAGGTCGAACTGCGGAGTGAATTATTTTACGCCGACTCGAGTGCTAATTTAGACGAGCTGCCACTTTATAATCCGCTGGATGATGATGCCCAGGAACAGTTTCGCCGGCGGCTGATCTTCAACACGTTTGGTGGCTTGCCGTTGCCTCCTCAGTACGATCCGCGGACCTATGCGTTTCGCAATGGTTTACAGCGGCACGTAACCACGCCGAGTAATGAAATTGCCGATGATATGTGGCAGGCGCGGTTGGGCTTGCACCAGCGCTTGCAAACCAAGCGGGGGTTGCCGGGACGTGAACGAATTGTCGATCTGGTTCGTTTCGACGTCAGCACGTCGTTATTCTTTGATGAGGAGAGTGATAACTTTGATGAAACCGTGGGACCCACGCGTTATGATTTCCGTTATCACCTTGGCGATCGCGTGGCTCTGCTCAGCGATGGTTACGTTGATTGGTTCGAGGATGGGCTCCGCAGTGTCAGCGCGGGAGTCGCCAGCAGTCGTCCCGGGCTGGGTGATGTGTATGTGGGGATTATGTCCTTAGAGGGACCGATCAGCAGCACGGTGTTGCGGGGTCAGTTAGACTATCGGTTGAATGAAAAGTGGATCACCTCGGCCGGTGCCACGTTCGATTTGGGAGAGGTTGGGAACGTCGGCCAGCAGTTTGCTTTGACGCGAATTGGCGAATCATTGCTGCTGCGGATGGGGATTACCGTCGATGCGGGACGCGATAACGTGGGCTTTCAATTTGCGCTCGAGCCGCGGTTTTGGCCTGGACGCAGGGGTGGGATTGGCCAGCTCGGTGGTCAGTTGATACCGCCCCCAGGGGTCGAAGGTTTGGAGTAGGCGGCATGCGAGGTCAGCGTTTGCGAAGCTGGATAGCCAAGTTTGGCCACGCGTTTCGTGGCTGCCGATTCGCCGTGGCCAGCCAGGGCAGTTTGTGGGTGCATGTGCCGATGGCCGTGGCGGTGTTGGTGCTGGGGCTGTTGCTGGGCGTCTCGTGGCTCGCTTACTGCATCTTGATCTTATGTGTTGCCGTGGTGATCATGGCCGAGTTGTTGAACACCGCGATTGAGATTTTGGCAGCCCGCTTGCATCCCCAGCATGACGAAGCGATCGGGCGGGCGCTGGACGTGGCGGCTGCCGCCGTGCTGGTTGTGGCGGTCGGAGCGGCGGTCGTCGGTGTCATCATTCTCGGCGGGGCGGCTTGGCAGCAGCTAGTTGTCGAACTGTGATGTCAGGAATGTCATGTTAGGAATCTGATGGCCGATTTAATTGCTCAGGGAGCCGAGTCCGACCAACGCTGGCGAAGATCATTGGCCAGCGGAGAGTCGTTTATCATTGGGCGTTCCCCCGAGCATTGGCAGGTCGATTGGGACGATCGCATTTCCCGTTTGCACGCCGAAGTGCGGACCCTCGATAGCGATCGCGTGGAAGTTCAAAAGTTGCCTAACGCGCGGAACCCGATTTTCTTTCGCGGTTCCCGTCGCGATCAGTTTACCTTGAGTGCCGGTGAACACTTTGTGATTGGACGGACCACCTTCACACTTGCCCAGCGCCCCGAAGTGGCCGATTCATCGGAGCTGGACAATGGTGTCACCCAGCACGCCTTCGCCCCCGGGTTGCTACGCTCGCGAGGCTTTCGCGACGCGGCCAGCCGCATCGAGGTGCTCAGCCGGTTGCCCGAGTTGATCACCAGCAGTGTCAGCGACAGCGAACTGTTGGTGCGAGTGACTGGCGTCTTGTTGCAAGCGATCCCGGCCGCTTCGGCAGTGGCCATTCTTTGTATCCGTGATTTAGCGAAACAGGCAAGTTCCAGCCAGGAGAGTTCCAGCCAGGCTGTCGAAGTGCTGCACTACGATTGTCGTCTTCCCACCAACGAGGCGCCGCGGCCCAGCGGCGGTTTGGCGCGACGAGCCGTGCGTGGTGGCGAGAGCGTGTTGCACTTGTGGGGACGAGGCATGCGCCGCGGCGACATCGGCAATGGTGGTTACACAGCCAGTGAGAATGTGGACTGGGCTTTTGCCGTGCCGGTGCGAGTCGAGAATGGTGGCGGTTGGATTCTATACGCCACCGGGCAACTGGGTGCGGAAGCCGGGATGTCACTGGAACCGACCGCCCAGGAACCGCCGCAAGAACTGCAGGACGATGTGAAATTCGCGGAGATTGTCGCCGCCACCTTGGGAAACCTCAGAAAAATGCGAGCCTTGCAGCAGCGGCAAGCCGGGCTCAGTCGGTTCTTTGCACCGGTTGTGATGGAGGCTTTGGCCGGGCGTGATCCGATTGAAGTGCTGCGCCCCCGCGAGGCGGAGATCGCCACCTTGTTTTGCGACTTGCGAGGTTTTTCGCGGCGGAGTGAAGAGCAGGGAGAGCAGCTGATGGAACTGTTGCAGCGCGTCAGCGGCGCGTTGGGGATCATGACTCGCAATATCCTCCAGCAAGATGGCGTGATCGGTGATTTCCACGGCGATGCCGCGATGGGCTTTTGGGGTTGGCCGTTGGCACAAGAGGATGCGGCGGGGAGAGCGTGTCGCACGGCGCTCGATATCTTGGCCGACTTTCGCCGTCAGGGAGCCCAGGAAAGTGGACCGCTGGGACGCTTTCGTTGCGGTATCGGAGTTGCCTGTGGACGGGCGGTGGCGGGTCGCATCGGTACGGCCGACCAAGTCAAAGTGACTGCCTTTGGGCCCGTCGTGAACCTTGCCAGTCGGCTGGAGGGGATGACCAAGTTGTTCTCGGCCGAGATCCTCATCGACGAACCGACCGCCCAGTACGTCAAGGGGCATTTGCCCAGCAGCGTGGCTCGTGTCCGCCGCTTGGCTCGCGTGCGACCGGTGGGAATTCGTACGCCGCTGATGGTTCACCAATTGCTGCCGCCAGCTACCTCGCCCATCGGCAAGATAGCGCCTGCCAGCCCAAAAGATCCCGCCAGCCCAAAAGATCCCGCGAGCCCAAAAGATCCCGCCGGCGGGGATGCCAACTTGAGTGATGCTGGGATTGCCGCCTACGAAGCCGCCTTGGAGCAAGTTCTCGAAGGTAACTGGGAGGATGCTTTTCGGCTGTTGCACGAGGTGCCGCCGGGGGATCGGGCTAAAGATTTTCTCACCGTCTACATTGCCAGTCACGGCCGTGTGCCGCCCGATGATTGGGACGGGGTTATTCAGCTGCCCAGCAAATGACTGCTGCGCAATCAACTTGCTCACGAACAACTCCCCAGCAGGTCGCTGACAGATATCTATCAGTGGATGAGAGATATCTTCCAGCTAGCGACAGATATCTCTCAGGCAATCTGGTGTTAGCCCCGCGTTTCCCTTCTGGAGCGCGCTTCCCTTCTGCTCAGCCTGTTCCTTACGTATGCTTGGCCGCTGGCTTGATTCCTGTACAACTGCAAAAACTGGAGAGCGAGCGCAGTGAGCAATCCGACAATTCAGCCACCGGCGGACGGGGCGGCGGTGGCGGAAACTTTACGAGTGGCACTTGGTCAAATCGAATTCGCCCGCAGTTATGTGTTGGAGTTGTTAGCAGCGACTCCTGAGGAACTGTGGTTTGAGATACCAGCTGGTGGGCACAGCAACGTGGCTTGGCAAGTTGGGCATTTGGCCGTCAGCCAGTACGGGCTGTTGATGTTTCGGCAACGTGGTCGAAGCCCCGAGGACTTGGATTTGGTGCCGGGGCGTTTTCGCAAGCGTTACGGGCGGGGCGGTTCGCCGCTGGCCGATCCCAGCCAACAGCCTTCGCCGGCAGAGTTGCTGGAGCGGATGCAGACCATTCATGAGGCGGCCGTTGGCGAGTTAACCGCGACGGCTGCGGAACATTTTCTCGAGCCGGTGGAGATGCCCTATGCGGTGTATCCGAACAAGCTCGGCGCGGTGTTGTTTTGTCCGCTGCATGAACAGCTGCACGCCGGACAGATTGGCGTCTTGCGGCGCGGCTTGGGACTGGAATCGATTCGATAACGGGGAATGCGTTTGATGGAAGTTGTGGATGAGAGTATTTATGATCACCCCAAGTATTATGACTTGGTGTTTGGGGCCGACTGTGCGGCTGAGCTGAAATTTATCGAGGGCTGTAATCGGCGGTTCATGCAAGGCGAGGCGACTCGTTTCTTTGAACCCGCTTGTGGGACCGGCCGGTTGTTGTTTCGGTTAGCCAGACAAGGATACGAGGTTGGCGGCCTCGATTTGAATCCCAAGGCGATCGATTTCTGCAACGCGCGGATGCTCAAGCACGGATTGGAGCCTTGCGGTTTTGTGGCCGACATGGCGAAGTTTGAGGTCTCTCAGCCTTGGGATCTAGCCTTCAACACGATTAACAGCTTTCGTCACTTGGACAGTGAGCGGGCGGCCCGCAGTCATTTGCGGGCAATGGCCGCGGCGGTGCGAGTCGGTGGTCTGTACCTGCTGGGGATCCATATTCGGCCGACCGAAGCCAACCCCAGCGAAACGGAGTCGTGGTCAGCCCGGCGAGGTAATTTGGCCGTCAACACCCACATGTGGACGATTGAGCGGGATGTGCCGGGGCGAGTTGAGCGGTTTGGCATTCAGTTTGATGTCCACACACCACTGAGACAATTTCGCATCAATGACGTGTTGGTGCTGCGATCGTACACGGATCGCGAGCTGCGGAGGATGATCAAAGCGGCTGGAGGCTGGGTCGTGGAGGAGGCTTATGACTTTACTTACGATATTGACCAGCCCATTGAGGTGGATGGAACCTGCGAAGATGTTGTTTATGTGCTTCGGCGCAGCTAGATGGCCGATTAAGCTATTTAGTCAGTTCCCCGGCAGACTTTTCCCCAACTGTTTGGGATTGCCCCCGACTGTCTGCCAATGTCCCTTCCGTCCATCGGTGCCGATGGTATGACCCAACCGAATCCCACCTCCGTTAACGATCAGGCTTCAGCTAACGATCGCGCTAACGATCGCGCTAACGATCGCGCTAACGATCGCGCTAGCGAGCAGGTTACTGAGCGGCGTTTGCCCGAGCCCGTCGACGGCGTTGGGGAGATTGCTTCGTCAATTGCCGCGAGCACGTCGCTGGCGGGTAACATTCGCGAATTCATTCCGCTGGGCGAGCCAAAATGCATTCATGAAATAGCGGGTCAATTATTGGGGCCTTATCAAGTCCGTGGTGGGCATGTGTTGCTGGCCGGTTGTACGCTGGATCCCCGAGCCACTTTGAGGTTGGGCTTTTTAGCCTCTGATTCCGCGGTGGCCACAACCCGGGAATCAACAACTGCCGCGGATGCCAAGCTGGATTATTACTATTTTGGTCCGGATGGTTGCCAATTAGCAGCCCAGGAAGTGGTTCGCGGCGGGTTATTGGCGGTGCAGCCTATGGAGCGTCGGTTGCGGAAAGCGGATTGCCAGCCCATGGAAGCGTGGGTGGATGTGGCTCAGGCTGGGCTGCGGGCCCATGCACTGGGGCGGTTGTCGGAAGTGGCCGTGATTTGGTCGTACTGGGCGGCTGGGAAGATTGTTTTTCGGTTCGCTGGCGGCGTGAGTGCCCAGTTGCAGTTTGCTGGCTGGTCGCGGGATTTTTCCGCCGGGCTGCAGCAGCCGCCTCAGTACCGTTGTCCTCGATCTGGACGGGAATCGTTTCATTGTTTATTGCTGGCCGACGGTACCGTGACTGTTGCCGAGGCGGTGGCGGTTTGTGAGTTGAGCGGACGCGAGCTAATGCTCGAAGCGCTGACCCGGTGTGAAGTCAGCGGCAGGTTGATTGCGATCGACCAGGGAGTGCGGTGCGCGGTGACGGGTCGAGTCGGTTCGCGAGATTTAATGTCGCAGTGTCAGTGGTGCCAAGCGGCCGTGGTGCCGGGCGTGATTCGCGACGGGGTGTGTCAGTCTTGTCGCGGCATGAAACCGTTGTTGGACAATCTGCCGCCGAGTGACGCGGGCGGTTCTTCGGGCGAAGCGATCGTCGATCAGCCCTGGTGTCAGCTGTTTGCCGAGCAGCAACCAGAGATTTTCCAGCGTTTGGGCGTGCCCCGGAAGTGGTTGGGATGGTTCAGCGAGGAGGCGGTCGTGATTCAGGGAGGTGGTTTAGCCGAGCGGACGTTTGTGGTCGTGCGACGCTCTGATGGTCGTCTGCTGCGGCTGGGAACTCGCCGTCGTTGGAGTTCGCAGTGGACATGGAAAGATTGCGGCTAGTGACTTTCTGATGCGGGATCTTATCCCAAGTGTCCGGTTGCCGATTTGCGGCGGCCAAAAATGACAGCCCCGCTGGCGGCCAGCAGGCAGGCGCCCGCGATGCTGCTGGAAATCAGGCACACGTTCTGCCAATGATCGCGAAGGTTTTGCATGCGTTGGTAGGGAAAGGGAATTTGGCTGGTGAGGTCCATCTTTTCGTAGCTCTCCCAGACGTTCAGCAGTTCGAGCGGGTTGAGAGCGGCGATATCTTTGCGGTCGCTGGCGATATGTTGTTCGCTGGTTGGTGGCACTGGGAAAGATTGCCAGCGAAACGCGGCAAAAGCGGCTGAAGCTCCGGCGCCCACTGCCCCAAACATGAACAGGGCGAAGACGAGCCGCGCGGCATCGGACGTGGTTCCCTGGGTGCGTCCCGCAGTCGGTTCAGGGTTTGCCGTAGGTAATTTCCTTAACTCTCCCAACTTGGGCACCGCTTGCTCTTCTCCGCAGGTGGGGCATGTGACTTGACTTCCGGCGGCCGAAGCCGTGACGGGGAGTTCATGACCTTTGGGGCAGTGCAGGAGAAACATATGGGAAACCTTTTGGGGCAGAGCGAAAGCGGAGCGTGGAGGCGGAGAAAGTAAGAGCGATAAAGTGCTAGGAAATATCTTAGACACTGGACCGGCGCGGCCAGTTGATTAAGATTTACCTATGGGACGAGGCAATCGACGTCCAATCGCTCTCCCGCCAGCAGTCACTACGCTGCGAGAGCAAAAAATAGCGGGCTGATTCGTCCGGAAAGTCGGCAAATTTTTTTGCCATTTTGCCTCGCCGCGGGGGGGTGCGTTGTATTGGACGAATGGGTAAGCCGGCTGATCATTTGTCGTCCCGTGATCGGGGTGTCGCCGCGGTCATGCTCACCACAGAATCCAGTTGCGACCAGAAGTTGAGACAAAGCTCAGGATATCGGAAGAATCAGATCAGGGAGGGGTTACCGCGGCAGGAGGTCGTGTTGTCTCAATTAGGTTGTTCTGAGGGCATTGCACTCGCCCCTTAAATGTTACTTGATCGCAAAGTTTTACCAATTGGACGATCGAGGCCTAGCGGTCGTAAAGGGGTGGTAGAATTAGTGAGCCAAACCACTCGACGTCTGACGTCATGCGAAGGCCCGCAACTTGAAAGACGTATTGACTTCGCCATGTTGAACTTGTCGCTACACAGCGAGTTTGACGGGGGGTCTTTCGCGAAAGCAAACGGACAGGAGCTCTGAGTTGTACGAAACCTTATTGGATGATTTCGAAGATGACGTGCCACAAGCAGCCGAGGTTGCTGCTGGCTTTCAAAAATTGCCACTGGATGACAGTGACGATGAAGAGAACAGCAGCCGGAGCATAGGCGCCGAACCTGATGGGGATGGCGACATCCAGTTGGAGAGTTCCGACGACTTGCTTGCCGATGTTGACGAGAGCGAAACTTGGTCTGATGATCCAGTTCGCATGTATCTGACCCAAATGGGTGAGATTCCTTTGTTGACTCGGAAGGAAGAGATCGAACTGGCCAAGCGGATCGAAGAGACCCGCCGGCGGTTCCGCACGAAACTTCTCGAAAACGACTACGTGCTACGCGAAGCCTATAAGACATTATGTCGGGTTTATCGTGGTGAGTTGCCGTTCGATCGCACCGTTCAAGTGTCGGTAACCGATCATTTGGAGAAGGAGCAAATTCTGGGGCGCTTACCACACAATTTGGTGACCCTGCGGATATTGCTGCGACGCAATCGTTTGGACTGGAAGGTCGCCACCAGCCGTTCCACCGATCCGACTCGGCGGGCCGAAGCTTGGCGCTCCTTGGCACGTCGTCGCCGCCGCGCCGTCCGCCTGATCGAAGAACTCGGTTTGCGGACCCAGCGGATTGAGACTCGCATTAGCACGCTGGAAAAATTTGACGCCAGAGTTGGCGAGATTGACGCCCTCCTGGCCGCTCACGCGGGCAGCAAACAGGGGCTCGATTTCCGTGAGCGATTGCTTTCCGAACGTCGGCAGATTTTGACTGCTTGCCAGGAGACACCGGTCAGCTTGCACCAACGCGTGATGGTACTCAAGTCGGTTTACTCACGCTATCAGCAAGCGAAACGCGAACTCAGCGAAGGCAACTTGCGGCTGGTGGTTTCGATCGCCAAAAAGTATCGTAACCGCGGCTTGTCATTCTTGGATTTGATCCAAGAAGGGAACGCCGGTTTGATGCGAGCGGTTGATAAGTTCGAGTATCGCCGTGGCTTTAAGTTTTGCACGTATGCCACTTGGTGGATTCGCCAAGCGATCACGCGTGCCGTGGCCGATCAAAGCCGCACCATTCGGATTCCCGTGCACATGGTCGAAACCATGAGCCGGGTCCGCAATGTGGCTCGTCAGCTGCTGCAGGAACTGGGCCGCGAACCGACGATCGAAGAAACCGCACGGCGAGCCGAGACTACGGTCGAAGAAGCCCGTCGCGTGTTGGCGATGAGTCGTTATCCAATCAGCCTTGATCGGCCGGTCGGCAACAGCGAAGATAGTCAGTTTGGTGATTTGCTCCCCGACGGAGCGGCAGAGAGTCCAGCCATTGGCGCCGCTCAAGAGATGCTTCGCGACCGAATTAACAACGTCCTGCGTAGCCTTTCCTATCGCGAACGAGAAATCATCAAGTTGCGTTACGGTTTGGGCGATGGATACAGTTACACTTTGGAAGAGGTCGGCCACATTTTCAAAGTGACGCGGGAACGGATTCGGCAAATTGAAGCGAAGGCGGTTCGCAAGCTTCAACAGCCGAGTCGCAGTCAAGATCTCGTCGGCTTCCTCGACTGATCTGGGGCTTGTCGCCCGCTCTTGAGCGGATTGATTTAATTAGTCACGCACAGCCGTGGTCTTGACCCAGGACCACGGCTGTTTTTCGTTGTGATGGCCGCTACCTGGCGAACGAGATATTTTTATGCCCACCGTCGATCAAGTGCTGGCCAAGCTCTGGGAATATCATCAACGAGGCAATTACTCGGGTGCCGAGGCCGGTTACCGCGAATTGCTGACTAAAGTTCCCCGCAATGCCAACGCCCATGTCTATCTGGGCATCGTGCTGTTCGATCAGCATCAATTCTCGGCGGCGATCGAGTCGTATCGGCAAGCGATCGCCATTCAACATCGCTTTCCCATTGCTTGGAATAACCTTGGCAACGCGTTGCGAATGGTGGGGCAGGTCGAGCAAGCCGATCAGGCGTTTCAAACCGCTTTGGACCAGCGCCCCGATTATGCGAACGCGTTGAAGAACCGCGGCACGCTGTGGGTCTGGGCTGGCGAGATTGAGCGGGGACTGGAGTGGTACCGGCAAGCCTTGCAGTTGACTCCCGATGACCCCGAGTTGCAGCGTAATTTGGGGGTTATCTATCTGCTGCAGGGGCGTTTTCAAGAGGGCTGGGCAGCCTATCGTTACCGCTGGCAGATGCCCGGCATGCGGCGACCAAACTTGCCGCAACCGATCTGGGAAGGGCAGCCGCTCGCAGGCAAGACGATCTTTGTGTATCCCGAGCAGGGGCTGGGGGACGCGATTCAGTTTGCCAGAATGATTGGCGCACTTCGCCAGCAAGGTGCCGAGGTGATTTTAGGATGCGAGCCCAAGCTGGTTCCCTTGTTCAGCGGTCTTGCCGAAGTTGGCGAGATTGTCCCGGTGGGCGGTTCATTGCGATCGCTGGACTACCATGCTTCGTTGGTGGAGGTGGCCGATCGCAGTTGGCAGGGGAGCGACGCGATTGCCGGCACGCCCTATCTTGCCCTGCCCGAGAATCTTGTTGGCTATTGGCAGAGTCGGCTGCGTGGCTTGGCGAACATGAAAGTCGGAATTTGTTGGCAGGGCAATCGTGACCATCACGCCGATATTTATCGTTCGCTCAGTTTGGAAACGCTTCGCCCCTTAGCTACAATTGAAAACGTTGATTTGGTGAGTCTCCAGTTCGGGGTTGGGAGTGAGCAGATTGACCAGGCCGATTGGGGCCAGCGGCTGGTCCGCTTGCCAGCCAACATCGATCAATCTGGAGGTGCTTTTTTAGACACCGCGGCGGTCATTTCCAATCTTGATTTGGTGATTACGACGGATACTTCTTGCGGTCATTTGGCCGGAGCGTTGGGAATCCCCACCTGGTTGTTGCTTGGTAAGGTTCCAGATTGGCGATGGGGAATGGCCGGCCAGCATACGCCCTGGTATCAAAACCATCGTTTGTGGCGACAATCAAGCGTGGGGGATTGGGGGCCGGTGATCGATGCTGTCGCCGCGGAGCTGGCTGGCATGGTGGTGAAGGAGTAGCTCGACTTTTCTTTGCGTTAGTTTTCTTGCATGAATTTTCCCGCTCCCGAGACTCGTTTGAGCTTGCTGGTTCGCATCGGCGATTTGGCAGATCAGGCGGCGTGGGAAGAATTTGTGAACTTGTACGAGCCAGTGATTTATCGCACCGCTCGGCTCAGAGGTTTGCAGGATGCCGATGCGCGGGATGTCACGCAACAGGTGCTGGTTTCGGTTGGTCAGACGCTGAATCGCCGCCCCCATGACCCCAACATTGCCAGTTTTCGTACTTGGCTGGCAACCGTCACTCGCAACGCGGTGATTGATCTTCTCAGGCGCAAGCGGGTCGAGCATGGCTCGGGCGATTCGGCCGAGCAGTGGCACTTGGAGCAGATCGAGGCGAGTCATTGCGACGCCGAACTGCTGGAACGCGAGTATCAAAAAGAACTCTTCCGCTCCGCCGCTCGCACCAT
This sequence comes from Kothea flammea, assembly GCF_052161645.1. Classification (GTDB taxonomy): domain Bacteria; phylum Planctomycetota; class Planctomycetia; order Pirellulales; family Pirellulaceae; genus Laterigemmans. The sequence goes on from NZ_CP197414.1 coordinate 468,202, forward strand.
TCAGGGCGAGTTTTCTCCGAGCACTTGGCAAGCCTTTTGGTTGTCGACCGTCGAGGGTCGATCGATCGAGCAGGTGGCTGATGAGCTGAACCAGCGCGTGGGCAGTGTCTACGCGGCTCGCAGTCGCGTGATGCGCCGACTCCGCCAAGAGACAACTCTTCTGCAGCGTCTTGAAAGCGGCGAATGAAGACGCAAATGAAGCGGCGAAGCACGTAGCCGAAAAATGTTCCCGGACGTTTTTTCCGCGATTTCAAAAAAAGCCTGTCAGAATTTGGATGCTGGTTCGTACAAGACTGCGGCAGAGTCGCCTTTCACTTTACGAAAGTCCATAGTCGTTGAATCCTTGGCAGTTTACGTTTGATGTCGCAGCAAAATCGATCTCCGGCGAATCGCGGCGACGTGAACATCTGTGATCTTCAACTGCTGGAGCGATATCTCGATTTAGCAGGGGAAGAACAAGCAGGGGAGACGCCCCAGTTCGACGCGCTCGAGCAGCATCTCGATCATTGCCAGTTCTGTCGACAATCGCTCGAACGACTGGCCGCCGCGCCCGACTATTGGCTGGCGGCCGCGGAAAGCCTCGACACGCGCGCTGATTTCATGTTCGAAACGTCCGCGTCGCGCTCTCAATTAGCTTCCCAATTTGATCCGGGGCCAGATCTGCGTCATTGGTTATCACCCACTGAGACCGCCGGCGCGATGGGCAGAGTTGAGCATTACGACGTGCTCGGTGTGCTCGGTATTGGCGGTATGGGATTAGTGCTGCGAGCGTTTGATACGTCGCTGCAAAGAACTGTTGCGATCAAGACGTTGCGACCCGAACTGGCCACTCAAGCCATGGCCCAAGAGCGATTCATTCGCGAAGCGCGGCTGGCAGCATCACTCAGTGACTCACACATTATCCCCATTCTGCATGTCGGTGTCTGGAGCAAGCGTCCTTACGTGGTGATGCCGTTGATTGAACAGGGTTCGCTGGTCGAGCTAGTCAACCAACGCGTGGAGCAGCAGCCAGCGAATCGCAGCGGCTCGCATGCATTCACCATTGAGGAGATTTTAAGCGTCGCGCGACAAGTCTCGCTGGGGTTGGCGGCCGCTCACGCGCGTGAGATGGTCCACCGCGATCTTAAACCATCAAACATTCTATTGCTAAACGGGTTGGACCAAGTTGTTTTGGCCGACTTTGGGTTGGCGCGGGCCTTGAATGAGGAAGGCATGACACTCTCGGGTGCCTTGCATGGCACGCCGCAGTTCATGTCTCCTGAGCAAGCCAGTGGACTCGCCGTTGACACGCGGAGCGACCTCTTTTCGCTGGGCAGCTTGCTCTATTGGTTAGCCACCGGAGTCTCCCCCTTTGCCACCGAAAACCAATTTGCCACGCTGCTGAAAATCACTCAAGTCGATTACGCACCGGCCAGCCAGTTGCGTGCCGATTTGCCTGTGTGGTTTGATCAACTGGTGGCGTTGATGTTGGTCAAGCAGCCGCAGGACCGTCGAGTTAATGCGGAGCAACTGGCCAAGCTGTTCGCCCAGTTGCTAGAGGAAAAAGATGGCGTCTTTAGATTCGGCAAAGCGGCGTTTGCTGAGACTTTCGCGGAGCGAAAGGCGATTGTTTACCGCTTGTTCCTGACATGGCTCCTCGTTTTATTTCCGCTCGTGGCAGCTGTTGCCGGGATCTGGTGGTGGAGTGGCTCGCGGGAAGTTGGTGACTGGAAAGTTAGCGATCGGGGCGCGGCGGCCGATTCGTCAGCGGTGGTGACTGCTGCTGAGGATTTAGCACAGCCAGAGCCCGAATTGCTGCCGCCGCGGGAGCCGGATGCCCAGCTTCGGCAGGGACCGCTGGATGCCTTGGACCGCTTGAGTCTGCTCGCCGATTTGAAATTGAGCGAGCGGCTTGTGTACTGGCTAGAACGGCTGGGCAAATTATCGGCCGGCGAGGTCCCACCGGAGGCAATTCCCTGGCTCGAGCAATTGGCCAAAACGGGCGAGGATGATGTGCGTGTGTTGGCAACACGCATTTTGGAAAAGAACCCTTTCGAGATCGAGACAGCGCCTGAAAATCCATTCGTCCCAGTCGACTTTTAAAGGCGCCTTTCGCTCCGCGAAAGTTTCAGCAGACACCGCTTTCCCGCAGCAAAAGACAGTACTTATTACTCAATAGACTTATTCCCCAGGTCGAGCTTAATTGAGGCATCCAATGCAATTGAAAAGGCGAGGCAAAATTTCCATCATCGTGACCGGGATTGTGCTGTGCTTGCTCAGCCCGGTGGGTGTATCCGCGCAAGACTCGGTGCGGGAATGGACCGATTCGACTGGCCGCTTTAAGGTCAAGGCTTCGTTATTGGAAGTTGTTGACGGAAATGCGATGCTCCGTGGCGCTGACGGGCGGACGTTGAAAATTCCGCTTGCGCGTCTCAGCAAGAAAGATCAGGAGTATTTGCAAACGGGTGATAGTCCGTTTGAAATGGTCGCTGGGGATGCGGCGGGATCGGCGGGAGCCATGGAAGTGAGCGATCCCGCCGCGATGATTTCAGCACAGACTTGGAGAAAACCTGCGGAGTTTGACTGGAGTGAGGTCAAGCAGTTTGCCACGTTGGCCGGCGTCAAATGGCAAGTGCCCGAGTCGTCAGGTGAGCTTGGCTTCGAGCCCAAACGCGTGCCGCTGCTGCGGAAAGCCAGCTTTCACGAGAACCTGCATTCGCTTGCGGTCAATAAGGTTTGTAAACGGGCCATCGTTGGTTACACCGTGTCATTCGGAGTGCCCAAACCTCAGAGCCGGCTTTCGTTGGTCGATTTGTTATCGGGGACGGGCGTGCACAGCGATCCGATCGACGCACAGATGCGTCCTTTGGCGTTGCTCGATAACGCCAACACGGCCTTGATGGTTGGCTTGGGAGATCGTCGCGGGAACTCAGAGCGGAAAGCCGAACTACAGTTATGGCAGTTCAGCGGTAAGAAGATCGTTCGTTCGGCCAGTTGGGTTCCTTACGCGAGTGACAAGAATGGTGGCCGTGAAGATGGCGACGTACTCGACGCCGAAGTGCTCAATCAGCAACGACTGTTGACGCTCAGCGACAAAGGACACGTTGTGCTCTGGGACCTTACCAGTCGTCAGCCGATTTGGCATGCACGGTTGAGCGAAAGGAACTTTGATATGCAGTTGTCAGCCGATCGCAGGTTGTTGGCGCTGTTCGATGAAAAAACCTTAATGGTCTTGCATCCGGAAACTGCAGAGATTCTGGGCAGCACCGCGCTGGCTCCCAACACCGCGACTGGCTGGTGCCGCCTTGCCTGGAGTCCCAGCGGCGAGAGAATCGCTTTGACCTCGATCTCCGATGTGCGCGTCCTGGATGTGAAGACGGGAGAGTGGATCTATGATTTTTCGTTACCCGGAGGCCCGGTGGCGACGAAGGCGATGAGCTATCCAGATGAGAATTTCTTATTGCTTGACAATCAACTGCTCGTCGATTTGGAGTCGCGGATCCAGGTTTGTGAATATCGGGGTGCCGGTGATATTGAGAGCATCGGAGAGACTTCGTTTGTCGCGCTGCATTCGGATAGTGGTGGTCAATTGGCACCGCTGGAATTGCCACACCCGGGCGCGTTGGAAATGCTCCAATTGGCCCAACAAGATCCGACACTCTTTTTGCTGCATCCCGGGGTTGAAGTGGGCATTGATGTGTCGGCGATCAGCGGTCCGCAGCGGGAAGCTGCCCGCCAAGGTCTGGAGACCTCAGCGACTCAATCAGGTTACACGATCAACGCCTCTTCACCGATTAAGGTGGTGGGCTCGATCAGTGAGCCGAAACAGGAAGCGGTCAGTTATATTGCCGCCGGTTCGTACATCGTTAATCAATATACGTCGACTGTCAAAATTCAATGGAATGGCAGCGAGCTGTGGTCGACTTCCCGCACCAATGTGCCAAGCGTGTTGATGACCAAACGTGGGCAGACGATGCAGGAGGCGCTTGATGAAGCGGGCAAGGGACCAAACATGACGATCTTTGGCTCGCTGCGTTTTCCAGAGTTCATGCAAAAACCGAGTCAGGGGCGAGCTGCCGGCAGGCGAACTCAAGCTTTGATGTCCGCCCAGTTTACTCTGCAAGGTGTGGTCGACTCCAAATAAATTATGTTAGCCGTTTTGGCGCTAGCCACGGTTCCCGTTAGCCGTTTTGGCGCTAGCCACGGTTCTTTCCTATCATTATTTTCTCATCTTCTTCGGTGTTTTCATGGCTGCACGCCAGATCGTTTGTCCCAAGTGTAATACCAAGTTGCAGATACCGGCCACGTTGACGGCGGGCAAAGTCAAGTGCCCCAAGTGCGCAACGGTTTTGGCAATTCGTCCCCCCGCCGCCCCCAATGCACCCATTGCCGCCCCCATTGCTAAGCCGATTGGTGCACCGATTGCCGCGCCCATTGCCGCACCGATAGGTAAGCCAATTGCAACGCCGAGTGGCACAGCCGGTTCGGGGGCGGGTGGCCAGCGCGGGGCTCCATCACCGTCGCTTGATCCTTTTGATGATTTGCCCTCAGTGGGTCCGGTGTCTCAGCAATTTTCGGGGCCGCAAGGTTTTCCCACCGGTCAATTTGGGCCCCCTGCGGGCCAGGGCTTTCCAGCTCAAAGTTTTCCCGCTGGTGGTTATGCCCGCGGACCGGCTGCGAGAAAACCGTCTGCTGGGGGCAAAAGTGCGCTGAAGATTATGGGCATTATTGGCGGCATTGGCTTGTTGGGCGTGTTGCTGTGTGGCGGCGGGATTGTGGGGCTGGGTGTGTTAGGCTCGATGAGCAGCGGTTGGAAAACGGAAACATTCCGTGGCTTTGCGATCAGCATGCCGGCTGGCAAAGATCGTCAAACGAAGTCGGAGCAAACTCCCAACGCGGTCGTTCACGAACTGATTGCCCGTCGCAAAGAAACCGGTTCGCAGTATTCCTTGGTGGTTGTTGACATACCTAACGCACGCGGTGCCAACATTTCTGTCGATCAACTGGTGGGCAACATGCAAATTCGGCTATCCAACCGAGTTGCTGTTACTCGGTCGGGCGTGCCAGGTATCTCTGGGAAAATGGCCGCCGGGGCGGTCGCGATCAACGGTGCGGAGGTGGAGTTGTTTTTGCATCAGGGAACGTTGGTGGTCGCCACTTACGCACCTTACTCGGTGATCAAAGACAGAATTGGCGGGACTCGCAAACCTCGCACCAATGAGCGTAATCTGGATGATCCGGAGGTGTTTTTTAGTTCGCTAAAGTTCCCGTAAGATGTAATTTGCGCCTAACTTCTGATTTAGCATCAGGCCGCTCGCGGGTGAGGCGAGCGGCCTGAGGTGAAAAGGTTAGGAAACACCATTAGGAAACGGCAACTGGCAATTCCTGGGGTGGTTCGACCGAAGGAATCGCTAGCTGGTAGTGAAAAAACTCAATCTAATAACGGAAGATCAAATCCACTTGGATACGATCTTGGAGCACGTCTTTAAATTCGGTGAGGGGGAATTCATAAGCCAAACCGAACTCATAGTTGCCGCTGGGCTTGTACTTGGCACCCACGGATTGAGTGACTAGGTTGTTGCCGACCACGTTGTTAGCTGGCAGGTTGAAGACGTCCTGGCCAGCAACTCCAGCGTTGATCGTTCCAGCGCTGGCATCATCGGTCCAGTGCCACCAAACGATTTCCGAAACTAAGTAAACCGTTTCCGTGACTCGCAAGTCGAGGTGATTGCTCCAGTGCAACGATTCGGTTTGCGTGCTACCGTCAACTGGCAGACGCCAGCCAAAAGTTGTCATGTAGTGCGCGTCACCGCCGAGCAAACGCTGCGCGAAACTGGTGAACATGTGGAATTCGCCATCGGCGACCGACTGCAACGCGCGATCTGAACCCATCGGAATTTCGTAAGTGAACCCTGACGAGGCCAGCGTGCCGCTGTTGACATCACGCAACCAGTTGTATTTCAGACCAGCAGATACGTCCGCCCAGCCGTCATCGAGCAGAGTTGCCATCGGGCCGTCGGTCTGGGTCCAAATAAATCCGTCTTTGACCGCGATCAAGCTGAGCCGCTCGGTCAAGGCAATTCGGAATTGTGCCGCTAGCAGTTGCACGGAACCACCATCAATATTGGTGACACCCAAACGGCTGGGCAGGCGGTGATGGAGAAAAATTGGCCGCAATTCGGTCAGAGTTCGCGGATCTTCAAAGTGCACGAAGTTTGACATCGGGCTGATGAAGTCGTCGAAGCAGTGATCGCTTTTGCGAAGATTCAGGCGGCCAAGCAGGCTGCCGCCACCAATACCGTCACAACCATCATCACAAAGGTTGTCACAAATCGATGTGTCGCACAGGTCCACATCGCAGCAACCGCTGTCGCAGTTGCCGCTCATAATTCGATCCCACAAACCGGCTTCCGCATTTGTGCCGGCGAAAAGCATCGCAACGACCGCGGCAGCCGTACAAAAAGATTTTTTCATCGCAGCAGTTCCTTCCTGCAGCAGGGACTTTGAAATTTTGACCCGACCCCTGCGTCGGGTCGACAGCAAGCTGCCGGTCAGCGTAGAACCCACCTGTCCTTGTTATCGCTCTTTGCTCCGTAAAAAATGACCAATCGCTCGCGAGGTGTTATACTTTACGTCGATCATTCAGGCGGATTCCCCCTGGTATGGTGTGCCAGCTGTGCAGACGTGAGCGGTATTGGCTGGCATGGCGGTAGAGCGTGCGATTGGGCGCGCAAAGCTGCTTTTTCGTATAGGTGTTGCCGGCGGTTTGGTCCCTTTTGACGCTGGCTCTGTCAGCACTGCTTAATTTTTCCCGAGACGCTTGTCAGGATGCTGAGGCGAATGGATTTCACCGCGATCGATTTTGAAACGGCTAATCACCAGCCCCAAAGTGCCTGTCAGCTGGGAGCCGTCGTTGTTCGCCAAGGCCAAGTGGTGGCTCGGCATTGTTGGCTGATTCGGCCGCGTCCTTTGCAGTTCAACCGCCGTAACATTGAAGTGCATGGGATTACCCCTACCGATGTTCGCGATGCGGCCGATTTTGGTCAGCTGTGGTTGGAGATGCAGGAGGCTTTCGCCAATCAAGTGCTGGTCGCTCATAACGCAAGGTTCGATCTCGGCGTGCTGCGAGCTTGTTTGACCTTTTATCAGCTGCCGGTGCCTGATCTGCAGTTCACCTGTACGCGGGCGATTGCCCGAGCAGCGTGGCCCAACCATGCCGGCTACGGGCTGCGAGCGATTGCCGATCGATTGGGAATTGTCTTTCGCCACCATGATGCTTTGGAAGATGCCGACGCTTGCGCACAGGTCTTATTAGCAGCTGCCGCGGATCGCCAAACAGACGACCTACCTGCCTTGGAGAAAGCCTTGCGGCTGAGTCGTGGTCGAGCTGGCGACTGGGGAATCGGCGGGCCGCAACAGCGTGGTGGTGGGCGACAACGCGGTGGGGCCACAACCAGTCGCGGTGGCTGGCGAGATCGTTTGCGAGGCACGAAAGCATCCACATCGGCAACCGCAGCACATCGCGACGGCTCGGTGATCGTGCAGCAACGACTCTATTTTCGTGATCCGCCAGCAACCAGCTCGACAACAGCCAGCTCTACAGCAGCCAGCTCGCCGTCGGAGAACCGTTATCAAATCAACACGCCACAAGTTGATCAGCAAGCGGGTGATGCTGGGAGTTTGGCACAGTTGTTCGCCGGAGCGCGTCAGAGTCAACCGCTGAGTGGGCAGACGGTTGTTTTCACGGGGCTGTTACAGCGGTTGGAGCGGGGGCAAGCGGAGCACTTGGTCGAGGTGGCTGGCGGAGTGTTGGCGGCCAACGTCACTCGTAAGACGACGTTGTTGGTAGTCGGAAAGCCCGATCATCGCACGCTGCAGGCCGGCCGTCGGATCAGCACGAAACAGGCGCGCGCTGAGGAACTGAAGGCTGCCGGGCAAAACTTGGCAATCGACTCGGAGCAAGCTTTTTTGGTACGCTGCGGGCTCCCTGCCGTATCATTGACGAAAGCTGAGCGGCTTTGATGCTATGAGTTGGCTGTACCGCCGAGTGTTGATCATTTCACAGGAAGTTGAATATGACAATGGACTGTTTCAGGTATATAAGGTCTTTGCGGGTCCCTGTTTCTTGTCTTCTTTGTATGAGCCTGATATTCGTGGTTGATCAACAACAGGTGGCCGGTCAGTCGGGCGAGGAACCAGGTAAAAAGAATGAACAGGCAAACCCGGTGGAGGGTGCCTTGAGTGCCATTCGTAATTTCCCTTTGCCGACGATGGGAGGCAAGCAGTTCTGGACTGACTTTGCCTGGAATGATGGCTGGCGTTTACAGCAAAACGCAATCACCGAGCATTGGCGTTTGATTAGCCCCAAGAACGTGCGATACGCTTGGGGAAACCGCTTGGAGTGCGAGTCGGCGATGGAGCGGCATGTCGCTCAGCAGACGCGGCAGCCCGACTCGCGAATTATCGTCATGCTGCATGGTTTGATGCGGACCAGCGCGTCGATGTCACAGGTGGGTAAGGCTTTGGAAGACGCCGGCATCGTCCGCCCGGTCTGCTTTGAGTATGCCAGCACGCGGCGCGGTGTGGCGGCCCATGCGGCAGCCCTGCGGCATTGGTTGGAAACATTGCCTGGAGAGCCGCGCATCGACTTTGTCGCTCACAGCATGGGCAACATTGTCATTCGTCATCTGATTATGGACTTGCAGCGAGACGGCGATCCACGTGGGTTACTTGCCCGCAGCAGCAAGTTTGCCATGCTGGGGCCGCCCAACCACGGCGCGAATATCGCGCGTCAGCTGGGAAAATTGGGGCTCTTCGAAATCGTCACGGGGCAGGGGGGCATGGAGTTGGGACCCGCCTGGGAAGCCTTTGAGCATCGCTTGGCGATTCCTCCATTTCCCTTCATGATTGTTGCTGGTGACTTGCAAAAAAGTTGGCTCAAAAATCCGCTAGTGGAAGGCCCCAGCGATCTCGTCGTGCGGACCGAAGAAGCCAATCTAGAGGGAGCCGCTGCGTTTCATGTGCTGCCGGTGATGCACTCTTTGATGATGAACGACTCCACGGTCCAACAGTTGGTCGTCGATTTTTTATCATCGTAAGTTGAGCACTTACTAACCGATCAACTGTTAGCGGTTTTCCCGCTAGCCACCGTTAGCCGGGACCGGTTCCTTCTGGCAGCTCCAGCGGTTGGGCCGACTCGATCAGTCCTGGATTGAGTGGCGTCGGCTCTGCAATCACTGGTTCGACGAGCCCCGGCTCGATCATCTCCGGTCCGATCGCGGGGCCACCACTGGTGGAAACTGGCGCCGATGGGTCGAAGGGACCAGCACTTACGGGGCGTGGTTGATAAACGTTCTCTGGCGACACGCGGGGTGTGAAGAAACGCCCCAGTTCATAGGCATCTCGATAAGCACCGGAGGCCCATGGTCCTTCGGCGAGTTGGACTTGGTTGTAAGCCAACAGCGATCCTTTCTGGCGATGCAAGTCGCGGATGGCCAAGTTATAGTCGACCAAGGCACGGTAGAAGTCGGCTTCGCTGACCGCCAACTGACGTTGTGCTTGCAACAGCACAAAGTAGACGTTCACGCCGTTATCCACGCCGATGCCGGCGAGTGCGCGTTTTGTCAGCACGTCGGCTTGTTTTTGGTCGGCCAACCAGCGATTGAGGTTGGTTTGCAAGAGGCGATACGCGCGGGTCACTTCGCGAACCGAATTGCTCAAGTCGTGGCTGACTCGCAGTTCGGTTTCACCCAGCACGGCGCGGTCGCGGGCCAGGTTCAGTTGGGCGTGACTGACTGCCACGCTGGCTTGGCGGAGACCAACCGGGAAGGTCAGCTCCATACCGGCAACCCATTCTTGAAAATCGCCACCGGTGATGTTGCCGTAGAGATTATCGAACGGACCGTTGTCGCGGTCGCCGATCAGGTGGTCACCCAGACCACGCCAACGGTATTGACCAAGAAAGTCCAAGCGGGGGCGACGGTTGAGACGCGAGGCGATCAATTCCAGTTCGCGACGTTTGACATTCCACTTTTGCCGGCGAATTTCCACGCGGCGTTCCAATGCTTGGTCCAGCGCGCTGTTCCAGTCAAAGACCACGCGAGCTTCTTGAGGATCGGTCGAGGGCTTGATCAGTCGCCCGTCAGCCGCCGGCATGCCCAGCAGATATCGCAAGCGTTGTTCGAGCGCGTAGACACCGTTTGGTCCGGCAAGGGCGTTTTCCACTTGGGAGACAAACAAATGGTATTGGCTGGTGGTTTGTGCCAGCGGTTCTTCGTTATCGAGTCCCAGTTGCGTTCGCTGCTGTTGGTATTGAAACGATTTCAAAGCCGATTCGCGGCCGCGCAGTTGGGCTTCCAGCGTGCGGTAGGCGCCGTAAAGCTCCCAATAAGCTTGTTCGACATCCGCCACCAAGGTAATCACGGAGGCTTCGAAGTCGGCCAAGTTGACATCGTTATTCACTCTCGCGATCAACACACCGTTATATTGGCCGATGCCCGAGTTGGGGCCGGCGATGCGATTGAAGAGTGTGCCGGCACCTTGCATTAACGGTTGTCGCCATTCGGCTTCGACCCAACCGACAAAGTCCGATTGGAATTCGCGGAACGGACGGTTGTTGCGATCATAGATCACGTTGTGCCGGAGCGCAAAGCGACCGCCCTGGGCTGTTTGTTTGGCAATTTCCGCTTGAAAGTTTGAGTTCGTTGAAAGAGATGCCGGCGGATTGAAGGCTGCACCCAGACCACCTCTTTCGATGTTGTTGGGAACTTCGTTCTTATTCCAATTCAAAACCCCGTTGACTTGCGCGTCAAAGGCGGAGAGTGCCGCTTCGACACCGCCGAGGGGATTGGCGTACGACAGAGCCGGGTCATAAATGGTGGCCACCCCGGGGCCTCCACCCGCTTGCACGACACTGCCACCCACTGAACGGAGCACTGGGCTTTGGCCAACGGCAGTCCGAATCGCTTCGGCCAGCGTCATTTCATAAGTGGGCAGGTCGGCCGGGTCCTCGAAAGTCAGCGGCGGGGCGGAGCTGCTGGCGATTTGGCTCGTCTCGACACCACTCTCGCGTGCGTCTGGATAATCGATCGACATCCCGACTTGATCGTGAAACGACAACTTGGTGTCGTGCGGACCTGGATCCAGCTGGGGCAGAATCTTTGTCGCGGTGGTACAACCGAACGTTGTGCAGGCGGCTAAGGCGATGGCCAGCAAACGACGACGTTGGCCGCGACCTTTACAGGTTACCGCTGGTCTGAAATCCATATTACATCGATCCCATTAAATCTGGTCGGGTAGAGCATTCTGGCGAACAAGCGGCGGCACGTTCGTCATCAGTGCTATCGGCGGTAACATGGGAGCAACTGGAGATTCCCCTACCTTGCTTGGCTGTGGTTTAATTGGCAAGGCTTGACTGATCGTCAAGGTCGGTGCGAGTCGCGCCGGTTCGGTAGACTTTGCGGGCAAAACACCGTAGGCCAGACCCACGATGGTTTTAGCGAGATGAACCTTGACCGGCGCTGGTGTCCCAGCTTCAGCCGGTCGTTTTGCAATGATTTGGAAGTTTACCTGGGCAGCGCCGAACGACATGTTTTTTTAGTAGCCGATTATTTTGCGGCGGCGTTCGTCGTCTGCATCGATCGCAAAATCCCGGCGTAGCGGTCGGTATTGCGGATCGGTTCCAAATCAGCTTCGGCCGCGACGCGAAACGGGTCACCAAAGCCCTCGTCGATTGATCGCTGTAAGGCAGCCAGCGAATCGCTGCGCATCTGCTCGCGCTGCTCGTCGGCAACGACGAGAGACAATTGAGCCAGAGCGCGGGCCCGCTCCAGGTGCAGTTCGCTGTTCGGCTCCGTTGTTTCCCCCAGCGACTTGATATGCTCCAGAGCGGCTTCCACGTTGCCCACGCGAGCTTCGGAGAGCATGAGGTTAATTTGATTCTTTTCGTCTGGCGAGGCTTCATACAGGTCGGCTCTCAGTAAACGCGAGCGTTCAAATAGGCTGAGCGCCTCGTCTTTCCTGGCTTGCAAGTCGCGTGTTGTCCCTAGCAAGAAGAGGGCTTCGGCGAAACTCCGTTTCAAATCGGCTTTCTCAGGATCAGAAAGATAAGCCTCTTCGGAAAGCGAGACTGCTTCCCGCAATTGCTTGCCCCCCTCATCGACTTGGTCAATCCATATCAGCGATTTTCCATACAGCTTGAGAAAGCCAGCCAGTTCGGTTTTCATGACCAGCATCTGCGGTCGACGCTGGAAAATTTCACGTCGACTGGCGATCGCTGCTTGATACAGTTGCAACGCTTCCTCGGTTTTCCCCAGTCGCAAGCGAATGTAAGCAACCCCTAAACGCGATTTGTCTAGTTGAATCTTGAGAGCGGCAGTTTGCGTATCTTTTTGGTCGTCATTTTGCTCGTCGAAACCAGGTTGACTGCGGATGTTCTCCAGCACCGCTAGATTGGCGTCGAGCGCTTGGCTGAACATCTTGTTGGTCGCTGCCACGCGACCGTCACGCAGATACTCCACGCCGAGGTTCATGGAGGTGGCCGACTTTAGCTGTAGGATTTCGTTGATGCTCGGGCTATCTGGTTCCGGGGCGGGCTCCGCGATCACCTCTTCGATCAGGGCGACTGCTTGTTCTAGTTTCTTAATGCCTTCCAAGGGGTCGTGTTCAAGCCGTCGCGAGAGCGTCGCGGAAGCCAGCAGCACTTTAACCAAGTTGGTGCGAACCGAATCGGTCCTGCCTTTGATGTTAATGCGTTCGCGAGCCATTTCTTCGAGTCTGATGAACTCTCGCTGTGCTTGTTCGAGTTGATCGAGTTCCTCGAAGGTTATCGCCAATGCTTGTCGAGCAGCCATCAGCGTGGGGATCGCCTCGCCCCGAACTCCGCCCACCAGCTCCACATTTAACTCGTCCCACTTCCGCGAGACGGCTTCCAGGATTTCAATTCGTACATCACTCATCCCCGGTAGTTTGCGGAGTTGGGCGTCGATGTCGCGGACCACGAACTGGGTGTTGCGGAGCGCCATTTCGGCTTGTTTCTCCGCGAGTGCTCGATTCTCTTCGGCGGCCGCGCGTTGTTGAATGGCGATCAGGCGTTGCCGCCGCGCTTCGTCACGTTCTTGTTGGGCGGTGTCGCGCTCTTGCGTGATGATGGTGGATTGGGCGGCGGTGGTGACCCAAGCCCAACTGGAAATCGCGGCGGTGGCCACGATTAACATTCCCGCCAAGCCGCTGGGCAGGGCAATGGCTGGGTTGCGGCGACACCACCGCCAGCTTTTTTCTAGTTTGCTGATCGGGCGGGCATGAATCGGTTCCCCTTCGATGAAACGTTGCAAGTCGTCGGCCAGCTCTTTACAGCTAGGGTAGCGTTTGCTCGGATCCTTTTGCAGCACTTTGAGGCAGATTGTTTCCAGATCGAGGGGAATCGATTCAGTCAAACGTCTTGGCGGCACCGGTTCTTTGTTTACCACTTGGGTAACCGTATCGATCGTCGAAGCGGCCAAGAAGGGAGGCCTTCCGCAGAGGCTAGCGTAAAGAATCGCGCCCAGGGAGTATTGATCGGTGGCCCCGCTGAGTTCGCTGATCATCCCTTGCGCTTGTTCGGGAGACATGAAACTGGGTGTGCCCATCACGGTACCGGTCTTGGTTTCATTTTGGTCGTCGCCGGCAAGATTCTTCGCCAGTCCAAAATCGGAAATCTTGGGCACGCCATCGCTTGTCATCAAGATGTTCGCTGGCTTGAGATCGCGGTGAAGAATGCCGCGATCATGAGCAGCCTGCATGGTGCGGGCCAGTGTTTCCACAATCCGCGCAGCTTCCTTGGCTGCCAGCGGGGACTCTTTCATGCGAGCGCTGAGTGTGCCGCCATCGACATATTCGAGAGCCACGTAGGGGCTGCCAGCAAAATTGGCCAGCTCAAATAGTTGCACAATGTTGGGGTGTTGTAAGCTGGCGACCGCGCGGGCCTCGACTTCGAACCTCTGCACGGCGACGGGATCGAGCCCGCTGCTGCCCAGGATCATCTTGATTGCCACATCGCGTTGCAACGTGCGATGATGCCCGCGGTAGACAACCCCCATCCCGCCTCGTCCCAGCTCGCCATCGATGCGGTAATCGCCCACCATCATGCCGATCATCGTTTTGGCAGCTTTGCCGGCAGGCCTGGCGGTTTCGCCGAGCGAAAAATCGTCTCTGCTGGTCTGCTCGTTATTTTCTTTGTCAAGGCTGTTGACGGTTTCATCGGGTGCGCCCCGGCCAGTCTTCGCTGTCCCCGCACCCGTTTTTCCACTCCCCGAACGCACGACGCTGCTTTTTCCAGAATTCGATCCTGGGGCATGGCCGATGGTTTGCAGTTTCTCGGAGTTCTGGTTCGGAGCGGCCGCCGATAGATCGGCGGCGGTGGCCTCTAGGTCGTTGCGGCCGGGAGTGTCCGTATTCAGGGCGGCCGTGAATCCCGCGGCGGTCTCCTGATCAAAGTTGAACTCAACGCTCTCCTCCTCGGTTCGCGTTTGCAGCTTATCTGGAACTTGTTGATGCCGACCGGGAGGTAGCGTTTCTTCTGGCTCGTGATCGTCGTTCATAACTTTGCATCCTTATCAAGCTGTTTGTTATTGTTCGTGCCGGTCATTCTTCGCCAGCGGAGCACACCAGCGCCGGCACCAATCAGTCCGATCAAAGCCAGCGATGTTGGCTCCGGGATCGCGGTCAGACTAGAACGGGCAATAAAGCCGTTCGCTGGAACCGCCACGAACTTGTTAGTTGCGGAGAACTCAATCCTTAATTGCTCTACGGAACTCACCCAGCCGGCGAGATCAAACACGATTTCTGAGCCAAAATCTGTTTCTGTAATCACACCAGTAGTGGCCAGTTCGCCATTGACATACGCGGTCGTTTGTATCTCAGGGTTGCCCGCGTAACCGGTCAGCACGAACTCTGTTTTGTTGCCAAAATCATGACTATTCATCTGTCCGTACGTTAACCTGGCGATCTCACCCGCATCATGAAACAGGAACAAGCCTGGTCCAAAGTTTTCGTCTCCGTAAGCCATGGTTCCCAGTAAGTCCTCCGTCGTACGATATAGCTCAAAGCCGAATTCGCTGGGCGGAGCATCGTCAATGAAATCGTCGATAACAAGGAAATCAGCCGCGACCGGTGGGGCGATAAGCAATCCCAAGATTATTGCCAAGCACCAACTGATGTATGGTCGCGTGTTGTCGATCTGCTCGTTAATCATGTTATCTATCCGCTGTTAGAAAAATGCCGTGTATTGAGATTGGAATCGATTGGGAATTTCCCAAGCTTTCGCGTGGGAAGTTTATCGACCTCGTTAAGGCGAATTCAGGTCATCGATCCATTCATCAGCCGTTAAGCCTAAGATGCTATCGGGTATGCCCGTGTCGTTTTCATCGTTGACGTAGTTGGCAAAAAACCAATCCCGCTCCGTGGCACCCGATAAACGATCGGGTGTATTGTCGTCGAAGACTGTTTGCTGCGGCCCGGAGGCTACGAGGAAGTAGTCTCCGTTCAAACGATCACCGAACACTTCCTCGTCGTAGGTCGTGCCGCGAATGTTGCGGATCTTCACCTCATAGTCGCGTTTTGCATTCCATTCCTGCGAGATGCCGAGCAAGGCATCCGCGTCTTCATCCCAGCTTGTGTAGCCGGCGATTAACAGATCCTCACCACGGTGTGCTTGAATAAAGTCGCGACCGTTGCCCCCAATCATCACATCATTGCCATCGCCACCCAACAAAGTGTCATTTCCATCACCACCGCTGAGAATGTCTTCCCCGCGACCGCCACGCAGGTAGTCATCCCCGGCCCCGGCAATCAGCACCGTTGGCATGTTGATCGATCGGTAGATGTTGAGGTAGTCGTTGCCGTCCCCCGTGTATGCCGTGATTCGATCGATGTCGGCCTGGTCGAAAAAGTGCGAAGTTAACCCCGAGCCGGTGACGACGTTGGAGATCACGTTGATTTGGCTGCCTAATTTCCTGGCTAATACGTAGTCACTACCCGTGGTGCCAACAATCTCCAGCGTCCGCTCTTCGATTCGCATGCCGGTGGCGAAGGCTACTTCGAATGCTTCCGTCTCGCCACCATCGTCATCACTGAGTGTGACATGAATTGTATATTTACCACCATCAGTATAGGTATGTTCCAGTTGCACCGCGTCACTGACATCGCTCAACGGTGTGCTGGTGCCATCACCCCAGTCGACCACCAGGTCATGGCTGTCCTGGCTGCCAGCATCCTCGAATTCGAGGTTCAGCGTGATATCCTTCGACCAACTGGAGACATCCAAGTCCGTGATCACGGGCGGAAGATTTAACACATCCATATCGGCGGAGGCTAAGTCAGTTAAGCCGGCATCATTGGTGACCAGTAAGTAGACGGTCGTCGCCCCTGGACCATCTAAGTCAGTTGCATAGAAGGTGGGGGCAATTCCCACTTCATCGCCACGTAATGCTTCGCTGCCTTGCTCGCCAAAAATTCCATCGCCATCAAGATCCCACGTGTAGATCAAGGATTCGGGGTCTTGCAGCGGGTCACTGCTGGCCGAACCGTCGAGCAGCACGAAACCACCTTCTTCGATCGACTCGGGGGCGGTGATCACAGCATCGGGTGGGAGTTGGTTGAAATCGACAATCACTTGATAGTCGCTGAAGGCGTCGTCTTGATCGAAGACCCGGCCATAGATGGTGTACTCGCCAATCTCCGGAAAACTAAATTCACTCGTCTCCGTTTCGCTGGCCGCCAAATAATTGGCGACCAGGTCGGCCGCGTCGAGAGCGAAGCTGAACCTCAAGCCAGCCTCGAGATCGCTGGTTCCAGCATCAAACAAATCGCTGAAACTAACGACCGCTGTTGGTGGATCGGCCGTGTCAATATTGTCGACATTCAGCTGTGCCGTGGGAGCCACATTGGTAATGCTGACTGCTAGTGATTGTTGGAGTGATTTTTCCAAGTCATTTTGGACCACCACGGTAACGGTATAGTCACCGTTGTTCGGATAGGCGTGCTCAAGGATGAAATTGCCCTCGGAGTCAACCACCAGCGGTTGCACTCCCGAACCGTCGCCATAATCGACGGTGCTGTCGTTCCAGTGGCTCGCTTCCGTATCCCAAATGGTGATCTGTCGGTTAATCGCGGTACCTTCTTCGACGTCGCCGATTGGCTCACCAAGTTCATAGTACAGTTCACTATCTTCGGAACCTCCGAGGAACTCGTCATCGCCGCCGTTACCCCGCATGCGGTCGCTGACATCGGTGAGGTCGGCGGCGCGGTGGCGGAACATAAATAAATGATAGGCACCGATATCCGTATCGTTGAGCGAATCGTTGAGCCTCGCCAGGATATCTTCTTCAAGTTCGCTTAGATCGTTACTGGGATCGTCGTCATCGCGACGGCTTTCTAATTCATCGCGCAGCTCGATAGCGAGTTGATAGTTTGGATCTGAAGAATCGCGGAAAAAGGTGTCGACTTCGACGTAGTAAGTCGCATCGGTGGGCAGTATCAAGTCAACGATACTCGAATCGGTTGGTTCGAAGATGTCGTCGTTTACAGCTAGGCCAGCGTAGTAGGGAACGAGCTGCAGTTCACCGTCAACTTCGTACCAAACCTTGACAATGGTATCCACATAGTCATCGGGTTCGCCGCCGAATCTTGCCAGCGAGTTGCTCATCACGTCGATGTTGATCAACTCACCCGCCACACCATCAAACTGATACCAATCGTTTTCGGAGATGCCGGAGGCCGAGTCGATTGCGATTTCACCATTCACGCCGCCCATTTGCACGTAAAATTCCTTGTTGGCATTCAGCCCTCGCGCCAGGGTGTTGGGCACGTGGGTGGTAACCAGCGGCAACGGCTCGGCGGCGGCGGACGAAGTGTTGTTGCCGGGGTCAACAATCGTGGTGTGGGTCGGGTCGGTAAAGGCGTAAGTTAGCTTGACGGCTTCCCGTTCGCCGAAGAAGAGCCCTTTCAAATCATTGAATCGGGTGGAACCGACTGAGGCCGGAGAGCCGAGAATATGTTCGAATGTTTCAAACGCACCCGATGGACCCGAATAGACAGGTTTGTAGGAGGCGGCACCGGGGGGATCGTGTAAGCCATAGCCGATCGGTCCGAAGGAGTCCGCATGTCGCAGGCCGAGCAAGTGGGCCAATTCGTGGGCGGCAATCTTGATTGACAGGGCCACAAAGTTTTCGTTGTTGGCCGCCGGTTTCAGCGAGCCGATCTCGGCGTCGCTGACTGCCGCGTGGTTTTCCTTCAGCGTTGGTCCACCGCCACCACCATGCGAATGGCCACCGTCGGCAGCCGCGTTGGGCCCTTCTTCCACGATGTCTTCAGCCGTCAACACGCCTCCCAGCAGGCCGTTGATCTGTACTTGCGAGAAGCCATCCAGATTTTGATTGCCAAGATCAATTTCACTGGCCAAGCCACCTGGGCGCCCAAAATCGGGCGTCTTATTAAAGTAGATGATGGCATACTCGCCATTTTCGCGATAAGGTGATTCGATCGCATTGACATCTTGGGTGATGCGGACGTCAAACCAGAGGCTATCAGGATCATCACCTCGATAGAGTGCCGAGACGGCCGCTTCGATTTCATCGCGATCCGCTTGCGAGTAGACATGCTCACCGATGTCTAACCTACCATGTTCGTCTGCTCCCGTATTTGTTTCGGTGTCAAAATCCAATAATACCCACTGGGTGACATTCCGAGTCGGAGCGATCGGGCCTGCGAAAGGCTCGGCCAGCTGGGCTCCCGAGAAATGGTTGTCGCGAGCATTTCCTTCAATCACATCGAGCAGCGGCGTGCCGACGACATTTTCCATGCCGAGTGGATCATTGAAACGCAGGGAGAAAGCGGAAGATAGTTGTTGGTTGCTAAGCTTCCGCAGGTCAAGACTCAGCGGTCCGCCCGTGAAGGCTGAGAAGTCGAGGGTATCCGAGGAGGTGTCTTCGGTCCCGGAATATGTCTCAGCGATCGTGATCGAAGCGGCCGGATCATCGATTATCTTGAAGGTGTCATGTCCTTCACCACCATCGAGGTGCAAATTTCCTTCCCCGCGGATGAAGACTAAATCATCTCCCTCGCCACCTTGGAATTCGAGGCTTTCGGCGGTTCCTTTCCAGCTGAGCAGATCGTTATCCGGTCCGCCGACGATGCTGACGTGGCTTCCCGCAGCTCCTTCGCCATTGTAGATCACCGCATCTGCCCCCTCACCACCGACAAACGTCAAGGCGGCAATGGAACCGGCTTGCACCCGCAGCACGTCGCCGCCAGCTTCTCCATGAAAGGTCAAGCTAGCAATGTTGCCGCGGTTGTTGATCAAAATGTCGACACCGCCACCACCAAAGAAGGTCACCTGGCCAAGCTCATTGGCGTTGTTGGCCAGCGTGTCTTCGCCTTCACCCGCAACGAATAGCAACGTGCCGAGAACGTTGTTATTGTTTTGCAGGTTGTCTTCCCCGTCGCCACCACGGAAGATCAAATTGGTAACCACTGCGTTGTTGATTAGTAAATCGTCCCCCGGCTCGCTGCTGAAGGTAAATGCACCAGACTCGGGGTCGAAGTCTTCGTCGGCGGCGAAAGTCAGCGTGCCGATGATCGACGTATTGGAGAGCACCAGGGTGTCATCATGATTGCCACCCGCAAAAGTCAACTGGCCGGCAGCGCCGGTGGTGGTTAGATTGTCGTCGCCATCGCCCCCTGCGAAGGTGATCGCCCCGCCAGCTTCGCCGCGGTGCTGTAAACGATCATCGCCGCCTTCGCCGGCGAAGTGAAATTGGTTGATCTCATTGCCGACGCTGACAAACGTATCGTCGCCCACTCCGCCGATGAATTGCGAGTTCTTGAAGCGGAAGCCATTGTTTTGAAAACCATCATTTCCCTCTCCACCGGCAAAGGTCAGTTGGGAGACGTTGGCAGCGTCATTGATGAGCAGGTCATTATCCTGACCACCCTCGAATAATAAGTTAAAACTGCCCGCCGCACCCTCATAGACCAGCATCGTATCTCGGCCGCCATTGGTGACTGGCAGTAACGAACCGTCGGTCGCAATTTCGGCGTCGCCGCCAAAGTGAATCGCCGATATTTCGGGGCCGTCGAGCAGCAAGATGTCATCATCGGCACCACCACCGATCGTGATGTCCGAAACTCGCGTACCGCTGATTGACACGGCGTCTTTTCCCAGGCCTCCATCAAAAACGATTTGGCTGGAGTTGCTGCCGTTCATGAACATTAGATCATTGTCAGCATCACCGCGGAAAGTTAGTTCGGTCAGTCGTAGGCCATCATTGACGAAAACATCATCTCCTTCGTCGCCGACGAATTCGATGCCGGTAGCATTCGCGCCGTTGTTTTCAAAGACGTCGTTTCCGGCGTTGCCGAAAAAGGAAATGTTGGTGGCATTGTTCGCGTTGTTTTGAAAAACATCATTCGCCGCACCACCAAAGAAATTGATCGCGGCAAAACCGGACGCATTGTTCTGGAATGCATCAATGCCGCCGTCACCGAAAAAGGTAATATGCGAGCTCTCGCTGCCGTCCCCGCTACCGCGCACAATCAGCGTGTCGTCCCCTTGGTTGGATCCAGCGATTAATTCACCAAATTCATCAAAGTCGCCACCGAAGACTAGTTCACCGATCAGCGTCCCCTCGCTGACCAGGACATCATCATCGCTGCCACCGGCGTAAATCAGCGAACTGATTTCATTGCCCGCGTTGAGGAAGCTATCCTTGCCCAGGCCACCGGAAAAACGGATCGCCTCAACTTGGTTGCCACTGTTCTTGAAACTGTCATCGCCGTCGCCACCGATGAACTCGAGATCGGTGATTCTATTGCCTGAATTGAAAAACTTATCCGCCCCCGCATCGCCGGAGAAGAAAATGGTTGCCAAGTCATCAGCGCTGCTGATCAACGCGTCGTCGTCCGCACCGCCGCTGAACTGTAGGTTACCGATCGCTCCACGCACGATCAGAATGTCATCCCCGTCGTCACCACGGAAATCGAGGGTTCCCAGTACGCTGCCGTCGGTTTGCAAGATATCATCATCCGCACCGCCGATGAAAATTAGTTCGGCCACGCTGCCGGTGTTCAGCAGGCTGTCGAGACCCTCATCGCCGCTGTTGATCAGTTGGCCGTTGGCATCGAGTTGTTGATCGCCACCAAAATTCAACGTGCCAGTGACCGTTCCCGTGTTTATTAGCACGTCGTCATCTGCGCCACCGCCGAAGGTCAGCGTGGCAACCACACCTTCGTTGCGGAGCACGTCCGCGCCTTCATCACCACTAAAGGTCAATGACTCAGTGATTTCACCGAGATTTCGCAGGATGTCGTCATCGGCTCCTCCCGTGAATGTGAGCCGGGTCACGTCGCCGTAGTTGAGCAAGCGGTCGAGTCCTTCATCACCACTGAAGAACAGTTCGCCAATGGTGCCTTTGCTCGATAACAGGATGTCGTTATCACCGCCAAAGTTGAAACCAAGCAGTTCCGTGCCGCCATTGACGAGCACATCATCATCCGCGCCACCGGTGAATGTTAGCTGTGAGATCGGTCCGGCGTTTGCCAAGATGTCGACGCCACCATCCCCTCCGAATACGACTGGTCCCAGCAAACTGCCTTCGTTTTGCAAGATGTCGATGCCATCATCACCGCCAAAATTCAGCGCGCCTGTGATCTCTCCCCGGTTGAGCAGAATGTCATCATCGGCACCGCCGCTGAACTCCAGTTCAAAAATTGTGCCGTTGTTAATCAGCGTGTCGGCCCCTTCGTCTCCTCCCGCTAGGGAGACTAAGTTGCCGAGCGAGTCGACTGATTGGTCTCCGGCGAACACCAACCTGGTATTGATGACACCATCGTTTTGTAGGATGTCATTGTCGGCACCACCGCCGAAGGTGAGTGTTTCCACGGTACCCAGATTCAAGAGAGAGTCGAGCCCCTCGTCTCCGTTAAATACCAAAGTGCCAACCGCGCCGCTGCCGGAGAGCAGCACATCGTCATCGCCTCCAAAGTTCAGCGAGGTGGGGATGTCCCCGCCATTAATCAAGATGTCATCATCGGCGCCGCCACTGAAGTTTAGTTCGGCGAGTTGGCCCAAGTTGACCAGCACGTCCGCTCCATCATCTCCGGTGAAATCGAGCAGGCCAATGGAACCCTGGCCAGACAAGAGAATGTCATCGTCGCCGCCGAAATTGAGAGTTGTCAGGTCGTTGCCGTTATTGATGAAAATATCATCATCGGCTCCTCCCAAGAAAGTTAGTTCGGTGATATCGCCCATGTTGGCGAAGATATCGGCGCCGTCATCACCTCCGAAGGTGAGCGAGGCGATGGAGCCAGCGCCCGAGAGTAGCACATCATCATCGCCGCCGAAATTTAGCGAGGTGACATCGCTGCCGTTGTTGATGAAAATATCGTCGTCGGCACCACCACCAAATGTCAGATCCGTGATGGAGCCGAGATTGACGAAGATATCGGCGCCGTCATCGCCGCCGAAATTGATGCTGCCGACGCTGCCGATCCCGGTTAGGAGAATGTCATCGTCCCCACCGAAATTCAACGTATTGGTTTCCGTGCCGTTGTTGATGAAAATGTCATCATCAGCCCCGCCGTGGAAGTTGAGCGTTTCAATGGAGCCGGTGTTCGTGAGGATGTCGAGGCCATCGTCGCCGCCGAAATTAAGCGTTCCCAGTACGCTGCCTTCGTTCAGGAAAATATCATCATCCGCCCCGCCAGAAAAGGTTAAGCCGTCGATAAGGCCCGTGTTGACCAGCGTGTCGATGCCATCGTCGCCGGAAAACACGAGGTTCGTAATGTTGGTTCCGGTGAGCGTTAAAATGTCCGCATCGGCACCGCCGCTGAGTGAGATGTTGCTGCTGAAGTCTGGGATTTCAAAGACGTCGTTGCCTCCGCCGCCTGCCAGCTGGGAATCGCTGGTGGCAATCAGCGTGTCGGCGAATTCGCTGCCGACCAGTGCGTTGAAGCTGCCCTGGGCGTTGATGATGTGGTCAGTATCACCCGACGTGGAAACCGTTTGGGAGTTCAGCGAGTCGAATGAGATTGCGCCCAGGTCGTAAGTAATTCCCGTCCCGTCACCAAAGTCAGCTAGGCCGAAGTCGATAACGTTATCGCCGCTGAAATCGATGACCGTGAGCGTGCTATTGGGTGATAATCGATAGCGATCGCTACCCGCGTCGTTGGCGGCAATGCCCCCCGCCGGCACATTGGCAAAATCATTGCCGCCGCGGAGTAAGTAGACGTCGTTGCCGGCACCACCAAAGAGGAAGTCTTGTCCCTCGCCGCCATCGAGCACCACGTTCAGACTTGGATCGGTCACCCCGCTGGCATCAATCACATCGATACCGCCGAGAGAAACGAACTGGAGGTTACCGATACCGGGCCGGAAGGAAGCATTGGTGATGGTGACGTTATCATTGTCGTTAGAACCGACGAAGATTTCCGCTTCATAGATGCCGACACCGCCGTCGTCATCAGTCACGGTCAACTCGACCACGTTCAACACCCCGCCATCAATGAGTATCCCGCGGCCGGCATCGACCAATAGCGGTTCGGGGACATTGTCTTCCGGCGCCAAGTGGTCGCCAGAGTCAGTTACCGGCAGCCCGTTGACAGTCCAGCTGAGTGCGTGCGTGTCGTCGAGGCCAGGATCAAAGTAACTCGAATTCAATCGCAGATTATTGACGTTAACGTTCCGTTCATCAGGCTCGAAGAAGACGTTTTGTGGCGCCACGTTATCAACACGGACGACCAGTGAATCACTTTGTACCGACAATCCATTGCGAATGTCTGTCACCGTGACTACGACCTCGGCATCAAAGTTGGCTTGCGTGCCGTTGTCGCGATAATGATGCGTGGCGGTGTATGTTCGCGTGGCCCGGTCGACGACTGCCTGGCTGCTGGTGCCATCGCCCCAAGCGACCGAGACGTTGTGGCGATCGACGGGGGAAGCATCTTGGTAACTGCCGATGAGGGTCACCACATCGCCTTCCTGGAAGATTGTCGCGCCCCCTTCAAACCCGAAGGGGCTGATCGTCGGCAGTCTGTCGGCGACAAAGATGCTGGTGGTGCCGATACCAAAAGGATCGTCCGCGGTTGAACTAAGATCGGTCACCCAAGCGGTGATTTCGTAGTTGCCGCCGTCGTCTTTGTCGTTGCTGTAGATGTGAGTGATGCCTGCCGGCAAGGTTCTGGCACCTGGTTCAACGTCGAGCGTGGTGCGACTGGAACCATCGCCCCAATCAATAGTGACTCGGTGAGCATCGAGGATGCCAAGATCTTCAAAGCTGCCGCTCAGCGTGACTTGGTCATTTTCGATGATTGAGTTGGCGCTGAGGTTCAGCACGACACTTTCGGGCAACGCATTGACCACCGTGATCGGTTGCTCGAAGACGATCGGGCTGAGCGGTTCGTCATCGTCGATCAATTCCACGCGAACGACGTATGGGTTGTCGCCGGCGGCCGGTTCATTGGCATAGGCGTGGGTCAGTTCGGGTAGGTCGGCGAAGGTTCTGGCACCGACCGGTAGGTCGACGCGTTGGACCGGTGTGCCATCGCCCCAATCAATTCGCAGTTGGTGTGCGTCCAAAATCCCCGGATCGTAGAACGAACCGCTCAGCGAGATCGGCTCGCCTTCGGTGATATTCGTGCTGCTAAGATCGATATCCAGTTCCGAGGGCAAAACATTGTAGACTTCGGTTAGGAACAAACCGATTGGCGTGCTCGACGAAGCGCCTGATTGATCTTTCACAGTGACCTGGACACGATACAAATCGCTGGCGGTCGGCGTGCCGTTGACATTGGTATCATCCAGGTAGGTGTGGGTGACGACGAAGCTGCGTTCACCGGGTGTGATCGGCACGTCGAAATCGATGTTGCCATCACCCCAGTCAACATCGACGGTATGCACATCGGCATCGCCATCATCAGAGAACTCACCTTTGAGTTCGATCAGCTGGCCCTCAAACGATGGGCTGTTGATTGTATAGTTATTAAAGGTTGCCACCGGGGCATTATTAATAACCGTCACCTCGAGCGTCGTCGTGGAGGATGTTTGCGAATTGTCGGTAAGGTTGATCTCAACCGAGTAGGTGCCGCTGTTGCGATAGACGTGGTTAAGTTGGAAAGTCCGATCCGCGTTGAGCGGCAGGGGCAGCACTCCGCTGCCATCACCGTAATCGACAGTGGCTGACCATGCGGTGGAGTCGGGGTCGAAGAAGGAACCGCTGATTGACAGCGGCACCAGCGGTTCGGTGGAAAACTCAGTGGATGGCAAGATGATCTCCGGCTGCAGTTCGCTTAACTGCTCGCCGACAAAGATCAGGGGACTGAACTCTGATACGCTGCCGAGAGCCACGGCCGTTAACAGCACGCCATCGGTGATCGATGGGTCAACCGGAATGTTGAACTCAAAGCGGTTGGCTTCGATGGCCGTGACGGCGACTTCGACACCACTGACCAACGGTCCATAGGTGGCGGTCGTGTCGTCGAGATCGTCTGCCGAGCCCTCGGTGAGCGTGGTCACGAAACTGCGACCTTCACCAAAAATAGCCCCCGCTTCGGGAGCGGCCAGATAGAGTTCCATCGTGACGCCGGCGCCAATAAAGCCCGTGACCTTGAGCAGGCCATCTTCGACCAGCGCCGAGTCGAAGATGGGAAAGTCCAGCACGTTGTCGGTGGGATCATTGAGGGTAATCCCCGCACCGTTTTCGGCGGCGGCGGTATTTTGGTCAATTGCCAAGCCGGCATTCTGGTAGGTTGAATTTCTGAAAATGACAGTTGAGGCTTCCGTGGAGAGTCCTGATTCGGCGAGTCCGCCCAGGCTGATCCCCGCACCGCCGCTGAAAGCAATCCGGTTGGCTTCCGTCGGTTCGCTGCCGCCGATTGTCGTGTTGGAGGCATACTGGATGTTGATCCCATCGCCGCCGTTGCCCAAGCCTTTGAAGCCCGCTGCGTCGGTACCGATAGCGTTGCCCACGATCAGATTGTTATCGGTCTGTCTGCCATCATTGCTGCCATTTTGCAATCGCGAGGCGTCATAAATCCAGACTCCGTGACCGCTGTTGCCACCAATCGTGTTATCACGCAGCACGTTGTCACGACTGGCGATTTGCACGCCGTCGGTTTGATTGCCCAGGGCGTTGAGATTGCGGTCGACACCAATCAAGTTGCCGACGATCTGGTTCCCACCCGCGTCAGAGGCACCCGCTCCGAGGTGAATGCCGAAGCCGCGGTTACCACTGATGATGTTTGCCTCGTCTTCAGCGTCATCCCCCACTTCGTCGCTGCCGATCAGCACGGGGTTGCTGCCAACGGAGAGCACCTTGATGCCGCCGGTCTGATTGTCAACTTGACCATTGCCGACGTTGGCACTGCCCGCCGCGCCGCTGGCCAAGGTGCCGATGTAGTTGCCTTGAATGACGGTGCCAGCGCCCGCCGCGGAAACCAAAATACCGTTTTGCAGATTGCCGCTGATCACGTTGCGGCTGCCAGGCAGGCTATCACCGACGCGCGTGTTGATGGCACCGCCGGAGACTTCGATACCGTTGCCCGTGTTGCTGATGCCGAGGTTTCCGTTGGGGCCGAGACCGATAAGGTTACCCAGGACTTGGAGATCCTCAGCAGCTGCGGTGATCAGGATGCCGGTGCCATTGCCACTGATGATGTTGCGGTCTTCAGGAGCCACGCCGCCAATCGTGGTGCTGTGGGAGCCAGCACCGGCATAGATCCCTCGTTGATTTCCCAAGGCGGCCGTGCCACCGCGGTTGAGTCCGATCCAGTTGCCGGCGATGGTGTTATCATGCGAGTTGCCATCGTTGCTGGAGAGATAGATGCCCGCCCAGCGGTTGCCAGAGATCAGGTTGTCTTGAATCGTGTTGCCGGACGATGCGACCCATAAACCGCCGTGCGATACAGCGGTTGAGTTTTCCACCGCCACGTTTCCATCGGCGGAAAGACCAATGATGTTGCCCTGGATGACGTGATTACCGCTGACGGCGTCTTCCTCGAGGCTGATTCCGGCCCCTTGGTTACCGCTGATCACGTTACCCGCCGCGGTCCCGAACAGCGTTGTTTCGCCACCGATGATGTTTGAGGTTGCCCCTTCCCCAATGCGTATCCCCGCCTGTTGATTCCCGACATCGGTTTGACCATTCGTACCCAAGCCAACAAAGTTGCCGATGATGATGTTCGCCGACGTCCCTTCGCCAGAAAGATCGATCCCCGCCAGCCGATTCCCCGCGATCACGTTGCGCTGCCCAGGCGTGGTCCCGCCGATGGTATTGTTTTGAGCTCGTCCGCTGAGCGCGATTCCATTAGCATTCCCGATGGCTGCGTTGCCGGTGGCGTTGACCCCGATGCGGTTACCTTCAATCGTGTGATTCACGGCGGCGGTTCCGGTCAAGAAGATACCGTCCCCTTGGTTGCCTGAGATGAGGTTGCCGCTGATGGTGAGTGCGGGCAGGTCGTTGACGTGGATGCCATGGCCTTGGTTCGCGGCAGCGGTTAAGCCGTCGACCGAAGTCCCAATGCGATTACCTAGGATCTGCACGTTCACACTTTGCAGCGACTCGACGAGCACACC
Source organism: Kothea flammea (assembly GCF_052161645.1). Taxonomy (GTDB): domain Bacteria; phylum Planctomycetota; class Planctomycetia; order Pirellulales; family Pirellulaceae; genus Laterigemmans. The sequence continues at coordinate 495,782 of NZ_CP197414.1, forward strand.
ATCCCCCGCGTTACCGCTGATCACATTTCCTAAGCCCGCCACGAGTGAACCGATTTGGTTGTTCCCGTCGGAAATGTAGATACCACCGAGCTGGTTGGGCAAAGCTGTGACACCGTTGGCTTGTAACCCGATCACGTTGGCCGTAACCAAGTGATCTTGGCTATCCAACCAGATTCCGTAGCCTTCATGACCAGAGATTAAGTTGCCTGTGATCTCGGTGGAGCCCGACTCGATGTGAATACCATGCTCCGCACCACCGAGGGCAGCCGTGCCGGTTCTGTTGGTGCCAATCGTATTGCCGGCGATCACGTTATCGGCGGTGGTGGACCAAGTTACGAAGACCGAACTGATCCCCGCTTGGCCGATCAAGTTGCCTTCTCCAGTCCCCGTGCCGCCGATTTCATTATGGGCAGCACCGGCGGAAAGTTGCACGCCGTAAGTCCCGTTGCCAGCCGCACTCATGCCGCTGGCAGTAGTGCCGACGTAATTGCCGAGCACTTGATTGTCGTTGGTGCCGAACCCGGTGATTTGGATCCCGGCGCCTGGATGCGCTGAAACCACGTTGCGCTCGTTGGCCGTCGTGCCGCCAACGACTGTGAGGGTGGCCCCCGCGGCGATGCGGATGCCGTCACGACCGTTGCCCAGTAGTTGGTCTTGCAATCCCAAGCCGATCAAGTTTCCGGCGACTTGATTGAGTGACGTGGTTTCACCAGTTATGAGAATACCATCCCAATCAACGCCACCGTTGGCGGCGATTTGATTACCTGCCCATTGGTTGCCACTACCGTTGCTGCCGATGATGTTTTGCGCTGCGCCGGCGTCGATCAGAATGCCATGTTGGGCATTTCCCAGGGCGGCGTCACCGGCCACGTTGACCCCAATTTTGTTGCCTGCCACCTGGTTGCCGGTGGCGAATTCGTTGGTCACCCAGACGCCATGTTCCAGGTTACCGCTGATCAGATTGCCGGCTGACGGAGTGGCATCGACTCCAATTAGGTTGTCGGGTCCCGCCAAGACCACTCCCGAAAGCGTGTTGGCGATTTGGTGGGTACCGTCGAAGCTGGTGCCGATATAGTTGCCTTGGACGCGGTTCTCGCCGCTAAAGATCGCGATCCCGTTGTGGCTGTTACCAGAGATCACGTTTCCGGCAGCAGCTGCGGCACCACCGATCTGCGTGTTGTTGGCCGCTGAGCCGAGATAGATGCCGTTGCGGGAATTGGCCACCGCATCGGTACCAGCTCGGTTGATGCCGATCCAGTTTCCCGTGACCGTGCTGCCTGGCGACAGCAATTCGATCCCGGCACCCAAGTTGCCAGAGATCAAGTTGCCCTCTTGGTCGTCGAAGGCGGTGTTGAGATCGCTGCCAATCGTGACCACGCCGGCGGCGACGGAAATTCCACTCGCTTCGTTGGGGATCGCTGCACTGCCGTCGGCATCGGTACCGATTGTATTACCTTGGATGAGAATCTCACTGGCGGCGGCGGAATTCACTGTGATTCCGAATGAAAGATTGCCAGAGATTACGTTGCCACCGCCAAAGCCGTTACCGATCCGCGTTCCCGCAGCGTTTACTGAGATGCCGACGGCGTTGGGAATTGCCGCGGTACCGCTGCCGCTGATTCCCACGTGGTTGCCCAAGATGGCGTTATTGGTACCGGCCGAGTCGAGCAATTGTACGCCGCTGGCCAAATTTCCGGAGATCGTGTTGCGGTGTTCGACAACCACGCCACCAATGGTGTTTTCCGCGGCTCCATCGGCAATTGAGATACCGTGCTCGGTGTTGGCCAGCGCCCCGGTTCCGCCGGCGTTGGTGCCGATCAAGTTGCCAAGGATGAGATTGCCGCGGGTGTCGGTGCCGCTCAGCACGATCCCAAGCTCATTTCCCGCAATCACATTCTTGGCAGCAACTTCGCTGGCACCAATCTGTCCGTTGACCGAGTCGGAAAAGTAAATGCCAGCGCCGCTATTAGCTGCGGCGGCCGAGCCTATGAGATTCGTGCCGATGAAGTTGCCGCGGACTTGAATGCCCGACGTGTTTTCAACATACAGCCCATGTAAGAAATGGCCGATGGCAAAACCCGAGATCGAAGAGTTGGCTGCCGCGGGGCCGCTGACGTGGAAGCCGCTAGCGGTGGCTCCTGCATTCGTTCCATCGAGGATCAATTGCAGCACGGCATTACTGCCGATTGGCTGGTCATTGGGCACCGCGCCAGCTTGCGTATAGCCTTCGATCACCAATGTGTCGACAATGGTCGGTAAAGGTGAGCTGGGAGTAAACGTGTGAGGACCCGGGCCGGGGATGTCAAAATTGATGATATCTTGGCCTGGCCAAAAATTCGCATCGAGGATCGCTTGACGCAGCGAACCGGGACCCTCGTCAGCCGTGGTGACAACGGCGATTTGATTGTCTCGCACACTGATTGCGATCTCGTTGCCATCACCACCTTCATACGATAACTCGCCTTGGCGGATACCACCGTTGACCGTGATGAGAGCGCCTTGTGGGAAGCCGTTGAAGGTTCCCGAGACCGCTGCGGCGTCAAGTTTGTTGATCAGCAGGAAACTTTCCGCTGGGCTAAGTTGGTATTGACCGTCAATCACCAAGTTGAGATCGGTGAGATCAAAATCAGCGGTTAGATTTAGTTGTGAGTATTCGCTGTTGGCCGTGGTGCCATTGATGGTGAAACGCAGGTCGCGGTCGGGAGCGATGAACAGTTCGTTGGCAATCACTCCGTTGGGAGACAAGCCGACTTGGACCGCGTGGGGCGAAGCGCCTGGAGTGAGCGACAAATCGCCTCCTGCGGTATCGATTGTGCTCGCCAGGATGATATCGGCGGTGGTGCTTAATTGCAGATCGGTATTGGCAGCTAAAGTGACTTCGCCGGCAACGGTGATGTTCGCTTGATAGAGTTCCCCTTGATCGCCAATCACCAGCGTCTGTGCGGCGATGTGCAGTAGTTCGGCCGCTGACAAGCCGAGGGTCGGGGTAACGTTTGCAAGGTTATCGACAGCTCCCAGCAGCACGGGGGTTTGCGGATTGCTGGGAGTGATCTGGACCGAGCCGGTGGCGGCTTGAATACTGTCAACGTCAGTGAGTATTTGGATGCTGTCGGCGCGGAGCGTGATGTTGGCATTATCGTCCGCCAGCAGGCTGGCCGCCGGTCCGGCGACTTTTAAACCATAGGCCAACTGACCTGCGGTGGCAGCAGGGCCAGCGGTGGCAACGATCTCAATGCCCGCCGCCGAGTTGACTGCGCCTTCGACCAGCACGCCCACGTTGTCATCGCTGGCAGTTTGACCGCCCCTTCCCGTAATGAAAATGGGGCCCGTTGTGGCGGCGGTAAGATTGGCGTTGGCAGTGAGGGTGACCCCGGCAAAGGTGCCTGTTTGGGGAACGGGCTGTCGGTTGGCTTGGAGTGTTAATCCATCGCTACCACCGGTTAGATCGGCGTCGATGATGATGTCACGCGAGTTGAGCAGCGTAAGCGAGTCGGCATTGGCGGCGGAGGTCGCGGCCGAGACCAGCAACGTGCCGCTGGTGATATCATCCCGACCGATGATCAATGACGGCGCGAAGATGCGGTCGAGCATCGCGCTTGTCAGGCTTAGCGCGGCACCGTTCTCGGTGCCCAGATCGATATCACGATTGGGAGAGAAGGGGGCCAGGGTGATTGAGTTAGCAGAATCGAGCGTTGATGTCAGGTCGAGGTCGATCGCGTCGCCATAGAGCAACAGGCGACCGGTACCTTGTGTTCGCACGAGCGCGTCGGCGGTGGTGGTGATCTGCGTGGCGAAAATTTCCAGGTCGGCATGCGCGCTTAAGCTAACGGTATCCTCAAAGCGAACTTGATTGGTTCCGCCGAGGCCGTCGATGACGACATCCGCGGAGAGAGAGCTGCCCAGACCGGCCAGGACAATGGTATCGTTGTCAACCGCGTCACCCAGCAAGGTAAAACTGTTGGAGAGATTACCGACGACGATACCGCCCAGCGATTCGCTGAAGGAGACCAGCGTGTCGGTGGCGTCGGCGGTAAGGGTGGTAGTAATTTCAGTGTCGACAATATTCGTTGGATCGATACGGACGATCAGATTTGCGATGTTAGTTTGGGTGAGGTTGATGAGATTCCCGGTGGATAGTTCGAGCGTCACATCGTCGAGTTGTAAAGTTCCTTGGGCTGGGTCATAGGTGACGGTGTTAAAGCTACCGCCGGAGAATCCCAAGCCATCGTTTCCGCCCGGTCCGCCATCGAAGGCAATTTGCAGCGCGGCATCAAGATTTTCGCCGCTGTAATCGACTAACAGCGTATCATCACCACTGCCGCCGAGAATGGAATCAAAGCCGACGTAGGTGATGGAGTTGACCAGGATGTCACCGCTGGTCGTGACTAGCCAGTTTGTATTAGCAGCGCTCCCCAGCAAGCGATTATCGACCGGAGCCAGGGCGACGACTTTTTCAAGGGAATAGGAACCAACCACATCGGGAACGCTGCGGCTGTTGACACGGACCTCCAATGGTTCGCTGCGGGCGGCCATTTCCAAGCGATCAACGCCACCACCGCCAATAAAATCACCCTCATAAGTACCGCCGCTTTCCACAACAAAGACATCTTCTTGAGCTCCACCCTGGAGACGGCCGAAGTTGGTGAACCCGTATTGACCGTCATTGAGCGTACCAGTGTTTTCGCCACTAATTCGCCACGTGTTGACCGCGTCGGGTCCTTGGACAGTTTGGTTATTAGCGCCCGAGCCGAGGACCGCTTCGAATCCGGTGGCAGCGCCCACGACCCCGCCGTATGAGATTGATCCGACCCCGGTGGCACGATTCGTTGCCCAGCTGACGAGGACGCCGAAACTTTGGTTATATAGTGAGTAGTCGAGCGTGTCCCAGCCGCCGCCACCGTCCAGCGTGCCGTCAATGTAATCGCCAGAATTGCCTGTGAACTGAAAGGTATCATCTCCCGAACCACCGACCAGTGATTCGATGTTAATAAAACTGGTGTCGGCATTGAGCGTGCCGCGGTTGCGATCATCGATCGTCCACAAGCTGTCGGTGTCGGGCCCAATCAGGGTGTCGATGCCACTGCTGTCGACAATATTGGTGACACTGCCGCCCGACAGTGTGTAAATGTCATTTCCTGTGCCACCGTCGATTCTTTCTACCGTTCCGTCGAGCACGACGAAGGTATCATCTCCACCTCGACCGAATATGTTGCCGCTGAGCGATCCTCCGACCTCGACGGTGAAGGAATCGGCAGCATCGCTACCGTAAAGGTTTTCAGTGGCGGTAAAGTCAAAGCGTTTTCCATCGAAGAGCAGATAGCCAGTGTCTTCGCCGGTGATGTGCCAATTGGCCTCCAGTTCAGGAGCGAAGAGCGATTCGTTTCCGCTGCCTCCTGCGAACTCAGTGAAACCGGCAATGTAATGAACACTGTTGGCGTTGACGGTACCATCGGCATTTAACTGTACCGACACGCTACCGGTGCTACCGATGAGACGATTGTCTTGGTCACCTTCGATCAGCAACTCACCTGCATAGAAACCCCCGAGGACTCCGGGGATGATGCGATTGGTGACATTGACATCGAGCACCGTAGTGCGATCGGCCAGTTCGATGCGATCGGTACCGCTACCGCCTAAGTAGCCAGTCAGTGAGGCATCACTTTCCACCAAGAAGACATCTTCTTGCGGTCCGCCTTGGAGGCCTGCAAAGTTGGTGAACCCGTATTGACCGTCATTGAGCGTACCAGTGTTTTCGCCACTAATTCGCCACGTGTTGACCGCGTCGGGTCCTTGGACAGTTTGGTTATTAGCGCCCGAGCCGAGGACCGCTTCGAATCCGGTGGCAGCGCCCACGACCCCGCCGTATGAGATTGATCCGACCCCGGTGGCACGATTCGTTGCCCAGCTGACGAGGACGCCGAAACTTTGGTTATATAGTGAGTAGTCGAGCGTGTCCCAGCCGCCGCCACCGTCCAGCGTGCCGTCAATGTAATCGCCAGAATTGCCTGTGAACTGAAAGGTATCATCTCCCGAACCACCGACCAGTGATTCGATGTTAATAAAACTGGTGTCGGCATTGAGCGTGCCGCGGTTGCGATCATCGATCGTCCACAAGCTGTCGGTGTCGGGCCCAATCAGGGTGTCGATGCCACTGCTGTCGACAATATTGGTGACACTGCCGCCCGACAGTGTGTAAATGTCATTTCCTGTGCCACCGTCGATTCTTTCTACCGTTCCGTCGAGCACGACGAAGGTATCATCTCCACCTCGACCGAATATGTTGCCGCTGAGCGATCCTCCGACCTCGACGGTGAAGGAATCGGCAGCATCGCTACCGTAAAGGTTTTCAGTGGCGGTAAAGTCAAAGCGTTTTCCGTCGAAGAGCAGATAGCCAGTGTCTTCGCCGGTGATGTGCCAATTGGCCTCCAGTTCAGGAGCGAAGAGCGATTCGTTTCCGCTGCCTCCTGCGAACTCAGTGAAACCGGCAATGTAATGAACACTGTTGGCGTTGACGGTACCATCGGCATTTAACTGTACCGACACGCTACCGGTGCTACCGATGAGACGATTGTCTTGGTCACCTTCGATCAGCAACTCACCTGCATAGAAACCCCCGAGGACTCCGGGGATGATGCGATTGGTGACATTGACATCGAGCACCGTAGTGCGATCGGCCAGTTCGATGCGATCGGTACCGCTACCGCCTAAGTAGCCAGTCAGTGAGGCATCACTTTCCACCAAGAAGACATCTTCTTGCGGTCCGCCTTGGAGGCCTGCAAAGTTGGTGAAGCCGTATTGACCATCGTTAAGGGTGCCGGTGTTTTCGTCAGTGATTCGCCACGTGTTGACCGCGTCGGGTCCTTGGACAGTTTGGTTATTAGCGCCCGAGCCGAGGACCGCTTCGAATCCGGTGGCAGCGCCCACGACCCCGCCGTATGAGATTGATCCGACCCCGGTGGCACGATTCGTTGCCCAGCTGACGAGGACGCCGGAACTTTGGTTATATAGTGAGTAGTCGAGCGTGTCCCAGCCGCCGCCACCATCCAGCGTGCCGTCAATGTAATCGCTAGAATTGCGTGTGAACTGAAAGGTATCATCTCCCGAACCACCGACCAGTGATTCGATGTTAATAAAACTGGTGTCGGCATTGAGCGTGCCGCGGTTGCGATCATCGATCGTCCACAAGCTGTCGGTGTCGGGCCCAATCAGGGTGTCGATGCCACTGCTGTCGACAATATTGGTGACACTGCCGCCCGACAGTGTGTAAATGTCATTTCCTGTGCCACCGTCGATTCTTTCTACCGTTCCGTCGAGCACGACGAAGGTATCATCTCCACCTCGACCGAATATGTTGCCGCTGAGCGATCCTCCGACCTCGACGGTGAAGGAATCGGCAGCATCGCTACCGTAAAGGTTTTCAGTGGCGGTAAAGTCAAAGCGTTTTCCGTCGAAGAGCAGATAGCCAGTGTCTTCGCCGGTGATGTGCCAATTGGCCTCCAGTTCAGGAGCGAAGAGCGATTCGTTTCCGCTGCCTCCTGCGAACTCAGTGAAACCGGCAATGTAATGAACACTGTTGGCGTTGACGGTACCATCGGCATTTAACTGTACCGACACGCTACCGGTGCTACCGATGAGACGATTGTCTTGGTCACCTTCGATCAGCAACTCACCTGCATAGAAACCCCCGAGGACTCCGGGGATGATGCGATTGGTGACATTGACATCGAGCACCGTAGTGCGATCGGCCAGTTCGATGCGATCGGTACCGCTACCGCCTAAGTAGCCAGTCAGTGAGGCATCACTTTCCACCAAGAAGACATCTTCTTGCGGTCCGCCTTGGAGGCCTGCAAAGTTGGTGAAGCCGTATTGACCATCGTTAAGGGTGCCGGTGTTTTCGTCAGTGATTCGCCACGTGTTGACCGCGTCGGGTCCTTGGACAGTTTGGTTATTAGCGCCCGAGCCGAGGACCGCTTCGAATCCGGTGGCAGCGCCCACGACCCCGCCGTATGAGATTGATCCGACCCCGGTGGCACGATTCGTTGCCCAGCTGACGAGGACGCCGGAACTTTGGTTATATAGTGAGTAGTCGAGCGTGTCCCAGCCGCCGCCACCATCCAGCGTGCCGTCAATGTAATCGCTAGAATTGCGTGTGAACTGAAACGTATCATCTCCCGAACCACCGACCAGTGATTCAACGTCGTAGAACGTGGTGTTAGTGTTGAGCGTCCCGCGGTTACGATCATCGATCGTCCAGAGGCTGTCAGTATCGGGCCCGATGAGAGTGTCGCTGCCGTTGCGACCGTATAGTATGTTGACGTTACCACCGGTAAGGGCAAACGTGTCGTTGTCCAAGCCGCCATCGATCGTTTCCACGGTGCCGTCGAGGATGGTGAAGATGTCGTCTCCACCTTCTCCGTAGAGTTGTCCGCTCCATGAACCACCGACTTCCACGGTGAAGGAATCAACGGCGTTGCTGCCATTGAGTCGGTCCACTGCGGTAAAGCCAAATTGTCGACCATCGAATACTAGATATCCAGTATCCTCACCCGTTATGAACCAGTCGGTATCTACTTCAGGAATGAACAGTGATTCGAAACCACTGCCCCCGCTGAACTCGACGAAATTACCGATGTAGTCTGTACCGTTGGCATTCACGGTTCCATCGGTGTTTAAGGTAATCGTCGCGTTGGTGTTGCTGCCGGTTAAGCGATGGTCATAGTCACCTGCGGCGATGACTTCTTCGAAGGAAAAGCTGCCGACCACTCCTGGGATGTTGCGACTGGTGCTGTTGATTTCAATCGCCGCGCCGCGATCGTCCAGTTCTAAGCGATCGCTGCCGGCAGCGCCGCTGAGCGAGCCAGTATACGAGCCGCTACTCTCGACAACAAAGACATCTTCCTGAGGCCCTCCTTGGAGTCGTCCGAAGTTGGTGAAGCTGTATTGGCCGTCATTGACCGTGCCTGTGTTTTCGCCACTGATTCGCCATGTGTTAACCGCATCGGGTCCTTCAATCGTTTGGTTGTTAACTCCCGATCCGATGACTGCTTCAAATCCGGTGGCAGCGTTCTGGGTGCCGACTGTGCCAGAACCAACCCCGGTGGCGCGGTTTTGAGTCCAACTGACAAGCACGCTATTGCTTGCTTGGAATTGGGAATAGTCGAGCGTGTCCCAACCGCCACCACCGTCCAGCGTGCCATCAATGGAATCACCCCAGCCTCCGGTAAACTGAAACGTATCATCTCCCGAACCACCGACCAGTGATTCAACGTCGTAGAACGTGGTGTTAGTGTTGAGCGTCCCGCGGTTACGATCATCGATCGTCCAGAGGCTGTCAGTATCGGGCCCGATGAGAGTGTCGCTGCCGTTGCGACCGTATAGTATGTTGACGTTACCACCGGTAAGGGCAAACGTGTCGTTGTCCAAGCCGCCATCGATCGTTTCCACGGTGCCGTCGAGGATGGTGAAGATGTCGTCTCCACCTTCTCCGTAGAGTTGTCCGCTCCATGAACCACCGACTTCCACGGTGAAGGAATCAACGGCGTTGCTGCCATTGAGTCGGTCCACTGCGGTAAAGCCAAATTGTCGACCATCGAATACTAGATATCCAGTATCCTCACCCGTTATGAACCAGTCGGTATCTACTTCAGGAATGAACAGTGATTCGAAACCACTGCCCCCGCTGAACTCGACGAAATTACCGATGTAGTCTGTACCGTTGGCATTCACGGTTCCATCGGTGTTTAAGGTAATCGTCGCGTTGGTGTTGCTGCCGGTTAAGCGATGGTCATAGTCACCTGCGGCGATGACTTCTTCGAAGGAAAAGCTGCCGACCACTCCTGGGATGTTGCGACTGGTGCTGTTGATTTCAATCGCCGCGCCGCGATCGTCCAGTTCTAAGCGATCGCTGCCGGCAGCGCCGCTGAGCGAGCCAGTATACGAGCCGCTACTCTCGACAACAAAGACATCTTCCTGAGGCCCTCCTTGGAGTCGTCCGAAGTTGGTGAAGCTGTATTGGCCGTCATTGACCGTGCCTGTGTTTTCGCCACTGATTCGCCATGTGTTAACCGCATCGGGTCCTTCAATCGTTTGGTTGTTAACTCCCGATCCGATGACTGCTTCAAATCCGGTGGCAGCGTTCTGGGTGCCGACTGTGCCAGAACCAACCCCGGTGGCGCGGTTTTGAGTCCAACTGACAAGCACGCTATTGCTTGCTTGGAATTGGGAATAGTCGAGCGTGTCCCAACCGCCACCACCGTCCAGCGTGCCATCAATGGAATCACCCCAGCCTCCGGTAAACTGAAACGTATCATCTCCCGAACCACCGACCAGTGATTCAACGTCGTAGAACGTGGTGTTAGTGTTGAGCGTCCCGCGGTTACGATCATCGATCGTCCAGGTGCTGTCAGTATCGGGCCCGATGAGAGTGTCGTTGCCTCCGCTGCCGGAGACGACTTGCGACTCGACACTTTGGCCGATTACGGTAAAGCCGTTGACTTCGGTCGCCGGGCCGTCGATCGCGAAAGTATCATTCCCAGTGGTCCCCGTGATCGTCAGCGTATCGGTGCCGCTGGTTGCTAAAATTCGCAACTTCGTCGTCGGTGTGGCCAACTCGCCGCTGAAAATGGTCGCCCCGTTGCGAACCACCGACCACTCGTTCGTCCCGCTGCCGATGTACTGGGCCGTGAAAGCGTCATTGCCGGCGGTCCCCAGCAGATCGTGGTAATCACCATCGGTGTCGAGGACCTCGATCACGAACGCTTTTTCCGTGATCACTCCCAAATTGTCTGTGGCGCGAACTCGCACCGAGTAGGCCGATTGCAACTCGTCGTCAAACGCTTCGGTCGTGACCAGTTGATCAAAATCGATGTCAAAACTGGCGTTGTCCTCGCTCCCCGCCCCGGCAACCAGCTCGAAGGTGTACGGATGTGTTCCGCTAGGATCGACTGCCGTCAGCCCACCCACCGGAGAATTGGCGGGCAATTTCTCGAACACAAAATCGTTCGACAGCAGGATATCGCCCGCCAGCAAGCAGCGTTGTTCCAAAAGCTCGGCGAACAGGCGTCTACGACGAGCGGCGGTGCGACGGTTGGGGCGAATCTGAGGCATGGCGGCTGATCAAGCTGAATTGGTAACAGAGGGGCCTATTTGGATTGATTCTTTTATCCAAATGGGTAGTTTAAGGCGGGGATAGACTTTCCGCCCCGGTACCAATGCGAGAAATCGCCGAGAGTCGTCCAGGAAGTGGACGTGTTTTCTTGAGGAGAATGCTGGGGAAGCTCACCAGCTGGCGACGTAAGCCGTTTTCAGGTAACGACTTGTGGACTTGAGGAATTCGCGGAAAAAGTCCAAGGAAAAGTTTTTTCCGGTCGCCCGAGGGGGCAGCGTCAAGCGAGTGCCGGCACGGGACGACAAATTTAGCCCGGAGGGCGACAGATAAAAGGACCCAAGGCACGCCGAAAACCTACCTGCCTCCAGCGTAAAAACCGCGGCGTTAGCAGGCAAAATCAAGCTCGCCCTCGCCGCGCTAGCCTTTTCGTTTACGGAATCGCGAGAAAGGCGCCTGCCGTGGCGGCTGCTTGGTTGATCGCCGCGCGACGCTCGTAAGGCGGACGCTGCAGCAGCGCCGGTGCGCACGATCCCGGGCGGAAGTAGCCCAAGTGATAGTCGAGCTCGCAAGCCGGTTGGACAGTCATTAAGTAGGGGAGCATCGGTAACGTCGCGAAGAACTTGGCACCTGAAATCATCGGTTGCAATGCTCGATACCGCTCGTGACCATGACGCTCCAGCATCACCTCTTCGAAGTACAGCGGGTGGGAGAACGTATTGGGAGCTTGCCAAAAGTAAGCTGTTAGGGCCCATTCTGGTTCACGGTCGGCGAAACCCTCGGGGAGCGGAATCCGCGCCGTTAAATTCTCACCGCCGAAGTCCTCGGGGAGATTTTGGTTGCCGATCTGGCTGACATCGGTCGTGGGAGCGATCAGCGCCGGGATGATTAATTTCTTGCCCTCAATTACCGCCGTCCGATCATCTCCGAAAATCGAAGGAGCAACCACCAAGTTGTCACTGCCGCGATAGCTGTCTAGCCCGAAATCATCCCGCTGGTCCGGGACGTCACTCGGGCTGGGGCTGTCGAGTGGATCTTGGACAAGTGGATCTTGAACTGGGGCCAGCCGCACAAAGGCCTGCTCGTCGGCAGATCCGCTGGTACTTGTGGCGAAGCTGGCGAGCGTCGCTAACGCGGCCAGCAAAAGCAGGCGTTTTGACAAAGACATGACGGCTGAAATCCATTTCGGGCGACGGCAGCAAAGTGCGAGCGAAAGTCGGGAAAGGACTTTCGTTTCCGATCTGATGATGGTATCGGTGATTCAGGATGCATCGCATCAGCTGACACAGGTTCGCTCACTAAAACCGTTACAAACCCCCTTCTGCCTACTTGGTGGTCGGGTCGGAAGCTTCGGGATTGCCCCGTCCTTTACGCTTATTGGGAGTCTTCTCCTGAGCCGCATCTTTTTCCTGTTCGATAAACTTCATCGAAGCACTGTTCATGCAGTACCGCAGCCCGGTGGGGCGGGGGCCGTCTTCAAAGACATGTCCCAAGTGAGCTCGGCAACGGCTGCAGTGGACTTCCGTGCGGGGATAAAACATTTTCCAATCTGTTTTGGTGCCGACCGCTTCATCGTCGAGTGGTTGCCAAAAACTGGGCCAGCCGGTGCCGGACGCAAACTTCGTCTCAGACGTAAACAGCGGCTTGTCACAGACGATACAAACGTAGGTTCCCGGTTTTTTGTTATCCCAGTAAGCGTTGCGGAAAGCCGGTTCGGTTTCTTCTTCCTGGGTCACCAAATACTGAATCCGCGAAAGCCGTCGTCGCAATTCTGCCTTGGTCGGTGGTTTATACTCGTCTTTTTCTGCTTTTTCTGCCGTCGGAGGTTTCTTCTCGGATGATTGGTCCTCGCTATCTTGGCCCCAGCCAGTTGGTGACCAAACGAGCGCCCCGGCGATCAGCAGAGGCAGGCAGAACAGCGTGGTATGGTAAATTTTTCGAGTCAACATCTTTGCATTTCCCAGTGCGGGCGGTGGTGCGCAAAAACAACTCCACATTCTAACCACCTGGCTAGTGCCAAATAAAGAGAATATCGAGCGATTGAACTTCCCTGCACCCCTTTTGGCGATTATTTGACGTTGGCAGATTCTCAGAACCCCCAGCCGCCGGTGGCCCCCACCGTTGCGTCAGCGACTCGCTTGGCCGACCGCTGTGAGTCGCTCGGCAGTCGCTTGCGAATCAATCTGTTGTGCAAGGCGTTCCAGAGGCGAATTGTCGTCGATCGGCTTTCGCTGGAGATCGCAGCGGGCGAAATCGTCGCCTTGCTGGGGCCCAGCGGATGTGGCAAGACGACTTTGTTGCGGCTGATCGCTGGGCTGGAAGAGCCCGACAGCGGGAACTTGGAAATCGACGGTCAAGATGTCACCCGACTGGCTCCGCATCGACGCGGCGTGGGGTTCGTGTTTCAAGACTTGGCGCTCTATCCGCATCTCACGGTCGCTGAAAACTTGGCGTTTCCGCTCCGCAAAAGTGGCTTGGGACGGGCCGCCCGTCGGCAAACGGCTGAGCAGATCGCCGATTTGCTTGGCGTCCGTCCTTTTCTCAAACGCCATCCCGCGGACCTGAGCGGTGGTGAGCGGCAGCGAGTTGCCATTGGCCGGGGATTGGTGCACCGACCTGGGCTGTTGTTGTTTGATGAACCGCTGGCGCACCTCGATCCCCATTTACGATTGCAATTGCGAGCCGAGCTGGCGAGTTGGCGAAAAGCGATTGGGGGAACGACCATCTATGTTACGCACGATGCCAGCGAAGCGATGGCGATTGCCGATCGCGTGGCCGTGATGCAGGCAGGCCGCATCTGTCAGTTGGGGACTGTGGAAGAAATTTATCAGCGTCCAGCGAATCGCTTCATCGCGGCTCTGCTCAGCAGCCCTTCGTTAAATTTGCTGCCAGCCAGTTTTGACCAGCGAGGAAATTGTCTCTGTGGCCAGCAGATCATCGCCGGCTTGCAACCACCAACGCCGCTCGTCGCTGCCGCGCCAGTCTCGCTCGGCTTTCGACCCGCCAGCGTGCGGCTGGTTTCCAGCAGCCAGCGGGCGGCCGAAACTAGCCAAGCAGAAATCAGCCAAACGGGAACTACCCAAGTGGCGATCAGCCAAGTGGGTGTGGTGCTCGATCGCTTTCGGTTTCATGATCGGCACTGCCTGCAAATCAGCTCGCAGATTGGTTCGCAAATCAGCTCGCAGATTGGTCGTGGGGCCGCTCGTGAGATCGAGCAGATCCGAGCCTTGATTCCTGCTGAGTGCACAATCGGGATTGGTGACCAAGTTGTGTGGCAGGTCCCCGCCACGGAGGTCTTTGTCTTTCCCGCGAGCGATCCCGCAGATGCAGATGCAGATACTGACGCACATACAGGGGCAGGAAACGTCGTGGCGGAGCCGGAATGAGCCAAGTTCATTCGGTGGCCACCCCTTGGCTGCGACAGCGGAGTCAGACTCCCGCGATGCAGTTTGCCGTTTGTTTTTCCGCGGCGGTTTTCGTCGGTTTGCTGGCGATCGCCTTGCGGTTGCCCGCGTTGGGAGAAAGTCTCTGGGTGGACGAATTGCATACCGCCTGGGTGGTCGCTGGGAGCTGGGAGCAGGTTCCTCCGCGGGCCGCGATCGGCAATCAGACACCTTGGTATTTTTACGGACTATGGCTCTGGGCACAGTGCTTTGGCAGCAGTGAGTGGGCGCTGCGATTTCCCTCAGTCCTCTGCACCGCGGTGCTGGCCGGCTGGGCCGTTCCTTGGGTCGCTCGTTGGAGCGGGCGGGTCAGCGTGGGAGTCGTCGTCGGCCTGTTGTTGGCCGTCGAACGGAATGCGATCTTTTACGGAACCGAAGCTCGCTGCTATGGGGCTGTGATGTTAGCCGTGGGCTTGGTGGCTGTTTGCTTGGTCGAGCTGCGGGGCGGTTTCCCCGGATGCCGGGGCAGGGGAGCGGGGCATTGCGAGCGGCCTTCGTGGTGGGCTGCCGGCGGTTTGTTGCTCTCAACGATGGCTGCGGTGATGCTGCATGTCACGGCCTTGTTAGCGGTGGCCGGACTGGTGGCGTTAAGTTTGTTGCTGGAGCTGGTCTCGATGATTTGCGGCCGGCGTGAGGCTCGTCAAAAGCTTGCTGCCGGTGCTAACAATCCTGCACTTGCCGCTCGCCCCGCCTCGCGGCAGCTGTTTTTGTTAATCGGCGGCTCGGCCAGCTTGGGTGTGTTGTTAGCGTTGGCGATGAACTGGGATTTGATCACCGACGTGTGGGGGCGTCGCGAACAGTGGAACGCTTTCGGGCGTGCCAGCCGGTTGGCCGAGTTGTGGCAAATTTGGCCCTGGGGGTGGCTGGTGTTGGTCCCCATGATCGGTTGGCAGATATCTTCCATCCGTTGGCAACTTTCTGTCACACCTTGGAAGATATCTAGCAAGTGTTGCAGCTGGGGTGGAGTCAGCTGGGGTGTGGTGCTGTTGCTCGCTGTGATCGGAGTAACAGGGGTTGCTTGGTGCGTCTCCTACGTCGGCTTGGCTGCGGTTTGGCATCGTCGGTTTTTGGTCGGGCTGTTGCCGCCGTTGTGTTGCGCCAGCGGTTATTTTTGGGATCGTTGGCGAGGTGGGTTGGCCAGCCGCGGGGGGTGGTTCGTTTGGATCGGACAGTTGGTCTTTTGTGCCGTGCCGTTGGGGTTGTTGGCAACGCAAGGTTCGATCGGCAAGTGGGCTGCGGGTGAGCGGCGGTTGGTGCAGCGGGGCGAAGCTTGGCGCGAGCTGGGAACCTATTTGCAGACGCATCGCCGCGGAGGGGATCGGCTGATGCTGGCGGCCGAGTTGTTGGAATCGAATTGGATCCACGATGGTTGGCCGCCGGCTGTTCCTCGCTCCTTGGCTGAAACGTACGTGGCTTATCCTTTCCACGGCTCGTACGCTGCGAGTTTCGCGACCGACGAGGAGACCATCATCTTGGGGCCGCTCAACCGGACGTTAACGCAACAACAACTTGGCGAACAATTGGCCGCTTGGTCAGCAGTTTCCGATCAACGGCAATCGGCAGCGGGGACCGTCTGGCTGGTGACGCGTCGTCCCCGCAGCAAAATGCGGGCCTATTTGTCGGAGCTGCTCCCCCGCCCGACTGGCGAGTTGCCTGCGGGTGACTCGCTCCTAGGCACCACGCAGTTGGGCATCGAGTATGAGGTGCTCGCTTTTCACCGACTTTCTTTGGTGCGTTTCTCCTTGCCCGAGCGGTAAAATGATAAATATTTAGGACCTATCCGAAAACTGTGAGCCGAAGGCGCTAGCCGCGGGCCTTTTTTTGTGGTTTCTGAATAGGTTCTTGGATCTTTGAACAGCGTTGACTGTTGTTACGGAGAAGCCGGGGAGACGGGTATTGTTGCTGGGAGTGCGAAAGTGGTGTTGTTTTGTACTTTCGGCGGAGCGAAAGGCGACTATGTACGTGCCAAATTAAAAGCGTTGTCAATGCGAATGCAGAGTACGATTCGATCGATTGTGACCACTTTAGTGGTTGGGTTGGTTGGGCCAGCAATGTGCCCGATTTGCTTGGCGACTGATGGAGCCGTCGTGGCTGATGACGCCACCGCTGCGGATCAATTGAGTGCGGCGGAGCGTGGTTACCGCTTCTTAGTCGAGAAGGCCTACTTGCCGGCTGATTTCGATCAGGAAACTTTCGACGCCGTTTGGCAAACATGGCCTGCCGAGCTGCGAGCGAAAGCGGAAGCTGTTGATAGCGATGCGCGGCGGGAGATGAGCTATCGTCGCTACGGATTAAACGCGCGGATTGACGATCCCCAGCAGCGGCCATTGCAGTATGTGGTCAGCCGGTCGGGCGAGTGGACGATGAACTGTTTCGCTTGTCATGGCGGACGTGTTTATGGAAAAGCTTATCCCGGAGCGCCGAACAATGAATATGCCTTGCAGACATTGACCGAAGAGATTCGCCGGGCCAAGTTCAAGATTGGCAAGCAGCTGACGCGGATGGATTTGGGATCGTTGGTAATGCCTTTGGGCTCGACGGTGGGACGCACCAACGCCGTGATGTTTGGCGTTGGTTTGATGCATTACCGGCGAGGCGATTTGAGTATCGATACCGACGTGCCCCGTCCCGAGATGACGCATCATGACATGGACGCGCCGCCCTGGTGGCACTTTCACCGTCGGCCGCAGATTTACATCGACGGCTTTGCCGAGCGTGGGCATCGCGGCTTAATGCAATTTATGTTGGTGCGCGAGAATGGTCCGGAAAAGTTTCGCGAGTGGGAAGATGACTTTCGTGATGTGTATGCTTATTTGATGTCGTTGAGGCCGCCAAAGTATGATCGCCCGATCGATGCAGCCTTGGCCGATCGGGGGCGGCTGTTATTCAATGACACCTGCGCGCGATGTCATGGCACTTATGGTGATGGCAGTGAGTATCCCGCCGTCATGGTGCCGCTCGACGAAGTTGGTACCGACCCTGTGCGACTCGCCGCTTTACCAGTTGCTGGTCGCGAAAAATATGCTAGTAGTTGGTTCGCGGCGGCTAGCGAAGCGGACGAGCAAACCACCGTTACCGATCCCGTCGGCTACGTGGCGCCACCGCTTGATGGCGTCTGGGCGAGTCCTCCGTATTTCCACAATGGCAGCGTGCCGACTTTGTGGCACGTCTTAAACCCCGAGCAGCGGCCCCAGTTGTGGCGGCGAAGCGCAGTGGAGATCGACGAGCAGCAGGTTGGCTTTCAGATCGAAACGGCCGATCGTATTCCGTTGCGACAGTTAGATATTGCAGAGCGAAGAAGTTGGTTTGACACGCGAGGCTTTGGCAAATCAGCCGCCGGGCACGATTTCGCTTTGGAGTTAACCATCGAAGAGCGGCAAGCAGTACTAGAGTATCTAAAAACGTTGTAGGGCAGTGGCTAGTGGCTAGTGGCTAGTGGCTAGTGGCTAGTGACGCGGAGAGGGGCCGGAGTTCGAGTATCGAGTGCGGTAAGGCCTGAGGCTGACAGATCACTCGTTCTCGCTTCACCGGACCGTGGCAACAGAGCAGGTCAGCCGGACGGGGGATCGACCACTGGGGATCATCCTGACGCTATTTTCTCCGCATATTTTCCGCAGAGTCTCGATAACTGGCCGTTCCACCGCGCCCGTACTGTCTCAGCCGGTCATTGTGCGGTAAAACGGACGTTTAGGGCTGAGACGCGACGGATTTTTTGCGGTGCAGCCCAGCTATTTGCCATCTTCGTGTGGACTTGATCGCTCACACGTTTTCGCCACGGAGTTAACGACTCGATGACTACGCAATTAATCGCCGCTCGTGCTGGAAATATTACCCCGGAAATGGAATTTGTCGCTGAACGGGAAGGGTTGCCCGTGGAGACGATTCGGGATGAAGTTGCCGCTGGCCGGATGGTGATTCCCGCCAACAAAGTCCACATCGCCGGGGTGTTGGAACCGATGTGTATCGGCGTCGCGAGCAAGTGCAAGATCAATGCTAATATTGGCAACAGCGCCGTGACCAGCAACGTCGAAGAAGAGCTGGAAAAGCTGCATACTTCGGTCCACTTTGGGGCCGACACGGTGATGGATTTGTCGACTGGCAAAGATATCGACAACATCCGCAAAGAGATTATCGCCAAATCGCCAGTCCCGATCGGAACGGTGCCGATCTACCAAATGCTGGAAGAGCTCGGTGGCAACATCGAAGACATGCGGGCTCAGCATTTTCTTGATATGGTCGAGCACCAGGCCAAGCAGGGGGTCGACTACATGACGATTCACTGCGGCGTCAAGCTGGAGCATTTGCACCTCAGCGTCAATCGCGTAACGGGGATCGTCAGCCGCGGAGGATCGTTGATCGCCAAGTGGATGATGGCGCATCAAAAGCAGAATCCGCTGTACGACGCCTTCGACGATTTGTGCGACATCATGCGAGAGTATGACGTGACTTGGTCCCTAGGGGATGGGATGCGTCCCGGTTCGATCGCTGATGCCTCGGACGAGGCTCAGTTTGCGGAATTGGAAGTGCTCGGTGAATTGACCAAACGGGGACAAGAGAATGGCACGCAAGTGATGGTCGAGGGACCGGGCCACATTCCCATGCATCAAATTCAGATGAACATGGAAAAGCAAGCGGAGATTTGCAACGGCGCCCCGTTCTACGTGCTGGGCCCGTTGGTGACCGATGTGGCTCCCGGGTACGACCACATTACCAGCGCCATCGGCGCGGCGATGGCGGGCTGGCACGGAGCAGCCATGTTGTGCTACGTGACTCCCAAAGAGCACCTCGGTTTGCCCAACCGCGAAGATGTCAAGCAAGGAGTGATCGCTTATAAAATCTCCGCCCACGCGGCCGATGTGGCCCGCGGCCGTAAAGGGGCCCAGGATCGCGACGATGCATTGTCCCGAGCTCGTTTTGGCTTTGATTGGAATGAGCAATTTCGACTCTCGCTCGATCCTGAAACGGCGCGAGCTTATCACGATGAAACACTGCCCCAAGACACTTTCAAAAGTGCTCACTTCTGCAGCATGTGTGGCCCCAAGTATTGCTCGATGAAGATCACTGAGGATATTCGCAAGATGGCTGCCGAGAACAAGCTGGTCGAAGTTGTCAGCGAGCCCGCTGAAAAGTAGCAGCGGTTATTTGTTCAGCGACCGCTTGAAGGCTTCGAGCGAATCGCGGAATTTTCGCGGCGGTGCCATCCTTTGGCCACTGTCGCGAATTTGTGGTAGAGCGTCCGATTGTTGTTTCATACGACGTTGGTCACTCATTTGATCGGGGCGAATCCCCAAGCTCTTCAACGATTCTTCGAACTGTTTACGGTTCTCAGCTGAACCGTCATCCGCCAACTTGCGAGCTTGCTCCCAGCGCTGCGTAAAGCGGCGCAATTGTTCGGGAGTCCAGCCCAGTTCATCCAGCAGTTCCTGGTCCGGCGTGTCGCGTTGCGATTGCAGTTCGTCCAGCACCAAGTCGGTTGCTTTGCGAGCCGCTTCCACATCGACCGGATCGGGAGCGGGTGGCGCTGCCGCATCGGGACCGCCACTTGGTCCGCTGCTGGAAGCATTTCCGGAACCTTCACCGCTGGCACCACTGTTCGCCGCACCGATTTCCGCAGCCGCGTTCTCGGACCCTTGCGAGGAAGGCTGTGAGGATGGATCGCCGCCTGATTCGCTGGAACCGGGCTGGCTTTCGCCACTTTCCGATCCCTCGCCCTGCGAACCTTCTTGAGGCTGGGGTCGCTCGCCACCCGGTTGCTGTTCTCCGCCGGGTTGTTGTTCGCCGCCGGGTTGTTGTTCGCCAGCAGGTTGTTGTTCGCCGCCGGGTTGTTGTTCGCCGCCGGGTTGTTGTTCGCCAGCAGGTTGCTGTTCGCCGCCAGGTTGCTGTTCGCCGCCCGGTTGTTGTTCGCCGCCCGGTTGTTGTTCGCCGCCCGGTTGTTGTTCGCCGCCCGGTTGTTGTTCGCCGCCCGGTTGTTCTTCGCCGCCAGGTTGTTGTTCTCCGCCAGGTTGTTGTTCTCCGCCCGGCTGTTGTTCTCCGCCCGGCTGTTGTTCTCCGCCCGGTTGTTGTTCTCCGCCCGGTTGTTGTTCTCCGCCCGGTTGTTGTTCTCCGCCAGCAGGTTGTTGTTCGCCGCCCGGTTGCTGTTCGCCGCCAGCAGGTTGTTGTTCGCCGCCCGGTTGCTGTTCGCCGCCAGCAGGTTGTTGTTCGCCACCAGGTTGTTGTTGAGCTCCCGGTTGTTGTTCAGCTCCCGGCTGCTGTTCACCAGCGGGTTGTTCATTGCCCCGCTCATTGCCAGCAGCCTGTTCTCCATCAGCTTGGTTGTTTGGCTGTTTTTGTTGACCGTCTTGCGGTTGTTGCTGTTGCTGAGCGTTGCCGCCTTGAGATTCTTCTTGTTTGCGTTTGAAGTAATCGCGCATCCGCTCCATGGCTTCGCCATCGTTGCTCGGCGGTTGCTTGGGCGACTCGCGATCTCCGGATTGGTTGCCGTTGCTATCGGTCGCCGACTGCGACCCGTCGGTTGATTGAGCCTGATCTCCGGCAGTCTGATCTCCCGCAGCCTGATCTCCGGCAGTCAGGTCTCCGGCAGTCTGGTCTCCGGCAGTCTGGTCTCCGGCAGTCTGGTCTCCGGCATCCTGATCTCCGGCAGTCTGGTCTCCGGCAGCCTGATCTCCGGCAGTCTGGTCTCCGGATTCGCCTTGTTGACTTCCTTCGCCCTCTTGGTTTTGCCGATCAGCGGAATCTTGTGGCTCTTGGTTCGCGTTGGAATCGCCGGTTTTTGACCCGTTATTCTCGGAAGACGGTTGTTGATTATCGTCGGCGGGAGGTGAATCACCGGAGGTTTGGTTCGCGTTGGATTCACCCGACTCGCCGGAGCCACCACTTCCTGAACCTTCTTTGTTCTGTTCGTCGCTTTGATTTTCCTGTTCGCTATCGCCTTCGCCGCTGGAACCCCCTTCGCCTTCACCGGATTGGCTGTCAGTTGCTTCGCCCTCGGCGCCAGCACCACCCCCTTGCTCGCCTTCCCCCTGTTGTTGTTTATCTTGTTGTTGCTCGCCGCTCGGTTGATTGTCTTGAGGTTCCAGCCCATCACCATCTTCGGCGGGCGAGTTCCGTTTGGGAGGCGCGGCAACCCGCAGTTCAATCGGATCAGAAACGGACTCGATTGGTTGTTGGCGAGGTTCCTTGGGCAGTGGTCGGTTATCGCGGGCAACGGCTTCGATCGTGATTACGTCGCCGACGTTGAAGCCGAGATCCGAGGGACGGAAGCGATAGAGGGCGACTTGGTTTCCACGCACACCCTGCGGGTCTGAAAACAGCACCGGTTCATATTCGACTCGCGTCTTGTGGCGAATTCTCAAGCGAATTTCTGACAAGCCAAAGTCGGGATCGAGAGCGCGGACTTCGATTAATTGCTGGGAGCCCAGGGGGACATCCTTGGGCCAGGTGGCCGGAACAGCGATTCGCACTTCGGGGGCGAGATCGGGGATGACTCGCACCGGGTAGACAATTGGGTCGGGGTTGGCTGTTTCGGTTTCGTCCCAGACTCGCAAGCGATAACTGTCGATCACTGGCGCTCCGCCGCCGCCAAGTTTTGTGCGGAGGTCCCAGGTGGTGGAAACCGTTTTGCCGTCGGTGGAAATATCAAGTTCGGCAAAACCAGCCGTGGCCGATGCGCGTCCATTGACGCTCCGCGGATTGAATTCAATTCGCCCCCGCACGACGGGCCGATTGGTGGCTGCCGCGATTGTCACCGTGGTCCCGGAGAGTGCTTCGATATTGCCGGTTCTGAGCACGCGACGAGGCAAGCCGGTGTAAGCGGGTGGTAAATACTCCACCGAGTTAATCACCAGCGTCGGCTCATCCCGCACGGCGACTTGGTACAGCTCTGACTGGGCATCGCCAGCGGAGATTTGGTAGGAAAAATTTTCCGTCATGAGTTCGGTTGGCAGCTCGCCGACAAAGAGTCGGGGAGTATCAGCCGGTCGCATTGCGATGGAGCTGGTGCTGGCCGGGCTGCGCACATCGACCCGCGGCAGTTCGTTGCTGAGCAGCCCTTCGATTTTGGCGGTTACCTGCAGCGGGCGACCGAACACCGCTTCACTGTCTCCGGGAGTCACTTCGCTGATCCGCACTCGCGTGGGCGGAGCGATTTCAGCTAGCGGAGCCGCTAAGCGACCGAGAGACTGGAAACTGCTGGAGGGAAACAAGGCAAAATAAAAGGCCAGCAGAGCGAAAATGCCGAGCGCGATCATTGCCAACCGCATCGTCCCGGCCGATTCCGAGGGCATGGTCATGCCGGCTGATTTTAGCTGTCGCGCGGCGCGGGCTCCGATCGAACGAACGACAATTCCCCGCAACCCGCTGGCCTCGCGATCTTCCCGCAAGGTGACGTAGCTGGTCAGCGCGTGCCGCAGTTCGGGCGTGTCTTGTTCGAGGCTGAAAGCGGCGTATTCGGAACTGACTCGCATCCTCAGCAGCGGATAAATGCGTTTGGCGATCCACCAACTGCCCGATCCCACCGCCAGCACCGCGAGCAACAGGCGAGCTACTTTGTCGAGCCCCCAAATCCATTGATCGACGATGGCAAAGATCAACAAACCGGCCATCCCCACCGTCACCAGCCGCAGGGTGGCGTTAGCCATCGCCGCACGCCACAAAGCAGCGCGGGCCGCCGCCAAGTGTTCTCCAATCAGAATATCACCAGCGTCGGGTGCCGAGTCGCCAGCTTTATCTGGATCGCGAGGTTTATTGGGAAGAGCGGAAACAGCTGACACGAAACACCGCTGGGATAAGGAGAAAAGCAAGCCATCAACCTACATTTCATTATAGGCTGCTGAGCAATGAAGGCGAATCGCTTTTGCTCCCTATCTGGAAAACCGCTCCAGTTGTTCGTGGAGATGCCAATCGTCAGGCGCGTCGAGCAGGCATTGCTGCTCAACGCCGATCGCTGCGGCGACTTGTCCGCGACGGAACAGGACTTCCGCCAAAGTGTCTCGATAGGAGGTTCTCAAGGGGGCCAGGAAGACCGCCCGGCGAGCTAGTTCCAAGGCGCGATCGTCAGCTTTATCGTTAATGGCTGCCACCCAGGCCATGTTGTTCATGGTGTTGGCATCCAGTGG
Source organism: Kothea flammea (assembly GCF_052161645.1). Lineage (GTDB taxonomy): Bacteria > Planctomycetota > Planctomycetia > Pirellulales > Pirellulaceae > Laterigemmans. The sequence continues at coordinate 519,442 of NZ_CP197414.1, forward strand.
AAACTTTTTCAGATATTCATCTCCGACAGCCAACATTTGGGCGAGCAACCGATCTGCCATCGCCTCGTGCCCCGCTGCTCGGGCTCTCACTAATTCCTTCTCGGCGAGGTCGATGTTCAGCGGCAAAAACTGAAGGCTGTGGGTAAATGCTTGTTCCGCAGCTTGAGGATCGTCACGCTCCAAGGCGGCCAAAGCATCTAATCGCTGGGTGTTGGCCGCGAGGGTCAGGTAGGCGGCTGCGTTGGAAAAGCCGCCGCTACTGCCCAGCAATTTGATCACGGCGATGCGGTGCCAGAGGCTGGCCTCAGCCGGATTGTCAGCTTCGATGGCTGCGACGTATTTAATGGCCTTGCTGTAAAAGTCAGTGGCCGAACCATCGGGGCCCAAAGCATTGTTGAGATCGAAGGCTGCGAAGCGAAGTTCGTACGGCGCGTAGGCAGCTTGCCGTTCCGGGTATCCCAAACGAGTAAGTTGTTCGAAATAGTCTGCTTGAAAGGCGTTTGCCGGTTGAAAGGGCATCAGGTCTAAAGCTTGGAAGATCATCTGGCTTTCTTCGATCCGCCCCAAAATTCGCAGTGTCACCGCTTGCCCGAGCAGCGCGCTGCAAGCGGAGGGGAGTTTGGTCTCGGTTGCCCTCGCCTGACGCAGCAGCAGGATGCTGGAGGGGGAGACCAGCTGGCGATAGGCCAGCTCGTAGTATTTCAAAGCAATCGTCGGCTCACCGGAAGCCAACAAGTAATCGGCGAACTTGAGATAGGAAGTTGGCGCGTTATTTTCTAATTCGGCTGAGTAAGCTTGCTGAGCCAAATCTTGACGTCCCAGAGCGGCAAAGAAATCGCCCCGGCTGAGTGCATCGGCGCGACCGCTACGAAACCATCGTTGGGCCGCCGGGGAACTCGGTTGGGTGGCGTCAAACAGTTTGTCAAGATCGCTTTGACGGTCCCAGTCCGCCGGTAATTCGCCGTCGATCAACTGCAACATGGTCAGCCAATGTTCCCGCGGCGTGATGCCTGGCCGTAGCGTGGCGACCGCACCGGCAACGGTTTGAAACAAGTTGCCATTGCCTTCGGTCAGCGCGTAACCCATCCCGTTGCCAACTTTTTCCGAGGTGGGGCTATCGACCGCGGCGATGATTTCCGCGGCCAGCGGGTTTAAACCAAACCGATGCGCGCGGAGCGACGCTTCCCCGGCTCGCACCCAAGTGTTGGAGTCGCCGTCGACTGCCTTGGCGGGATTCTGCAAGTCGCCGAGCCGTCGCAGCAGCGTTTCGCTGGTTTGAAAATCACCGATCGAGCGGAAGAAACGAAACGCGGTAAAGATGCGTTCTTGCGCGCTGCTGGCGGTCAGCTCACTGGCCTGCAACGCTTCCTCCTTGTCACCCTTCTTGGCGATTTCCAACCAGTTGTTGAGTTGCTGATGAGGATTGATTGGGTCGAGGTCGAGGGTCGCGAAAGCGGCTTCCCAGTCTTGTTGTCCGGCCAGTAAATCGGCGGCCGCTTGTGGGTCCAATCGCCGCGAGACTTCGATCGCTTCGCTGAACATGCCGGCGACCGCCAAGCTCCGCCACCGCGAGGATGAGCTCCCCGATTCCTGCCGCATCGCCGCGGCCGCTCGGCGAAGGTCCTCTTCCAAGCCCGCGTAGCTAGCTGCCAAAATCCAAGTCACATACTGCTGCAGCGTGGCCTCGACGGGCAAATCGGGTTCGGTGGATTGCTCCGCCACGGTCGCCAGTCCGGCCCAATCGCCAGCCAGCATTCGCAGTGTCGAATCCCAGTCGGCACGTTGGTAGCCTTGTGCAGCGGCGGCGGCCAGATCTTGGCGACCAAGTACGCTCCAAGTGACCACGGCGGCTTCGGCTTGCCGCGCTTCCGGCCAGTCGGCAGCGCAGGCCGGCAGCAGATTTTCCGCAGTCACCTGTTCGCCCATCCGCTCGATCAAAACCGCGCGAGCAACCGCCAGCGGGATCGTCGTGGCCGCTTGGTCGAGCAGCTCAAGTACCAGATCGAGCTGGCCCCGCTCCTGGCCAACCAAAATCAAAGCCGGATATTGGGCCGTGATCTGGCGGGCGATCTCCAGTTCGACTGTTTCGCGGTCAGCAGCCAACTGATGATGCCGCGCCACCTCGATCGCTTCCCGCAAATAACCCTCGCGAATCAACATCGAGATCGCGGCAGCTGGATTCACGCGAGCTTGGGACAGTTGACGTTGCACGGCTGGCGGCAGGTCGGCTAACAGCCCGATCTCCCAACGTTCAAGGATCCACTTGGCGCGGGCCGCGGTTTCCGGATCGTCGCTCTTGCTCAATTCCCACACCGCGGCTCGCGACCGTTGATAATCGGTCCAAGAATCGAACATCGCCGCTTTCCGCCGGGTGTATGACGGCGAGGCGAGCTGTTCGGCCAGGCTCTCGGTGGGGACTGGATCGTCGACTAGGAAACGGTCGGGGGCGGTGCGACCGGCGAAGTCGGGGGAACGCCCCCGCGGCCCGTCTTGCTGGGCCACACTTTTCTGGGCCACTTTTTTCTGAAGGGACTGGGCCAGCAGGGAGTTGCCTGGCTGCATCACAGAGCCGAGAATGACCGACACTAGCCCGCTGAGTAGCAGGCCGTGGCGAGCCAGCTTCATTCGGCTCACAGCCAGCTGCACCCGATTCACGGATTGTCGATCTTCTCGGTCGTAGAATATTGGCATAGCAGTATCAGCCGTTGTGTACTCGCCGTTGTCATTTCGCAGCCGCGCAGCAGTTATATTGCCGCGTATCAGTTATATTATCGTACCGCGCCGTCAGGCCCAGGTGTCGCGATTTCACCTTTGTGCCTCGTGTTTCCCCATCCATTTTCCTGCCGAGCCGTTCAAGCGGCGCAAGGGGTTCAGATGATCAGCAAGTTTATCACCAATTTTCGAGCGAACACTAGCGGTTCGGCCGTCGCTGGCCGCCAGTCCAGCATGACCGCCCGCAAGTCCCGCTGCATAACACTGGGGCTCGGGCTGGCAGTCGGTTCGTTGGCCGCTTTGTCCCAGCCGAGTATTGCCGAGGCGGCCGATTCCTGGAAACATTGGCGGGGGGAATTGGCTCAAGGGGTCGCGCCCGAGGGTGATTACCCGGTCAGCTGGAAGAGTGGTGACGCGCAGTGGCGCGTCGACCTCAAGGGACGTGGTGGTAGCACGCCAGTGGTCAGCGGTGAGCTGGTTTTTATCACTGCCGGGTTCGATGGCAAGAACTTTTTGCAAGCGTTTGATGCGAACTCCGGCGAGCTTCGCTGGGCAGTTCACTTGGGTGACGACACGGGTGGCAAGCACAAAAAGGGCAGCGGCAGTAACCCCTCGCCGACGACTGACGGTAAGTATGTCTACGCCTATTATCGCAGTGGTGATTTGGCGTGCGTTGACATGTCGGGCCAAGTCGTTTGGCAACGCAACTTGCAAGAGGATTATGGGCAGGACACGTTGTGGTGGGACCTTGGTTCCAGCCCGTTGTTGACCGACAAATCGATCGTGGTGGCGGTCATGCAGTCGGCGCCTAGCCCCAGCTATTTGGCCAGCTTTGACAAGTTGACCGGCGACGTTGTCTGGAATGTCAGTCGTGAACTGCCGGCACCTCGCGAAGCGGCTCAAAGTTACACTTCGCCCATCCCGGCGACGGTCAATGGTCAAGAACTGATCGCCTTGATGGGGGCCGACCATTTGACTCTGCACGATGCCAACACGGGAAAAATTTTGGCTCAGCTGGGAGGATTCAACCCGGAACAGAACGAGTTCTTTCGTTCCATCGCATCACCGGTTGTGGCTGGTAACATTATCATTTGTCCCTACGCGCGGGGCGCTTCGGTGACGGCCGTCGACATGGCCAAACTGCTCGCCGGTGCCGGTGAGCAAGCGATCGTGTGGCAACAGGTCGGCATCGGGGCTGACGTGCCCACGCCGGTGGTGCGGGACGGTCGCGTCTATCTCAACCAAGATCGCGGGCAAGTGTTAGCTCTCGATCTCGAGTCGGGAGATACCGCTTGGGAACTGGAACTGCCAAAGAATCGCAAGAACTATTCCAGCAGCCCGCTGCTGACTGGCAGCCACTTGTACCTCACCCGCGAGGACGGACAAGTAATGGTAATCAAGTTACCCGGCGATGCGGGACAGCCCGAGTTGGTTTCCGAAAATGGGCTGGGTGACGACAGCGAGTTCACCGTGGCTAGCCCCGTGCCGGTCGGCGATGGTTTGTTGTTCCGCACGCCCAATAGTTTGGTGATGATCAAATAGGCTTTGGTTGTGCGGGTTGGTATTCTTCCGTCGAGCTTGCCTCTGCGGAGGAAACAAGTGGCAGCTCTGGCCCTCTAAGGGATCTCGTTGAGCGTGTAATAGGCGTTCGCGTGCACGAGTGGTGTAGCATCTGCGGCCGCGCGAATGGCCTTCAGATCAAACTCGTGCACGTGCCCTTGAACCAGCCCATCGACGGTCAAATGAACACTCAAGCCGTCTGCTGAAACGTTGGCGGCGGTGACTGTGGGAGTGGTATGATCGACTTCGGGGCTGCCATAACCGGCTTGATAGATATGCGTGTAAGTCGACAACGCGTAGGAGCCAGGCATGGCCGCCACCTCGCGGTTCACCGGTTTGGTAAAGGTGATCAGAAAGCCGTCAGGCCGGGCGTTAATCTGCTTGATCTCAAAGGGGACTTTGCCAGTCCACTCCAGCCGTTGCAAGGCGTAAGGTTTGGGGCCGCGGACCGGCCAACCTCGATTCGTGCCGCCCACAACCAAATCCCCTTGGGGCGTGAATTGGCAAGCTAACAAACCGGTCGCTAGCCCTTCACGAAATGGATAGCAAGCACCTTGCCAGACTCCATTGATTTGCTCGGTGGTGGCTCGCATCACCACGCTCAGGCTGAAGTCGCCGATGAAAATTTGATTCTCAAAAGGACCGAATTTCCCGCCGCTGCGATCGACGACGAAGCCCGAGATCGAACGTCCCATTTTGCGATAGGGAAAAACCACCGCGTAGGGAACCAACTCTTCCACCTGTTCGCTCTCAATCGCGAGGCGAGACTGTGACTTGGGTTCCAGCGGAGCGGTTGCGAACGGGTTGCTGGCTGCTGCTTGCTTGCTGGCCAGTTCAGCGGCCAACGGGTACCAGTTAAAGCTGGCCGGGTGCCCCATGAATCCGCCGGGTTGCAAGACTTTGAGAGAACAGGAGCCGTTCCAGGGGCCTTGGCTTTCGGCGTAGAACATCACACCCTGTTCATTGGTGCCGATGCCACAGGGGCTGCGGATGCCGCTGCAAACTGGGATGGTTTCGCCTTCCGGTGTGACTTTCACGCACCAACCTCGCAGCGGAACTTTGGACTGGTACGATTCGGACAAACAGAGGGCAACCCAAGTGTTGCCAGCTTGGTCGGGTTTGGACCCAAAAGCGAACTCGTGGTAGTTGCGAAATCCCCACACGTCGCTGAGCGTCTCAAAGGAGTCGGCGCGTCCATCCTGGTTTTGATCCGAGACCCGCGTGACCTCGGTCTGCTGAGTCACGATGAATTGGCCGTCCCGAAAAGCGAGTCCGGTGACTTCATCGAGGCCCGCGGCGTAGGTTTGAAACGTAGTTTTGGGAAACTTGTCGAAGGCTCCATCGACTAGCAAAATTTCGCCACGCCGCGTGCCGATCGCCAGCCGTTGATCGGGCAGGACTTCGAAGCTGGACGCTTCCAACGCCAGTTCCTCCGGGAACGGAATGTCGACAATCCGATAGTACTTGGCTTCCTCTTCGGCTGTCCCCCAGTATTCACCGAGCGTGTCGGCCAGCGCCCTGTCGCTGCTCGTGATGCCAAGCAGCGTGAGGCCAAGCATTATAAGACCAAGCATTGTAAAGCCGCTCTTCAGCAACCAGCAAAGTCGCATGTGTCTGTTCCTTACCAAGTGTATGTCAGTTTAAGGACGGTTGCTGCGGTGGCAATGGTCAGCGGCACGATCAACTGCTTGCCATCTTCGACGTCAACAATCCGCGCTTCGTGATCGGAGTCGATGCGGACAATCAGCCCGTTGTCGATTTGAAAACCACCACTCTCCAGCGGTTCGATGGTTTGGCCGCTGGCGGCGCGAAATCGCAAGTCGTCGCGAGGCTCGGGACTTTGCAAAGTTACGCTGCGATGGAGCAGGGGAGTATCTTTGGCGTCAGCAAGTTGATCGACAAAATAATCTTCCACGTCGATCCCGTCGAAGCGATATCGGAACCTGGGGCGCTGTTGCGAGTCGAGTTGATAGCCTTTGAATTGATGTCGCGGCGGACGGTCTTCGTCGACCACCCACGGACGGGTGCGTGAATCAAAGTCGGGGCCCGCGGCGAAACGATGCAGTGGTTTGCCAAGAGGTCGCACTTGCCCGTGCCCTTGGCTGCGCCAGACGCCGCCGGGGTCGACAAAGTCACCTTGCCAGATCATTCCCAGCCGCATTTGCTCGGCATCGAAGGCCAGGTTGACGCGATGCGGATAGCCCACACCAATTCCTCGTTTTCCGATCCCCGGATAGCTGCGGCGGAGCATCACCGCTTCGTCGGTCGCCAACAAGGCCATCGGTTCGATCACCACGCCGCGTGGCTGACGAGCCTGCCTGCCTTCGAGCAAATATTGCCAGGTGGCTTCGATTTGCCGGTCAACATCGCCCTCCAAAATGTCTTTCCGCATCGCCTGGTTCGCGGGCCAAAATGAGGGCATCACGGTGTTGGGGCTGAGGCTTTGCGGGTCGCGCATGTAATGATAAAACCAACGCTTCTGCAACCGTTCGGCCATCTCCGTGAGATCGACCGCTGGCATGTTGAGCGCTTCCTTTAACTGGAACGTATGGCAGGCCACACAGTTCAAACCATCGCTGCCGACGATCTGAAAGCCAGCCTCGCGGAGCTCCTTGGCGTCGTTGGCGTCCTTGGCGTCGTTGACCTCGGCAAACTTGGTCTCCGACAATTGGTCCACTTGCTCAAATAACTCGGCCAGGTGGCCCACATTCTCGCTGCCGAATTGAGGCATGCGGGTCAGCAGGTAGGGTCGAATGGGACGCCCGCTGCCCAGCACCTGCCGCAACCAACGGGGCTGCAGTTTGGCTCCCACGTTACTCAGCGTGGGCGGGATGCGGCCTTGCGGTCCCAAGTTGGGATTGGTCGTTTTAAAGTGGGGATTGCGTTCGTCGGAAACACCTCCCAAACCGTCACGTTGATGGCAATGCAAGCACCGAAAAGCCAGCAGGGAAACGGTCAGTTGGTCGTCGCGACTGAGTGCCTCACCAACTTCCTGCAGGCCAGATGCTTGCAGGCCCGTCCTCAGCAGCGTCCGCTGTTCTTCGTCGAGGTTGAACGCTGGCCACTCCCCGCTGACGCCCGACAGGCAACCTTGGGCGAGGTCCAGCTGGGCCAGCGTCATGCCGATTGCTGCTGTATCTGTTGCGGCTTCTGAGACAATGTCGAGATGGCAAGCAGCGCAGCCCTGGCGGAGAAAATGCTCGCGGCCTCGCGCGACGAGCTGCTGATCGAACTCGGCTGACTCGATTTGGCTCTGCTCGATTGGATCTTGATTATTTAGATCTTGCTCAGCTGGTCTGCCCGAGCTCAACAAATAGCTAGCAATATCAATCGCTTCCCAGTGGGTTAATTGCAGGTGGGGCATTCTCCCCGAGGGGCGGACGGCCAGCGGGTCACGCAGGAAAGCAGTCAGCGCAGCGAGGCTATACTTTTCAGCCAACTCGCCCAGCGGCACCGAGCTGGTCGCTAGTGTTTCGCCGCCGGTGTCGTCGCGTGGTGAGTGGCACGCCACGCAGCCGACGCTGTGAAATAGCGTTTCGCCGCGAGCGGGCGAAGCGGGTTCGTCGCGGCTTTCCGCTGGCATCGCAACCGCCGCGTCGCTGGCCGCGGGTTTCGCCAGCGAGCGGAGGTAGAGCGTGATCTCGGCCGCTGTTTGCCGGCGCTCTTCGGCGGGTAAATTCGCCAACATTGCCGGCATCGTGGTGCCCGGTTTGACTTGCTGCGGGTTAGCAATGAATTGCTCCAACCAAGCCGGTTGGAGGTGGGCGGCAGACCAACTTAACTTGGGTGGCTGCTTTGCCGAAACGAGCAGGTGATGTTCGGAAGCGGCGTGGCAGGCAACGCAGTTCAGTGCTTGCAGCAAGGCCAAACCCTGGTGCTTGGCGGGGGCCGCTGTCGCTTGTCCTGCTATTCGGCCATTATTCTTACCAGTGTTATCGCCGGCTGTCGGCTGCGGGCTGGACGAGCCGGGTAACCGCGAGAGTTCATACACGTAGCGGACGAGATCGAGGAACTGTTGGCGGTCGCGCAGCTGGTCGACAAGGTTTTCCGGCATCGCGGAGATTTGACTGGGAACGACTTCTTCCACTTCTTGGCGATCCAAGCGGATGATCGCCAGGTCATCGCCGCTGCTGCGCAGCTCGAGCTGCGAGGCGGTTTCGCGAATGATTTTGCCGGTGACGATTTGCCCCGTTGTGGTCAGCACGTTGACGACCGCGAACCCTTCGCGAATCTGCTTGGACGGCTCCAGTAACGACTCCACCAAGTGCGCGATGGTGACTTGATCGCCCAGGCCGCTGAGGTTTGGCCCCAGCAGTTTTTGGTCAGCTCCGCCATGGCATCGTGAGCAGCTGATGTTGGGCTGGGTGTAAAGGATCGCACCTCGCACTGAGCTGCCTTGCGCGAGCACGTCGTCAGACAATACCTGCGGCGATTCGCTCAGCAATTTCTCCCGCAGCGAAGGTTTTTCCTCCGCGGGCTGCGCGGAGGCTTGCTGTCTGCAGGCGAACAGGCTGGTGACAATCAAACAAAAAACAAACGGGTGTCTCAACAAGCGAAGCATATACGTCAAAAGTCCTGGCGATAAACGTAGAGGCAACCGAGCAGCAACATCACAAACGTAAAGCCTCCGCAGGTGGCGAGGGGGCGAACGATATTCAGCGATTCGCGTTGCACGTCATTCCCGGTAATAATTTCCACATCGCTGCGGCCGCAGATTAACGCGATTACGGTTTCGCCGAGTTCGCCGGTTTGTGGCAAGATGTTACGCAGCGGCGTGACGACCCAAGCGTCGACCGTTCGCCAGATATCTCGCTGTGGTGCGAGGGCTTGTTTTATTTCGCCAGATTTTGGATCGATGGCAGTCAAGGAATCGATGTGGTGGGCGATCCAAATGTTGCCCTCCGGGCCGTTGGTGATCGATTCGATGCTGCCTTGGTAGGGCAGGGCAGCTTCCTGCAACTTCGGCGCGTCGCTGAGCGCGATCTCGGAGACGCGGTGCGTGGAGAGCAGCAGCAACACGCTTGCTTGATCTCCCGTGGACACCATGTCGACGACAGATTGGGTGTCGGGGAATTCAAGCTCGCTGAGTAGCTGCAAGCTCTCGCTGTTGAGGATGCGAATCGCTTCTCCCTTGCGAGCCAAAACCGTGTGCGTGGTAGTGGCGGCGAGCGTCACCGGGAGTGTGCTATCGCCATCGCTAAGAATCGTCGAGGCGACTACTTTCCAAGGACCGCCGCCGGCCAAGGCTGATCCGCCAGCGTCCGCGGCTGACTCGCCGTTCTCGTTCTCGCTCTCGTTCGTGGGACTGACGCGATAAATACTGCCGGCGCTGTAGATCACAACGTCATTCGTATTGGCGACGGGGACCATCCGCGCGGGTGCGACAAAGCCGATCGTCGGTGGTGTGACTTTGGTGAAGGCGCTGGTTTGTTTGCCGAGCAGATTTTGGATACCGGCGAATAAACCTCGCGGTTTGTCCGCGTCGGCTTCTTCTTCGGGTTGTAACAAGTTGTCCGCGGCGATGTGGTATAAACCGTTGGTGGAAAGTGCCAACAGCCCGCCATCGGCTGCCGCCATGATTTGCATCGTACCACGCGGCAGTGTGACCCCGAGTTCTTCTTTCCAGTCGGCTTGGGGGTCGAAAACCTTCAGCGGTTCCTCGTCACCGAAACTGCCGAAACCCTGTTGAAAGCTGGTCGTGGCGACCACGCGACCATCGGCTAAAACGGCTGGTCCCAAGATTCTGGAAACGTTGCCAAATTGGCCCGTGATGATCGATTTCGGTTCGCTTTGGTCGGTGGCCAAGTATTGCAGTGCGTTGGCGTTGGTAACTGTTAACACGCCCTGCTGTAAGGGAGCCGTTAGCTTCACTTTAGCTGGTCCGGTTACGAAGCCGTCGGAGATGCCGGCGATCTGTCCGGTAACAAAACAGCCCAGCCAAAAGAGCACGGTGATGACCACCGAGACGACGGCGCTCCGCCAATGCAGACCGGCAAACGCCGAGACGCTGTAGTAGACCGCAAACAGGAAGACAAACACGGGGATGCTGTAAAACAGACGCCCGTTCCAAATGTCGAATCGGAGCCCGGCGATTAGCCATAACCCGCTGACCAACAACGACACGCAGAGCAGCACAAACGCGCAGCCGCCAATGAATTTGGCAATGAACAATGCGGGTCGCGAGACCGGTTTGCTTAACAGCAAATGCAACGAACCGGGTTGGAACATTTCTGGGATGATCGGGCTGGTTACCAAAATACCAATGAAGACAGCTCCCACACCCAGCAGCAAATTCAGGATCGCCGGCAAGATGAACTGGTTCATGATTTCCGTGAATCGCTCTTGGCGAAAAGGCAGCTCGCCGGGCGTTTCCCAGATGGCGTAAGTGATCTGCAGGGAGCGATCGGGGCGGGGGCGAAAGACGCCGGGCAGGGCAGCTTCGATTCGCAACCGGGCGCGGCGACGTTTCAGGCGATTTTCCATTTGATCGCCGTCGAGTTCATCCAGTTCCCGCAACTCGGCCAAACGCAGGGTGCCTGTCCAAGTCTCAGCGTTGAACCACTCATCGCTTTCGGTAAGGTCGTTCAGCGCGGAGATAAAGCGGCTGCGATCGAGGTTGGAATCTTTGCCTTCCACTTTGGCACGCAGCTCTTTCTGGAAATCGGCGGGCAACGCCGTCGCGATCCGTTTGGCTGGGCTGTCACGATCCGCTTCCAAACCCTCGGCCAACATGCCGGCGAGCCGGTCGAGCGAATTAATGTCGCGCCGGTTGAAGTCGACGGTGTAAATTTCGCGGTAGCCAAAAGGGGCCAGGATCAGCAAAAACAGCACAATCGAGGCGAGCATGATCCAGAGGACTCGCGAAGCGAACGCTGCGCGAAAGGAGTCTGTAATGATGGCCAGATAGGGTCGCATAAGTATTCAGTAGGCGGAAGCGTGAAGAAGTCGATAATAAGCCGAGCAAGTCGTCGGCCTGACGAGCTGGGGCAACCAGCTGGGCCAACGCGGTGGGGCACAATGAAATCGTCGCGGCTAACTCGTCGCGACAGCCCGTTCCGCGTCACCGGTGCGGACAATGCCCAAGAAAATATCTTCCAAACTGGGGCGTTTGATCTCCAGGCGAGCCAAGCTGACGCCGGCCGCTCGCAGCCGATCGATGCAGTCGTCGGTCTCCGCTTGGTTTTCCACGCTGATCGAGATCGGGACCGAGTCGCGACCAATGGCCACGTCGATGATCGGTTCGCCGAGCGGAGTCAGCGCCGTCATGGCCGCGTCGGCTTGGTCGGCCTGCACGTGGATCACCAGCGTGCCAAAGCGGGTGACTTCGGTCAGGTCGTCGATGGAGCCCAGGGAGCGAAGCGTTCCGTGGGTCATGATCGCCACCCGATCGCAAACCAACTCGACCTCTTGAAGAATATGACTGTTCATGAGCACGCTCTTGCCTTCGTCCCCCAGCCGACGCAGCAAATTTCTAACGTCCGAACGACCAACCGGATCGAGGCCGTCAGTCGGTTCGTCGAGAATAAGCAGGTCGGGGTCGTGCAGCAGGGCTTGTGCCAGGCCCAGGCGCTGGTTCATCCCTTTGCTGAATTGGCGGATTGCTTCTTTGTCCCGCCCTTTCAGCCCCACCAGTTCAATCAGTTCATCCAGCCGCTTTTCCAAAGCAGCTCCCGCGAGGTTGCTGAGGCGACCGTAAAAACGCAGGGCGGTGCGGGCCGTGTGGTGCCGCTCGACGCGGAGATTTTCAGGTAAGTAACCGATGCGATGCCGGCTGGCCACCGAGCCGGCAGGTTTGCCTAGCACGGTCGCGCTGCCGCCGCTGCGACGAACAATCCCCAGCAGCACCTTAATCAACGTCGTTTTTCCGGCCCCGTTGGGCCCCAGCAGGCCAAAGACTTCGCCGGGGCGGACCTGCAAAGATACGCCCCGAAGCGCCGGGACCTTATTGCGGGAGAGCCAACCTGAACGGTACGTCTTTTTCAGGTCGTTTACTTCGATGATCGCAGGTGCGGAGTCAGACGAGCCGTTTGCCATACCAGATTATTACATTGGGGAGCGCGTGGAAGAGTAACCTACAGCACGATTGTAAGCAGTAATCGTTGTAGCAGGTTCGTCCCCCACCCAGCAAAATTGGCTTTTTTGCCGATTTGCTCCCCCTTTTTTATCTCCAGCTGGGAAATAGGATGCGTTTAACCGTCAGCCGAAGGCGAACGCGCTCCCATTACAAGTACGCCTGCGGCTGACTGTTTAACGAGGGTCCCGCCAAGCTGGCCCTCATTAAACGTTAATGTGCTCAAACGGCGATGGCCAAGCGGAGCAACAAGTAGGCGATCGTCGCCACCGTGGCCGCGACGAGGGCGGCGATCAGAAAGCGTTGCGCAGGGTCTCGCCAAGACGGACGCAGTCGCTGGCCGCCGTATACGTGCCGAAAACGATCCCGCTGCTCGGGTGCTTCGAAGACACCATCTTCGACTAATTCATGGAGCCCGTATTGAATCGAATATTCGACCGCTCCATAAATGGGATTGCGGCGATCCAATTCGTTGACACCCTGGCCGTCAAAGTACCAGAGTTGCCGACCGTAACTGGCGTGCGACTCCGGTTGGTCGTCGACACAGCGAAAACGGTCGATTCGTGATCGTTCCAAACAATAACGACCGCGGATCAAGGCGCGATGTGAATCGGCAGCCACTTGCCGCAGCGTTTGTTCGGAAAATTGTTTGTCACTCGTATTTGGTTGCACCGGCCACTCCCTCCCGGGGCCATAATAGTGCGGACAATCTCGCTGTAGTGTCCGCCTCAATTTTGAATAACACACCGTAGCTCATTATATCAACCTGCGTACGCAGACGTCACGCCAATAATTTTTTAAACCTTTCCGCGGATTTTCTGGATGATTGATAACCGTTCGCTCAAATGGCCAATCACGCTAGGCGTGGTGATGATTGTGCTAGTGATCATCGTGCTCATCGGCTGGGTCTTGGTGAACGCCTTCGCGGCAGTCGGCAACAAGGAATCGGCTCCCGCCTACTGGGCGCTGCTGGCAATCGGAACAGTGGTGCTGGGCTGTATCCTGGCTGGGGTGATCGTCTATCTCGTCTTTTCCGTCCGCGCGGTGAACTTGAATCGCCGACAATCGAACTTTGTCGACAGTGTCACGCACGAACTGAAAAGTCCCATCGCATCACTGAAACTGTACCTGCAGACTTTATCACTGCGGCAAGTCAGTGACGAGCAACGCCGTGATTTTCATCGTTATATGTTAGCCGATGTCGAGCGACTCGATCAATTAATTAATCATTTGCTCGACGCGGCTCGTGTCGATCGAGGCTCGACGAACCAACGCTGGGAGGATTGTCGCTTGGACGAAATTCTCGCCCAGTGTGCGGGGAACGTCGCCGTGCGATACCATTTGTCGGAAGATGCGATCGATCTCGATGCCGACCCCATTGTCGTGCGGGGCAACCCGGTTGATTTGGCAATCGTGTTTCGAAATCTACTCGATAACGCGGTAAAATATGGAGGCTCACCCCCCGTCGTTACGATTATCGCCCGCTGCGTGGAGGGCGAGGGCAAGGTGTACGTGATCGATAATGGGCCAGGGATTCCACGAAAATTGCGGCGGAAGATCTTTGGCCGCTTCGTGCGTCTGGGGGATGAACTGGAACGCAGCAAGCAGGGGACCGGGTTGGGGCTGTACCTCGTCCGCACCGTCGTCCGCTCGCTCGGTGGCAGCGTGCGGGTTCGCGATCGGCGGGGCTGCCCGGGGACCGAATTCGAGGTTACTTTCCCGAATGTCAAAGCGGGTGGTCGCACATCGGGCAAGCCGCAGAAAAATACCGTTTTGGACCAGTTTAGACCGCTAGTCATCGAACAAACACAAGTCGACGTTGATTAAACTTTTTGGGGTTAACCCATTCGCTTGCTCCGGAGCAGACTCGCAGACCCATGGCCCATCACATCTTGGTCGTCGAAGACGAGGAACATTTGGGGGTTGGTATCAAATACAACCTAGAGGCGGAAGGCTATCGCGTGACGTTGGCCGGCGACGGTCCCACCGCGCTCCGCCGGATTGATCACGACGCAGCTTCGATCGATCTGATCGTGCTCGATCTGATGTTGCCCGGGATGAGTGGTTACGCGGTCTGCGAAACAATTCGTGATCGTGGCCTGACAATTCCCGTATTGATGCTTTCCGCTCGCACGCTGACCGAGGACCGCACACGGGGGTTCGATGTCGGCGCCAATCAGTACATGGCAAAGCCGTTCGACCTTGATGAACTGATCAGCCGCGTGAAAAATTTGCTGCAATTGGCTGGCGGAAAAGATTCGCGAGTCAAAAAAACCAAAGCTCCGCTCGTGACCGAAGCCTGTTTCGGCCGCATGCAGGTGAATTTTCAGTCGCACGAAGTGACAATTGCCGATGAACCGGTGAAAATGACTCCCAAGGAATTGCGATTGTTGCAGTATCTAATCAGCAACGAGGGACGCGTGATCACACGGCAAGAGTTATTGACCGAAGTCTGGGAAGTCAGCGGCAATTTGCAAACCCGCTCGGTGGACCAATTCGTCGCCCGACTGCGAAAAATCGTCGAAGCCAACGTGGCCGAACCAAAGCACATCCTCACCATTCGGGATGTCGGCTATCGGTTCGTCAGTGAAGCAACCTAAATGCCCGAAGTAACCTAAAGACCCCAGCATTTTGCCAACGGCGCATAAAATCTCGCAGCCGGCGCATAAAAAAAGCTCCCGGATAGTACGAGTCCTAGGGGGGCGGAGGACTACGCGCTAAATACCCGGGAGCCGGTGGTTTGGTGGTCGCTGGTCAGGAGTTGTGGTTCCCTCTCAGCGATGGGCGGAGAATAGGGACAGAGGGGCCGCGGGGTCAAGGCGGATTTGAGAAACTTCTCAAAAATCTGTTTTTTCCCAACAGGCCAGCGTTTGATCTGCCGAGTGCAGCGGCTGATCGGCAAGCATATCGAGACAAAGATTTAGCATTTGCGGAAAGTCGGCCGCTTGGTGACTGTTGGCCAAAGCCACCGTGACCGACTTTTGGGCTTGGCGAAATTCGCTGGCACCGTCGGAAGCATAGTTGACTCCAGTGCGAATGCGTTCCGCTCGCGTCACGGCCCCTTCCGGGCTCAAGCTGGGCATGCCAATTAGAATCGTTTTCGCATCCAGCAAACCAATGCGATCGACAGCTCGCACGACCGAACGAATCGTCCTCGCCACCATTCGCAAATCTTCAAAATCGGGTTGACCTTGGGCGGTTGCCGCTTGGCCGAGGGGAGCCGCTTGGCCCGCTGAATGATGATCGATCCGCACCATCGCCGTCACGAAGATGGCCCCGGAAGCTTGCACGTTGGTGGCAAACTCGCTGAACTCGCGAATTAGCCGCGAGCCAATGGGCAAACCCTGCAAACAACGGGGCAGTCCGCTGAAATTCGGCTCTTGAGGTAGCAGGCGAGTGATCTCGGCTTCCAGTTTTTCCGCTTCCGAGAGTGGGCGGGGGGGAGCGGCAGAGGTGGGCTCGCCCCGCGGGGTGAGCCGTTCCATTGTGTCGCCCAGCTGGGCATAGCCGCAGTTCCGCTCATTCGCCTTCGATTCGTACAACGCGGCGTCGGCGCGGGCGATCCACTCGTCGACCGTTTCGCAGCCAGTCCACTCGGCCAACCCGCTGCTGCTGGTGACTCGCAGGTGCTGGCCCTCAAAGACGATCTCGCGATCGGCAATCGAGGCCCGCGTCTGCTCGGCAAGCGCTCGGCAGTCGACCATGGTGGTGTCGCCAAAGACCACGGCGAACTCCTCTCCGCCATAACGGGCCACCATCCCGTGAGCTCCAATGCGATGCTCGATATGCTTGGCTACCCGCTTCAGCACTTCGTCGCCGGTCAAGTGCCCGTAGGCGTCGTTAAACTTCTTGAAGTGGTCGATGTCGAGCAGCATCAGCGTGCTCGGCTGAGGCGGTTGCCGACGCATCAAGTCATGCATGTAATCGTCTAAGGCTCGCCGGTTGGCGATTTGCGTCAGTTGGTCGGTGACCGCTTGTTGCTGAGCCGATTGCAGCAACATCGATTGCTCCTCAAATCGGCTTTGTGCCTCGGAGAGCTGAACTCGCAGCGTGTCGCTAGCGTCGAGCAGGCGGTTCATGGCAGCGAAAATGGCATCCGGATGTCGCACCAAATCGACTTCTTTCAGCGATTCGGTAAGTGATTGCACCTGCAGCTGGTGCGTGTCCACCCCGGCTGCCGTGTTTTCAGTCAACGTCCGCAGTCGCAGCGTTATTTGTTCGAGCCGAGCTTTTTCCAGCTGATTGTCGGGTTGCGCAGCCTGCACCGGTGCTAGGGCCTGCGGGGTCGCTTCAGCCCTAGGTGGAGAGGAGGTTTGGGGAGGGGGCATAATGAGGGATGGATAAGCCAACCAACCACACAACATGCCCGCCAAACCGCAGCTAATTGCCACCAATATGTCGATAAACATGAATTGAAATATGCTCTGGGGCGGTAACCATCAGCCGCGTACGCACGCTGTTTGGACGCCTGTTAACACAAGCACATACGTCACGTTTGCCGACTGGGCAAACTGGCCAGAGCCAAAGCCAACTCGCTAGAGTGGTTAAGCGGCGTTAGCCAGGTAAATGGGGTAAAGCCGAGTTGCTGACAATTGAAATCATTTTCGAATTTACTGCGGGAGTTGCTTGACAATCACCCCCGCGCGGCGCTAGTTTGAAAAGCGTCAGGCCCCCGTAAGGAGACTACTCCGCCATGACTACAAAAACGCCTTTCGGCGTCCCCACCGACCATCATGTCCCCAGCGAACATCACGGCACCGCTCTTCCAGCAGGCCGCTTTCCACTCCAGAAACCCGATTCGCTTGCTCAAGAAGCGCTCGCTTCGAGTGCCATTTTCGATTTGCGTGAATTGTCGGTCCAACGGCAAGGCGAGTCGCTGTTGATCAGCGGGCGGGTCAATTGTTTCTATCACAAGCAGTTGGCCCAAGAGACTGTTCGCCCGCACGCCGCCAACCTCCGCGTCGTTAACGAAGTTTCAGTGGTTCGCTAACTTTCCGGCGAACCGCCGATGCCCGCCGTCACCCGCTCCACGGCTTGCCATAACTCGGCTTCTCCGCTGGTGATTTCCAGCTCGATCCGTAGCGCCCAGAGCGGGCAGCCGCCAAGCTTAGTCGTTCTTAATTTGACCAAGTCTTTGTGCGTGCACAGCACCAACAACTCGGGATGTCGGCGGCGGTGCTCTTCAATCCAGCTTACCAGTGCATCGACCACCGGCCGGTCATAGGGACAATGGTCGGGCAATTGGCGAGTGGCCTGCAGGTTGATGCCCAGTTGTTGCAGCGAATCAAAGAAGGGTTGCGGGTTGCCGATTCCAGCGAACGCGACCGCCTCGCGACCGGACAGTGTCTCCAGCCGGGTTTCCAGCCCAGTCTCCAGCCCAGTCTCCAGCCCAGTCTCCAGCCGGCTTTGCGGTGGTTGGTGCGCGAGCCAGCCGGTGGGCGCGTGATCGCAAGTGCCCAGCGGTATCGCCGGCGCCAGTTTCCGGATCGTTGATTGGATCTCCGCCAACCGTTCCGCAGTGACGCGGCTCGAGCGGCTGATCATGATGAAGTCGGCTCGCCGCAAGCCGCTGA
This sequence comes from Kothea flammea, assembly GCF_052161645.1. Classification (GTDB taxonomy): domain Bacteria; phylum Planctomycetota; class Planctomycetia; order Pirellulales; family Pirellulaceae; genus Laterigemmans. The sequence continues at coordinate 537,358 of NZ_CP197414.1, forward strand.
GCGGTTCGCGGAGTAGGCCAGCGGGCAACAGCCGACCGTAGCCAAAGGGGCAGGTGGCGTCGATCATCACCAAATCGAGGTCACGCTTCAAGCGGCGATGTTGGAAACCATCGTCCAGCACGATCGCTTGCATTTCCAGTTCCTCGACGGCCGCCTCCGCCGCCGCGACTCGGTCGGGGTTCTGCAAATGGGGCACGTCGGGCAGCGTTTCGGCCAGTTCCCGCGCTTCGTCATTGCTGCCCGTTTGATCGCTGCCGTAGCCACGGCTGATCAAGCAGACGCGAATCTTACGCTGTCGTAAATGACCAGCCAGGGCGGCCACCATCGGCGTCTTGCCGGTGCCGCCGGCGGTGATGTTGCCGACCGAGATGACCGGCACGGCGGCACGGAATTGATCGCTGCGGCCGTTGTTGTAGCGGTGATTTCGCCAGCGAACGACCAGGCCGTAGGGCAGGGCGGCGAGCCGCAGGGCCAACCGGGCGACGATCGCCCAAGGTTGTCGCTGGCGGGGATCGAGGATCGCTCGATAGTCCATTTACATGCGATCGCAAATCGCTTGCGCCATCTCTTGGGTGCCGACCGCGGTGGGGTCGTCACGATGCGGCTTGAGATCGTAGGTCACCGATTTGCCCTCGGCAATCACATCGCTGACCGCTTGCTCCAAACGGGCTGCGGCGTCCATCTCATTCAAATGGCGGAGCATCAACATGGCTGAGAGAATTAAAGCGGTGGGGTTGACCTTATTTTGTCCTTTATACTTTGGTGCGCTGCCGTGAGTGGCTTCGAAAACGGCTCCGTTGGGACCGATGTTCGCGCCCGGCGCCATGCCCAAGCCACCAATGATGCCGGCTCCCAAATCACTGACGATGTCGCCGTAAAGATTAGGCAGCACGAGCACGTCATACAGTTCGGGCTTCTGGGTCAACTGCATGCACATGTTGTCAACGATCCGTTCCTCGAACTCGATCGTGGGATAATCCTTAGCGACTTGCGTGGCCGTTTCCAGGTACAGCCCATCGCTGTATTTCATGATGTTCGCTTTGTGGACCGCCGTCACTTTCTTGCGTCCGTGTTTGACCGCGTAATCAAACGCGCAGCGCACAATCCGTTCGGTCCCGCTGCGGCTGATCGGTTTGATCGAGATGCCAGTTTCTTCGCCGCTGGTTTTGACTTTGCGATCCGATGGCAAGCCGTTGATAAAGTCGATCAACTGGGAGGTTTCTGGTTTGCCAGCCTCGAATTCGACCCCCGCGTAGAGGTCTTCGGTGTTCTCCCGCACGATTACGATGTCGACACCGAGTTCACTGAAATAACTGCGAACACCCGGATAGTGCTTGCAAGGACGAATGCAGGCGAACAGTCCCAGTTCTTGGCGGAGGTAAACGTTGATACTGCGAAAGCCGGTACCGACGGGTGTGGTGATGGGAGCTTTCAACGCACACTTGGTGCGCCGCACGGATTCGATGGTGTCGTCGGGGATCGGCGTGCCACGGGTTTCCATGCAATCGACACCCGCTTCGCGAACGTCCCAATTGATGTCCACGCCGGTCGCATCCACACACTTGCGGGCCGCTTCGGCTAGTTCCGGTCCCGTACCATCGCCAGTGATCAACGTGACTTCGTGGGCCATCGATTTCGCTCCTAGGATCTGCTTAAACTCGGTTGAATGGGAGTTGGGAAACTAACCGAAGGACCATCGATCGTCAACGAGAGGCGGGTTTAGGGCGTTGCTGTTGGGGGTTTCGTGCTGGTTGCTCGGGCGGTGGGTCGTGGCTGGCATTTGGGGGATTTCTTACTGGCAAGCTGGGTTGCAGTTTGGTAGGTTTGAGGGGAATTCGCTAAATTTCCTGCCTAAAGACGAGGTGTTCGGGATGTCCAGCCGCTCTGTTCAGAAAAGACTGGCGCTTGAATCGTTGGAGACACGCCAGTTGTTGGCGGCTGATGGATTGCATAATTTTTTGCAGCCGCTAGACGTCAACGACGACCAGCGGGTCACGGCGATCGACGCTTTGGCGATTATCAACCATATCAACCGACAAGCTCTCCGTGCTGGTGAATCGCCGCAGGTTGAAGTCAGTCGGTTTTTGGATGTCTCGGATGATGGTCAAGTCGAGCCGATCGACGCGTTGCGGGTTATTAATCACCTCAATCGGGCTGCCGAGCAGACGGTCGATCGAGTGTTTGCCCAATTAGCCAATGCGGACGGCACTCGCATGCGGGCTGAATTGGCTCGTGAAGCGGCCAGAGAAACAGCAACTGACGAGTTGATTGGCGAACGGTTTGAAGTCCGTTTGCAGCATGGTGTGCCGGGGCGCGAGTACCCAGTCTTTGTCGACGGTGGACTGGTCGGCAACGTGCGGGCCGATGCTGCTGGACGAGGAGTTTTCCGTTTGTTGGCCGAGCAAGTGGATGAGTTGCCGCTGTTGGAAGATATCGCCGCTCGTATTCAAGGCAACGTGCGGGGTGGCGGTTTGATTCATGTCGAAGGTCTGGGAGGCGTGTTGCTCGGTGATGACTCGTCTGCTGAACCAGTCACGCCCGCTCCGGGAGACGGCGATGTTGTTCGCATTCCCGATTTTGGCATGCTGCCCAGCCTTGATCAAATCAGTGGTCCGGTGTTCGCCGCGCCGTTGCAAGATGCCGCGGCGAGCTACGCGGGTGGAGCCTACTTTGCCACACTCGAAACCGGTTTTTCACTCGGCTTGGTGGCCCGCGGATTGTCACCTGGTGAGACTTATCGCGTCGCCGTCGACGGTGTGGAAGTGCTGGAGGTCACGGCGGGGCGGTTCGGAGTGGCAGCGATGCTTTATGATTCCACCAATCCAACAGCCGAAGCTTTGTTGAATCCGCTCCCCGAAGTTGCCGACGATAGTGAGATCTTATTGTCTGGCGGTAACGTCGAACTGGTGGGGACTTTCCGCAACTTACGCATTCCCGGTTTGGAGCGGCCCGATGCAGGAGAGCAGCCTGATGCAGGTGATTTGCCAGGTTTAGGTGAAAGGCTAGCGGATACGTTAGTCGCTCCGCTCGATGATGGCGGCGTTGCCGGGTTGGTGACTTACACACCACGCGGCGATGGATATTATTTAGGGATTGCCTTGCGAGGAGCCGAGCGTCGCGCTTCGTACGAAGTGCGGATCGACGGCCAATCGATAGCCACAGTCCGATCAAACTTCTTAGGGCTGATTATTTATCGGCAAACTTCTAATGATGCGGCCGGAGATGGGTTCCCAGCGGTGACGGAGGACTCGGTGGTCGAGATCGTGGGATTGGCCAGCGGCGATTTTCTCACGGTCCAAGAGGGCATCAGCGATTTGCTGGGCCGCTAGGACACCCGCGATATTATCCATTGCTCGAGGTGCTGGTGGGTCCTGCTAATTCGCTCTAGGGGAAGTGTGCCCGCGAATGAGCGCTAATGGAAGTTGGCGGATGTGGTGAGATGGGCCAAGTGAATATTTGGCTTGATCACGCTGGCGTTATTTTCTTCTTCCTGGTTCGACTAGGTCGTCCCCTTTGCCGAATGAATCGAGGATTTCGTCGGTGCTTTGCGGGTCGATGCGATGGCAGCATTCGGTTAGTTGGTCGGCCCAGTCATCTAATGGATCTTCCCATTCTTCGGGAGTTGTTTCATACGGGGGAATGTTAGCCATTTCGTCGAGCAGCAGTATCAGCCGCAGCAAGTGGCGGAACAGCAGCCCCTCTTCTTTCTGCAGTTTGCGGGAGGTGACGTATTTGTTGAAGTCGCCGCCGAACTCCAGTAATTCACCCGCTATCCAGACCGGTCGGACGCGGACGTCGTGGACGCGGGGAAAATCATTCTGGAACAGCCGCAAGATTTTTTCTCCCAGGGTCAACGGATAGACCCGCGGCTCTTCAAACATCCCACGGCCTCCTTTGCCCCCGTTATCTTCTTCCTCTTCATCTTTGGGGGAACCCAGTTCTTCCATCGTCGCCAAGCCAAGTTGTAGCAAGCGTGGATCGAGTCGAGTCTGGGCTAACGTGCCCGCTGGCATCTCGTCATACTTGGGCACGCGGACCAAGCGGGCGACGGTGCCCGGCACGTCCAACACGCTCTCGAAAGCTAGCAAGCGTTCGTTCGGGTCGGCGATCGCCAATTGGTCTGCCAGATAGACGCCGTACAGCGGATTGATGCTGCGAAGTTGCACCAACAGCGGCAGCCGGCTGGTCGGGTTGGCATACTGCGGTCGGTAATCGTCCACCTCGTAGCCTCGCGACTGGGCATCTTCGTCTTCACCAAGCACCGCGTCGCTCGCTTGCTCGGACTGGTTTGGCTCAACACCTTCCGCTTCGCGCATCTCGGCTAACAGCTCGCCAAACAGTCCGGCCGGTTTTTCCGGTTCGCTGGCGGACTTGCCGCTAGCTTGGTTTCCAGCTTGACTGCCAGTTTGTTTACTGGGGGTTTGCCCGCTCGGGCCCGAGCTGCGTTTGGGAACCGGTTTGGGGTCGAGTTCAATGTAGCCGGCTGTCCACAGCGTGATCAGCATGCGGTTGAGTTGCCGCTGGGACTCTTCAATTTCTTTGGGATCGAGTAGTCGCCGCGAGACCAGTTCTCGGATGGGAGCGACGGCTGGGTTTTTGCCCAGCAAGTAAGCCAGCAGTCGCCAGGGCAGATGGCCGCGGCTTTTCAGGTGAGCACTCGGTGCTTCCCGCAACTGATCGAATTGCTGTTGAGTCCAGTATTGTTCGCCCGTTCGCCGTTTGGGCATCTTCTTTTTCAGTTGCTTTTTGGCCTTCAACAAGCCGGGGTCTTTGGTATCGGCGGGGATTTGATCGAACTTTTCCTTCCACTTGTGGAGTTTCACGTCATCTTCGTGCGCCAGCGCGTAGACGTAGCCGCGATCATCAAACTGGGGCCGCCCCGCGCGACCGAAAATTTGGTGTGCCGAGGCCGCTTCGACAACTTTCTTTTTATCTTTAGGGCCTTTCAGCAGGCTGGGCAGGACCACGCTGCGGGCTGGCAGGTTGATCCCGGCGGAGAGCGTTTCGGTGCAGACGCAGACGCTCAGCAACTTTCGCTGAAACAGTTCTTCGACCATCCGGCGGTAGCGTGGCAAGATCCCGGCGTGGTGCACGCCGACGCCACGCATCAAGATACTTTTCAGTTTGGGGCCCGCCCCTTGGCTCATCTCGGCGGCATTTAAATAGTCTGCTAGTTCGGCTTGACGCCCTTTGTCGATTAGATGTTTCCCTTTGAGCAACTCGGCAACGGTCCAGCACTGTGCGCGATTGAAACAGAAAAACAGCGAAGGGGTGCGCCGCGCTGCGGGATCGCCGGCGGCAATCTGTTCGGCAAAATCGCCCAGCAACAGATCGGGCACCCACTCGAATTGCAGCGGCACTTTGCGTTCGGTACCTTGCACGAGCTGCAAGCGACGGTTGTGCGCCCGGGTCAGCCACTGGGTAAACTCCAGCGAGTTGCCTACGGTGGCACTCAGCAACAGGGTGCGAACGTGCGGCGGAAGTAACCCCAAAGTTAACTCCCAAACCACGCCCCGTTCGGCATCATTGAAGGAGTGGAACTCGTCCATCACAACCGAACCGACTTGGTTAAAGTCGAAGGCGTCATGGTTGAGCAGCCGATTGAGCAAAATTTCGGCGACGACGACCAGCACCGGCGCGTCGGGGTTCACTCGCCGGTTGCCAGTTACCAGCCCCACCGAACTCTCGCCAAACCCCCAGCGGACGGCAGACTGTTGGAGTTCGTCAAGCTTTTGATCGGTGAGTGCGATCAGCGGCGTGGTGTAATACATTTGAGTGCCGGTCCGCAGCGCTTCGTAGACGGCCGCTTCGGCGATCAGCGTTTTGCCTGTACCGGTCGGCGCGCAGACCAGCACACCCTGGGGGGCCGTAAAGTACGCCAATAAGGCTTCTTCTTGGACCGGATAGGGAGCAAACGGTAGTAATTCAAAGTATTCGCCGGCCAACTCGTCACGGGATGGCTGCGGCTCATTGGGCGTTGCATTCATCGCCGAATTGTAACGGAAACGGTCCGCCACTTCCGCAGGGCTTGGGCGCAAATGCTCCGCGGCGGTCGACTTTTTTGCTGGATGCGATGGAAGGTGACTCGTAGAATGTCGAATCGCACCTTGATCAATTCGCAGATTTTCGCTTTCCGTGCTGGTCCATTTGATGCCAAGCTCACCAATGGTGTCCCTGTTCGATCGTTGCTTTTCGTTTGCCAGTTGGCTGCTTGTCGCCATGGTCGCATTCGCCCAGTTGGCTGTGGCTGATGAGACTCCGGCCGACTCACGGCAGCCCAACGTTGTCCTGATCATGGCCGACGATGTCGGTTGGGAAGCGTTTGGTGACTATGGCGGTGAGGACTATCGCACCGAGCGGCTTGATGAGTTGTGTCAACTTGGTGTGCGGTTCAGCCACTGCTATTCGACGCCGTTGTGTACGCCTTCGCGCGTGCAGATCATGACCGGCAAATACAACTTTCGAAATTATACCCACTTCGGTTATCTCGATCCCAACGAGCCAACCTTCGGACGACTGATGCGGGATGCGGGCTATGCGACGGCGATCGCTGGCAAGTGGCAATTGAACGGGTTGGCAAATCGCTTGCCTGGTTTCAATGACAATACCCGGCCGCACCATTTTGGTTTTGATGAATATCTGCTGTGGCAATTAACCAAGGGAAAAAATCGCGGCAGCGGAGGTGGTGAGCGTTATTGGAGCCCGGTGCTTGAGCACAATGGCAACATGCTGACGGTCGAGCAGAATGAGCACAAATACGGCCCAGACATGATGTGCGAATTTGTCTGCGATTTTATGGAACGGAAACGTGACCAACCGTTCTTCGTGTATTATCCGATGTTGTTGGTGCACGATCCGTTTGTGCCGACACCCGAAACGATCGGGGAGCGCGATCGTGGCCATGACACCAACCGGCCGAAGCCCCGCGAGAAGCAGGAGAACTTCGCCGCGATGGTTGATTATATGGATAAGATTGTTGGCCGGATTGTGGACAAGATCGATTCGCTCGGACAGCTCGAAAATACCTTGATCGTGTTCACCGCTGACAACGGAACGCACCGCACCATCGAATCAAAGTGGAATGGCCAGACGATTCGGGGCGGCAAAGGGGGCACGACCGATATGGGAACCCACGTGCCGTTGATCGCTTATTGGAAAGGCCGCACACCGGCTGGCAAGGTGATTGATGACCTCGTCGACTTTACCGATTTTCTGCCGACTTTGGCCGAGCTGGCAGGCAGCGACACGGGCCAAACGGGAGACAGGGGCCAACTTGACGGTCGCAGCTTCCTACCGCAATTGCTTGGTCAGCCCGGAAATCCTCGCCAGTGGGTTCTCTGTCACTATCAGCCTTGGTGGGGACCCGAACCTGGGCACTACGCCCGCAATCAAGTTTACAAGCTATATCGCGACGGGCGGTACTATCGCATTCCCGCGGACCTCGCAGAGGCGGATGATTTGGCGATCGGCACGGCTGGAGAGGAGGGTGAAGCGGCACGCAGATTTCTAACCCAGATATTGGACTTGTCACCCCCGGTCCCCAAGGGCCGTGGCAACAAGGACGACCATCAGCGGACAACGCATCCAGATTGGCCGATAATCACGATTACAGGTGATCGTTAGGGAAAAAGTCGGCGATACGAGCGGCAGAGGTATGTCTCACTTGATTGAGGGCTAGTGCTGGGCCGAAATTACAATAGGCTGAGCGCTTTAAATTGCGTCAGTCGTCATTGAAAAGTCTTTTTTGCGGGAGCCCGACATGCAACAAGTCAAGCTGTTCAAGAGCGTCGAAAGCGAACTCGAAGATTTGCAGAAGTCGATCAACGATTGGATCAAGTCGAGCGGAGCCAAAGTGATCTCCATCACTGGCAACATCGCTCCGCAAACTCATGTCGGAAGTGGGATGAATACTTTCGCCTCTTCCGATATCCTGGTTGTCGTGCTGTACGAAGCGTAACAACACAGCCTGTTTGTACCCCACATCTTTTCTGACCCCCCCACGAGCTCGTCTCGTGGGTGAAGAAGATTCGCAAGCTTGAGACACCTTCGCCTAACAATCGGCGCATGAAAAACCCGACGCCGGAGACCAAGGTAAAATCTCCGACGCCGGGCACTTTGCTCGCTCAATTACTTGAAAGTGATCAGCGAGTGGGGTGGAGGCCACGTAAACGCAGCCCGCCGACTCAGTTACGGGTTTCCACCCCGTTGGCAAGTACAGCAATATTCCACTTGATCACCTCCTTTGGGTTTCTTTGTTGGCAGACACACGACCCGGCGCCAACCAGAATGGGTCGATATTCTGCTCGGAAACAGCCCGTCGCGATGCGTTCTTCGCGACCCGACAAACCCATAATTACGCGCCGCGGGAAAAAGGCAAGTAAAAAAATTGCCAGAGCCAAAATTTCTCATTTTGGAAGTTGGTCAACTACAATGAAAGCTCGCCAAAAACTGCGACCAGTCGCCGTTTTAGCGCACTTTTTTGTCGCCTGTTTGCGATCTTTCCCGCACCATGTGCGGTCGAACTTAGCGGAGAATTTGAAGATGTACACAAGGTTAGCAATTGCATGAATTCCGCTGAAAGCGATCGGGCCAACCAAACAGCCGGGGCGGGTGGGGCAGCCCGGATTCGACCGGCTCTGGGGCAGGTGCAAGAAACATTGCTGATCCCCGTCTACGCGCGGGCGGTCGAGTCAGCACGCGAAGAGCGGATTTTTCATGACGCCAAATCCCTGCAGATGGTCGAGCAGATTGACTACGACTTTGCGCGCTTTGCGGCAGCCAAGCATGTGTTGCTGGATGTCACCGTACGAACGGCTTTGCTGGACCGCTTGGTGGGGCAATTTATCGCCGAGAATCCGGTTGGCCAAGTGATTAATCTGGGCGCCGGATTAGACAGCCGGTTTTGCCGTCTCGACAACGGCCAGATTCACTGGATTGACCTCGATATGCCCGATTCAATCGCGCTCCGTGAGCAATTTTTTTCAACCTCGCCCCGGGTTCGCCAGATCGCTAAATCGATGTTCGACATCGACTGGACGGAGCAGCTGTTTGACGTGCGCGGCGAGCAAACTTTGCTGCTCGCTGAGGGATTGTTCATGTATTTTCAACCGGCACAGATCCAGCAGTTCGTTTGTCAACTAGCCGAACGACTGCCGGGTGCGAATTTGCTATTTCAGTCGATTTCGCCCGCCTACGTGGGGCGGCAGAGTCGCGTTCCCGGGGTCCGCGAAACGGCGGCCACGTTTGGCTGGGGGGTCCGCTCTGGCAAAGAGCTGGAAGCTTGGGACCCGCGCATCGAGTTTATCGATGAATGGTTCTTGGTCGATCAATTTCCGCACCGCTGGGGAAGGCTCCGCTGGCTGGCCAAAATGCCTTATTTTGGCCGGGCAGTCCGCAGAGTGATGAAGTTCAGTCAGCTACGTTTTCGCCACTGACCGGGCAGCTCGCTTTCGCGGAAATGCCAAAGCAACTCGCGAGAAACACCATTTATTAAATCAACTTAGTAATTACGATTATGGAGCGGTCGCCAATTGGCACCATCGACCGCGTACAACTTGGACTAAGAACAACATGCGTCACGAAAACACTCAAACATTGCCCAACGGCATGTCGATTCACTATATGAATCGAGCTGAAACTGAACTGATCTATCATGAAATTTTTGATGATCGCATTTACTGTCTGGGAGGATTGGAATTCCACGATGGTGACACGGTTATTGATATTGGGGCAAACATCGGTCTGTTCCTGCTGTTCGCGACTTCCGAAGCGAAGAACCTCAGTATTTACTCATTTGAGCCAATCCCTGATACTTTCGAGGTGTTGAGCAAGAATGCGCCTGCTGATGGGCACTCCGTGCGACTGATCAACGCGGGTGTCTCCCGAGAACCGGGCATGGCGGTTTTTCGTTTCTTGCCACGATTCTCCTGTTCTTCGAGCATGCACCCCGATGACTCGATCGAGCAACAGCAGCGGGCTGAGGAGTTTACGCTTAACGCTTTCGCCAAACTTGATAACCGCTTGTTGGCAGGTGCCATCGGTATGCTACCCTCAGCCGGCCGGAAAATGTTGGCCCGGGCAGTCAACCGGTACCATCAGAAGGCGATCGACGTGGAGTGTCAGTTGACAAGCGTTTCCGCCATCATTCGCGAGCATGGTTTAGAGAAGATCGATTATCTGAAACTCGATGCCGAAGGGGCCGAACTCGATGTTCTGGCTGGGATCGAGGCCGAACATTGGCCCTTGATCCGTCAGATTGCCGTGGAGACGCATCATGGAGATGAAACGCTCGATCAAGTCGTTGACATTCTTCGCGGCAAAGGGTTCCACACGGTTATCGACTTTAGCCCTTCGTCTCCCACCGATAAGATGGCGTACGGGCGGCGTTGATGCTTGAGCGGCAGGCGTGGCTGATATAACCGAATGCCTTACGTCGAGGTGCTAAGGAGTCAGGCTAATGCTTGCTTTTCAAAGCCGCTTGAACGTATTGTTGAAAATGGAAAATGCGTTCCTCGCGGGTTGAGATCAGCCCGCCGCGAGGATGCTCGACCGCGCTCAAACCTTGCTGGCAAGCGTTCAGGATATCGCAATCCTCATCCTGGATTTCCTTCAAAAAGCGGCTGCCGAGGTGCCCGGCCAAGCGGCTGGTCGCTCGCCGAAACCAGTTTGCTTCCCGGCCGCGATAGACGTAACCGCGAGTCACGATGCGTGACTCGGTTGGGCCGACTGGAATCACCGCTTCTAAGTAACTGAACACTGACATTCTTATAAAAGTCAGATGTGGGTAGAGGTGACAATGGGTGTAAGGTTCGGGGGTAACCTGCAGCAGGCGGTGATGCCAGCGATCAATGGCTCGCACCGTGGCTCGCGGGTCGGGTTGTCGCGAGCGAAAAATTGTGTATCCATCGCCCAGTTCGTGTTCACACAGATCCTCAACTGGTGATTGGACTAACGTTTTACTGTGCACTGCCTCGATATGATAACTTTCTATTCCGTTCTCCAGGTAGGCTTTCCAGTTGGCCGCGACGGAGACATCATAAGTCATCATCGGCCGCCAAGCTGGACTGAACCAAGCTTCGATTAATTTGCCGTTTTCACCCAGGACTTCGGCCAGCGGTGTTGGCTCGGGATGCAGGTTGACAAAGATCAGATCGCCGCAGGTTTGCGTTTGATACGTAGTCAGCCCGAGCATCCCTTTTTTCAGCGGCTTGAAGCTTTTTGCGTCGGGAATTCTTTGCGTGTTACCGCAAGCGGAAAACTCCCAGCCATGATATTGGCATTGCAGTTTGGGAAGATTCCCACAGGGGTCGTGACGGAGTAAGGAAAAACGATGGGGGCAAACATTTAAGTAGGCGTGAACGGTGCCGGCTTCGCGTCGCAAGATTAGCGGATAACGCCCCAACGTGAGCGTGCGATAATCACCGTCGCGGGGAAAGTCGGAAAGGGTGGCCACACAGTGCCAAGCTGGGGCGAACAACTGCTCCCATTCGGCTGCAAAGCGTGCGGGATCGCTGTAAGCATCGGAGGGTAGCAGTTGCGGCTTGTGCGTGTCGCTTTGAAACATAGATGGATTGTCGGTGAGGTGCGGGCCAGCCGGGTTGAAAATGCTAGGAAACGTGCGCTGACTCGCTGGTTCGGTTGGGGAGGCTTTCGTCGTTCGTCGAGTTTAGCTGGTCCGCAGGGTCGCCGGTTTGAAAGGGTCCGCTGGGGATGGAGGCCGGGAAGGCGCTAGCGTTGTCGAGCAGATACTTTTGAAAATGAAAGACGCGTTCTTCCCGCGTGCTAACCAGCCCAGAGCCGGGATGATGGGGCGAGTTCAACCCCGCTTGAATGGCCGGAAAAATGGCTTCGTCTTCCCCGATCACTTGCTTAAACCACTTTCGTCCCCAACGCCGCAGGATGGCCGCTGGCAGATAGCTGCGATAGCGGCCCGGGGTGCGAATGTTGGAGAAGAATCGCCAAATGTCATGTGAGTCGTCGGGCGTGTCGGGTAGGACCACTTCAAGCCAACTGAACATGCCAAATTTGGCAAACACCAGGTTGGGATAGACGTGGAATTGATAATAGGTGGTGTCGCTGTTGACACCGGCTAATTTGAAGAGTAAATCACCCAGTCGTTCGAGCTTGGTTTTGGGACCAGGCGAGGCGACGCGGAGTGAACTTCGCCCTTCGAATAACTCATGATGGCAATGGGAATCGGGCGGGTACATGCGAAACGTATCCGCATGGACGGTTTCCAAATGATAGCCTTCCAGGGAGTTCTCTAATGAGACTTTCCAGTTGGCGTGGTTGGGCCGATCGACCGCCAGTATCTGCTCGGCCTGTCCGCTGTAAAGCTGCTGGCAAAGCTCGTAGCCTGGTCCCAGATATTCTCGCAGCGGTGGTGGATTTTCGGCAAGAGACACGAAAATTAATTGGCCCACCGTTTCGGTGGGAAAGGTCTTTAAGCCAAGCACACCTTTCTTGAGAGGCCGAAAACTCTTCGCGTCTGGAATACGTTGGGTGTCGCCACTGTCATTGAATTCCCAGCCATGATATTGACACTTTAGCTTTGGCATGTTGCCACAGGAGTCGCTGCGCAATTCACAAAAGCGATGAGTGCAAACATTTAAGTAGGCTTGGATGCCCTGTTCGCCATGCCGAACCAGCAGCGGTCGTTCCAGTAACGTTCTGGTAAAATAGTCTCCCGAATGTGGCACGTCAGAAAGCGTGCCGAGGCAATGCCACGCCGGCAAGAATAATTTTTCCAATTCGATAGCCAATTGATCCGCATGCCGATAGTGGTCCGGCGAAAGCAACTGTGGTAGGTGGGTTTGGCTTATGAACATGGTGTTTGACAACGTGTTAAAGAACTGTTCATTGTGAAGGACACCGGTGGGCAGCCTGGAGAGCTATGCGGGGCGGGTGAGGGCGACTCCGGCAGCGGCCAGCAACAGTGACCCGGGAACGATCGCTAAGGCTGAACACCATAAATGTTTTGACCAAGTCACACCGATGGCCCCCGCGCCGTAGGTCGTTATATAACCGCCCACGCCAGGTACTTGGCGGGCGATGATCAGCACCAAAGGATGGTCCAAGGGATAACGCCGCAGCAGTCGCGGTAAACGTTCGGCGGCGTTGTTTACCAAGTCGATCGAGAGCCGACGACCGATCCAAAAACAGATCATCCCAGCCAACCACCAACCGCACCAACTGCACGCCGCGCCACCCCAGAAACCATAAATTGCCCCGTTCCCAACGCAGATGAAATCGGAGGGAATGGGCGAGATCGAAATGATGATGTGAAGCGGGATGGTGAACAACGGCGCGAGGGCACCCAGCCCGATGCGCATCGACTCCAGACCGCCTGAGAGGCTCAGCATTCGCAGCGTGTAAACTCCCAAAATCGTGACGCTGACAAAAACCCACAGCCCTGGATTGAACAACAAGCGTCGCCATTTTTCCGCGAATGAACTTTGCATGTTGTGTCGTCGCGAGGTGGGGTTCTGCCCCGGTTCGAATGTTAATTGGCCGGCTCACACGTGGTGGTAGGCCAGCTCACACGTGGATCGCCGCGCCACCATCAATGGTCAGCGTCTCGCCCTGTACCAGATCGGCTAGCGGACTGGCGAGGAACAACACCGCGTTGGCTACATCTTCAGCAGCCAACACCCGTTCCCCCATCATACTCTTGCGGCTGCGGCCAGCGAACATGCGTTCCGCGTCGGGAAGACGCCGCGTGCTGTCGGTTTCCACCAGTCCGGCTCGCACGGCGTTGACGTTGACATTCAAGTGGCCCACGTCCAGCGTTAAATGCCGAACCAAACTTTCCAAAGCGGCTTTCGAGGCGCCGATTAAACCGTACGACGGCAAGGCCATCATCGAACCGTGGCTGCTGATCGCCACCACCTTGCCGCGTCCCGGACCTTGTTGCAGCAGCGGCAGGCTCTTTTGGACGAGATAGATCAGCGGTCGCACGTTGGTGTGCATGGCGGCATCGAAGTGTCGCGAATCGGCGTCCAGCAGCGAGCGAAAACCACCGGTCGCCGCATTGCTGACCACAATGTTCAAACGCCCGAAAGATTGTTCGATAAAGCCCAACATCTCTTCGACATCTTCAACTTCGCTGACGTCCGCTTTGACCACCGCAACGCGACGGCCAAGGCAGTCAATCTGTTCGGCGACTCGCATCGCCGCACTCTGGCTGGTGACATAATTCAAGACGATGTCCGCACCGGCCGCTGCCAGCTTCAAAGCGCAGGCTTGTCCAATACCTCGCGAACTGCCGGTTACCAAAGCCACTTGTCCAGTTAGATCAATCATGAGTAGTGCTGCAATTCAGGTGGGGCGAGTGAGTAATGGGGGGTGTGATCTGCTGGCCGAAAAGGTCGGCTGCGACGCGCAAGAGCTAGTCGACAGCGAGTGGCCAAAGAGCGGCTTTCCAGGTGAGTTTCAAAATCATGGTGAGGGCTGTCGCCTTTCCTCTTACCGTTTGTTGCCAGGCGGAATCGCAGCGGCTGAAAGCTGGTCTCCGCCGAGACTTTAAAGGCGGCTTCTTTGAGCGAGAACCAATCGCGGGCCGTCGCCCAGGCGGTGCCGTCTGCATCGTGCATGCCAGCCGTGGGTGCACCAAGCTCTCGTAATCGTCGCAGCTCGTCGGTCCCAAACCACAAAGGACTGGCGGTGAAATTTGCTGTCCTCGCGTTGTCCAGACAACTATCGCTCCCCGAGTGCCGCGTGGTTGAGACATCAATGCCCACCGGTGCTTCGTACGGTGTGGTCCAGACAGCGACCGCTTGCCAATCATCGTGGCTGATCGAAAGCTGACCGGCGATCAGGCGGCGTCGCAGCCAGACTCGTGGAGAAACACCTCGACCATCGCGGTTCCAAGAGAGGATTACCAGCTCTCGCATGTCAGCACCCGCGCATGCCGTGCTCAGCAGCAGACGTTTTGCCGCCAGCCGACCAGCCAGGAAAGTGGCGCGGCGTTGCGGCGAGCGAAATCCATGATACCTTTCGCGCTCCCAAGCATGCAGGCAATCGGCGTCGGCGGGAGTGACGTCGGCAATCGCCACCCAGTCCCAAGCCAAAGTGTTTAATGTCAACCTGTGCGAAGTCGATCCACAAGCAGGCAAGTTGGGCAATGGCACGTCGCGCGAAGCTGAACCGCGAAAATCGAGACCGCGATAATATGGACCGCGGGGCGTGTCGATACGTGAGCTGTTGGGGCTGGTCGTGACGTGCATCATCGCTGCGAGCCCATTGCTTTGTTGGCGTGGGCGACGATCGAAGCCCGATAGCCGAGGGCTCGTACGTACAGCGTGCCCTGATCGTCCAGCAACACAAAATCGAAACTTGCTTGTGTTTGCTCGAGCGAGCGATTGATCACCCGCAGCCATAACGTTTGGCCAACCGGACAAGGTCTCAGCAAGTCCAAACGGTCGATCCCCAGTGGTACCGAAACGGCCCCTTCGTCACTGACGAACAACTGGATTCCGGCGGCAAACAGGCAAGCGTCCAGCACCGCCGGTGAGCTGACCCAAGCTTGATCGCTGCGTTGTTCCCCGGCAACTTGCCGCGTGGGGGGAACCTTGATGGTGGCCACCGCCGCTCTATCGCCAATCGCGATCTGTTGCACCATGCGGAAGATGGGTCCGTGATAGAGCACCAAATCGTCGCGGATCGCCACCGGACGCAGATGTTCAATCTCAGCCGCCGCGATCGGTCGCGTCAGTTCGCGGAGATCAGCCCCGCCCAATTCAGCCCCGCCCAATTCGCACGTCTCGCCACGCTGGCGAGCAGTAAGCTGGGCGGTGAAATGCAAGCGTGGTTTGGGGGATGCTTGACCGGCCGCGTTGCGGAAATAGCTTTGCAGGGAAGCTTGCCAACCCTGATCGCGAGCGGCCAGCTCCACTTGCCCGCTGACCGGTTGATCGTTGGGAAATCGCAAGGGCCCGTGGACTTCGAGGTTGGTCAGGGTCCATGCTGGCTGTTGGCTGGTGGGCGCATTTTGGCTGTTGGGCGAATGACTGCCGAGCGTTTTGCTGGCCGCCTGCAACATCCCTTCGATCCCCATCACCAACGGCATCAGCGGCCGATCTTTGAAACGATGTTGGACCAAGAACGGATCGCTATCCGGAAACAGCGGCATGTTGTAGCGGTGTTCTCCGGAGGGGGCGGGTTCCGCGGAGGGAGTAACCAGTTCCACTGGCTGGTCACTGATCGATTTATCTTCGATGAGTTTATTGCCGATCCGTCCATTGTTGAGCTGCTCATTGTTTAGCTGCTCAGGTGAGGCTTGTTGACCCATCCGCTGCAAATGGGCGGGGGTGGTGATCAAGACTTCGGCATCGGGCAGCCCGTGGGAGAGTTCTTCGATCACGCGATCGACTCCCTCGGTGATGCTCATGTAAGTCATCCCCAGTTTCTCTTTCAACTGGCGAGTTTCGGGTCGCACCGCCATCCCGACGCCGTCCCACGAGTGCCAAGCGAAGGTGGTCGCCAGCAACTGGGGGCGTTCGTTCCGCAACTGATACGTTCTTTTCGCCACGGCATCATTTGCTAGGCAGTAATCGATTTGCCCCAAGCTGCCCAGCCGCCCGCTGATCGAACCAAAAGCGATCATGTGCTGGAGTGGTGCCGTCGATAATGCTTGCAACAAGCTGTTATAAGCATCCAATTTGATCGCCAACGTACGGCGAACATCGGCAGCGGTTTTTTTCAATACATCGGCTGATTTTTCGTAGCCGGCGCCATGCAGCAGACCGCTGATCCGCACTCCAGTCGCGTTGATTTGGGCCACGGTGGCGTTAATGTTTTCCGCCGATACCAGATCGCAGCAGTAGTACTGGGCTGCGACTCCGGCGGCCGCAAACCGTTGTAAGTTCTCGGCCACGTCTGCGGCGGCAAGCAGACGTTGCCAGGCACGAATCGGCGGTTCGCGACGGGGATTCTGAATGTTTTGTTGGATGACTTGGCGCTTGATTTTGGCGCGTCCCGCTTCGTCCAGACCGAACCAGTTGGCGGGCACCAAGTTGAGATCGGACGAACCAAGGATGTGCAGGCGCAAGCCGAAGCGACGAGCGATCCCCAGGGCCACTTCGCAAGTGATCCCGCGACCGCCGCCGGTTACCAACCAATCGCCGCGGGGCTGAGCTGGGCTGTTGGGTTGAGTTGGGTGATTGGGCTGAGGGGTTGGCAGTTCGGCGAGCCGATAGACCAAGCGTCGAGCCGACGCGGCATCGGTAGCCAACGTCGATTCTAAAACTTTGTCGCGCCGCAGCAGTGCGTTCAACAAGTTGTTCACTTGCGACGCCGTGGGGTCGCCGTACTCAGTATCGAGCGCGTGACAGAGGGCGCTTGTAAAGCCGCGGTGGTGCAGTTCAACGACCATCGATTTGACCAAGCCGGCCATCGCAGCCAGCGAGGCGGGGGTCTGAAATTGACCGGCAAAACCAAAGTCGCCACCCAGTTGCGTTAACGTTCCAAACACTACGGGCAACTCGCGATCGGCGTGACGATCCAGGTGACCCATCCAAGCTTGCAGCAATAACAACAAACGATCGGGAGCGGTCGCCAAGTCGCCGCAGCGGTCAGGCGGAATCGCCAAAAAAGCATCGATGGTGCCGTCGAGGGCAAAGCGGTCGAGCGACGTGCGCATCGAATCGAGTTGATCATCACAATCGACAAAACAGCAATCAGCACCTCGCGTTCGCAGCTCGGCCGCGATCGCCGCACACCAGGTCGAATCGCCCCACAGGAAGACCCGCCGCAGAAGTTGCGAAGGGGCCGTGTCGTTCAGCCCGCTGCTGCCCGACGTGTCGCTTGCCCAGCGGAGTGCATAGCGGCCAGTGACGCGTCGGCTGCCGTCCGAGTTGTCAACTCGAGCTGACTGCTGGGGTGGATCCTGAGCTGCTTGCTCAACTGCTTGCTGAGTTATTTGCTGAACGGATTGCAAGAGCCGATCTTGGGCGACCAATTGTTGAAAACGTCCGGCGTCGGTGATCACCACTTCGGGCTCACGCGAGCCGCTGGTGAGTTCTTCGATCAAGTGGTCGATGCCTTCGGTGGCTGGCATCAAAGCGATCCCGCGGCCTTGCAGCGAAGCCAGCACTTCGGGACGCATCGCCATCCCCACATCGCCCCAAGCGGTCCAGTGCAGACAGACATAGCGACGACCAGGATGTTGCCCCATCAGCTGGCCCATCCGTCGAGCCATGGCGTCGTTGGCGAGGGCGTAATCGGTTTGTCCGACGCTGCCGAAGCGTCCCGCCGTGGAGCCAAAGCAAACGAAATGTTTGATGGGATCATGCTCGCTGGCCGCCACTAAGGCATCCAAGCCGCCCAACTTTACCGCCAGCGTTCGTTGCACATCGTCGAGTTGTTTGCGAGTGAACCGCGCCGATCGTTCGAACCCGGCGCCATGGATGATGCCATGAATGGGGCGACCATGCTCGCGGATGGTGGCAAAGCAGGCGGCGACTGATTGGGCATCTCGCAAATCGCAAGCATGGTAGTGGACATCGACCCCGGCGGCCCGCAAACGTCGCACGTTGTGAGCGACTTCGAGCATGCTTTCGATGCGTTTCCAGGCGGAAATGGGGGGCCGTACACCGGAGCGGGCGGCCGCTTGGATGGTCTCTCGTTTTAATTGTTCGAGCCCCGCTTGATCGAGGTCCAGCCAGTCCGCCGAAATGTCGAGTTGAGTCGAGCCGAGCAAGTGTACCGCGACACCGAATTGTTTGCCCAACCGTTCGGCGGCGAGCGCCGTGACACCTCTACCACCGCCGGTCAGCACCCAGCAGCCCGCCGGATCAATCGCTCGTCCGTTGGCGATGTTTGCTGGGCTGCTTGCTGAGCTACTGTTCGCTGATGTCGCCAGCGGCTGCGGGATGATCCGTGTTTGACCGGCACTGCCGTTACTACTGAAACACCATTCAATCTGAGTCGCTGCGTTGTCGGTAGATTGCCCCCACAATTCGACCAAATGGCGGCTCAATGCGGCGGGCGACAATTGCCGGTCAACGTCCAAGGCAATGTATCGAGGAGCGGCAGCCCCTTCGGCACGAGCTTCCATGGCGAGCGCTTTCCAGAGCCCGGCGAGGCAATCGATCGCCCCTTGTTGGCTGCCTTGATGATCAGGATGGGAAACAGGCTGCGCCGCGATTGAGAGCCCGAAGTCGCCGCCCAATCGCGAGATCGCGATCAAGTCGGTCTGTTCGATCAGCCCCGCTTGTTGTCGCAACTCGAGCAGTTGCCGCACGACCTCGAACAGTTGCGTTAGCCGTTCGCTGTTGGTGGGCTCGACCAAATCGAAGACGACTCGCAGTGGGCCGGCGTTCGGTTGGGAAGCGAGCTTTGTCAGCAACTCGTCTAGACCGACTGGTTGCCAAGCGAGTTGCGTGTCGGCGGCCAGCGATTGGGCTAACTGCGTAGCCGATTCGAGTGCACCGACTACCAAGCCGGTACCGCTGAGTGGCTGTTGATTTTCCGCTCGCTCGACCGTCGTGGTGACGGGGCGAACAACAAAGCGATCGCAGACTCGACCAGCCGGCGGCTGATAGTTGGCGATGATCTGGCTATATTGAGTTAGTGTTAACCAAGTTTGGGCAGCGTCGGCAGAAGGTGTTTCTGGCTGCTGGCTCGCCGGGCGTGACTCGCTGGTGATTGGCGAGGAGGCGGCTGAGGAGGAGATCGCAGAGGTGTTTGCTGAGGAGCGGATTGCCAAGCGGACGTAGCCGTCTTGAGTGATTTTACCCGGCGCGTGGACCCACAGTTCGCCGCTGGCCGGTCGCATCACGACGCTCAATTGGTTGTCCAGTCGACAGACCGTGTTCATTGTCAGGTGGGTAACGCTGCGCCCCAGTCGGCTGTCAAACCGATCGCGGAGCGCGGAGAGCGCTTGCTGCATCGGTTCTTCGCTTGGGGTGCTGTTACGGAGCAGCGAGCCGAGTCGTTCGTTGCGTCGTTGCGAGTGGCTGGGGGTCGTTTCCAGCGGTGGCAGTAATTGGCAATGGTTGGTGGCGTACAGTTCGCTCGCTTGGCGAATCTCCATCTCCTCGCCGTCGTACTCGACGAGCGTCGCCTGAGCGGCGCGATCATCGGCCAACATCAAAGCCCAACCGCCACTGCCGCGGGGCCGCAGCCGATCACTGGTCAATAGCTCGAGCGCTGCTGATACCGAATCACAGTCGCGGAGGATTTGGCGAACCAGCACCCCATGCAGCAAACCGATTGGCGCGTCGTTGCGGCGGGGTCGATCCAGCAACATGGCGCTGCTGACCGATAGTCCAGCCACGTTCATGCCGACGATACCACCAAGTTGCCCCGCCGCCGAAAAGGTGATGTGAGCGATGCCGCAGGACGGTCGACGCCACTGCACCGTGCGGCGTCTGAAGGGTTCAATGATTAACGACAGTGGCAGGTCTTCGTTGGCACCATGCAGTGGTTGACCGGCCGCGTCGGGAACAACCAAATGGCTGCAACCTCCCAAACCGCTGAGGTCGGGATAGGCGAAGAGGTTGCAAGCGATCACCGATCGCAAATCGATGCCCGAGCCGGCGGCGATGCCGGCGAGCTCTTCCAAGTCGTCATCGCCAAACAACTGTTCGGGCGTGTCGGCTAGTTCGGAGAGGCAATGCAGTGAACCGCCCGGCCATTCAACGGCGTCGGCAATACTCTCCGCCGTCTTCCGCAATAGTTCGGCGTTGCGAAGACCGTGCTGGTATCCCATCTCGCGGGGTGAACCGACCAATTCGACAATATCGAGGTGAGTCACCGCGTCGGCGGAAAATTCGACCGCATTCCCGTGTGCTTGCTCGGCAGAACCGGCTTGCTGTTTTTCGGCTTGTGGCGTTTCGCTCTGCCGCGTTTCGGTCTGCCGCGTGGGGACGTGAATCGATGGCGGTTGGTTTTGCGAGCTGGCGGGTTGCAGCAACTCATAGGCGGCTGTCGCCAGCATCAGGGCCGCGCGACAGCCCTCGCGACGATCATCGGTGGCAACGACCAGTGGGCCTTCGCTGCCCAAAATTTGCCGGTGCAGTTTGGTTAAGACTTGGCCGGGGCCAACTTCGATAATCAAATTCACGCCATCCTCACGGAGGCGACCGATTAAATCGACGTAGCGAACCGGGGTTACCATTTGTTGGCTGAGGTTTTCCCGAAATGCTTGCGGGTCCGCTTCGTAGCGATTGGTCACGCTGCTGAGCACCGGCAACAGCGAGGGGCGCATTTGCAGCGGAGCCAGATCGGCGCTCAGTGGCGCTCGTGTCGATTGCATCAGGGGTGTGTGATACGGTCTCGGCACGGGAATCGGCATCACGCGAAAGCCTTCGCTCTCCAATAATTGCGAAACGGCGTGCAGGGCGGCCGTCTCGCCACCGATGACACTTTGCCGCGGCGCGTTATGGTTCGCCAGATAGACGCCACCCTGTTTTCGCTCGCGAATAGTTCGGCAGAGTGATTCGACGGTTTGCGCATCGGCGTCGGTGCACAGCATGGCACCTCCGGCACGACAATGATTGACCACCGCGCGGGCTCGCGCTTGACCAGCTCGCACCGCCGCTTCCCAGCTCCACACACCCGCCTGTGCCAGCGCCGCGTATTCGCCGAAACTATGCCCACCGACGATCGCCGGTGTCAGGCCGCGACGTGTTAGTTGATCGGCCAGTATCCAGTCGGCACCCAGCACCGCCATCATTGTGTGCAGCACGTCACTGCCCAGTTGATCGCTTTGCTCGCCGGAGATCGATGTCCAAGTCGGCAAACCCAATGAACGAAAGACGGTGTCGATGGCCGCCACGGTGGCTTGGGCAGAGGCATCATGTTCCAGCAGGTCAGCTAACATGCCACCATACTGCGACCCTTGCCCGGAGAACATCCAGGCCACGCGGGGGCGATCAAAGCTGACGCGCTGACAGAGGATACCGCGAGCCGCCAATTGGGCGCGGGCCGGGGGTGTTTCCACGCGAGCCGCAGCGACTTGTAATTGCTTGGCAGCTTCCTCCGCGGAAGCCACCGCCATGATCATCCGCACATCGTCGGTTGCTGCGAATTGACTGGTCCGCAGACTGTCCCAAGCCGTCTCGATCGATATCGCCAGCTGCCGACATCGCTCGGCCAACGCAGTCCAGTTTTCACCACTGAGCCGCACCACGAGTGGCGATGCAGTGGATCCTGATTGCAAGTTAATGGTTGGTCGCGAGTCAGCTGTCGGTTGCGAGCTACTCTTTGGTTGCGAGCTGGCGTTTGGCGTCGGGACCGCAACTTCCGACTCCGACTCTGCGGCGAGATGGATTTGGTAACACTGATTGCCGCCGCCATAGACGCTGATTTGTCTTGTTCCAGTTTGTCGCGGCCCGGCATGTTGCGGGGCGTGATTTTTGACCAGTTCGGCCAGCAACTCGGCCATTCCCGCGGCGCCTCCGAGGTGTCCGATTTGGGCGGCCAACGGTGAGGCTTGCTGGGGTGCTTCTTGACGTCGCACGGAGATGCCAGCGATCACGCCGCGAATGGGATTGCCATCCCGCCGCGCGTCGCTCAACCGTCGCAGCACGACCACGCCGGCTCCTTCGCCGGGCAGCAAAAAGCCTCGGCCGTCGTCGCCGCGAAGTCGGCCTTGCAGGCTGAGCCGTTCGTAATTGAACAACCCCAGCGCGCGTTGCCCGGCGGCGCAGATGATCGAATCGCAACGTTCGCGGTGCAACCAGTCGCTGGCCACATTCAGCAGCGCCGCCGCGCTGGCGTCGCCCGCGTCGACCGATGCGGCGCCCCCCATCAAGTCGAACGTTTTGGTGATTCGCGAAGCCAGCGTGCTGGTCGTGAAACTGCCTGTCTCATCCAACAGCGCAGGATTCTTGGTCACGAAGGCTTGCTCGAATTCCCCCAGCAAACGCTCGCGCAGCGGTGCCGCCAGACCGCGACGGGTCAATAATTCGCCGAGCGTGTCGAGCAGATGGGGCAGCCGTACGGCCAGCTGCAGGTTGGCGGAAAAATCGCCCAGAAAATCAGTGCCGATGATGACGGCGGCACGTTGGCGATCCCAGGCGGCCGGGCCCTGGTTGATTGAATTCGGCGTCGCAGCCGAGGTTTCAGCCGTGGTCTTGGCAGCGAGCAGGCCGGCATCGTGGATCGCCGCTTCGACGCAATCGAGCAGCATGAATTGCAGCGGATCGGCCGCTTCGATTTGTTTGGGAGGCACGCGATGACGTCGCCAATCATACTCCCAGCCTTGCAACGCTCCGCCCTGGTTGCTGATGGCGTGATAGGGGCGGCGGTGGTGTGGATCGAGTCCCAGATCGGCTCGCCAGCGGTCGTCGCCGAGGGGAGCGATTTGAGATTTTTGGCTGGCGATCAGATCGGCCAGATCTGGCAGCGAAAGGGCGCCGGGCAGCAATGCGGCGGCACCCACGATGGCGATCGAATCGTCGGAGTTAACCAGTCGTACCGAGCTGGCTGCCGGGGATGTTTGTCGTGGCACTGCGGCGGAAACTTCCGGCGGGCGACTTTGCAGCACCACATGCACATTCAGTCCGCCAATACCAAAGGCGTTCACCGCGCAGCAGCGAAGCGGGTCGATTTTGCACAACTCGTGTTGGTCGGGGGACGAGAGCTCGATCGCTTGGCCGTCGTGAGCTGTGCCAGCTAGATTGGCAGTTGCTGGAGCATCGGGCCAGAGGGTCGTTTGCCGAGCGACTTGCAGGCCCAGTTGGTCCCATTGGACTTTGGTGTTGAGTGTCTGCAAATTCACCGCTGGCGGGATGACGCCGTGCCGCATCGCCAGCACGGCTTTCAGCAAACCGGCCATCCCGGCTGTTTCCAACGTGTGCCCGACATTCCCTTTGGCGCTGCCGATCGGCAGTTTTTCACGCCCTTGTCGGAGCGGCCCGAAGACTTCATCGAGGGCCGAAAGTTCGGTCGCGTCACCGACTTGCGTGCTGGTCGCGTGGGCTTCGAGATATTGCACGGCCGTTGGTTGCAGGTCGGCCGGATAGGCGCGGCGAATCGCTTCGACTTGACCTTCCTTGCGGGGTGCCCAGAGACTTTTGCCTTTGCCATCGGAGGAGACCCCCACGCCGCGGATGACCGCCCAGATGGGATCGCCATCGCGCTCCGCAGCTGCCACCGTTTTCAGCACCAGGGCCACGTAACCTTCCGCCGCGACTAATCCATCCGCTCCATCGTCGAAGGGGCGGCTGCCGGTGGCGCTGGCCGATTTGGCTTTGCTGAATAGCACCAGGGAGTCGAGTTTGCAGTGGCTCGCTCCCCCCACGATCGCGCAATCTAACTCGCCACGTTGCAAGGCGCTGATGCCCATCGACATGGCAATCAAGCTCGAAGCGCAAGCCGCATTGACGGCCATTGCCGGACCTTCCCAGCCGAGCGCGCGGGAGACCAGCGAAGCGACATAGTGGGCATCTAAATGGGGTTCCCCGGCCGCTCCTCGCTGCGGCATGGCGGACCGCACCTCAGCGACCGTGTCGGCGATCAATTGATCGAGCGCTTGTGGGCTGAGCGACCCGTCTTGCACGCTGGGGCAATTTCGCAATAGTTCGGCTGCTTCCGCCGCAAGGGTGCCGTAGATCAATTGCCCGGAAACGACCGTGCCCCGGGTGTGTCCCACGTAGACGCCGCCCCGTCGAGTCGGCATCCGCCAGGGATCCCAGCCTGCCAACCGCACCGCTTCGCAAGCGACTTGGCAAAATGTGACGTGGGTGGGGTCGCAGGCGGCGGCCAACTCGGACGGTAAAGGGCAACGCGCGGGGTCGTGCGGCAAGGGCTCGACAATGCCGGCCAGATCGGTGTAGGTCGTCCCCATCCGCGCGCCGCTGGGGTCCAAATGCAAACGGCGATCCAAGCGATCCGCGGGCATTGGACCGATGCTGCTGCGGCCCTCGATTAAGAGGCGCCAATAGGCGTCCAAGTCGTCGGCACCGGGTAACCGGCAGGCCATTCCGACAATGGCAATTGGTGACTGTGTGGGCATAAGTGCGCGGTGCTGCCCCTCCCTTTTTCTTTGTTCTTTTGTTGTGGCCCCAACCGTTAAGCTGGGAGGCGAAAGTGGATCCGGCGGTTATTTTTAGAAACGACTACGGGCCACGGATCCTTGTGGGGCACACATCTCCAGAACAAACCGCTCGATCGACGCCAGATCGGGAAAATCGTCCAACGTCATGTCGTCGCGAGTGGCAAACTGGTAAGTCTCTTGCAACTCGCCCATCAATTGAGCTTTCTTGATGCTGTCGATGCCCAGGTCGGCTTCCAAATCAGCGTCCAGCTCTACCATCTCTAATGGATAACCAGTCTGCTCAACGACAAATTCAATCATTTTTTCTCGCAAAAGTCCCGCATCTATCGTGCCGGAAACGCTTGCTGGAGTCTGGGAAACTGGAGCTTGTGCGGCCGGAACTGCCGCTTGTGGTACGGGAGCCGGGGCAGGGGCGACGGGGTGAGCTGATGGTTGCTGAGTCCCTTGAGCTGGCGGCGCGTTATCGGCCAGCTGTTGGCAAGTGAAATCGAGAATCGCTCGCAAACTAGGCAGTTCGTCCAGCGAAGTCGCCTCATCGGCTTGCAATCCAAAGGTCTCAGCTAATTCGCCTAACAGTTGTGCCTTGCGAATGCTGTCGATGCCCAAGTCGGCTTCCAGATCCGCATCGAGTTCGACCATGTCGGGAGGATAGCCGGTCTGATCGACGACGAAAGAAATCATCCTAAGTTCGACCGCCGCCCGCAACTCGTTGGCAGTGCCCCGCGGTTCCACACCGCTCGGCACGGGTTGCTGCTGCACAGGTTGCTGCGGATCGGCAGTGTGTTCAGCGTGCGAGCTGCCATTTTTGCTCGGTCTGCTGGTCACGTTGCCGTCCGGGAAACTGGCCAGCGGTTGGGTGCTGCTTGTTGGGCTGCCCATTGGATTTTCTGTTGGGCTGCCAGTTGGTAACGCCAACAGGAATGCTTCGATGGCCGCCAAGGTATTCAGCTTGTCGAGGTCGACATCGTTGCGATCGGCCAACGCGTAATGTTCACCGACTTCTCCCAACAGCTGAGCCTTTTTGATGCTGTCCAGGCCCAGGTCGGCTTCCAAATCGGCATCGAGTTCGACCATGTCGGTTGGATAGCCCGTTTGATCGACCACGAAATCAACTAACAATTGACGCAGCTTAGCGGGTGGTAAGCCAGCCGGTGTGGGCTGCGGATGCCCATTGATTTCGTTGTTAAAATGAGCAGCTACGGGCTGGGCAGCTATGGGCTGGGCAGCTGTTGGTTGCTGCGGCGGTGGGTTGAGCGGTTGGTCCGCGGTCGTGCTGGGCGGGGTTGCCGAGCTGCCAGATTGAGGCTGTTTTCCGCTCATTGCTCGTTCCCGCAGACGCAGTTTGCGTCGCTGGGTGGCGTCAAATTGCAGAATCTTTGAATCTTGACGTGGAGCCATTACGTGAGTTTGGATTGCTGGGGAATTGGTCGCGGACTGTGCCTCGTCAATTGAATACTTTGCACAGAATAATTCAATTTTGTAGTGGAGTCCTGAGAAATCAGCAGATTCCACCTGGGTACTCGGGGGGTGTGGTGCTTGTGGAGCAAGTGCTGACAATAATTCGATATGTCCGGCCGCACCGAGGGTGTGGCCGATCAAGCATTGGGCCGGTGTGGGAGGGCGGGTGGCGCGGCGGGTGTGATCGAAGTGAGCATCAATGGCGCCAATTCGCCCCAGGATGGGTTGCTGATCACGCTCGGCGTCGCTCAAGCGGCGGAGCACGAAAGCCACGCAGCCTTCGCCCGGAACCAGCCCGTGACCCTCGGGCGTGGCCGCCAAGTCACCGGAGAGCGACATTAACTCGAAACGTGTGGGTGACATATCCTCTTGGGCTGCCACGCAAATCATCATGTCGTTGTCGCCGCTGCGGAGCAGATCGACGGCACATTGCAGGCTGGCCGCAGCCGAACAGAGTCCACCATCGACGGCGACGGCACCGCCGAACAAGTCAAAGGTCTTGGTGATTCGCGATGCCAAACTGCTGCTGGTAAAACTACCTGTTTCATCCAGCAGGGCCGGCATGTGGCGCAGCACGGTGTCGTGAAACTGATCCACGATCGCTTCGACTTCGGTGCTCGGCAAATCAGTGATCGTATGGCGAATCGTTTGCTCAAACTCGGGCAACCGCAGCCCCAATAACAATTGGTTGGCAAAGTCGCCTCCGAAGGTCGTGCCGACAATCACGCCGGTTCGCTCCGCCAACTGGTTCAACCCGCCAGCATGTTGCAGTTCCTCGCCAAAGCTCTGCTTGAGCGCCTGTTCGACCGCTTCTAAAACCATGAATTGCACCGGACTGGCGTGGGCAATCTGCTTCGGTGGGATGCGGTGTCGCCGCCAATCGTAACTAAACTCGGTGACATAGCCGCCCCGCGTGGTTGTGGTGTGCCAGGGACGGACATGCTGTGGATCGCAAAACAAGTCAGCTCGCCAGCGAGTCGGTGGTACGTCCCTGAGCGCCGCTTCTCCCGCTGCCAAGCGTTGCCAAAAAGCTTCCACATTGGCACAGCCGGCAGCTATCATTCCCATGCCGACGATCGCGATTTGCTCGACATCGGGCTCGTTGCGGCTGAGTGAGGCTGTGCGATTAGGCGAGCCGGCGGCGGAGTGCGAGTGCTGTTTGACCGTCGCGATGGCGAGTTGAGGACTCTTTGTTTGTGGTGGGCTTGCTTGAGCAGCATCGATGACGACGTGCACATTCAAACCACCGATGCCGAACGCGTTAATCGCTGCACGGCGTGGCACAGCGGGGGCCAATTCGGGCCAAGTCTGTGCCCAAGTCGGAATGTGAAAGGGAATCGTCTCCCAATCAATCTTGGGATTTAGCTGACTGACTCCGGTGGTCGGTGGAATCACCCCCTCGCGGACGCTGAGCACCGCCTTGATCAATCCGGCCAAGCCGGCCGTTTCCAGCGTGTGGCCGATGTTGCTTTTCACGCTGCCAACGGCAATCGGTTGTTCAATCTGACGCGACTGCAGGCTAGCGGCAATCGCAGTCAGCTCGGTGGCATCGCCCAGCTGCGTGCCGGTAGCGTGCGCTTCGATGTACTGCGGCGCGTGGCTGTCAGCGATGCCGCTGTAAGCCCGTGCGACTGCTAGTTTTTGACCTTCCGCCCGGGGTGCCCACAGGCTTTTGCCTTTCCCGTCGGAGGAAATTCCCACGCCGCGGATAGTGGCGTGACGGGGCAATTGGGCGGCGATCGCATCTTCCTCCCGCCGCAGCACGACCGCAGCGTAACCTTCGCCCACGACAATCCCGTCGGCGGAAATGTCGAACGGATGACTTCCCACCGCGCTCAGCGATTGGGCTTGAGAAAATAAGACCAGCGTGTCGGCGTGAAAATAAGAAGCCGAGCCCACGATGGCCGCGTCAATCGTACCTAATTGCAAGGCGCGAACCGCCTGAGCTAACGCCTGCAAGGAACTCGCGCAGGCCGAATTAAAGACCATTGCCGGACCATCGAGGCCTAAACCTTGCGAGATCAGGCCGGCCGCGGTCAGACTGGTTAAGTCGGGTTGGCCCGCGGCAGATCGCCGTGGTGCCGCGTCGCGAAACCGCCGCCGCAGCGACTCGGCGACCCGTTCCCGCTGCTCGTCGCTGATCCCGTTGACTTCGCTCAAGTACTGGATGATTTGGGGAATATACGTGCCCACAATCATCTGACCGGCTAGGCCACTTTTTCGCGTGTGACCGACATATACGCCCGTGCGACTTGGCAGCGACTGCACCGCGGCGGCCTGGCCAAATTGCTGGTCGCCACGCAATGCTTGGTCAACCGCCAAGTAAAGCGTCGTGAAAGCCAATTCGGGGCAACTGCGGACCGACGCCGGCAGCGAAGGATGCGTTGGCGCCGCGCCCCGGTAATCGATCGTGCAGGCTAAATCGGTGTAGGATCGATTCAGCTCACCACGTTCGGGATAGTAGTACAAGTCGCGATCAAAACGCTCAGCCGGGGCCGGCGCCACACGGCACTCGCCCGCCAAGATCATCTCCCAATACTCAGCCGGGCTGTTGCAACCGGGCAGCCGACAACCCAACCCCGTGATGGCAATGGGGAGCTGGGAAGCGGAGCGATTGAAAGTTGCTGAGCGCTCGGGGCTCATGACTGAGACTCCTGAGATTGGAGCGCGCCGGCAGCTTGATTTCGTAGCCCGGCCAGCAAACTAGCCAAGGCCCACGCGGTTAACTGCTCGGCTGACGCTCGGTCTGTTCCCGCTTGCTCTGTCTTTTGTTGCTCTGGCTGCTCCGCGGCAGCGGCGTGAAACAGCATGATCTGACCCCGTCGCAAACAGGCGTCGACCGTGGTCGTACCCGCTAGCAGTGCGTCGAGCGTGGGCCGGTTGAATCGCACGTTGGGTCGTGGGGCAGTTGGCAGGCCGATCAACAGTTCAAGCTGGCCGACGTCTGCTGGGGACTGACCATTTGAGAGCCGCGGCAGCGGAATTCGCAACGTAAAGTCACCTCCGCCGGGCCCCGTGACACAGCATCCGAGCTGGAAAATTTCCCCGCCGCCGGCGAGTATCCCGTTATCGTGCACTCTGTCTTCGTCAGTCTCGCTTTCGGACTCCATTGATGATTCCCAAGCGGCACCCAGCGTCTCGCCAATTCGCGGCGGATGCACCGGGGGCAAGCCGCGGCGAGCCCCAAAGTTGGTCCGCAGGGCGTACCGGCAAAGTCGCAACATCGACTGGTGGTCAACTTCGGGGCAGGGCAGGTCGGGGAGCAACTCCAACACGGCCGCGCCATCAAATTCGGGATCGTCTCGCCAGTAAGCTTGATAAATTCCCATCTGCTGGCGGAAAAAGTCTAGCACTTGGCCGGGATCGCGAGTTGCCGCGGGAGCGGAGGCTGGGGTTCCGCCCGCCTGATTTTCGCCAGCCTGCGTGTCAAGCGACTCGGCGATCACCTCGGCCATGGCGGCTAGGCTCACCCGCTTGCTCGGTGCCAAATGAATCGTGCGTCCGCGAAAGCGACCACTCTGGTCGGTGACGCCGCGACTGATTGCCGCGCTGATCCAGTCGACGGGAACAAAGTTCTTGCGCTCTTCACCACTGAGACCCATCGTGCTCATCACCATTCCGGGCGGCAAGCCGCGGGGTGCATGACCGCTGGTGCGCATCGCTTGACTTAATTGCAAAGGCACGTAAAACCCATGAAAGGTGCTGGTGTAACCAGTGCGATGGTCACCCACGATGATCGCTGGCCGGTAAATCACGCGACTCTCCAAAGCCGCCGACTCGCGGACCATTAACTCAGACTGAATCTTGCTCGCTTCGTAATCGTTGCCCGCAGCCGCCAGATCTATCGCGTCAGTTTCGAGGATGCGTCCACGCCGGTTGCCACACACATAGGCGGTCGACACGTGATGTAGATGCTTAATCCCAGTGGTCTCACATAACGCCAACATCTCCGCAGTGCCTCGCACATTGCTGCGGTAAGGCTCTCCGCTGCGCGGATCCTCGATAAATTGCAGGCTGGCCGCGTTGTGCAGCAACTCGTCGCAGTGGGCTCGCACCCAGCCGCATGCCGCTGGCGATAAACCCAACAACGTTTGCTGTAAATCGCCTTCCAAGACGATCGGGCGGGGCATCGCTCGACGTTCGACTCGCTCCAGTTTGGCGAAAATGTCCTCGATCCGATCGGCCGCCGACCGCCGTCCGCTGCTGCGCGCTATTACTGCTAGCGGCCGCCCCAGCCGAGTTAAGTCACGAAGCAAGTACTCGCCGAGTAACCCGGTCGCTCCGGTTAACAACAAGTACTTCATTGAATATTCAACACCTCCAGAGACATCTCAGTCGACACCAACGGTCAACGGTAGGGATGAGTATAGTAGAGAGGACCGTCGTTTTTCAAGTTGCAAGTAATAGGTAATGTGCGGATGATAGGTGATTTAAGACAGTTGTATCGGTGTTTCGCCTAGTTACTACCTTGAGTAGCCGATTTGAGAGGGCTCTCAGGAATTTCGGAAGATGTTTTTTTGATCACTACCGGACCGGTTCGCATGCAAGATCACCCCCAAACAAGCTGGCCTTTGGTCAGTTTCGAGCATTATATGCTGGCCGATGATCGCGCAAATTGGCCAATGACCTACCCAGCGATTTACGAATTTTTCGGGCAAATTGACCAACAAGCTCTGCGGGCCGCCTTACGAGTGGCGTTGGATCGCCACCCCTTTTTGGACTGTCAGATTGAACGAACGGCGACGGGGTTAGCGTGGAGAAAATCGAGCGATTTGGATCTTGCCGCCACTGAGGATGCGGGTAGCGAGCCGATGGACCGGCGGATTGACCCCTTCACAGAGCGTCCTTTTCGTTGGCGCTGGGTCGCTGGCCGCGACGAAATGTCCGGGGTAACGGCGGGTAATCGCGGGAAGCTGATGTTGGTTTTTCATCACGCGGCGGTCGACGGAATTGGCGGATTAATGTTTGTCGGAGACTGGTTGGCTGCCTACGACCAGTTGGTTTGCCCTCAGCGGGGCACTCGGCTGCGCAGCGTAGACGTTGATAGTTTGCCGACGCGGGGGCGAGCGGCAGTGACTAAGTCGGCTACCAATGAGCTGGCAGCGGGCGATAACCAAACGCAGAAGCGGGGATTGGAGATCGGCGGGATTGCCAGGGAGATCTCTCGTTTTTTCTTCCGGCGAGTGACCCCGCTCGCGACTCCGCCGGCGGTTTCTGCTGAACCGGTTGAATTATGTTTTAGCGTGACCCTATCGGCGGCAGAGTCGGAAGCGTTGCGGCGAGTGTCAGATCGGTTGGGGGTGACCTTGAATGACGTGGCGATGTGTGACTTGCTCCGCAACTTGCGCGGCTGGAATCAGCGTCATGGAGCGGCCGGGCGCTGGTACCGGATTACGATGCCGGTGAATTTGCGTGACCGGGCTCAACTGAAAATGCCGGCGGCAAACCGGATCGGTTACGCAATTATTGACCGTGATATGAATCGATGGGTGGATGATCCCGACGGGTTGTTGCAAAGTTTGGCGGCTGAGCACGCGGTGATTCGCCGCGATGGGCTGGCGGCCAGTTTTTTGGCCGTGCTCAGCGGGGCGGGGCGGATACCGGGTGGGATGCGGTTGCTGACACGCCAACGGGGCTGCGCCACGACCGCCGTGTTTTCTAACGTGGGTGACCCCACGCGACGATTCATTTCCAAATTACCGTCGGTTGATGGTCAGCTTGTGGCTGGCAATTTGAAGCTCATTGGAATTTCAGGCGGACCGCCCACTCGGTCCGGCACGCCGGCATCTTTCTTATTAACGCAGTATCGAGGTCAGATTCGGTTGGCGGTAACGGTCAGTTCTGAGCATTTGGGACGGGAACAGGCTGAGCAGTTGGTTGGCGGCTGGCGGACGATGTTATTGACAACTTTGGAGCGGCATTCCGCATGAGCGATACGCATTCCGCTGTGGCGGAGGTTGGTTCCCGTGAGTTTGAGTCCTGTGAGGCAAGTTCGTCGGATCGGCCTTGGCGAAAGCTATCCTGGGTGATCCTGTTGCTGTGGCTGGCATCGGTGCCGTGGGTTTTGTATCACGCCAAATTGGCTTGGGACGGCAATTCCAATCGTGTCGAGGATTGGATCCCGATGGGGCATCCGGAAACAGTTGCCCAAGATCGCTTCGTGGAGTTATTCGGCAGTGATGAATTGCTGGCGGCGACTTGGCAAGGCTGCACGTTGGATGATCGATCGCTAGTTCGATTATCGAAGTTAGTGGCTGGTCCTAGCGAGGCGGCAAATGATTCACAAGTACCAACTGATTCGCTGGATGCTGAGGCGCGGGCTTTGTCCGTTCGGCTGAATCATTATTTTCGCCGCGTCTTGATTGGTAACGAAGTCTTTGCCGAACTGCAGGATTCGGGGATTGGCATGAGTCCACGAGCCGCTTTGGCTCGCATGCACGGTTGGATTCTGGGGTCGGATGGCCAACAGACCGGCGCGATCGGGCTGGTTTCGATGCCCGGCATGTTGGATCGTCAAGCGGCGGTGGCGGCCTATCGCGATGCCATGGTGTGGGCGGCCGAATTGCCTGCGGAAGACATTTATATTGCCGGGCCGACGATTGAGAGCGTGGCGATTGATCAAGCCAGTCGCGACGGACTGATGCAGCTCAGCTTGCTGTCGTTTCTGATTGCCGGCGTGGTGGTGGTCGCCGTCTATCGTGACTTGCGCGTCGGCTCATTGCTGTTGCTAATCGCGCTGTACAACGAACATTTGGCTTTGGCGGTGGTCAGCATCAGTGGCGGGCGGACCGATGCTGTGTTGTTGTTGATGGCCAACGTGACGTTTATTCTCAGCATCTCGGCTGGTTGCCATCTGATGCGATATTTTCGCGAAGCGTTGTTGGAGCATGGCCCCCAGCGGGCGCCGGTGATGATGTTGCGAGCCGCTGTGCGTCCAATTGCATTGGCGACGATCACCAGCGCGATTGGTTTTGGATCGTTAGCCAGCAGTCAAATTATCCCGATTCAAAATTTTGGCATTTATGCCGGGGTGATGATTTTGCTCTCCGGTTGTCTGGTGCCAACCTTTGTCTTTGCGTCGTACACGGTCCTACCGGCTGGTGGTTGGTATCGTAAGTTGCAACAAACTGAAGCCCCCGAGAGTCAGGCCGATCAACGTCTCAGTGGCGAGTTTCCCACCGCTTTGCTGGTCGGGATCAGCCAGCGTTGGCGTTGGGTGATACCGCTGTTCCTGGCTTGTTTGATTGGCGGTGCGATGGGCTTGCCGCGGTTGACGGCATCACTGGGGATGAAGCAGATGTTTCCCGAGGACGCCAAGGTGTTGCAAGACTATCGTTGGATCGAAGAGCACTTAACGCCGTTGGTGCCGATTGAAATCGTGCTCTCGCCCCCCCCGGGTCCGGCGGGTGAGCAGGTTGATTGGCTGGGGGAGCTGGGAATCGTCAACCAGGTCGCGCAAGCGGCTCGCAAGTGTGAGGCGCTGGAAATCGTCATCTCACCGCTGAACTTTATGTCCAATCCGCCGCTCTCGGGTTCCGGCTTTCGGTACGCGGCGAAACGTAATATTTTTCAATCCAACTTTCATCGTTTCGTCGACGATTTGCAGGGAACGGGTGCGTTGCGCGTGGTCGATGGTGCGCGGCATTGGCGGATCAGCGGCCGCATGCGGGCGACTGCGGAACATGACTACGCGGGCGTGCAAGCCGAGGTGCAGCGGGCGGTGAAGCAAGCGCTCGATGAACTCGATGCATCTGCGACGGTATCATTCCAAGTCAGCGGCGGGGCCTTGATTTTTGAACGCATGCAAAAGTTATTGCTGCGCGATATGGGAATCAGTTTGTTGGTTGCTGTCGGCCTGATCGCGATTGTGATGTCGCTCGTGCTCCGGAATCCTGTGGTCGGTTTGGTTTCGCTGCTTCCCAACGTGATTCCGCCGGTCTTCATTTTCGGCATGATGGGCTGGCTCGAATGGCCGCTAGAGATTGGTTCGGTGTTGACCGCCAGCGCGGCGATTGGGGTCGCGGTCGACGATACCCTGCACCTAATTTACGCATACGCCCGCCGCGGTGGGGGTGCGAGTGGTGAGGGGACGGCGAGTGATGGCGGGGGTATTGATCAACCCGCGCGGATCGCCGCCGCTCTGCAGCACTGTGGTCCAGCGATGGTCCAGACCACTTTGGTTTGCTGCCTCGGCATGTTGGTTTTTGCCGGCAGCCATTTCACACCCATCGTCAGGTTTGCCAGCGTGATCGCGATTCTGTTGAGCGTCGCGCTGGTGTGTGATTTGTTGTTGTTGCCCGCTTTGCTGGCTAGCCCGCTGGGACGACGTTTTGCCCGTTAATTGTGTTGCCCGTTACAGCTGTTCGAGCGTTAGCCGGCGGATTTCCCCGCCGGTATTCCAAGTGGCGATCCCCAGCGGCACCATGACTGCTTGCTCGGGCCAGACGCTGTATTGATGTTCGGCGGTGGCATAATCGATGATCGTTTCGTCATCGAGCTCAACCGTCGTGCGTTTCTCCTCCACAGTCAGCACGATGCGGTACCAGCGATCTTGCTCAAACGGCCGGTAGCCGGTGGTTTCATTTTCCACCGCCGAGAGGCCATCCAAATTGGAGACACCCCAAACCCCACCACTCCAGCCACCCATGATCAAGGACGCGTGCTGGTCGTTGATGGGAAACGTCAAGCCGTAAAAGAAGTCGGCTCCGTCCACGCGCCGCGCTTCGGCCGCCACGCGGTAATTCATGCGCGGCACCGGACCTCGGTAGCAGACGCCTGAACCAGGGTTGCCCCTTTCAATGCTCAAGACTCCCGCAGCGAAACGAATTTTGTCTGTGGCGGAGAAAGCGCCCGTGCTGACAACTCGCCAAGCGGCCGGCGTGAATAGTAAATCCCGTTTGTTGGGCATGGCAAGTTTGTTGGGCATGGGGTGTAACTGGGAATGTTGTAACTGGGGAACTGGGAGACACCGCCGCAGCCAAGTGCCGGCACTCAAAATAGTACCTCAAACCGCCCGCTCGTGCATATCGATAACCCGCTGCTGCTGGCACGTCGTTCGGTCCCGCTAACCGTTTGCAAGACTTGCAACTGAGCAAAGGCGATCAAGTTTGGATCTTAGCCCGTGAAGGCTCGATCAATGGCGAGCAAGCGATGATTGCTGAAGAAGTTCGTTTGGATGGCGATGCCGTTCGCTTGCGCCGACCGCAAGATCGCAGCGAGTTTCAACGCGGTCAGCAAGCGGGCAGCCAGCAATCGGCCCCACAACGTCAAAGTCAACAGGATGACCGCGAGACTTGAAATGGCGTTTGCGATCCTGGCCAGCGATAAGCCTGGCCAGCGATAGGCCTGGCCAGCGATAGGCCTGGCTAGCGATAAGCCATCGGCTCTGTTTGCAAGAAGTCTTGTCTAGCTGAGTCGATGTTTCCTCATTCGCCGGTCTCGTCTGTATCGCTGGCATTGGCTTTTCCGTCTACTCTGGCGACGGTTTTGTCGGGGAGACGGGCGGTCGCCTTTGCGAAGGATTGGTGTTGTGCGTGATGCACGACCAACACCAATCCGGCAGCGGCCAAGGTTAAACCGAGCAGCGTCCACGTGGGGCCGTTCCAGTCGCCCCAGCTGACCATCGTGTAAACCCGCTCTTTAAATTCCCACTCGGCAGTTTCGGCTGTGGCGGCCTGCAGTGGCCATAATTTGCGCAGCGAGCCGAGCATCAACCCCAGCAGAGCGGCAAAGGTCAGTTCGCTGTATCTGGCCAGCAACAAACTTAACAATCGGCTGAAAGCTAACAGACCGAACAAGCAGCCGACCGCGAAGGTGGTCAAGCGGAGCAGCAGCAGGCCGGAAAGATCGAAGCTGACAATCTGTTTCACCATCCCGGTCACCGGATGGTAGGCGCCCAGCAGCAGCAACACGAACGCGCCGCTGATGCCGGGTAAAATCATCGCGCAGATCGCGATCGCTCCAGCAAAAAATAGAAACAGGGTGCTGGGCTCCCCCGCGACCGGGGTCATTGAGGCGATCAGCCAAGCGAAACCGGCCGCCACCACGGTGGTGATCATCCGCCCGGGCGTCCACTGGTTCACCATGCCGCCGACGATCAACCCGCTGGCCAGCACCAAGCCAAAAAAGACTGCCATCGTTTCGCTAAAGCGATGTTCCAGCAGCCAGTGCATCAGCGGGCCGAGTCCCAAAATGCCGACTCCAATGCCGAGTCCCAGCGGCAACAAAAACCGGCCGTCGAGGTGGCTCCACAACCCGCTCCATTGCCCTAGTCTGACTTTTTCGATCGCTCGCCGATCAAATTGGCTGATGGCGGTGACGAGCCGTCGATAATGCCCTAGGATCAAAGCCACGGTGCCACCGCTGACTCCCGGCACCACATCGGCTGCGCCCATGCAGAATCCGCGACCTAAATTAACAAGATCCTCGGTGATAGTTTGTTTAAGTCGTTTCAAAGATGGTTCCTATTATTCCACGGCGGAGTTTCTTGCCGATGATACCTGTCGTAGAGATGCTAGTATTGGCGGTTGTGCAAGGAATCGCTGAATTCTTACCGATCAGTTCCTCGGGGCACCTCGTCATCCTGGGTAATTGGATGCAGGTCGAAAATACCTCGGCCACTGTCGAGATCATACTTCACGCCGGTACGCTCGCTTCAATTCTGGTCGTCTATTGGCGGAGGATCTTGGAGCTGCTCAAATCCGATCGGCGGGTTATTCCGCTGCTGGTGGTCGGTACGATTCCAGCGGGTGTGGCGGGAATCTTAATGAAAACTCAATTTCCGCACTTGCTGGAAAGTCCCCTGTTGGCGGGTTGGATGTTGCTCGTGACTGGTCTGCTGTTGCTCTCCTTGCGGTGGCTCCCCGAAGGCGATGTGAGCTATCAGCAAGTTTCTTTTTGGGGCGCTTTTACCATCGGCTGCTTCCAAGCTTTTGCCTTATTCCCGGGCATCAGTCGAGCGGGATCAACGATTGTCGGGGCCCGGTTGGGTGGCATGCGACGGGAAGACGCGGTGACCTTCTCCTTTTTGTTGGCGATACCGGCTATTCTAGGTGCCACGATCCTCACTTTCCGAGATTTATCCAAAACCGGGTTGGGTGAGATGCAAGTCGGCGTGTTGCTGCTCGGCGCGACCGTTTCGTTTGTTGTCGGCATCGTTGCCCTGCGTTGGTTGATCCATTGGGCCCGCGAAGGTCGACTCTATTGGTTTGCCGCTTGGTGTATTCCGCTTGGTTTGGTTGTGATAGCTATGTGCCAGAGCGGGCTGTTGGGAGAGAAGTAATTCATGGTGCGTTATCGTAAGGTCGCTCAGCTGAAGACGGTTGCCGATTTTAGGCAGCAGTTGGCCACGTTGGATTTGGATCTTCCGCTCGATGACCAGCCACTCTCGGCGACGACCGGCTCTCCCTTGGCCGAGCCAATCCAAGTTGCCTCGCTGAGCATCGGCAATCGTTTTTGCATTCATCCGATGGAAGGCTGGGATGCCATGCCGGATGGTAAACCGAGCGAATTGACGCTCCGCCGTTGGCAAAATTTTGGGCTCAGCGGAGCGAAATTGATTTGGGGAGGCGAAGCGGCCGCGGTGCGTCCCGACGGCCGGGCCAATCCTCGCCAGACGATGGCCGTCGACGACAATGAAGCCGGATTGAATCAGCTTCGCGAGACGTTGTTGGAAGCGCATCAAGCGACCTGTGGCACTTGCGACGATTTGGTTGTCGGTCTGCAACTCACCCACAGTGGGCGTTATTGTCGTCCCTGGGACAAAGTTAAACTCGAACCGCGGATCGCCTACCATCACCCCTTGCTCGATGCCCGCTGCGGGATCGCCGCCGAGGATGATGCGGTGGTTTGGACAGACAACCAGCTAGACGGTTTGGTGGAGGATTACGTGCGTGCCGCTCGGCTGGCCGAGCGTTGTGGTTTTGACTTTGTCGATGTCAAAGCCTGTCATGGCTACCTATTGCACGAATTCCTCTCCGCTCGCAATCGGCCGGGACGCTACGGGGGCGATCTTGCCGGTCGCACAAGGCTGTTGTTGACCATTATCGGCGCGGTGCGGGCCGCTTGTCCGAGCTTGGCCGTGGGTGTCCGCCTAAGCCTCTTTGATACGCTCCCTTACGAGCTGGGTGATCCAGTCGGACGGCCTGTGGCTTGGCCCGCCGAGGGACCCTACTTGGCCGGTTTCGGTTGTGACTCGCAAGATCCTTTGCAACTCGATCTCAGCGAACCGTTGCAGTTAATAGGTTGTCTGCAACAAGCGGGCGTCAGTTTGCTGAATCTGACTTGTGGCAGTCCCTATTACAATCCACACATCCAGCGGCCAGCCATCTTTCCGCCAAGTGATGGTTACGCGCCGCCGGAGGATCCGTTGTGTGGTGTCGACCGGCAGATTCAAGCGGTGCGGATTGCCAAGCAAGCTTATCCCGGCATGTTCATGGTCGGCAGTGGCTACACCTAT
The DNA here is from genome assembly GCF_052161645.1 of Kothea flammea. Classification (GTDB taxonomy): domain Bacteria; phylum Planctomycetota; class Planctomycetia; order Pirellulales; family Pirellulaceae; genus Laterigemmans. The sequence continues at coordinate 576,276 of NZ_CP197414.1, forward strand.
TTGCAAGACTATCTGCCGCACGTGGCGCAAGCGACCGTTCGCGCGGGCTGGGTCGACTCGGTCGGTTTAGGCCGCATGGTGCTTTCCTATCCGCAGCTGCCGGCTGATGTGCTGGGTGGTAACGTCTGGCAGCGCAAACTAGTTTGCCGCACCTTCAGCGACTGCACCACGGCACCGCGGCTGGGCTTAGTCAGCGGTTGTTATCCGCTGGACGCTTTCTACAAAAAGCGTCCCGAGCGCGAGCAATTAAAAGCGTTCAAGCAATCGCCAACTTAACACGGGGCAGGAGCATTTTTGGGGTTTAGGCAATTCGGTCTTGCCTGTTTTAACTTAATGGCTCCCACCCCCATTTTCTTGCCAACGTTCTCTGGAGGTTTATGCGGAATGCTTACGCTGAGCTGACACTCGATCGCAACCAAGCGACTTAGTGAAACCCGAGGGGTCCCGCCGGGGATCGAACATCACACTCGGCATGGACACCGAACATCAGGCCCGACCCCAGCGAAGCCTCCTTGGGAGTACGAAGTCGGCCAGCTGAAGCCTCGAAAATATCCTCTACATCGAAGGTCTGGTCTCCGTGGGGCGGAGCAAAAAACGAAAATCCCAGCATCGTTCGAAGCGCTTTGCGCTCGCTCACGGCAAGCAGGCACTGGCGACATTCGCGGGGTAATTTTCGAAATCGATGCGAATGTTCCAACCGAATGAGGAACCGTTTTGCTGCCGGGGCGTCTCTGATGCGAGGTCGTTTGCCATCAAGTGTTCAGCCAGGCGTAGGCGACGTCCATTGATGAATTGTGGCATAGAGTCTTTGTCGATCAACTGGCTTGGTCGTGTAATCGCTGCATCCCGCCGCCATGCACTTTTCACGATCTCCGCTCATCGCGTGAGCGGTGAGAGCGACAATGGGCGTCGAGACTTGGTTCTCGCGCAATTGACGCGTTGCCGAATAGCCGTCCAGAACTGGCATCTGCATGTCCATTAGCACGATGTCGTAAGGTTCATCACTTGCCTGAGCTAGTTCGATTCGCTCGATCGCTTGTTGGCCGTTCTCAACAACCGTCACATCGGCCCCAGCCTTTTTCAATAGAAACGAAATCAAGCGTTGGTTGTCTGGACCGTCTTCGGCCAACAGGATGCGTGTGCCCTCGAGTTGTTTGGAAACTGTAGATGTCGTTGGAGCCGGTTCGCCACTCAGTTTTTTCGACTTTTTCACCGGTGGCTCGCTGGATACTCCTAGTTCAACAAAATCGCACTCTTGACCAATGGGCAATGCTACGGTGAATTGGCTACCCAATCCGTAAGTTGACTGAACCGACAGACGCCCACCGAGCATCTCAGCAAAGGCATTCGAAATACGCAGCCCCAAGCCGGTACCACCGAACCGGCGCGTCATGGAACTATCGGCTTGCGAAAAAGCCCCAAATCGTCCAACCCCTTCTACCTGCTCGGCGGTCATTCCAATGCCTGAATCTTTCACCCGAAATTCTAAGTGAGCCTCTTGGCCACGGGTGCATTCCAGTTCGATCGTGACCTCACCTATTTCTGTGAACTTCACTGCGTTACCGACCAAATTGAACAGAACTTGACGCAATCGAATCGGATCAGTGAGAATCGTGCGCGGTACCTTCGAGAGGATTTGCCTGCGTAAAGTCAGACCTTTTCCTAAAGCCTGAGCCTGAACCAGCGAGAAAACTTCATCAACCAAACTCACTGGGTCAGTCGGCAATTGCTCAACCGTCATTTTGCCCGCTTCAATCTTCGACATATCAAGAATGTCGTTAATAATCGCCAGCAAGTGGTCGCTGTTTCGGAAGATTGCCTGCAATGCGTTTCGCGATTCTTCAATCGATCGATCGCCATCCAAATCGCCGAGCAAGAGTTCGGCATATCCCAAAATGGCTGTCATGGGAGTACGAATCTCGTGGCTCATGTTCGCCAAAAATTCACTCTTCGCCACGTTGGCCGCTTCAGCATCGCGACGCGCTTGGCGAGCACGGGCTTCGATATCGAAACGTTCGAGCTCGCCCGCTGCTCGATCGCTGAACATTCGCATCGTCGATTCTTGCATCAGCGTAGGTGGCATCGAATCGGTATGAACGACCATAAGAATGCCGATGGGATTTCCCTTAGAATCTTGCAAACGCACTCCGGAATAACTTTCCGCTCCCATATCGACCAATATCTGGTCATTGGGGAAGAGCGTTGAGACGTTCTGCGCGACGCAGCAAAACGCATTCTCAGTCACTAAATGGCAGGGGGTGCCAGCTAAAGAATACTCAAATGGTCGAATTTGATGACCTTTGTGCCAACCTCCAACCAAGCGCGCGGTCAGTGGGTGTTCACAATCGGAGGTTCGAGCGATACCGACAAACGACAACTCGAATGACTCAGCAATTGCACGGGCCAAATTGCTCAACGTCGTATGTTCGTCTTGCCCGGCACGAACCTGTGCCAAGTTCTCATAGCTATTTGCAATTCGCTTGGATTCGTCGATATCGACGTGGACACCAATCATCCGGCGAGGCGAACCATCCACATCGCGCTCGATGACTTCGCCCATATTGCGAATCCAAAGCCATTTGCCATCTTTGCAGCGAAACCGGTGTTCGTTGACATAGCAAGAGACCTTATTTGCCAAGCAACTTTGTAAACCTTCCATGGCCTGCTTTAGATCGCCGGGATGGGCGAGCGTTTTCCAGGTTTCGTGCGTCATCGGCAGATCGCCAGGTTGGTAACCCAACATGGTGTAGAACGTATCATTAAAATACGTTTCACCGGTCTGAGTGTTCCAATCCCACAATCCGATTCGAGCCGCTTTCGTCGCCAGATTCAAGCGGTATTCAACATCTTGCTCCATCGTCCTCAAAGCACCACTCCTAGAGATAAAGTCTTGCAACGCCCCCTTCGGGATGTCTCCGATTCGTCCTGCTCTGAGAACTATCCGAAAAACGACGCGACAAACCAATTCTTGTTGCGCACAAGCGTTGTGAAAAAGCCAGAAAAAAATTCGAATAGATTGCTTTTCGATCTATTGTCGATCGTCGATTTCCGCACCAACAATCTAGCTTGCTTTAGAAAGTCTTCGACGCGATGGGACACATTTTGCACACGCATGCACACCGATAGAGTGTCGTCGCTCAAAGAACGTGCGACTTTCTTGAGTCCTTCCGGTCCAAACATACGATTCCTCTGCGTCAGCGGGCGACTTCGCTGGCATGAATCGTAGCAGTGGAGGCAACAGGCACAGTACCTCGAAATTACGCCACATCTGAACAGCAAAGACCCAACCTTTTCCCAGCGAAGCTTGATGACCCTCACGATGCTTTCCCCATAATCTCCTGTCCAGTGCGGTACGCCAGTCGTTCCAGCCTGCTTCGACGGAGGACGGGGCGGCGTGCCGTTCGGGCATCGGTTTGCCGGTCGCGGGGTCTCGGTTCGAAATGGGCAACATCATAATGCGTTTGCAGGCACGCTTATAGTCCTCTTCGGGGGAGGCTTCGCCGGGGTCGTACCCGAATGGCACTTAGTCGGCGTAAGTCTTACTCCTCATCGAGTTTATATACTTGTCTTGGCTCAATTTCGCGACCACTTACGTTTCCGCATTTAAGCTTCGATGCGAGCGAGCCAAGTTGGGGTGTCAATCACGTCGCTGATAAACATTTGCTGGGCGACCAGAATCGCTTCGTGGAGTTGTTCCGCCGTGACTGAGCCGGCTTTGTTTTCCACGTCCAGCGTCCCGGTGGCATCTCGCAAGAACTCCACGTTGTAGCCCTGATGAAAAGCTTGGCGGGCCGTGGTATCGCAGCAGACTTGCGTCATGTAACCGGCAATGCTGACGGTTTCTATGTTGTGCTGTTTGAGGAATGCATCGAGCGGCGTGTTGGTGAACGAGCCGGGTAATTGTTTATCGATCAGCACGTCGCGGGGGCGGCCTTCGACCTCCTCGTGTAGTTGCCACATCTCGCTGTCTTTGCGGAACACGGGCGATGCGGGGTCGGGCTGGTGATGCCGCACCACCACGGTAGGAATTTTTGCTTGCTGGGCCCGATCCATCACCTGCAAGATGCTTTCCAAATGCCCAGCCGGATGCCGAATCGGGAAGGCGCCGTCGAAATATTCGCGCTGCACGTCGATCACGATGAGGGCTCGTTTCATAAAAAGCTTCCTTGTGGTGTGTGTTGTGGGGATATCGCGAACAAGCTGTTGGTTGTTGATTGTAGGGGTCTAGCGATTGGGCATGCTCGAACACCCTACCGTCTGAATTTTTTCGCACAAAATCACCCTTCACGACTGGCATTCGCATATACGGTCGTATAGGATGCTGTCTGGTTAGTGTACATCTATCATCGTGACAGTTGATTCATCGGGTTTTTGGGGGGGCGAGTTTCCGCGAGCGGAGCCGTCTGTGGCCCCGGCGCCGGTTAGCTTAGCTTTCGCGATGACACGAGTTTCGCGATGACGGTTGTCTGCTGGCCCAACTTTGGTTTTTTGTATGTTCATTATCGATCGCCGACAATCATTTGGGTGTGATTTATGAGTGTGTCGCCAGCGCTGACAGAGCGTCAGCAAGCCGTTTATGACTTAATTCGCGAGTTGATTATTCGTCGCGGTTACGGTCCGACGGTGCGAGAGATAGGAGAGCACTTTGGGATTCGTTCACCGAACGGGGTGATGTGTCACCTCAAGGCGCTGGAGCGGAAGGGTTTGTTGCGGAGATGTCCGAATAAGTCGCGAGCGATTGAGTTGACTCAGATGGCCGATCGCAGCGGCACCGCCTTGCAGATGGCTGGACGCGTGGCGGCCGGCCCCACTACGCTTGCCTTTGAGCAGAATGACCGCATCGATTTGGGCGAATTATTTTATAAGGATAATCGCTTTATTCTGCAGGTTTCCGGGGATTCAATGATCAACGCGCACATCGCCGACGGCGACTACGTGATCGTCGAGCGTCGGGACTCGGCCGCTCCCGGTCAGATGGTCGTGGCTCAAACCAGCGAAGGTGAAGCGACGCTCAAGTACTGGTTCCCAGAAGGGGATCGAATCCGTTTGCAACCGGCAAACGATGAAATGGACCCCATTTACGTCAGCGACGCCAAAGTGATCGGTATCGCCGTTGGTGTGGTGCGGCCGAATTTGTAAAATATTTTGGCCGCCTTTGTCGCCGCTCAGCCGGCCGCTTTGCGATCAGCGGCCGCGTTCAGTTTGTTGTACAAGGTTTTTAAGCTGACACCTAACTCTGCGGCGGCGGCCGGTTTACTACCATCGTGCCGCCGCAAAGCGTCATCAATAGCGGTTAACTCCAGCTCCCGCAGACTAATCGGTCCCCCGCTGCGTAATTCCTTACGCAGTTGCCGGTCGCTGAACTGCCGCGGCAAGTGCTCGGCCTCGATCGGGGGCCGGTCGCACAAAATCGCGGCGTGTTCGATCACGTTCGCCAATTCTCGCACGTTTCCCGGCCAAACGTGACCCAACAGGAGGTCACGAGCCGCTGGGCTGAACAAGGCTTCGTCCGCACGAGAGTCTTTGCGAAATCTCCGCAGCAGGTGGGCCGCTAGCGGCATGATGTCGGAGACGCGTTCCCGCAGTGGCGGGACCATGATCTCAAAGGTGTTGATGCGGAACATCAAGTCTTCGCGGAATTCGCCCGCCTCCACCATCGCCTCGAGATCTCTGTGCGTGGCACAGATTACTCGCACGTCAATCTTTGTGGTTTGGTTATCACCGACGCGGCGAATTTCTCCCGCCTCCAGGACTCGCAATAATTTGGCCTGCATCGACAGCGGCAGCTCACCAATTTCGTCCAAAAAAATGGAGCCTTCGTTGGCGACCTCGAACAGTCCGGTGCGGGCTCCGTCAGCGCCGGTGAAAGCACCGCGGCAGTGTCCAAAGAGTTCGCTTTCGATCAAGTTTTCGGGGAGTGCGCCGCAGTTGATCGCGACAAAGGGCTTTTCAGCTCGCAAACTTTGAGCGTGCACTGATTTGGCCACCAGCTCTTTTCCGCAACCCGTTTCACCACGGATCAGCACGGTGCTGTCAGTGGGGGCCACTTTGGCAACCAACCGCCGAACATTTTCGACTGAGGGGTGATTGCCGACCATTTGGCCGTCCCCTTCGGCGCGTTGCAGGCGGTGCTGCAATGCGGCGACTTGGCGAGCCAGTTTATGTTGTTGGGAGACGCGTCCCAGCAACGAAGCCAGGTCGGCCAAGCGGCACGGTTTGGTGATGTAGTCGAAGGCTCCTTGGCGAAGGGCGGCAATCGCCGTTTCCTCGCTCGACTTGCCCGTGATCACCACCGCCTCGATGGCCGGGTGCAGTTGTTTGGCGCGGGAGAGCACTTCGATCCCGCCGATGCCCGGCATATCGAGATCGACCAGTAGGCAGTCAAAGGGCTCTTTTTCTAACGCGGCGACCGCTGTTTCCCCGTCTGGACAGACCGTCACGCGATGACCCATGCGGGGCAATTCTTCCCGCATCAGTTCCTGGAGTCCCGGTTCATCGTCGGCGAACAAGATCGCCAAACCTGTTTGATTAGGCTGCGAATGCGGTGCTTTTTTGTTCGACATCAGCGGATGCTTTGAGGGGAAAAGTTGCTTGGAGGGACGATCCACAACCGGGGCCGTCGCTGTGAGCCGTTAGCTGGCCACCATGTTGATTGACAATGCGATAAGTGATGCTCAAACCGAGTCCGGTGCCGCGGCCGTCGCGACGTCGCGTGAAAAATGGCTCGAAAAGGTTTACTAAAACCTCGCCGTTCATGCCACAACCGTTGTCTCGCACCATGATTTGGGCGTTTTCACCATGGGCAGAGACGTGGACTTCGACTTGCCCGTCCTTATCCACGCTTTCTAGAGCATTGGTTAATAAATTGAGCACCACCTGCTTGATTTGTTGCGGGTTAACATCGGCGATCACAGGCTGGGAGGTTTCGATTTGAATTGATTTGCAGCGATACTGGCCGAGCGTCCCGACCATGGCCACGACGTCGCGGACCAGTTCGTTGAGATCGGTCGGCGATTTTCGCACATCGCCCAGCCGGCTGAAATCGAGCAACCGCTCGGTAATTCCCTTGCAGCGAAAAGCCTCTTGTTGGATCCGCCGCAGGTTGTTTTTTAAGCTTTCGACTTGTTCCGTCGTGACAGCGGGTGGTTCGCTGGCGGTGGTCACGTCGGCATGCAGTAGGTCGTGTAAGCGAGATTCAAGTGCTTCCGCGCTCCAGGCGATCGAGGCGAGTGGGTTATTGATTTCATGCGCCACTCCGGCGGCCAGAAAACCGACGCTGGCCAACTGTTCCCGCTGCACGACTTCGCGAGTTCGATCGCGAACCTCTTGATCAAGATTCCGGCAAACGGCCTCGAGTTCATCATAGGTTTTCTGAAAGCGATCGGTCATCTGATTCATCGCTTGCGCCAGCTCCGCGAATTCGTCCCCGGTACCCAAGTGGATGCGGTGGTCGAGGTCGCCGCGAGCAACCAGTCGACTTCCGGCCAACAGGTCGCGGAACGGCTTGACCACCATGCGGCGAAACAGCCACAGCAAGGTCACCAGAATCAGCGTTGCGGCGGTCAGCGATGACCAGGCCAACGCGATCATCGTGCGGTATTCGCCTTTGACTTGGTTGCGGAAACCGGCCATCCGCTCTTGCAGTAGCTTCGGCAACCGCTCGGTTCCCTCGACCAGCAAATTCAGCTCGTGCAACAGCGACTCCAGTTCGCCGGAACTGAGCTGCGTCAAGCGAGCGTGCGCGGGGTCGTCGATGCGATCAAGTTGTTTGCCAAGCTGGTCGAGCACCGCCAACTGTTCGCTCTGATCGGAAAATAGCGAACCATCCTCGAGCGATCGTTCGAACTGGTCGCGATAGAGTGCCAGTGAGGTGCGATAGGTGCTCAGGGCCGTGTGAAAGCGATCGTTATCATATTGTCGCAGTGAGCCGAGCGTGTCGGCGGCGATCAGTGAGGTCCCGGATCTTGCCCCTTGGCGAATCCGGTAGCAAGAATCCCGCAGTTCGTCAGCGCTGCGGGTTAGTTTGCTGCTCAGGGGAAGTTCGGCCGCTCGCTCGCTGACGGTGACCGCCAGTTGCCGATAGCCGTATAGCCCCCAAAAGCCGCTGAACGCAAGTGTGCCGACAATGGCGGCCAACATGACGAGCGCGAAGAGCAGTTTGACGCGAATGGGCCAGCGTGCAAGCAACGTTCCCACCCTCCGTGAACTCAGTCATCGGGTAGGCTGCATGAACTTCCGTGTCACGCGAAAACTGGCCTCCCGGCGAACCTCGGTCCTAATTCTAACCAAGCGACCGCGATGGAGGCAATAACAACTGAAGGCCACGACGAGGTTTCTCGCGTGGCCTTCGGTGTTCTATATTTCAGTGCTGTGTCAGGGCAACCGCTGGGCATAGTCCAGCGGATTGGTAGACAGCGAGACCAAGCTCAGCTAGCGTCGTCGTCGTCGTCAATCGCGATGGGGATCGCAATCGCCGCTACGACGATGCCCACAATCACCAATGGGTTGGTTAAAATTCCGATTAAACCGCCCGAGCTGGCACCACGAGCAACTTCCGGATCGACTTGGTGAATCACGCCACGCTTCGCAGTCGCGGGCGCTTTGCCTTCTTCCCAAACGCGATAGTTGTTCAAGCCGCCGTGAGATACCACTTGGTAGATGCCTGGCTTCAGTCCAGCCGCGGAGAAACGACCATCGACGTCAGTCCGCAGGGTCGCCACCGGCTTGCCTTGCTGAGCAATCACCACGGGAGCGTCCGCGACACCCCGGCCAGCTTTGTCAACCAGTCCGCCAACCATCAGCCCATTTTGGAGGCTCAGGTCTTCGACCTGCTGATTGATCGGGATACCGTCTACCACTACCGCAGCAGCGACCGATGGATGGGGGATGCAGACCCCCAAGCAGGTCATCGCTACGATCGCGGCCCGAAAGATTTTGGAAGTCTTCATACCTGTTCCTACTCGCGTCGAACGTTGGATAGTCTACTGGTTTTTAGTTTCGGCTATCGGGATCGACATCCTTTAACACTTTCCCCAAATTGGGAGCTCAGCTGGCGTCGTCGTCGTCATCGAGAGCGAGTGGAATTGCGATTGCTGCGGCAATAACCAGTGCCAACACGAGAGGATTCGCTAAAATTCCCAGTAGTCCGCCGTTGGAGGGTGCACCACGAGCAACTTCGGGATCGACCTGGTGGATCACACCGCGCTTGGCATCTTTGGGAGCTTGATTGGCTGCAAAGGCACGGTGCGTGGTCACGGCACCATGGGATACGACCTGATATACGCCTGGCTTCAAACCCTTAGCGGCGAATCGGCCCTCCGCATCGGTTCGCAATTCAGCGACAGGTTTGCCTTGCTGACCAATCACTACCGGAGCGTCGGCCACTCCGCGACCATTCTTGTCGACCAATCCGCCGACCAGCACGCCATCGGTGAGGCTCAGATTTTCGATCGTCTGCTTGACGGGGATGCCGTCAACGATCACTGGTTCGTTGGCGAAACCTCGGCTTGGCATGACCACGCCCAAGCAGGTCATTGCCACCACCGCGACGCGAAACATTTTGGAAGTTTTCATGCCTATTTTCCTAACAAGCATCGAGCAAAATATAGTCCATTCATCTTCAGTTGTCGGCACGGCACCCTACCAACTTTGAGGAAAAGTCGGAAGAAATTGCTCGTGCGTCTTAGGGGGAGCGTGCGGGCTAGGAGGTTTAGAGCCTGCGCAGGCCGTCTTCGGTCATTGGGTTCGGTATGTCAACATCGATCTGGTCAATTTCCTCGAGCGCCGCCTCGTCGAGCACTAGATCGATCGCCGGCAACGCCTCTTCGAGCTGGGCTACCGAAGTGGCTCCCACCAATGTCGAGGCGACGAAGTCATGCTGCTTGCTCCACGCGAGCGCCAAGGCCGAAAGGCTGACACCGTGGGCTTGGGCCAGCGGCACCAAACGCTCGACCGTTTCCAACGTCCGTTGATTGACAAATCGCTGAGCCATTTTCAACTGTCGTTCCGCTCCGTTTTCTAGGTAATCGGTAAAGCGACCGCCAGGTGGATTGCCGTGATTGTATTTTCCAGTCAGCACGCCGCCGCCGAGGGGCGAGTAGGGCAGCAGGCTGATCTGCTCGCGACGACAGACCTGAGCCAGTTCATTTTCGCAGCGGCGATTGATCAAGCTGAAATTGTTTTGCACCGTCTCGTAGCGGCCGATATCTTGCCGATCAGCCATCCACAAACTTTTCATCAACCCCCAGCTGGTTTCATTGCTGCATCCGATGACGCGGATTTTCCCCTCCTGCTTCAGTTCTTCCAACGCGCCCAAAACTTCCTCGTAAGGCATTCCGTGGTCGGGCCAGTGGGTTTGGTACAAGTCGATGTATTCAGTTTGCAGACGCCGCAACGACTGTTCGCAGGCCAGCCGAATTTGGTGGCGGTCGAGCGCGCAGTGTTGCTCGCGAACCGGCGCGGCAAACCAGCCATGGGCCGGGCCGGTCACTTTGCTGGCGATAATGATCGAGTCACGGGGCTTGGACTGCAGCCAGCGTCCCAGAATCTCTTCGGTGACACCGACCGTCTCCCGAGTCGGCGGGACCGGGTAAATTTCAGCGGCGTCAAAAAAATCGATACCAGCTTCCACGGCTCGGTCGCAGATGGCTCGGGAGGTTGCCTCGTCGCACTGGGAGCCGAAAGTCATCGTCCCCATCCCGATCGCTGAGACCACGATTCCGCTGCGTCCAAGTCTTCGTCGTTGCATCGTAATTATGCCTTCGCATGGCTGGTGGTTTGCCGGTTACAATTTGACTTCGCTTCTTCTTTTATTCCCCTTTATGTTTTTCCACACGGAATCCCGCAATGGCCCACCCTGCTCAAATTCACTCGTCGCAAATGCACCCTGCACCAGCTCGTCGCTTGGCCGCGCCCCTGCTAGCTGGTTTGGCGATCGTCTCTCTGCTGCTGGTCGGCGGCCCCGCCTCGGCCAGCGACAAAGATTACCAGCTTGGCCCAGACTCGATGCCCAAGCCAGGGGTGCCCAGGGGGACTGTCACCGAACATGTGTGGGATCAAAGCAAAATCTTCCCGGGCACCACCCGTCGTTATTCGGTTTACGTGCCCGCGCAATATGACGGTTCACAGCCAGCCGCGCTGATGGTCTTTCAAGATGGGCACGCATATCTTGCTCCGCAGGGCCAATTTCGCGCGACTACGGTGATGGACAATTTGATTGCCGCCGGGGAGATGCCGATCACGATTGGGGTCTTCATTGATCCCGGTCACAAAGGAGCGTTGCCCGAGCAAGCGGGTTGGCGTCCCACTCCGGCGAATCGATCTTTCGAGTACGACACCCTCTCAGGCGATTACGCGGAATTTCTGCTCACGGAAATCTTGCCAGCCGTGGAGGCCGACTACAACATTACGGAACGTCCTGAGCTGCGCGCGATCGGCGGGATCAGCTCGGGAGGCATTTGCGCTTGGACCGTCGCTTGGGAACGTCCCGACTCGTTCCGCAAAGTGCTTTCGCATGTCGGCAGTTTCACTAACATCCGCGGCGGCCACAATTATCCAGCGCTGATCCGCAAGACGGAGCGGAAGCCCATTCGGGTCTTTCTGCAAGGTGGCGAGAATGATCTCGATAATGAGCACGGAAATTGGCCCTTGGCAAATCGCCAGATGGCCAAAGCGCTCGCCTTTAAGGATTACGATTATCAATTTGTGATGGGAACCGGCGAACACAGTGGTCAGCATGGTGGCGCGATTCTGCCCGAAAGCCTCCGCTGGCTGTGGCGCGGCTGGCAGGAAGAAAAGCAAGCCGAGCAGTAACGCGAACGATATCTTCAATGGGTTGCCCCATCAAGGCGATGAAAGGTGCCCGCGAATGACGCGAAAAAGCGTTAATAAGAATTGGTGGGAATGATATGGTGTTTGTCGCGTTGGTTTGATAGTCGATTAGGACGATTCTTGGGTCCTGTCCATTCGCGGCGATTGGCGTGATTAGTGGGCAATCATCTGCCTGCCAAAAAACTGGTCGCCTCGCTATAGACTTTCGCAGGAGCGAACGGAGACGTTGCTTAGGCCGCTCTGCGGAGCAATTGTAATAACGAGCGCGCACCTTCGCCTCGCAACAGGCTGGCGCGATAGATTCGGCCAGCAATCACAATCACGCCCGCGGCTGATAGCAATAGCAGGGCGGCTGAAAGTGGTGGTTGCCACACGGGAACCGCCGCTCCCGTTCCCAGTCGCAAGATCATCATCAATGGTGCTGAAGGAGGAAAGAAACTCATCCCCGTGGCGATCGCACCGTTGGGATCGCGGAGCGCGATTACCCAGATCATCATTGGGGCGGCCATCACCAGCCAAACTGGTAGCAATAAACTTTGTGCCTCTTTCAGTTGGCTGACGGCCGCTCCGACGGTCATGAAAATCGAGCTGTACAGCAATACGGCGGCAATCTGAAACACCAGAAACCAAGCCAACAGATGCATGGGCAAGAGGTGCAACATCTCATAACGGTACAGCATAAAAAGGCCACCGATGCCGTAAAGTAAAAAGATAATCATGGAACCGGCCACGTTACCGAGCAGTTTGCCAGCCATCATCTGCGTGGGTGTGACGGCGCCGAGCAATACTTCGCTGATGCGATGCGTCTTTTCTTCCATCGAACTTTCTAGCATCGGTTGCGCGGCCAAGAAGATGACCACAAACATCAGCATCATCATTAGAAAGGGTGCGAAGACGGTTGCCATTGATTCCTCCTCGCCCGCCTCTTCTTTGACGCCACCATCAGCATTTGTTTCGTCCTTGGAGGCGCGGTAAGGTCGCATGGCGGCGACTTGCACCGGTTGATCGGCGGCCGCGACCAGTTGTGGATCGATGCCAAGCTCTTGCAGACGCGTCACCCGCAGCGTGGTGTTCAGCACTCCGGCGACCCAACCGCGGACATCAGATAACGTCCCTGAATTGCTGATAAAACGAACTTTTCTGGCTTCCGCATCGGTAGCTGGATCATCAACTTCCGCGGGGATCTCGACCAATGCATAAATTTCTCCCGACCGTATCTGATCGCTGAGGCGAATGCGATCTTCGCTACTGAGCGGTGCTTGTTCGGTGGCTTCGATCAAATAAGTATCGCCTGGACCCTCGAGCGAACTTTCCATGTCGTCGCCCGACGCGTTGCCACCCTCGGCGTTTGCGTTGGCCGCTTGGATCACCTGGTTACGCTGCTCAGCGGCCGCTTGTAAGGTTTCCAGTAATTTGCCGCTGGCATCGGCGACAACAATTTTCCGCTCTTTGCTCCCTTCCATCTGGCTGACCAGTGGAATCACAAACAGGCCGCCCAGCATTAACACTGGCATTAGTACCAAGGTTAGCAAGAACGCTTTGGTGGCAATCATCGCGGTGTACTCGCGATGCGCTATGGTCAGGATGGTCGACATGTGGATGTGGCTCAATGAACGGTTTCTAAGGTGGTCGCGGGGGATGGGTTGCTGGCCGCCTCGGGGCCAGCGATCGAGACGAATATGTCGTGCAAACTCGGCCGGACCGTCTCAAAGTGTTCGAGGTCCCCGGCGGCGGCTAGCGTGCTGAGCACGGCGGGACGGGCGGTCAAATCGCTCAGCAGCAGGTCATAATCGGTTCCGTGGCTGAGCACGGTTTCGACACCCGGCAGATCGCTCGGCAAGGGGCGACCGGCAGCCATTCGCACTCGCAAACGCGGCTGGCCCTTGTTCAAACGAATATCATCGAGCGTCCCCTCGAGCACATTGCGGCCGCGGTAAATCATCAACACGCGATCGCACATCGCTTGGGCGACGTCCATGTCGTGCGTCGACAAGATCACCGTGGTGCCGTTGCGGCGCAAGTCCCGCACCGCCTCCCTGAGGAGATCCAAGTTGACGGGATCAAGCCCGCTGAAAGGTTCGTCGAGGATGGCTAGTTTCGGTTCGCTAATCACCGCCGTGATGAACTGGACTTTCTGAGCCATACCCTTGCTCAATTGGTCCACCCGCTTGTTCGACCAACCGGTCATGCCAAGTGCGTCGAGCCAGCGGTCAATCGCATCATCCGCATTGCGGACTTGTTTCAGCCGGGCAAAATATCGCAATATCCGCCGCACAGTCATCCGCGGGTATAATCCTCGTTCCTCGGGCAAATAGCCGAGGCGATGATCGGCCGTGCGGCCTGCGGGTTGTCCGAGCACGCGGACTTCGCCACTGTCAGGCTGATAGATCCGCAAGATCATTCGCATCGTTGTCGTTTTTCCAGAACCATTAGGCCCGATCAAACCGAACAGCGACCCGGCGGGAACCACAAAGCTCAAATTATCGATGACCAACTGCGCGCCAAAGCTGCGGTGGACATTGGTCAGTGCGACCGTCTCAGCATCACTCATGAACGTGATTCCCAAAATGAAAAAAGCGGACTCAGCAGGGTGGCTCAATCAGGCGGGCTAAATCACGATCGGCTTTTGCAAAGCGCGACGGACCGGGACCCATTGTCCAGCGTGCATCATGCGGTGCGTGGCAATCAGTACCAACACATGGCCGGCGGTGGGGAACATCCCTCGCAACGATTCTGGACTGGGGGCGTCTAAATCGGCATCCGACAAAGAGTCGAGTGCTCCGCGGATCGCTTGTGCCGATTGGTCGAACAGGTCCAAATAGGCTTGCTTGCCATGAAATTGGCTGCTGTCATTCGAATCGGCGGTCGCTTTGGAGTGTTGTTCCGCGAATCCCTCCGGAAGCACCAGTTCGTGGCCGGGGCAAATGCCGGCCAATAAACTGCTTTCCGAGGCAATTAAGTGCCCCAACTGCCAAGCGATATGCTGACAATCAGGGTGTGGCCGAGTCATCAGCTCGGCATCCGTCAAATCGGACAAGTATCCTTTCATAACCATGTCGGAGGTCATGAGCGTGGCGGCGATCGCTTCGGTGGCTTTCATCATGAAAACTTAATAAGAGGAATATCGTAAGGTGGCCGCGGAGCAAATTCACGCGGCGCAATCATCATCGTGTCGACAGCATACGCGATTCGTTGGCCGACCGCCGCTAGGGATGGCAGCTGCGAAGATAAATTAGGGGGCTGAATCGCATAAGATTTGCAGCGCGGGTTGCTGCGCCGGGATCGCGCCGCTGGCTACCGCTCGTTGGTAAAGGCAAGTCAACGAGTCGCGTCCGCGGGCTGCCAAGTTTTGTGTCCATTGATTGACATACAGGTCGACGTGGGAAAATAACACTTCGTCAGAAAATTCTTGCGCGTGGGCTCGCATCGAAACCAGGGCCGACTGCCTGTTCGCCATTGCATATTCGATCGAAGTGGCAATTGCTTGTTGCACTTGCTGAATTTTTTCCGCCGGTAAATCTAACCGGCAGAGAATCCCGCCCAGGGCGAGCGGTTGACCGGTGGCTTGCTCCCACAGCGTGCCCAGGTCGGCGACGCAGTCCAACCCTTGAGCTTGCCAAGTAAAACGTCCCTCGTGGATACAGACTCCAAAGTCGGCCGTGCCGGTTTGCAGGGCGGGCATGATTTCCGAGAAGACAACTTGCTCGACTTGGCCGCAGTCGGGGAAGAACATGCGATACAGCAAATGAGCCGTGGTGTGTTGGCCCGGGCAGAGCACGCGGTCGGGTGTTTCTCCGTCAGCCAACGACGCGTTGCCGCGGGGTCGCGATTCTTGCCGCGCGGCCAACAGCAGCGGGCCGACGCCGAAGCCCAATGCCGAACCCGAGGGGAGCACGCCGTAGCGTTTTGACAGCAGCAAGGCGGCATGAAAACTCGCTTTGGCGACGTCGAATTCCCCCGCGAACAACCTTCGGTTCAGCTCCTGCACGTCCAACAGTTCAATTTCCAGATCAATCCCCGGCACGGTCACATGACCAGTTAGAATGGCGTGGAAGGCAAATGTATCGTTAGGGCAAGTGGAGATTCCCAGCCGCAGTTTTGTGTTGGACATGGTTCACTATCGAGCGTTGTGAATTAAGCGCGGGCTGGAGGGCCACAAAGGGTTAACAGCATCTCGGCGACAGCGGTCAACGCGGGGGTGATCTGCCAATGTTTTTGCCGGCGATCTCCCACCAGGTTTGAAAACCCCCGCACGATCGTCAAGGGAACGTTGCGGTTGCGACAAGCGGCGGCGACACCGAAGCCTTCCATATCCTCGCCGGCCGCCGGGGCAAAACGCACGCGACGCTGTTCGGCCTCATCCAGATTGTCCGAGGGGACGCAGACGGTGAGCAGGGATTCCAGCCGGCAGGCACCCGCCGGGCAGATTAAATCATCGAGGTGATTGGGCAGGCTCGGGTCAAAGCCCAACTCGTGCCCCGATTGCAAACGTTCGCCGCCAGGGACGCCAATTCCTTCCAGTTGGACCGATTGAAAGACTGCCGCCGAACCAATTCGCTCGCCCGTGAAGCAACCGGCGATACCAGCCAGGATGAGCCTGGCTGGTTGGAGATCGGCGATGGCGGCCATCGTGCTCACCGTTGCGGATACGGGGCCAAAGCCACAAGTCACCGCGGGGTACTGGCAATCACTGGCGGGTGCCAGCGAATTTAAGATATCCAGCTCCAGTTGCGTGGGCACCAACACCAGCGTGTCGTTGTGGGTCAAGCGAGCGGAGGCCGGCACCAGCAGTGGGCGTGGGCTCATTCGTCTGTCTTGGGTAGCGGGATTTCCTTGTCACCTTGGCGAAGGAAAGGATCACGCACTTGCTCACCTTGAATCGGCTTGATTTCCCGCAGCCAAATGTTGCGGAAGCGGACGGGGTTGCCGTGGTCCTGCAGTGAAATCGGGCCGGTTGGTGGATGGGCCGTATAGCGTGGCGGGCGATTGTAAGGGGTGTCACCGAGCAGGGCAAAGTGGTTGAGAATCAGCACGCCGTTGTGAACCGCTGTCACATAAGCGGGTGAGGTCAACGAGCCATCTTCGGCGAAGCGTGGCGCGGTCCAGAAGATATCATAGGTGTTCCATTCTCCCGGTGGTCGCATGGCGTTGACCATCGGAGGCGTTTGCTTGTAAATCGCGCCCGCTTGGCCATCATGATAAGTTTCGTTGTCATAAGAATCTAACACTTGGATCTCGTAACGCCCCATCATGAAGATGCCGCTGTTGCCACGTCCTTGGCCCGATCCTTTCGCCGGCGTGGGGGCCGACCATTCAATGTGTAATTGACAATCACCAAAACTGTCCTTGGTGGTGATTTGTCCTTTGCCGGTGACCAGGTTGCCGTCGCCGATTGTCCATTTGTCCGCATTCAACCAGGCGGACGCGTCGCTGCCGTCGAACAGGACGATCGCATCGGCGGGTGGCGCCGTGTCACTGCTGCCCGGATCGACGATGGGCGGCTTTTCCCATTTGATGCCGTTGAGATATTCTTGGGCCGCTAGATGGGTTGAGCTGGTGGCAAGGGCGAATCCGGCGAAGAGTAGGGATGTGGCCAGCAGCCGGCGGGGGGTGATTTTGGAGTGGGGCAATTTCATTAGCAAGGTTCCTGGGTGGGTAAAGCTGTGATGGTTTTCCAAACCGCTAGCATATTCCCTAGCGTGCCAGTTTGCAGCAGTTCCTGAGCTGATTGTTTTCGGTTGTATCAGTCGTTGAGCGCTACTCGCGGTTTCGGGGAACCGCACGCTGGCGCGTAGCGGCTGATCGCGGAAGTTAATTATTCGGCCGGTTTGAGCGGGGAGAATTCCAGCCGGAACGATTCCGATTCGCCCTTTTCAAATTCGACGCGGGCAGTTTTTTTGATGCCGATACCGGTTAGTTTTGTGATTCTTCCGTGTCCGTATTTAGGGTGTTCGACCAGCATCCCGACGCTGAATCTCTCCGCGGAGCCGCCAGGATTACCATCAGCCGGTTGCCGCTGTTGGGAGAGCAGGTTGGCGGCGGTTGTCACGCCGCTTTGAAATACGCGTTGCTGTGCTTGCAGTTTGTCGGCTGCTTGCAACTTGTCGGGAAGTTGCAGTTTATCGGGGAGTTGATAATTGGTGGGTTCGGGTAGTTCTCGCAGTTGGGAAAAATCGTCATCGTCATCCATGTCGGGAGTGATATCCCAGCTTTCGGGATAGTCATGCGATTGATCGAGTTCATCGTAGCCGGCTGGGCCGAAGCGATGCGCTGCCGGATCGGAGCTGTCGATGATCGTCATGGTGTCCCGGGGGAGTTCCATCAAGAAGGAACTGGGAGCGGCGGGGCGCGACTCGCCACGGAAGGCGCGGCTTTTGACACAAGATAGTTGTAAGCTTTTTTCGGCACGCGTGATCCCGACAAACAGCAAACGACGCTCTTCTTCCAGTTGGGCATCGCTATCCATGCTGCGTTCGTGTGGCAGCAAGCGATTTTCCACGGCGATGATAAAGACGTGAGGGAATTCGAGCCCTTTGGCGGCATGTAAAGTCATCAAAGTGACGCGATCGTCGGTAGCCTCAAAGGCGTCGGTGTCGCTGACCAGGGCGACTTGTTCGAGAAAAGCTTCTAGCGAGCCTTGTTCAGGAAATTGACGGTCGAATTCAACCGCCGAAGTGATCAATTCATTGACGTTTGCCAAGCGATCGTTGTCGGATTCGTCGGCTAGCGTTTTGAGGTATTTTTCGTAACCTGTTTCCGCGATGGTGAATTTCAGCAGCTCGGTTAAGGACGCGGTGGCTTTGCTTTGCAAGCGATCGAAGAGCTGCACGAACTCGAGGGCTTTCTTGGCTGAGCGGGCCGCCAAGCCGCTGATTTGGTTCGCCTCGCGGGCCGCTTCCAAGAGGGGAATGCGGTTGTTGTTGGCGTGTTGCAACAGCAACTTGATCGTCTTGGCACCAATTCCCCGGGTGGGAGTATTGATGATCCGCTGCATCGCCATGTCATGGGCCGGGTTATTGATCAAGTGCAAGTAGCTGAGCAGATCTTTGATCTCTTTACGCTGATAGAATTCCAGGCCGTTGACGATTTGATAGGGAATTCCGCGGGAGCGAAAAGCGTGTTCCAGCGAACGAGTGAGGGCATTCATGCGGCAAAAGACCGCCACGTCGCGGGGCCGCATGGTCCCGGCGATGACTCCGTTGGCGACTCGCTCGGCGATATCATCCGCTTCTTCATAGCCCGTATTGTAAATACGCATCACGGCTGGCTCGCCGGATGGATTGTGCGTGAAGAGGTCTTTGTTTTTGCGACGTGTGTTGTTGCGAATTAATACATCGGCTAGGTGCAGGATTTCGGGCGTGCTGCGATAGTTCTCTTCCAGTCGCACGAGTTGAACTTGGGGATAATCCTTTTCAAACCCCAGGATGTTACTGATGTCGGCACCCCGCCAGCCATAAATCGATTGATCGGGGTCACCCGTGACGGCCAGGTTGGGGTGGCGGACACTGAGTGATCGCACGATGGCATATTGGGCGGTGTTCGTATCTTGGTACTCATCGACCATGATGAAGCGGTGTTTGGCATCGAGTTCGCTGCGCAGCTCCGCATGGTCTCTCAGCAGGAACGCGGAGTGCAGCAGCAGGTCGTCGAAATCGACCGCGTTGGCAGTTAAGAGCAGTTGTTGATAGACGGCGTAGACTCGGGAAGCTACGTAATCATTGGAATGCAGCGGAACGTCTTCGAGAGCGGCGGGGGGAACGAGCTTGTTTTTGAAACGACTGATTGCCGCAGCAATTTTGTCGGGGGTATGATGGCTGAGGCTGACATTCGCCGCCTCGATTGCTCGGCGAACAGCCTGTTTTGATTCGCTGGAATCAATAATCGAATAATTTTCGCGGAGACCGACCAGCGGGGCGTACTGCCTTAAGAGGCGTGCGCAAAAGCGGTGGAAGGTGCCAATCCAGACCGGTTGACCGGGCGCCAAGCGATCGACTCGCTGGCGCATTTCTTCTGCCGCCTTGTTTGTAAACGTCAGGGCGGTGATATTCCATGGTGCGACGCCTTGCGAGATAAGATGGGCAATGCGATGGGTAATGACGCGAGTCTTGCCACTGCCAGGGCCTGCCAAAATCAGCAGCGGACCCTTCTGGTGGGTTACTGCAGCGCGTTGTGGCTCCGTCAAATCCCGCAGGATCGCATCCATGGTGTTGCTTTCCAAAAGCGACGTGGTGAACAATTGGGAATCTATTGTACAGAGATTTTGCCATGCCGGTATCGAGTTCAGGGGCGAAAAACGTGCTGGGGGCTCCGTTGGAATTGTGCGGCAGCGATCCAGTGACTGGTTTTTACCGCACGGGCTGTTGCGATACAGGACCCGATGACGCGGGTTTACACATTGTGTGCGCGATCATGACGGCTGAATTTTTAGAATTTTCCAAGCAGCAAGGCAATGACTTAAGTACTCCCAACCCGCTCTACCGTTTTCCCGGATTACGGCCTGGCGATCGCTGGTGCCTCTGTGCGGCGCGTTGGCGGGAAGCGTTTGAAGCGGGGCTGGCCCCCCAGGTGGTGCTGTCCGCGACGCATATGTCGGCCCTCGAATTCGCTTCCTTGGAGGAGCTCAAATCGTACGCCGTGGACTAATGCGGTCTTGACGCTAATTCCTAGTGATTTCTATGCTTATGGGTTCCCCTAGCACACCCGGGATGGTTTGGAATTTCGATGAAAAATGAACGACGGCACGAGCTGCAACAAAACGAACTCGCTGACCAACTGGTCAAGGCGCGAACTTGGATCGAGCCCTACGTGGTGCCGATCCTCGTTGCCGTGATCTTGGTTGCCTTGATCAGCGGTGGATATAACTTTTTCAAGTCGCGAGCGGTCAGTCAGCGGAGCGAAGCGACTTTCGATTTGTTGTTTAGCACAATTGCCGAGCCGGGTGGCTCCGAGGATGCCGAAGCGTACAACGCGGTGACGACCAAATTCCCCGAAACAGCCGCTGCCGAGATCGCCGCATTGTCCAAAGCCGATGTTTATTTGGCCAATGGCGTCGATGCGATGTTCACCGATCGCGAGGAAGCCAAAGGTCTGCTGGACGATGCCGAAAAGGCATACCTTCAAGTCACCACCGAGTCGACTTCCACGCTGATGAAATCTCGCGCTTTCTATGGTTTGGCGCAAACGCTGGAGAGCAAGGGTGACGTCGAGGGTGCTAAGGAAGCTTTTCAGACGGTAATCGATCTGAACGAGTCAGAAGCGATGAGCAAAGCAGCTGCCCGCCGGCTAAAGTCACTCGATTCGGCCGATATACAGGCCTTTGTCAGCTGGTTTGCCCAGCAGCAACCAAGCGCTTTTGATCCGGCCGCCTCGCCGGGAATGCCCTCCGGGACCGGGCTGCCCGGTTCGCCCGATATGCAGTTCCCCGGTGTTGCTCCCCCGGCCACCGGCGATGGCGAAGTGGTCCCCGGTTTGACTGACGCGTTGAACAATGCCCTCGGTGGTACGACCTCGTCGGAACCGTTGCCCGAAAATCCAGATATTGAGGTGCCCGCCGAAGGTACGCCAGTCGAACCCCCGGCCGCAAACGATTCGCTAATCGAAGTTCCCGCAGAACCAACTGAACCTGCCATGGACTCGCCAGCGAGCGAAACGCCCGCTACGGAACCCCCAGCTACGGAACCCCCTGCGACAGAACCAGCTGCCACGGAACCTCCTGCGACAGAACCTCCTGCGACAGAACCTCCTGCTACGGAACCACCTACCACGGAACCTCCCGCGACGGAATCTCCTGCGACAGAACCTCCTGCGACAGAACCTCCTGCGACAGAACCTCCTGCGACAGAACCTCCTGCGACAGAACCTCCTGCGACGGAACCTCCTGCCACGGAACCTCCCGCGACGGAACCCCCAGCTACGGAACCCCCTGCTACGGAACCTCCCGCGACGGAACCACCTGCGACAGAACCACCCGCTACGGAACCTCCAGCTACAGAACCACCTGCTACAGAACCCCCCGCTACAGAACCACCTGCTACAGAACCCCCCGCGACAGAACCTCCTGCTACGGAACCAGCTCCTGTTGAGGAGCCGCCTGCTGCGGAAACTCCAGCCACCGAACCACCTCCGGCCGAGGAGCCGCCAGCGGACGAACCTCCTGCTGGAGACGAACCTCCAGCTTTATCTCAAAGTGACCGCTCTTGAACGACGCAACGCATTCGTCTGACCAGCCGTTTGACGAAGAGGAACTGTTGGCTGATGAGCTGACCGAAGAGGAGTTAGTGGAGAGCGGGGCTGAGCACGCTGCGGTGTCGCCCATTCGCGACGTGGTTGTGCCCGAAAGTGGCCAAGGGATGCGGCTCGACTTGTTCTTGACGCAGATGACCGACGGGTACAGTCGCGAGCAAATTCGTCGCGCGGTGCAGAATGACGGTGCTGAGGTCGACGGCAAGTGCAAGCGGCCGAGTTTTCGTCTCCGCGCTGGGCAGAAAGTTAGTTTTCGCGTCCCCGAGCCGCTGGTCGATGGGCCGGTTCCCGAAGCGATTCCGCTCAATTTGCTGTACGAAGACGAAGGCATGGTGGTTGTAAACAAGCCACCAGGGATGGTCGTGCACCCGGCTCGCGGCAATTGGACCGGTACGTTAACCAGTGCCTTGGCGTACCATTTTCAGTCGCTCTCAGATGTTGGCGGACCGACTCGTCCAGGGATTGTTCACCGGCTCGACCGCGACACCAGTGGTGTGATCGTGGTGGCCAAGACAAACGCCGTGCATATGCATTTGGCGGAACAGTGGGCGGAGCGGACGGTGGTGAAGACATACGTGGCGATCACGATTGGTAAGTTAGACCACGATCGCGACATGATTGATGCGCCGATTGGTCGCCATCCTTATCAGCGGGAGAAAATGGCGATCCGCGATCGTCACATCACCAGCAAGCCGGCGCGGACATTTTACGAAGTCTTGGAGCGATTTCCGCGTTTTACCTTGGTCCGCTTGACTCCCGAAACGGGACGAACGCACCAAATTCGTGTGCACCTTGAGCACAAAGGTTGTCCAGTGCTTTGCGATCGCCTCTACGGTGGCCGCTCGGTGGTGACGGCCGACCAGTTGCGGGCATCGGCCGCGTGCGGGGTGCCTCCCAGCGGCGAGGTGCTGCTCGATCGCCAAGCGTTACACGCGGCCCGTCTGGAATTAAAGCATCCGCAAACGGGGCGTCCGATGGTGTTCGAAGCCCCGTTGCCTGCCGATATGGTCGGTGTGCTGGAGCGCCTGCGAGCCATGTAGGCTGCGGCTAGTGATGGTGCCCGTGGCGAACGATCTGGCCTTCGACCATGAAGATCACATCTTCAGCTAGATTTTCCGCCAAGTCGGCGATTCGCTCCAAGTGCCTCGCGGCGCTGAAGCAATGCAGGGCTGGTTCGACCTCGCTGGGGTTTTGCTTCATGTGGTCTTGCAGTTCGACAATCACTTTTCGATTCAGTTGATCGACCGTGTCATCGCTCTTGATCACGGTGCGAGCCAAAGCCACGTCGGTATCGACAAAAGCATCGAGCGCTTGACGGACCATCGTGCTGGCTTCCCGGACCATGGCCTGCAAATCATCGGGGATGGGGAACAGCGGGTGGAGATTCAATGCTTCGGCCCGCTCGGCGATGTTACAAGCCAAGTCGGCCATCCGCTCTAGATCGCTGTTGATCTTGATGACCATCGTCAGCCACCGCAGATCGCTAGCTACAGGCTGGTGGAGGGCTAACAGTTTGAGGCACTCTTCTTCAATTTTGACTTCCCGGCTGTCGACGATCTCATCCGTCTTAATGACTTCGCGAGCCAGATCGGTGCGGCGGTCCCGTAGCGCTTGGAAGGCTTTGGCGATCATCTGTTCCACGATTCCAAACAAGGATAGCAACTCGTGGCGCAGTTGATCCAATTCGCGTTCCAAATGTTTCGACATCGATCCCTCAGTGGAGAATAAAAGAAACTGACATGTCTGCTCTTATCTTAGCCAAACTTACCGGTGACGTAATCTTCCGTTTCTTTGCACTGGGGGTTGGTGAAGACTTGTTTGGTGGCGCCCGCCTCGACCAAACGCCCTTCGTAGAAGAACGCGGTTTGGTCGCTGCAGCGGCCCGCTTGTTGCATGTTGTGGGTGACGATAATGATCGTGTATTGCTTGCGCAGTTCGTAGATCAAGTCTTCGATCGCCAAGGTGCTGGCCGGGTCGAGTGCCGAGCAGGGTTCGTCCATTAGCAAGACTTCGGGGCCAACGGCGATCGCCCGCGCGATGCACAATCGTTGTTGCTGGCCACCGGAAAGCCCCAAGGCGGGGGCGTGCAGGCGATCTTTGACTTCGTCCCAAACGGCCGCTTTTCGCAACGCCCACTGGACGACGTCTTGCAATTGGCTGCGAGTGCACCGCATGTGTAATTTGGGGCCGAACGCCACATTTTCAAAAATGGTTTTGGGGAAGGGGTTCGGTTTTTGGAAAACGATGCCGATGCGACGTCGCAGGTCGACCACGTCGGTGGAGCGGGAGAGCAAGTCGAGGTCACCCATTTTCGCCGTCCCGGTGGCTCGCGCCGTGGGGATCGTATCGTTCATCCGATTGATCCACCGCAGCAACGTGCTCTTCCCGCAACCGCTGGGACCGATCAGTGCCGTGACGTGCTTGGCTGGTATCCTCAGCGTGATATCGTGCAACGCTTGGAAACTGCCGTACCACGAGTTCAGGTTCGCCACTTCGATCGCGGCCGGCGTCTTGCTGAGATCGACATCCACTTGAATGCGCGACGCTGGCTCTTGATCGGGCGAACTGGCGTTGTCTTGCATGGTGCTTGATTTTTGCGACATGACCGGTTCGAAATAAAAACTAGCTCAGCGGCTTCTGGAGTTTCTGTCTAATCAAGACAGCGACCGCGTTAAAGGATAGCAAAACAATGAGTAACAGAATAATCGCCGCCCCGGCGATGTCCTGGAAATCTTCTTGCGGACGCCCCGCCCAGTTAAAAATCTGCAGTGGCATCACGGTGAAGTCGTCCATCAAATTACTGGGCGCCTGGCGAATAAACACCACTCCGGAAATGATTAGCAGTGGTGCTGCTTCCCCAATCGCGCGACTCATCGACAAAATCGATCCCGTCATGATACCGGGAATCGCCGACGGCAGGGTGACATTCCAAATGACTTGCCAGGGAGTCGCCCCCAGCCCCAACGCGCCAGCTCGCAGCGACGAGGGGACCGAGCGTAACGCCTCTTGGCTGCTGATGATCACGATCGGCAAGATCACCAACATCAACGTCAGCGCGCCGGCTAGGACTCCGCGACCGAACGGCAGCCGGAAATAGTACCAGGAGGCTTTCGGAACTGGGCCTCCTTCGCTGTCGCTGAAGACGGTGTAAGCCAAGACCGAATCGTCGTTCGGGTAGGGATCGCCTGGCTCAATCACGTGGATGCGAATCGGATTCAGCTCGAAATCGTAAGCCGCCATCTCGTCCACCAAAGTTGGGCGTGGGGCGTCGGGACCGGCAACGGGGATCATGATCGAGCGATCCCCTTCACTCATGAATTGGTAGTACGTATTGGCACCGAATTCCAGCGAAGCGTTCGGGTTTTTCGGATCGCTGAACAAACCAAACATGGTCACAAAAGCGGTCAGTCCCAAAATCCCGTAAACAATGCTGGGGACGCCCGCCAAGTTGGAGATGTTGAGCTGGATCAAGCCGTGGAAATACTGGCCGATGCGAGTTCGCGGTGGGAATTCCTCGATCAAGATGGCGGTCGCCACGCCGATCGGCAAAGTCATCAAACCGCACAACCCACAGACCCAAATCGTGCCCCACATCGCGGGCCAAATGCCAGCTTGGGATGCTTTGTCATCGGGCGGGTTGAGGATCAGCCCCAGGCTTAAGGAAGGCACGCCTTGGATCAAAATCGACGCCAACAGCACGATTAGAATTGCCACCGAAACGGCCGCGGTGGCAATGCAAATTCCGTGGAACGTGCTGTTCTTGGTGGCACGACTGGCCGTGCTTCGCTTGGGGGCTCGCTGGATCGATTGCTCGATCGCTGCCGGGGGTCGATTTTTCATTCGTACTTCTCGCGAAATCGCTTGCGGACCACGTTGCCAACCATTGTCAGGCTGAGCGTCATTAGGAACAACGTGAAGGCGACCGCGTAAAGCGAGTAATAAGCTAAGTCAAAGGTGGAGACGTCACCGGTTGCCATCTGCACCATGTAGCCGGTCATCGTCTGAATATCGTCCCGCGGATCAAAGGTGACTCGAGCCCGACTTCCAGCCGCTAGGGAGACAATCATCGTTTCGCCGATGGCCCGCGCGGCGGCTAACAAAAAGGCGCTGATGATCCCACTGAGTGCGGCTGGGACGACGACTTTTACCGCCACGTCAAACCGTGTTCCTCCCAGCCCGTAAGCGGCTTCGCGGAGGCTGCCAGGTACCGCTCGCAAGGCGTCTTCCGACAGCGAGCAGACTGTGGGCAAACACAAAATTCCAACCGCAATTCCGGCCGCCATGGCGTTATAAATGTTGAAGCCGTCGTCAATCCACTGCAGAAAAGGAGTGATCGTGGTAAGAGCGAAAAAGCCGTACACCACGGTGGGAATCCCGGCTAAAATCTCCAGCACCGGTTTCAGCACCGCCCGCACCTTCCGCGGAGCAAATTCACTCAGATAGACCGCCGTGATTAAACCCAGCGGCAAAGCGATCAACATCGCGATCACGGTGATCAGCGTGGTCCCCGAGATTAACGCCCAGATCCCAAAACTTCGCGATCCACCCAGCCTGGGATTCCATGTAGTGCTGCCGAGAAAATTTCCCAGACTAACGTCGGGCGACTGAAAAAAGGTCACCGTTTCTTTTAGCAACACGCCCAGGATGGCGACGGTGATGAAGACTGAAAAAGCCGCACAGGCGATGAGCACAACGTAGATCGATAACTCCCGCGCGCGAGTGCCTCGCAGCGAACGCCGCGGCGCGGTAAAGACCGCCTGGACAGATTGATCCAAAACGGCGATCTGTTGGTTAACTGGCGAAGACATGCGGTGGGGTCACCGGCAAGAGTTAAAAACCGACGCGGTTGGCGTCCACATAGACTTCGACGACCGGTCCTTGTCGCTTCTCACCCTCGGCGGTGACATAGTGAGTCCCCGACTTTCGCGCTTTCACATTTTCGCTGGCTCGCTCGTAAATCGCCGCCGGCAATGAAACGTAGCCCTTTGATTTGGCCAGCTCGGGCGCGTTGTCCAAGTAGAAGCTGATAAAGCGTTTGACGTCGGGGCGGCGAAGCGAGTCTGATTTGGCGTAGATGAACAGCGGCCGACTGAAGGGAGCGTACTCGCCCGATTCAATTTTATCCGCATCCGGCATAACCGCTTGCCCCGTCTCGGGGTCGACCACCGCAACCGCTCGCAACTTGTCACGGTTTTCTTCGAAATATGCGACACCGAAGAACCCAATCGCATCGGGTGAGCCGGCCACGCCGGTGACCAACACATTATCGTCCTCGCTGGTGCTGATGTCGTTGCGAATTTCGCCATCCTCCCCGGCAATCACTTCGCTGAAATAATCAAAAGTCCCCGAGTCGGTGCCCGGTGCAAAGATCGCAATTTCCCGCTCGGGCCAGCCAGCCCGCACGTCGGACCATTTTTTCGCACTTCCGGAAACGGTGAAAATCTTTCGTAACTCGTCCACCGTGATCGATTCGACAAAATCATTAGCCGGATTGACCACGATGGTCAGTCCGTCATAAGCCACCGGTAATTCGATAAACTCCAGACCATTTTCCACGGCGGCGGCGAATTCTTCAGGCTTGATCGGTCGCGAAGCGTCGGAAATTTCGGTTTCACCACGGAGGAAACGGCGAAAACCAGCCCCCGTGCCGGAAGAGCCAACTGGGATATTGACGTTCGGGTACTGCTTCATGAACTGCGAAGCGGCAGCTTCGCTGATCGGAAACACAGTGCTCGAACCATCAACCAAGATTTTGCCTTGCAATTCTTCGTTGACTTCGGGGCCGCCCTCACCCCCCGCTTCGCCCGCTGCGGGAGTCGAGCGATCACAGCCGGTGAAAGTGAGCGCCATGATCACTCCCCAGATGGCCAACAACTGCGGCAAAACTTTCCAGCTCTTCATCATTGCGTCTCGTTGTGCGTAAAGGAACAGCGTCGTGTCGTATCAGGAGCTTGACAGAAATCGCTCATTTTTTGCGAGAATTCAGTCAGATTTTGCAAGATATCTTCCGCGCCTGTTGGGCCTCGGCTTCGACTACATTTTTCACTTGGTAGGCTACCAAATGGTCGCCCGTTAATGCGAAAAACGGTAGGGGTGATGTGTTAAGATTCGGTGAAGAATTGGTTTTCCAAGCAGCGAGAGATTTGTCGCACTGCTTGCCGCAAACGTTGTTCGTTTTCGACCAGCGCCAGCCGTAGGAAGCCTTCGCCGGCGGCTCCGAACCCGCTTCCTGGACTGACCGCTACGTCTCCTTTTTCCAGTAGCATCAAGGCGAAATCCATCGTGCTCAGCTGGCTCCGCCAGGGTTCGGGGACACGTGTCCAGACGAACATACCTGCTCGTGGGGGATCGACTTCCCAGCCGATGCGTCGCAGGCCGTCGACCAGGACGTCGCGGCGCCCTTGGTAAATCGCTGACTGTTTCTCCACTTCCGCTTCGGTTTCCCGCAGAGCGACGATGGCGGCGATTTGGATGGCTTGGAACATGCCGTAGTCGTAATAGCCCTTGATTGTTCCCAGGCCGCGGATCATGTCGGGGTTACCGGCGCAGAAGCCGACGCGCCAGCCGGCCATGTTGTAGCCTTTGCTCATGGTGGTGAATTCTACGCCGACCTCTTTGGCCCCCGGGGCCGCCAAGAAGCTGGGTGGTTGATAATTATCGAAGGCGACATCGGCGTAGGCGAAATCGTGGATGATCAGGAAGCCATATTTGCGAGCCAGCCGCACGCACTCGACGAAAAAGTCGGGTTCGATGGTGGCTGAGGAGGGGTTGTGGGGATAGTTGACGATCAGCACTTTGGGTGCTGGGGTGAGATTTTCGCAGGTATAGGCGACATTGCGGAGAAATTTGTCGGGATCGGCCACATCGAGGGCGACCACGTTGCCGGCGGCCAGGATGACGCCGTACATGTGAATGGGGAAATAGGGTGAGGGGATCATCGCTGTGTCGCCGGGTCCCATTAGGGCCAAGCACATGTGCGAGAAACCTTCTTTGCTGCCCAAGCAGGCGATGACTTCGGTTTCGGGATCGAGCCGGACGCCATATTTGCGGAAGTACTTGCTGGTCACTTCGCGACGCAGGTTCAGCAGTCCGTTGGATTGGCTGTAGCCGTGGTTGCGGATGTCGCTGGCCGCTTCGTTGAGTTTTTCGATGACTTCTGGGGCTGGGGGATCAGATGGGTTTCCCATTCCCATGTCGATCACATCGGCTCCGCCACGCCTTTTCTGGTAGAGCAGGGCGTTGATCCGGCCGAACATGTAGGGTGGCAGGCGGTCGACGCGTTGGGCAAAGCGAACTTCGAAGGGCTGCGGGGCTGGATCCTCGGTGGGCGGGTCGATTGCCGGGCCGTCGAAGTCATAGGAGTCAGTCATTTGGCAACAACAAAAAAAGGCTATGGTGTCGAGGGGCGGAGGATCGCGGTTTGCTAAATCCTAACGCTTCGAGCCCACAGCCTGGAAGCCTTGTTTGATTTGCCTGTTTTTTCCCGATCGCAGCGGGCCCCGTTTTCCCGAGCGCGGCGGGTTGCTGCGCCCGCAAGTATCGGGCAGAGCAGGGGGGGGGCCGCTCTTAGCGTCTGGGGACTCCCGCCCCGGGGCGCTGGGCCGATTGTTGTCGCTGGGCCGGCGGCTGTGCGGCTTGACCTTCCTGGGCGGCTCCTTTGAGCACGTTGTAGATTTTCGCCGAAGCTTTCAGGCGGTCGAACTCCGCAGCCATCGCCAAACGTTGGTTTCGCTCGGAAATTTCGCTGATCAATTCGTCCCGCACTGCGTCGATGTCGCTGACGAGTGGTTCGGTGCGTCCTTGGCAGCGGAGGATGATGTATTTGTCACCAGCTGCGACGATGCCACTGATGTCACCTTTGTTCAGCGAGAAAGCTTCTTTTTCGATAGTCGGCTGTCCACCGAATTGGCGAATGGGCGGGACTTTGCCAAAGTTGCTTTGGGAGGTGGGTTCGATCGAGAATTGCGCGGCGAGTTCGCCAAAGTATTCGTCGGTGGGGTTGGTGCGAGCCAAGTCCCAGACCTTTTGTGCGGTCCGTTGGTCGCCGAGCACGATTGCCAAGACTTCGACGCGAGGTCCAAAGTTCTTTTGATAACCCTCTTGGATGTCTTCTTCGGTGACGGGTGTTTCGCCAACCAATTTCTTCAATGCCACCGACGGCCAGACGGCGTCCTGTTTGTAGAGTTCGATCGCTTTCTGGTCGGCTCCTTGTAAGGCCTCTGCCAACCAGCCAGCCACATCGGGTTTGCCCTGTGGATCGACATAGCCGAATGACATGGCCGCACGGGCGATCTCCGCATTCAAGTCGGCGTCGGTGACTTGTTGGTTGGATTTCTTTAGAGCTTGTTCCAGCAGGCTGCGGTTAATTTCGCCGTCGAGAATTTCCACGCCGTGACGCTTGAGGGCTTGGGTGGTGACCTGTGCGATGGTCAGCTTTTGTTGGTTGATGATTGCCGCGATACCAGGATTTTGCTGCATCAATTCGGCGTTGCCGTAGACTTTGACGACTTGGGCTTGCGAGCGCAGCTCGTTGAACAGCACCGAGGCTTCGCTGCGGACTTTTTCATCGCGGAGGCGATCGACGATTTGGTCACGAATGGCTGGGAAAGCTTCTTCCGCGGGGGGCGTCGCGGCGAGTTTTTTGACGCACTGCAGCACGATCCACTGATCGCCCAAGGCATAAGGTTCGGAGATTTCATTCTCTTGCAAGCTGAAAGCCATTGTTTCCAAGGCAGGGTCGCCCATGTGATGGCGGATCGGCGGAATCAAACCTCGCACGCTGGCGCTGGCTTCGTCTTCGCTGTGCTGGGCGGCCAGTTGTCCGAAGGTTTCTGGATTGGCTCGCGCTTGTGCCAACACTTGTTCCAGCTGTGGGCGGTCGGCCATCATGATCATGCGGCACTTTACCGATTCGCCATATTCAGCGATGAATGCTTCGTTGAATTCTTCTTGCGTGATTTTCACGCGGTCGGCAACGAGCGCTCGCAAGGCCAACATGGGCCAGATCACATCACTGCGGTATTGGTCGGTGGTGATGTCGCGTTCGGTTTCCAGCAGTTCCAGATAGCTTTCCGTGGTCAATCCGAATTTCTTGGCGATGCGACCGATCTCGTTGTTGACGTCAGCCGCCGTGATCTCGATCTTGGCTGCTTGGCAAGCTTGCAGCACCAAGTAGCGATCGACCAGGCTGTCGACGATTTCTTCGCCGTAGCGGACCATTGCTTCGTGGCCGACGTGACGAGCTGTGATCGTTTGGTCGTTGACGACCGCCAGCACTTCGTCTTTACCGCTCGATTTTTGAGCAGATGATTGTTGAGCAGATGCGGGCAGTGTGATTGCCAGCGTGGTCCCCGCGAGCAGGGCGACAGTGCCGATGCACCGCCAAGTTGATTTCGAAAGCAGTTGCGTCAAGCTCATTTCGGTCCTCCCTGAACCGCGGCAAGATCTATCGGTTGCATGGTCGATCGTCCGTCCGTAATGTCGATCACGCAAGTAACATTCAAATCAGAACAAGCAAAATAGTTGTTCGCGGAGCAAAATAGTCGCTCGTTGGGGGAGTCTAGAAATCTCGCCAGTTTGGCTCAAGATCAATCCAGAAAAATCCGACGAGCCCAGGCTTTAGGTTCTTGACCTGCGAAAATCATCTGGACTTGGCCGGGCGATTCCGTCTAGCATCGCCAACCTGTAGCTCGCCGATCACGATTTGATGGTTGAGCAAAGATTCTTGGGGACGACCAAAAGCAAGCGGGGAAAGCACATGGACGTAAACTTCTTCTCATGGCTGAGAAATGGTGTCAAGCAGTCGGTTTTGCTAGGTGTCAGTGACGCGATTGAAGACTTGGGGGTGCCGGAGAATTCCGATGATTTGCATCCCGGCGTGGCCGCTTTGTTGAGTGGCGATTCGGCGAGTGGCAAACGGACTGCGGCTCGCGGTGGCAGCAAGGCCAGCACGCGTAAACGCCTGGGCAAGTCGCTGAAAGATATTGAGACCACGCCTCAGCCGGCGACGGCTGCGAGCGGTTCTTGATGAACGCTCAGCGGGTCAGCTGGAGCGGAAGTTCGATGCTCCAGCGGGTCCCTTGGTTCGGCTGCGTTGTCAAGTGAGCTTGGCCACCAGCCGCTTGAGCTCGTCGCACGATCCCGCTCAATCCGAATGAGCATCCGTCGCCAGGTTGTGCTTGATCAGCGGGCATCTGAAAGCCACGGCCGTCGTCGCTGATTTCCAGCTGCAGCCGATCGGCTGCGCGGCGTACCTGGCAGCGAATTTGGCTCGCTCCGGCGTGTCGCAGCGCGTTCCAAACGGCTTCGCGGATCAGGCGATAAACGGTGGCCGCAGTGAGATGTTCGAGTGGCTCGGTATCGGTGGCAAAAGTGAGATCGAACGCAGGCTGATTGGGGCCTAATGATTGCCGAGTCTGTTCGAGATCCTGCCGCAGTGGTTGCTGCCAGTATCCCTCGACCAGTTCCGGTCCTTGCAGCCCTTGCATCATTCGCCGCGCTTCGGCCAAGCCGCGGCTGAGCGTTTCCAGGAGAGCGTCAAACTTGCTCGGCTCGATGTCTTGCCCTTCAACCACTTGGCGACGCATCGCCTCGGCTTGCATTTTGGCACCGACCATCCACTGCACGGGACCGTCGTGCAGTTCGCCCGCATACTGCTGGGCCAGTGCGTCTAGAAGCTGCAGTTGCTCCGCCCGGGGATCGGGGGTTGGGTCAGGCAAAACAATTAGCGTCCTTTAGAGTCGAGGCTGACAACCGCCTGTTCCTCACTGTCACAAATCTTGAACAGTCGATTCAAGTTTGTAATTTTGAAGACGTCCAAGACGGAAGGTACCAGGCCGCAGAGCCGCAATGGAACACCTTTCGCTTTGCAGTTGCGATCAAGCACAACGAGTTTGGTGATCATCGCGCTGGACATAAATGTCACGCCGCGAAAATTTAACACCAATTGTTTCGTGTCTTCGCTCTCCAACGTATCACGCAGTTCTTGGCCAGCCAGTTCAATTCTTTGGCTATCCAAAATCTTCGTATCATTGAAGTAAACGAAGGCAATTTCGTTACGGTGTTCTACGTTTGTCGCCGGCATGGCCCAACGTCTTCTCGGCAAATGATAAGAAATAACAACTTTGCTAAGCCAAAGCCTACTGGTCGCCGACACTGCCTGCAATCGACTGCTCGTTAAAAAACAAAAGCGTGTAGGTCGTGAACCGGTGAGTTCCAATCTTGAGATCCCGAACGGGGGCGAGTCCAGCGAAAATCGAGTCGCTCGTCAAAGTGGGAAATCAAGCGGGGCTGCACCTCCAGGCCAGGGCCTCTACCCGGCAGCCTGTCCGGCGGCGGCTGTCCCCAACGGCGAAATTCCGCATCGGTACCTGTCCCCGGCCGCGGGATTCCACATCGGTTTCCACATCGGTACCTGTCCCCGGCTGCGGGATTCCACATGGGTTACATCGGTACCTGTCCCCGGCGACGGAATTCCACATCGGTTTGGGACATGGCCGTGGCCTGCAAGTCCGCGGCTGCCTAGATGTCAAACGCGTTCAAATCGTCCACCAGCGCGTCGAGCGGGTCGATCGCCGCTGCGTCATCCTCTTCGACTATCGCGGCGGGTTGATGCTTCGACGGTTGATCTCTGGGAGGTTGTTTTTCTCCAGAAGTGGTGGCAGTGGCTTTTTCTGCTCGTATTGCCGATGGGGACTCGGCTGTCGACAGTGGCTTTGCCTGTTGCTCGTCGGATCGGCGGTTAGCGCGTGAGCTTGCTGCGAGTGAGCCCAGCGAGATTGTGGGGGTTTGCCGCGTGAGCAATATTTTCTCGAGTCCAGCGCGCACGCTGGCGATTGAATGCTCACGCAAATTGAAACAATAAATTCGCCGCCGTGTCGGCTGCTCCGACACCCCTGCATCGGCTGCGTTGCCCACAACGGCAGCTGCTTGATTGGCGGCCGGCTCGGGATCGAGTTGATGGGGTGCTCGGTAGCCAGGCACCGAAGCTGCCGTCAACTGCGCCAGCGAGACGGCGGGCTCATCCCATGTCAGCAAGGCAAAGTCCCCCGTTAGACCATCGATCACCAACCGGTCGGTCGCTGCATGGCCCAATTGCTCAAGCGGCCCGATCAGGCTTAGGTCCATGCCGGCGGCGCCGATCAAATCCGCGACTAATTCCCCCTCGATATCGCGGCCGTTGGCGATCTGGTTGCCAGCTTGCGACAAAACAATACTCAGTCGAGCGCTCACGGAGATTCCTGTTGCTTGATGCTGTGTTCAAAGTCGTCATAAAGCCTACCCCAAAGCTCACGAAAATTCCCCCCTGAAGCTTGCCAGTGGGAAGCAAAATTTGCTAGCAGCTGAGGGGCGATCGTGGGATACTCGGCCAGCAGTTCAGCGGCCAACTGGCGGGCAATTCGTTCGTTGGGCCTGGTTTCGATGAGCACCTGAAAGCCGCTCGGGGAAACGTGGCTGGTGACCAACAGCCTGACCTCCCGCCGCCAGCAAATTACGCCGCTGAGCAGTCGCAACCACAAACTGGCTTGCTCCCAGCCGTCGATGACCAGCAAATCGCCAGGCCGCAGAACTCGTAATTTTGCCCGTAATTCTCGTTGCGGCTGGCCGACTTGCAGTGTCACCCAGTGAACAACGCCACGGATCGCCGCTGCTTCTTCGTCCCGTTCCAGAAGCCTCAACAGTTCCACCAACAGGGTCGTTTTGCCCGTCCCATGGGGACCGGCGATCGCCGCTCGTGGATGCTCGGCCAATTGGCGTGCCAGCTCGTTCACGCTCCCAATCGCTGTTTTCGCGGTTCTATCGCCCACTTCCGCGGCAGCCCAGTGAAAGCTGATGGCGCCAGCTCGCGTTGTCGCGGAACTAAAGGGGTTGGCGGGGCGCGTCCGCGGAATCATTGCCCTCACCGGCTCATCGGCTGGTTGTGTCGCCGCCATGACGGAGCGTGCTCATGCGGAGCGGCTGCTCGGCGACAATCTCCTTGCCAACGGCGAGGAATAATCGCAAGCGAATGCACCAGCGAATCCTCAGCAAATGACCTTCGTAGCTGAGCGGGCTGGCGGGCAGATCGGTGGCAAACGTCTGCGGCAACGCCAGGTTCAACTGAGAAAGGCGAGCGGCACTCCAGCGATGAAAAAAATGAATCGCAAAATCTTCGTCCCCTTTGCCTTCAGTGTACCACAGCACCGAAATCTCCAGCCCCTGCAGCTGATCAGCTGTTAACTGCTGCAATTGCCACGTGCAGGCGAGCTGTTCACCCGGTTGATAACAGCCATCGCTCCGACAGCATCGTAAACTTATCGATGGTCGTGATTCGAGCGGTCGCGCAACGGGTGCACGACGACGGGGAAACTTCGGCAGAACGATGGCCAAGGTCGAGATTCTCCAGCGACGATAATTTTCCAATGAACCGCATTGTGCGGACTTTGAAAGGAATGCATAGCGTCCAGGGGCACTAGCATATCAAATTCTCGCTCCCAAGCACCCTTGGAGTCGATAGAAACGTTTTTTTCGTTACAAATCGTTAATTCGCTGGCTAGATGTTTATCGGTGCGAACATCGGTGCCTTGCCGGAAAATCGATTCTTCCTCACAAACCATCATGACACGCAAACGCCGCAATCGCAAATTTCCATACTGCACCACATACAGCCGATAGCGGTTGCCCGGATAGAGAGGATTGTCGCTGATCTCCACGATCGTCGCGCCTACCCCGGCGGCTTCCCGCAAATGCCGGAAGAAATAACGCACACTCCAGACGCTGATCGCTCCCAGCGGCACCAGCAGGAAAGTCAACACGGGGCGGGGCGTTTGCCACCAAAAACCAGCGGCTGAAACGGCGACCAAGACAACCCAAGTCCCACTCCAAAGTAGAGCCAGCAGCGCGGCCGCCGCCACGCGAATCACTGGCGAGCCCGTGGCCGGTAAACGATACGTCAGATGTATTCCCGGACTGTCATTGAGAGCCGTTCCTGAGGGCACGTTGGGCAACGCGGCCGCCGGGCGGTCGCGACGCCCGGCAAACTCCAACCCGCTGGTACGCTTAGCGAACGCCGCCCGCCGTTCACTGCTCGCTCCAACGCTCAGAATCCGATAGGCCAGACCACCTCCCCCCGTGATCAGCAACACGCCACCGGTGACCAATAAACTCCAAAATCCAAAACCGGCCGGCACCGTGGTTGCTTGGCCAAAGCGACTGGTGATGCCCAGGGTCAAGGCAAATAGCCCCAACAGAATCAAAACCCCAAAAAATAACACCTCGCCAATGATGCCTGAAAACACGCGGTTGGCTAAACGGCTACCGCGTTTCTTACTCCAGGGGCGTGGCAGGCGGGGCATTGGGACCGGATGGCAATGGGATTGACGAAAGAAATCGGCGAGCTTGAAATCGGCGAGCTTGGTGTGATCGCTTACCTTGTCATACAATGAGGCTAGTCGCGCGTCCATTGCTTGTCGCCTAAACTATCTTCGACAAAGCACCTCTGCCGTCATCGTTTCTTATTTTTGTTCGTTCTCTCTCCAGGTTCGTCGTGGCATCCACATTCGCAAAAGATCTGCGGTCGCTCGTGAAGCAGGTCCTCTTCCGCCCCATCTGTCTGCCCCACTGCCTTTGGATGTTCAGCTGCCTCTGGATGTTTAGCTGCTGGTGTTCGGTTGCCTTGCTGCATGGTCACGCTTTCGCTGGCGATTGGCCGCAGATTCTTGGCCCCAATCGTGATGGTCAGGCGGTCGGCGAGCAGGTAGCAGCTTGGACGGACGATCCCCCTGTCCGCTGGCGGTTTCCTTGCGGTGCTGGCTACGCAGGTGTGGCCGTGCAGGATGAGCAAGTCTATCTGTGGCACCGCCAAGGGGCCCAAGAAGTGCTCACTTGTCTGCAGGCCGTGACGGGCAAGAAACTGTGGGAACAGGCTTTCCCCGCGATTTACAGCGGTGGAGTCGATCCCGACGCGGGCCCCCGCTGTGTGCCAGTGGTCACGGGCGAGCAAGTGCTGGTTTACGGAGCTGGCGGTGATCTGCACGCACTCGCCACCGATTCCGGCAAGCTACGTTGGAGCCGCCAATTGCGGAGCGAATTGGATGCGGCCGACGGCTACTTTGGTGCCGGCAGCACGCCACTGGTTGTCGACGATTTAGTCATCGTGGCTGTTGGCGGTCGCAGCCAAGCGGGCCTCGTGGGACTGAATTTGGCGGATGGCAAAACCCGCTGGCAAGCACTCGATAGCGAAGCGGCTTACGCGTCCCCCGTCACCATCATGTTGCAGGGAGTCCAACACGTGGTGGCTCCCATGCGTCTGGAAACCGTGGTGATCAAGCCGCTGAGCGGACAAGTTGTGCGGCGGATCGATTTCGGCAAACGAGGCCCATCCGTCGTGGCAGCCACACCGTTGGTCGATGGCAGCCAGATTTTTCTGACCGCCTCCTATGGAATCGGTTGCCGCAAGCTCGATCTGAATAAGTCAACGCCTGCTAACTTGTGGGCGGACGCTTCGGCGGTGAGCAGCCAGTATGCAACACCGCTGCGAGTTGGCGAACTGTTGCTGGCGATCAGCGGCCGAGAGGATTTCAGCGACGCAGGTCTCGTCTGCGTCCGCTGGAATGATGGTCAACCCCTGTGGCAAAAAGCCGATTATGGCACAGCCCATTTGATTGGCGTCGGCAACCGCGCGCTCGCCCAACAGGTTGATGGCAAACTGGAATTGATCGAAGTTGTCGCGGACGCCTATCGCCCAATCGCAAGTTTTGATCTGCCCGCGGGCAGCTATCGAGCGCTGCCCGCCTTCGCGGGTGGCACACTCTTTTGCCGTCGCACGCAAACGACCAACAGTGGCGAACTGTTGGCGATTGAATTGCCTGCCAATGAATTGCCCGCTAATTAAGCCGTCACGAGAGCCTGCTTGCCAGGTCGGTAGAATCCCAGCTCTTCCAGCGAGGCGTAGACTTCTTCGAGCGTCTTCTCGCCGAAGTTGGAAATGCCTAGCAATTTTTTCGGGGTTGCGTTGAGCAAGTCGCGGACCGTAAAGATACCGGTCTCTTCCAAACAATTGGTGGTTCGCACCGAAAGGCCCATCTCGGCAATCGAGAGGTCCAGTCGACGTCGCTGCAATTGGGCACGCTCTTCAGATTTGCTCAATGGTATACGTGTTGACATGTGAAAGTCCTCCAATGACTTGTCTGTGGTATTGAATCGGCAAATTGCAAGGTTCGCACATCCTAGTCGATCCGGACTTTAACCGAAAAGGCCGATTAGGCAAAAAAAATTGGCTGCCGGCAGTCCTCGCTCACAAATTCTTGAGCCGCTCGCAAAGGCCCAGCCCCCCGCTCCGCTACATCGCTGCCGCGACAAGAGCGTTGGGAAAAATGACGACCTGTCGGGGAATTGCTGGGCGGAACTGTTAGAATGCAAGCAGCCTGCCAGCCCAGCCCGCTTGACTTCTCCCACCTCGGACGCAGCCATGATGCAATTTCGCCCGTCCGCCATGCATCGCTCATTCATAAACTTGGTGCTGATTTCGTCAGCAACCATCGGTCTGCTGGCCGTCACCACAAAACCAGCGAACGCCCAACAAGTTGCTGCTGAGCAAAAGCGTGTTCCTCCAGAGCAAGCGGAACCGGGCAGCGATGCGTTTTTTGAAACCTCGATCGCCCCGTTGCTCGCCCGCCACTGTTTGGAGTGTCACGACACGACTCAGACTGACGGCGGTCTTGACCTGTCAAGCAAATCGACCGCCATGGCGGGTGGTGAAAGTGGTCCGGTGATCGTGGCGGGGAACAGCAGTGACAGTCCACTGTGGGATTATGTGCGATCCGATGAGATGCCACAGAATCGCACACCACTTTCTCCGCAAGAAAAAACTGCCCTGCGGCGCTGGATTGATGCCGGCGCGAATTGGTCAGTGGCTCGCATCGACCCGGAGGTTTTCCTCCTGCAAGATCGCGGCGGCAACGCCTGGCTGCAGCGTCTGACTGTCGAAGAGTATATCAAGACGGTGCGGATGGCGGTGGGTGTCGATATTACTGCCGAAGCGCGACGTTTGTTGCCTGCCGATCAGCGTGCCGATGGGTTCAGCAACACGTCTTATAACATGGCGGTCGATTTGCAACATATCCAGGCTTATTCCCGGTTGGCGAAAACGATTGTCACGCAGCTCGATACTGCCGCTTTCGCAGCACGTTTTTCGGACTGCCGGTCGCTCGACCAAGCTTGCATGCGCGATTTGATTGAACGGATGGGTAAGTGGTTGTATCGTGGCCCAATGCGGGACGCCGAAGTGGCGGCCTTGTTGTCGCTGACCACAACCGTCGCCGAAGCGGGCGGTGACTATGATGAGGCGGTTCGCTTTTTGCTGCAAGCTATGTTGCAATCACCACGGTTCATCTACCGCATCGAACAGCAACACCGTGCGGAGACTCCGCAGCCCGTCGATCCCTATGAATTGGCTTCGCGTTTAAGTTATATGTTGTGGGGTGGCCCGCCTGATCAATCGCTGATGGAGGCGGCCGCGGCGGGCGAGTTGGCTGACCGCGAACAACTGCGGTTGCAGGTCGAGCGGATGTTGGCCCAGCCGGCTGCTATTGAGCGATCGCTTAGCTTTATGCGGCAATGGATTAATCTTGGTCGCATCGCTTCACTCCAGCCGCAAGCCGATCGATTTCCGCAGTGGAACGCACAGCTGGCTGAGGATATGCAAACCGAGACATTGGCTTTTTTCTCTGAACTTGTTTGGGATCAAGAGCGTCCGTTAGTCGAACTGCTCAACGCGCCGTTCACTTATGCCACTCCCCAGCTCGCCTATCATTACGGTTTGCTGGAAACATCTTCCACGGCGGAACCAAATGCTGCCCAGCAACCAAATGCTGGAGGGCCAAATGCTGAGCAGGCAGTCCCCGCAGGCCGCGTAAGCGAGGGTCTGCAAGCCTTATACACGTTTGCTGAAGGTCGCGGGAACATGGTGCGAGATCTGTCGGCAAGTGGCGAGGCTTATGATTTGAGAATCGCCGATCCGGGTGCGGTTACTTGGCGAGCTGATGGTCTGACTTTGCATGCGTCGACCATTATTGCTGGAGAACAGCCTCCGCGACGCCTATTCGAGGCGATTCAGCAATCGGGCGAATTGAGCTTGGAGACTTGGCTGACTCCGGCCAATCTCAGCCAAGCGGGTCCGGCCCGAGTGATGACAATTTCTAATGGCACCAGCGCTCGGAATGTTACCCTTGGTCAAGATGCTGATCGGTATAACGTTCGTTTGCGAACAACGCAGACCAGCGGCAATGGTGAGCCGTCACTGAGCAGCACCGCCGGTATCGTAGCAACCCGCGCGAGCCACGTGGTCTACACCCGCGATGCCGATGGCAACTCGCTGCTTTATGTTGACGGCCAGCAAGTGGGGCAGGCTCGGATTGAGGGCAAACTGTCTGCTTGGCAAGATAGCTTTCGTTTGGCGCTCTGTAATGAATTGTCACTCAACCGTCCCTGGTTGGGGTCGTTGCATCTGGCCGCGATTTACAATCGGGCACTATCAAAATCGCAAGTCGCTCAAAATTTTGCGGCCGGCGCGGGCATCGCCGATGATCCGCTCGCGTCATTGGTCGTGCAGGCCAGTTGGCAGCGGGTGATGCAACAATCGCAATCCGATCTGTCGGGGGTGGCGAAGCAGTCTGGGTTGCAAGCCTTGTATCGATTTGATGAACGAGCAGGCGATATCGTGCGTGATCAAGCTGGCGTTGGTGAACCACTCGATTTGAAAATTGAAAATCCGCAGGCTGTAATCTGGGGCAGCAGCGGACTGGCGGTGCAGGATGCGACGTTGATTACTACCGTTGCCCCACCCCGGCGTTTAATGCGCGCGATCAAAAAATCTTCGGAAGTAACCATTGAGACTTGGCTCACACCGGCTGATTCGCGTCAAACAGGACCCGCTCGAATCGTCACGATCTCAGCTGGCCCTTCCCAACGCAATCTTACCTTGGGACAAGATGGTGGCCGCTTTGATGTGCGTTTGCGATCGGCAAAGACTGACAACAACGGTTTGCCCAGCCTGCCCGGTTTCAACGATTCGTTGACAACCCAATTGACTCACGTTGTTTATACGAAGGATGCTGCCGGGCAAGTTCGCCTGTTCGTCGATGGACAATTGCAGGCCGAGTCGCAGGTTGGTGTGGAGTTGGATGGCTGGGATGAGCAATACGATTTAAGTTTGGCGAATGAAACCAGCAAAGATCGACCTTGGCGAGGAACTTATCATTTGCTGGCAATCTATAATCGAGCGCTCACGCCCGCTGAGGTCAACACGCGAGGGGCCAGCATGACTCGTTACGATCTAACCAATAATCCGACCCGCGGCGGTTTGCTCTCGCAGGGGAGTGTGTTGACGATTGGCGGTGATGAGGCTTCGATGGTTACTCGTGGACTCTTCGTGCTACACGATCTATTGTCAAGTCGCGTTGGCAGTCCGCCACCTTGCGTTGATACCACGCCAATACCAACTGAGCCAGGTATGTCGATGCGCGGGTTGGCTGAAGTCCGTTTAGCAAATCCCTCCTGTGCCGGCTGTCACGTGCGATTTGAACCGTTAGCTTTTGCTTTGGAAAAGTATGATGGTATCGGGCGTTATCGTGAAATTGACGAACATGGTAACCCGCTGCGTGAGGACGGTGAGATTCGCATCCCGGGTGTCCCAACAACATTCAAGTATGAGACGGCAACTGAATTTTTTGATCTTTTGGCGGCTAGTGATCGAGTTAGTTTGGCAATCACGCGAAAGCTACTGCAATACGCGTTGGGGCGCCCTTTAACACCCGCCGATTTGCCTCAAGTCCAATCTATTCACACCGCCGCGCAACAAGCCGGTGGGACCTACCAAGCCGTGATGACAGAATTGATGCTGAGTGATCTCGTGCAAAACAGGAGTCGAAGCGATGAATGAGCAAAAACGTTTGGGGCGGCGTACTATGCTGCGAGGTCTGGGGACGGTCGCGATCGGTTTGCCACTGTTGGAGGAAATGCTGGCGACGCCGGCGGTGGCACGGCCCGCGGCGGTCGTGCCGGTGCGAGCTTTTAACGTCTTTTTTGGTTTGGGGATTCCCGCGCCGTTGCAAGCCGAAGGTTATGACGGTGTGCTGGAGCCGCTCAAGCCGTTGAAAGATAAGCTACTGGTGATGCGGAATGTTGACCACGTGCGGGCCGACGAAGCGGGTATCAATGCCCACTACGATGGCTCGGCTGCCGCCTTTACCGCAGCCCCACCGAACGGGACGGCGCGAGCTGGCGGGGCATCGCTCGACCAGCTGGTTCGCCAATTTCACTATCCCGAAGGCTTACCGGCTGGGATGGTTCCCACACTGGTTGCTGGGACTTATTTTCGCCGCAATGATCGGCCCGTGCGTTATGTCCATAGTTTCAATCCTGATGGAACAGCGGCGGGGAAGATGCAAGAAAGTCCCCAAGCATTGTTTCAGCGGATCTTTGGCGGGACGCCGGAAACGGAGCAAGCGGCCGACCCCCGTATGCAAAAATTAAATCGCAGCGTCCTCGATTCAGTCGTCCAGCAAACCCAATTCTACAGCGGCCAACGATCTCCCTTGGGAGCAACCTCCAAAGCTCGCTTAGCAGATCACTTAGATCGCATTCGAGAATACGAGCAGCGCGCTTTTGAGATACAGAAGGTGATTTCGGAGCGTTGCCGCAGCACGCCAGAGCCGGGGAAGTCCAACTTATTGCATGGTGAGCAGGCCGATCCCGGAGGTGAAGGCATTGACATCACCTTGGAAGAATTGACCTCCGAGTGGCGGTTGCTGGCGGAGCTCTACGCATTGGCTATCCAGTGCGATCGGGCTCGGTTTGGTTCGTTGACCTTCTTGGCTGCCGGGGAACGGATTCGCCTCAAGGGCCGGTACGAGTATGAGGGCCAAACTCGATTTGAATTCGATGATGCGGCGCAACGTAACTCCACCGGTGCGAACGCTTGCAGTCACGAGTGGTGGCACGCATTCAACGAGAATAAGAAAAATGAACAGTTGCGAGCACACGCTCACATGAAAATGCGCGAAGTGGCTTACTTTCTGCAACGTCTCGACGGCCAAGAGTCGATCGAGGCTAATGGCAAAACCATTTTAGAAAATTCGCTGATCACGATCTCAACCGAGTCGGGGGATGGTCGTCACAATGATGTTAAACGAGAGCTTTCCGGCGTGTTTCACGCAGTGACCAGTGGTAACGGATGCTTGAAAACCGGAGTAATTTTAGATGTCAACGCTGAGGGGCTGGATGTTTATAACACGATGCTACAATCGTTGAACGTGGCCGCTCAACTCGGACCTGACACGCGTCCCGTCCGCTCGGTCGATGCGATCCGCGCGTGATGATTCACTCGCCCCCTTATTTGCGTACGTCTTGCAGGCATTGATTGATGGCTAAGAAAAATCGGATCCCCCACAAGTTCCTTCCTTGGATCGATGTTCGCAAGCGGTACCATCTGTCTCACGCACAGGTGCAAATGGCGAGGGAGCTGGGGTTGAGTCCGAAGAACTTTCCTTCGTATGCCGATCGCAAAGATCAACCTTGGAAGCGACCTTTGCCGCAGTTTATTGAGATGCTGTATGAACAGCAGTTTGGCAAGAGCTGTCCCGACGTGATCTACACGATGGAAGAGATTGCCGCCGCTCAAGTCGCCAAACGAGCTGCTCGCAAAGCCGCCAACGCGCTCCGCGACAAGGCGGCTGCCGAAGCGTTAGCGACGATGGAAGCACCGTCCGACGCAGAAACACCCGCCCCGGAATCGCTGACCGCGGACGAAACGCTGAATGATGAAACGCTGGTGGCAACAGAAACGCCAGCTGCCGATGAAATTAGCCGGGCTTAATTAGCGCGAGGCTGGGCTCAACCGGGCGAGGCTGGCCTTGCCGGCCGCTCGGATAGGTCGCCGCCGTCGATCCTAATAGCGATAAATGTGTTTG
The DNA here is from genome assembly GCF_052161645.1 of Kothea flammea. Taxonomy (GTDB): domain Bacteria; phylum Planctomycetota; class Planctomycetia; order Pirellulales; family Pirellulaceae; genus Laterigemmans. The sequence goes on from NZ_CP197414.1 coordinate 620,294, forward strand.
GTTAAGTAGGCACCGATCAGCCCGAGCAAAGAATTACCCAGCCAGACGGAGTAGGGGGGCAGGGAGCCATCTTTCGCGCTGTCGAGTCCGAACTGCAACAGCGGATAGTAGACCAGCAGAATTGGTACAAAGCAGAGGCCAAAAGTTGTCCAGTAATCAGCGCTTTTAAGGCGAATTGCCAACGGCACGCCGACCAGCACGAAAAAGAAGCAGCTGAACCCCCCCGCCCAACGTCGCCACGGTTCGGTTTGCAGTCGAGTGAGTCGATATTCACCTCCGTTGATCGCCGACTGCAACTCGCTCCCGCGGGGGCCGGCCAGTTCCGACCAACGGGCTGAGATTAGCGAGAAACCGGTCTGCGCGGCTAGCCGTTGGCGATTGGCTTCCACTTCGCGTTGCTGGCGAATCGCTTCGGGACCGATCAAGCGGATCGCCAATTCGCTGGGGCTCGAACTGCTGACGCTGCCTTTGCGAACCACCATGTCCAACGGGATCGGGTGCGCCTCGTGAGGCGATTCAAAGGAGTTCTCGCCGATTTCCACGCGGCTGTCGAGCACGTGCAGCATGAGCGTTTCGTCTTCTGGATTCAGCGAAATTCTCGCCTCCCGGGCCGTCATCGTAATCGGCTCTTTGGAGCCTCGCGTATGCATCGTCACGGTCGGATAGAGCAGGCGTCGGCCGTCGACATCTTGCACATGAATCGAAAACCCTTTCGGCGAACTGTAGGATCGCTGGGCTCGGAGCATGCGATAAACGACATCTTCGAGCGAATGCATCATCACCTGTTTCGCACCAGGGCGGCCCCAGGAAACCGCGACGTCATTTAAGAAGACGGCCAGCGGGCTCAACAAGAGGGCGAACAGAATTGCCGGCTGCATGATTCGCAGGGGAGAAATTCCGGAAGCTTTGATGGTCGATATCTCTCCATCCGCCGACATCCGCCCGTAAACACAGCAGACGCTGAACAACGTCGTCGCCGGTAAGGCGAATTGCAAGCTCATCGGCAGCACGTAAGGGAGTAGCCTAGCGATAGCCATCACCCCCAAACCTTCGCGCAGCAACTCGCGACCGACGCCGATCAGCAAAATCAGCATCGTTAGCACGAATAGCGACACGCTGAAAATCTTCGTGATCTCCAGCAATATATAGCGGGTGAGCCGTGTGGGCATGCCGAGACCATACCAATTAGACAGACCTGAAGCCTAGACAGAAAAAGTCAGCTAGCGATCACCAGCTTGGTTGGCCGCACGTTTTGGCGAATCAACATTTTCGTTAGCCCCATTTTCGTGAGACCCTTAGCCGCGAGTTAGAGGTCGAGCGTCGACTCACCAGCTTGGCGGTTGTGCTGGTCTCGCAACTGCTGCATCGTCTCGATGATTGCTTCGCTGAGCAGCCGTACAGACGTTTCTGGCCGTTTCTCTTGCTGCTCCCGCATTGCGTCGGTTTGTAGCTTATCGACATGCGTCCAGTCCAAGTTCCAGCCTTTTTCCACAGCCGCATCACGCAACGCCTGCACGGTCCCGGCGAGACGACCGATTAACTGGTCATCGGGATGGATCGGATAGCGACGATAAGGGCTGGTCGTTCTGTGCCCGGTGGCTTCTCGTTCTCTGGCTTGACGCTCGCTGGGGTTGAGCCAGCTGTAGAGCGTAAACCCGATCGCGATCAGGCTTAGAACCGCTGTCAGGGCGGCCGGGCCGGGCTGGTCCACCAGCAGCAAGATTAACGTGCCGAGAATGCAGGCAGCCGTGGTCGCTAACAGCGGATCGGGGGGTAATTTTCGCGGGCGACGCTTCACGGGCGTCTCTTCGCTGGTTGCCAATTTGGGGTCTTCGATCACGTGGACCGCAATCACCGTGATGTTATCGGGACCACCTCGCAGGTTGGCTAAATCGACCAGCACGCGGACTGCCCGATGCGGAGGCAGGCAGCTTAGCAAGGCGCCGATCTCGTCGTCTTCGACCTGGCCGGTCAAGCCATCGCTGCACAACAAATAGCGATCCCCTTTCTGGATCGGCCAAGGCCCTTCCAGGTCGATGCGGACGTCGGCATTGGGGCCTAGCGAACGAGTTATCACGTTTTTGGGAATGTTTTGGCTCAGCACGCTGTCCGGATGGACCTGCCCTGAGGCTTGCATTTCCCACACCAGGCTGTGATCAAAAGTTAGCTGCTCGAAGTACTTGCCTCGCAACCGATAGACCCGGCTATCACCCACGTGGGCAATGATCGCACCGTCGGGAAGCAATGCCAAGGCGCTGGCCGTGGTTCCCATGTTGTGGAACTCGGGATTGCGTTGGCCCCGGGTGTGGATCTCGTGGTTGGCCTCTTCGACCGATTGCCGCAACGCCTCCGCGGCTCCCGCTGCCGTTCGTTTTAAATATTGGTGTGGTATTTTGTCCACTGCCATGCGGCTGGCCAGTTCTCCCGCGGCGTGGGCACCCATGCCGTCAGCGACGACAAAAAGATGACCACGTGAGCGGTAACTCTCCATCGACCCAGCTGGCAGCGCAGTGGCGGCGTCTTGGTTGTTCGCACGACGCATGCCGACATCGGACAAAACCGCATAATCGACCACGGAAGCGGGCGCTGGGTCGTCGGCGGCTGCGTCGTTTACGGACATGCCAGGTAAGTCTCTTGGCGCTATGAATGCGGAAATCGAAGAACAGGGTCGAGGCTTATTGTATTTACCCGAGCGCTGGCAATATAGATGACTCAGCCAGGATCAGAGGTTTCCTGACTATTTGCTGGCTAGAATTCGTCTCGACAGGGGAAATGCCGCTTTGCTACTGAGCCGTTATGAAAGTCTCGCAACAACGAATCCGCCAATTGCTGGCCATATTCCTCCTCACGCTTCCCTGTACCGGATGTGTGCGCCGCCGCTTGTTGGTCCGCACCAACCCTCCCGGTGCGTTGGTCAGCGTCGACAATCAAGTCATCGGGACGTCACCAGCCGCTTCTTCATTTACTTACTACGGCACTCGCGATTTTCGCGTGGAATTGGATGGTTATCGGACTGAAACCATTCGCAGGCAGTTGCGGCCACCGTGGTACGAGCTGCCGCCGTTGGATTTTATCGTTGAGACGCTGTGGCCATTCGAGATCCGCGACGAGCGGATAATCGATATCGAATTAGTGCCCCAAGAGTTGGCTCCCGTCGATACTATTTTGACCCGCGCCGAATCGTTGCGAAATCAGTCACGGCAAGGCGTTCCGCTCGTGCCCAACGTTGGAGTCGCTCCGCCAGCAGGGGTGCCGCTTCAGCCGCCGCCAGTCCAGCTCCCACCGGCATCGCCCAATTTCTTGCCCCCGGGCGGGGTCCCCATACCCTAATCGTTACGGTCCCGTTAGCCGTTTTGGCGCTAGCCACGGTTCCCGTTCGCCGTTTTGGCGCTAGCCACGCTTCCCGTTTTGGATATCGTTTCACAATCGCTCCCGGCAAATTATTTATTTCAGTCCCAAGCCTTGGGGCCGGCGGGTGAGCGCGCCGCGAACGCCAATGACTCCCGGATCACGAGCGACTTTGTCGGTGAAGACGCGGATGTCGCTGATGATCGGTTGGACGCGGACCGTGGTCCTCTCGACGTTCTCGGCAATTCGTTTGAACTGCCAGTACAGTTCGTCATCCTCCAGCAGCATGCTGATCGTGCCCTCTCCCTGATTGATGCGTTCGCCAAAGGTGCCGAACTGGACAACTGCCCGGTCGACATTGTCGAGCGTTCGTTGCAGCGAAGCGATCAAGTCAGCACCGCCTTCACCGAGCGGCTCGGCGAGCAGGGCGATGCTAGTTGCCGTACGCTCGGCCGCTTCCACAGTTCGTTTTGCCGAACCGCCGATGCCTTCGAACTCCTCCAGCGTTCGCCGCGCGCTGTTGAACGTCCCTTCGGCGCTTTCCAATACGCGGGGCAAGCGTTCCATCGATAACCTCAAGCCGCCCAACATTTCTGGGTCGCCGATCACTTGGCGAATGTCTTTGACAGCGGCGTCAAATTCTTGCAGCACCCGATCGGCCCGTTGGGTTAATTTCTGAAGATCGCCCTCCTCGTCATCGTCAGCAACAAACGTTTCGACTTGACCTGCAAGACTGTCGACCGATTGGCTGGCGGCTTGCACCGAAGCGCCCGCTTGTTGGATGGCGACGAGTGTTTGGCGAACATCCGACTCTAAGTTGCCGACCATGTCGAGCACTTCATAAGGATCTTTGGCAACCTCACCATAAGAAATTAAGACTTCGCCTTTTTGCAGTGGTTGTTTGGCTAACTCAGTTTCCGCCGCATCGAGTTGCCCGTCAGCCGGTGTCTCTGCTTGACCGTCGTATAACTGCAGCAGCTTGCCGGGAGAGGCCGAAACGAATTCGATTTGTGCCGCGCCGGTGATCAACGAGCCGCTGGTGATCCGCGGAATCTCTGATCCAAACAAAGGATATTGGTCATCGATCTGCATGTCGATCTCGACTCCCTCAGCACCGTCGTCCCTGAGTGGATTGAGCAATTCAATATGCGTGACCCGGCCAATTCGCACTCCATTCTTCAGCACCGGTGTTTCATTGCTGACTCCGGGCGCGGCGGGAAAGCGTACTCGCACCGTGTAGCGACTGGCAAACAGGTTCGGATAGGCACCGAAAAAGAAGGTGAGGATGACGGCGATTCCCAAGGAGGCAACCACCAGCACGCCGACGCCGAAGCGCAAACGATTCTCGTCCATGAATCTGAAACCAATTGTTGAGTTATGAAGCGCTTAATCACTAAAGCGAACATCTGCCGATTCACGCATTTCCATCAGCCGCTCTCCCGCTTCGCCTCGCACGAATTGCCGCACGCGACGGTCCTCGGCGTGTTCTAATTGGCTGGGCGGGCCATCAAATAAAACTTGTGATTGTTCGTCTTTCAGACGCCTTCTGGGAAATAGCATTAACACGCGATCAGCAACTTTTCTGGCCGTTCGCATATCGTGCGTGACAATGATGCTTGTGACCGGGTACTTGCGACGAGTCGACAACATCAATTCATTGATGACGTCGCTCATGATCGGATCGAGTCCGGTAGTGGGTTCGTCGTAGAGCACCAATTCGGGCTTGAGAATTAACGCCCGCGCTAAGCCCACCCGCTTTCGCATCCCACCCGATATTTCCTCGGGACGTTTGCTGGCCACTTCCTCGGGCAAGCCAACCTCGGCCAGCCGCTCCATCACTTGACGATGGACTTCTTCTGGCTCCAGTTGTTCGTGCTGTCGCAACGGAAAGGCCACGTTTTGAAAGATGGTCATGCTGTCAAAAAGGGCCGCGTTTTGAAACACAAAACCGATGCGGCGACGGGCTTCGGTGAGCGCTTTAAAATCCAGCGTCGCTAAATTTGCCCCCGCAAACTCCACTCTTCCGCTGGTCGGGCGAATGAGTCCCACTAAAGTTTTCATCAACACGGTTTTGCCGCAGCCGCTCTCACCAATAATCGCCAGCGTCTGCCCGCGCGGAATTCGTAGCGAAATGTCACGGAGTATCGTATGTCCGGCGAGCTGTACCGTGACGGCTTCCGCAGTCACGAGGTCAGTTGTTTCGACGGCGGATTGGCCAGCGAATTGGCCAGCGAATTGGCCAGCGAATTGGCCAGCGAATTGGCTTGGGTCGCTATTCGACACTTCGTTAGTTCGGTTGGTCGTCGGTTCGGGTTCTGGCATCATGCGACTCAACGACTGCTGCTGCGGAAATCAAGGATCGATCCATCCAGCAATGCGGCACCCAGGATCGAGGCATTCTGGTCCCACACGGCGACGTAGAAAGCATCCAGCAGGATATTCAGTAGCAAGTCGATTGCCAAAATCATCACGAACGAATAGACGAACGCCGCTGTGGCCGCCCGTCCCACCCCTTCCGCTCCTGGTTGGCAATGGAAGCCGCGGTAACAGCTGACCAAGGCGATCACGGCACCAAAAAATACGCTCTTAAAGATGCCACTGAAGAAATCAAAACCGCTGACAAAATCACGACTGTTGTTTTGGTAAGCAGCGTGGTCGATTCCCAGCACAATCACGCTGTAAAAATAGCCTCCCACGATGCCCATGAAATCTGCCATCACCGTTAAGGCTGGGATGAGTAGAATGCAAGCGAGAAAGCGAGGTACGACCAGGTAGTGAATCGGATCGGCTCCCATCGTTTCCAAAGCGTCAATCTGTTCGGTGACTCGCATCGTTCCCAACACGGCTGCCATCGCGCTACCCACGCGACCGGCCAACATCGTGGCGGCTAGGACGGGGCCCAGTTCCCTTACCAGCGACGAATTGATCACGGCGCCCAACTGTTCTTCTAATCCTATCGAAGCAAACTGGTAGTAGCTTTGCACTGCCAGCACCATGCCGATGAAGGTTCCTGTCAAGGCGACCACCGGCAGGCTCAACACTCCGACTTGATAAAAGTTCGGCAGCAACGTGCCCTTGGGGGGCCTGCGGGTAAACATCCAAACGCACATCCGCCAGCCGAACACGGCCATGTCCCCGACAGTGACCAGGGCATCGATAACGATTGTTCCCCAGTCGGTTATCCATTGGCGGAGCGGCGACATTCGCTGGCCTTCCAGCATCCGCGCTTGAGCGTTCGTTGTCGCCGGAGTCGCCATGCCCAACCGTCTGTAACTTGGGAACCACCGTTATCGAGGCGGAGTGCCTCAGTCATCTTTATCGGTTGGGAAGGCTTGGATGCATAAGATGATCTTGCGGCGCAGCAAAGAATTATTCAAGTTTTGAACATCAGGGTGTTGTTTGTCCCCCAGCGGTTCGTTTTCCGTGGATCCACTTTGTGGTGCATAGGACAACGCGCACAAAAAAACCGTTCGGCCCTAACAAAGGGCCGAACGGTTTCGAGCATTATCATGCGACGCACAGTGGCGGACGAGTTTTACTCCTCGCCAGCGTCGTCAGCAGGTTTGTCACCACTTTGCACAGTCGCCGAAGCGCCGACCGGCTCGGGTGGAGTGACTTCTTCGCGGTTTTCTCCGTGGAAGTTCAAGCGAATAACTTTGTCTTCGTCGTTCTTGACGGCACCCACGACGATCGTGTTCATACCTTCAAAGGCACCACGCAGTAGTTCTTCGCTCAGCGGATCTTCGACCCGTTGCTCGATTGCTCGACGCAAGGGGCGAGCCCCATAGTCGAGGTTGCTGCCTTTGTTGATCAAGAAATCCTTGGCGTCATCAGTCAGTTCCAGCACGTAGCCGCGATCGAATAGTCGCTCGCGAACTTTGGCCAATTCAAAGTCGATGACGGTTTTGAGATCTTCTTTACGCAGGTGTCGGAAGATGATGGTATCGTCGAGTCGGTTAAGGAACTCGGGACGGAACACGCGTTCGATTTGATCCATCACGCGAGCCTTCATCGAATCATAACTAGCGTCACCGTCTGGCTTTTGGAAACCAAACGCCGATTCGTTCTTGATCGCTTCGGCACCCGCGTTGGTGGTCATGATCAACAGGGTATTGCGGAAGTCGATGTTGCGGCCGAATTGATCGGTCAATCTACCTTCTTCCATCACTTGCAATAACATGTTGAAGACGTCGGGGTGCGCTTTCTCGATTTCATCGAGCAGCACCACCGAGTAGGGTCGCCGGCGAATTTTTTCAGTCAGCTGACCCCCTTCTTCGTAACCGACATAGCCGGGAGGGGCTCCGATCAGGCGGCTGACGTTGTGCTTTTCCATATACTCGCTCATGTCGATATGGATCAGCGCGTCAGAATCGCCAAACAAGAATTCCGCCAAGGCCTTCGCCAACAGTGTTTTACCCACGCCGGTTGGTCCGGCGAAGATAAAGCAACCGGTTGGCCGTTTTGGATCTTTCAGACCACTGCGACTGCGGCGAACCGCTTTAGCAACCGCCGTGACCGCTGCGCTTTGGCTGACGACCCGCTTGTGCAGTTCGCCTTCCATCTTCATGAGCCGCAGCGAGTCTTCGGTGGAGAGTCGAGTCAGTGGGATGCCGGTCATCTTGCTGACCACTTCGGCAATCACCTCTTCGTCGACGACGCCATCGGTTTGTTGGCTCTTCTCACGCCATTGTCGCGTGATCTCGTCTTTTTTCTTCCGCAACTTCTCTGCTTGATCGCGGAGGTTAGCGGCTTTCTCAAAGTCTTGATTGGCGACGGCGTCTTCCTTGTCTTTGTTGAGCTGTTCAACTTCGACGTCGATTTCTTTCAAATCTGGTGGACGGCTCATGGTGCGAAGCCGGATACGTGCTCCCGCCTCGTCGATCACGTCGATGGCCTTGTCTGGCAAGCAGCGGGCGGTAATGTAACGCTCGCTCATTTCGACTGCGGCAACTACCGCGTCGTCGGTGATCTGCACGCGGTGGTGTTCCTCGTAGCGTTCACGCAAGCCCTTGAGAATCTCGATCGTTTCGTCCTTGCTGGTTGGCTCGATGATGATTTCTTGGAACCGTCGAGCCAGTGCGTTATCCTTCTCGATGTACTTGCGATACTCGTCGAGCGTGGTGGCACCGATGCACTGAATTTCGCCGCGAGCCAAAGCCGGTTTAAGAACGTTGGCAGCGTCGATTGCACCTTCGGCCCCGCCGGCACCGACCAGCGTATGCAGTTCGTCGATGAACAGAATGGTGTTCTTGGCGCGACGGACTTCGGTCATCACCGCCTTGATCCGTTCCTCGAATTGCCCGCGGTACTTTGTACCGGCGACCATCATTGCCAAATCGAGCACGACGATTCGCTTTTCAGCGAGAATTTCAGGAACTTCGCCAGCGATAACGCGTTGGGCAAAGCCTTCGACGATGGCTGTTTTGCCCACGCCAGCTTCGCCCAGCAGGACTGGGTTGTTCTTGGTACGTCGGCAGAGGATTTGAATCGCTCGTTCGATCTCGCGTTGGCGTCCGATCACCGGATCGAGCTGGCCTTTCTTGGCCAATTCGGTCAAGTCGCGACCGAATGAATCCAGCGCTGGCGTTTTGCTCTTGCCAGTTTTTCCGCCGGTGGCAGCTTCGGCTTCGCCGCTGCGCCCACCGCGCTCGCTGACTTCGGCTCCTTCGAGCCCGTGGCCGAGTAGGTTGAGCACCTCCTCGCGAACATCTTCGAGCTTCAGCCCTAAGTTCATCAGGACCTGAGCGGCGACGCCTTCTTGTTCGCGTAACAGACCCAATAGAATATGCTCGGTACCCACGTAATTGTGGTTCAGATTGCGAGCTTCTTCCATCGAATACTCGATGACTTTTTTGGCCCGCGGCGTCTGTGGCAGTTTGCCAACAGTCACCATCTCGGGGCCGCTTTGCACTAATTTCTCGACTTCAAGCCGAATTTTACGCAAATCGACGTCGAGATTTTTGAGGACGTTGGCGGCGACGCCGCTGCCCTCTTTCACCAGTCCCAGCAAGATATGCTCGGTACCGATGTATTCGTGGTTAAATCGCTGAGCCTCCTGGTTGGCCAGCTGCATTACTTTGCGTGCGCGATCAGTAAAGCGCTCGTACATATCTCGCGACCCCTGAGTGTCAGTTCCAGTGGGGATATCCCCATTGCTTTAATCTCAACTTATTATCTGCCGAAGTCCACCGCCTCATGCGGGGACAGGTATCTTCGTTGGCGACGTGCCTGCCAGGTTGGCGGTCTGGCAACGTATCCGAAAGCCAATACTACTGTTACGCAAACTCTACGCCGCTGAAGCGCGCAAGGCCAAATGTTTGCCAGTTTTCTCGCCGTGCGACCCGCGTAACTCACCCGTTCTAGCAGGCTGCTTAACGATCTTAGCGACTAAGACACTTTTCGGGGATAGGAGGATCGTGGTGTGGTCGGAAAACCTTGCCTAGCTTCCCTTGGTTGCACCTGCTCTTTGTTTCCCATCTTTCCTGTCTTGCCAGTGTTTCCACTCAGTTTTGCATTGGCGGGGTTTGTGGCTGGTAAGTAAATGTGGACGTCAGCTTTGGTTTTGGGCGGTTTCGGGGGAATTTTCGGCTGCTTCTTCCCAATCTGCATCTGAATCGGTGTCGGTTTGAGTATCCGCGTCGGCTTGAGCAGCTTCAGCGCGTTGTAATTTTTCTCGTTCAGTTTGACATTCCAGCCACCAATTATCGGCTGTCTCCAGATTGCTCAGCAGTTGATTCGTTTGTTTCGCCGCATGGAAACGGCCGGTTTGGCGATAGATTGCTGATAGTAGCAATAAAGCTTGGCAGTCCCTGGCATCGATTTCCAAACATTGTGCCAAATTGGCCTCCGCTTCGACCAAGTCCCCTCGCAGGTAGAGGTTGCGAGCGACCGGAAATAAATCACCCGTACCTGTGATTAGCCGGGGTTCCAGCAGGCCAGGTAACCGTCCCAATTGCCGGATAACGCACATTACCCAGACTCCCACGGCAACCCAGCAAGCGATACGGACTAGGGAGGGAATCAGCCATTCAGGGTAGATCCAGCGAGCGACCAGCAGGAAGTTCAGCGAGGCAGCGAACAGCAGGGCTGCTGGCAGGCCGCTCCAGCGTCCTCGAAACCACAGTTCTGGCAAGCCGGGCCACAGGCAAGTGACGTAATGGGAGGCATCCATCCGAGTTGGCATCCATGCTGAGCGATCTGAGTGACGCGATTCGCCTGAAGCAAAGCGATCGAGCGGAGCCAGCTTACGAGGATCAAATGCCGAGAGGCAAGAGAAAAAGTGGGGATTGATCGACTTTGAGGCAGGTACCGCCCTGCGTGGCTCGGCGTCCGGGCGGCCTGGTGAGAGTGGCCGCTCTGCGGGAGATGGGCAATCCTCCTCGCAAAAACGCTGTGGATATCCGCAGCGGGGATAAGTACCGTCCTGCGAGGAGCAGACGTTGCGTGGGCTGGGGAGAGCCAGCGGCCTGCGGAAGCTGAGGCCTTTCGGTAATTTCGCTAGGGTTGCCCGCGTTGGGGACAGCCGCGTTGGGGACAGCCGCGTTGGGGACAGCCGCGTTGGGGACAGCCGCGTTGGCGTTAGGCGTTAGGGACAGGTACCGGCCTGGTACCGGCCTGCGACGATCGGCGTTCGGGCGGCCTGGGGAGCTTGGCCGCTCTGCGGGAGATAGGTGATTCTCCTGGCGGAACCGCCGTGGATGTCCGCAGCGGACCGCTGCGGGGACAGGTACCGCCCTGCGAGGATCTGGTTTTGGGTGGGCCAGGGAGAACCGGAGGCCTGCGTAAGCTGGGTGCTTTTGGGCATGGTCGCTGTGGATGGCCGCAGCGGGGGCAGGTGCGTTACTGGATCGATTGACTCACCGAGTCGAGATTCTGGCAATCGATGGTGAGAGCTACAGGCTCAAGCAGAGCCAGAAAGCAAAGCGTTAAACAACTTCAGCCGTGAAACTAGGCCACCAAGTGGCTCTCTTTTCGACTGCCAAAATATTCGTTTTCGGCGGCCACGGTGGCTCTCTTTTCGACTGCCATCTCCAGCAGCCAAGTTCGTGCTGTACCTGGGTTTTGTCAGATCATGCTTTTTTGTAGGGCGCGGACCTGGCTCACCACGAGGCAACGACCGGCGCGCCGCTCCATCGAATGACTTGTCGATGGCCATTTCCAATTCGCTCGGGCTGCCAGCTTTTGAGCAGAAAAGCGGCGGGAGCCGTGGGTAAGTTGACAGCTCAAATTGGGGCAACTTTGAAGCTGTTTGTTTAGCTTGCTGCCGGGCCGACAGCGTATTTGTCAGGGTAACCACATGGTCTATTCAGGGTGTGCTATTCCGTTCACGGGAAATTTTCTGTGATTGTTTGGGTAGGGGGTTCAGGATGCGCTGGCATTTGCTAAGATGCGGGCGTACAGTTCCAGTTGCTTCCACTTTCTGGAGGGTTTGCAATGCCTCGCGGTGCACGTTCCGCCGTTTATGATCCCACTCAGCACGGCGTCTACCACTGTTTCAACCGTACCACTCGCAGAAGCTATCTCCACGGCGTTGACCCGCTCACTGGAGTCGACCACTCACACCGCAGAGAATGGTTTCGTGCGAGGATGAAGTTTCTAATTGAAACATTCTGCTTAGATTTACTTTCCTATGCAATAATGCCAAATCATTGGCACTGCGTGATCAGGAACCGACCCGACTTGGTCGAGCAGCTTTCCGATCGCCAAGTCGCCATCCGATGGCTGTCGATCACCTCGAGGAAACCGACTCGAGGGAACAAAGGCGGGAAAATTCGGGAGTGTGAAATCGATGCCATCCTCAGCGAGCCCGAATATGTAAAGGCACTCAGGGTACGGCTTTCCGACATCTCTTGGTTCGTCAAGCTGATGTGTCAGACCGTGGCTCGCAAGTGTAACATTGAAGACGAGTGTACAGGTCACTTCTTCGAAGAACGTTTTAAGCTGAATGCGCTCGAAGAGCAAGAGCATGTATTGGCCTGCATGGCTTACGTTGATCTCAATCCGCTGAAAGCTCACCTTGTCGATTCGCTCGACGATCCCAGCGCCATGGTTTCGATTCGCGAGCGGCTGGAGACGCTTGATGGGAGTGCAGTGGATACGTCGGATTGGCTTTCGCCGATTGAATTGCTTGGGGAAGCGGACGGTTTGCCGGTGGCGGTCGTCAATGATTTGACGCTGGAAGAAGTGCAGGAGCGTCGTCGGCAGATGGAAAAGGACTTGGGTTGTGTGCCGATGACGTTTGCATCGTACGTGAATTTGTTGTGGCAATTGGCGATCCAGGCACGCCCCAATTTGCAAAGCCATCCTGCATTAACCGTGGAGCAGATGCGTGAGGTTTGTTGGCGGAGTGGCCAGGCGGTTGATGTGGATGGATTGCGGGAGCAGATCAAAGAATTGCGGCGGCGGAGCAACGCCGACTTGGGCGGTCACGCGTTGATAGCCAGCATGAAGTTTATGGCGGGGAACACGCCGTTGCAAAAAGACCGAGCTGTCGCTGGGCCGTTGGCCCCCAAATAATTCACTGGCAGATCTCGGCCAGCGTCTACCCTCACTGATGCATCCGGCGAAAAAAAGAGTTAGTCGTCGGTTGGGGCTGAAGGTGCGCGCCGATTGAGAAAAATTCGCCGAAAACGGCGTAAAATTGCTCGCCCTCATCCAATCTGCCGCGGCCCAGGACGGCCGCCAGCGCAAAATTCCTGCCGCTGGCCCCGCGCGAACAAAATTTGCGGTACCTGTCCCTAATCGCCCTGCCGCCGGCCCCGCGCGAACAAAATTTGCGGTACCTGGCCCTGATCGCCCGGACTGAGCATCCGGCGAAAAAAAGAATTAGCCGTCGGTTGGGGCTGAAGGTACGCGCCGAGCCGGAAAAATTCGGCTAAAACGGCGCCCAAATGCGCACCCTAATCCAATCTGGCCCCGTCAAGGACCGCCGCCGGTCCCGCGCAAACAAAATTAGCGAGACCTGTCCCTGCGCGTTCCTGCGCGTTCGGTGCAGCAGCGGGACCTGTCCCCGTGCATGTGTTCTCGTGCATGTTCAGGGCTGGGGCCGAACGGGCTTCGTGCGAATTTCCTTGTAAAATTCCTCACGCAGCCGCTGGGTTCCTTCGCTTTTGTGGGTTGAAAGAATTTGTCGTGTGAGAAAACCGAGTTTGCTTGTGGAAGTGCCCGCTTGGGGAGGGTAAAATCACGGGGCCTATTCGGGGCAGTTGGGGGTGTCAGGTTTGGTTGGCTTAAGCGGAACAGAAATGATTGATTCGATTGCTTCGCGTTCAACAGACGAGCTTTTTTCGCAATTTTACCGGGAACTTCGCAAGATCGCGCAGCGTTTGATGCTAAAGGAACGTTGCGGCAATACGCTCTCCGCGACCGCTTTGGTCAATGAGGGCTACCTGCGCATCGCACCCGCTAAGTCTGACGGCTTCATCTGGAATTCGCGAGATCATTTTGTCGCTACTGCCGCAGAGGCGATGCGCCTGACGCTGATTGATAGAGCTCGGGCAAAACAGGCCAAGAAGCGAGCCCGCACTCGCCGAGATGTTTCCTTGCAATCCATTCCAGAGGCTCAATCTGAGGATTTGGATTGGCTTCTGGACATGAGTGAGGGAATCGACGAACTCAGCAAGCAAGATGATAAAGTTGCCATGTTAGTCCACTTGCACTTGTTCGGCGGTTTGACGATCGCCGAGGCTGGCCGGATGGCGGGCCTGAGTAAGTGGAGTGCCTATGAGGGTTGGAAGTTTGCCATCGCTTGGTTCGCGGCCCGCTCAGCTGACCGCGATGTGGATTGCAATGACCTGTAATGCTAAAAGCTCTGGCCCGCCAACTTAGAAAGTAAGGCTACCGAGGCCCACCCAGTTGTAATCAATTACGCCGTTGGAATCGCCAGCGACCGGGACACCTCCGCCCGGCGTCGCTTGAAACGGTTCGGTAATTGCCAGCATCATAAAACTGCCTCCCTCGAGCCGCTTGAACTTGCCCTTGCAGTTGGGGATGTCGGGGGTGAACTCCGCCAGAAAGACTGCGACGAAGATGCCGTTGCTGGGATCACCCACTGGAATTAACTCCACCTCACCCGGTTCTGCCGCCTCCGGCGTGACGCCATAGTTGCAGGCCAACACGTGTCGACCGAAAAGCGACTTGAACTCATAAGGACGAGCACTTTGGAAATCGGCCGTGGTCGGAGATGTGTTCTCCAAAACTTCGAAGGCTCCACCGCCAGTGTGAAAGCCAACAAATGAGGCAAATCCGATCGAGTTGTGTGGCCGAATATCGTCGGGTGCCACGGGGATTCCGTTCGGGATCGTACCGGAGCCGACGATAAAGAAAGGCAACGTTTGCCCGCTCGCTTTTTCCGCTGGCACGTTGACCGCCAGTAGCAACGCGATGGCGAATCCACCAACAAACCTGAATGCATTTTTCATCGTGTCCAATCCTGTGGTTCTTTGAGAGGTAATGAGCTGGATTTCCATCACCGCGATGGGAAAGGATCTAGTTTCTAATCCAAGCTCTACCCCATCTAAGCGAAAGACCAAGACTTCGATCTGGTAATCGAGGAAAAAGAGATGGTTTTTTTGAGCATCGCGTGCGGGCCTGCCCTGCAACAGCCTTGCTGGTCTGTTCGTGCTCTTGGAAATTTAAGGCGATAAAAAAGCTATTTTCCCAGACACAGCCTCACCGGAATGCGCGTTTAACGGAGGAATGTGTTTGGCACCGTAGTCTCGTGGTCTGCTTTCGGAAATTCGCTGATGATTTCAATTGAAAAACGGGATGGTGAAGATGTCCGCACGGAAACACTGCAGCCATTAACGAAATCGACAGAAGCCACTTCAGGAGACGCGCGGCCAATTGGCGGTCGCTATAAGTTGCTGGAACGCTTGGGCAGCGGCGGCATGGCGACGGTGCATCGCGCTCGTGACTTGCAGCGTGATTGCGATGTGGCGATTAAATTCATGAATTCGGATCTCGGCGGCACCGCGCGTCGTCGTTTCTTTCGCGAATTCAACACGATTGCTGGAATTGATCATCCCTGCTGTTTACGCGTTTTTGAGATCGGCGAAACCCATGAAGCACCGTACTTTACCATGGAGCTTCATCCGGGGCAGTCAGTAACCACCGTCTTCGGCGAAGCGCCCGGCGATATCGCTGCAATGTTAATCGACGTCACTCTGGCGATCGACTACATTCACTCTCAAGGGATCGTGCATCGCGATATAAAACCTTCGAATATCTTAGTGCAAGGCACAGGTGGTGATTCAGACCGCCGGATCACCGCGAAATTGGCCGATTTCGGATTGGCCAAGTTTTTCCAGTTGGATTCGTCGCTGACAGCCGAACGTGGCTTGGTTGGTACACCCGCGTACTGTGCTCCTGAACAGATCGAGGGCGGCCAGGTCGATCACCGCGTCGATTTGTACGCGCTCGGGGTGCTTGCCTACGAGTTGTTATCGGGTGGCGTACACCCCTTTGCACAGCAACGAGAGAACGGGGTGTCGGCGTTACTGCAAGCTCAGTTGTCCAGCATGCCGCCTCCACTGATCAACGAAAAATATCCCCTCCGCGAGAAGTTGGCGAAGATCGTTGCTGCTTACCTCGAAAAGGATGTTGAAAAGCGGCCCGCGTCAGCCGGCTTATTGCGAAAAGCATTGGTTGACGACTACGGAATCGTAGTCGAAGCTCGCTTGGAACAAATGAGCACTCCCTCCGCTGTTCACTTGAACGCGTTGGGGTTTGTGTGTCGCGACGCGGAACTCGAGATCGCGAGGCAATTCCTAAGGGCAAATCTGCACGCAAACGAAGCAAACGCTCAGGCCTCGGCCGAAGAACAATCTACCCTGCTGGTGATTTCCGGCGAACCTGGCGCCGGCAAGTCTAGCATCATGCAGGAAATAGCGCGCCGCGCCATCGGGTCAGGTTGCCGCGTCTATGAAGGGCGTTGTTTTGATGGAAATGCTTCGGCTTTCCAGCCCTTTGTGGAAATCATTCGACAGATATTCATCGGCCTGAGAAGAAAAACTCATACAGTCGATGATAGCACCATGCTCGTTGAAGGTATCACTCGCCATGTCAATGAAAATAACCAAATAGAAAAAATCCTCCTGGATTATCAACAGGAATTGCTGAGAATCGCCCCCGAGCTCCGGCGCTGGCTGCAAGCCGAAGCCCAGCAACCGGCTTTTCGCAACGACTCCGACTATATTGTTCGCGCGCTGGCGACAATGCTCATTGAAATCAGTCAAGTGCGTCCGCTATGTCTTTGTTTCGACGATGTTCAGTGGGCCGATCAGTCATCACTAGCATTGTTACAGCATCTCGCGGTGACACTTCGTCGGCAATCGAGTCACAATGATCTATCGCAAGAGCGCCAGCCAACCGGCCTAAAACCTTCAGCCCTCGTGCTCGTCTGCACCGGACGGTCTGGATATGAGCGACTGGACGCGTTCCTAGCAAAAGCCGAGATTCACTCGCAATTTCATGTCATCGACGTTGCTGTCTTTGGACGCGAGGAGACTCGGCAAATGCTGGCTCTCCGACTTGGTTGTTTGCCAGGTCAAGTGGAGAACTCGCTGGTCGAAACGATTGACAAACTCTGCCATGGCAATCCCTTTTTTATTTCCGAGACGGTGCGCGAGTGGCACGCTAATGGAGTTATCGCCCGCACTCCTGACGGCTGGCAATTGCTCAACCAATCTCATGACGATTCCTCACTGCCAACGAGCGTGCGAAGCGCGCTGCGTGGGCGTATGGCGGAATTGTCTGAGGCGACGAGAGCGATTCTACCCGTCGCTGCGGCGATGGGACGTATTATTGATCTGGATTTGCTGAGCGAAGTCTTGTCGGACGTTAGCGAGAGTGGCTTGTTGGATGGCATTGACGAACTGTTGACCAAGCGAATTTTTGTCGAGACGCATGCGGCCAGCCGTCTAGAATTTAGCCATGATCTCATGCGTGAAATGGTCTTTTCCGAAATCGCCAGCACTCGCCGCAGATCGATCCATCGCCGGATTGCTGAGGCTATCGAAGCTAGGCTTGCGCCAACCACAAAATTCGCCCCCAACGCACTGTTAGCGATGCATTTTCAGGCTGGCGAGGTGCCTGCTAAAGCATTTGAGTACTCCATGAAAGCGGGCGCAGACGCCATGAACGCCTACGCCTTTGCGGACGCGCTCGAGCATTTGCGGCGTGCCGAGGAGTCACAGCCTCAGGACTTGAACAGCCAAGCAAAATTGAGGTTATACAATCTATTAGCCGAAGCCCATTCGGGTTGTGAGCAGTTAGGTAAAGCAATCCTTGCGGCCCGCTCGGCACAAACATTTGCCACAAGCAATTTTGAGGTCGGCGAGGTTATTGCTCGTCTCGCATGGTACCATCAAAAACAAGGAGATTCGCGCGAAGCAATGAAGCTATATGATGAAGCTTTGACTTGCCTGGGAGCTAAGCGTGCTAAACAAATACCATTTGTAATCTTGTCGATTCAGCTGAATTTGTTTTTGTTCCATCTTGTTCCGTTACCAATTTTGAAGTTCTATTTGCGTCGACGTACTTCTGACGATCGTGTCACTGAACTGCTGTGTTTGGCCTATTTTGACTTTGCGTACCTAATGGGTTCGCGAAATTTGTTCGTATACTTACAGCTTTGCACGCTCAACGCGGTGACTTCACGACTCACGTCGAGCCCAAATGCGAAATGTCAGGCATTAGCCAAATATGGATTGAACTTAGGGTTCTCAGGTGTCACCTTGCTTTCACTACGGTATGCTAAGCAAGCAACCCAAGCTGCCAAGGACGCATCGCGTCCAGAGATCGCGGCCTCGGGGCGAACCAGTGTCAGTGCCTGCTTGCTGTTCGCCGGTCGCTTGGACGAGGCCGAACGAGAAGTCATGGATGCGATTGTTGTGCTTGACCGCTGCGGAGATCATCATTTGTCGCTGGCCTACCACTGGTTGGTTCACATTAAATCGGTTCGCGGTCGATCCGATGAAATTATTGATGTCGCGGAAAAGGAACTAGCTGTTGCCAAGAAGACGCGGGATAACGAACTGATGGCGTACGGGCACTACGGGATCGCACACGGTCTAGCGTTGAATGGCCAGTTCGATCGAGCGGTCGAGGCAGGCGAAAAATCGATCCAGTTACTTGCTCAAACCGATAGTGCATTCCTTGCCCTCGCACGCATGGAGTATGGGTTTGCGTTGATGCAGGCTTCACGCTACGAGGAGGCGGTCGAATCGCTCCAGGCGGCGCTTGCAATCATGAACCGCTACTTGCACTATTTCGAAATCCATATGCCCCTTTTTCCGAGACTCGGAGAGGCGATCCTCGGCCCCGAATGGTGTGTCTTCGGGCATCTCTCAAAGAAGACGATCCGCTCGGCCGGTCGTTATGTGCGGCGCGCGAGGTTGTTCAGTTTACTATTTCCCAACATTCGGCCTCACACATGGCGAATCCGTGGACGGCTCCATTTTGCCCAGGGGAAGATCAATCGGGCTCGTAAATGTTTTGGTAGAGCAATCGCAGAAGCAGAAAAGCTCGGAGCGCATTACGACAAGGCAAGGGCCCTGTATGACTTGTCGATCGCAGACCCGGGGCAGCGGCAACTTCGTCAATCGGCACTCACGCTGTTGGATGAACTTCACAGCGTGATCCCCGCAGCGGAACAAAGACACGAATAAACAAAAACTGTCCCACGACCCAAGGCACTACGAGTGGTTGATAGAGGGACTCCAAGATGAAGTCCGTCAAAGCAGATTCTCCACCGCAACATTTGCGGAGCTATCGGCTCGGTTGGCGAGAGTCTGGCTGCGTACGGTCGGCTTCGCGGTTCTGATCGTTCCTCGAGGCGATTGGTGGGCCATCGTAGTCGGTGCATTCCGTGGCGGGCATGACGGCTCCGATTTCAGCCAAGATTTGGCGAGCCTTGATGCGGTTGTCTTTTAGCTCGGGAAAGGCTCTTCCCAGGTCATCCAGCGCTCGGGCGTGGTCGAAGCGTGCTCCCAACTTCTCCGCTGCGGCGACCGCTTGCTCAAAAAAACGCCGAGCCTTTTGTGGCTTGCCTCTGGCGTAGAAATACCGCCCCATCGACCGCAATACGTGAGGTCGCACATTCGGGAAGATGCGACCAAAGAACCGAGCCCGCAGCGTATATCGCCTCGCCTCACGAAGATTCACACCAGGAGCCTTGGCACCGTTGACCCAATTCGGTCCTATTAACGCTTCGATGATACGGGGGAAGAGGGCAACTACGAGTTCAAAATAAATTCCATAGTTCTTCGCAGTAGTAATTCCATTACGAAGATCAGCACTGGCTGCAAAGCAGTTAGACATTTGTATGTAAAGGAATCCTCGTTCCATTAATGCGATTGCAAGAAATACAGAGCCGTTTTGTTTTAAAAGTCGAATGCTTTCGTCAGCTGACCTCATAGCTGACTCAAATTCTCCGCTGAGGGCGAATCCGTGACATAATCCATAGTGCGCGTATCCGATTGTTTCGGTATCTTGAGTGCTTGATCCTACTTTCATCTCCTCCTGCGCTGCTGCGATAATGGATTTCACATCGCCGCGAATTGATTGGACGTGTCGCAACATATGATTGGCTAGCCCAAGAAAATGATCTCTGCGAAATCGTAAAGCATTAATGTTGCGTCTTAAAAGATTTTCTGCTTTGTCTAGCTCGCCTAAAAAATAAAATGCGGCGCCAGCTTTCGAAAACGCAAATGTATGTTCAGAAGTCATGGATTCGTCGGCCATTTCATCTAGTAATTTCTGGCCTTTATTCAAGTATCGCCGGGCGACAAATCCCATACCTATGTTGGCGTAATTCATTGCATAAAACTGTAACGCAAGGCATCTCGTTTCTGCGCTTCTGCTTTTAGTGCCGCTAGCAACTTCAAAAGCTGTGGCTTGGGCTCCCTCAAGCAAGCTTTTGGGAATCAGTATGTAGCTATAACGGCTTAAGACCGAAATGGCAATTACGACAGATTCTTGAGTGATATCCCGCTTGATCTTGTAAAAAAGAGTTGCTGGAGTGAAATGAAGGTGTATGTGGTATTCAAGGATGTTTAATATCATTCCCAGCCTCGATTTGCGACGCTTGTATCCCAGGTAAGAAAGTGACTGGTCGTATAGGTCCGATGCTTCATCAAGCTTTGCTTGCTGCTGTTTGATCCAGGCGACTTCTCCTAGGTAACGACCTTTCTCTATCCTTGTTTCCGCTTCATCTGCGGCTAAGCGGCCGTATCTCTCTCCTTCATCCAGTCGCTTGAGGGCGATGTTTACTAGACAAAGTTGGGAGTGCAGTCGATAATAGTTCTTCTCAAACGACTCATACTGTGTTTGCTCTTCGGCGCTCGTCAAATACTTCAGCGCGTTTTCGAAAGCTCCCGCAGTGACCGCATCTTCGGCCGCTTTCAGTAAATATTCAAACGCTTGTTGACGTTGTTCACCCGCCAAGTAGTGCATCGCCAGCGTGGCTGCCGGGACTCGTGACGATTCTTGCTTACCGTTCTCTTCCAGGGCCGATGCGATCGAGCGGTGGATGGCTCGCCGGCGACTGGCACTCATGTCGCTTAACGCCAGCTCCCTCAATAAATCGTGCCCAAACTCGACTCGACTAGCCGTCGCCATCTCCACGAAGACTCGTTTCGATAACAATTCGTCGACGCCATCCAGGAGCACGTGTTCCGGCACGTTGCTGAGTACCTGAGCCAATAAATCGAGATCGACCACGCGACCGATGACGGCGGCGACTGCTATAAGCGTGTTGGCTGTTTCGGAGAGCTCGCCCAGTCGTGCGCCCAAGGCGCTGCGGACGGTGCTGGGGAGCGACGAATCGTCCAGCGTATCGCTGCTCAGCTTCCAAGTCTCGTGCGAACGAACGATCCGATCTCGCGTCCGCCACTCACGCACCGTTTCCGAGATGAAGAATGGGTTGCCTCGACAAACCGTGTCGATCGAACGCACCAAATCATCATCCAGTTGTCCCGCATGACATCCCAGCCGCAGCGAGGTGATCAGTTTGGTTTCGCCGAATTCAAAAGGTTTCAGTTCAACGCAACCCAGGTGCGATTGTTTCTGCTCGCGTTTGAGAAAATCGGAGAAAGCTGGATAGCCAGTGCGGCCCGTGCAAAGTATTGCCAGCTGGGGTGATTTTCCGTTGCCTGCTTGTTCGCCACGGTTGGAACTGATCGCCAACGTTAAATACTTCAGCAGCGTTAACGACGATTGGTCAGCCCACTGGAGATCGTCCAAGCAAAGACATAGTCGCCGCACTTGGCTGAGCTCGATAAACATGCTGGAAAGGGCTCGATAGATATACTGACCATCTCCGGGCATCGGCTGTTGCTGGACATCGCCGTGGAGAAAGCGACGAAGTTCGGGGGCTATTCTCAGTAACTCTTGGCGATAGCTGTGCAGGATCTGTTCGATCGTCACCTTATCACTTGTCGCGATCGTGTCGGGGGCAAACATCGTCGTCTGTTCGGCTGATCCAGTGGTTTGCCTCAGACCCGAGAGGATTTGACGAATGATGGCGACGAACGGATGAAATGAGGAAAGATCCCCGTCAAAACAACGTCCCTCGTAAATCCGAAAGCCCAAAGATAACGCTTTCCGCGACGCTTCCTCGACGATGCTGGTCTTGCCAATCCCAGGGTCGCCGGTGAAGACCAGTGCGGTTAGCGAATCCTTGGACGAGCTATTCGTATCATGGTGGATGACACCTTGAAGATAGTCATCGATCTGTTCGAGTTCGTTTTTGCGACAAACAAAGCCGAAGGTGTTGATTTGAATATCTCCGGGGGTGCTTTTGCGTTCCAGGCCTTCGTCGACAGTGATCTTGAACGCGTCACAGAGGGCCTGACGGAGCACCTGTGCCGAGGGAGGTCGACGCTCGGGATCTTTGGCCAGGTACTTGTCAACCAACTCGCTAAGCGACTTCGGTATACGTGGGTTGTGATATGTGAGTGGATCTTGGGTCACGGACAGTTGAGCGTGGAGGACGGCGTTGATACCTTGCGCGCGTGCTTCGGCAAACGGATGGTAGCCGCCGGAGAGTAGCTCGTAGGCCAGGATCCCCAGGCAGTAGAGGTCGGCTCGGTGATCGATCCTGCGGCTTTCGATTTGTTCGGGGGCACAGTAGGGTGGTGTGCCGACGAGGCCTTTTTCAGCGGTCAGCGATGAGTCCAGATGGAAAAATTTGGCCAGTCCAAAATCGGCCAGCTTTGCATGAAATCGAGGGGCTCCGTCATGCATGGTTTGTTGGACCATGACGTTGGACGGTTTGATATCGCGGTGAACGATTCCTTGCGAGTGGATAAAGTCGATTGCTAGGGTGAGATCGATCAGCACGTGGGCCACTTCCTCAGCCGACTTTCCCATGACTCCGGAGACCGATTGTCCGGGGTGCATCTCCATCGTGAAATAGGGTGCGTCTTCGGTTTCGCCAATATCGAAAACTGGCAGGCAGCAGGGATGATTGATGCTGGAGATCGTGTTGAACTCCCGCATGAATCGTCTTCGCGCGGATCCGCCGAGATCGGTCTTCATAAACTTGATAGCGACATCACGATCTTTCTGAAGATCGCGAGCACGGAAGACGGTAGCCATACCGCCAGCACCAAGTCGCTCCAGCACTTGATAGCGTCCATCGATGGGACGTTTGGCCGATGAATCACCTTGGGTACCGCTGTTTGCTGCGTTCCAGCCGACGGTTTGGTTGAGTTCACCTTGTTGGTCGAAGGCATTCGCGTTCATCAACAGTCTCAATCGTTTAAAATGTAGAACGATTGTCTCAATCGTTTGAAATACTAAAACACCGTTCGTTCCTTGGATTTGTCTATCCAGGCAGATTGTGGAGCGATCGGCTGGGAGCCGCTCAACGCCGCTTGCCCCCCTCAACGCTGTTTGCCCTCATTGAACGAAGCGGTAATCTGTTAAGCAGCGTTTGGAAAACGGCGATAATTTGAAGAAATTTTGTCGGTCAGGCCGGGGAAAGTGAAAACTTGTCGATATTCGGCTCGATCGTGATCGTTTGGAAGGCTTCACCTAGATCGTGGCCCCTGGCGTCTGGTATTCTAGGGTTCTTTCGGTTCGGCACGGTGCGCGAGCTAGCAGCATCCGGAGGGGGGGGCGCCAATGGTAGGCTCGTCGGATTCCACAGGGTTGGATTCCAATACTTCTAACCCGTCGCGGGTAAGAGCTGGACAGGTTGATGCTGGAGAGGCAGTTACCGGGGGTGGTGTCAGCCGTCGGCGTTGGCTGTGGAGAGTGCTCGTGGCGGTCGCCTGCCTGCTATCGGTTTGGCAAGGGCTAGGTTTTGCCATCGCCTACGATTACATGACGCGGAATCATCATGATTTAAGCCCCTTGGAGACGCCCGCAGATCGCGGCTTGCAATCGCTGGACGTTATGATTCCGGTGCCGACCTTCGATCAGGAAGCTGGCCTGGCGGAGGCGGAGCAGTCTCTGGAGTTGGCTGGTTGGTTGTTGCCTGCCGACCCGCAGGGCGAGCGATTTCAGCAGGGGGCGATCGTTTTGATGCTGCACGGGTTTGGTAGTTCCCGCAGCAAGGTTTGGCTGGATGAATCGACAAATTATCGCGGCTCGATGTTCGACCAGGGGGCTGAGTCGCTGGTCAAGGCGGGATTTCACGTGTTGTTAGTCGATTTTCGTAATCACGGTGACTCGGGTGATCGGGGGCGAGTCACATTGGGGTTGAGGGAGGCAAATGACGTGCGGGCCGCTTTGACCTTCATTCGCGACCAGTTAACCACTGGCGAATTGAAAATCGACCCGTCGCGGATTGGCATTCGAGCGGAAAGCATGGGTGGGGCAGCCGCTTTGATCGCAGCCGCTGGGCCCGAGGGGAGCCTAATCTCAGCGCTGTGGACTGACTCGGCTTTCGCCCGCGCCGATCAGGCCGTCGCTGACTTTCTCAGTCATTTTGGAGTGCCCGGCATATTGCTGCCCCCCGTTCGTTTTTGGTTGCAGCAGCTTTGTGGCGAGAGTTTTGCGGATGTGCAACCAGTGACTTTACTGGAACATGTCAAGTGCCCGACGCTGTTGGTGCACTCGGCCGACGATACGATGATTCGGGTTGAGCATTTTCAGCAGTACGTTCGTGCGGCCGAACAGCATGCTCACATTGAGACGTGGGGACTCGAGGGCGCGCAGCATGCCCGTCTGTGGCGGCTACCAGGTTATATTGATCGTCAGACGGAGTTTTTTCTCCAGCACTTGGGATCAAAGTGAAACGTATTGAGCGTGTTGTCGAGGACGTCTATCGCATTCGTTTGGGTGTGGTCAACGCGTTTTTAATCGCGCGGGCTGGACACCTGACGTTGGTTGACTGCGGCTATCCGGGGCATACGGGAAAGCTGGGCGATGCCCTCAGTTCACTCGGGTTTGGCTGGCAAGACCTGCGTCACGTCCTGATTACTCATTGCCATCCAGATCATGCCGGTTCATTGGCTGCGGTCCAAAGCTTGGCTCCGCAAGCAACGACCTACATGCATGCCGAAGATGCTGCATTGGTTCGCAAAGGCATTTCGATGTCGCCCGATCGCCCTTTAAAGGCATCGCCCGGTTTGCACAACAAGTTGTTGTTTTACGGTTTTGTGCGCAACGCCTCCCCTCGTATCGAACCGGCTCGCGTTGATCGTGAAGTGTATGACACGCAGTGCTTGCCAATCGCTGGGGGGATCTCCGTGATTCATTCCCCCGGGCACACTCGCGGGCATGTCTGCTTTTTGTGGCACGGCAAGGGAGGAGTATTGTTTGCCGGTGACGTGGCCGCTTGCATGTGGGGGCCCAGCTACTCGATTGCCTATGAAGACTTTGAGCGAGCGAAACAGACGTTATGTGAGTTGGGGCAACATCCCTTTGAGTGCGTTTGTTTTGGGCATGGCAATTCCTTGTTGCGTTCGGCCAACCGCCGTTGGAGCAAACATTTCGTTCGCGAACGCAACAGCCGTTTGGTACCCGCTGCCGAGGGTTTGGCAATCCGGCAACCTCTGACGCGACAAGTTGCCGCTAAGCCAGAGGAGGTGACGAAGGCTGTGGACCTTGGGGAGCATTGGACCGGCCATCATTGGCTTGAGGAACATTGGCGACAGCTGGAAATCCCTCTGGCAGAGACCGCACATGGAGGTCGCGTTGCGGAAAGGCAATTTCAATTCCCGCCACTTTGAAGCGATCGTTGATCATCGTATGCATTTCGTGAATCACTTTCAGCCGGCCATCTAAGTTCGCAAGGTAGCATCGCAGTACTAAATTCAATGTCGAGTCACCGAAGCCTTCGAATGTGATGATCGCACTCGGGTCGCGCAGCACTGCTGGATGTTCTCGACAGATTGCTTCCAGAATTTGACACGCTTCCCGGGTGTCGGCACCATAAGCAATACCGACTTCGATGACGACTCGGTTGGTGGTGTCGGTGAGTGTCCAATTAACGAAGCGTCCGGTGATAAAATCGCGGTTGGGGATGACAAATTCTTGTCTGTCCCAGTTGGTAATCGTGGTCGCTCGCATCCGAATGCGGGAGACGACTCCGGTGGTGCCGTCCAGGGTCACGATATCGCCAACGCGGATCGGTTGTTCAAATAGCAAGATAACGCCGCTAATGAAGTTGGCGAAGATTTCTTGGAGGCCAAAGCCGAGTCCCACGCCGAGGCCAGCCACCAGCCACTGAATGCTGTCCCAACGGAGCCCCAGCGTGCTGGCCGTTATGACTAAACCGATGCCGGCAATAGCGTAACTGGTGAGGGTGGTGATGGCGTAGCGGACAGCATTTTCCAGCGGCAGGCGTTGCAGGAGGGCTGTTTCCAACAAGCCGGGCGCGTTTCGTACTAAGATGACTGTCAAAATTAGTATTGGTAGCGCGGCTAGAATGTTTGCCAAAGTCACAATGTCAGTTGTGCCATCTGCTGCCGTAAGAGTCCACAATTCAAAACGTTGTAGAAAACCAAGCGCTGGCAAGACGGGATTCCAGATCCAATACAAGCCTAGCAGAATTCCAAAGAACATGGATGCCACGATCAGGCGGCGAGTCTGTTCGTTGATGATGGAGATGTCGGCCTGTTTGTCGTCAGTCACTTCGATGGGAGCGCCAGACGTGGGAGTTGACCCCTCTTTGTTGGCCCCACGTTCCTTAAGTTGCTTTAGTAACAACCGCCGTCGCGAGACGGTTAACCATCGCATCGCGAGTCCGAAGAGGGCGGAAATCAATATAAACAACCAAATCGTGCTGTAGAGCCGAAAGGCCAGTTGATTGGCTGAGTAGGTGTAGCCCAGGAATGTCAACACAGCCAGCCCCAGCGGCACTGCGACGATGGCGGGATGCCAGACCCATCGCAACTTGTCTATCCAGCCACCGGGATTCTCCGCGATCAAGACGACCATTGCACCACGACGCGGGTGGGCTAAACGCCACAGCAATAAGCTGGCAATGATCGTCAACGCCATGAAGATTAGCCGCGCTAAACTGCTGGTACCCGCTCCGCTCCGTACAGGGTCTGAGACTGATAGTAACCGCCACAGAAAAATCAGCGGCAGGACTCCCAATTCCATCCAAAACACAATCGAGCGCATTGGTTTGGTGGCGCTTGGAGGCCAATTGAAGTGCGCCATGGCCACTCCGCAAGGGCGAATGAATTGACGCAAAAACTCTAGTGGCAAAATCATGGCTGCCACCATCGACAACGCCTCGCCAAAGGCCAGTACAATGCTGTCTTCGGAGCCCGAATACTTTAGCATCTGCCCCGGCATGCCAACCGCCAATGAGAAAGGCAACGATAACATGACGATTGCCAACATGGCGTCGAAGGTTGGCCGCATGTTCAAAGCGGTCTGCTTGCGAGTCTCCTCCGCTTGCCGCGAGATCGCTCGCGAAAACCACGGGCGGGCAGCAAACAGCAATGTTAGGGCGAGTAACCAAACGCCGACTAGCACAGTTTGGCGGCTCAAGAACAGTCGCACCGCGGCGTATAATTCCCGTAGATGCTCTAGACGGAATAAATCAACGGCCGCTTGCCAAGCCATTGGCAGATCACTCATGCTTAGCGATCTTTGATCGCGCACCCACAGTAGATGCTCATCGATCAACGTTTCATACTCAATGGTCGTATTAATTAACGAACTCAAGGTGACGCTGTAAGGAATTAGCGTGGACTCAAGTAGCCGCTCCGCATCGCTGGCAAATTGCTGCAAGATGCTCTTCTGTTTTGCGGCAAGCGTCGTTGCCGAAGCATCGCTAAGTTTCTGCGGTTCGGGTAGTTCGTCTCGCAGCATGCGGATTAAGGTGAGCGTCTCCTGAACCTCCTCCAACTCCACCGTGAGCTTTGTTTGTGCGTCATAGAGCTTTGTTGAATCCGGTAGCTCACTTTTTTTGATCTGCAGCAGCATTCCCACGCCCCGACTGAGCCCGCGACCTGTCTTTAAATCGGTTTCGACATTGCTGGAGGTGTTGGCAAAGTCCGCTTCGAGCTTCTGATTAACTTCGCGTTGTTTCAGCAGTTGTGCTTCCAACCGTTGGCTAGCGTCAACTAATTCAGGCCACTTTTTAATGAGTTCCAAAAATGTTGTTTGAAAGTTGTCTTGATAGCCCGCAGGCGAAGGCTGGTCAGCGACTAAGTCACGGACCTCCCTGATTTGCCGCTGCACAATCTCCTTCTTTTGCTGGCTGAGAGTTTGCGACAGCGCGCCGAGTCGCTGCTTGACCAACTCAATCGTCTCTTGCAGTCGCTCTTGGCTGAGGGCCAGCAGCGGGGCTTCTGCTTCGTAGCTACGTTTCTTTTGCTGGCTGAGCGCCAAAGCGGTTTGGCTGGCTCGCAACTGAGCGGCTTGGGCCAGCTTTTGAGACTGGACCAAAGCTTGGTTGGCATCTTCGGGAGCGGTCACCGGTGTGCTCTGCAAATCGCTGATCTGTTTCTGCAGATCGGCGATTCGTTGCGGCAACAGCTTGGTTTCCTCACTCCGCACACGGATGGTCTCTTCGATCGTGGCTGCACGCTGCGTTAGCGTTTCAAGTCGCTCTTCGGTCTCGCTTTTTAGTGTTTGCAGCTCTTCGAAAGCGGTCTTATCATCAAACGAGGATAGCTCAAGGTCGATCGCATTCTTGTTTGCTTCCACCATTGTCTGGCGTCGCTCGGCTGCTGTTTCCGCATTGGCTGTTAATTTTTCCAGCAGTTCCTCGTCAGCCTTTAGTTGTTGCAATTGAGTGCGGGCAGCTTCGTATTGTTTTACGATCGCCGCTCGTTCCTCCTCGCTCAGACTTTCATCCTTGCCGAAGGCCGCTAATGTTTCCTCAATCTCTGACAACGATGGTAATGTCGGCGGCGTCGGGGCCAGCGACTCTTCTTCAGGAACTGTTGCGGCATCTTTGGCTTCCGCATCAGCAGAGGCCGCACTGGTTTCTTGTGAAGCACTGTCTTGTTGGGCGATTCCGGGCACTTGCAGGACGAATGCCACCGTGATCAAGGCTAAGGCGGAGAGGAGTCGGTGGTGGCAGGCAGCAAGCATATTTGGTGGTCGACTCTTTGAGTAAAGTAATTTGTGCCGATAATATCTCTACAATAGCTGATGATCCAGCGCATCCGAGGCGTTTTTCGCCAACCTTCCGGGAGGACCCCCCGCCGTATGATTGATGAACTTCGCGATTATTTACATAACCAATATTTAAATGGCCAAACCGATTTGCCCGGCCAGGCCAACCACCAATCGCTTGGCCAAGACCAGCCCACCAAGCCGCACCAGCCCAGCAAGCCACGTAGTCTTGATGATCCCCACCCGCCGAATGGATCTCAGGAGGACTGTGTCCAGTTGCATGAAACTCATATCTCCTGGGTTCTGGTGACTCCTGAAATTGCTCTGAAGATAAAAAAGCCGCTGAAAAATCCATTTCTCGATTATCGCTCGCTCGCTCAGCGTCTTGAGGCTTGTCTGGCTGAATTGAGTTTGAATCAACGTTACGCGAGCAAGTTGTATCAAGCCGTTGTGGCGATTCGGCGGACAACCGAGGGGCTGGTCGTCAAACCAATTTTTGGCCTCGGTGCAACTGCTTCAAGTCCGCCCGATCTGAATGACTTGCCCCCCGGTACGATCGATGTCGCTGTGCAGATGCAGGCTTTTCCAGATGGTGCGCTGCTAGCGAGCCAGCTGGCGGAACAGGAGGTGACTCCGGAGCAAATCGATCAATTTGCCACGCATCTGGCCGATTTTCATCGTCGCGCGGAAGCCGTCCACGCAGCGGCAAACTGGGGGGATGCTGATATCGTTTATGAAGATCAGTTTGATAATATCGAATATTTGACCACGTGTTCCCAACTGCCAACAAGCTTGCAAAATGATCTAGAGCGTATCAGCCGATGGCAACATCAGCTCGACCAGTCGCTTCGTGAGGTTTTTAAGCAGCGGCGGGAAGCTGGCTTCGTGCGAGCTTGCCACGGTGATTTGCACTTGGAAAACGTGGTGCTTTGGGATGACGAATTGATCCCTTTCGATGGGATTGAGTTCAGTGAGCGCCTGCGGTGGATTGATATTCAATCCGATGCATCATTCACCATCATGGACCTGCATGCCCATGGTTATCACGCGATCGCCCATCGATTCGCGAACAGCTATTTCGAGGCCACGGGGGACTATCAGGGGTTGCAAGTCACCCGCTGGTATCAAATTTATCGAGCGCTAGTGCGAGCAAAAGTGGGGGCAATTCGAGCGACCCAGCAGCACGATTCAGGAGTGGTGGCGGAAGAACGTGAGTGCTGGCGCGAAGTCGGCCATTTCCTCCAAGTCGCCGCCGAGCTGAGCGAACCCCAGAAGCCCATGTTGGCGATTACTTTTGGCCTCAGCGGGAGCGGCAAGACTTTTGGCAGTCAACGTTACGTTGATCAACAAGGGTTCGTGCGAGTTCGTTCCGACGTGGAGCGCAAACGTTTGTTTGCTGGTCGGAATGATACCTTGTTATCTCCAAAGACCGCGGAGCGACAACAAAAGGAGTCCGGTGGGGAGCCACCTGCCGATCTCTACAGTCCCGCAGCCACGCGGCAAACTTATGATCGATTGGCAATGATCGCGCGGCTTGGTATTGAGCAAAACGTACCGATGCTGGTTGATGCGACGTTTCTCCGCCGCCAAGATCGCGACCAATTTCGTCGCTTGGCTGCGGAGTTGGGTGTGCCATTTCGCCTTCTCGCCTTCACCGCTGATCCCGATACGCTAAGGAAACGCCTGCGGCAGCGTGCGGAGCGCGGGGACGATGCGTCCGATGCCGATCTCCAGGTGTTGCAACAACAGCTCGAACGCATTGAACCTTTGACCGCGGAGGAGCAAGCTTGTGTGGTATCATCTGGACAAGCATTGCAATAAGCGATGCCTGCGGAGAACAAGGACAATCCCTTTTAATGAGGTGTGATAACATGCGATTTTTGCTCGTTTTGGCTGCGATTTTTAGCTTGACGGATCATTTGCCGGCGGCCGATGAGGCGAAGATTCTTGAGGTGCAAAAAATTTGGGACCAGGCACCGCACAATGCATTTACCGACTTGGTGCGTTTTCAAGATCGCTGGTTTTGTGTTTTTCGTGAGGGACAAGGGCATGTTTCCCCCGACGGGGCGCTCCGCGTGATCAGCTCCCTCGATGGTCAGCAGTGGGAGTCGGCAGCGTTGTTGACATCCACCGACGCGGACTTGCGAGATGCAAAAATCACGATCACCCCCAGCGGGCAATTAATGCTCAGCGGTGCCGGCGCGCTGCACGATCGCTCACAGCACTCCCACCAGTCGCTGGTTTGGTTCTCAGACGATGGCTTTAAATGGTCCGCCGCCACCGAGATCGGTGACCCTAATTTTTGGCTGTGGAGAACTACTTGGCACGCCGGACAAGCTTATTCGATGGGTTACGAATGCGGGCCAGAAAAGTCTTTGAGGCTCTATCAAAGTGATGATGGCAAACAGTTTGACACCGTGGTCGAGTCATTGTTGGACGAGGGGTATCCGAACGAAACAGCGATTGTCTTCAGTGATAACACCGCCTATTGTTTGCTCAGGCGCGATGGCCCTCCTGCCAATGGTATGCTGGGGGTCGCCCAGCCTCCGTACGCGGATTGGCAATGGCATGACGTGGGTGTCAAGATCGGTGGCCCTCAAATGATACAGCTCGCCGACGGCAGATTTCTGGCCGCCGTGCGTTTGTATGATAAATCCGTTCGCACGTCGCTGTGCTGGATCGACACGCAGACTGGCAATTTGAGCGAATGCCTAGCGTTGCCCAGTGGTGGCGATACCAGCTACGCGGGAATGGTCGAGCATGGCGGCGAAGTTTGGGTGAGTTACTACTCGTCACACGAAGGCAAGACGAGTATCTATCTGGCCCGAGTTCAGTTAGCTGATCCCGTGCAAGGGAACGGTGGCTAGCGACAAAACCGCATAACGGTTATGCGCCGTGATTAGCTGGGAGATGCTAGAAATCGTCCTCATGATTCGTCAGCCAGCGCGCAAAGCTGTTGACAAGTATCATCGTCCCAGTGGCCCAGGTCGAGGAACTCTTGCACAAACTGGCAATAAGGCTTTGTCTCAATGCCTTCCTGCGCCAGCCAAGCGTGGTTGTAGTAAGTTTGCAAATACCGTTCGCCAGCGTCGCAGATGATGCTCACCACGCTGCCACGCTGGCCTCGTTGTCGCATTTCTGAAATTAGCTGGAAGGAGGCCCAAAGGTTGGTGCCGGTGGAACCGCCGCACTTGCGATCGAGCAGCGGTTCAATCGCGTGAATCGCACCAAATGAAGCGGCGTCGGGAACGCGAATCATGTGATCAATCACGCTGGGAATAAACGACGGTTCCACCCGCGGCCGTCCCACGCCTTCCACGCGGGATGGCAGCTCGCTGCGGAGCCTCGGATTCGCGGAGTGGAAATAGTCAAAAAATACCGACCGCTCTGGATCCGCGACACAGAGTTTGGTGTTCAGTTTTTGGTAGCGGATGTAGCGGCCGATGGTGGCTGAGGTCCCGCCCGTGCCAGCACCGACGACAACCCAGGTCGGTTCTGGAAAAGGTTCTCGTTGCATTTGCCGGAACAGCGATTCGGCAATGTTGTTGTTACCACGCCAATCGGTAGCCCGTTCCGCGTACGTAAATTGGTCCATGTAATACCCGCCCATCTCGGCCGCCAAATCGGCTGCTGCTTGGTACATGTCACCGCCCGGTTCGAGGTGACAGTGCCCGCCGAGGAATTGAATCTTGTGGATTTTCTCCCGCGAAGTGGAGGCGGGAATCACTGTGTGGAAGGGCAAGTCGAGCAGCTTCGCAAAGTAGGCTTCGCTGATTGCCGTGCTGCCCGACGAAGCTTCGATCACGGGCGTCCCCTCGTTGATCCAGCCGTTGCAGATGGCGTAGAGAAACAGCGAGCGAGCCAAGCGGTGCTTGAGACTCCCCGAGGGGTGAATCGATTCGTCCTTGAGGTAAAAATCGATTCCGTCGCAGCCGGGCAGGGGGACGCGAATTAAGTGCGTATCGGCCGAGCGGTTGAAATCGGATTCAATTCGGGAGATGGCGTCGTGGACCCAAGCGTTTGACATTGATGGTTACGGGGATTTTTAGGGAGCAGCAGGCAAAGAGGGGAGGCTTGGCCCCATTGTAGAGCAATGCTGAAAAAAATCTTCCCAACTTTTCCTCGACTTGTGACCAGAGGTGTCACGGCGGTCGCGAATAATGGATTGGAAACAGCAATTCTGCTTCCCGATATCACGCTATAGGAGGCACACGACCATGGTCAAGGCTACTGGAAAACTGCGAACATTTGATGTGGAACTACGCCAGCAAGGGTGCGATCCCCGTTTGGTGGCAACCGACGTCTCGATTGACGAAGCGCGTTCGATGTGCCGCGAGCTGGTGGGGCCATCGGCTCACGCGGTCGTCCGGCCCCGCAAAGATGAGGGGACCGCAGTCGCTGTCGAACTTCCCAAATATTCGATCTGGTTGTGGAATGATTCCAAACTGCGTTGGGAAAGAATCCAGCGTCGGCAAGAGATGACGCTGGAGCAAGCAACCAATTGGCTGCAGCAGTGCAAGGCAACGCTGCGCGATCGCTTAACCCTAGTCGCGCCGGCGCATCTGGCCAATCCGGCCGAGATGCTCCGGCACGCGAAATGAGTGACGATTTATTCGCCGGCCTCACCGGGGGCCGAAATGTGTTTGGAAATATAGGCCGGCTCGCCCATGCGTTTGATTAAGTCCAATTGCAAGTCCAGCCAAGACATGTGCCCTTCCTCATCAAGGGCAATGCGTTCGAACAGCATGCGCGAGCCGATGTCACCATCGGCAGCCGCCTGTTGAGAAGCCTGCACATAAAACACAATCGCTTCCCGTTCATCTTTGAGATCGGACTCGAACAATTCGACCAAGTTGTTGGCGCGAGCTGGCATCTTGGCGAGTTTCAACTCGGGATCACCTTTAAGGAAAATAATTCTTTCCATAAAGTCATTGGAATGGCCCAGCTCTTCTTGCATCTCCTCTCGCATTTTCATTGCCAGCCGATCCATCCCCCAGTCGTCAAGCACACCCGCATGCAATTGGTATTGATGCGTGGCCGTCAGTTCCATTGCCAAAGCAGTTTGCAGATTCTTTAGTGTTGCTTCGTGTGCCATATTTAAACTCCTGGTAAATGCTAAGTTGTGACACTTGTATTGTTCCCGCTTGACAACCGCTAGCAAGGCCCTGACGCTGAGCGGTACTTTAAAGTCAGCTTTGGCTTCGCGAAGGGTCGAGCAAACGCAGTTTTGATGGAGCGAGAGACGACATTTTTTTCCGATTTTTATTTACTCAAATGCATTCGCAGTTCCATCAACTGGTCGGTGTTAATGTGATCGACACCCGCGGTGAGTAAAGCATCCCAAACAACGGGCAGTTCGGGGGTTGCCCAAAATCTTACGCGACGTCCAGCCGCGTGGGCTTGCTCGACAATCTGCCGCAGACGCTGGCGTTCTTGCGCGGGGAATTCGCCTTGCCCCCGCCAGCGGAAATGTGTTGGCCAGCGGTCACTGATCATTGGCATGAGGTCGGCCGATAGGGGTGAATCGAGGTCGCTCAAGCGGCCATCAATGCCCACCAAGCGTTCAGGATCGGCTTGAATCGCAGCGATCGGACGGTCCCCAGAGATAATGATTTGCACCGCGGCGGAGGGGCGGCCGTCAGTGCCAAGCGGGCCAGCGGCATGTGGTACGAGCATTTCTCGGTAACGTGTCAATTGTTTCGTTAGGGCTTCATAGGTGGCGGCCCCTGCGGATTTGAAATCAATCAGCAACGTGAACTGGGGGCCTTGCAGATAGACCCGTCCGCCCATCTCGCGGATGCGTTCGTGTAGGGGCTGCAAATATAAAGCCTCGAGTGTTCGCTGCGGAGATAATTCGCTCGGCTCGTGAGCCACCAGCAGCTCGCCGTTTACCAAGAAAATATCCGCTTCCACACTGCAAAATCCTTGCGCTAGAGCATCCATCAGGGGACGAGGATGTTGGTAATCGTTATGCGCGTGTGCTCGGGGTTGAGGACGCACACTAGACGATTGTTGGGCACTGCTATCTTGAGCGAGCAGATGGCGTTCCCATCCGCTTGCCGCTGAGACAAATCCAGCCAGCAAACACAACATCCAACGAAGAATCATCGGGCGGCAAATTATTGCGCGATAACACATCGCGCGAGGGCTCATTATCATGCTCGGCTCTCTTGAACAGTGACAGGTGATCGTAATCGCAAGGCACGATCATCGTAGTCGACCGCAGAGGCTGGCAGAGTCGCTGAGGTTCGTTAATTTTTGCCGCTAATTTTTTGCAGTTAATTCTTGGCGTGGTTTTTTGTGGCCGCTTCTTCGGTCCCCCGCATTGCTTGCCGGAGGTGTTCGGCAAGGCCACTCACTTGCTCGGCGGAGAGCATGTTGGCATGAGCCCCGTCGACTTCCACCATTTCAATTTTCGCCGCGGAAAAGGCTTCTCTCCAGCCCACCAGCGGATCATCTCGCTCTTTGCCAGGCCAGTTCGCTCGTTGCTTGGCTCGATAAAGCGTGCCCGGGCCCAAAGCAGGTTGAGGTTGGTATGCTGCCAAGGCTTCCATATTTGCCGCCGCGACCTTGGCGTAATTTCCGCTCAGGTCGATGATGCGCTCAAGTCGCTGCTCCATGCTGATCCTGTTGAACCGGTATAACATGCCGAACCAGAAAGCTTCCACACGTTCCTTGAGATAGCTCCAGCGTTGCCGACCTTTGCAGGCTGCGGCGTAACGAAAATGGAATGCCACCCGTTGTAACCAAGGCGCGGGAATTGGTAGTCCGGCGGTTGCGTCGATCATCGCGAGCGTTACATGTTCTCCCTCGCGACGCAATCGTTGTGCCAACTCGTAAGCGATTACCCCGCCGAAGGAAAAACCAGCCAAGTGGTATGGGCCTCGCGGGACCGCTTGACGCACCGCACGTAAATAGAATTCGGCAATCTCCTCAATGCTTTCTAGCGGCTCGCGGAGCCCGTCGAGACCCACCGGTTGCACGCCGATGACTGGTCGGTCCTGCCCAATTAATTTGGCCAGTTCGCGAAAGTTGAGTAAGTGACCGTCGATCCCTGGGCAACAAATCAGTGGTGCGGCTGTGCCCCGCGGTGACAATTCAACGATCGAATCCCAGCAAGCGGCTCGCGCTGAATCTTGTTTGCGATACAGCTCTGCCAACGAGGCCACGGTCGGGCAAGCGACCAGCGTGGTGATCGATACCGCCTTGCCGAATGCTTTTTCCATTCGCGAAAAAAGCATCGCCGCTGATAGCGAGTCACCGCCGGCGGCAAAAAAATTGCTTTCGATCGTCAGTGACTTGTTGCCAAGCACCGTCTGCCAAATAGTGAGCAGGCGGGCTTCCAACCGATCAGGTGTGCGGACTGAATGGGATGCGTTCGAAGCGGCTTGTACGGCGTCGCCGGTACCATGCCTTTCAGCACCTTGACTCTGCTGTTCGCTGGTATCGTCGGTCGGTTCCCAGGTGGCCAAACGCTGGCGATCAACTTTGCCAGTGGCGGTCTTGGGAAACTCATCGACAATGTGAATTTGCTGTGGAACCGAGTAGCTCGGCAATCTCATGGCCAAGTAGTGTTTTAGCTCGTCGCAGCTTGCTGATGCTCGATCCGCGATCACATGTGCAATTAAGAGCCCGCCTTGCTGATTTGGTTTGACGTTGACGACAGCTTGGCGAACCGCCGGATAGTGGCTTAATAGAACTTCAATCTCGGTCAGTTCAACGCGGTGGCCACGCAGCTTGATCTGAGTGTCGTTGCGGCTTAGATACTCCAGTTGCCCCTGCCAATTCCAGCAGGCAATGTCGCCGGTACGGTACAAACGTGGAAGCGGCAGTTCTGGAAGGGGATTGGCGATAAATCGTTCTTGGGTGAAGGTATCGTTATGGTAATAGCCATGAGCGAGACATTCGCCTCCCAAATACAATTCACCCGCGACACCTTGGGGAACCAGTTGTTGATGTTGATCTAATACAATCGCCGCGCAATGATCGATGGGCATGCCAATTGGCGGTCGTGCCGGCCAACGTGAAACGTCCGCTTCGAGTTGATATGCAGTCGCTACGTGGGTTTCGGTAGGCCCGTAGTGATTCCACAACCGGCAACCCGGAAGTTGCTCAAAGAATTGACGTACCAGCGGCGTGATTTCTAATCGTTCGCCAGCGGTGATTACCTCCCGCAAACTGGCTTCCCGAGCGTTATCTTGACCCGATTCACACAGGCTGCGGAGGGCAACAAAGGGGAGGAACACTCGTTCAATCCCCGTCGCGACAATGAATTTCCAGAGCTGGTGTAAGTCTCTATATAATGTTTCTTCAATCAGATAGAGCGTGCCACCGCTGCACAGCGTGGCGAAGATCTCTTGAAAAGAAACATCAAAGCTCAATGCGGCGAACTGCAAAGTTTTTGTTTCCGCCTTGGCGGTGGAGTTGTTCAATTGCCAAGCAATTAAGTTGTCCACAGCCCCATGTCGCATTGCCACCCCCTTGGGCGTGCCCGTTGATCCCGAGGTGTAGAGAATGTAGGCCAAATTGTCGGGGCCAAGTGCGGGTTGCGGACAGCGGGTCGAGTGGTCGTCAGCCTCCGCTATTTGATCGAGGCAGAGTATGTGATTGACGGGGAGCTGCGTCTCTGCGGAGTCGAGTAAGCGGCTATCGGTCAGCAGCACTTGGGGTCGGCAGTCAGCAAGAATTTGCTGTTGCCTCAGGCTGGGCAAATTAGGATCAAGCGGAACGTAGGTGCCACCGGCCTTAAGGACGCCCAGCACGGAAATCAACATCTCCGGGGATCGCAACAGGCTGATCGCGACGGGAACATCCGGGCCAATCTCCAATTGCACCAGGCGATTGGCTAATTGGTTGGCCCGTTGATCCAATTGCTCATAGGTTAAAGTTTGATCACCAAAGCGTGCCGCCACCGCGTGACGACACTCTTTCGCTTGCGCAGCAAAACGTTCATGTACAAAGGAGGATGTCGATTTCTCGCGAATAGCAACTACCGCGTGTGCGTCGTCAATCCGCGCGTTGTCGCCCGCGAGCACCAGGGGCTGTTCGTTGTCGGTCAGCAAATCGAGTTGATGAACGAGTCGTTGGGGATTAGCGACCGC
The DNA here is from genome assembly GCF_052161645.1 of Kothea flammea. Lineage (GTDB taxonomy): Bacteria > Planctomycetota > Planctomycetia > Pirellulales > Pirellulaceae > Laterigemmans. The sequence continues at coordinate 658,276 of NZ_CP197414.1, forward strand.
GTCCGCCAATAAATTTTGTAGGTGTTCGGCGAAACGTTCAATGCGTTTTTGGTTGAATTGGCCGCACCGGTACTCCAGTTCCAACCTTAAACCTTGGCTGGTCTCTTTGGCGGCGATCAGCAGGTCGAATTTGGCGGTTCCGTTATCGAGTGACAGAGGATTCGCTGGCAAACCTGCTAGTTGCAGCGGGCAGGGGGCAGGCTCAAGCACAAACATGATGCGGAAAGGGTCTTGTCCGGTTGCCTGCGTGGCAAGGATCTCTTTCTTCAGCAATTCGAACGGGTAATTCTTGTGTGCCAAGGCTCCTAGCACTGTTTCCCGAACATCACCTAGCAGTTCAAGAAATGAGCCCGACGCATCGATTTGCGTTCGCATTGGAAGCACATTGATAAAGTAACCCAGCTGATTTTCGGTGTCTAAATCATCGCGTGTGGAGACTGCCGAGCCGACAATCAGGTCTGTTTGCTGCGTGTAACGGTAGAAAGTTGCCTTGATCGCTGCTAACAACGTGATGAATAAGGTGGCTTGGTTGGCAGTGGAGAAGCGACGCAAATCGTCGAGCAACTCAGGATTGATTTCAACAGCCAGTGTTTTACCAGTGGTATCGAACGTGACCGCATGGTCGTTGGGCAACGTCAGGCATGATAAGTCGCCAGCTAATTTTTCCTGCCAGTAACGCCGTTCCTTGGCAAAAGAGGTTGGTGGATAATTCTCCTGTTGCCAGATCGCGTAATTTGCATACTGATGCTCGGGAGGCGGCAGTTGGCACGCAACTTGGTTTCGGCAAGCTTCGTAATAAGCCGCCAATTGCTGGTGGAGCAAAGTGAGAGAATGGCCATCGATGGCGATATGATGAATCACCAATACGAGTCGAAACTCATCCGCAGCACAACGATAGACAGCGGCCCGCAGCGGATAGGATTCGCCGAGGCTGAAGAGCTCTGAAGCAACAGCCACCGCTTGCTCTGAGAAAGCTTGCTCCAACGCTTCGCCGGCAAACTGCGACAGATCGATCACGGGTAAATCAAAATCGACGGGGGCTAAGACAATCTGCTTGAGGCCTTCGTCGGACTCTTGATAAACGGTGCGGAGGATATCGTTACGGTTGACTAATTCGCTGATGGCCTGGCGGAGCGCTCCGCAGTCGAGTTCCCCAGAAATCCGATAGGCCATGGGGACGTTATAGCGAGCCCGGTTTTGGTCCAGGAAGTTGACGACCCACAGTTGCTGTTGATGATAAGAAAGTGGCGCCTCGCTGAGCCGTTCCTTGCTGATGCCGCTGGCTAGGTTGTCTTCTTTTACTTCGGTAGTTGTGGAATCGATCCATTGGGCGAGTTCGATCGTGTTGACCGCTTTCGCGAGGATCTCTGAATAGGCCAATCGCACGCCACATTCTCTGTGAATGCGACTAACCAAAGCAACCGCTAGCAGTGAGTTTCCACCCAAGGCATAAAAGTCATCGCGGGTGTCAATCGCTTTCAAATTCAGCAGTTGGCATAAGATGTTTGCCACGATCGATTCGGTTTTTGAGGCCGGTTGCAGGAGGGTTGCATGATCGCGGGTTATCTCCGGTAGGGGCAGCGAGCCACGGTCAACTTTGCCATTAGCCGTTAGGGGAAATTTGTTAAGTGGGATCAGCGCGGCGGGCAACATGTAGCTGGGCAAGCTTTTGCTCAGCTCAGCATTGAGCTCTATTAAACTGGCATCGGCACCCGCTTGGAAAACAACGTAAGCCAACAAACGAGCTCCGCTTTCCTCTCGGCTGGCGATGACGATTGCCTCGCGAATTCGCGTGTCTTGAAGTAGTTTGTTTTCAATTTCGCCCAATTCGATTCGGTAGCCGCGGATCTTTACTTGATGATCTTTGCGACCTACCAATTCGATCGAACCATCGGGTAAATAACGACAGAGGTCGCCGGTGCGGTACAGGTTGTCAGTTGGAGAAAACGGATCGTTAACGAAGTGCTCGGCTGTCAAATCGGGCCGATTGAGGTAGCCCATGGCCACACCAACTCCAGCGATTCCCAGTTCACCGACCTCGCCGATCGGGCAGAGATTTAGCTCGGAGTCAACAACGTAGCATCGTTGATTCAAAAGTGGTTTGCCATAGGGAATGCTTCGCCACTCGGGAGGCACTTCATCGATGGGATGAATCACGGACCAAATCGATGCCTCGGTGCTGCCGCCCAAAGAAACAAGTTTTGCCTGCGGAGCAATCTGTCGGATCCTCGCCGGCAAGGTGATCGGAATCCAGTCACCACTGAGCATGACCAGTTGCAGGCTGGGGATCGGCTCAGGCTGGTCCAAGAAGGTAACCAGCATCTCCATCAAAGCGGGCACTGAATTCCAGATCGTTACCTGATGCTGTTCGATCAAGTTGAGCCAACTCGCTGGCTCCCTGGCTTGCGTGGCGGTTGGCTGGACGATGGTGCCACCAGCTGCAAAAATGCCAAAGAGATCATAAACGGAGAGGTCAAATCCTAGGGCCGATAGTGCCAGGACGCGATCTTGCGAGCAGATATCGAATCGGTTGTTGATATCTCTAACGGTGTTCGCCGGCCCGCGATGGTCTAACATCACGCCTTTGGGTTTTCCCGTCGAGCCAGATGTGAACAGCACATAGGCGAGGCTATCGGCCGACACTTGCGGTAGGTTTACAGAGGGCGATTCGGGTAGCCCGACCGTTGGAATCTTGGTGATCTGAGTGTGGCCCAGCAGGCATGGTTGATCGATATTGCCAACCACGAACCGCACGTTGGCATCTTGTAAGTAAAATTCGATACGATCAGGTGGGAACGTGTGGTCAAGGGGTAAATAAGCGGCTCCCGCCTTCAGAATCCCGAGGGCTGCCAGAACCGCATCGATGCTGCGGTCGGCAACCACACCCACCACTTCGTTTGGTTTAACTCCGAGCTGGACCAACTGGCAAGCGACGCGTCGGGCCCGTTCATTGAGTTCCGCATAGGTGACTTGTTGATCACCACAAATGATGGCAACGGAGGTCGGTTGCCGCTGGGCTTGAATCTCGACAAACTCGTGCAAGCAGGGCTCGGAGTCCCAGAAGTGTTCCGTGCGGTTCCACTGATCGAGCAATAACGAGCGCTCGGTTGCCGTGACTCGCGCGCAGCGAGCTTCTAACCTCGGGTCGGGTGTTGGAGGAGAGCCGGTTGTGTGGTTGATAAATGAACTGTTCACGGCATTTGCGTCGCGACTTATGAACACTCGAAAGACTCCGTCAGGCAACGCGGCTAGCGGCAAAGAGGCTGATGTTTTTTAGTAAAGTCCGGTGCCTAACATCCTGCGGTTGCTGCGGGTCGCCCGTCTTCGGGAAGGAGGCAATGTTTCGCGTGGCAAAGCGACTTCCGCTGGTGCCAGTTGCGTTCCCGCGTCGGTCCCCAGTGTACCCGCTGCGTTGGCAGCCTGTGCGGCAGCCATGGAAGGGGCGGCCTCAGAGGCTTGTGTTAAGCCGGTCCTTAGGCTGCTGACTGCATTCGCATGTGCAGCAGTCGCGACTGCCTGACGTCTGATTTCCACCATCAAAGCCAATAGCACGCTCAAGAAAGTTCCCGCAGTCATTCCAAAGACCAACGTGAGTGCCAGCTTGGGACTGCTGGGAATCAACGACTGACTCGGGGGTTGCAAGACACTGATGTTCGATACCGCGGACTTGCTCAAGGCGAGGTCCATTCTGGCCTGCTCCGAGCGACGTGCGTAATCTCTGTGGCTGTCGCGGGCCAAGTCTAATTTGCGAGTTAGTTGAGCCAGTGTTAGTTCGTTGGCGTTAATCGTTTGCAGCGCTAGTTTGGCCTCAGCGATTTGTTCTTTTAAAACCGCTTTTTGCACCAGCAGCGAAGCGGCTAAGGCTTGTTGATTTAACATGGCCGCTTCGATTTCGCGGAACGATTCGTTGAGACCGATGGTGACTTGCTTTAAGTCGGCTTCTTGCATGAGAGTTGACTTGGCATCTTTTAATTGCTTTTGCACTTGAACCAGCTCGGGGTGATCTGGTTTAAGACGAGCGATAAGTTCCTTCTCTCGAATTTCCAGATCATAAAGTTGCTCGCGCATCCCCTGGGCGGCACTGCTGGCCAGGCCGGTGGTTTCGCTGAGCTTGATTTGACTTGGTTGCTCGGCCAATAACGAACGACGGATGCGGATGTCTTCGCAAGCGGCCTCATATTTCGTCGATGTTTCCAGGAGGGCGCTTTCGAGGGCGGCAATTTGAGCAATTTGTGCTTGCCGCTGGGGGCCCAAGTCGGAAAGTCCCGAGGAATTTTTAAACTCAAGTAATCCCAATTCCAACTCGTCAACTTGTTGAGCGAGGACGTCAGTTTGCGCAATGAAGAACTGGCTCGAGCCCTCGGATTGATGGACTCTAATTTGAGCATCGATCGAGGCGGTAATGACCGCATCCAGTATTTCGGCAGCCAAATCGGGACTGTTGGTTTCGTACCGCAGCCCAATGATTGCCGTGTTGCGAGGTGAAAACACCTCGAGTTTCTTTTCGAGCGTGGCGATCGCTTTGTCGGAGGGGCTGTCGACGTACGCGGGGCTGAGCGACTTGAGATAGTCGATATCAATCGGAAGCCAACTGGGGCCTTCGTCGTCGGTTTCTCCCAACACGCGTCCCGCGCCCACTTGTTCGACAACTTGTTCCAAAATGGTGCGACTTCGCACCATGGATTGGATGGAGGAGATTTCCTTTTCTCGTGATTCCTGGATGGCGATTGTCTGGCCGGTGGTGACGGTGGGATCAAGACCAATGGTTTCTTTGCCGAGGCGAACAAACAACTGCGCTTCGGAAGTGAACTGTTTTTTGGCAATGAACAGATAACCCACGGCCGCCGCAACCGACAGCACGAAAACGAAGGACATTTTCCACTTGTTTCGCCAAATCGCTTGAATCACATTCAGATGTGGTTGATGATCTGCGTGCTGCGTTTGAATCATAAATCTAACACTCCAACTTGAAATATATCTATTTTAGCTAATGTTGACAGGTTGACGCGGCGCGGATGCTTTGGTGAGCTTTTCGACGGGAGGGCGTGGGATGGCGGAGCGACGTTGAGCGGAAAAGCGTTTCCATTCTGCATCGATGAAGCTGGTAATTTGTTGGCGGAATCTTTCTGGGCGGAAATACTCCGCGTGTTGGCGTGTGGCAGCCAAATCAAAGGAATCAATGTTGTCAGCAAAGTAATCGACGGCGGCCACGATGCTCTCAGGTTGCTGGGCTTCGAAGAAACATCCGGTCACCCCGTCGATGACCGTCTCGAGACTTCCGCCTCGCCCATAGGCAATCACCGGTGTGGCGCAAGCTTGTGCTTCCACCGGCATGATGCCGAAATCTTCTTCCGCCGCAAAAACAAACGCTCGTGCTTGCTGCATGAGAGATTTTAGCTTTTCGTGAGGCTGGTAGCCGAGCATTTCGACGTTGGCGGGACAATTGGACTTTAACTGTTTGTACATCGGGCCGTCGCCGACGACGATCAGTTTGCGGTGCGGCATTTTACGAAACGCCTCGATGACCAAATCGACACGTTTGTAGGGAACCAAGCGAGAGGCGGTAAAATAGTAGTCCGACTTTTCGTAGTTGGCACCAAACCCGTCCACGTCCACTGGTGGGTAAATGACTTCCGCCGTCCGACCGTAACATTTGCGAATGCGATTTGCAATAAAATTGCTATTCGCGATGAAAGCGTCCACGCGGCACGCCGAGGTGTAGTCCCAAGCGCGCATGTAATGCAGGATCCCGCGAATTAAGATGCTTCTCAAGCCCCAGGTTAATTTCGATTCCCGCAAATATTGGTGTTGGAATTCCCAAGCGTATCGAATCGGAGTGTGGACATAGCTAACATGCAGTTGATCAGGCCCACAGAGGACTCCCTTGGCGACCGCGTGATTGGAGGAGATCACGACATCGTATGGGGAGAGGTCCCACTGTTCGATGGCAATCGGCATCAGGGGCAAATAGTGGCGAATCAGCCGACGGGCGAACGGAAGCCGAGCGGCAAAACTGGTCGTCGGCTTCTTGCCGTTCAAAAAGTGTCGATCGGCGTCGGGCAAAAAGTCGGCCACGGCGTACAGATCAGCGGCGGGGTGCATGACCAGCAGTTGCTCGAGCACGCGTTCCGATCCAGCGTAACTTGTCAGCCATTCGTGAATGAGGGCAGTTTTTCTCATAGCTTACTTTACGGTCGCCTCTGTAGGCTGATTCGTTCGCTGAGCGCGCGTTGGGGAGTCTGCAGCGAGATGCAATTTTAATTGGTCGAGCACCGTGGCAACGCGAGTGGCGGTTGCTTCCCAGGTAAAGTTAGCCGCCCGCCGCAACCCACGCGCGATTAATGTTGCTTGCAGCGATTGATCGTGCAGTAGGCTGGCAATTCCCGCCGCGATGCTGGCCGCGTCAATGTTGACTAACTGGGCTGCGTCACCGGCAATTTCTGGCAGTGACGTCACGTTGCTGCAGACGACGGGCGTTCCGCAAGCCATCGATTCGACGACTGGCAATCCAAATCCTTCATAAGCGGAGGCTAAGACAGTGGCTTCCGCGCCGCGATAGGCAGCGGCCAATTGCTCGTCACTCAACTTACCGAGGAACTCTACATGGTCTTGCATACCCAGGGCGTCGACTTGGCTGGCTGTTTCAGCAGTGGCTTCGCCGGAAATGGCTAAACGCAGATCGAACTCGCTGCGCAAGAGGGCGAACGCACGCAGCAGCCCGCCGACGTTCTTGTGCGGTTTTTGATTGCCCACATAGAGCAGATATTTGTGTGATGTTTGCCGCTTTGCCCCAACTGGTGTAAATGCGCTGCCCACACCGTTATAGACGACTTCGACTTGTTCACTGGGAATGCCGGTCCAGGAAATGATCTCTCGCTTGGAATATTCCGAGACAGTCAACACCTTAAAAGCTCTTTTCGCCGCTGGTCGCACGACGCATTGATAGTAGAGTCGCTTTGCCAGTGAGGCTTCGGCGGGATAGTTGACGTGGATCAAATCATGCAAGGTAAAGATAAACGGAGCGGCGGGCCAAAAACGTAGCGTGAGCGGCGGATTAAAACCGGGTGAGAAGAATGCCGTCTGGCTATCGCTGAAGCGGACGCCGAGTCTCAGACAGTCTAACGGGCTGGTGCAGTTTCCGCCCAACGTGGGATGGCTAAGTTGCGGTAGGCGATCGCGCAGTTCGGAGGCGAAGCGACCGATGCCATGCGGTCCGATCCAACGCGAGTCGAAAATAATTTGAGGCTCAGATTTCATTGCACGTTCACCTGTGGCTTAAACAGGCTGACGCGGAAGCGACCGGTCAGGAAACGTGAGCCGCATCCGGCTGCGATGATTGCCAGAATTAGAAATGTGAAAGAGCCGGCGGCAAAGTAATAGGTTCGCCAAAGTTCAAAAAAACCATACAGAACCACGCAGCCGATCAAGCAAAGTAAGTTGTCAGCTCGCCAAAAATAAGTGCCAACCCCGGCCGCTAGAAAGCTTACCCAGGCGATGACTGGAAATGCCCAGAGTCCCAAGTCACCGTACATGTCGACGAAAGCTGAATTGGTCGTAAGCGTTTCGTCAACGTCAACTTCGTCGAGATACCACTGCTCGCCCACGCCGCCGGAATTATCGCCCGCCTTCTCTTCTTCCGGATGAAGAAACGTGGGAGTCACATACTTGATGACGTTGGAGGGTGATCCTCGATGCGGTTGGTAAGCGGCAATGCGGGCGACACCCATGCTGGCTTGAATCGGGGCAGCCAAATATCGCTGACATTCTAAATAGGTCATCGCAACCGGGTTGCTGACGCCGAAGAAATCGCGATAGCTTCCAGCGCTGCGGGCCCAGGTAAAGGTCACAATGCAAACGCTGAGCCCCAGAGTCGTCAACAGAATGGTTCGCCCTTTGACCTGCTGGATCGCATCAAAGCGGATTGCCAAGCCGCCGGCAAAGATAACCGCTTGAGCGATCAACAGCCGGGCGGAGATGGCCGCGGCGGCAAGTAGTAAACAAAAGTTAAGAGCGTCAAGCCAGGAAAATCTACCGAGGAACACCAGACGATACATCGCATAGCCGCCGACCAGTGACGCGGTGTAGCGCAGTGAGTAAAGGTGGTTATAGTTTTCGTAGAGCGAGTCTTTGAGCAAGTTGAATTGCTGAGTCTTGATGAGTTCGACCAAGGAGGTGCCATTACTCAACGCGGCCAGCCAAGCGCCACCAACGCCAATCAAGGCTAAACCGCTGAGCGCTCGGTAAAATCCTTCCGTGTTGATTGCTCCAGCGGCAAGAAATGGCTGCGGTGGAAAGCTTCGCGCGACGAGTTGGCCCAACGCGGCGCAAACAACGATGCAGCCATACCATGCGATCAGGATGAAGAAGTTTGCGAAGGAAAGCTCTTCGCGAATGCGGAAGCCGGCGGCGCCCTCCATCGTGGGGGCCAACCAGAGGACCAGCCCCAGCAACAAGAAAGGCAAAAATACGAGGCAGGGTTGCCAGATCAATACTGCCAGTTGGGCAATCCAATTAACGCGCTGCTCAGGCCAATCCGCGAGCTGCTCAGGCTGGTTCGATGCGATCGGCAACGGAGTGGAATTCATGTTAATTGACAAGGATACGAGCGCGCGTGACGAGACTCGCAACCGCTCTGCAAGCTCTTATTTTAGTTGCAGGGTTTGAAAAGGTGGCGTTAACTTGTCCCCTCTCTGGACGGATTTAGCCACTTCGATTGGAGCTTGGCCAGCATTTTCCTCGCTTCCCCGAGAAACCGAAAATCTAACCCAGTCCACACCCCGACCGAGCGTCGCGCGAAGAGCCAAAAACTGAGGCACTGAATCGAAACGATGGCTGACCATGCGATTGCCAATCCCTGGATGCCCCATTGCTGCGAGAGCGAAATACCGCTGATAAACAAGGCGATTGACGTGAATATGTTGACCGATAACGCCTTTAAATGATGGCCAGACATCATCAGCGTCAGTTCCGCCGCGCCAACCGAAACAAACACCAATTGACCGATGCTCAGAATTCGCAGGGTGGTCGCACAATCGGCATAATAAGGTCCGAAGATGAGCGTCGCGAGCTGGCCGGGGAAGATCACAATCGGCAGCCAGGCCAACAGCGCGGGGATCGCCGCGAGGGTGGCGGCCGAACGCAATATTCGCTGCAATTCCTGCAAGTGGCCGCGAGCACGGAGCTCGGCAATGGAGGCGATCACGGTCAAGTTGACCAACTGCATCGGCATGCCAATCAACAGCATCAAACGACGGGCCGCTCCGTACAGCGCCACGTCCTCATGCGGCACATTCGCACCGGCAATCCAAATGTCGGCTTGCCCCGTAATGTATGACAAACTCTGGGTCAGCATCAGAGGAAGACAAACGGCCAACAAACCCGTAATCGCGAGACTGTTGGGTGTTGGCTCCTCCGTCGCCGTCTCGCGCGGGTTGATGCGTTGGTGTCCCTCGGCTGACGTCGAGGCTGCGGAACTTAAAGTGGCTAACTGGTGTTCGCTGATGCGGTAGCAGCTGTAGATGGCCAATGGCAGCACCACGCACATTGAAAACGCGCTGCATGCCATAACTTGGTTTAAGGTGGGAGTGGTCAAAAAATAGAGACCAATCGTGAGCCCACCGAACAGCAGGTTGCAAATTGGGCCGCCGAATTGCCCCGTCAGCATGATCGAAACGCGTGAATCGTGAAAGCTGCGAAGTAGGCTGGCGCACAGCTGAATGGTCGCGGCACCGACGACTCCACAGGCGACCAGCGGGGCCAGCACGACGACTTGCGGCAAATCAAACAACCGCTCACCCGCCACCAGCAGAAAGCCACCGCACAGTAAGCCGCCACAGCTGACGCTGAGGATCGCCAACTTGGTACCCTGCCGCAGCACCCGGTGGGCCTGGGCCGCATCGCCCACGCCAATGCTCTCAGAGACAAATCGCACCAACCCCGCGTTTAGGCCGAACATGGCGACGAGCGAAGAGAAGGTAAGAATACTGCCCAGTAGTAAGAAAATTCCCACGTCGGCCGGAGGCAACACTCGGGCCAAGACAACATTAATGCCAATTGCCGTGCCAATTCCCAGCAACCGACCACCCACAACCCAGACGCTTTCCCGCAACAATCGCCGCTGTGTCGGTTGCGACACGTCGGGACTGCCTTCGTCGGTCGCGACCGCTTCTGACGCGGTGGCCGACATGGTCGTCTGCAATGTAGGGGAAACTTCCATCAACGGCGGTTCGGCGGCGAGCTGGGAAGAGCCGGACTGGGAAAAGCTGGGCTCACTGATGTTACGACTAAGAATCAGTAGGCTCCATGACGCAGCAGCACGACGCGAATGGTTGATAAGAGGATGCAGAGGTCGAGCCAAGGTGACCAATTACGCACGTAATAGCCATCCAATAGGACTCGCTGTTCGTAGGTTGTGTTGTTTCTACCAGATACCTGCCAAAGTCCCGTGATTCCCGGTCTGACGCGTTGGTAGAGTTCATAGCACTTGCCGTATTTTTCAATTTCGGCCGTGACGATGGGACGCGGACCGACGAGGCTCATCTCGCCCCGCAGCACGTTCCAGATTTGTGGAAGTTCATCGAGGCTGGTGGTTCTTAAGAGACGTCCCACAAAGGTCACGCGGGGGTCGTTTTTCAATTTATGGTCACGCTCCCACTCGGCCCTTAATTCTTCATTCTCCGCTAAATATTCGGCCAGCACTTGATCGGCGTTGGACACCATGGTGCGGAATTTCCAGGCTCGAAAGCTATTGCCACCGACGCCCAAACGTGGTTGCCCATAAAAAACTGGGCCTTTGGAAGTTAATTTGACTAATACTGCCAGCAACAACAGCAATGGTGCCACTGCCAGCAGAATGGCAAGCGTGAAACTAAAGTCCATCAAGCGTTTGGAAAAAACCGGAATGGGCATCAATAAGCGCTCTTTCAAACGCAGGCCAGGAAACCCGCCGCAGTCTGTCGCGCCCGACCAAAGGCTGGGGAGCCCCGCTAAATCCGGAACAATTAAGCTGTGTGGAATTAACTCGGCACACGAATCGACCAGCCGCAACACTTCCGCTCGCGGCCGATCGGGTAAGGCCACAATGCACCATGTCACGTGGTGCTTTTTGACCAAATTGGCCAGCTGTGAGTTGTTTCCGCAATACGCTTCGGCGGCTGCCGAATCGTGCAAGCGATCATCGATGATGCCAATAGGTTTCAGACCCCAGCTGGGGTTTTCTCGCAGCGAGTTGAAGATGGAAACACCTGTTCCACCAGAGCCGACGATGATTGTCGGTGCGCCCCACCAAAGCGTGCGCCCCAACAGATGTCTGATTAATCCACGTGACAGTGGGATGGCGACCAACAGAAACATCCACAACACGCACAGGTTGAGCAGGATCCTCGATGGGCTGGCGACGGCCAAGCAGGCGGCACCAAAGGCTGCTAACACAATTGAAATCACGATCGTCGTCGATTTGAGCTCGACGGCAGCCGTCAGGCCGATACCCGGATACAATCCTAAGCTGGCGAAGCTGATCAGCATGACTACGGTTAGAATCGCCGCGGAGAGCAACGGATGATCACCAATGGCCATTCCGCCAAGGACTGTTGCCGCCAGCACAGCGACCACCAGCGTGGCGGCATCCGCGAATGCTAATGAAAGATGAGTAACGAGTTGGCGAGCGAGGTTCTTTAACAACGCCAAACGGGCTTTGTCGGCGAATAATTCGCTGCGGGAAACACCTTCGTCGCTGCCAGTCGGTAACTCTTGGACCAGAAAATTTTGGTTGGCTATGAAACCATTAACGGAAGTGAAGCGCGGGACACGCATTGGAGCTCACTGAAAAAAAACGGCGAATGTTGAACACCCGCGCTGAATAATGACGTAGGATTGAGATGAGAGGGGAAGAAAGCGCACTTGCGTTTCTCAGCAAGCGATGCCCCATGCTTTCAATGTGCCCCCTAAGGCTAAGACGCCTATGGTAACCAAAGGGCGCAATCTGTCACCGAATTTCTTTTGGTTCTCAAGAGGATTTCTCGCGGTGTTAAAGAATGGCAAAGGAAGCCGCTGGCCGTTGTGATCTTCTCAGATATTTCTAGGGGGGTGAATCATACCCCTAAGCCCCTGTTAGCGGTGAGTGAATTCGCAGGCGTTGGTCATGCTGGAAAGAACGAGCATTGTAGATTAACTCGTATAGGTGGAGTTTGTTTACCTCTGTTTGTGTATATTTCTGAGGGTAGTTTTTCGCTCAGACCGGAATGTTGAGCGGGTGGAGGGGATTTTTTCGGCGAATCCGAAACGGATGTGGGTGGGAAGATGTGGGCAGGATGATGACTTCGGCAAAAACCAGGGAGAAGATGCCCATCGATAAGCGGGGCGATTTACCTGGGTTCCGGGGAGATTGCCATGGTCCGGTGAGTTAAAGCGATTAGAGACGCATTAGGCACGCGGACATGGAAGGAGTCTCAGCGGGTGTAGTCGCCTCTTTGCGGCTTTCATTTTTGCAGTACCCTGGGCGGGACTTGAACCCACGACCTACGGTTTAGGAAACCGTCGCTCTATCCGCTGAGCTACCAGGGCAAATTGATCATCGGACGCTCAATCCCTATCGAAAAGAGTAGCGAAATGCCGCAGCTGAGCCAAGCCGGCGGCGATTTTCCCCGCTGCAGAAGTTGTCGACCAGCACAGTCCAAATAACCGGCACATTGTGTCAAGGAGTTGGCATTTGCAAGCTGGGACTCTGTTTTTTCTTGCGGACTTTTTGCCTCCAACTATCCTGGATCTCTGGGTTCCGGTGGACTAAATGTCACCGAAAGCAGGGCGGCTTGAAATGACATTCTTTTGTCCGATCACTATCTCTAGTGGATTGTCGACTGCGGAATGGCGACCGCCTGCGGCGAAGTTCGATGGGCTTATGTTCGATCGTAAGAGAGTTTCAAAGTTATCGTCCCGCGGGCTCTGCTATCAATTGCTCGAGGCGCGACGGTTACTGGCGGGTGGACAAATTTCGGCGACCTCCGGCGTCTGCTCTGCGGTCACCGCTCCAGCAAGCGGTCTGAATTCCTCGGCTGTGGCCGAGGGTGAGTCCATTGAGGATGGCGTCATCGCCGGTACGGGAAAACAAATCGTCTTAACTGGAAACCTTCCCCAGCGAGTGCATTTCCAGTCGGCGGATGGTGCGGTGTTGGTTCAAGGATGGCACTATCATCAGGATCTCAACCTAAATAAATTCGCAGCCGGCAATTATTTTTTCTCAGCCGCATCGTCTGGAAATCCAACGAAGAACTATCGCGTCGAGATGGCCGATGATGTCGTCTCCGTTCACGCACTCAGCGACGGAGTGGTTACGCTCAACGGTAGCTTTCCGCGACGCGTCGCCATTTTCAACGCGGCCGAGCAAATACTGTTGGATCATTATGTATATTCGAATCCGGTCAACGTGGCTGATTTACAACCAGGTGCATATGAGCTTTGGCATGCCGAAAGTGGCGTGAATTGGCAAGCCCAGGCACTGGCCGTTTTTGAACGGGGCGTGGAGTTATTCCCGGAAATTGATAAGCGTATTGAGTTTGCGGACGCTGGGCCTCGCAGGATCGTCGTTCAAACTGTCGCAGGAGGCCTAATCAATTCATTCTGGCATTACAGAACTTACCTTGACTTGGCCGATTACGCTCATGGCGAATACTTAATTCGTCACGCCATCAGTGGTGAAACATTTACCGATTTGCGAGTGAGTGTGGCTGGAACAAGTTTCGACGTGGTTGATGTCACGCCTGTCTACTACTTTGTAAACCTTCCGGGAACGCTGCCGCGTCACATTGAGGTCTTTGATGACGGGGGCAATCGTTTGCACAGTCAGTTAGTACATTCAAATCGAGTTGACTTCTCGTTTTTGCCCAGTGGTGCTTACCAAGTACATCATTGGAATGCCGCTGGCGACGATCATTGGGTCCATGAGATAGCGCTTGACGAACGGGGAGTCACGTCGAGTGGCTATCGGCCTGTGTTTCTCGGTGTTGATGCCGGGACTCAGGTCAGCATCTTCGATGCGGACCGTGCGTTAGTTGATCAATTAGAATTTCAGCATCCCTACTATAATCCCGTATCGCTCGGGCCGGGTGAGTATCGTTTTGTGTATACGAACGACGCGAATGAGCAGCGGGCTGTGGATGTAGTCGTTGATGCGGAGTTGCAAGTTACCCAAATAAATGTCGGCAACCCGCATCGGCTGGAGTTGAGTGGCGATTTGCCGCGATATGTCAGCGTTTTTGATGGGCAGACGGGCCGAGTTACCGCGAATTGGCACTATCAGTCGACGCTCAATTTAGGACCCCGAGCGGATGGGCGCTATTTGATTACCCACGCGGCGAGCGGACAGTCGGCAACCGTTTTATCGGTCGACAAGGAAATGCACGGAGTTTTTGCCACGGACTTTACCGGTCGCGTCGATAGTCAGTCCATTCATTTTCCCGGAGCGAGTCGGGCGGTACCGCTGCCCGGCGTGGGGGAGGTTGCAATTATCGAACAGCCGTCTCGCGGGGCGGTAGCTGTTCTTGGAGACGGTCAGCTGCTCACATACATTCCGGCCGCTGCGACTGTAGGGCATGATTGGTTTGTCTATCAACGCGATACCGAGGCGGGGCTTCGCGAAACGCGATTAATGCGAATCATTGTGGGTGATCAACGACCCACCAGTCTGTCCTATTTCGCGCCCGCGGTCGGTACCGTGGGGCTTACGCTGGGCATGCCCGCCGCCATGGAAGCCAATGGTGAGTTGTTTCCGCACGATTTCGTCGTGATCAATCAATACGGTCCTGCGATCGACTACGTGCGTCGTGATGGCAGTATTGGTTGGCGATTCCAAGTCCCGGTGGGGATGTCTTCGGTTGCATTAGATGGCGATCAAATCGTGTTTCCGAACGCCAACCGTATTGGGTTTCTCGAAGTGCAAACGGGACTCTTGACCGACGATTGGCTCGTCACCGCCGACACGGCTTGGGTGCGTTTTGTCAATCCGCTGGGCGGCGGTCGGTACTTGTTGGCAAGGGAGACGCAAAGTGGTCAGCAGATATTAGAAATTCGTAACCGCAACGGTGAGGTAGACTGGACCAGTCCGGAATCAATCTTTCACCCCCGGTGGGCTGCACTGTCAGATGATTTGGTCGTGGTTGCTGATACTTTCAACCACCGCGTCTTTGGTATTCGCCTCGATGCTATGCAGAGCGAGTTTTCGATTCCAACGTTCTTTCCCAATGATGTTCGTTTCCTGGATGCCGACACTATCATGGTGGTGGAGGAACATGCTGACCGAATTTGGACGATGTCGTTGGCTGATGCAGCGCTGGCCAATTTGGCAGGCAGGACGTTATTGATTGCCGCAGCTGGGCGCGAGGATCTGAGTCTCAACGTAAGCGAATTGAGTGCACTCGCTTCGAGCATGGAAGTTAAAGTCGATCCTGATGCTAGCGTTTCGCTAGCGAAGAGTGCCCGTAGCTACGCTGGCATGCAAACGCTCTATTCACCCAACGGTGCCGTGGCGCTGGCGGACGGATCGTTGTATGTTGCCGACACTGACAATCATCGGGTGATTCATATCTCAGCGGAAGGTTTAGTGCTGGGGGAAATCCTGGGCTTTAATAATCCCACGAAGCTCGTGCCGATTATCAGCGCGTTTTAGTTTTAGTCGCTCACTCGCGTCGCAGCATTTAGCTGGCGGCGGATTGCATGAGGATTCCGCATATCCAGGCTCCGTAAGTACCCAGAACGTAGCCGAGCACTGCTAATAGCACGCCGACCGGGGCCAGGGAGGGATGAAAGGCGGCTGCCACCACCGGAGCGCTGGCTGCACCGCCGATGTTCGCTTTGCTGCCCACGGCCAAAAAGAAATAGGGTGCGCGGATCAGATATCCGACCAGAAATAACAAGCCCACGTGGATCAGCATCCAAACTAAACCGACGACGAACAGTCCACGGTAAGTGATGATGGCCGACAGGTCCATCTGTAGTCCAATGGTAGCGACCAAGACAAAAATGAATACCGTGCCGACTTTGGAGGCCCCGGCGCCTTCATAGTTTCGCGCCGGCGTAAAGGACAGCAGCACACCAATCGTGGTTGCTAACACGATCAACCAAAAGAATTTGGAGTCCAGGCTCAACCGCGAGAGCCCGGGCGCTTCGGCGGCTATCCAGGGTGCCACCACATCGGCGATGGCGTGAGCGATCGCCGTGCCGCCAAAGCCGATTCCCAAGATGACTACCAAATCGGTTGTGGAGGGGTTGCGGGCGATCTTAGTGCTGAAGGCAATCATTTTGGCTTGCAGGCGTTCGACGCTGGAAGCATCTGCCTTAAAGATTCGATCGATCGTTTTTGTCTTGCCAATTCCCAGCAACAGAAACATCATCCAAAACTCGGCAACCAACACGTCGATCGTGACCATCACGCTGAAGAGTTGGTCGGAAGGGGCGAAAATTTCCTTCATTGCCACTTGGTTGGCTCCGCCCCCAATCCAGCTTCCCGCCACGGTGGTCATGCCTCGCCAAATCGCGTCGGGACCTTCACCGCCAACCAAGTCGGGAGCAAACATGCTGACGATCAAAATTGCCAGCGGACCGCCGATGATTACACCAACGGTGCCAGTCAAGAACATGATCAAGGCTTTGGGGCCGAGCCGAAGAATCTCCCGCAGGTCAACGCAGAGCGTCAGCAGCACCAGGCTGGCCGGCAATAGATACCGCGAAGCCACTTGATAAAGATTGGACTGCTGCGGATCGACCACGCTAAAGAGCGTCAGCAGCGAAGGTAGAAAGTAGCAGAGCAGCAGCATCGGCACGAATTTATAGAATCGCTTCAGCCAAATGTTTTCACTTTGGCTCGTCCAGAAGACCAACCCTAGCATCGACATGAGGATGCCCAGCACGACAGCATCGTTGCTGATCAGCGCGGCGGATGGGACGATTTCTTCGGTCGCTGTGGCTGGACTGGCTAGGACCGCGGCAAATAGTTGATGATGGGCGTTCATAACGATGACCGTATTGTAGCTGGAGGCAATTATTTGCCGCAGATGCAGGGTGTGTTACTTCGCTCAGAAGGCCGGTATCCAACTGGGCGATTCGCCAGATAATGAGAGACTGGCGGTTAAGCATATCGTAGTTGCCACCGGGTTGTGAGCCTGGTGGACGGTCTCTGCGGTTCTCAGACGGTTTGAATAAGCGGATTTATGGACGATCGAGTTGTATATCGGATTCTTGACGCGGCTGCGAATCGGGCTGCTGAAGGCCTACGGACAGCGGAAGAATTTGCCAGGTTCGGTTTGGGAGACGCGCTGCTGAGCCGACAAGCGAAAGAGTTGAGGCACAGTTTGACCGCCGCACTCGGCCAGCTCGATCGTCAGCAGTTGCTCGCCGCACGCGATACCCCAGCGGACTGCGGCACAGAAATCACCACCTCGGAGGAGACGCGTCGCGAAGCGGTCGAGCAGGTGTTGGCCGCCGCGTTGGCTCGTGTCCAACAGTCGCTGCGCTGCCTTGAGGAATACGGCAAATTAATTTCCGTGGAGTTGGCCGTTGCCTTGGAGCAATTGCGCTATCGCAGCTATACCTGGGAAAAGGACTTGTTGTTGGCCGTTTCCCGGCGGCCTCGTATTGCCAACGCGCGACTGTATGTGCTGGTCGATCTCGCCGGCAGAGCAGAGGACTGGTTGCGGCGGATTGTGCAGTTAGCTGATAGTGGTGTGGATGTGATTCAGCTGCGTGACAAAAACGCCAGCGATCGATTGCTGCAGCAACGGGCAGAGTTGGCCGCCGGCGCTCTGTGCCGGCAAAGCAAAGAACAGCGTTGTCAGTTGATTATCAACGACCGGGCTGACATCGCCGCGGCGGTGGGCGCCGACGGGGTGCACGTTGGGCAGGATGAGTTGACCGTGGCCGCGGTGCGGCGAGTCATTGGTGCGGATAAGCTCGTCGGCGTATCGACGCACAGCATGGAGCAGGCGTTGCGGGCGGTCGACGAAGGAGCCGACTATATTGGCTGTGGGCCGACTTTCCCCAGCCAGACCAAGCAGTTTGAAGCGTTCCCGGGAGTCGAGTTTTTGCGCAGCGTCGCGGCAAAAATTTCTCTACCCTCGTTTGCCATCGGCGGCATCGACGCGACTAACTTGGCCCAGGTTGTTGCAGTTGGCTGCCGCCGCATCGCCGTCGGTCGCGCGGTCTGGCAGGCGGGGGATGTGCCGGGGATTTGTCAGTTGCTGGCGGGCAAATTGGCTGACTCGTTGAGCGAGTTGGATTGACTCAGCCAAGTGCAACGTCCAGCACCATCATGATCGCAAAGCCGAGCATCAGAAACAGCGTGGCCAGATCATCGTTGCCTTGTTGCTGCGTCTCGGGGATCAATTCCTCCACGACGACGTAGACCATCGCACCCGCCGCGAAGCTGAGCGCGAAGGGGAGGACGGGGGCTGCGTAAACAACGACTGCGGCTCCAATCATCGCGGCGACAGGTTCCACCATGGCGGAGGCTTGGCCCATCATCCAAGATCGCTTGCGGCTGAGTCCTTCGCCGCGCAGCGGCAAGGCGACGGCGAGGCCCTCAGGGAAATTTTGGATGCCGATGCCAATCGCCAGCGCAACGGCACTGCCCATGCTGGCTGATTCCAAGCCGCTGGCAATGCTGCCGAAAGCGACTCCCACCGCGAGGCCTTCAGGAATGTTATGAATGGTGATCGCGCTGACCAATAAAATCGACCGCCGCCAAGTGGCCGGTGGTCCTTCGGCAAATTCTTTGGGTAACCCTAAATGCAAGTGGGGCAAGACCTGGTCCAAACCATATAGAAAAGCACCACCCAGCAGAAATCCAACCGCCGGTGGAAACCAACTCGGCCAACCTTGTTCGGCGGAGATTTCAATCGCCGGTGCCAGCAGGCTCCAGTAGCTGGCCGCCAACATCACGCCCCCGGCAAATCCCAACATCGCGTCGAGCAGTTTCCGTTGCACATGGAAGAAGCCGAAGACGACCGCGGCACCGAGCGCCGTGATGCCCCAAGTAAATAGTCCAGCGAGCATCGCCTGCAGCACCGGATGTTGGGCTTGGAACCAGGTGGCCATTATTCGCCGTCGCTATCTTGCGTTGCAACAGGAGGTAGCTGAGGTCTAAGTTCATTGCCAGCCTTGTCGACTGGGTAGACCGCTTGATGTTGCTCGAGCGCGATGATCATACCTTGCATCATCTTGGTCAGTTGTTGAGGCTGCGAGTCGGCTAAATTAGTCGCCTCGAAGGGATCATCGGCCAGATTGAAAAGTTCATAATGGCCGCCGTTGAACTGGATAAATCCGCCGTGCGTTCGCACCTCTGGCAGGGTGTGGTAAATCACTTTCCAGTCGCCATCTCGCCAAGTGGTAAAGTAGTTGCTGCGATGCGGTGCGTGGGGGTAATGCATCAAGAACTGTTCCGCTCGCTGTGGATCGGTTTGGCCGCTTAATAACTCCCGCAATGATTTGCCATCAACGGGATGATCAGCGGGTGTTTGCGTGGAAGTGAGTTCGAGGATTGTGGGAAACAGATCTTCCACCGAGGCGACTTGAGTTTGAATTCTGTCAGCCGGAATGGAGAGTGCTTGTTGCAGTTTATTTTCCGGGTCGGGGCGCGCCCAAGCGGCGATCATGGGAACTCGCATTCCGCCTTCGTAGTGCGCTCCTTTTTTCCCACGCAGCGGAGCGGCACAGGCGACTTGGTGTTGGTGTCCGAGCGGCGCGTCGGAGCCATTGTCACCGAGGAAAAAGATCAGTGTGTTTTCGGCGACTCCTATAGTTTCGAGGTGATCAAGAAGGTCGCCCAGTGATTTATCCATGCCTTCGATCAGCGTGGCGAAGGCTTGCGCCGCGGCCGGTTTTCCCGAGTCCCGATAGTGTTCGGCGAAGCGGGGATCGGAGTCGAAGGGGGCGTGGACCGCGTAGTGGGCAAAATATAAGTAGAAGGGCTGTTGCCGCTGCACGGTGGCTGAGACCAACTGTTTTGCTTCGAGGGTCAATGCTTCGGTTAGAAACGTATCACCGCCGTGATACTTTTCTAAGTGCGGCACGGCGTGGTGCGCGCGCTTCGTTTTGTGGCCGAAGTGTTTTTCCGCGTAATAGCTGCCAGGGGCTCCGAAGGCGGCCCCAGCAACGTTCTGATGAAAACCTAAATTTAAGGGCTCGGCCCCTTCGTGCTGGGCTGCTCCAAAGTGGCCTTTGCCAACATGGATCGTGTGGTAGCCTTGCTGTTGCAACAGGCGGGGTAATGTCACGTCAGTTGCATCAAGACCCGTCCAGTTCCATTGCGGTGGCCCTTGAGGCCCCGCGTTATTGTTCGTTGGATTGATCCAGTTGGTGGTGCGATGGCGAGCCGCGTTTTGCCCTGTCAGCAGCGAGATACGAGTTGGTGAGCAGACGCTCATCGCATAAAACTGGTTGAATCGCACACCATTTTTGGCGAGCTGTTCCATGCTTGGGGTGCGATAAAAATCGTTCAACGGATATCGCCGAGGTTGGCCCTGATCGTCCATTAAAAACGGCACCGAAGTATCCATCACACCCATGTCGTCGACCAAGAAGACGACGATGTTGGGCGTCGGTGGAGCGGCGAGGCAAACTGTCGGTCTGTGCGCGGCCGAGCTGAGGAGGGCGAGCAGGGCCGGAAAGAACCAACTGCGTGGGCCAGTCATGGGGCCAGTCATGGGGCCAGTCATGGGGCGAGCGCCTTGCGAGGTGGGGAATCGAGTTTCCTGATGATAGTCGAAAAATCGACTGCTTGGGCTCAGGCCGTTTGAGCTTATGGCCGTTTGAGCTTAGGGGCAATCGGCGAGCAGTTCGTTGACGCGTTTGCGAATGGTCTCGACGCCGCCGGGGGGCACTCCCACCCAGGTTGCCCGGATGATGCCTTGGCTGTCAACCAAGATCGTGGTTGGATAAGCCATGCCTTGGCCTTGCATAAGGCTGACGAATTGGCGTCGCGCGGTTGTTGTGGGGTCAGCGTAGGTGGGCAGATCGATCTGAGCCGAATCGTAGAACTGGGATGTCCGATTGGCCAGCGTTGTTAAGGACGGGTCGTCGAACGATGCGCAAGTGATAGTTAACAACCGAAAGCCGGGATGTGATTTTATTTCTTGGTGCAAGGCAGCCAACTCGGGTAGCTCGTCACGGCAGGGGCCGCACCAAGTGCCCCAGAAATGAATCATCGTCACTTGGGGTTGGTCGAACGTGATCAGCGTCAGTTGCGAATCAAAAACGCGCTTCGGTGGGGATGCGTTGGTTGGGGATGCGTTTGGTGGTTGAGTGGGGCGGGGAGCAGGGGCGACGAGCGTCACCAATTGCATGTCGGGAGCTTGTTGGCCGACTGCGGGGCTGCTGCCGGAGAGCTCCGCGGTGGGACGGATTCCGTAAGAGGCGGCAGCCATCGTCAGCGCGATCGCAATCAGCCAAGGCAGGCGTGATGACCGACGCGGGGAGGCTGGTTGAGGTGGGTGGTTTTGGGGGCCGGTCATAAATGTTGGGGGCCGGTAGAAATTTCAGAACCGCTTATGGGGCGAGCGGGGGTGCCGGAATGGGGTTGCAGGAGCAGCGAAAGCGATCTCCGCGATATGTTTATAATGCACAGCGGGCGGAATTGACCGCCAGTCTACGCGAAAGCCATCACGATTCGAGCGCCAGTACGATGCGAAAATTAAGTTTAGTCTCAAAGGGTCGCTTGCCCGAGCGCCGCGACTTGCCGGCCAGCTCGGGGGCTGGTGTGCGTTCGGAGTGTAGCAAGTCCTCGCAGTTGCTGTTGTTGTTCATGCTGACGTTGCTGGTTGGCGTTGCATCGTTGTGGGCTGAGCCGTTGTGGGCTGAGCCGTTGTGGGCTGAGCCGTTGTGGGCTGAACCGCCGGTGGAGCGTCAAATTGCCGATCCGCGGATCACCGAAAGTAGTGGTTTGGCAGCATCGCGGTTGCGTCCCGGCTGGTTTTGGACTCACAACGACTCGGGCGATCAAGCGCGCATCTTTGCCATCGCCAAAGGTGCCACTGCCCAGGGCTCTGATGACGCGGTACAGGTGGTTACTGTTTTAGGCGCCGAGGCGGTGGACTGGGAGGACATGGCCGCGTTTCGCTGGCGGGGGCAGCCAATGTTGGTGGTCGGTGATGTGGGGGACAATGCGCGGCGGCGGGAGAACATCGATTTGTATTTCTTCCCAGAGCCCGGCAGCGATGCAAAGTCAGTGCGGGCGAAGCGGTTGACGATTCAATTTGCCGATGGTCCGCGTGATTGCGAAGGGATTGCGATCGACGTCAGCCAGCAGCGAATTTTTTTGGTTAGTAAAGGTCGGCTCCCTTTCGCTGGCGTTTACAGCGTTGATTTACCGACAGACTTCTTTGGGAGCTTGTCTGCGGATCAACCCGCGTCGAGCGTGGCTGAGGAGACTCCCGTCGCGGAGAAGCTTGAGCAGTCGAAGACGAATTTAGTAGCTGGGCGGATCGCTACTTTTCCCGTGCCCATGATTACCGCGATGGACATCAGTCAAGATGGATTGCGGTTGGCCTTTATTACCTACTTCGACCTGTTCGTGTTTACTCGCCAGCCCGACCAGTCGTGGGAAGCCGCCTTGCTGACAAAGCCCCAGCATTATGGCTTGCCCAAGTTAAAGCAAATTGAGGCGGTTGCCTTTGATCAGGAGGGGGCGATTTGGGTCACCAGCGAGGGCCAACCGATGGTGTTGGCCAAGGTGCCATTGAAATCGCCCACGGCAGTTGCTGAGGATCGATGAAGCCGCAGGCTGCCTGCTTGAAAGGGCCTGCTTGCACGTTTGCCAATTCGCAAAGTGGATTCATGAAAGAAATCGAACTAAAGTTTGCCGTTGCAGATCATGTTCTGTTGCGAGAGCGTCTGGATGCCTTGGGAGCCACGGTGGAGGCATCGCCTGAGGCTCATGAGGATATCTATTTTCGCCATCCTTGTCGTGATTTTCGCGAAACCGACGAGGCGTTGCGGATTCGCTTTTTGAATGGTCAACCGCTGGTGACTTACAAAGGGCCGCGGGAGCTTGCCGAGCGGTTGTCGCAAACACCGAAGCAGGGCGGGCCAGAGGGGCAGGGCGGGCCAGAGGGGCAGTTGGCAGTCAATGCGGGCGTCAAAGTTCGCCGCGAGTTGGAGTGGCCGCTGGGGCCGAGTGATCCGCGCGGCGAGTCGATGCAAGCTCTGTTCGTTGCTTTGGGATTCAGCGAAGTGGCTCGTGTTGTCAAGCGTCGAGAGGTATTGCAGGTCCCGTTTGGCGGCCGGCAAGTGACGGTGGCCATTGATCAAGTGGACAATCTCGGTTGGTACGCTGAATTAGAGGTGCTGATTGAGCTGGACAGCGAGCGTGCCGCGATGGTTGACGTGATCAGCCGGTTGGCCGACGATTTGGGTTTGCGGGATGCGGAGCGGAGAAGCTATCTGGAGCTGTTATTGCGAACACTAGGTAGAGAAACTTAGCCAGCAAGCCAGCTAACTCAGCGGAAAGCCCAGCATCAAGCTTGAAGCACAGCTCGGAAAAAGGCCCGAGTTGGAAAAAATTGACGCGGGGCTGTGCGTCGGAGTACAGTCAATGGCGTGAACAGGTCGGCCTGGACATTGCGACGGTCCGCGCTGTTATACTTTGCGAATTACTACGTTCCCCTTCACTCTCTCTACAATTAGGTGAAATCGAATGATGAAGCGAACTTTGGCCGCCTTGGCGGTTTGTGGGTTGTTGACCACGGCGACTGTGTGGGCCGCCGAGAAGGCCGACATCAAATGGGAAGACATTAAGTGCGTGATGGCTCCCAACAAGGGTGCAAATCCGGAAAAATCTTCCGAGTACAAAGACGGTAAAGTTTATTTTTGCTGCGATGGTTGCAAAGGCAAGTTTGACAAGGACAAAGACAAATTTGCATTGCGTGCCAACCACCAATTGGTTTCCACCAAGCAGTACAAGCAAAAGGCTTGCCCACTGAGCGGTGGCGACGTGAACCCGGACAAGATGGTTAAGGTTGGCGGCGTGGAAGTTGGTTTTTGCTGTGGCAATTGCCAAGGTAAAGTTGCCAAGGCAGAAGGCGACGACCAGTTGAAGTTGGTTTTCGGCGCCGATGCTTTCAAGAAAGGCTTCGACAAGGTCAAGAAGGAAGACTGAGTAAGTCTCGTTGCTTGATTTTGCAACCCATTTTTTTCCGACGGCGGCTTCGCGATGGCGAAGTCGCCGTTATTTTTTAGAGACACTGGTTGTTCCTGTCCGCAGTGAACGCCCTTTTCACCGTTGAGGACGCGAGATGTTGTTGAGTGAACCGCCGGAATCGGCCTACGATCTGCGATTTAACCTGTTTGGCTTTCCGATTCGCGTGACATGGACCTTTTGGTTGGCGGGATTGATCTTCGGCTACAACGGCGCGTTGTTTGTCGACACGTTGTTTTTTGAAGTCAGTTCGGGCGTGCTGCCGTGGTTAGTGATGTGGTGCGCGATCATGTTTCTTTCGATCCTGGTGCACGAGCTGGGGCATGCTGTGGCGTTTCGCATGTGCGGGCTGCAGGCTTCTGTGGTGCTGTATCATTTTGGTGGACTCGCCGTGCCGTCGAGTCGTTTTGTAGCGGGCGGTTTCGGGGCTGGCGGTGGCCTGCGGCGGAGCAGCAGTCAGTTGAGTTCGAATGAGCAAATATTCATCTCGGCTGCCGGGCCGGCCGCGCAGTTGATCTTGGCGTTGCTGGTGATCGTGGTTGTTCGCGGCGTTGGATATGATTTGGCGGGCGGGCCGCCGGACGATTTTCAGTTTGGCGGCAGAGTAATTTCTTTTGTGCCATCGTTTTTGGAATGGGTACCCGGGATCCATGGAGGCGAGGTCATCCGCGATGCCGGGTTGTTTGCCGCGGTCGACTTTTTGTTGTTCGTCAACATCTGGTGGGCGATTCTGAATTTGTTGCCCGTGTGGCCACTTGATGGCGGGCAAATTACTCGTGAAATCGTTTATAAATTGGGCGGCGGGCTAGCCAATGCGGCAGCGATTAGCTTGGTGACTGCGATCGTGATTGCGGTCTGGTTTTACTCACGCGAACAGATCTTTGCCGCTCTGTTGTTCGCTTCTTTGGCCGTTACGAACTACCAAATGATGAACGCTTCGGGCAATTGGCGTTGAAGTCCGCTAGCAAATTCAAAAAAAGTTTCTTTCTAGGGCAAGTTTTGGTGGAAAACATGTTGCGAAATTGACAGCATTTCGTACAGTTACGCACCAGTATGTAGTTGATTGCAGTCGTCAATCCCAAATTGCTCACGAAGAGTGCTGGTTTGGTGACGGTAATCTGACTGATTCTGACGGGCGTGGCCGGTGTTGTTGGTGACCTTCTGATCCAACGCACAACGACCGTCGAACACTCTCGAGCGCGGAGGAAAACGTGGCCAAAAAGAAAGCTGCACCTAAGAAGACCGCTAAGAAAGCGGCTTCGAAAAAGGCTGTAAAGAAGTCTGTAAAGAAGGCGGCTCCAAAGAAGACGGCTAAGAAGGCGTCCTCGAAGAAGAGTGCCAAGAAAAAAGCGTCGGTTAAGAAGGCCGCCGTGAAGAAGACCGCGACAAAGAAGGCTGCAACGAAGAAGGCTGCAACGAAGAAGGCTGCCAAGAAAAAAGCTGCAACCAAAAAGGTCGCAAAGAAGTCAGCCAAGAAGAAGGCTACTCGCAAGAAGGCGTAGTGCCGAGTGTCTCGCGCGGCCTTTGGTCGCCAAGATTGACGCAGATTTCTGCGAGTTGAAAACACCGCTTCGCCAGCCACGGCTCCGAAGCGGTGTTTTTTAATTGTCTTGTTTCGCTCCCTGAAAGCAGGCACTTACAAGGTGGGCAATTGAGCCGTTGGTTTGCTTGACGCCGACCGCATTGCCAAATGGCTGACCAAGTTCCGCGTGATTGCTTCGAAGGGAGCTCGGTCGGCGTCGTTCTCCATCGCTTCAGCCAGTTTGCCGGCATCTCCCGCTTCGCGTAAACGAATGTTGATCGGCAGACCTCCCAGGAAGGGAACTTGCATTTCTTCGGCGCGCTGGCGAGCTCCTCCCGCGCCAAAAATGTCGTACTGTTTGTGACAATCAGGGCAAACAAAGCCGCTCATGTTTTCCACCATTCCCGCCAGTGGAATGTCGACTTTGCGGAACATGCTGATCGCTTTGACTGCGTCCAGCAAGGCGACTTCTTGAGGCGTGCAGACGACCACGGCGCCCGCAATTGGCACAGCTTGGGAGAGTGTCAAAGCGACGTCGCCGGTGCCCGGTGGCATATCGATGATCAAGTAATCGAGTTCACCCCAATCGGTATCGCGAAGGAACTGAGTGATCGAACCGTGCAGCATCGGGCCTCGCCAAATCACCGCCTGGTCGGGCTCGACTAAGAAACCCATCGACATGACCGGCATGTTGCCCAAGCGAATGGGTTGAATGCGTTTCTCAGCCGAGACTGCGGGGCGGCCTTCGAGCCCCAGCAGATGCGGAATGCTGGGGCCGTAGACGTCAGCATCCATCAAGCCCACGCGAGCTCCGAATCGTCGCAGCACCACGGCGATCGAGGCGGCCACGGTGCTCTTGCCAACGCCCCCTTTGCCGGAGCCCACCAAGATCACGCTGCGTGCCCTCAGTCCGACTTGGCCCAACCGCGGCACCGTTCGCGTGACTGGCTCAATCGTGACCGTTGTCTGCGTGCCGGGAAAGTTGGCGGCCACGTGATCGATCGTGCGCTGCTGCAGGTCCGCCGCGATCGGCAAGGAGTGCGTGGAGAGCCGCAGCGTGATGGCCGCTTGGTTGTCGTTGACTTCCAGCGTCCCCAACCCATCCACTTGCGGTAGCGGTCGACCCGTTTCCGGATCGCGAATGGCGGCCAGGCATTGGCGAAGTGATTCAACAGTGAGGGCGGACATCCAGCAAGCTCGTGATTACGCGGTGAAGTGATCAGTTGGAGGCAAAATTACCTCCGCTTCACAGTAGGCGAATCTGCTTGAGAATCCAAGTGTGCAGCCAGCCGAGTCAGCTTGGTTTGCCAACTTGCGATGCTTGATAACGCCGCACCAGTCGCCAGCCAACCCCCATCTGTTCGGGGGCCGTGAGGACAAAGGCGGCGCCCAATTGGCGGCCTAAAATTTCCAGCTCCAACTGCTGCTCGGCCGTCGCTGGCAACTCAGCGGGAAAAGCCAGAAATTGCAGCGGGGCGGTCGCTTGGCGGGCCAGCAAGCGAATCGACCGCACGACTTCCGAGAGTTCTCGCTGGGGCTTCCCAGGTGGCTTCCCCGTTGGTAGCTCCCAGAATATGACCAGCGGGCGGACTTGACTCGCCAAGGCGCGGATTTCACCCACCGTGGCGGAACGCACGAGGAACGTGTCGTCCCGCAGCCACGCGTCGATCGTCCGCCGCCAGCGATCGCCCGCTTCGTAGATCAGCAGCGGCGTGCCGGTTAGCTGGGTGGCCACGTGATCCCCAGCTGTTCAATGCGGCGAAGCAACCGTTGACGGCTGATTTCTAACAGCCTGGCCGCGGCAGCTCGGTTCCCGGCGGTTTTTTCTAAGGCCCGCAAGATAAATTCTCGCTCGGCCGTTTCCAGTGCAGCGACCAAGGGCAAGACCCGCGGGGCGGGCGAGCCGGATTCGCTCTGCGCCGCTGTCGGACTGCCAAAGGTGCGGATTGCCAGCGGCAAGTGCTCCACGCGAATCGTGCCACCGCGGCACTGGCGAGCCGCTCCGCGAATGGCCCCGTCCAGCTCGCGAAAGTCGTCGGGCCAAGGATACAGAACCAAACGATCGAGCGCGTCGCGACCCAACTGACTGGCGGCTGTCTCTCCCGCTTGCTGACGGCGTTGCAGCAAGTTGGTGGCGATCAGCGGAATGTCCTCGCCGCGGAGGTTCAGCGATGGGACGGTGATGCTGAGGGCGGTCAGTTCGGCTGCTAAGTTGGGTAGCAGATGGCCGACTAAACCGTTGATCGGCAGGCTGCTGGTGGCGAACACGCGGAGCCGTTGGGGATGGTTGTGGATTAACAGCTCAAGCCGGCCCTGCGCGTCGGCCGGCATCTGCTCGATCTGTTCAATGAGTAGGGCTGCCGAGAGTGGGGCCGCTGCTGTGGACTCAGCATTGAGCAGCCGGGCCACGATTCCGCCCGTCGTGGCGTCGAACAACTCGGCGTCCATCAGCGGGCCGGCGACTCGTATCAATTCGGTCCTGGGGACAACGCTCGACTTGAGCTCGATTAAATTGGCGATCGCTTCGGTCCCGCTGCCAGCATGTCCGCAGAGCAGCACGTGGCTGGAGGTTTCGGCGGCCGCTGCAATTTGTAACCGCAGTCGTCTCGCCCACACGGATGTGCCGAGCACCATCGAGGCGTGCTCCCGTCGCGGGTCCTCGGCCAACTGTTTGCTGAGTAAATTGATCAGCTCGGTTGCCTGCGGGGAGCGAAAGAGCTCCTTAGCGGCCAAGTCGTGGCCAATCGCCAACACGGCCGTGGAGCGAGCTTCCACGGGGTTGGCATCATTGGTCGACGCAAAATCATCGGTTGCCGCGAAGATTGGCAGAAAAGTGACTTGTCGCGGCTGGGGACGTTGGAACTGCGGGTCTGCCGCCGGGGGGTGCACCTCAGCGATCAACATGGATCGGGGTGCCTGGGTAGGTGGGCCCAGAGCGCGGGCTAAGGCATCGAGCGGGTGCTGAGATTGCACCCGCGTGGAGCGGCCTAGCAGCGAACGTGGAGCGACGCCCAACCACTGGCCGCAAGAAGCTGATAGAAATGCTAACGAACCGTCAGCGGCAATCGCCCAAATCGGAACCGGAGAGGCGAAAAGTTTGGCCAATGGCCTTACGCTCGTTGCTCGCTTTCGAAATTCGGTACCGCTTTTGCTCTGTTGCGACTCAGCGGCACCGGCAGATGACCCTGCCGGTTCAAAGATTGGTTCAGATTCGGACATCAAAGTCCCATGGTCAGCTGCGGCCTAAAAGACGTCCAGCTGGAAATGGTGGCCATAGTGAAAGCGGCGGCTGGATGGATAATAGTTGTGCCACTTTTTGTTGTACACAGGAATCCGCATTTCGGTTGGATAGCGGTGGTACATGCTATCGCTGCTGCGATAATACTCTTGACCCCAAAAGTTTTGCGGGTAATACACGTAGGGATAGTGATAAAAGCGATTCCAGTCGCGATTATCGGTGCCGCCCCACGATTGCCCGTAGGCACGCTGGTCAGCTTTGGCGCTGGTTGCAAAACCAACGATCATGACCGCTAACAGCGCGGCGCTCAGTAATCGACGAAACATGTGCGGTTTCCCCCCGGTCAAATGTTTTATTGGTAATCGCGATGGCATCAATCCGCGGAACGGACAACGAGACGAATCGCGATAACCCATCCATCGGCAGGTTCCGAATAACCGGTTCAACAAAAAGAAGTGGACGAACCGGGAAAGCCGGAATTACCGGTTTCGGTTATGATGGGGCGCGGCACACGGTGCGGGTTCCTGTTCATCCAAAAGGTTATCCAGATGCGTTTATTCCCGGTGATTCGCTGGCTTCCAGTGGTTTGCCTTCCAGTGGTTTGCCTTCCAGTGGTTTGCTTTTCAGGGATCTGCGTCGCGGTCGCGATGTTGCCGAAGGTCGCCGGAGCTCAAGGAATCAGCGCGACCGAGCAGGCTGCCGAGGCGCCCGCCGCTGCAAATTTAGACGCTGCAAAGCCTGACGCTGCGGCCAGTGCCTTGATGTTGGCCGCTCAGCAGACCGTCGAGGGGGCAATTGCCAAGGCCGCGCCAAGCGTCGTGGCGATCGCTCGCGTCCGCCGCGGCAGTCAGTCGGCCGCCGCTCAAGCGTTTAATTTGCCAGGTTTTGACCCCCGTGGTGGCGGTTTATGGCAAGGCGACGTCGTGCCGACCGAGTTCGGTTCCGGGGTGATCATCAGCGAGGATGGTGACATTTTGACTTGCTACCACGTCATTGATGACCCCCAGCAAAACGACTACTACGTCTGGTATCAGGGCGGCCAGGTGGGGCAAGCGGCCGAGGTGGCGCGGACCACGGCGGAAGTTCGCGCGGGTGATCCCTGGACCGATTTGGCGGTGATCCGGATCGAAGCGGAGAATTTGCCTGCGATGCCGATGGGTGATGCCGCTCAGCTCCGCCGCGGCAGCTTTGTGGTATCACTCGGAAATCCTTACGCGACTGCTCGCGATGGCCAAGCCAGTGCCAGCTGGGGGATCGTGGCTAACTTGCAACGGCGTGCTCCGCCCAGCCGCGAAAGTCTCAGCGAACTGAGCCCCCCCGAGTCACTTCCCGAGTTTGGGACGTTGATCCAAACCGATGCCCGCTTGAACGTCGGCAGCAGTGGCGGCGCGTTGATAAATTTGCGGGGCGAAATGGTGGGGCTGACCACTTCGCTGGCGGCTGTCAGCGGCTACGAACAGGGGGCCGGCTACGCGATCCCCATCGATCAGCCCACGCTCGCCACGATCGCACAGTTGCAAGCAGGCCGCTCGCCCACGTTCGGGTTTCTCGGTGTCGAACCAATCAGCGTCCCAGGTGGCGGCGGAGCAATCGTGAGGCGGGTTGTTCCCGGTATGGCAGCCGAAAATGCTGGCCTCCGCGCCGGCGACGTGATTGTGCGGGTCGATCAAGTCCAAATCGCCAACGCCGAAGACCTGTTCCGTGAAATGAGTCGCCGGCCAGCAGATGCCACGGTCAGCATGTGGGTCCGCGCCAGTAGCAATCCCGCACCACGCGAAATCACCGTGCGGCTGGGTAAAAAACGCTTGGCGCTCTCCCGCCCAGGGTTTAGCCAAGTCGAAGAGCCAAGCTGGCGAGGGATGTCAGTCGATTTTGCCAGCGCGCTGCCTCCCGATCGACTGATGCAAACCAACGTCGCTCGCCGCGGTGACGCCGCTGTGGTGCGCGTTGATCCCGATTCACCAGCCTGGCGGGCCGGGGCCAGGCCAGGCAACATGATCTTGCGAGCTGCCGGTCAACTCGTCCAGCGTCCCGATGACTTTTATCAAGCAGTCGAAAACGAAAAGGGTGTCGTTGAATTAACGCTCGCCGGTCGCTTCGGAGCAATGGAACAAATAAAAGTTCCTCCCCCAGCGGCAGGGAACACACCCGCTGAACAGGATTGATAGGGATTAGGGCAGGGCTTTTACAGGCTGGAAGCCTATTCCACTTGCTTTTACAGGCTGGAAGCCTATTCCACGTTGCTAGGCTCTTACTGAAAACCACCCTTAGGCGTTATTATCGATAGGGGTGGCGCGATTTCCACTTAAT
This sequence comes from Kothea flammea, assembly GCF_052161645.1. Taxonomy (GTDB): domain Bacteria; phylum Planctomycetota; class Planctomycetia; order Pirellulales; family Pirellulaceae; genus Laterigemmans. The sequence goes on from NZ_CP197414.1 coordinate 689,521, forward strand.
CCTGCCTTGAATCCACTTACCGAATTCGATTGCGATGAAGACGGACGAACTCCGCGAAAAATATCTCCAGTTCTTTACTTCGAAGGGCTGCACCCGTCAGGCCAGTGACGTGCTGGTGCCGACTTGGGATCCCTCCGTGCTGTTCACTCCCGCCGGAATGAATCAGTTCAAGGACCATTTCTTGGGTAAAGTCAAACTTGATTTTACGCGGGCGACGACTTGCCAAAAATGCTTGCGTACCGGAGATATCGAGAACGTCGGCCGCACCGCGTACCACCACACGTTCTTCGAAATGCTGGGGAATTTCAGCTTCGGTGACTACTTCAAACGCGAAGCCATCCACTGGGCCTGGGAATTTCTCACGGAGAAAAAATGGTTGGGGATCGATCCCGCTCGCCTAAGCGTGACTGTCTATCTCGACGACGACGAAGCCTACAATATTTGGCACGATGAAATAAAAATTCCCTCCTCGCGGATCGCTCGCATGGAGGAGGATGAAAACTTCTGGCCAGCCAGCGCGCCCAGCCAAGGTCCCGATGGTGTTTGTGGTCCCTGCAGCGAAATCTATTATCAGTGCGATGACGGCAAAAGTGTCGAAATTTGGAACTTAGTTTTCACACAATTTAATCGCGTCGGTGAGCCGCCCGATAATTTGCGGCCACTGCCGAAAAAGAACATCGATACCGGCATGGGGCTGGAGCGTACGGCCAGCGTGCTGCAAGGCGTGCCGACGAATTTTCACATCGACATCCTAATGCCGATCGTGCAAGCGGCTGCCGATGTGGTGGGTGTGAAATACGACTACGCCAGCGACAACGGACGCCGCCTGCGACGCATCACCGATCACGTTCGGGCTGGCACCTTTGCCGTCCATGAAAATGTGTATCCAGGTCCCGACAAAGCCAAATATGTGATCCGTCGGTTGCTCCGCCGAGCCGTCCTCGACGGTCATCAAATGGGCCTCCGTGATCCCTTCCTCTACCAAATCGTGCCAGCCGTGGTTGACGCCATGCGGAGCGCTTACCCGGAGCTCGGCGAAACAACCGAACGCGTCGCCAGCGTGATTCGCAAAGAGGAAGAAGCCTTTTTTGGCACCTTGGATTCGGCCCTCTCCCGGATCGATCACATGTTTTCCAAAATGCAGTCCGAGTCGCGAGTAATGGTCGACGGCCATGAAGCGGCCGATCTCTACAAGACTAACGGCGTTCCACCCGAACTGCTGCGGACGATGGCAGCAGAACACAACCTCACCTTTGACTGGGATGGTTTTAACGAAGCGATGGAGCGACACGCCGTTGATAGCGGCGCTGGGCAACGTGAGTTATTCCAGACCGGGCCGCTGGAAACTCTCAAAGAAGCACTCCGCGAGACCGCCTTTGTCGGTTACGAAGCGACTTCGGCTGAGGCTACGATCAAAGGGATCATCACCGGTCAATCGGAAGACGACGAGCGGTTAATTGGCCACATCGAAGCGGGCGGTTCCGATCAACTGCTGCGAGTCGTGCTCGATAAAACACCGTTCTATGCCGAGAGCGGCGGTCAAGTTGCCGATCATGGTCAAATCGAGGGCGAAGGCTTTGTCTTCAAAGTACTCGATGTGCAAAAACACGCCGGCTTGATCGTCCACTTTGGTCGCATGATCAGCGGCAAGATGCATGAAGGGGCCGACGTCACAGCGAGTGTCGATTGCCAGCGCCGCGATGCCATTCGCCGCGCCCACTCGGCAACGCATATTCTCCATTACGCTTTGCAGTTGCATGTCGGTCGCCACGCCCAACAACAGGGTAGCAAAGTCGAAGCGGATGCTTTTCGATTTGACTTTACGAATCAAGAATCTCTCGACGAAGCGACCGTGGCGGCCATCCAGGCTGACGTGATCAAGCAGATCGAAGCAAACGAACCAATCAACTGGCAAAACGTTTCCCTGGCTGATGCGCGGGTCGCCGGGGCGATGATGCTGTTCGGGGAAAAATATCCCGATCCCGTGCGGATGGTTTCGATGGGCCAGTTCAGCCGCGAGTTGTGCGGCGGCACCCACCTCGATGCCACGGGCGACATCGGTCAATTCGAAGTGGTCGCTGAGGAAAGTGTTTCCAGCAACACGCGGCGTATCGTAGCGCTGACAGGGCGTCGTGCCGAAGAGCATCGGCAGGAAATTGAAGCCACGCTCAGTCAAGCCGCTGCGTCCTTGGATGTGCCTTCGGCGGCCGTGGTTGAAGGGGTAAAGAGCTTGATGGAGTCGGTCAGGCGAGCCAAGAAAGCGCTCGCCACCGGTGGCCAAGCGGCGGCCGAGGAAGCGAAGGCCAAATCGACCGCGGCCAGTCAACCGGGCGAGCTCAGCTACATCGATAAACGTCGACTTGTGCGAGATGCCGCGCGGCTGCTCAATGTTGCCCCCAGCGATATCGTGCCGCGGATCGAATCACTTCAACAAGATTCTGTTTCGCTGCAAGAACAGTTATCGCAATTAACCGCTGGCGGCGAACTGACGGCCAGCGAGATGCTGGCCGAGGCCGAAGCTGTCGGGCCAGCTCTGCTGATCGTTCGCAGCGTCGCTGGAGCGAATGCCAACTTGCTGCGACAGTGGATTGACCAGCTGCGGAAAAAGAGTGATCAACCGGTAGCCGTGCTGTTGGCAACTCCCAGTGGCGACGACAAGGTGACGTTGGTGGCCGGGCTCAGCAAAACGCTGGTGCAATCGGGTATCAAAGCTGGCGATTGGGTCGGAGCGGCTGCCAGTCTCGTCGGTGGTGGCGGAGGTGGTCGCCCCGATTTGGCGCAAGCTGGCGGCAAGCAACCTGAGAAATTGCCTGCCGCCTTGGAAGCCGCCGCCGAGAACATGCGTGAACAGCTCGGCAAACTCGCTGAAAAGACTTAGAGCAGCTCTTGCAGGGCGGCAATCGCTTCGTCGTAGTTAGGTTCCTCGGCAACTTCGGGGACCTGCTGGTAGTAAGCGACCTTGCCGTCAGCGTCGAGCACGATGACCGCGCGGGACAACAATTTCAGCTCGTCAATCGTGAGCCCATAGTCTTCACCAAAGCGATGGTCTTGATAGTCGCTCGCGGTTCGCATGTTGGTGATCCCTTCGGCGCCGCAGAAACGGGCCTGTGCGAAGGGCAGGTCGCGGCTGACGGTGACCGCGTTGATCTGGTCATCCATCTCGCTGAGCGTTTGATTGAAGATCCTGGTTTGAGTCGCACAGGTGGGCGTGTCCAAGCTGGGGACCACCGACAAGATCGAAGGCTTGCCCTTTAAATCGCCAAGGGTCAACTTTTGCAGACCGTTGTCCGCGTAGATCAAGGTGAAATCGGGGGCCGGTTGACCGACCTGGAGTGCTTCTCCCACGAGAGTCATGGGATTGCCCTTGAAGGTAATGGCGCCGTTGCGTGACATGCTATGGATGCTCCTGAGCGGTGATGCTGGGGATTCCAACCCAGCGTGTGAAAACCGCTAGTATGTCGCACTCTGTTGGTGCTGTGCAGGGGCGTTGGTGCGAACTCGCAATTGATTGTCAATGCGAGCCAGGCCGGCTACCTCGCGGACCGCTTCCTGCGCCATCTGCTTTAGGAAGAAACTATCGACCGCCCCTTCCAAAATCACGCAGTCGTCGGCGTGGCGGGAGGCAATCAAAGAAGATCGTAAATGAGGATGCGCGCGGAGTGCTGTATCGACGCGTCGCATGACTTCGCTGTTGTCAATCATGGAACTCGACCGGGAGGAAAGTCGCTGGGGGAGGGAACGGGACTCTTCGCCCGTCGGCGACAAAGCCCCTCTTAATGTTCACTCGAACCCAAGCCGTCAGCCGCAGCAGTCGATTATTGAAACTTTTCGGTTTCGTCCACATGCAGTGGTAGATATGTGCCGGGCTTGCCGGTTATCCGCTGCGCTTGATTAATAGCGGTTACCGCCGGGGCGATGTCCGTGCCCCAGTTCTGGTTCTCGCCAGCGAGCGAAGGTTCCGCAGGTATGTCTGGGGCACAGCGCCGCAGCGCCCGGCAGCGGTCGTCAATGCTGGGGTGCAGCCAAGTGGCTTTGCGAGCCGCCGGTTGATCGGCTGTCACGGCTAAGAGGGCCTGTGCTAAGGTCTCGCCCGCGTCGACTGCCGTGGCGGGTACGCCGGGCACTTTCCCGCTGATGGCAACCGCTAGTTTTACCGCTACCGCGTCCGCATCCAACTCGGTGCGGTAAGCTACCCACCGCAACGTAACCAACGACATCGCTAACCCGGCGGCGATCCCAATCATATCCGCATAGGCAAAGTGCTCAAACAACATCGTGATCCCGGAAGCGACCAACCATACCGGCAAGAGTACAAACAGCCGGAGAGGTAAATGGAAACGCCGCACGTGAGCCAACTCGTGCAGCACCACCATGGCCGTCTGGGCTGGGGTCAGTCGCCACAGTAAAGCGTCAGAGAGTAACAGCCGGCGAAAGCCTGGTAGGAAGCCAGCCACCATGGCCGTGCAAAACGATCCACCTGTCTCCCAACGCAAGATCTTCAGGCCGCGAACTCTCGTGGCGGTCAGCAATTGCTGACACCAATCGGCCAAGCGAGGATCTTCGATCGGATGGAGTTTCCAAATTTTGCCCAAGATCATCGGCAACAGCAGAGGCAGAGCAATCAGTGCGCACAGCCCGCCGACCATCGCACCGCTGGCTGGATCAATCCCTAAAGCGAACTGACAAATGTCAACTAAAGTCAACAGCACCAACACCGGGACCACCAGCCACGCCGCCTGCATGCGAAACATGTTGATCAGGTACTGCAGCCAACGCGTGTCGATCTGGCGTGGATGTGTCGCTGCATCAAATCGCAATTCACAAAACCACGACCAGGCGGTAGCCAACAGAGCGGGTGACAACAGTAGCAAGGAACGCAGCGCGACCGATTGGTCGATCAACGGCAGCTGGTCTAACAATCCAGCCAGCCCAAATCCGACTAACATTAGCGTGCTGATCGCCAACCCCAACCAACGCATGAGGTCCATCTGCACGCCAAACGCGACCGCCGCCGCTCCGTAGCCGACATCCCCGGACAGCACTTGTCGCGATGCCGAGCGGGCTGCCAAGCGGGCCAGCAACGCCCAGCCCACGAAGACTCCCAAGCTGGCCATGACGGCTCGCAGCACGGGGACATCTCGGGCCGGCAGCGAATCACTGGCGAGGGCCGAGATTACCAACAGGAACCAATAAAGTGGCATACGCAAGTCGGGTGAGAGCCGAAACAAATAAGCAAATAGCGAGAAAGTGGACTTATTCGATGAACAGTCGCGGCACGTCAAACATGTGGCGAGCGAGGCCCTAGAATAGTCAAGCGTCCGAGGATCACGGGGGCTCACAAACGCGGAAACAAATAACTAACCGGGCAATCCGCTGCGGTTACACCCATTATCGCGATCGCTCCGATATTTTCACCTGAACAAAAGGACCGTAACTCATGAGCGTTGTTGGCTCCACCAATCCTCAGCCTCACCAGAAAATTCAGACGGTTTGCCTGATGGTGTTGGCGGCTGCGGCAATTATCTACTTGGTCTATTGGCTGCGCCCCGTGCTGGTGCCCCTGGTCGTCGCCTGGTTTGTGGTTAGTGGGTTGCGGCCGATTCTGATCACGCTCGAGCAGTCGCTCGGTGTGAACCGCGTGATCGCCGCGGGGATCACTTTTCTGACCGGCATGTTTATGTTGGTGCTGTTCGGACTTGCGTTGTGGGCTTCGGTGATCGATTTGTCTCAAAACGCGGATGCATACCGTCAACGTGTGCTCGAAATCGTTCAAAAAGTGGAAGATTCCTTCCCTGACCAATGGGCGGCGACTTTTTTGAACAAGGGCCTGTTGATCGACGGCAGTAGTCCAGCGAAAGACCAACCAGATTTGAAAGCTCCGCTCGATTTGACTGCGGAGCAACCCGCGGATCCCGATCCGGCTGGCTTGGCAGCGGAGCCGTCTGAGCTTGCCGAGGCTGAAACAAGCGGTGAGACGACGGCACGGGGGTCGCTTGCTGGAGTGGCTCCGCCGCCAGTACTACCTCCGGCGTCGGGACTGGGGGGCGCGATTGGCAAATCACGGGCGGGACGTTTCCTGGATTCGATTTTGCGGGATGGAATTTCGGTCATCTCTCAAGCGTTGCTGGGATTGTTTTCGAGCAGCGTGATTGTGCTGATTTATGTATTTTTTCTGTTAATCGGTTCGCCTGATAAATCGTCCAACGCGACGTTGAACCAGATCGATTTTCAGGTGCGATCTTATTTGTCTTTGAAGACCGGCATCTCTTTGGTGACCGGTTTCGCTTTCGGTATGACGCTGTGGTTGTTCGGCGTGCCGATGGCGTTAACGTTTGGTGTGTTGGCCTTCTTGCTGAACTTCATTCCCAACGTGGGGCCATTGTTAGCCACGATTCTGCCCCTGCCCTTAGTCGTGCTGCATCCGCAGGCCGGTCTTGGTTGGATGGCTGCCGTGATGGTTACCGCCAGTGCCATACAGTTAATCAGCGGTAACGTGATTGAGCCGAAGCTGATGGGTGATTCCTCGGATCTGCATCCCGTCACGATTCTCTTGGCGCTGATGTTTTGGGGAATCATGTGGGGCACGATTGGGATGTTTTTGGCAACACCAATCACGGCTGGAATTAAGCTTGTGCTGCAGCGGCTCGATGCCACCAGGCCGCTAGCCGACTTGATGGCCGGACGCCTTGCCAGCTCTGTAAACGCAGCCAGTTCAGCCGACTCAGCAGGGACCGAACCGGCTTGATTTCACGCTCTTCTGCGACACCGATGCAGACGAGCCGCGAGTTCCTTTTGATTGCCAGCCAGCGATTTTCCAAAGAAAAAAAATATTTTTGCAAATTCGCACCCTCTTTTCAACGCTTGGCTTAAATGGATGCATGGCGGAGTGTTTCGTCAGCGCAATGAAGCGACATTTGCAAACTGGTTTATAGAACATGACAAACAGCTTTGGTTGGCAGGCAGCATGGGGTGCGCGCGGCGTGGTGGGCATGATGCTGCTTTTACTCGCTTCTGAATCACAGGCCGAATTGATTGGAGCTGGCGAAACTCGATAGAGAGTGCGTCCGATCCAAGATTTGATTTTGGCTCCGAATACCGCCTTCAATCCAACAGATGACGAGATTTACATCGCCGATGTCGAGGGGATCGGTTTCAATACGTTCGATCGCTTGGCCCAAGTCGGAACTGAGATTCAACTGATCAATGGGCGTTTCACCGGAACCGGCTTTAACGCGGCTTTGGGTAACTTTACGTTGACCACGGGCGGCCCTGAATTTGATCCGATGACCATGCTGTTGACTAATGTTCAGCAGGATGACACCGATCCCGGTTTTCCATCGGGAGACCCGTCGAGTCTTAGTTTTGCTGAGGTACGTTACACGGTGGTGAACTACGGCGTCAGGCTGGACGATTTGGGAGTGGACCTCGAAGTTCGCGATCCGTTTAGCTTTGTGGGGACATTTGATGGTCTTCCCCCCTCCAAAGGTAATATGATTGCCGACGAATTTTTCGGAGACAACGATCGGTTGGCTGTTTATATTGCGGGTACGAATGACGTTATCGGCTGGAGTGCCAACCGTCGCTTGCTCTCTGCAGTGCCAGAACCCTCGTCGTTAGCGTTTCTTGCTGTCGCCACCGTGACTGGTGCCTGCCGCTGGAGACGTCGCTCGCGAAAGCCAGCTTCCATCACATAGCAGCTTGGCTCAGCTTTCTAGGTTGAGCTCCGCTGGACTCTTATTCCAGCAGCTTGGGCGTGCATTCTTCAACATGCCTCGTAAAGTCTGCGGCAGCGAGCCACGTGTGACAATGCTTGTGTCCGCATGGCCGACGCGAGCCGGTCGCTAGACCTGGCCACCGCCGAGGCGAAATACCTCTGGCGGGCCGGTGTGTCTGGACATTCATCGCGGGTTGGCTATGCTCTTTTTGCCCCAGTGCCCTACTCGTTCATTTGGGCTGCTCGTTCATTTGGGCATCGGCTCACCTCGCATGGTTTTACGGATGTGTGTATCTAGTCTGCGAACTGCCCAGCTGTTGATGCTATTGCTGGCATTGCTCGGTTGTTCCGCTGAATCGAATGAGTACGTCGAGCCGCCGCCGCCGCAAGTCACGATTGCTACGCCCGTTTTGGGTAAGCCGGCTGATTTTCTCGAAGAGAATGGCATCATCGAAGCCAATGCGGTCGTTGAAGTGCGTGCACGGGTTGCCGGTTTTATTGAAGAGGTGAGCTTTCAGCCTGGCCAAGAGGTGAAAGCGGGTGATGTGTTATATCGCATCGAAGATGACCTGTACGTTGCCACCGAAAAATTAGCGACCGCGGCGGTCGCTCAGGCCAGGGCGGCGATCGCGACGGCGGAAGCGGCCGTCAGTGACGCGGAGGCAACGCTGAGGAAAGCCACTAGCGAGCTGGATCGTCAGCAAAAGTTGTACGACCAAAAGGCCGGTTCTGAGCAGGCGTTGCAAGCAGCCGTCGCTGCTCAGGAATCGGCTGCCGCAGCGGTCAGTTCGGCGACGGCCAGCGTGGCGGCTGCGAAGGCGCTACTGCAAGGAGCGGAAGCCGAATTGGACCGGGCGAAACTGGATGTTGCCTACACAACCGTCACTGCGCCAATCGATGGGTTTGTGACGAAAACGGCTGTGAAGGAGCAGAATTTGGTCGAGCAGGGCACACCTCTGGCGACGGTGATTGACCAGTCACAAGTTTTCATAAACTTCAGCGTTAGCGATCGAACGTTGCTCGAATTCACTCAAGATCGTGTTGCCAGCAGCCAGTCGGCCAAGTTGACTCGAGAGGAGTGGTCGAAATTTGAGGTCACCGCGAAACGCGAAGTCGACGGGGACTTTATTTTTGAAGGACAAATTGACTACGTTGATCAGGCGGGTGTCGATGTTGCTACCGGGACGCTGGGATTACGGGCTGCATTCCAGAATCCAACTGGCGAATTAGTGCCTGGTTTGTTTGTCAAAGTCCGTGTGACTCGGCCAGGGCAAGAGAATGGCGAAGCGTGGCTACTGCCCGAGTTGGCGATCAGTCGCGATCAGCTTGGCACCTTCGTGCTGACCGTCAATGACCAAGGGAACGTGGAACGGACTCTCGTTACTGTCGGCAGGCGAGTTGATGGTTGGGCGGTGATCCAGACGGGCCTGACCGAGCGGTCGCAGGTCATCATCGAAGGTTTGCAGAGAGCCCGTCCGGGATTGCCGGTGGAGACGGAAAGCAAACCGCTGGAGAACATTCCCGAAATTCTATCGGCCAATTAAAAGCACCCGCAGATGTCACGATTCTTTATTAACCGGCCCATTTTTGCGATGGTGATTTCGATCATCATCATGATTGCCGGCGTGGTTTCCTTCTTTGCTTTACCCATCGCCAAGTTTCCGCCGATCGCACCGCCGACGATCAGCGTGCAGGCGATCTATCCGGGGGCTGACGCCGAGACGATTGCCGCCACCGTGGCGGTGCCGATTGAACAGCAAGTCAATGGCGTCGAGGGCATGCTCTACATGGCTTCGACCAGCGGCAGTGACGGTACCTACACGCTGACGGTGACTTTCGAAGTCGGCACCGATTTGGATATCGCTTCGGTACTGGTGCAGAATCGCGTGGCGGCGGCCGAAGTTAAATTGCCGAGCGAGGTGCGTGCTCAGGGGGTGACAACGAAAAAACGTTCCACGCAGATGCTGCAGTTCATCACGTTGACGGCGGATGACAACAACTACGATCCCTTGTTTCTCAGTAATTACTCGCTCAGTGTTAAGGGCGAGTTGAGTCGGATTGATGGTGTTGGGGATGTGCAAGTTTTCGGCGCTGGCGACTACAGCATGCGAATTTGGCTGGACCCAGACAAGCTCAAGCAGCGGGGCTTAACCACTGAAGATGTGATCGCTGCGGTAGCCGAGCAGAACGTGCAAGTGGCGGCTGGGCAGATCGGTGCCGCGCCGGCTCCTCCCGGCACCGCGTTCCAGTTCACCGTGGTGGCCCGCGGACGTTTAACGGAGGTGGAAGAGTTTGAGGACATCATCATTCGCGGTGGTGAGGCCGGGCGAATTTTGCGTTTGAAAGATGTGGCCCGCCTAGAGCTGGGAGGCGTCTCGTACAGCCTTGATTCACGTTTTAACCGTCAACCGGCTGCCACCTTGGCGATCTATCAATTGCCAGGCGCCAACGCGCTCAACACGGCCACCATGATTCGCGAAAAGTTGCAGCAATTGTCCGCCGATCGCAATTGGCCGGCTGGGCTCTCCTATCAGATTCCATTTGATACCACGTTGTTCGTGACCGCCTCGATGAAGGAGGTGTATGTCACCTTAATCACGGCGATTGTGCTGGTCGTTCTGGTGATCTACCTGTTTTTGCAAGATTGGCGAGCCACCATTATCCCCGTTGTGGCGATTCCCGTGTCGTTGATCGGAACCTTTGCGGTGCTACAGGGAATCGGTTATTCGATCAACATGCTGACGTTGTTTGGAGTCGTGTTGGCGATCGGAATTGTGGTCGATGACGCGATCGTGGTGGTGGAGAATACTTCGCGTCACCTGGCCGACGGCATGACCCCCAAGGATGCTGCGATCAAAGCCATGGAAGAGATCATCGGGCCGGTGCTGGCGACAACCTTAGTGTTGTTGGCCGTATTCGTACCGAGTGCGTTTATGGGAGGCATTACCGGGGAATTGTTTCGCCAGTTTGCGATTACGATTTCAGCTGCCGTGGTAATCAGCACCATCAACGCGCTGACTCTCAGCCCGGCGCTCTGTGGGCTCGTGTTGCGGGCTCCCCGGGAGAGTCGTTTTATTGGCTTTCGTTGGTTCAACGCGGTCTTTGATAAGCTGACGGCGGTTTATGGACAGCTCGTCGCGCGAAGCCTGAAATTATTGGGGCTGGTGTTGGTTGTGTACGTCGGCTTGGTTTTGGTAACTGGCTTTTCATTCAGTTCCTTGCCAACTGGTTTTGTTCCCGACGAGGATCAGGGCTATCTGTTTGTCAATGTTCAATTGCCCGATTCGGCGTCCCAGCAGCGCACGCAGGAAGTGCTTCGCCAGCTCGACGAGATCACGGCTGAGATACCCGGCGTGGTCGATACAATCACGGTGGCTGGTTATTCCTTGCTGGGTGGCTATGCCGGTTCCAACTTGGGTTTCTCGGTGTTGGTGTTGGAGCCTTGGGAAGATCGCAAAGGGGATGAGAAGAGTCTCGCAGCCATCCAGACTAAACTACGAGCTCGTTTCCAGGAGTTACGGGGCGCGGTCGTGTTTGCCTTCACGCCGCCGCCGATTGATGGATTGGGCGTCTCCGGAGGTTTTCAGCTGGAGGTGCTTGATCGCGCCGGAGTCGGTTACCAGCAATTACAAGCGGTTGCTGAAGACTTGGTCAGCACGGGGAACAGCCAAACGCGTCTGCGAGGTTTGAGCACCACGTTTCGAGCGAATTCGCCACAATTATTCGTGGACATTGACCGTGAGAAAGCGCGCTCTCTTGGTGTGCCCCTGGCCAGCATCTTCGGTACCTTGCAAGCCCAGCTCGGTTCGGCTTATGTGAATGATTTCACTTATAACAATCGTTCTTATCAGGTTCGCGTGCAGGCGGAGAGTGCTTTTCGAGCGACTTCCGACGCGATTGCGAAGCTGGATGTTCGCAACCAAACGGGCGAGATGGTGCCGCTGGGCGCGTTGTTGCGCGTGGAAGATGATTTTGGTCCCGCCGTGGTCCGGAGAACTTCGCTCTACTCCAGCGCAGCGGTCAACGGTAGCGCGGCGGAAGGGGTTAGTTCAGGGCAAGCGTTGGATTTAATGGAGCAATTGGCCGAGGCTCGGTTGCCAGCCGGGTTTGGTTACGAGTGGACCGGCATGTCGTTTCAGGAAAAGCAATCCAGTGGTGGTCAGACGCTGGTCTTGCTGCTCTCCGTAGTGGCGGTGTTCCTGGTGCTGGCGGCTCAGTACGAGAGTTGGACCAGTCCCGCGGCGGTGATCGCGGTGGTCCCCCTGGCCGCGTTGGGCGTCGTGCTGGCGCTCGTGATGCGGGGAAGTGAGAACAATGTGTACACGCAGATCGGCGTGGTGTTGTTGGTGGCGTTGGCCAGCAAGAACGCGATTTTGATTGTGGAATTCGCCAATGAGAGCCGGGCGAAAGGTCTGCCTCGTAAGGAAGCCGCGCTGACTGCGGCGACTTTACGCTTCCGCGCGATTTTGATGACCGCTTGTTCATCGATTTTGGGCTTTTTGCCCCTTTTGGTTGCCTCGGGGGCGGGCGCGGCCAGCCGTCAAGCGGTGGGGAATGCGGTTGTCGGTGGGATGATCGCGGCAACTATCTTCTCGCTGCTCTTCGTGCCAGCGTTTGTGGTCGTGGCTCAGTGGCTGTCCGAACGCAGACAAAAAACTTAAAAAAATAAAAACGCGCGAACCGACTCGTTTTCGCCGCGTCTCTAAAGCACAACGGGTCGCAATGTCGACCATGTTGTTAGTCACTTCGGATAACTTTCTGTTGGCCCCTGAGCCAGCGGAGGGTTACACTGGAGAGCAAGGCGGCTTGGCCGCCCAATTTTGCGTGTGAATTGTTCACGCGTGCTCTTAATTTCTTTGATGCTCTGTCCGCGCCTTTCACTGGGCGCCGGGGAGGTTGCCATGCGTAACTTAATGATGATTACCGCTGTAGCCCGTTTGGTCGCAAATTCGTTTACGAATCGGACCATGGTTGCTGTCGTTGTCATCGCGCATGCCCTGCGCCGGCAACTCCAGTCACATCTGCCCGGACAACCGCAGCCAAGTTATCTCTGGATAGACGATTGCGATCGCAGATCCGAGCGTTGGCGAGAACACTCGCTCAACGCATTTGGCAAACCGGGTAAACCTCGTGGCGGCTGTTAATACAGCCCCACAGAAATAGACCCAGCGGCCAGAGCAAAGAAACGTAGCGGAAGGTGATTGCCAATCGGTTTCACCGGAACCGCCATGACTTTCTGTGTACTAGCTTTTTTGAACTTCTTAGCTTGTTGGTTTAGTACTCATCTGAAAACCCAAAAGAACCGCGGCTAGTGCCAAAGCGGCTAATGGTTTTCGGATAGGTTCTTAGGTGTGACCGGCGAGTCTCAGTTTGACTGTTACGAGAAGCCAAGGGAGCCGCACAGCGAGCTGCGTTTTTTTGCTTTGGGTTAAAGTCGCCTTGAGCGACGTTTCTCCATTAAGAGCATGACACACGTCCATGGATTCTCCGGAAGGGAATTCTGGGAAAGAGAAACGCGACAATGAGCATCGCATGTGAAGTTGATTTGAGCCGTTGTACGGTGGTGGAATTGGTCCAGGCTGCGCAAGCTGGCGACCGCGAGGCTTTTGGTGAGTTGTTTGAGCGGTACCGCGGTACGGTTCTGGCCTTAGCCAGACAGCGTTTGCGGGACCAGGACGAGGCGGAGGAGCTGGCCCAGGAAGTATTCATCAAAGCGATGGAGAAGCTGGAGCAGTTGCGCGTGCCTGAGGCCTTCGGTGGCTGGTTGCGAAGAATCGTCCACCGGATGGCGATCAACCGCGGCTTGCGTCAATCGCAAGCGGTGGCTTGTGACCCGGTTACGCTGGAGGCAACTTGCCTGATCGAAGATTGTCCGCAAGGTGCGGTGGTGAGTCGAGAGGAAGCGGCCCAATTGCGAGTCGGTTTGAGCAAGTTGGGAGTTATGGATCGCCGCACCCTGGAGGCCTTTTACCTGCATGGCCAATCGCTGGCGGAGATGAGCATCGTTTTCGAGGCCCCTTTGGGAACGATCAAGCGACGACTGCACGTCGCCCGCAAGCGATTGGCGAAGGAAATGGATGTGATCCAAGCCGTGTAACGTGCCCGCAGCCCGCCCGGTAAATCAACCGGGCGGGCTGCTTTGTTGGTGGCCGGACTGCTATAATTGGTCGTTGTGACACACCTCTTGATTGTTGATTACCGCCTGGGTAATCAATCACACGTCCATGATGTCTAAGGTCCAATCGATGAAAGCGCGTCAGCAGCTCTGTGGATGGTTTGGATGCCTCTTTTTTGGGATAGTTCTCAGTATGAATGCGGTCGGTCAGGAAGCGGACTCCAGTTCGGAAGCAGTCAACGCAGCCCCATTTCCCGATGATCCCTGGCAATGGCTGGAGGATGTCGAAGGTGAAAAGTCGTTGGCTTGGGTGCGAGAGCGGAATGCGACTTCTCAGAAAATGTTGGAGAACTTGCCCGGGTTTGACCAGTTGAACGCCGATTTGTTGGCAATTCTCGACTCCGACGCGCGGATTCCGGGAGTCTCCAAACGGGGTGATTTTTATTACAATTTTTGGCGCGACAAGCAAAATCCGCGCGGCTTGTGGCGACGCACCACGTTGGCCGAGTATCGCCGGGACGAGCCTGATTGGGAGATCTTGCTCGACTTAGACAAGTTGGGCAAAGAAGAAGGTGAGAATTGGGTTTGGAAGGGGGCCAGCTTGCTGCGTCCCGATTACGACTTGGCCCTCATCACCTTGTCTCGCGGTGGAGCGGACGCCGGCGTCAGTCGTGAATTTGACCTCAAAACACTGAGCTTTGTCGAAGACGGTTTCCAGCTCCCCGAAGCGAAAGGCAGCATCGGTTGGATCGATCGTGATCATGTCTTTGTGCAAACCGATTTCGGTCCCGGCTCAATGACCACTTCGGGATATCCGCGGTTGGCCAAACGTTGGAAACGGGGCACCCCACTGGAGCAGGCGGAATTGATTTACGAGGGCCAGCCTACAGACATGTCGGTAGCCGCCGTGCATGATGATTCTCCAGGTTTCGAACGCAATTTTGTGATTCGCAACTTGGCCTTTTACAACAACGAAATGTACTTGCTTGACGACGCTGGCCAATTGGCCAAAGTCGATGTTCCCAATTCAGCCAGCAAGGGTGTGTTCCATCAATACCTATCGTTGGAGCTGCGCGAGCCCTGGACCGTGGCTGGTAAAACTTGGCCGGCTGGTAGTTTGTTGTTGGCCGACTTCGACGCTTTTATGGCCGGGCAGCGCGAGTTCAAGATGGTTTTCGAGCCGACGGAGCGGACCGCTCTGGCGAGTGCTAGCTTTACGCGTGATTACCTGATCCTCAATGTGCTCGAGGATGTTGCAAATCGGCTCTATGTGATAGACCTTCGTGAGCCGCAGTGGCAAGCGGAACCTTTGGTCGGCGCGCCCCAGTTGGGTACGGTGCGGATTTCACCGATCGACCCCGATGAATCGAATACTTATTTCTTGACGACCACCGATTACCTCACTCCCACCACCTTGGCGATCGGAGAAATTGGCCAGCAACCTGAACCGCTCAAGTCACTGCCGGAGTTTTATGATGCCAGCGGTTTAAAGATTTCTCAGCACTTCGCAATTAGTAAAGATGGAACGCGAGTGCCGTACTTTATGGTTGCTCAAGAAGATTTGGTGCTCGATGGCAGCCATCCGACATTGTTATACGGTTACGGTGGCTTTGAGATTTCTCTGCAGCCCAGCTATAGCGCCAGCGTTGGTCGTGCTTGGACTAGCCAAGGGGGCGTTTACGTGGTCGCCAACATTCGTGGCGGAGGCGAGTATGGTCCGCGTTGGCACCGTGCCGCACTCAAGGAGAATCGCCTGCGAGCTTACGAGGATTTTGCCGCCGTGGCAAAAGATTTGTTCGCTCGCAAAGTGACTTCGCCAAATCGCTTAGGAATCCAGGGTGGTTCGAACGGCGGTTTGTTGGTCGGCAACATGGTCGCGCTCTATCCGGAATTGATGGCGGCGGCGGTTTGCCAAGTACCGTTGCTGGACATGCGGCGCTACAACCAGTTGTTAGCGGGTGCTTCTTGGATGGCCGAATATGGCAATCCGGATATTGCCGAAGAGTGGGCATTTATTCAGAAGTTTTCGCCGTACCACAACATTGTCGACGGCAAGAAGTATCCATCCGTATTGTTCACCACTTCAACGCGCGACGACCGAGTCCATCCGGGGCACGCTCGCAAGATGATGGCCTTGATGGAATCCCAAGGACACGACGTCACCTATTACGAGAACATTGAAGGCGGACACGGTGGGGCGGCAAATAATGAGCAGTCTGCCTACATGCAATCCCTCGCCTACAGCTACCTTCGCGCTAAGTTGTTCGCTGCCGAATAGCCTAACCAGCTCGACGCACGTTCCATCAGCCGTCGTTCCATCAGCCGCCTGGCGCCAGAGAGCGGTTTTCACAACACAACACAGCACGCCAACCGGGAACCGCTCGCTGGCGTGTGGCGGCTGGTTCCTTTGCGAAATCCCATAAGCGAGAAAACAGACTCCCGCGTCAGGGAAAAATGAAACTTTTTTCTTTGGCGCAATTTGTCGGCGAAAGTCTACCGATTCGCGCATCGAATCCATGGACACACTTGGTAAGCTCAAACATAATTACCCTCGCATGCAGGGTTTGGGGCCGCCGTAAGTTGTCTATGAAAAATATGTACCATGAGCCAACCCGCTGACTTTTCCTCTGAATTACAGCGGAAGTTCGCTGAGGCGTCTCGGCTCCGTTCGCCAGCCGAGGTGCTTGAGTATTTGCAGCGTGAATGCGGCCAAGACGCTCAGGAAAAAGAGCTGCTGCTAAAGATGTTGGGTCCATCGGGGGAAGCGAGTGAAAATCCGCTGCTCCAAGCCGACAAGAGGTTGAGCGAGCTCGCTGAACTTGCTGAGGTCGTCGGCGATGCGGCTAGCTTTCAGCAGTTCCCAAGTGACGACCTGGCAATTTTTCCTGAGGTGTCGGGCTATAAGTTGATTAAGGCCCTTGGTGAAGGAGCGATGGGGACCGTCTATTTAGCCGAACAGCTTGAGCCGATTCGGCGGCGAGTCGCCTTGAAAGTTATCAAGCCGGGGATGGACTCCAAGCAAGTATTGGCGCGATTTGAGCGTGAAAAGCAAACCTTGGCTTTGCTGGAGCATCCCAACATTTGTGAAGTTTACGATGCTGGGCTGACGGCCCGGGAGTATCCCTTTTTTTCCATGGAAGTGGTTGATGGGGAAACAATCGATCAATACTGCAGCTCGCATTCGCTTTCCTTGGAAGCTCGTATCCGATTGGTGCTCGATGTCTGTAAAGCAGCCCACCACGCTCATAACAGGGGCATTATCCACCGAGATTTGAAGCCTGCCAACGTGCTCGTGAAAACGATCGACGGGGTACCAGTCGTCAAAGTGATTGATTTTGGTGTCGCCAAAGCGATGCAAGCTGATGGCTCGCAAGCGGCTTATGAAACCTACTTTAGGCAATTGGTGGGGACGCCGATGTACATGAGTCCCGAGCAATTGGAGCCTGGTGAGACGGTAATTGACGAGCGGAGTGATGTTTACTCGTTGGGAGGCTTGTTGTTTAAGTTGGTAACCGGTTTTGCACCGCTTCACCAGTTTGATTCCGAGGATTTGTCGCTGGAATCTTTGCGCCGGCGAATCGTGCTTGATGTTCCGCCGCGGGCTAGTCAGAAAATTTCCGCCGCGATTAGGCAATCGCCGAAAATCATTGCCCGGCGGTTGGGGATTAAGGTCGGGCAATTGGCTGGTTGGCGAAAAAGGAGTCGCGGTGACCTTGAATTGGTTTTAATGATCGCCTTGGAAAAGCGACCCAGCGATCGATATGCATCCGCTTTAGCATTGGCCGAAGATCTGCAGTCGGTCATCGATCGCATTCCGATCGCCGGCAAGGGAATGAGTCAGCTCCGTATGTGGCGCCGCAGAGCACTAAAGCCGCTGCTTGTCGCGACGCTTCTATTGGCGATTGTTTCAGCGGTCACATTTTTTTACGACAAGTCGATGGTGGCTAGGGAGGACAAACCTGCTTCCGACCAGGATGCGCTGGCGGCTTCCGCTGCGGAGTCGTCAACCGTTTCCGACCTGCTCGAAGCGCGGCGATTGCAGTTGATGATCAAAGCATGGGAGGAACGCGATCTTTATTCCTTGGAACAGATCGTGCGCTCGCAGCCATCCGCTAGTGGCTCGGGTGGAGAACAGGTTGGCCAAGGGGATGCCGGCAACGGATTGCAAGACTCAGAGAAAAATCAAGGGCCATCGCTGGTGCGATTCCTCGAATCGTTGGCGAGCCCCGAGCCGCTGTTGGAGTTGCAAAACGGGTCGTCCGTAAACGATTTTTCGGTATCACCAGACGGTCGTTTCCTGGCGGCTGCTTGTGACGATCGATTCGCGCGAATCTGGAGTCTTGAAAACGGGCGGCTATTGGGAGAATTGGGACCGCATGCGGGAAAAGTTACCGCTACCTTGTTTTCTGGCGACGGCGAGCTTTTGCTCACCGGTGATCAAGAAGGAGTTCTGACTATTCGGGACGCGCGGCCATTGTTGGGGAATTACCAAGGCGGGGCACTTCCAATTTTGTATCGCAGCGAGCCGAATCAAGAGGGCGGAGTGGAGTCGTTGGCGTGTTCGCCAGATGGACAATTGATAGCCATCGGGTTTCGCTATGAGCCGGTTGTCGTCGTTGACCTGCAGGGTAACGAGGTTGCTAGTTTTCCATTCCCGGAGCCTGAGGCTCGCAATGAATCGGTGCTATTTTTGAAGAACGATAGCGAACTAATGCTTACCAATCGAAGTGCGTTGCGGCTGGAACGCTACGATTTGACTAGTAAACAGCTTACTTGGCATTCTGAGATAGATCCGGTATTCGCCGCTGGGAACGGCGCCTACCCGCGTTTGTTCTCTATCTGCAACGGGATTGTGCTTTACTCTCGTCATGGTTCAGCGGCGATCGAGCAAATCGACTTCCAGACTGGGAAGCGGCTCGAACCACTCTTAGCGGCTACTGGCGGGACAATGGATTTTGCTGTCTCAGCCAATGGAGCTCATTTGGCGACCGCTCACAGTGGCGGACAAATTGGTTTTAGCACGCTGCGAATCCACGAATCAGACGGTGCTTTCGAGGCTTCTGATCATTGGTTGCATGCGTGCCATCTAACCGATGACCCGCTTGCCACGACGAAAGTAGAATTTTTCGGAGAGGATCATTTGTTGACCGCAGCGGAAGATGGGCGTGTCTGTCTCTGGTCAGTTGACGATCTGGCGGTGGTGAAGGAGTTTGAAGAAAACTCCACTGCGGTAAAATACATTGGCAGGAATGGTAGCATTTTGGGGCTGCATTTTTCCAATGACTCGACCCGCGCGGAGTATATCGCAGGAGGCGTTCAGGAAGGTACCATTCATCATTATGAGCTCCCACCCTGTTCGATTCTGCCATCGCACCCAGCCTATAATAACCAGTTTCCTAGGTACCATTTTCACTCGCCGTTCGCACTCGGTGAGGCTGTCGGCGTTTCGGCCATGCCAGTCGAGGAGGGCGTCGGCATCTTTGAGATGGCGACTGGCGAACAGGTTGGCATCATCAGAGTGGACTCTGAAATACCTTTTCAGCTAGCCTTCTCCCGCGATGGTGAATTCCTGATCGCCAGAAACTTCGAACGTGCCTGGGTATGGAAAAGCCAAAACCGGTGGGCAGAAGCCAGTCTAATTGCTAGCCTTGACCTGCGTCCGTTTCCCCAATTACCAATCGATAGTGGCAGCATTTGCATTATTGAATCAGGCAAAAGTGTCGCGTTCCGTTACGACAGCGAGGTTATTGTCGTTGGGGCGGAAACGGGGCAGGTTGTGGAGCGATATCCACTAGCTGGTGAGCGGTTTTTTGTGTTCAGTGCTAATGAACGGTTAGTATTTTTGTCTCGCGAAGTTGGGGCCGTGGTGGTTGATCGTATGACACGGGCGGAAACGCCAGTCATTTCCAGCATGAGATTAGGTGGAGCGCAGTTTATTGAAGATGATCGTGTGATCTTGTTGGAAAACTCGGATGCAAGTCTCGAAGCTTTTCATTTGCCGACGCAATCCAGGCTGGGGAAAATCTATGCCAAGAACCAAGATACTGGTGGCATCGTGACCTTTAAATTGACTGATCAATCAAGCCTGGAAGTTATTAAGATGCATTCAACGAGTATTGTTGTACATCATTCCATTGGTGGTGATCGAAAGAAGTAAATTATCTATTTTAGAGGAGTGCTTATGGAATCTTGACAATCTCGCGACCTTGCAGCGTGGAGAGCCCTTGATAGACCGTCATGTCGACAGTTTCTGTGATAAAATGAACGCTTCCGTCGCAGAATAGGAACTGGGCACCGGCTGGATGAAAGCTGCGGAAATTGGAGACGCGGTGCGTTCCGCCATTCCAACTGGGGAGAAAGGAATTGAAGTTGGCTTCATCAAAGAACGAGTCAGTCACAGGATACTTGTTGATCGGTTCCACGGTGCTGGCATAAGACCCGCTGTAGCGAAACCCACCGGCAAAGAAGGAGGATGGATTGGAAGCACCCACGAGCCAACCGAAAATGGCTGTGTTTTCACCCGGTTGTCGTTGCAGCGGCTCGGTACAACCCAGTCCTTCGCACATGTCTTGGCCCGATGCGGCTTCACCGATGGCAAATGTGTTGCTAAGACCGTCGCTGATGACAGAGAGTCTTGGCCAAAAATTGGTGCAGAATACTCCCGACGCGCGCGTAATCGGACGCGCACGGTAGTTCGAAGTGTAGCCAAAGCCGTCGTGATAACCGAGGCTAAAAGCGTAAGAGCAGGTGGCGTAAATGTCTCCGGAAGGTGTGTTAAATGGGGTGATGAAGGGGTATTGGTGCAGCTCTTCGGCGGTGTCTGATGGGCAAAAGTAGGTCGGTTCCACGACTTGGCAAGCTTGAGCCGATTGCATGTACCAGGGAATGCTTGGATTGATCAACCTGGCGGTGTTGCTGGCTTCGATGTACGGAAGAATCGCGATAAATCCGGTGCCCGATGGATCGATGGTGCTGCCGCCATTGATCCAAGTCAGGCCCGCGGGAAGCCGCTGCACAGTGCTTTCGTAGTTCAGCATCGCCAGCCCAATTTGCTTCATGTTGTTGGAACATGACATTCTTCTGGCGGCCTCACGAGCGGCTTGCACAGCGGGGAGTAGCAGTCCCACCAGCACACCAATGATGGCGATCACCACCAGTAATTCCACCAACGTAAACCCGCTGGTCCGCGACGTGAGTTTCTTGCTGTTCATCTTTCCAGTTCCAATTCGCCAAAGATCTCAGATTTCAATGTTGCCGCTGGCGCAAGCGCAACCTTAGCGGCCTAATCAGAGAGGCGAGAATCAACCGGGACGAGTTTGGAAATCAGGGAAAGATTTTAGAAATTAGGAGATTTTTGTTGGTTAGGTACCTCGACATCAGTATTTCGGCTAGAGCAGACGTTGAGCGCCAGCTCATGATTCCGGGGAACCGCACGCTGGCGCGTGGCGGCTGATATTTTACGGTTGAACCGGCTAAGCGAGTAGGTTCGGAAGTTTGTCGTATTGGCCCTCGATTAAAGTTGGGTTGCTGGTCCCCAACCAGTCTTCCAAGAGAGTGCGGTAGACGCTGCGGTAGTCGATGGCATGTTTGAGGTCCCCTTCGATAAGATCGGTTAAGCTGGGGTGGTCGCCGACGATGCCGCCGCGACAATTGCCACCAGCGATGAACATCGGTCCGGCAACTCCATGGTCGGTTCCTTGGCTGCCGTTCTCTTTCACGCGGCGGCCGAATTCGCTGAAACACATCAGCAGCACTTGGTCCAACAAACCGTCATTTGCCAAATCGTCGCAGAAAGCCTGCACTCCCGAGCTTAGCTGGTCCAGCAAACTGGCATGCGCGGCGAGTTGGTTGGCATGTGTGTCGAATCCATCCAGGGTGACGTAATACACCCGCGCCGGCAGCCCGGAGCGAATCATCGCCGCGACTTGGCGGAGGTCATTTCCCAGGGCGTCGCCCCGATAGCTGGCCCCGGAGCTTTGTCGCAACGTGTTCGCCAGTTGCTCGTCGGCTCGTAACGCGGCCCGCAGGTTGTTGGCAATTAGCTGTGAAAAATCGTTGTCTTGCTCGGTCGTCGTGGCCAGTTGCTGGACGATGTCGCGTTCCCGCGCGTCGGTTCGCAGGCGAAGTTGATCGAGATCTCGCACCGTCCAAGCGATCGAGTCGCGGGCTTGCAGGGCTAGCGGGCGCACACCGCTGCCCACGTAGACGGAGTGCGGGGTGTTTGATTTGCTCTCCTGATCGACGTCGGCAAAACGCCCCAGCCAACCTGTGGCGCGGCTGTTGGCGTGCGCCGTGTGCCACAAGTCCATCGATTCAAAATGCGATCGATTGGGATTGGGATAGCCGACACCTTGGATGACCGACAGCCTGCCCGCCTCCAATAAATCAGCCAGACCACGAGCCGAGGGGTGCCAGCCAAGGTCGTTATGGATTCGCAACACGTTATCTTTGTTATAAGACAACGTTAGGCGGTTCTCGTGATAGGCTTCGTCCGCGAACGGGATAATGGTGTTAAGCCCATCATTGCCACCTGATAACTGGACAACGACCAGCGTGCGTTCGTTATCTGCGCGTGGTCCGCCGGCTGCGAGTGCTGCATCGGTCCACCAGGGGCTGACCGCATGGCCGACACCGACCGCTGCGACTGCCCCGGCCGACGAACAGCGGATGAAACGACGCCGATTGATTGCATGCATCATAATTCTCAAACTTGTGTGAGTGAGCAGGGCCTGCGAAAAGGGCCTGTTAGTTGAGATGAGCTTCGGGCATTACGCCAGCGATTTTTATCGCCAGGCGGAATTGGTCGGAAGGTTGTCGGAGGTTATCAAGCTGTGTTCGCAGCAATTTGGCGCGGGATGGAGCTAGCGGTATTGCGATCAGATATTTGGCAATCCATGTTGAGATACTGTCCGCGTCATGCAGGCCTTGTCGCACGAGCCAGGAATCGAGACTACCTGGAGGTTCCAGTTGTTGAGCCACTTGATGGCACCAATTGACGCGCGCCGCCATTCTGGAAGGATCGATCCAGCTCGTGCCGTCCGGCCAACCTTTTACATTGGGTGGTTCCAGCGGAACTTGGCCCATTGCCTCCAAGCCATTTCGCAAGCGATCATAGGAGCCCCGGGTTTCCAGCAGGTTTAGGCAGTTGAGCGTCCATTCCAGCGGGCCGGCAATTTTTCGGCCGATGCTGGCTGGGGAATAAAACAAACGACTGGTGAAGATCGTCCGCAGCACTTGATCGATTTGCCACTGGGCAGTCACCACGATATCAGCCAGTTGTTGAATGACCGCTGGCGGCAGGGCGTCGTCGGTGACATAAAAGCGAATGAGTTTGGTGGCGATGAAACGAGCGGCGGCCGGTTGCTGCAGAATGACATCGATTGCCGCATCCCCATTGAGCGGCCCGCTGGTGCCGAGAACTTGTTTCGTCCCGAAATCGTGATCCGAGCTGCTGATGCGAAACCGTCGGCGTCTAACTTCCCAACCGGTAAAGCAGCGTGCTAGTTCCTTGATGTCTTGCTCAGTGTAGTTGCCCAGCCCCAGGCAGAATAATTCCAGCAGCTCGCGAGCATAGTTTTCGTTGGGGCGGCTTTTGCGATTTTCGGTGCTATCCAAATAGATTAGCATCGCCGCGTCCCTGGAGATGGCTTTCACCAGCTCCGCAAAAGGCCCCAGGGCGTGCTCTCTTAGGGTGTTGTTTTGTGACAACAACAACTGCGCATCGGGGACCTTGTCACGGCTGGTGCAAAAGTGGCCGTGCCAGAAGAAGGTTGCCTTTTCGCGAACGCCATGCGGATCGGCCAGCAGGCGATACAGCCACCAATCGATTAAGTTGCCGGAGTCGCCCAGCACGAGGCTGGTCCGGATCATGGCATTTGCTTCGTTCGCAAACGCCGCGGCGCCCGTCGGCTGCAGTAACTTTTCGACAGCCTCTTCGGGTCCCATGGCAGTTAGCGTATCGATCTCCGCGGTGGTCCCTCCGAAGGTGGCGCGGCGGAGCAAATGTCCGGCCAGCCGATGATCGAACGGAGTCGTGGCCGTTGGTTGGAAGGGTTGCCAAGCCGTTTCCATGAGTGCTTGATCCCAATCGCGATTTTTCATCGGTCACTCCCTGGTGGCAGCATTGGTGGCTGCTGGCGAACCGAGCTCCGTGGCGTCCCAGCGGAGCATGGCGATGGCTT
Organism: Kothea flammea; assembly: GCF_052161645.1. Classification (GTDB taxonomy): domain Bacteria; phylum Planctomycetota; class Planctomycetia; order Pirellulales; family Pirellulaceae; genus Laterigemmans. The sequence continues at coordinate 713,531 of NZ_CP197414.1, forward strand.
GTAAACCGTTAGGGTGCATGGCAGCCCGCAGGGCGGCGGAATGGATGAATCGGGCGGCTTCGATCAAGGTATCAACTTCGGTCTCCGCTTGCTCTTTGGGGTTTCCCTTTTCCAGCATGTTTTGGGCAAGCAGGGCGGGGCGGTTGAGAGACAAGAGGTCGGCTAGCGCGGGGCCAGCGATCGCCAGCGAGAGAATGCCACCTTCGCCCGTTTGCGGTTGGAGTTGGTCATTTTGAATCGCTCTCTTCGCCAAGTTGTCAGAAGTTGCGATGACCAGGCGATCGGCGGCGGTGGCGATCGTGGGGGCGAGGCTGGCGTAAAGATCGACCGAGTCGGCGTTCAGTTCTTCGGCGTCTGCCACGCTGTAACGTCCAGTCATCATTTTCAGACCGTTTTGGTTTAGAGTTTCCAGCTCTAACTGTGGTTGGCCATTACCACCTCTTTCCACGTTGACAATTCCGATCACAGTTTGCCAAGCGATGCGAAACCGCCGAGCCACTTGGTCGGGATTGTCGACGCGCAGGCTTCCCAGCAGCGCCGCTTCGGGCAGCACCGGTGGTTTTGATTGGGGATTGGCGGCGGGCAGCACGATGAGGCGGAGCGTGGGATTGATAGCACCCAGGACTTCGTCGCCAAAATCAAATCCACCGAATGCCGTGGACAGTTGGCTGTCAGTGACATCCAGTTGGGCAGCCACTTGTTCGCTAAGCAGCAAATCTTTTTCGGCCCAGAGCATCGCCAAGTCTCGATCGAATGATAGGTGGGCGATCGCACCGGCTGGCAGTTGGGGCAGTTGCAGAGCAGGCGAAGGGGAGTCGTTGTTGCCAGCGGGTGAATCAGCAAAGCCATTAATGAGTGAACGGATTCTGGTGCTGGCTGGCAGATCGGCGGTGAAGGCTGCGGCGGAATCAGCTTGGTCGTCCGCCGGTTGCCGCAGCGTCGACCACTTCAGCGAGAGTCCCGTTTTCTCCAGCTGGATAACGGCTGAACTCTCACCCTCGACAGTGAGCGAAGCCAGCACGCCGCCGAACAGCAGCTCTTGTCCGAAATCTCGATTCGGCCCCGAGGCTTGATCGATCAATTCCTCGATCATCGGTATCGCCGCGTGTCTCAACAGCATTCGCACGCTGGTCGGCTCCGCGGCGGGTAGCCCTCGCCAAGTGGATGGATCTCCGCCGTCGAGCAATCCATCAATGGTTGCTTTAGCCAGTTCCGCGTTGGAAGCCAGCAGCAGGGAATCGCCGGCCGTGGCGAGCACGAGTTCGCCAACTTGATAGGCGTCGACTCCACGGTAGCTGCCGCTGGGCTGCGGGGCGGGCGCGTCGCGGCCAACTTTTTGGCCTGAAACCAATTGAGCCACAGCACGCACGAGCCCCGGCAAACGCTGCGGTTGTGGTGAGCGGGTGACCAGCACGAGCGAATTCTCGCGTTCCACGGCCAGCACCAAACCATCCCCGGCCGCTACTTGCAGCATCTCCCGCAAGCTAACCCCCAGCTGCCTTTCGGCCCACATCAAGCCGCCCCGCGCCGCCAGCAGTTGGGGAGCCAGCATGGTCAGTCGGACCGCTGGGACTGTGTCCTGTAAGCGATCGAGAGGCAATGATTCAGCGGTTGTCAGCAAGCCGACGGGATCATCCAAGGCAAACACCAGGGGGGCTTGATTTGGAATGAACTCCACGGGCGCTTGAGCAACCGCTGCGTTATCCGGAAACCCAATGGAGCACGGCAACCAAACTGCTCCCAAAAGCAGAGGTGCCCAACACAGTCTGTCCATCGTATGCTTCTTCATTGATCAGGGTTCGTGCGGAAAAATCAAGTACATCTACCGATAATCATACTCGATCCGCCCCGGTTGGGTTTCAGTCGCGAAGGGCGACTGCTTATTGTCCGCTCGTTGTTTAGGAAAGTGTACTTAACTCGGGTAAATGTTCGGTGGTTTTGCCATGATCTGGATTCGCTGTCTCGCTTATATTTGGGCTAGCCCCTACACAGTGCTTGGTTTGGCCGTCGGGCTGGCCCTGCGAGGGCAAGTGCGGTTAGTCGCAGGGGTGTTCGAAATCCAAGGCCCAGGAGTGGCTTGGCTGCTGGTGCGTTTGCCGGTTCGCGCGGCAGCCATGACGCTGGGGCACACAGTGTTGGGTCAGAATTCGCGGCAATTGGAACGCACCCGCCGGCACGAACGGGTCCACGTCGCCCAGTTCGAGCGGTGGGGCTTGCTGATGGGGCCAGCCTATCTGCTGGCCTCCCTGTATCAACCGCTACGGGGACGCCATTATTATCGTGACAACCCCTTTGAAATTGAGGCCTACGCAGTGGAGAAGCAGCCGCTGAAAAAGGATGATACTGAACAAACAAATAACAAGGTGCGGTGACAGATGACCGAAGACGATAATTCCTTGGAAGGAAGTTCTGGACACGTACCTCAAGGGTTTTCTCGAGCTTTTCCTACCCGGTCGTGAAACTGCAGGACTTCGCCGCCGAGATTGAAAGCCTCAAGCAGTCTTCAAACCCGTTTGCCACCGTTATTGCTGCACACTTGCAAGCGCAGGGCTCAGCTGGCTCTCCTGACACCCGCTTTCGCTTCAAAATTGAGTTGGCTCGCAGCCTTTATGAAAAGCAATGGCCGGCTGAGCAAGTGCGAAGTTTGTTTCGGTTCATCGACTGGGTGATGGATTTACCCGAAGATTTCGAGCTGCAATTCAGGTACGCTGTGCAGCAAATCGAAAGGGAGAAAAGCATGCCATACGTAACTTCGATCGAGAGAATCGCCAAACAAGAAGGCAAGGCGGAAGGCAGGGTTGGAGGCCAGATTCAATGGTTACAGGAACTGCCGGGGCTGTCGGTGATGTCGAACGAGGAGTTCGAGCAGTTGAGCCAGCAGCAGTTGGCCGAGTTGCAAGCCTCGCTTCGCCAGCAATTTGACGCTCGCTAGCGTCTTCCCATCGAACCATATCCCTCTGCGTTTTAGCCCTCGAAATTTCAGCGCTGGAAAGCGAAGCTAGGTTGAAAGGCCAGAAGCCAACCGCCGGCGGTCTCTTGTCAGTTCCGCGAGCGGTTGGCTGGTGCCCCCTGGCCCCTCAGCCCGAGTGGTTCCTCGTCGGCTGTTCCTAAGTGTCGGCTGTTTGTCGTCGGTTTTGTTTGGGGTCGGTCCCGACTAGAGTTCGCTGTCGACCGTGTCGAAGTCGTCTTCTTCCTCGTCGGACTCTGCCAAGTAAGCATCGGCACCGTTGAACTCCGCGTCGACATCGCCAAACAATAATGCTTGTTGTTCTTCGTTGAGACGGACGTAGCCCATCGACCGCAGCACTTCGAGAATCTCGCTGCAAGTGGGAAACATTCGCCCAGCCGTTCGTTTGTAGGTGTCCATCGCCTGCATGAACTCGATCTCGTCGTTCGAGTAGTCACGCTCGCAAGTGGTGGGATCGATTTGCCGACGTCGTTGGGCTTTGCGACGCACGGGAGCAGCGGTCTGGGTAGTTTCCTCGGAGTTATTTTCGCGGCGCTCCTCGCGGCGACGGTCCATGGTGACGATCATTTCGGCCGGAGCGTTGATTTCCGTGGTCTTCGTCATCTGAGCAGTTCCCCGTAGCGGTGTCTGGTGTGCGTGACTTGGCAAATCATGCCACCAAAACGTAGCACGTAAAATGTGACGACAGGGTAAAATGGGAGGTTTAAAAAATCCGTAGGAGTTTCCTGGGGTAGGTTGTGACGGTTTTGCGGGGGAGGGCATTTATCCGGTTTTTTTCGCAGAAAAACTCAATTCACCTACCGCTCCGACCGGGAGATCTGCTAGTGTCAGGTAGAGACGCGAATGTTTTGATCTGGAGGAGTGTGGAGACGAGGGAATTGCTGCAGGCCGAGGGTGGTGGAGGCCGATACTTAATTCTGGTTTCGACACCAAAAAAGTTCGCGCTTGCTATTGTCTCTTATCTGCTACGGATTGCACATTCTCGGACACGGAATGCGGCGCCCGAATCGTCGAAGCTGGTGAGTTTTCCTGAGGGGCTCTTTGGAGTCTCAGGGATTGGAACGCTCATCCGGGTTTTGCCTAACCGCGCCGTTGCAGCCGCGCCACGGAGGTGCTGGGCTGCTTTCCTAGATGCATTGGAGCAATCCGCGATGCAAGTCATCGGTCCATTTCGATTAAATCCGACCCAAGCCGCTCAACAGCCGTCGCGCATGACGCAGGCTGGGGGGGCAAGTGGTCCCAGTAAGCCGTCCGTCAGTCCGGTTGACCAGCTGGATATCTCACCCCAAGCTCGTGCTGCCGGAGATGTCGCCGCGACATCCGCAGCGTCGTCAACTGCGGCCACAGCTGCGCCTTCCACCGTGGGGGGCGATATGCGATTGGACAAAATCGCCGATATTCGCCGGCAGATCGCCAGCGGCAGCTACGACACGCCTGAAAAAATGGACATCGCTCTCGGGCGAATGTTCGACGAAATGGGCTAGTCGGGCGGCAAACTGCTTCAAATCGGCCCGGCGAATGCAGCCAAGTTAACACCCTGTTACAATCGACAGTTACATTAGGGTGTTGTTTTCAGCGTACCTTCGAGCGAGCTAAGTAGTGGATCAAGTTGTTGTGGAAGCGGCGGATGCCCCATTACCGCGAGTGCCTGTTTCGTTGTCGCCCGAAAAGCGCTTCGAGGAATACTTGCAAAGTCGCGGCTTGCGGCAAACCGAGCAACGTCGTTTTCTCGTGCAACAAGTCTTCAGCACGCACGAGCACTTTGACGCCGATGCGCTGATTGAGCAGTTGCCTCGCAAGGGTGAGTCCAACTACGTCAGCCGGCCGACCGTTTACCGGACCTTGAAAGAGTTCGTCGACGCGGGGTTGTTACGCAGCTTCCAACTCGACGGCCGCACCGTGTTTGAGCACGATTATGGCTATCCCCAGCATGATCACTTGTACTGTACTAAGTGCCGGGGGTTGTTCGAATTTCAAAGCGAAGCGCTTTTGAAATTGCGTGACGAAGTTGCTGCGGACAATAACTTCCGAGTGGCCAATCACCGCCTAATCATCCAAGGCGTGTGCCAGGCCTGTTCCAAGCAGCGGCGGAAGAAACGCAAGCAAGATTTGATCTAGCGTTCGAGCCTAGCGGCTTAATCTGAATACGACGAGAGCCCGGCTGGTCATGCATGTCCAGCCGGGCTCTTTCGTTGTCAGCTCGCTGTTCCAGGGAAAACAGCTTGCAAAAGCGTGCGCCGTTCCTTGCGTTACTCGAGATTTCTTGCCTTGCTCGAATTTTCTCCTATTCGCTCGACGGAGAAACTGAAAGTCACTGGGGTTAACATCTCGAGCCACCGCCCGATCCCGGCTTTCGCTTGTTCCTTTGTCTCACTGAAAATAATTACTTAGCGAGTGGTGTGCCAAAGGGAGCCGAGCGTGCGTTTTTTGTTCCTCCAAGGAGTAAAGTGGGGCGTTTTTTCGGTTTTTTCTTTTAGAGTGCTGGCTGAATGGTAGACGCTGGCTGGCAGGGGTTGTGCAACATTTACAGAGGCTTTGAAAATTATGCGTCGGAGCCGGATCGATACGTTAACCGCCGATCCATGATGAACATCATCAGTGCCACCAACACGCCGGAAGTGACAAAGTAAGCTGCCACCAGTTCCCACCTGCCCGGGTTGACCACCGTAAAGCCATCGAGCGAGAGTTCGCCATCGAGCGGGAGGGCGAAGCCAGCCGCGAAGGGACTGGTAATGCCCAACCACCCCGCTTTGTCGATGGTAGCTTGATCAAATTCAAGAATGTTCAACAACATCGTGATCGCCGCTGGTACCGCGTAGAGTGCCAACAAGCTCATGTAAGTGACCATTAAGCTGATTGAAGTTTTGCGGCAAATGCTGCTGCAGAATTGGGCAACCACCGAGTTGGTGAGGCAGGCCATCAGCACGATCAGGTAAATCATCAGCACGCTCAGCAAGTTGCTCCAATACTGAGAGACCATGATCGTGGCCAGAAATAAAGGCCACAACAAAAAACTGGTCAAAACTGTCGAGACGCGCAGGCCGACGATCAATTTTCCCCACAAAATCTGCGCCGGTGTAATGGTTGTCGTCAGCAGCAAGTCCAACGTCTGCCGTTCGCGCTCGCTGGTGATGCTACCCGCCGAAAAAACTGGGCCGACAAGAATATTGAACACGACCACGTAGACCAAGTACCACATGCACCATTGCGGCCGGGCGAACAACAGCACCGACATGAGCGGGATTGCCAACAGCATGCTGATCTGAATCACCAGCCGCAGCATTAAAGTCCCTTGGCTGAAAATCTCGCTGTGAATCTCTTTGTCATAAACCGGATTAGTGCCATCGGGCATCAACTCTTGTTTTTTCGCCGGGGCAAACAGGCGATCGGGAAATTGGTCTCGCTGGATAATCAACCCGATCGCTTCTTTGGCTTCTTTTTCCAAATCGACGACTTCTTCACCCTCGCTTCCCATGTCGGGCGGATACAACATGCGGGCCGCCGCATTGGAGCAGAGCAGAATCACGGCGGTCAAGGTGTAAGCGGGGAGTACCGTGAGGGCCAATTGCAAACGCAGCTGCCCGTCACTCTCCAAGGCTCGCCATAGCAAAACACCACCGATGACCATCGGTAGGATCAGTAGATAGCTGACCACCAGCGAAGAACTGGTCCGTTTAAAATAACTGCTGCAAACAACCCCGATCGCGCCGAACAGAATGACCGACATGATTAGCCCCAAATAGGCCGCCAAAACCTCGTAGACGCTGACTCCTCCCAGCGGCAGGCAGAGCACGATGATCGGCAACGAGGCAATAATCAGCATGCCCAAGTGGGTCAGCGAAGCGACCATTTTTCCCAGCACGATCGCCCCCGGCAAAAGGGGGCTGGCCAACAGCATCTCGTAAGTCTTCCGCTCCTTTTCGCCAGTGATCGTGCCGGCGGCAAAGCTGGGGGCCATCAATGACGCGATTACGTACTGGCCAAGGAAAAACAAATTGACCAGTTTGCGGGCGCTGGCCGGATTCTGAGTCAAATCGAGTCGCACGTCGGTCGGCCATGCGACCAACACTACGGCGGCCAACAGCAACTGATAAGCGGCCAACAGTAGGAAGGCCCGGTTGGTGCGGAGATTGACCAATAACTCCCGTTGGAGCACCGGATTTTCAAACACATACATAAGCGATGGCAGGTTAAGCAGCGGCTGGTGAAGCAGCGGTCAATAAAGGGTTTCTTCCAATTGGCCAGCTAGCAATCATAATGACTTTGTAACAACTTCACACGCGGAGGAACAATTTAATGCAACGTGTCACGTCAATGCATCGCGTAGCCAAGCAGCTGGGGATCGTGCTGGGGATCCTCGCCATCAGCTCCGTAGCTTGCCCGTCCCCGGCGGTAGCCAGCGAACGGGGTGCCGCCTGGGCTCCCGCAACCAATTGGGCTCCCGTGGGAAAATGGCGAGGCGAGTGGATCAGCGGCACCAACGGCCACCGTGGTCCGCTGCGGGCCAGCATTCGGCAGACAGCGGCCGGTGATTATCGAGCGGTTTTTGCGGGGCGATTCGCCAAAGTCATTCCTTTTGTCTACTCGACTCGTCTCACTCCCACTCCCTGGCCGGGACAATACACCAGCGTCAAACGTCTGCCCCTGGTCGGTACCTATCGGATGTCGGCAACGGTCACGCCTGGCCATTTTGAAGCAACCTTCCAAGGTCGTAAGGACCAAGGGGTGTTTCGGCTCGATCGGCGTTAGTGGGATCAGCACTTGGCTGTTTTGCGTTTCTTTCCCACGCGGCCCAGTGCGACGACCTTATCGATCGTCGCGCTGGCTAGTGGTACTTTGCAGGCCGTTTTCCCCATCTCCACGTCGACCTTGCCGATTTGCTTGGCGGTCCGTTGAGCGGCGGCTAGCAAGGGGGGGACGTAGCTACCGACGGCGATGACAAAGTTGTTCATCGCATAGCGAACCCGGTTGGGGGCCGCGTGGATCGAGGTGCCGACGCGGTTTAGTAATTCGTCAATCGCAGCGAGTTCAAGTTCGGCATCAGGTCGCGTGGCAACGACGCCTGCCAGGGTGGCCCAACCGCAGGCAGCTTGATGCGGTTGCTTGGCATCGATCCACTGTAATCCTTGTTGCCAAGCTTGGGGGTGTTGGCAAGTCACGCCCGGCACCGTGTATTCGCTGATCATGTGCCAATTGGCATCTCTGGCCCAAGCCTGCAGTTGGCGGCGAGTCATCTGTTGGCCATCGGCGACAATGCCGGCTAAATACATGGCGTCGGAATTGCCGGTCTCGTAAAGCTCCAGCGCCAGCGTCTGGTTCCCTTTGATTTTCTTGGCGATTTTTTTCAAATCGGCCACTTTGCAACCATATATGTTCTCCGGCGCGCCATGGTTGCGGTAGATGGCGACCGTGGCCGGCGAGCCACAAGCTTGCAATTCGTCCATAATGGAATCCACCGCCACGTCGCTGTTCTTACTCATTCGCTGGCTCCACAAAAACGAATCAAACCTCGGATGCGGCGGATCATTGTGACCACGCACAAGCTGAGCACCACCTGGGCGGCTATGTAGATTCCCAAGAAATCAAGCCGGTCATTGAGTGGATCGTCAACAAGCTTCGCTAATAAGACAACACCCAAGATGCATACCGTCGTCGTAAAGATGACAAATCGCACGCGATAAAATAGGCCACTGGCAACAATCATCAACGGGTAACCGATCAATAATAAACCACGCGGCGAGTCGGCGAGCAGCAGCAAGGTCGTGTAGATCATCACGTCGGCGGTTGCCCACGCCAGGTACACCTTGTAACGATGATGATTGAACCTGGCCAGATATTGCATGAGTATGCTAGTCAGCCCCCAGCTGGACATGAGGCTCAGTTTAAGCATGAATCGCTCAGGTGAGATTTTACCTTGCCCCAGCAAGTACGCGATGATCATGATGATGGTGACCGTCAGCACGGCGCACAGGTGGCTGACTAACACCGGCTCGCGTCGCCACCACATTTTCAATTGTTGGGGCAGGGTGGGGCGGTCGATTCGCACCGGCTCTCCCCGCAGATAGCATCCTAAATCCTCGGCCATGGCCTCCGCCGTGGGATAGCGGTCCTCCGGCGCTTTAGCCATCGCTTTGAGACAGATCGCTTCTAGATCTCGAGGGATTTTCCGGTTCAGTTGACTCGGTCGCGGAGGATGCCGATCGATGACTTGCAAGATCACGTCAAATGGCGTGGGACCGCTGAAAGGTGGTTGACGAGTTAATCCGACATAGAGTACTGCTCCCAATGCATACACATCAATTGCCGACGTTAATTCCCGAGCCCGACCGCTGGCTTGTTCAGGCGCCATGTAGGAGGGCGTGCCCAGGATTTGCCCAGTCATGGTTAAGCCATCTTCAGCCGCTAATAAATGGGCTAAGCCAAAGTCAGCCAAGAAAGGCTCGTTGTCTTTATCCAATAAGATGTTAGAAGGTTTGATGTCGCGGTGAATGACATGTTGGCGATGGGCACAGGCGACTGCGGCGGTGATTTTAAACAACACGGTTGCCAACTCGAGAGGCGGCATTGGTTGACGTTTTAACCGCGCGTCCAGATCCTCGCCGTCAATATAGGCCATGGTAAAATAGAATAGACCGTGCGCTTCACCCGCTTCGTAAATCGGGATAATGTTGGGATGGCTAAGTGCCGAAGAAGCGATCGCTTCGGTGCGAAAACGCTGGACCTCTTCTGCCGTTGCCAAGTCGCCGGCTCGCAACACTTTCAGCGCCACGACGCGTTGCAACTGAGCGTGCACAGCGCGATAGACCACGCCCATGCCACCCCGATTGATTTCCTCCTGCAGTTCATAAGGGCCGAATCGCAACGGGAACTCGGCTTCGGCGATGCGATTCCAAGACCAAGCCGAATGACCTGCTCCGTCCCGCGATGCATCACCAGTCGGTGGGATCTCTGGGGTTCGTCGAGCGGATGCAGCCGAGAGCGGGTTTTGCTCGTTTTCCGTGACAGACTCGGACCAACCAAAAGCCGACTGGGCCTGCCGATGCAACTGAATGAAACTGAGCAGTTCGTCGGCGTGGTCCGGGTGGGCCTGGCAAAGCGCCGCCTCGTCGATGGCTTCTCCGGTTTCCAGACGCTGCAGATAGTGTTCGACTAGGGAATCAATACTCGAGTCGCTCGACATGGCTCAGGCTCCTCGATGTTGCTGGTCAGGTTGCTGAAGGGAGTGTTGCTGCGGATTGTCGGCGAGGTTCAAGGTTGCTGGTCTTGGATGAATTTTTCCATTAAGCCTAACGTTTCCAAGCTGACGTGGTGTTCAATGCCCTCAGTATCGCTGGCAGCCGTTGCTTCGCTGACCCCCAGGGCGATCAAGAATTGATAAACCGTCTCGTGCTTCCGTTTGCTTTCAGCAGCCAATTGGCGGCCCCGGTTGGTTAATTCCACCGGTGCGTGGGGAGCCGTCGAGGCCAAGCCGGCCCGTTGCAGGCGAGCCACTGTGCGACTGGCCGTTACGTGGCTGACTTGAAAACGATCCGCCAAATTTTTGATCCGACATACCCCTTCGCGGTCAATAATCTCGGCGACGGCCTCGACATAATCCTCGGCTAGTTCGGTGGCGTGATCGGCACGCGTGCGCTCGTGTTGATTGGTGGGGGCAGCTTTTTTTCTCACGCGATTGTTGGCTCGTAACCTGCGGGGTTCTTTTGGTTGCTGTTCAGCTCCGTTTCGCTGTTCAGTTTACCTGCTCGGAGGCCCCGCGCGGACGACCCCCGGTAGAAATCACTTGACGCCGATGTAGCTTTGGCTACAATTCTGTCCGCGGTATATGTAGCACGTGCTACTTTTGGCTTGCTTGATTTTCCTGGGGAGTTCAAAGATGAGTGGTCGGGCGCAAAGTGGGGTGCGAGGTTTTACGCTAGTCGAGCTGTTGGTGGTGATCGCCATCATTGGGTTGTTGGTTGGTTTGTTGTTGCCAGCGGTGCAATCGGCGCGGGAATCGGCGCGGCGGATTTCTTGCGTTAACAATCTCAAACAGTTGGGATTGGCGATGCACAACTACGAGACGGCTTTCGGGCGGTTACCGGCTGGTTATCGATCATTTGACCGGTATGGCGTGATCAATCAGTTGCCGGCCGAGGATTATGACCCGGTGACTTGGGATGGGCCGACTGGCTGGGGCTGGGGGGCGGCTGTGCTACCCTTTATGGAGGAGCAAAACTTGGCGGCTCGCTTTGACCAGCGATTTCCGATCTGGGACGACGTGAATCGCTTAGCCAGGGAAGTCACGTTAGCGGGCTTTTTGTGTCCCAGTTCGAGTGGTCCTCGTGAGCCGATGATTGTTGTCGGCATGGCTGGCGATCCGTTGTTGAAGCGTGGGCAAGTCATTCAACTGGGGCGAAGTCACTACGTGGCCAGCCATGGTCAGGAGGAGTGTTGGGGTGATTGTTCGGGGCCAGATGGTCCGGTGGGTGGCAACGTGGCGATGATTGCCGATGGTCCTTTCTTTCGCAATTCGGCGATTCGCTTTGCTGACATCAGCGATGGTCTTTCCAATTCGATTTTGCTGGGCGAGCACACTTCGCGGCTGAGCGACAAAACTTGGGTGGGCGTCGTTCCCGGGGCGATCGTGCATCCTCGCGTCTTTAGTCCAGAGAATGGCGCCGAGTCGGCAGCGACGTTAATGTTAGTGCACAGCGGCCCGGCTGGTGGTGAAACCGACATGTTTGGCAATCCGATTATCCACCCGCCCAACTTTCCCACTTTGCACGTGGGACAGATGCAAGCCGAGCATCCTCAGGGGGCAAACGTGTTGTTGGGTGACGGCTCCGTACGCTTTGTGACGGAGCAAGTCGATCGTCAAATTTTTGCCGCTTTCAGCAGTATTTCGGAAGGAGACAATGCAGGTGCGTTATAACCGTAAGAGGCAGCTAGGCTGGTTGAGAATGCTGATGCTGGGTGGCTGCCTGTGCTGCTGCTTACCGCTGGCCGGTTGCGGTTATGAGGAGGTGGGACCGCACGCGTATCGGTTCACCGTTTCGCTCGATCAAGCTTTGGAATTGAAACGCACCGATCAATTGCAATCCGCTGGCAAGTTGCTGGATGAAGCCTTGGCGGCTGGCGACATCACCCAGCGAGAGCATGATTACCTGAGCGGCATCATCGCCCAGGGCTTGGCTGGTAATTGGAGTGAGGGTCGTCGTGAGTGCCGCAAGTTGTTGGCCGATCAAACTGCTTGGTAGTTTGCTTGGAACCGATCCGAAAACCCAAAAGAACCGCGGCTAGCGCCAAAGCGGCTAATGGTTTTCGGATAGGTTCTTTAGCGGGCTTCGATGATTTCCACCGGAATGCTTGCGCTGCCGTACTTTCTGCCTTTGACATCTTCGAGCGTCAATTCGAGACGGTACGCGCCGACGGTTAGTTGTTTGGGGATCGGCAGCAAGTAGGGCAGATAATAATCGCGGCGATAGTTTGCGCTAGTTTGCTTGTCGTCTTCCAGCACTTGCTCGGCCACGCGTTTCCCTGTGGCATCGAGGATTTGATAGCTGCCGCGAATGTGGGTTTCGAAGCCGTCGCTCAAGCGTTCGGCGTTGAAATTGTCGACCTCGCAGTACAGGATGACTTCTTGGCCGGCGATGAACCGGCTGGAGGGAAACGGTTTTGTTTGACCGTAACCATAGACCTCTTCGCAAAACGACAAAGAGCGAACTTCGAGCGCGTCGGTGGCCGCAGCCATGTGACTGGTCGCTTCGCGGAGATGGGGCAAAGCCATCGCCCAACGTCGTTGACGGACAGGATGGGCTTGTGGATCGAGCAACTGCCAGAAGGCCAACATTTGATAATTGAGGAAGTCCTGTTCAGCTGCTGACCAATCGGCGACTTCTTTCACGGCATCATCGGGGCGTCCGTCGAGCAGCATTAGGCTGCGGAGGGCGAAGATGTCGCTCAGGTTGGGTGTCTCCTGGGCGGCATCAATGCGTTCTTGAGTGCGTCGCAGCAATTCGGCAATCAAGGCAGCTTCGGAAGCGTTTCGCAGCGGGTCGCCAACGGCGGTAAGCGAAGAGCCGGGTGGGTTGTCAGTGGTTGCCCCGTCGGCTGTTGCGGTCTCAACTGCTGCTGGGCTGGTGTCTGCGGCGGACGTGCTGACGGTTGTGCTAGCGGTTGTGCTGGCGGGTTGGGCGGCGGCCTGAGCAGCTTCAGACTGAGCAGCTTCAGACTGGGGCGTCGCTGGCTGAGCAACTTCAGGCCGAGTGGTCGTTGCCGTGGTGGTTTGCGAATTGGCTTTACCGGAAAGGTCGGGCATACCGAAATTGCTGGCGTCGGTGTTGCTCCTCTCAGCGGTCGCACTCGGCTCCGTTTGGGCGTTGGGTCGAGCTGTCGTGGCGCTGGTCTTTTCCACTTGGCCGGGCTCTGCTTGTGGCTGGCCGTTTGCTTGTTGTACGTTCCGCTCGGCCAGCCCGTTTTGCAGTTGATTGTTGCTCGCCGCGGTCACGCGTGAATCGGGGAGCGTGGGGAGCCGTTCGCCTTCTTGGTCACTGAGCAAACTGCTTTCGCCTTGATTTGATGCCTTCAAGCTGGCCATGCGACGCTCAGCCAGGTCGCGAATTTCGGGACTGGCGTCAGCGAACGCTTTCCGTAGCAAGGCTTCTTCTTCGGCGGAGAGGGCTGTTTTCTTACCAGGCTGGCTTGCTAATTGGTTGGGCTGGGTGTCACTTCTCTGGGCATCGTTCGTCTGGGCGTCGTTTGTCTGGGAGTCGCTAAACGAGAAGCGGGTGCCGCCCGTCGGTTCCGCGGCGGTTCGCTGGGCCACGGCCGAAGAGCGAGTTTGCCCTTGGTCGGGCATGGTTTGGCTGGGTTGGGGTGTGCGGCGTGAGTGGAACAAGCCTCGCAGACCTGACGGTGCGGGATCGATCTGGCGATCTGCCGCCAGCGGGCTCGATTGCATTTGGATGCGGCTATCGGGCGCGGTGTTACGGCATCCACAGTTGGCCGCAATTGCCAACAGCGTCAATACGAAAACGGAGTTAACGTGGCTGGGATGCATCCTTGCCTCTCGCCCAAGAGCTACTATTTGGAAATGACTCGGGCGGGAGTCTAGGGAATGAAGCGGCTGGGGAGCAAGAGCATCCTGTGCATCGGATTCAAGGGTGCCGTTTCGATCAGCCAATTGGCGAGTTATTTCGGCTTCTCGCGTCACCCGAATGTTGACTAGCATTGGGGGCAACGTGGTAAGCTGGTGTGCTCAGTATGATGGGGGTGCTCAGCAGCTGTTGGATAGTTTATTGGTTTCAGGTAATTCGGATCCCGGCACTTTAGGATTTAACCATGAAGAGCTCTTTTCGACGTATAACTACCTTGACCCTGTGCGCGTCGGTCGCGGCGGGGACGTTGCTCTGGAAGGCTCAGCACACGACGCACGCGGACGAGCCTGCGGGGGCAACCCCTGATCAGGCGGCGACCGTCGAGGAGCAGCGCTTTGATTTGGTGGTTCGAGAAGACATTTTTGGCGGATTCAATGGCGATGAAGCGGCTATGAAGCGTGGTTTGGAAGCTTGTGATGTGGCGATCGCAAAAGACCCAAAGCATGCCGAGGCGTTGGTTTGGCGAGGAGCGGGGCGTGTTTTCTTGGCCGGTCAAGCGTTTTCAAAGCAGGACATGGTCAAGGGGATGCAGCTGTGGTCGTCAGGCTTGCAAGACATGGATAAAGCGGTTGAATTAAAGCCCGAAGACATCGCGGTCCGCATTCCGCGAGCTGCCGTGCTCATGCCCGCCTCAGCCGGCGCGCCAGAGTTTATGGCGAAGCCCTTGTTGGTGAAGGCCAAGGCGGACTTCGAGTTTATCTACAGTCGCCAAGAAAAAGTCCTGGATCAGTTGAGCGAGCATTCGCGTGGTGAATTGCGAATGGGTTTGGCTGATGTTTACCGGCGACTTGGCGAAACCGATTTATCGCGCAAGCAACTCGAAGCGATCAAGGCTGAGCTGCCCGACACGAACTATGCCGATCGGGCGGAAAAGTGGTTAGCAACCGATGTCAAGGTCAAGCTCGCTCACAACTGCATCGGCTGTCATGAAGGCTGACCGCTAATCGCTAACAGCTTACCGGACTCGGCAGCGGAAGCGGATGATGGCTCCTTCGCCGACCTCAAAATCGTCGGTGAATTTCCAAGTCAGCCGCAGCGAACCGCCCTCGTTGGGAGCCGTTGAAAAGACGGCACCTTTGGAGGACGTTTGACTATCTTCCACGTACTCCAGGCGAGTGGTCAAGTTGTCAGTCAGCTCGACTTGGTCGAGCGGACCTTCGCCAACGTTGTCGACTCGTAGCACAAACGTGATAAGCTCGCCAACTTCCGCGGCGTTGCGATCGGCAACTTTGATCACTCGCAGGCGACCGTTGGGCAGATCGTAGGTCGTCAGTCCTTGGGCAGCAACGTCACGCGTCGCTTCCGCGGCGCGGATGTTGTCGACCATCACCACCGGCGATATGCCGTCGGACCAGACGACAGCCGCGTCAGCTCCTTTGGCCAACCAAGGTTTGTCGGCATCGCGAAGCACTCCGGTGTTGATTACCGAGAGGTTTACCAGCGCGGCCAAAATTTCGCCCGTCATGATGGGGCCTTGCACCATGTCGATCGGCACGCCAAGGTCACGAGCTCGCAACCCGTCGGGGCCCTTGGCCAATGCATTCAGCTCGGGACCAACCGGGGCCATCAAGCCGCGGTTTGGTTGTTCCGAAAGCACATCGTTGGGACTGGTTGCCCGTTCGTAAGCGACCGGACCGGTGGCCAGTTCGCCCGTCACAGCGCCGTTGATGCGTCGCACTGAGGCAAAGCGGGGCGCGTAGACACAGACCCGGTTGCTGGGCGTGATTTGAATGTTACCGTCTGGCGTTTCATACTTGGCCACGGTGTCTTCCAAATTAACGCCGATCAAGTTGTCTTGTTTCGTGTAAACCGCGTGTGGTCGTTGGTCCCCGCCGTCACAGAGAAACTCTTGGGGATCGAGACCGAAATGCGACATCGGTGGCATGGTTGGATAGACCGGTGCCGCCGTGCCACAACAACCTGCGGTGCATGGTTGCGGTTGTTGGCTGTACGGAGGCGTGTTGCAGGGATCGCAATTCGTGTGCCCCTGATAATGTCCCTGCTGATGCCCCTGATAGCCATTGGCCTGGGTCGTCCCGCCGTGGTAGGCAACTTGTTGGACCGCACCCGCTTGACCCGGAACGGGCTGCTGCTGAGTGGCCAGTGGTTGTGACTGCGGTTGTGATCGCAGCGGTGTTGCCCCGTGGGGTGCTTGGTTTTGGCTTGTTTGTCCCGGCATCGCGCAACCTGCCAGCAGCGGGGCTGCCACGATCAGCAAGCCCAACAGGTGTGCCGCCCGCTCGATTGGTCGGCACTCCAGCACGCGTCGGGACGCGAACCGCTGAGCCAGCCGGCAGCCTGCGGTAAGTCTTTGAGGGTGCATTGTATTTGGGCGGCTCGGCGTCATTGGGCGGCTCGACTGAGGGGAGCAAGGTTAGCGGTTGCCTGCGGAACGGCGGTCGCAATCCAGTGCGGACCACCGAGCAGGAAGGCTTGAAGTTGACCCGGGTCGGTGGGCGGAATTCGCGAGCCGATGCGAAGGATCGCGATCGGTCTGCCCAGCCGGTCGGCTTCGAGCATAGGATCCATTTGGGGACGAATATCGAGCGTCCGTTGGCTGCTCGGTTGATCGGCCAGTGGTAACGCGGTCTGCGGATCTTCGAGGTAGATCACGCGAGTCACTAAACGACCGGCGGCCGCGTTGAGCAAGTCGTTTTGGTCGAGATGCACCGGGATGGGAAAGCGAGTTTCTTGTCCGGGGGGCGGATACAGCCGACCGATGATTTCCACCGTCGGGTATAGCTCCAGGCCGGGGTTGTTGGGGATTCGGCTGACTTGCAGACGATACACCGCCCCCACCAGCAACCCGGCTTGTTGCGTTTCACCAAGTGGTGCGAACGATCCCAAGTTAGTAGCCAAAGCGACTTCGGCACCTTCCGGAGGTACGATCCGCACCGGCTGGTAATAGCCTTGCAAGGGGCCACCGCGGTGCCGCGCCATGTTACCAATCGTACCCGGTGGCAGATCGGCACGCAGTAATTGATGGCCGGCATTGGGTGGCAAGGGACCTTCCGTATACTGACTCCAAGCCACGTTTTCGCCCACGGCAAAAGTCGCCAGCAAGGCTGCGACCAGCAGGGAGTTGAAGCGTAAAGGTCGATACATGGTTTGGCCTGCGGCGGTACAGGAAAAAACGGCCGGGAGCGAATTCATCCGTTATGATTCGTTCCCGACCGCCAAAGAGCTTGTCGACGACGGGTCGCCGTCATGCTGAAATCGTGAGCCTCCAGTGACTTAGTGCACTGGATTGCTGAGCTTCTCTTGGTGCGGACGACCGTAGGGAACACCCGGGTGGATGTTCTGCTCGGTGATGTGCGCCCGGCTGGCGGGCTGCGGATAGCTGAAGCCAGGGCTCTGGCGAACACCAATCCGAATGTCCTTGGTAGGACGTGGCATCATCATCGGCGTGTGGTTCCGCATCACGTGCTTTTGCAAACCGGCTGGAGCTCCCAAGGGAATATGGGGAGGTCCGGGAAGACCGATCGGCGTTCCGCTGTGAGGCATCCCATACTGTGGCGCTGTCATGCCGGAGATCATACCTGGCAAGTTTGGCGGAGCCCCGGCGGGACCACCCACGATGCCCGGCATGTTGCCGCCACCACAAACTTCGCTGCAGGGTGCAAAGGGAACCGGCATGCCGGTTCCCGTACCCATGCCGTAGCCACCAGCGAACATGCCTGGTTCGCCGCCCATTCCCAGCATTTCGATGTCCTTGTCACCGATCCGAATGATCGCCAAAATCGAACCCCGTCGGTCGGCCTCTTCGATTGGATCAACGCCCGGTTCTAACCGCGTGCTGACCAAGGTATCGATGCCCGCCAAAGCGGCCCCGGCAAATTCAGGATCGGGCAAGTAGATCACCTTGGTGACAAAGTTGCCTGTCAGCACTTGATCGAAATCCTCTTCAGTAAACTGAACCGGAATCGAATTGTGAGCTAAGTAGGCTCCCGTGCGAGGAGTGGCTAGAGCCAGTTCCAGCGTGGGATACAGTTCCACGCCTTCACGTCCGACAACGTCGGTTACCTTGAGACGGAACAAGCCGCCCTGTGGGAAGTTGAGGCGAGCGGGCGCCACCAACGGCTCACTGTCAAACTGGCCGGAGCCAGTCGCGTTGTAGCGAATCATCATTGATTCGGGTCTGGCAAATGTGACTTGCACTGTGGGCGGTGCCGAGGGCATCATCATCCCAGGGTCCATTCCCATGCCCATTCCGCCACCCATTAAATTGGGAGCGTAGGCTGGCGCGTCGAGAACTCCAGGTCCGGGTCCACCCACTCCAGGGCCCGGTTCCATCATTCGTTGTTCTGGCGGCAGGTTGTGGCGAACCGGCGCGCATCCGGTAGCCATGACCGTTGCCGCGACACAAAGCAGCTTTGAGGTCAATCGCATTGTCATCCGTTCCCCCTATTGTCGCAGCCATCATGGCAGCTGTGCGTTGGCTTGCCCGATGCAAAAAATTCGATCGGTGGCGACGGGACTTGGCCATTTCGGCGTAGACCGAATGGCTGCACGTCCCTAGAATCCGCCCCGCTCCAAGCGTGGCTGAAATCAACATCGCCGAAGTGTCCATCGGCAAGTTGAAAGGCAAATCTTTGGAAAAACCGACACAACCGGCGCATGAGCAAGAATCCACACCACCGGTATCCGCCCTACCTGGCTCGCCTCATGATCCCTGTTTTATCGATATTCTCGCCAAAAATGAGCCTTCGCTGGACCCTCCTGGGGACCGTAATCTTTCTTCCAAGCTTTTTTCTCCTCCGTTCGGCAAACTCCACCGATCCGGTCGCACAGCCGCCCGCTAACGCAGTGGACGCAAGTGCGCCATCACGCTCCGAGCCGCCATCCCAATTCCACCAGGCAGCCCGCAGCCACCAGGCTGCCCGCTTGTTGGTCGGCTCGATGCTCGAATACTTAGCCTTCGGCCCCGCCTTCGAGGCGAAACTGCGGGTGCGAGCCTGGGCGGCTGGCGAACACGTGGTCGAGGTCGGTCGCTACCTTCAGTCGGGCGGCGGCAAAGGCTGGATGCGGATGGAACTGGAGGTGCCGATCGCCGACGGCAAAGGGCGTTGGCAACAGACCTGCGACGGACGCTTAGCGTGGACTCGCGAGGAATTGGCTGGAGAAGTCCGCGTGCGACGAGTCGACGTCAGCCGACTTCGCGAACTGCTCGCCACGACTGGTCAATCGAGCCCCTATCCGCTGTACGCCAACCAAGCTACCACGCTGAATCTGGCTGCCCCGAGCTCCAGCGAAAATGATGTGCCAGCTTGGTTTTTGGTCGGTGGCTTGGCCGAGATCCTCGATCAGATTCGTTCCCAATTTCAGTTGGGGCTATCCAAGGGACACATCGAAGATCGGCCGATGTTGATCATCAAAGGCTCGTTACGCACTGAAGTTCGCGAAACGTTAACTGCCGAAGCGGGTGGTGTTTTTCCCGATTTGGTTCCCCAGCACGTGGTGATCGCTGTTCCCGAAGACAGTCTGTCGGCACCTCTTCCGCTGCGGATTGAATATTGGAGCCGCGCCGATGGGCGATTAA
Organism: Kothea flammea; assembly: GCF_052161645.1. Taxonomy (GTDB): domain Bacteria; phylum Planctomycetota; class Planctomycetia; order Pirellulales; family Pirellulaceae; genus Laterigemmans. Next base: position 733,173 of record NZ_CP197414.1, read on the forward strand.
TTAGCATGCTGGAGATTTATGACAGCACGTTGGTGGAGCCGCCGTCGATCGACAAATTTCGCTTTCAACCCGGCGGTGGCGACTTCACCAACGAAACAGCCGAGTACCTCACACGTTTCGGTTTCGTGTTGGCTGAGGATAGCAGCGATACAAAGTAGAGCGATTGTAATTGTAAAGCGATTGTAATTGTAGAGCGATTGTCCCCAATCGCTTGCGGCTTCCGCAAACAGCTGAGGACAGCGGTTCTACAATGGGCAAACAGCTGGATTTGTTTTGCGTACCGACTCACGTTCGCTTACATTCTGAACTGATCCACAATTCGCTCTTAACACTCTTTTCAAATACAGGTGCCATCGATGCGTGTCCGTCGGGTAATTTTAGGGTTCATGATGTTTTCCTTCGGCACTGCCCTGGTGGGGGAGCCGGCAGTTTGCTCGGCTCAACGCGTTGCAGCCGAAGAAACGCTGGGCACCATTCAGCCGACCGAAGTCAATGACGCACCGACGGCTTTGGATAAATATGTTCAGCAGCCTGATGACAGCTATCGCTGGGAACTCAAGTCGCGTCAGCGGCAAGCAAACTGCGACGTCTCCGTGCTCGACTTCGTCTCACAAACTTGGCGTCAAGCCGATGAGGTGAATCGGGTCACTTGGCAACATTGGCTGACGATCGTCAAACCTGATACGGCCACCAGCGACACGGCGATGTTGTTCATCACCGGCGGTGCTAACGGTCGCGAAGCTCCGGGCAGCGCACCGGGTGAATTGATGATGGTTGCTCAAGCGGCCGGCGTGGTGATCGCCGAACTGAAGATGGTACCCAACCAGCCGTTGATCTTTCATGGCGACGGCGTCAATCGTGTTGAGGATGACTTGATTGGCTACACCTGGGATCAATACTTAAAAACGGGAGACGACACCTGGCCGGCCCAGCTACCGATGACGAAGTCGGCGGTGCGGGCGATGGATGCGGTCCAAGAGTTTCTCGCCAGCGAGCAGGGTGGTGAGTTTCCGATCAAGGACTTTGTTGTTTCCGGAGCTTCGAAACGAGGCTGGACAACTTGGTTGACCGGTGCCATGGATAAACGCGTGGCGGCCATTGCGCCGATCGTGATTGATGTGTTGAATGTCAATGTTTCCATGCAGCATCATTACTCTGCCTATGGTTTCTGGGCTCCCGCGATTAATGATTATGTTTATCATCAAATCCCCCACCGCCGTTTCCAGCCAGAGCAACGCGCGCTGTTGCAAATAGTAGACCCGTTTGCCTATCGTGATCGGCTGACGATGCCCAAGTGCATCATCAATGCGACGGGGGATCAATTTTTCCTGCCTGATTCTTCGCAGTTTTACTTTGCCGCTTTGGAAGGTGACAAACAGCTCTGCTACGTGCCCAACTCGGAGCATTCTTTGCGAGGCACTAACGCGCTGGAAACTTTGGCCTCATTCACTCAGTCGATCGCTTATGATTTGCCACGGCCTCAAGTGACTTGGGAGTTCGTTGACGATCAAACCATGGTGGCCAGCGCTGATCAGACGCCCAGTCAAGTGGTGTTGTGGCAAGCGACGAATTTAAAGACTCGCGACTTCCGCGTCGATACGATTGGACGCGCTTATCAGCAAAGCCCCGTGGAAGCTGATGCGGAGGGCAATTATCGCGGCGAGATCGAGCTTCCCGAACAGGGATGGCGAGCCGCTTTTCTGGAATTCACCTTTGACATCGGAGCCAGCACCCCGATGCGGATTACCACGCCGGTGCGCGTCGCCCCCACGACGCTGCCGTTCGCCGACCAGCAAGCTCCCGTGATCGCGGCCGCAGCGCAGTAGTTTGACGGGCGAAACGCAGGCATTTTAGATCGCGGGTTAGCTGTTAGCTATTAGCTGTTTGACCCGCAGGCGTTTAAGTCAGCGTATTACTCATTAGCAACCAAAACCCAGCCCCATAAAAAGACTCGCTCCCTTCGCCCCCGGGACTGGCCTTGTGAAACAACACATTCCGCACGGAAAATCTCATTAAGGCCAGTTTTGGGGGAGAAGGGCTGGGGATGAGGGGGCCGCGCCGCGGACCGCCGGGGCGCTCAGTCCGGCGACACGAAACCAGCCGGGCTTTTCAGCGCCCGGTCAGCCGCAATGAAGGAATGATTAGTGAAAAATGGAGCATGAGAAATGCAAAATTCAGCGGCTTCATACCTAAAGCTTGAAACCCCCACCCTCTCTGCCGAACTCGTCGCGCGCAGCCAAACGGTGGCTAGCGCCAAAACCGCCAACAGTTGGAATTGTGTAAAGAGTCGCACAAGTTGATTGTATCCGACCGCAGGCAGGCGTAAGCTACTGGCTGGCAAAGCACACTTCCGATTGCGGCTGTGGAGGCCTTTCGGAGGTGTGACAGTTTGTCGGGCGGTAGCTTTTCTCGTTCCGGAGTGCAATTATGCCTCGCTCTCATCGCGGATTTACGCTGGTTGAACTGTTGGTGGTGATAGCCATTATCGGCATTCTAGTGGGCCTATTGTTGCCCGCTGTGCAAGCGGCTCGCGAAGCGGCCCGGCGGATGCAGTGTTCAAATAATCTCAAACAGTTGGGCTTGGCGTTTCATAATTACGAATCGGCTGTGCAAACGTTCCCTCCCGCGTACTTCGTGGACAATCGGCTCAACGCCCAGACTTGGGGCACCATGATCCTGCCGTACATGGAACAAACGGGGATCGATGCTGCTTATGATTCCCGAGTCCCCTGCTTTAACGAGGCGCCCGCTTTGGGCTATCCAGCTGCCGTGGTGCAAACCAACATGGCTTTAATTTCGACTCCTTTGTCGATGTTTGCCTGTCCTTCGGCTCCCGGTGACGCCGTCTCGCGAACTTATGCTGGAACGTTACTGGCAAACGCCGGTGGCCCGGGTGTGCCACCGATTAGCATCACCTGGACCGCCGCACCGTCAGATTACTGCGTCACCACCGGAGTGCGTGGTGACTTTGCCAATATCGCCTATGCGGGAAATCAGGGAGGCAGTCGTCACGGCGCGTTGCAGCCAGCCGGTCTGATGGGGCGTGGCGGCAGCAAACTGGCCGCGATCACCGACGGTACCAGCAATACCTTTCTCTTGGGTGAACGATTAGGAGGTGGCGAAATTTATCGGCGTCGCACGATCGATCCCGCCTTTGCTCCCTTTGGCGCGGTCAATGGTGGTGGTTGGGGAGACTTTCTCAACGGCGAGCATTGGCTCAGTGGCTCATTGTTCGACGGCATGCCCGGGCCAGATGGTGGTCCTTGCAGCATCAATTGCACCAACCGACGCGGTGCGGGGTTCTTCTCTTTCCATCCCGGCGGCTGTCATTTTCTCATGTGTGACGGCTCGGTGCAGTTTTTGGCGGAGACCTCCGATGCCTTTACAATTGCCGCTCGGATCACGCGTCAGAAAGGTGAAGTCGTGAGTTCTTCACGTTAAGCTGCGTTACGTTATTTTGAATTTTGCTGAGTTTGCTTTTGGAAGTGAGAAGCTGGATGTACGTCAACCACCACAGAACCGCCGCACCGCAGAACCCGGCTGGCAAGCTGTCGACCGGCTCTCCGTTCCTGGCTCCTTCCGTTATCGGGCCATCAAGTGGCCGACTCGTTGCCCTCGGCTTGATGATGCTTGGCTGTGTGGTTTTTGTCGGTTGTGGCGGGGGCACCGAAGGACGTAAGACGACCTACCGAATCAGCGGCACAGTGCACGTCGATGGCCAACCGGCCAACTACCTAGCCGTCCGCGCTCATCCGGTCGCCGGCGTCGACAAGGGCGATCCAACTTACTCCTCAGCATTCACCGACGAGGAGGGAAAATTTGTGCTCAGCACCTATGAGTCGGGCGATGGCATCCCGGAGGGCCAATACACTTTGACTTTCAATTGGGGTGAGATGAACTTGCTGTCGATGTCGTACGGTGGCCCCGACAAACTCAAGAAGCGTTACGACGATCCGGTAAAGTCAGAAATCAAGATTACGGTTGGCCCCGATCAACCTGAGGACATCGGCGTCATCGAGTTAACCACGAAGTAGCTTTCCCCACCTCCAGTCTCCGCCTCCCGCAAGCTATCATCAGGCTCCGTCGCTTCGTTTGGCGGCTATTTTTTGGCTACCAGTAAGTCGACGGGCTTTTGGGCGAAGGGCTTTTATTCGCAATCTCTGCGCAGCGGCGCTTGGTGAAACTCGAGGGGACAACATGGCTTGGATTCAGTGGGCGCGGCTGGTGCGCATTCCCACCGTCTTTACCATTCTGGCGGATGTATCGGCAGCCTATTTTTTGGTTGCTCATGGACATGATCCATTGGTGCGATTGTTGCTCGTCGTGTTGGCCGGGGTTTGTTTGTATTGGTCGGGGATGATTTTTAACGATGTATTCGACATCGAAGTCGACCGCCGCGAACGTCCCGGGCGGCCACTCCCCTCGGGGGCAATCTCGCTGACCGCGGCTCGCCGTGGTGGCAGTTTATTGATGATTTCGGGACTCGTGCTGGCTACGCTCAGCGGCCTCGCACCGGCTGGCGGGATGCAGTCCACCTGGTTACCAGCCCTCGTGGCGGTGGCCTTGGCGATTATGATTTTGCTCTACGATGGACCCCTCAAGCAGACTCCACTGGGGCCGGTGGCGATGGGCAGCTGCCGCATGCTCAGCTTTTTGCTCGGCGCCTCTCCAATTTTGGTAGCCGGTGGGCAGTTGCCCGCCACTTATTTTCCCACCCATGTTTGGGTTGCCGCCGTCGGTTTTGGTGTCTACGTCATGGGTGTGACTTTGATGGCTCGCAAAGAGGCCACGGAAAGTTCCGGGGCGACTTTGGGTTCTGGCTTAATCGTGCTGATTCTGGGCTGCGTGTTGTTGGCGGTGGTACCCCGCATGGTTGGCCCCGAGGCCGGGCTGCGGTTTCGCGGTGACAACCAATTTGCTTTTTTGATCGGCATGCTGGGCATCACGGTCGTGCTCCGCAGCATTCGCCTGTTGCGCAACCCCACACCGCGGCGGGTGCAAATGACGATCCGCGCCGCCCTGTTGACGCTGATTCCGTTGGCGGCCGCTTTCGCCCTGATCGGCGCGGGACCCGAATATGGGCTTGGTGTTTTTTGCTTGATCATCCCCGCGCTCGTGCTCAGCGCTCGTTTTAAGATGACTTAATCCCCGATGGTACCCGGATTTCATTCAATCGCGATGGAGGAGCACGACTTGGCGACCGCGGGAGCCATGTTGCGGCAGATTGGGTATGCCGCGATTGCGGTTCGCCTCAGCCTGTCGCGGTTGGATCCGCTGGCCGACGCCGAAGTTCGGCAAGTCCAACTGGCGATGGCGGCCAACGGCTGTCGCCAATTGCAGCTGGTCGTCGACGCCGATGGCCCCTACTTGATCGATCCTTGGGAAGTCGAAACGACCAGCTTGTTGGAGGCCACACCCGCTTGCCAGCGAAGGCAGGAATACTTGGCCGCGGCGGTCGAAATGGTGGCCGAGTTGGGTGGCGGATTAGTCACCTTTTCCACCGGCCCGCTCCCCGGTGATCTGGACACTCAAGTCGCGCTGGATCGTTTGGCAGTGATTGTGCTCGAACTCGGTGAACTGGCGGAGCGAGTTGGCGTGCGGTTAGCGTTGCGTCCCCGGCAAGGACATTTTATCGATTCCGTCGGACGCTTCGAACGTCTCCTGCGTTGGACCAATGAGAGTCCGCTGGTCCAGTTGGCGTCCGACGTGGGCACAATGGTCGCTGGCGGTGAAATGCCAATCGTCGATTTGTTGGCACGCGTTGGCGATCGCTTGGCCTGCGTTTATTTAGCCGATGCTAGGACCGTTGTCGGCGGTGAGCCGTTGATTGGCCAGGGGAGTGTTTCCGCGGCCCGCGTCGCCGCTGGACTGCGTGAAGTCGACTTCGCGGGGGCAGTGATCGTTGAGCCGGCTGCGATCGGAATCTCACCGCAGCAAGTCAGCGAATACCATCGAGCGATTTTCCTACGCTAGGTCAGCTTTTGGTCCGCCGGGGTCGCTAGCCGCCTGCTGCTGGCTCTCCTGCTGTTGGCCAGCGTGCTGTGGAGCGTGCTGTGGAGCGTGCTGTGGAGCGTGATGTGGCGCGTGATGCGGCGTGTCGATGCGGAGTGCTGCCGAGCTTAATGATACCCAGCTCCCGTTTCGATCAAACCGATAAGCTTGATTTTCATCGAGCGCGATGATTTGCAACCAATCGCCGGCAAGCAAATCCTCGATCATCGGATGCGCGCTGATAATTCGCTCGATCGACGTTCGCTGGGCCGCGATTACGACTTGCAACCGCAGTGGCAAGTGTTGATGCTCGCGCCCGTTGTGTAATGATTGCCACGGTAGCCCGGTCATCAAGTCGCCGCCGTTGCCCGACAAGATGCCAAATCGGCCGACCACGTTGTGTACGGTTTTGTTGCCGCTGCCAAAATGTTGCTGGTCAACCGTCGAAGCATAGTACTGCATGTTGATCCAGTGCGCCACAATCATCGGGGCGGTCATGATCGTTTCCAACACGTTGCCCGCAGCATCTTGGCGATGATCATAATTGTGCAGGAAGACTTGACCGGCCAAGTTGGTTTGTTTGGTCACCGAGCGTGGTGCCACGACGAGCGCCGAATTACCAGCCAATCCCCATTCGGGGCGAACTTCCGACCAGTCGCTGGCTCGCTTCAGCAGCCCTTGCGGCGATTTGCCCGCCAAGCTGGGCAGACGCTCCGTACGTGTATTTTCGCTGGCCGTCGCGCAGTGCTCGCGCAGTTGCTCAAATTCATCACGATGACTGCGGGGGACATCGTCTTGATCAAACAACTGAATTTCATCCGTCACCGTGTTGTGCAGCCCACCGAGGAAATAGGTGTCGGCGGGAATCTCAATGCCGCGGCCAGCCAACAGCTCACGAATCTGCGGTTGGTTCAGCAGCAAGGCGGCCAACCTCGCGTTCGGCTCTCCCGAATGGCCACCGCAGGCACCGCAGTCGAGACCAGCGGCCAGCGGATTGTTAATTGTCTCGCTGGCGTGACCGCAGAAAACTACCAGGCGAGCGAAATTTTCAGTCATGCTCATATTTCGCAACATCGACTCCACCAAGTCGGCTTGTTGCTCGGGAGCCATGTTTTGGGCCGCCAAATGTCTTAACGTCGGACCCATCGCCGGCTCATGACCAGCAAAATTGCCTATGAATTTGCCAACAAATCGGCCGGCGAGCTTGTTGAGCCGCTGCTGATTCTTGCCGCCACTGATGGCGGCAACCAAGGCCGGCCCAAAGCCCAGGCCTGCAGTCTCCACAAACGCAAAACAGCTGGTGGCAGTGCTCTGAAAACCCTTCCACAGCTTTCGCCAAGTCCAACGTTCCAGCCTGCTGGCAATCGCGGCTTGTTCAAGCTCGTTGTTTTCCTCGCGAAGACCTTCAAACAGTTTGAATTTTGGCTTTAACAATACGGGAACATGCGACTTGCCGCAGCTCGCGGCCAGCGGTACGTACTCGATCGGCATCCCAAAAAAGCCAGCAAAACCACCCGTTTCAATTCTCTCGCTGGTCGCTTCCAACTGGCGACGAATGCGTTCCGAGCGGACATCGATGCAAAAAGTTAACTGAGCCATTTTTCGCGTCGGTGGCGTTTGGCTAGCTCGCTTTCCAGTTGCCTGGTCAGCCAGCCTGATGGAACGTAACAAACTGCGGCGGAAAGCGATTTCACTGGCCGTCAGCAAGAGATAACGCAGCTGAGAATCATCCTCAGCGGTTGCCGCGGTCGCACGTTGCGTCCGCGCCGTTTTTCCGACCAGCGAATCCCAATTCACTCGCAAAGATTTGGCATCCGCCAGCGCCGCGTCATACGCCAAGCGAATCGCCAACAGGCATATTAAGTCCGACTTCGCTCCGTTGCTTTCGCCGGACCAACTTGTTTGATACTTCGTCCATGCACTCCAGCCGGGGATCGAAAATGCTTGGCACAGCAGAAAATCCAACCACATCGACGAGGGGATTCCCAGACGCGACAGCAAACGTGTGATCGTGGCTTCCGGCGTTAACGGTAACTCGGAGACAAAACGGCGAAAGCCTTTCAGACCAAGAATCTCAATGTTGCGATCATGCTTGGCGGCAGTTCGCCAAGCTTGAAACAACGACCATGTTTGATAGGGACTCGACCAAGTCGCTTGGCCTTGATCGTAATGAGTCGAACAGTATTTAGAGACCTCTTCGCGAATCGCTTCCGACCAGTCCAAACTGGTCGACGAAGTCGCATACTCGGCGATGGTGCGAATCTGGCGGTTGGGGTTGGTGGTCTCAGGAACAGCGCTCTTCGCCGAGGTTGGTGGCAAAGTTAACAGCAAGTTCGAGATCTCTGTGGCGGTTAACTGCAAACCATGTTTATCAAATCGCCGCTCTGAGATTGCTTGCTCAATATCATTGAGCCCAAAACGACCTTGTTGGTACTGAGCCGCATAATGCGTGAGCGGCATTAACGTTTCGCAATCGGAAAACGTTTGTAAGAATTTCCGCGCGTCCATAAAGGAACGAGTCGATAAACCCGCATAGGGATTCACCGCCACGTAGTCTTGCAATGGCCAAACTGGCGCGATCACTTCGGCGACTTGCTGTACGACATCCTGTATCTGTCGCGTAACTTGAGTCGAAATTTCCGGCTTGGCGGTGCACAGCGGTTGGCTTCCGCACGCGGAAGGTTGCAGGGTTTTCATCGGAGAGATATTTCCTAGCTGGACAGTAATGAGCCGAAAAGCCGACGCAGCGTACTTTCGATATAGAATCCGTTCAGGGCGTGAATGTGCCATCTACTCAGCCTGTGACTCTGCCGCTCCAGTAACAGGGCCATTTGTAAGCCTAGTAAACCAGCAAAGCCGATTAGCACGCATAACGCCGTGATCCAACTCACCGCCGGCATGTTGAGCGTCGGTAGGCTGGCGGTCACCAAGTGGTCAATCAACAAGAAACTGGTCACGTAGATCAGCAGCAAAGCGGCCGAAAGGGCACTTGCCCGGATCGCCAACCGCCGGTTGCCAGTCTGCAAAGCTTGCCCGACCCAAGCGGCCAGCGAAAGGCAGAGCACGCCGCCAAGTAAAACACCACCCTGTTTCTGCAACGGATTAATGCCCAGCACGGCGAGAATGCAGGCGAACATCCCGGCGACCAGGCAACTCGCTGCGGCAAATTGGCCCCAGCTCACTCCGCGTGATACTGCGCCGCCAGATATGCTCGGGAGGTGCAAGTCGCTGACTGGCAAGCGATCGCTGATTACGCTGCCGCTGCGGAGAAAGGCGTGAGCTTTATACAAGGAATGCGCGAGGATGTGCAGCATCGCCGCCGAGTAAGCTCCCAGCCCGCACTGCAACATCATGAATCCCATCTGCGCTATCGTCGAATATGCTAATGTTTTTTTGACGTTGGTTTGAGTGATCATCACCACTGCGGCAAAACATACGGTGAAACAACCAATCAAAGCCAGCGTGGTCAAGGCGATGGGCGTCAGCGAAACCAACGGGCTGGTGCGGATCATTAAGTATCCACCAGCGTTGACAATTCCCGCGTGCATCAATGCCGACACGGGCGTCGGCGTTTCCATCGACTGCGGCAGCCAAGTGTGAAAGGGAAACTGAGCTGATTTGCTGCAGCCGGCGAAGATCAGGAGAAAGGCGGCAACCTGCAAACCGGGGGTCGCGCCGGCGAGGCCCGGGATGGCGGCGAATATCTCCGCAAACTCGGCTGTGCCAAACTCCGCGTAAATCAGCCCGGCAGCGGCAACCAAAGCGACATCGCCCAAACGACTGATGGTGAATTTCGTGAACGCAGCACGCCGAGCCGCCGGACGATCACCGTAATGCATCAGCAACTGGTGCAAGCCCAAGCTGGTCAGCACCCAAGTGATCACCAGCATCGGCAAATTGCCTGAGACCACCATCAAGGAAACCGCCCCGATGGTGACAGCCGTCCAGCGAAAGTAACGTCCTTGCGCGGGCTCGCCATCGAGATAGCGTGTCGAATAGCGGCAAATCACGGCGCCGACCAGACTAACCATCGCCAGCATCAAACTGGCAATCGTGTCGTAGTACACAGTGACTGCAAAAGCCGAGTCGGACCACAGGGGAAATCGCAGCGAATGCGCTGGTTGCAAAAAACCTGTCGCCAAGGCAACCGCCGCAGTGGTGGTCATGATGGCTTGCCAGGTCACCAGCAGTGTCACAAATTGGCGAAATGGATGTACCCAACGATTGGCCCAAACGTTGGGCAGGCCAGCGAGCGCGAACAAGCTGACCGCGGGCAGCGTTACCAAGAATGCGAGCCAATCACCCATGTTGCGAACCTTAAGTGGCGTATCGAGATACGCAAAAACTAAAGCACGAAATAAATGTCGTCAATGGGTTTTCGTCATTTATTCTTTGGCGACTTGAGGCGAGCGCTGGTTGGCAGCGGGGAATTTGCCCATATTCGGCTGTTTGCCGCGATAAAAAAGCGAAGCGAAAACCTGTTTCGCGGATGCAACATTGATATATTGGAAAGAGAAATCCTGAGTGCGGACGATTCGGTGCCGAGATTCGGGCCCATCGCGGAACGAGCTGATGAGTAAATCATGAATGAGACTGCCGCTGGACTTCCGGCGGGGGCTGAAAACGAGCCACCAAATAATCGCTGGACGTTCCTCACTAATCACGCACACGTATTGATTGTGCTCAATGCGAACCCCGACTTAGTGCTCCGTGAGGTGGCTGTACGGGTGGGTATCACTGAGCGGGCTGTGCAGCGGATCGTGCAGGATTTGGAGACGGACGGATTTATCCATCGCGAGCGGGTGGGTCGCAAGAACCATTATAAGGTGTTGACCAAGAAACCGCTTCGGCATCCGCTGGAGGCGCATCGACGGATTGGCGATCTTCTACAGTTAATTACGGGTTAAACTTGTAAAGTTTACAAAATTACTGGACTGTGACCGGGACGGTTGCGTACGATTCGAGCGGATTGGGGAGAGGTTGCTGAGAGGTCCGATGATGGCGATCATCAAAGCCTCTTCTCCCTCAAGTAGAGGTGGCTGATGTGGGAGCAAATGTTGCAGCTGTTGTTCGTGCCGACGGTGCAGGCTGTGCTGGGAATAGTGGTCCTGTGCATCCTGATTGCTGTTGGTTTTTGGCTTGTGTCAAGCTTTCGCGATCGCGCCACTGAAGACCGGCTGGAGCCCTTTGACCGGCTGGCAAACTTCCAAGAAATGCAGCTCAAAGGTGACATTAGCGAGGAGGAATTCCGAACTATAAAGGCGTCGATGGCACGACGTCGCGGCACAACTGCTGTGCAAGAGGATTGAGCGATCCAGGATGGATCGTTCGATTATCTCTGAAGCAGATGGTTGACCGGGTTGCTCCGGCGACCGCTGATGTCGAAAGAGGCCAATTACCGCTGGGGTCCGGATTGACCCCGCAACCTCATTTGCCCTAGCTGGCAGATGAGTTCACTATATTAAAAACGATCGGCTCGAGCTTCGCGGACAAGGAAGCCCCGGAATTTGTATTCGAGCTGTGGACACCCTGTCCGTAACACAGCAAGGAGTCGTGTATGTCCTCGAAGGAAATCACCGGTGGTCGTCGCAGTAGTGGGACGACCAAGAAGAATGCGTTTTGCTCATTCTGCCGTAAAAGTTATCGTGATGTCGGGCCTTTAGTCGAAGGACCCGGTGATGTTTACATTTGTGGCGAGTGCATTGAACTGTGCCAGTCGATCTTAGATCAGGAGCAAAAGCGTCGAGGACCTGCCAAACACCTTTTCGAGGACATTCCCACCCCTCGTGAAATCGTCGCCCACTTGGACGACTACGTGATCGGCCAAGGTTCCGCCAAGCGGGTTTTGGCGGTGGCTGTCCACAACCACTATAAGCGGCTCAACAGTGAGTGGTCGGGTAATGGCGATGTGGAGATCGAGAAGAGTAACATTCTGCTCGTCGGACCCACTGGCAGCGGCAAGACGTTGTTGGCCCGCTCGCTGGCTCGGATGTTGAATGTGCCCTTTGCGATCGGTGATGCCACCACGCTGACCGAAGCTGGTTACGTGGGTGAAGATGTCGAGAACCTGTTGCTCAAGTTGTTGCACGCCGCTGATTTCGATTTGGATGCTGCCCAACGCGGTATTCTCTACATCGACGAAGTCGACAAGATTGGCAAGACCAGCAACAACGTCAGCATCACGCGTGACGTCTCCGGCGAAGGTGTCCAGCAATCGCTGCTCAAGATGCTCGAAGGGACCGTGGCGAATGTGCCTCCGCAGGGTGGAAGAAAGCATCCGGAGCAGCAGTACATTCAGATGGACACCAGCAACATCTTGTTCATCGTCGGCGGTACTTTCTCGGGAATCGATGAGATTGTTCGCAAGCGACTCGGCAAGCGGACGCTCGGTTTCGGCAGCGGCACCAGTTTCCGCAACGAGTCGGACGTCAGCGAATTGATGACGCACGTGACCACGGATGACGTGCTGGAATTCGGCCTGATCCCCGAGTTGGTCGGTCGCCTGCCCGTGATCAGCTACTTGCAGCCGCTCGACGTCGATGGCCTCGTACGTGTCATGCGGGAGCCCAAGAATGCGCTCACGAAGCAGTTCGAGGCGCTCTTCGAGATGGAAGAGTGTAAGCTCGAGTTTACCGAGGGCGCCCTGCGGCAGATTTCCCAACGTGCGCTCGAGCGCGGTGTTGGTGCGCGGGGACTTCGCGGCATCCTCGAAGAAGTCATGCTGGACATCATGTACGACTTGCCTGATCAAGAACGCGGCACCACCTACACGATCGACGAAAATGTCGTTAGCGGCGCCCGCAAGTTATTCTCCATGCCGCAGACGAAGAGCGCGTAACGCGTTCTCTGCTTTCTATGCCGGTTATCGCGTAACGCGCTAACGATGGATTTCCTCAGCCATTCGTTAGCGCGTTACTTATTTGGCGGCCGCTGAAAACTACTTCTCCAGCAACCCGGCTGGTGTCCCCGCGATCACTTCATTTTCTTCCTCTGTCGCCTCTTTGCCCGGCTCTTTGCGAAGGGCTAGCAGGGCGAACAGGTCAGCGATCTCTTGCTTGGAAATCTGTTGTTCCAAGCCTTCGGGCATGAGCGACAGTTTGCTCTCTTCCAACTGGTCGATGTCGTCGCTAGCGATGACTTCGGTCTTGCCCCCTTGCGTCTTTAGCACCACACGAGCACCGCTCCGTTCGATCACGATGCCATTGAGAACACGACCGTCGGTCGTGACCACGGTCACATTTTGATAGGCGTTGCCAATCACCAAACTGGGATCGAACACGCTGATGATCAGTTGCTCAAAGTTACCCCGTCCGTTGCTGGTTAAATCCGGACCCACATCGAAACCTTGACCGTGCAGTTTATGGCATTGCCCGCAGACTCGGTTCCAAACCGCCACGCCGCGTTTTGCGTTGCCGCGAGCATCTTTCAGCAGGTACTGGGTCATCTCCTCCACAACTCGTTTCCGCTCCGCTGAATCTTGCTGCCGCACCATGCCCCAGATCTCACCGACTTGCCCGGACACATCAGGCCAGTTATTGGCAGCCAGTGAACGGACTTGATTGGGACCGACCACTTCCTTGGAAATCTCCGCAGCCGTGATCGCCGTTAACAGCTGTTTGGCGGTCGCTTGACGTTGACACATTTGGCTGGCCACGGTTGCTTGCACACCGGTTGGCAGCGAGGGCAGGGTGGTGATTAACTGCTGGATCGTCTCGGCGTCTCCGTTGCGGATGACAGTCTCCAGCAGCCCGTCTCGCCAACCATTGTCGACGGGCGTTCCCCGTTGCAGATCGTCGCTCCATTGTCGCACCGCTGGCCCGAGTGCGGCGGGCCGCACACTGGCCAGTGTCCGCAACAAGCCGAGGCGATCTTTGTTTGCCAGCGCGCGGTCGAGGACCATCTCGGTGGCAAGTTCGCTGGCACGCGGTTCGGCGGCAAACATCATCAACTGAATGACCGCCGGGTGGTCGGCGAGGGCCAACTGCTGGTCACTGAACAGTTCCTTGTTGGCTGCCAGCACGGGACCGGCGACGGCGGGGCGCAGTTCACCGCTGCGGAGTTTACTCAGCATCCGCTCGAGCACCTCGATCGCCGGTTGCCGCGAGACGCTGGCCAATTTTGTGGCCAACTGCATCACTCCCCGCAACCGCTGGGCATCACCTTTGCCGTTGAGCTCGGGACGGATGTCTGCCAGTAACCGATCCGCAATCCGTGGTGCCATGGCTACCAGTAATTGTTGATCATCTTGCACCGCATCCAGCGCGTCGACGATCACGGCTTGGTCGCTGGTCACTCGCGGTTCCAGATTTCTCCAGACGATGCGTGGCAACAGCCCGTCATCTTCGCTGTGAGCCAACACGTCGAGCAGCCACTGCGAAGCGTTCAAGCTGGGTACTTGCCGGGCCGCCTTATTGGCGGCAATCGCCACTTGCAAACGCACGCGGGGGTCGGCGTGTGCGGCCAACGGTTGGATTTGCTCGAGCACTTTGGTATCGAGATCATTCCGCGACGCGGCGGCTCGCACCGCCCACGCGACGACTTGCGGATGTTCGTGCCCCAACAGTTTTGCCACGACAGCTGACGAAGTTTGCGGCGCGTACAGCAACGTGGTCAACTCAAACAACGGAAAACGTGGTTGCTGATCGATGGCCGCGGTCGTTGTAAGTTGTTCGCTGAAGAGCCGTTCCAGGTTCGCCAAGACCGTCGTGTCGTTGTTGTTTATTGCTGGATCAGGGTTTGCTGTTGGGGATTGTGACCGTAAGCGGTGCGATAAGATGATCGCGGCCCGTTGACGATAGAAAATATTGGCGTCGCCCAGCAGTTCGCCGAGTTTTTCGTTGCTCAGCAGGTTGAGGTCGGGATATTTGATTGCTGGCCGCGTTTGATGCACGATGCGATAGAGTCGACCGTGCCCCCGGTCAACTCCTTGCGGATCGGCCGAAGCATCTTGATAGCAGTGATAGCGATCGTACCAATCAAGTACATACAGGCAGCCATCGGGTCCGGTCTTTTGGGCTACCGGCATGAACCACACATCGTTGGCCGTGATGAAGTCGTCATGAGGTTGCCCTCGATACGTGGAACCCTGACGGGTTACTGAATCGACGTTGATACAGCCACCGTGGATATTGCCCATGTAAAGTTTGTTGCGATAGGGCTCGGGGTAAGCGGGCGAGTCAAAGTACTCGATGCCACAGTAGGCCGCCATCTGATGTTTATAGTCAACGATCGACTCAATCTTCCAAGTGTGCGGCGGGTAGGGGCCTCCTTGGCGATGGTAGTAACCGGTTTCCGTTAAATGCCAGAGATGGTCGATCACGCAGGCGCTAACAAAGGCGCTGCCCTGGTCATCGAAGGCAATTCCCCAGGGGTTGCTGGTTCCTTCGCAAAACAAATCGAAGCGTCGGGTGACCGGATCGATGCGAAACATGGCACAGGTAAAATCATAAACACGATCATCCTGTTTAACCACGCTGCGGTTAAAGACACCGTTGAGACCGTACAGATAACCGTCTGGCCCCCAAGTCAAAGCGTTCGGTAGTTCGTGCGTGTCGTCGCGTCCAAAGCCTGTTGCCACCACCGTGCTGCGATCGGCCCGGTCGTCGCCATCGGTATCTTCGAGAAAGAGAATATCGGGCGCGTTGGCAACCCACACTCCACCGTGACCGACGGCGATCCCGGAGGGAATGTTCAGCCCTTCGGCGAATATTTTTACGTCGTCGAAATAGCCATCTCCGGTGGTATCGGTCAAGATTTTGATGCGGTCGCGTCCTGGACCCGGTTCATGGCGGGGGTATTCAAAACTTTCCGTGACATAGATGCGGCCGCGATCATCGAAGGCCATCGCCACGGGATTCAAGAGGTCGGGTTCATGGCAAACCAGTTCAGCGCGAAAACCGGGCGGAACGGTCATCTTCGCCACCGCTTCGGCCGGGCTGAGCGGAGGTCCCGGAGGGCTTGATTGGCGGCGCGGAATGAACGGGTCTTGCCCACTGGCCCGCAGCCCCAAGTCGGGGAGTCCACTGATGGAAATTACTGGGCAGGAAATCAATCCAGAAGCGAGGCAAGCGGCAAGCATCGCGAGCAGCATCTGCCGTGGCAAGCACAGCGAGCTGAAATAGGCTGGCAAACGCATAGTTGGCGGGAGGGGGTTAACAGGGTAGGGGAGTGAAGCTGGGTTTGCTCTAGTTTAAACACTTAGCCCCACGCGTGCCGAGGCAACCAACACAATTCAGCAGCAGCACGCCTGGGCACTCCCGGGTCCCGTGTGCAAACAAAACCGTTCGACCCGCAGGCGCAGGCGTTTCAGCGGAAAGTTGGCTCCAAAATGACGCCTTGGGGTTGGCGCCCCTACACCCGGTGGTTGCCGAGCGACTTGGCTTTGTGTCGACTGGTGGGATGAAACTAACCGATGAAATCCGCCAACTGGTTTTGGACTCGACTGCCGCGACGGCTGTCTCGTGCGTGACCAAGGTGCAGTCGCTGTGGAGTGGCTATGGTCAAATTTGCCGCGTAGAGCTGCGCGGCGGGGCTGTCGACTGCGTGATCGTCAAACATGTTGCGCCACTCAGCAAATCCGTCCATCCCCGTGGATGGAGCAGTGATCGATCGCACGCCCGAAAACTGCGATCCTACGAGGTAGAAGCCAATTGGTATGCGAACTTCAGCTCCCTCTGCCACCCCGGCTGTCGCGTCCCCAAATGCTTGGCGACGAGTGCTCAAGAGGGTGAATTCCTGTTTGTGCTCGAGGATCTCGACGCAGCCGGCTACTCGCATCGGCGGAGTCATCTCGATCATGCAGGTGTTCGGCTCGGTCTCAAATGGTTGGCCCAGTTCCACGCTCGCTTTCTTGGAGTCGCTCCAACTGGATTGTGGAAAATCGGCACCTATTGGCACTTGGCAACACGGCCTGACGAGCTGGACGCCATGGATCCCGGCGCGCTCAAGGATGCCGCTGCGGCCATTGATGCTCAGCTCAATCAGTGCCGCTACCAAACGATTGTGCATGGTGATGCCAAGGTGGCCAATTTTTGTTTCACAGCCGACTCCACGGGGATCGCTGCCGTAGATTTTCAGTACGTTGGCGGCGGCTGTGGGATGAAGGATGTCGCTTATTTTCTCGGCAGTTGCCTGCCCGAGAGAGAGTGTGAGCAACACGCGGCGATGTTTCTAGATACCTATTTCGCAGAGCTGAGCCAAGCGATTTCGCAACGCGATCCAAGCCTCCCAATCGACGAAATCGAAAGTGAATGGCGGTTCTTATATCCATTCGCTTGGGCTGACTTTACCCGGTTTATGCTCGGTTGGTGCCCAACTCATACGAAGCTGAATGCTTACACTCGCCGAATTTCCGAACAAGTTACACGACAAATCAAGCGATAAAGTCGGCTTTCGCTTCGCCGAAAGAAAACGCCTCAACATACGTCTTTGGGTCATATCAATCGTTGAACGCTGGCTGATCGCTCCGCAGAAACCGCACGCTTACGCGTTGCGGCTGATTGCGCTGCCCAAAGGTTCGTTGAGCCGGCCGTTTGATGCCTTTTGACCCAGCTTAAAGCGTACTCCCAAAGCGAGCTCGGAACTGGATGAAGTCCAACAAGTCGACGGCACCGTCGTCTTGATAATCAAAGATCTCGTCAAACCCTTCATCGGCCTCGGTCTTGCCAAAGGTGCTGCGGAAATCGATGAAGTCGCTCAGGTCGACCGCACGATCACCATCACTGTCACCATAAAAGGCGAAGAAATTGTCGGTGGCCGATTCGCCGAAGACAAAGTCACCGCCGGCTTGTCCATCGCCGTCGCCATCGAGAAGCACGTCGCTGCCAGCTCGTCGTACTTTGTCCGCATCCACGACGAGACGGTAATCGCCGTCCAGCAATGAACCTCCATTTCGCGTTGATGTACCGCTGAAGGTCAGGCGTGCGATTGTGTTTCCGCTGCCGTCATCGATCAGTACGAATGTGTTCTCAACCGTAAACTGTTCACCGTTCACGGTACGCTCAATCGTGAAGGCGTCCGTATCCACATCGACTGGTCCTGCAAACAAAATGTCCATGCTACGGACTTGAGACCGTTGCGCTTCGCCACCGTTGATGGTGACGGAGTTAATTGTCGCGATGGATAGTAAGTCTAATCGGACTTGCTGGTTCTCATAAACCAGGCTCCAGGCGTACCCGCTGGCGACCTCGGGAAGCATCACTTCATCAAAGCGACCAGTCATCTCTCCGGTTACGGAAATCAAATTGAAGGAATCACCCAGGCTGGGAGCAAATTCATCCGCGAGTCTGATTTCGAGTGTCCCACCCAGCGTGGCGCTGCCGTCGTGGCGGATTTGATCGTACTGTCCGGACTGATCGCCCCACAAATCCAGCACGGTATTGCCAATCTCCAAGTAATCGATATTGGCTGGGGCAACTTCCGGTAAATCTTCCACTTTGATTTTGATTTCGCTTTCCACTTGATTGCCGACATGGTCGGTGGCGCGGACGCGAATGCCATACTCAGATCGGACTTCAAAGTCGACCACTTCGCCTTGCTTGAGCCGCAGGACTTGGCCATCAATCATGAAGCGGATGTTATCGTCATCACCGCTGCCATCGACTAGCTGCAGGAAGTGACCATCGCCCGTCGTTGAATCTTCGACGTCCAGCGTGCCGACGTAGATTGGGCCAGCGGTAGTGTCGATATGTTCGTCGATCCTGCCGACCAAGTTGACACGTTGGGGTGCGAACGGATCGTAAATCACCTCGAACGTGTTCAGCGACGTCCCGCCGTCGTTATCATCCATTTCAACACTGACGGTATAACGTCCAGGCTCAGTGTACTGATATTCGCCTTCGATCGTCTTATCACTGCGAACAACGATGGGTCGTATGTTTCCGTCACCAAAATCGGCGCGACCGGTCCAGAAATCTTGTCCTGGATCGACGAATGAACCGCTAAAGCTAACCTCGCCCGTGGACGTTGTCGTGGTGGATTGAGTCAACATGGCAACCGGGGCAACGTTGTTGGCTGCGATCGAGATCGGCGCGGAGACTCCGCTCAGTCCCTCGTTGTCGGTTAGTTGTAAAAGAATCTGATAATTCCCTTCGGCGACAAATTCGAAGGACCAGTTTGGCACGGGCTCACCGGCGGTGAGGTTTCCTGAGAACGAGCCGACTTCTTGACCAAAGCTACCCAGAGCGAACCACTTGAAGGCAGCAATCGTGTCGCTTGCCCCCGCATCAGAAACCGTGGCGTTGAACTCCAGCGTGGTTCCTTCGTCAATGCTGGAAACGGGATCACCAACAAAGTTGAGTGTCGCCACGGGAGGGGCGCCAGCGACTCGCAGCAGCAGCGAATCGGTGTGTGCGGTGTCGGAATCGTCGACTGCGGTCAGCTTGACAATGTAATTGCCTTCATTCTCCGGTGTGAAATCGAAGTCCGTGGTGTTACCCTCGGCGACTTGGTTGCCGTCGAGTGTGACAACCCAAGCAAAACTGTTGAGTGTCAGACTGGAATCGACGGTAAACGACTGCAGGGTTCCTTCGGTGCCAGCACGATCGGCTCCGATGTTGATCGGTTTACTGATACCGAAGTTGATTAGCATATCCGGAGCACGGTTTCCGATCGGCACCGTGGTTGGTGAAGTCGCGTTCCAACCGCTGGGAAGTTCGAGTTCGATGGAATGGACCAAGTTAGCTAAGTCGGCGTTGATTCGATAGTTGCCGTTCGTATCGGTCACGCTGCAAGCGATCCCATTTCCTGCAGCGTCTAACAGGTGCAGCACCATCCCGCCCACACCACGTTCGCCAGCGTCGCGGCTACCACTTTCGTCCGCGTCGAAGTAGACCGTGCCGTGTGTTGTCTGATTAACGCGAGTAGCCCCAATAAATGCTTGGCTAAACTGGATATTATCAATGCCCAGTGCTTGATTTGGTTCGTTGCGGCTGTCCAAGCGAATCGTTAATTGTTCGCCAACGAGGGCAGTTGGAAAGGTGAAGCTGGTTCGTTCGCCTGCTTGGCCTTCTATCAATACGTCGTTTTGCACGAACAAGACGTTTCCGCTACCGTCAAAGACTTCGATCGTATCAGCAATGTAATCGTTGAGGTAGAAAGCTAGATCAAAACCATGCAAGCCAACTTGATAACCAGGGTCCGCGACCAGAGTCGTTTCCAGCAGATCGCTTGTCGCCCACAATACGTTAACTAAACCTCCAAAATCGTTGTCGTAGAAATTTATGTTCGGTCCGTAGTCAACAGTAATATTTGGTGTGTTAGGTCCATTGCTGCCGCCACCATAGCTGAAAGTACCCATCGTTGAAGCGATGACGCGGTCGCCGTAGTCCTGGTTCACGGGCGTCCATGCACTGAATCCGCCGTCAAAGGTAAGAATGGTCGAAGTTGTGATGTCGCCTACTGGGTAACCTACTTGTGAACCGACCACAAAATCAAACCCGGTTCTGGCTTCACGTCCATTCTCATCAAACGCGGTGACGGTGATCCGTGCCGATTGAGGAACGTTGGCGGGATACTCCACCACCATCGACTGGCCGGAAGTTGTCGCGATCACGGAGGGATTGTCGCTGATCGCGGAATATCGAATGAACTCGCCATCCAAGTCAGTATTGCCCGTGATTGGCAGGTTGAAACGATGCGTTTCCAGGATGGGCGCGTTTTCAGAACGCAGTGGGGCAGGGCGAATATCTCGATCCTCATTCCCGATGAGATCGCCCAGCTCTCCGTGCCAACCATTGACGGATCCGTCCAGTACCTGGTTCCCATCGAGCTCGTCGAATTGGTAATAGGCCAGTAATCGATCAAAACCGCGAGCTTCGCGATCCTTCAGGACTAATACCGATTTGAGCTGGGCTGCGAGGTGATTTTCGGATTCCGCATAGTCCCAAAAGCGGTCCCAGAAGCGAACTTCGTCCAGCTCTCCGCGAAGGCCTTGGACCGAATTATAATTGCCGCCAATCTCATCTTGGTCCTGACCTAGGTAAAGGCCGTCGGGGGCAACTCGCATGGCCGAAGCAGATGTTGGCAAATTCCGTTCGCCAATATATTGACCATCGATAAACAGCCTCAGTTTTCTGGTCGGCAGATCCCGTGCGACCGCGTAATGATGCCATTCTCCATTGGTCAAATCGATCGTAGAGGGAACCGTGAAATCAAAGAAAGCATCCTGATCGCCGATCCTAATAACGGTGTTCGAGAGATGTGTGACGAAGAATTCATTGCTGGTGCTACTTCCCCCTGCTGAGAGGATAAACTGGTCAGTTATGTTTGCTTGTGAAGGTCGGAACCACGATTCGAACATAAAGGATTCACGACCATCCAGTAGTTCACCGGGCAGTGTCACCGCACTATCGTCAAACAGCAGCGAGCCATGATGAAGTTTTTGTGGCTCGATTGGGTTAATTGTCGGCGCGTTGGCATTCGGCGTGACGATCAAGCTGGGGCCATCACCGCCAGCTTCAATGCGTGAAATCCATTCATCGCGCGAGACGTCATTGATTGGATTCCCCAACAGCGAAACCACATCCAACGAAGTCGTCGGGACCAAGATTGCTTCGGCTCGTACTGCGTCGGCAGCCACCACCACATCGACATCCGCCACCAACTCAACACGGAGGCCGCTCGCTCCTGCGGTAAAGGTCCCCAGCGACAACCAATCGGTTCCGCCAAACTCTGCAGCCGCGTTGTACTCGCCCACTGGAACCGTTTGATTGACAGTCCGCGAGAATAATTCGGTGCCTCCGGACATCACCCGGTAGGTCACCTCGGTGGGTGTTTCACTTTCCAGCGTCGGCCAAGTTACAAAGAGTTCTGTATCAGTTCCTGCTATGCTGTCGATGTTCCAAATTGCCGTGCCACCCGCTTTGGCGTAGCGATAATCGTCCAGCCAAACACTGTCGGCGGTAAAGACTTCGTTCTGCCAAACACCAATTTCCTCGTAGCCAACGTCACCATCTTCCACGATGATCGCACCGGCTAGATCTTGCAGGTCGCGAATGTCATTCCCATCAACAAACAATTGTCGCAGGAATGGTGTGTTGATAAGATCACCAGGTTGAATGTTGGTGATCGCGTTGTTTGCCAGGTTCAGCGTTTGCAGGAAGTTGAATGGTGCGGGAAGCGTTACGCTGTTCAGTTGGTTGTCGCTGAGGTCTAGGAAACGCAGATGAATGGCATGTTCCAGACCGTTTAGATCGGCCGCACTCGACAGCCCTAAACCTGACAGGTCCAAGTACTCGATCTCAGCGACTTGGCTGGCGTAGATCGGTTGATGGAAGACGAGATTACCATCCGCGTCGGATGTTGTTGGGTGTCCGAGCGCGTCGGCGATTGCCTTGCGAATCAGCGGGTTCACGTCGGCTCCAGTGAGGACCACCGTATCGGATGGGACTCCCACCGGAGCGTTGCTGATATCGGCCGGATCGACAGCCGTTAGTGTGTCATCGACGTTGGCATTGAGATCAAAGACCTCCAGGTCCTCAGCTACGAATGTATCGGTCCCCTCTTGACCCAGCAAGGAATCGAGTCCTGGTCCGCCCAAAATCTGGTCTTTTCCATCACCACCACGAATCGTATCGCGGTCACTGGTTGGATAGGAATTCCCCAGCGTCGGCGCGTCCAACTCGACACCAAAAGTAATCGGATCAGTGGAAGTTGAATCGGTCGGTCGACCAACTCGTAGGTAGTAGGTGCCCGCGACTAAATTGCGCAAATCATGCAACGATTGATCGCGAGCAATGACGTAGCCTTGTTCGTCGATTAGATCGGCAACGACTCCTTGCACATCGATCTCCAGTGTCCCAAGTCTTTCACCTGTTTCCAGCGCAGGGAGAAGATAATGTTCCGCGGCTTCGGTGGGTGCTTCGACTCGAATGGTCAGCGTCTCGTGGCCGGCGGACAAGGCTGTGGTTACCAGGTCGGTCAGATCGATCGGTTCAGAGATTTCCCCACCAACCAAGTCGACCGTTTGCTGAAAGCTGAGTGTTGCGGTTCGGTCGGCGGAGGTCACCAAGCCATCACCGGCTTCGGCCAGTAACCCAATTTCCAATGTCGTGGTCGGCGATGATCCATTACCAATCGGTGCCGCTTCCGCTCCGCTGGTCGTCCACAGCGATCCACCTCCCACGAACGACAAACGATTGCCAAAGGCGGCGAGACGATCTGATTCGGCCGGGCTGTTGGGCACTTGGGAGAATCGGCTGAGCGTGAGGTCGTCCGGAGCGGCTGTGTACAGCTCCCGGCGAACCCCGTCGGTGGCAGTAAAGTAAACCTGATCGCCGACAACTGTTAATTCACGAGGCTCCGAATTGCCAGCATTGCGGTTGATATCGCTCACTAACCGAGGCGTCTGCCCTGAACCTGGAACCGTGCTAAAGTTCTTATCGACCTTGACAACCTCACTGCCCCAAGATGAATCGTCAACCACAAAGAACAGCTCGTCACCTCGCATCACCAGATCACGGGGATTGTCACCGATCTGTGATGCAATCTCGACGACGCGAAGGCGAAACTGCATAAGTTCGCGGTTAGGAGTATTATCGTCTCGCACCATGTTTCCGTTGACATAGTCGACGTACATCCGATAGATCGAGTTCCCTTCGCCATCAGGAGATTCACCAAAGAAGTAAACCACGTCGCGGTTTAGATCAACACTGTACGTGATCCAGTCTTGGTATTCCTGTGGGTTGGCGGAAGTTCCCAAGAAGAAGTCGCTCTCCTGCAGCGTGTAAGCGTCCTTCTCGACGATGAAGCCATGCGAGTTCTTGGGCTCCAGGGTGTTACCATCGAGACCTCGGAGGAAATATCGAATTCCGATTTGGTTCCCATTTCCTTCTATTACGCCATTGGTGACGGTCAACTCGCCATTGTCATTCCAGAAACTGGAGAAAGCCAGCAGCCCATCAAACGCAAAAGGATTGGTCACACCACGAAGGATATTCCCCATCGATGAATCACCGACAATAAACATGCCATTGGGATCATTGCTATTGTTCCCTGGTGAAGCGAACAACACCGGATCGTTCCAGTCTTGATGCCTACCAATCAAGTAAACAACTGGATCGACTTCAAAATCACTTTCGGTGATTCGCATCGAGTCGGGGAAGAACTCGATCACTTCGGGGTCACGTGCGATAAAGAACGTCGATTCGGCGGTCCCGCTGGTGTACCACAGATCGCGATACTGTCCGGCGCTGTTAGCGGTTAAGTAATACAGCCGATTGTCGCTGGCAGTAAATCCAGCCGCACTGCCATCGATGGTCAGAATGCGTTGAGTACCAACATCCGTTCCGTCGCTCTTCCAAAGCTCAACCGTGTTCGCAGTGCCATTGGCAAAATCGGTAAAGAACAGCTGCTCGCCGACTTGAATCATGTTTTGGGGATCAGCACCCGCGGGCATTTGGAGGCGGCGTGTGCCCGCGGTTGTTCCGTCCGAAACGTATAAGCTGGTTCCCAAATCGGGATCGTCGGCGGTGAAGAAGACTTGATCGCCAACGCTGGTGAATTGGCCCATATTTGCGGGGGCGAAAAAGCTATCCGAGTTCAGCACCGTGGGAGTCAAAGTCACTTTAGGCACGGCACCGGTCTCTCGCCACTGGTCTGCCAAGCTTCGTAAATCAATCTCGGCTACCGCGACTTGATTTTGAGCTCCGCCGACTCGCAGCACGGATGGACGCGATACCTCACCGGTATCGCTGATCATTCCGGAATCGGAGAGTGAGACGGTAATTGGGGTCGCTGAGCTGCCCGGCGATAAACGCACGTGGTCGACCGCATTTTCGACCGCCGCTCCATCACCAGCCGTGGTAAAGCGAACCCACGTTTCGTCACCTTCAAGCTGCAGATTGGGGAACAGCAGGGGTTGCCCCGTTTGCCGATCGACGACGAAGCCATCACCGTTTTCGATGACTTGAACTTGATCGCCCGCAGGCAATTCGATCTGTTGCCGCACGCCTGGAACAAAGTAGACGTGCCCAGCATCCTGACGCAATCCACCGATAATCCCGTCTGCAGCACTCGCACCAATCACCAGGTCGTCAATCCCGTCATCATTCAGGTCTCGCAATACGCCGGTTGAAATGGTTCCCGCTTGCGATGTCGCGGTCGTACCGCGAAGCGTTCTGTCAGCCGTATCGCCGGTAATGCGATCGCCGTGTGACATCACATCAAAGAAAATGCTGACTTCGCCACGATTGTTTGTTTGCGTCGTCAAACCATTCTGAAGGTTGATTACGCTTTCGCTCGGTGCCCCAATCACTAGGTCAATCCGACCATCGTCATCGAGATCACCCGCCGTTGCGGTCAAGCGACCCTCGATCGCCGATGATGCGCCGAGTTGAGCGGCGGTTGCTCTCGAGAACTTGAGATCCGCATCATTCGCGGTTAATGTTTCCATCACTCCCGGTTCGACTCGGAAAGTTTCACGCCCAAGATAGATCAGCAGGCCACCATCCAGCGCACCGCTTGATTCTTGACTGCGTGAGATGGCAAAGTCGTCAAATCCATCGCCGTTAATATCGCCGAGCGGGGAAATCGAAGCTCCCAGTGTTTCCCCTAGGATCACCGCGTCAGCTTGCGTGGCGATCTGGACGTCGCCGGTTTGACCGCCGAGCAGCAGGTACGTGGCACCCGTGAATCGTCCGGCACCATCGATGAACAAGTTGGGTGAGGCGAAAGCTAAATCTTCTTTGCCATCGCCATTGATATCACCTATGACCGTGGTGTCAAACCGAGCCGCTTCATTCAAGGTCATGCCGGCGGGTACGTTGATCAGCGTGTCGTTGAAGAACAGACGCACGTTTTGGTTTGCGATGATCGTCCCAACTTGACCACTATTGAGGGGCTGAGGCAAGGGAAGCGTTAGTTCGGTACTCCCTTGTCCATCCCAATTGATCAAACTTGGTTTGACGGGTTGGCCACCGACGGTTGCTTGCAGCGAAGTGGTCGGTGTGGCGGTGAAATTACGGTCGAACGAAATTCCGCCCTCGTAGACTTCGTAAGTAGTGGTCGTCGTCCCATTCGCGTTTTCAATTGTTCGGAACGTGTATAGATCATCGCTTTCGGTACCTAAAAGGTTGCCGCTGCCCAAAGCGACGAAACGCGTTGCCAGCTCGATGTTGCCAATTTGATCAACTCTGGAGACACCGCTCGGAGCAAACGGCCCGAGCACGATTTGCGAGCTGTTCAATCCCTCGACGACGGCATCTTCGATTCCGTCACCATTGATGTCGCCAATTCCACGAGCAGCGAACAGCCCATCACCGGAGGCCAAACCTTCAATCAATGCCGCATCATCGAGTTTGGCATCGAGATCATTGACCACATCGATGCCCGCGTTGGAAACCGTCACGGTGGTTGTCAACGTGGGGGTCGCCAGCCTGGCGGGCGCGATTTCGACTGGCTGAATCGCCCCTTCGCCATCGTTTCCAGTGGGAACCAACTCGCCACCAAAGACCACTTGCAAGTCGGTTCGGAGCGGTGCGAATAATCCTAGATCATCACGTCCATCACCATTTAGATCGCCAAGGCTTCCAAATTGGGGCGTGCGGGTGAGCAAGCCTGGCCCTGCCGACTCGGGTTGGAACAACGCGTCAGGCATTTCGAGGGTGAGATGAGGGTTTGGTGTTGTCGAGTTCAGCCGTACAATCATCTCGCTGAAATCATCGCTGACGTAGACATGGGTCACCGCATGGACGTTCGCTTCGGCGCTCGTATCCAACACGCTAGTCGTTTCCAGCACGGTTGCGGCGAAATCAGTCAGTCCATCACCGCTGAAGTCACCAATCGGACGCAGGCCCGCCACGTTGGTATCAGTCAATGCCAACATACCGGCCGCATCGCGCGTTATCAGCCAACTTTGCGATGGACCGCTTACTACCAAATCCGGCAACCCATCGCCATCAATCTCGCCCGCCGAGAGGACGCGAGATCCAGCAAAATCGCCAGCCACGCTCATCACGCCCGCCGTGTCGATGGAACCTGCGCCTTGATAGATCGTCAGTTCCGTATCGGTCAACACGACGAAGTCATCAAAACCATCTGCGTTGTCTAAATAATTGCCCAACCCCAGCGGCTCCGTGGCCGCTCCAGGAATCACGACGTCCGCGGGGCCCGAAGTCCCTAATCTTGTGCCATTGACTCTTACGTTATCGATCGCCCAGCCGTAAAAATTGTTCGCCTGGTTGGTTACGCTATCGAATGAGAAGACAATTTGAACTATCGATCCGACAAACTGCTCCAGCGAAAATGACAAGTTGACCATGTCCATTCCGGTGTTCATGCCGTCTGTCAGTATTCCACCCGCTTGATTTGTACCTCCTGGCAATGTAGTCGTTTGACCATCGACCAAGACTTGTACGCGAGCGATATCCAAGCCTTCTGTGTTTTGCGTTTGCAGCAAGTGATCGAATGACAATACGGGATCAACCGCAGTCCGCAAGTCGATTGGTACTGATGTTGTCTTGGCTTGAACGGGAAGTTCAAAATCAATGCCGAAGATCGTTTGGAAGTTTCGGTACGTCTGCGCGCCTCCCATGACCAGGCGGTTCCCTTCGATCTCCCACACCGATTTGGATTGATCGTTGTCGTCGTTCAGCGTAAAACCATGCGTGGTTCCGGTGAAATGAAATCTGTCTTGCCCGTCGGGTAAAAGTGATATCGGTTCATACCACATCACTCGCGACCTGCCAGCAAACAGATGGCTGTCGTTTTCATCGGTGACGACTAGGTCCGCTCGTTGATCACCCGTCACGTTTCCGACGATGCTGGCGTTAGCGGCTCCTGTAAATCCTTCGATCACCAACCAGCGATCTCCGGCGAGTTGATTTTCGTCGACGCTCAAAACAATTTGTTCGTAATCTTTACCAAAGATCACAAACACGTTTCCATCGTTGCCCGAGACAATTAGGTCATCAAACCCATCACCATCAACGTCTCCACCTCCAGAGATCGAGCCAGTCTGCCCGGTATCGCCGGTAACAAGCGCGCCACGAACACCGATCACCAATCCTGAATCACTAACGGGGTCGATTGCGTCAGGGTCTAGAATCGGATCGCCGCCGTAAACGATGCGAACATAGCTGTAATAACTTGAATCTGAGGATTCGAAGCGTTCGTTAATCGAAACGATAAAGTCTTCTTGTCCATCGCCGTTAAAGTCACCAATCGGTTGAATCGAACCTTGGCCTCCCGAAACCAAGCCTAGGATCTCAAATTGATCGACGGTTTGCGAGAAGCCGTTCGCTGGCTCATTATCACTTGGCACAGCGGTTAATCGCTGGACCGAGGCTTCGATCGAATCTCCGAGCGGTTCCAGGAAGTTCAAACGATATCTACGTTCGTCAGTGGAGAGCTCATCTTCACTGGTTAACTGGTTGTCAACACGGAGCAGCAGGTACTCGGCCGCACCGGCTGCTTCATCGATGGGTTGGAATGCTAGATCACTCTCCGAACCGACGGGTTCGGCAAACAATAGGGTGGTGATAAACTTCTCTCCCGCCGCATCCGATTCCGGAACTGCTTTGACCAGCTCGGCTCGCATCGCGGCAATCTGCTCGGCGTTGAAGGTCGCACGGGCTCGTGGCCGCAAGAGATACCAATCGACTTGATCGCCAGCGTGGAAAGTCAGCTCGCCAATCGCTTGTCCAGCAACCGCCGGAACGAGCGCCGCGAACTCCGAAGTATCATTTGCCCCTGAGCCAAAAGACTTCGCCACAAACTCAAAGCGATCGGGAGCGACTGCGGTGTTACCAGCCAGGAAATCATTTCCAGAGCCGCCGTCGATGGTGTCGTCTCCTCCACCACCAATGATGATGTCAGCACCATCACCACCATCCAAAACGTCGGCATACATACCGCCGTACAGCCGATCGCTTCCCGCACCACCGAGCACCGTGAGATTTGCCAGCGCCCGTCCTCCGGCCTGAACCGAACCTTCGCCAATTCCCCACTCCGTTCCCGTGTCGCCAACACACGTAAAACCAGCATCGCCGCAGAAGGTGTCATCTCCGGCTCCCAGATCGACGGTCGTCGATTCAACATTCGCAGCCACGTAGAAATGATACTCACGCAACATCTCGGCATCCGCACTCACAACATTTGAATCGGCAACAGCCGGGTCGGCGGGGATGAACCGCTGGTTGTTGATGTCCCAGACCATCGCGGTTAATTCATAGCGATGCAGCAGTGAGTTGTATCGGAGCGAGACAAAGTCATTGATCGGTTGGTCACGACGATCAAGGTCGCCACCAAGATACAGCACTTGGTCATTACCCGAGCCACCATCGAACCGATCACTCGCCTCCGGAATGAATGGGGTGTCGGTGCCGGCAAGCGTCGGGAGAGCGTCTGGAATGGACTGGAAGGTATCGTCCCCTTGATTTCCAAACAGCAAATCGCTGGCACCTTGATCGGCGCCTCCAGTCAGCACGTCGTTGCCGCTGCCACCAAAGATGAAATCCTCTCCGGGGCCACCTTGCAAACGGTCATTTCCGCTGCCACCAAAGATCACGTCGCGACGAACAATTTCGGCCTCTGCGGCCAGGTCAACACGCATCGCATCGCCATCACTACCGAGCTCGAAGTGCAAACTGTAGATCGTGGGAATGGAGTCTGATTCTACGCGGACAACTAATTCCGTATCGACAGTTAAGCCCACCGCTGACCAATCGATGGCTGCTAAATCGATGCCGGTCGCCGCGGCAAACGGCCCAGCCAACAAGGCACCGTCAGCCGCATTGAACAGCGATAGCTCAATGCCATCGGCCGGGGAAATACTCTCGGAACCAAGCCGCGCTGTGCCCCCAGCTAAAATCGAATCGACCACGTCTTGCGTGAACTGGAACTGATAATGATCGATGTCGCTGGGGTTATCGATCGTCAGTCCTTCGTATATCACATCCCGAGTGAGGCGATTGGATGGACGAGCCAGCTCGCTGAGCGCCAGCCCCATTTCAGTACTAGCCGCATTCCCTTCGACGATCGTGATGTTTAAGCGAGTTTGTGGTCCACTGGAGAGTGTCGAAAACGCGATCATTTCGCCAGCACGAGTTGCCACGACCAAGCCGTTCGCCGAAGTGTTGGCAATCGCCTCGTTGACGTCAGCCACCAAATCATCCAGCGAAAGATTATCGTCGGTTACCGCCGCGGGAATGGTCACGCGAACTTGTTCTGCCAGCGAATCAACGATCAAGAAGAACTCCGCGTCGTCGTCCAAGCGACCATTTGCGGGCGCTGCATTGGGACCGATCAGCACAGCAGGCCCAGCCAGCGGTGCGGCGGTCGCAATCGTATCATTGCGTTCTCCAATTGCATCGGTTTTATCGATCAAGATCGAGCGGCCGGAAGCAATTTGAACCGTGTCATCTCCCGCCCCGGCGTCGATCCAAACCGACTTCTGCACGGTGGGGCCAATGAAGATCTGGTCATTTCCCGCAAGCGCATCGACGATGATGGCGCGGAAGTCACCTTCGCCCGGCAGGATGGGAGTCAAACGATCGGCGTCGTTGTTCAATCGCTCGATGGCTTGTTGACGAATGACCGGGTTTTCGTTTTGCAAATCTTCCAGATCGGTCAGCAGATCATTGGCGTTCCAAATCAATTCACCGTCGGTACCGCGGGCCCCATAATCGAGCCGCACTTCCGCCGCGAAGGTTAGGAAGCCGTTGTTGTTGGTGGAGCGAGTGAATAAGTGGTGTCCTTGGAATAGCCCAGGTTCAGTCACGAAGTCGAGTGTGATGACGTCATCGACATTCGAACCGCCGACATACCACACGTGGTCGCTTGATCGTGCGTACTCTTTCCACTCGTTGCCAGCTTCGTCACCGTCGAGTGACTCAAACAACTCACCCGTCTTCGTGAACAGTTCGTCATCACCACCGGCTCCGTACAGCAGATCCAACCCGGTGCCGCCATACAGTTGATCCGATTGCTCGCCTCCGATGATCCGGTTCAGCCCCGTATCTTCCAGCGAGCGACCTTCCGCCGGGCTGTCATAGAGATTGCCTTCTTCATCGGCGAAAACACCAAACGCAGTGCCGAGAATTGGGTCGAACGACCACGCATAGAGTTGATTGGTTCCCTGGCCGCCGAGGATATCGTCATTTCCCGCACCGGCATAAATCTTATCAACATCGGTTGGGCTACCATCACCGTTGCCTTGATCCCCCCACAGTCGATCGTCTCCCGCGTAGCCAAATATTACGTCACTTCCACGACCGCCGTCGATGCGATCCCGAGCGGTGGAGCCGATGAGCGTATCATCGCCACTACCTCCATCAATCGTGGTCACAAATTCGCGGCTGCGGGCGATCAAATCAGAAAAATCAAGCTCGCTGGCACCCCGCAAAAATTCGATGTGATCATCACCGCCGAGGCCCGCGATGCGGAACTGTTCAACCAACGCCCGCGTGCCGTCTTTCCATTCGGCCGTGATGGTTGTCCCGTTGTACTCAACACTCAGCAAGCCTGCGGGAGTCTGTCCGATATTGATGAAATCGTTAGCTTGTGTCCCGCTGATCAGCACCACGTCGGTGGCGTTATCATCGGGCGTGCTAATGCCAGACGTGGCGTCGCCGTGCCCATCCAGTCGTTCACCGCCGCGAACGCTATAATCGGCGTTGACATCCAGCACCAGCATGTCGATTCCGCGACCGCCGAGCAGCGTGTCCTCGCCATCTTGCCCTTCCAGCCAATCGCCGTCGCCACCCCCTTCGATGCGATCATCGCCGCCGCCGCCGTACAATTGATCCTGCCCAGCACCACCAAGCAGCACATCATCACTACCGATCGCCGCACCACCAAATCCGGTATTGAATGCTGCAAAGGGATTTGCCAAGTAATTCGGTCCACTGGCCCAATCGCCGCTGGCGAAATCAGAGCCCGCTTCGCCGATCAGCCAATCGTTGCGGCGGTTTCCATACAGCGAGTCGTTACCATCCTCGCCCCAAAGTTCGTCTCCCCTCGCGCCCATATCGCTTACGTCACCAGCCGCCCAAGCGAACAACGCATCGGCTCCTTCACCACCAAATAACCGTTGGCCGACCGTGGAGCCGCCCGCGCCCTCGTCGCCGAAGAGACGGTCTCGTCCCTGTTCGCCATACAGATGATCAATCCCTGCACCGCCTCGCAGGGTATCACTCCCCGCGCCGCCACGGATGACATCATCGCCATCACCGCCGAAGACATTGCCGTCATCGCCGCCCCCGGCATCGATATAGTCAGCCCCATCGCCGCCGAACAGCACGTCGCTGTTGTCACCCCCGAACAACCAGTCCGTTCCGTCACCTCCGCGGAGCGTATCTTCTCCATCACCGGTTACGCCAAACACGCTTAAGCTCGGGCCACCGTTGGGTCCGCGAACTACCTTGGGAGTGACCAACACGGGCAGCACGTAGTCGCTGGCCGTAAACGCTTGAGCTTCATCGAATCGCATCGGTGCTTCAAAAAGGCTCTGATCGGCAAGCACAAAATGCGTTGATGCATAAGCAGCAAACCCGCCCCATAGCAGATCATTGCCTGCGCCACCATCGATCTCGTCGTTGCCAAAACCTCCGACGACCACGTCATCACCGTCGCCCGCGAGGACGATGTCATCGCCATCGCCGGCATCAACCACATCGTGGCCCTCACCTGACTCAATAACATCATCACCCGCCTGGCCAAAGATGTTATCAGCACCAGCCGAGCCGTAGACGATATCGTGGCCGGCTCCGGCATAGATTGTGTTGCCGCTGTTGTCATCCGCCCCGGCTTCGTCGTTGGCTGCGAAGATCAGGTCGTCACCGTCATCTCCATGGATCGTGTCTCTGCCCACGTCGCCGCGAATTTCATCGTTCCCGGCGCCTCCCCGCACCGTATCGTTGCCCGCTCCGGCGAAGATCACATCATCACCACCGTCACCCAGCAGCACGTCATTGCGATCTCCGCCATCGATGATGTCGTTGCCTTCACCCCCCTCAATTCGATCCGCCCCCTCTTCACCCAGCAACGTATCATTGCCGCCGCCGCCAAAAATCTGATCGTCGCCGAGGCCGCCGGAAATTTGATCATCACCATCACCACCACGCAGCACGTCGTTGCCACGCCCGCCGTTGATCGTGTCATTGCCAGCGTCACCGTCGATTGTGTCGCTGCCTAGCCCACCAATCAGCACGTCATGGTCGTCACCACCCCGCAGCACGTCTTCGTTGCGACCGCCATCGAGATAATCATGCCCTGAGCCGCCAATCAGCAGGTCATTGCCATCGCCGCCAAGCAGCGTGTCATCCCCCGCACCGCCTTCTAGCGTATCGGCCAAGCCGCTTCCCACCAGTTGATCGTTCCCCTCATTCCCTCGCAGCACTGCAGCACCGCCACCGGCAGTGAGAACGTCGTTACCGAGTCCGCCACTGAGTTCCACAGGAATGAGAATGTCCTCGGCGATCGTCACGATATCATCACCGTCGAGCGCATTGCCGACAATTTTCGTGACACCAAAAATATCATCCGTTTGATAACCTTGACCCGAAACGACGATCGAACCGGGTTCGCTGCCGGCAAAAACTCGGTAGTTATCATTTTGCTGCGTGAACTTCAGCGTCAGCACATCGCCCGCTCGCGACGTCAACAGTTCATTCGCATCGATGCCGCCGGAAACGGGACGCGCAATGTTAAAGTCAAGCAAATTGACGCGAGCTAGCTCATAATCTTCGCGGACCGAAAAGAAGAAAAAGTCCAGTTCGAGATAAGCGTTTAGTCTTGCATCCACGCTACCGCTAACATCAAACACATGGATTGGGCCGAGGGCAAAATTATCGGCCAGTTCGTTGCCGCGGACTCGACCATCTTGGTCGTTGTCATGCAAATTGAAATCAACTCCGGCAAAAATCCCACCGTTGACACCCGCCGAGGCAAACAACAGGTTAAGCTTGGCGCCGGCCCTTAAATTGCCGCGCAAGTAAACTTCGGGGACGTCGGCCCCGGTGCCGTCGGCATTGGCCCGGTCGCTGACGAAGAAGCCATCGAAGATATCGCCAAACTGACCGCTATCGGAAAACTTACGAATGCCCGTGGTGTCAAATCCAAAAGCAAAATCGGCCACCGCCGCGATGCGTCCGCCGATCTCCGCGCCCAAAATTGGAAAGGCCGGAATGGGGAAGAATTGGCTATAGCTGAAATCAACCCCGAGCGCTGGGGCGTCATACAGGAATAGATCCACATCTTGACCCAACAACAACTTAAATGCGCTGGTTGGACTTTGCAGTAGAGGGAAGCTGAGTGAACCGCTCGCGCCCTCTAGGTTGTTCGTCCACTTGCCACCTTGGGAGCCGGCTTTCGAGTTGACTTGGCCGAGCGGGTCGCTGTTGGGGGAAGAATTTCCGATCTTTGCTGTTGGCTTTGTTGTTCCTGGACTCCAGCCTGGTCCGGTGTAGCCGCCAAGTCCACCCGCTTCGATATCAAACGAACCCAGGTCAATCCAGGTATCAGGACCGACTTCCGGTAATCCCACAATTAGATCATTAACGGTCTTTACGGACTCTAAGAAGTTGGCCACGTCGGCTCGGCCAAACAACCTCGCCAAATCGACCAAAGTCACACTGCTGCCACTCAAATCACTGATCACTGGCAGACGCGAGCTCAATATATCGATCACTGGCTGGACTGGCGCCAACACATCTTGCACGTCTCGCAGAAGTTCACCGGCAAAGCCGCTGAAGAAATCGCCGAGGTTTAATTGCACGTTGTTGAAATCGACCGTCGGCGCGTTGACACCCTCTCCGGCGATAAATTGCCAGTCGACTTGCAGATCGGTGCGCATCCGCGGGAACAAACTGCTGTCACCGAGATTCACCATCAGTTCAAGATCGACCCCGGCTGAAGCTTCCAACGTGGTATCGATCAGTTCGGAGAAATCGTTGGCGAACATTTCGTTCATCGACAGCAATTCACCGACGATCGTGTCTTCCAGATTGACTCGGAATTGGCCGTTGAAGAAAGTCGAGTCGGGACCATTTGAGGTGGCGTCGATGTTGAGGAAGGCCAATTCGCCGCGGGCGGTTAAGTCGGGCACCGCCGCGTTGAATTCCATTTTCAGTTCCGTGCGGGCCGGATCGGTGGCTAAGTAAAAACCATCCTCCACGCTCGCCCCAAACCCCAAGCGGAAATCGGCTCCAAAGCTCAGCTCGACCGGCGCTTCAATATCAAGATTTAGACCGGGCAATCCCAAATCGAAGTCGACGTTAAAATCGACCGGCTCGACTGCTTTCCTCAGCCAGATATCAAAATCTACTTGTTGAAAGTCGTCCGACAGCACCATTCCCACATCATTGAGATTGATCTGACCGTCGCTGTTGCGGTCTGCTAGCCAGTTCAGGCCCGCTGGACCCAATGCGTCGAACAGACCTTGTTGGACAAACGTGACACCCTGCTCGGCAACATCTTCAATATTGTTCAGCACCGAGTTTTTGATGCGATCTAAGAAATCAGCCTCTTCGGCAAGTGCATCGCCGATCAAGGGCAGAGGGACTCCCAAGACATCTCCGCGCATCGTATCGGTCAATAAATCAAAGGCGCCTTCCCAACCACCAACCAGCGTTAGGAGATTCGAGCCGATACCGTTGGCACTTAGTTCGGCAATCTCAGCCTCAATCGCGGCTCTAACCTCCGCCACGTTGAATGCGCTGGCGTCGGGAGGAGTTGTCAAATCGTCGACCGCATAGGCAAGGGTCGTGATTGGATTACCGCGGGGAACCTCGATCGGGAAATTCGCGTAAGCGCCACTGCTGGTCGTCGTGGCTAAGCTGAGCGATTCGCCTAAGTAGATCCGTGATCCGCCCGCGCCGACCGGAGAAACCAGGAATGAGGCGGGAGACGTGTCACCGACGATACCGCTGGCGTTAATCCCAGCGATCCCCCCCGCGATCGCGATTCCAATCGGCCCCAGCGAGGCGTCAAATTCGATCGCGGTCGCCGCCGCACCGGCGGACAGTGCGACCCGAGTTCCCTGCATGGTCGTCGGGTCGTATCCGTACATGAACGGCAGGATGCCTGTGGACGATATTTCCAGCCCCAACGACAACGTGGCTGTCGCTCCGGCGTTGACATTCAGCGTCGAAGAACCGCTGACGTCGATCAAATCACCGATGCCACCGAGATTCAAATCGGCCAAGTCGATCTGCAATGGCAAATCCTTGTTTACCGATTCGCTCACCGTCAGGTCAAAGCGAACTGCAAACTTACCCGCTTGACTCGAATCGAGGCCCAAACTGATACCGTCAGTGCCAAGTTCTAAAGCGTCTTCGAGCACCGCCTCGATCGCCTGCAAACTACCACCGTCGCTGCGTCCAAGTTGTTCGAGCAACCCGGACAGCACATCCGTAAAGTCATCAAAGGCCGTTAACTCAACTTCAACGTCGGGCAGCTCCACATCGACATCAAAATGCGAAAGGAATGACGGAATCAGATCTGCCAGCGAGATCGTAGAATCGCCCGCCGCTGCTGCGTCATCTCGTTGTCCTTTTATGGTGCTGAGGAAGCCCAGCAGATCGGGCAGCGAGGCGGAGAAGGTGGGCAGTGAAATCGATTCGCTGGTGAGTTTGTTGAGCTCTCTTCCGATCACATCCAAAGTAGTCGAACCGACCGACTCAAGCGCCATTGTCAAACGATCCAACAACCCGCCAAGTCCGATCAGCTCTGGTAGCTTCGTATTGATGATCGGTAACGAAATGTCAAACTCTGGCATCTCACTGAGGGTGAGCAACTGCTGTAAGCCATCACGCAGCCCATCGAGAATATCGGCAGCACTCAGCTCGCTCAAATCTAATAGATCTGCATCGACCGATTTGAGCAGTTCCGTCGAAAATGTTTCGCCAAACTCGGTAACGTTGACTTCGACCACTCCTCCGTAGCTGACCCCGGCGACTGTTGCCGAAACTGGCAGTCGCAGTCCCAGAGCGCCGCCAATCGCCGCCTCTGCCGCGACCTCGGTCTCGTTGGGGTCGAGTGATTGGAACAGCTCGCCCAGCGTCATGCGGGTCTTAATGTCGCCGGTTGCTGGATCTATCAAATCGATGTCGGCCTGTAGGAAGGCTGGTCCGCCATCGGGAGCTTGCACGGTGCCCGCGGTGATTGCGCTGCTAACAAAGCCAAGATTGACCGACCCACTTAGATCACCGCTGAGGTCGATCCGCCCAGTGGCTAGTGGCTGATCGGTACGCTCCAGGTAGAGATGGTTGACGAACGAGTCGCCGTGGAGGACTTTGCCTTCGATCACGCCGTCGCCATCTTCGTCGGCACCCACGATCCCCAGGCCGACGCCGACCAGCGATCCGCCGATACCCACAATCGTGAATTCGCGATCGAGATTCTCGCTCCCATCGGTCATTTGCAAGCCAACCGCCTGGCCATCTTCCTCGCGGAGGGCCACGGTAAAGTCAGCCGCCGGGATGCCCGCCGCATCCTGCGCCGCATGGATGGTGTCGATCACATCGGCGATCGTGCTTTCTTCATTGAGCGCATCAAAGTTGACGATAAACGACTCGCCACTGCGCAGTGAGACTTCAATCTGATCATTGGTTTCTGGGTCTTTGTCGGCATCAAACAACACGCCCATGCCGGCGTTGAGATCTTTCAGCTGCGTGTTGGTATCGAGCGTAAAGTCGTGCCCCAGTGGTCGCAGATCGATCCCCAGCTTGAATCGCCCGGTTGCCCCGCCGCTGAGCGAGATGGATGAGTTTGATTCGAATCCCGCCAGTCCGGCGACCTCAAGATTGATATCTAAGTCCGCGTCGATTGCTTCGTTTAAACCAGAAAACTCAACCTCGAATACTAATTGCCGAGAGGCGGGATCGTAATCAACAGCAGTGATCGCCGGGACCAGATCTAATAACCCCTGCGCGGTTGTGAAACGGGGAGCGTCCGTTTCGTCTTTTAACAGACCCGCCACTGTCGATTCAAAAATCTGTTGAAACGACAAGGCATCGGAGAGTGTCGTGTTCCCAGCGAAAGGGATACTGCTATCCAGCTTGGCTTCCGCGTAATCACCGAACCAGCCCGATAGTTGCTCAATTCCACCGATCAAATCCCCGGCGGCAAACTGTTTTAAGTCATCAAACTGGGCGAACGAAGTTGGCAAGATTTCCTGTTCGCCATCATAAGGAGTGTTTGATTGCAGATCGAGCGATGCGGAGAACTGGTGAGAGCCAAGCGTCGCCGTGATTGGCAGGTGGATGTCAACGCTTCCAGTGACTGAGGTCTCGAGCAAGCTGTCGATCGGCTGGTCTAACAGTGCCGCAGCGGTGTGGAAGACAGACGAACTGTCGCTGCTGAGTGAGACGTTTAGCTGAGCACGCCCCGCTTCGCTCTCGATCCCCAACAATCCAATGCGACCGGAGAACTCCACGTCCGCATCAATCTCAGCTGAACTTTGGAGATCGGCAAAGCTGACCGCGAAGGAATCGAGCGGCGCGACATCGTGCCGGCGGTCGATTTCTATGCTCAAGCTCCAAGCCATTTCACCTTGAATATCCAGTTCCGCAATTCCATCTTCATCAACGGCCAGGCCGGCATCTGCGGCGGCGTCACCCAGCATCAGCTCGGCGTTGCCGTTGCGACTGCGTTGGATATTCAGGTCCAATTTCACTGTGCTGGAGGTTTTGGTTAGTTCTCCAACGGTGACTCCTGGGACTGAAGCGAGGGCCGCGGCGATATCTTCCCAAGTCGCGTTGGGATTGATGGTGAGTAGATTTCTAACCGGTTGCTCAAGCTGCTCGCGAAGTGCGGCATCAAAATCGATGGTCTCGGCGGCACTGACGTTAAAGCCAGGTAGTTGCGTCGCAAAGGGAGACGTTTCCTCGAGTCTCTCGCCCAAGGTGGTCAAAGCCGAAAACCCGCTGGTCAGAGACGCAGCCGCTTCGGCCCGTCGTTGATCAAGCTCGTCGAAATCAACCAACATCACGTCGAGCGGGCTTTCGCCGAATAAATCGGTATCATTCAGCTCAATCATCGGCTGTGAAATCAGCAGCGAACCCTCCGCGGCGGGCTGCACAAACCAAGCCGCGTTGGCGCTGCCACTCGATGATAAAGTTAACTCAGGTGACGACCGCAGTTCGCTGGCGCTCAGTCGCGCGTCGTCTCCCGAATCGGTGGCCACCGTCAGAGCGGCGTCGATCACAATTTCACCGCTTTCGACTGACAGCCCCAGCAGTCCGTAATCAAGCTCTGGCGCGGCATCTGATTCCTGGTCGACCACTAGGTCTAATGTTTCGACTTCGGTGAAGAACTCTCCCGCCGTATCCACGCCAAACTGAAACTCAAATTCGAAACCGAGGTCAACTTGGCTGAAAGAATTTGCGCCATCGGCAAGTTTCAAACCCAGCTCCGCCGCGGCGGTCCCCGGCGCGATCTCATACTCGACCGAGCGAGTCGCATAGAAGGAAGTTGCGAAAACAAGTTCACCGTTTGCTCCGATGCGGCCGGTGGTCTCGCCAACGGTAACTTGCAAGTCGCCAAAGGTGCCCTCGATCGATTCGCTGTTTAAGAATGTTGTCACATCCTCGACGGTCAAGCCCGCTCGATTGTCTTGGATGTGTTGGGCAAGCGGTTGGGTAAACCTCGCTTCGAGTACATTGGAGATATCGAATTGGGTCCCGAAAGAACTCCCAACCAGCGACAGCGGGCGGCTGAGTGGTTCCGCCGTATCAACATGCTCGGCGTGGCTGACGAGCGCCGGCAAGTCGGCGATCAAGGCGTCCTTTTGGACCTCCGACAGCGGGTCGCCGGTCAGCATCTGCCGCTGTTCCAATCCTTCCAGTAGCATCCGTCGCTTTTGGCGTTTCGGCATGGAAGACTTGGATCGATCTACTGTTCGCTGGCCGGTTACTGCATTTTGGCTTCTGTCGCGTTTCATGATCGAGCAATGATTTAGCGGGGGAGCGGGCAGAGTAGAGCCAACGGCGCTTGCCGCAGGCCTCGATGGCTTGTTGCCAAAGAAGACGAGTGACCGCCAAGCGAGTAAGGAAATTCAGCGTTTTTCGAATAACTGCGCGGAGAACTTTGAATTAAGTCGATAGAAAACAGTCCCGGTGGCTGCAGCGAATTTTTTATTTTGGGGGATCAGCGTCAAATGTAACCAAATGAACACAGTGGACAGATAGTTCTGTCATGGATGCATGGAGCGTTGCTGGAGCTGTTTTGAGCCGTAAGACGTTAGTCACGAAGCTTGCCCCATCTTCCATTTTTTCACGCTCACAGGAATGAACGCCACGGCGGGTAGCGCCGACTGCCAACGGGCCTCACAGCAATCCCCGGCCTGATCGCATTATGGCAATTCGGAGAGCCGTCCGCGAAGCCGACGCAGCACCCGTGACTTGGCTTGGTAGACGCTGGCAGCGGTGATGCCGAGCTCCCCGGCGACTTCGGATGCTTTCCTGGTCTCAATCGTCGTCAGCCAAAACGCGTGCCAAGTCGACGGCTCAAATTCGGCTTCTACTTGTCGAAGCACCTCGCGGATGAGTGGAGTTTCTACGCCTTTAGGGCAAATCGTCGAATCCAAATCCTCGGCGAACTGTTGGAGCTGCACGAGTGCCTCGGTGCCCCCTTCAGCCTGTTGACGTTTTGCGAGATCGCGGTAGTGATCGCGGACTTTGTTGCGCGTGATGGTGGCGAGCCAGCTGCGAAAACTGCCCTGCGTTTTCTCGCGTTGGAATGAGGTGATCCCGCGAGCGACTGCGGCGAAGACTTCCTGAACCACATCGGGTGCGTCACATTCCTTAACTCCAGACGCACGGCACCAGCGATAAACGATGGGACCGAATGTCGTCACTAGCCGCGCCCAACCTGTTGGGTCCATCGCTTGCACACCGTCAAGAAGCAGCGAAGAAAGCGTCGGGTGCTCGGCGGAATTCGGTGCTACTGAACTCATGGATACCTGCGGAGCTTTATGGATCGATCCAGCCGCCGGGTCGTCATGTAGACAACGGTCGATGAAAATGATTTGTCACAAGCATACTTAAGGTAAGCTGGCGTCTCAATCGATTTGCGTTGAAAGGGTACAAATCAAGCTTGGCGACTAGCGGTGTTAGAATCGCCGTTTGCCATGCGAAAAGTCCGAGAATACGCTGCTTTCGCGAAGCGATAGCTCACATCGATTTACCGATCGTTCCTGAGCGGCGACTTTGAAAAAAAATGATGTCAGACCCCTGCGTTCTTACTTGTAACGGGGTGCTTAAGATTACATATCCAACCAGTTGGTAAAGGGGAACGCAATGATGACCGCAATTGAATGTCCGACTTCCAAAGACCTAAAGGCGCTGACGCTGGGGCAATTGTCCAGCGATGACAGCGACGACTTGTTCCGGCATATTTCCACTTGTGACGCGTGCAGAGTTGAGCTGGATACTGTGGAAGATTCGGGCGATTCACTGATTGCCAGTTTGCGGAGTCCGGATCAGGACTCGGAATTTAGCCGCGAGCCGGACTGTCAATTGGCAGTGACCAAGGCTTTGGGGGCACTGGCTTCCGTTGGCCAAACCGACGTGACTGCCGAGATTCCACAGCTGCCGAGCGCGATTGGTGAGTACGAAATTGTGCGGCCGATTGGACGCGGGGGGATGGGCAGCGTTTACCTGGCGAGGCACACCAAGTTGGGACGTGAAGTTGCGTTGAAGGTGCTGGCCAGCCATCGCTTGGCCGATGCTCGCATGCGGGATCGCTTTGAATCCGAAATGCGGGCCGTGGGGCGACTGAGTCATCCCAATATCGTTACCGCGCATGATGCTCGCGAAGTCAACGGGACCGCCGTGTTGGTGACGGAGCTTGTCTCGGGGATGGATCTTGGGCAACTCCTGCAGCGTACCGGCACGCTTTCTTTGTCAAATGCTTGTGAGATTGTTCGACAGATTGCCGTCGCGCTTTCTTACACGCATCAGCAAGGTTTTGTGCACCGTGACATTAAACCCTCGAATGTGATGTTGAGTGCCAGCGGAGAAGTCAAACTATTGGACTTGGGGCTTGCTCGGTTGCAATACGGAGAACACCAAGGTGTCGAAGTCGCCGATGCAGAAATTACCGGCACGGGGCAAGCAATGGGTTCTGCCGACTACGTGGCCCCTGAACAAGTAACGGATTCGAAGACTGTCGACATCCGCGCCGACATTTACGCGCTAGGATGCACATTATTTAAGTTGCTAACGGGGCGCGCTCCGTTCGCTGACGAACAACACACAACGGCCTTCGCGAAGATGACGGCCCATGTCTCAAAGACCCCTCCCAGTCTCAAGGAACGCTTGCCCGATGCGCCGCGTGGCTTAGTTCACTTGATCGATTCGATGTTGGCCAAGGAGCCCTGCGATCGCCCGCAGACGCCCTGGCAAGTTGTCGACGCGCTGCTGCCGTTTTGCGAGGGGCACGATTTGGTCGAGCTGAGCTTGCAGGCAGCCAGCCTTGAGCCGAGATTCTCCCTGGATGCCCCCGGTACTTCCTCTGCCAAGCCAGTCAAGCAATCTTGGATGCGCCGAAAAGTTCCAACGTTCGTGGCTGTCGCCGCGGGGTTATTCGGTGTGCTATTCGGCATGTTTTTGTCTATCATTATCGTGATTACCAATCCCGATGGAACCAAGTCGGTGCTTGAATTGGCCGAGGGAAGCCGCGTCGAAATTAAAGAAGGATCCTCCTCCGCTGCCGTACCTCCGCAAGCTAAGCCAGTGGATCAATTAGGTAGCGATTCGGTCCCGGGCCAAGCGACTGATCGAAATCTTGCAACGTCGACGCCCTTGGCATTCGGGATCCTCGTGAATCCCGCATCGATCGGACGTTCGCCCGCAATCAGTGATGTTGGATTGGCCGAAGCGACAAGCCAGCTACATGCATCAAACGGTGAAACACCCGTCAAAACCGACCATGGAACATGGATGGAATTGTCCGATGACCTGTCAGCTCCCATTAAGGTCAAGAACGCAGGCAAGTCATTTGCCCTTGTGAGCAACGAGATGGCGATTATCTGGCCTGAAATCCAAGGGCATGTTGTGAGTACGCAGGCTGCTGAAAAGGGCAAAGGCGAAATCGACCTCATCGCGGAGTTTGATGCGGAACTTGGAGCAAAATTCAGGCAGCTAACGGGCCGAAATATCCGCAACCAATTGGCCATTATCGTGAATGCTCAAATCCGGGTTGCCCCGTACATCAATACGGAGATGGGCGAAAAGGTCGCGTTTTCCGGCACGTTTGAACACGCCGAAGTGCGGCAGTTGCAACAGTGGTTGCATGGCGGCCTAGTAAATCAGCTGCCGTCAATCGTGCCCGCGAGTGAAGGTGATCAGGCTGCGAGTCTGCCATTGCAGGGTGAGTCGATTTCACGTGTCGAGCAGTTGTTCGATGGGGTGTGGCGAGTCCTCGACGTCATCGATGGTGGTTCGGTTCATTCCGTGAGTCCGTTGCAGTCTCCAGCAGCAGTGTTCCATAACGGCCAGATGGCAATCTTTCGCGACAATAAATTGGAAGATGTCGGGCGCTTTCTTATTCGCCCGCTCACGTCAAATCCGGCAAAGGGTGATCACCCTCAAATAATCATTCAGTCAACGATCAGCGCAACAGAAGTGGTTGGTATTTATGCTTTTTATTCACAGAACCAGCTAACTCTCTGTATAAACGAGCACGGAGACGAGGTCCCCACGCAGTTCGCATCGATGGAGAATTCTCCGAACGATCTGCTCATGAAGTTAGAACGCGTGGCGTTGCCAATCGAAAAGAGTGAGCGATCCATGTGGCTCGAAGAACCGGCTAATGCGACGATTCTGAAAGCCCTTGAGACGTATTCTGCGTGGAAGCTGGGTAAGGCAGTTCCAGAGCAAGACGGTGTCTCGAAGCTCGGTCGGGCCAAAGAGAATCTCCGGCAGATT
This sequence comes from Kothea flammea, assembly GCF_052161645.1. Lineage (GTDB taxonomy): Bacteria > Planctomycetota > Planctomycetia > Pirellulales > Pirellulaceae > Laterigemmans. Next base: position 777,029 of record NZ_CP197414.1, read on the forward strand.
GGCATTGCCTTTCATAACTTTCATGATGTGTATCAGAAGTTTCCCGGTACAGTAAATTCTCGCGAGGGTGGCTTGTCGCTTGGCGCAGGCAAGAAGACGTATCCGTTTAGTTGGCGGGTGGCCATCCTGCCATTTATCGAGCAAAACGAATTATTCGAAGCTTATCGTTTTGATGAACCTTGGGACAGCGAAGCAAATCTTAAGTTGCTTGATAAGATGCCTGAGATATATCGCAGCCCGTTTGCGAGCGACGATCAGAAGCTGGGAGAATCGAACATCGTGGGCTTTGCCGGCGAACACACGGCACTCGGGACGGCCGGAGGTCATGGCATGCATGAGTTTACCGACGGTACTGCTAACACGCTGCTACTTTTTGAGGCGAGAGACACGGTACCTTGGACGAAACCGGAAGACCTCAGCGGGGATGACGGCAAAGTGAGTTTCTTCGCCGACCATCCGCTGCTGTACTTGCTGGCCGACGGTTCGGTGGAGTCGCTGGAAAAATTTCAGCTGGATCGACTGCGGATAATGATCACTCGCGATGGCGGCGAGCTAAGCACCTCCCCATAAGTCATTAAGCAAAACGGAATCAGCCGGAACGCATATATCGAGATGCTTACTCGCTTGAAGTCACATTTGTGAGCCGCGAGTCGCTAGCCGCGGTTTTCGTACCGGGAACAAACTCTAGCGATTAAGCGACGGCGCGGCGCACGTTCGATTCGGCAACACCAGACGCGTACGACTACGCGTCTTTTTCAAAGTAGAGATAGATATAGACCGCCAAGCCAAAGTCTGTCGCATCGGTTGAGACAAGCCGCCAGCCTTCCCGGCCGTACCAATCGAGCTTATCCTGAATATCTTTGGAAGAAGCCGTCATGATATGTTCTTTGTCGGCGAACAGCTTCGTGTAATAGATTAGCGATTCGAGTTTGTATTTTTTCATCTGCATTTTATGTTGCTTGGGAAGCTGTTGGGCTGTTTCAGCGGGTGATCCGTCATAACAATGGCTCAATCAAATGCGCCACGGCGGAAGCGAAAACTGCCTTACTTTATGCGACCGAGCGTGCCAGCGTCAAGCTTTCACTTTATCGGAGCAATCCGTCAGGTATTAGCTGATTACGATCGAACGAATTGTTTACTGAAATATATCAGAAACGGCGAGCCACCAATCTTTGACAACATCCCGAACGTCGATCGTGTCGCCTATTTTGTATACAGCGATGTTTGTCCCTGATTTGTAGATATAGTGCGATTGCCTTACTAAGGCATCCTGCATGGCGTTGAGCCGGCGCGATCCCGTAGGGCCGCTGGGAATTTCTTGTGAGGTTTTTTATGGATTTTTGACCATGTCGAGGAGGACATCGATGCCCCGCTCGAGCGTTTCGTCGGAGGCGGCGTAACTGATGCGGAAGTGCGTATCTTGTTCGCTGAAGATGCCTCCCGGGATGACCAGTAATTCGCGTTCGATGGCCCGTTCGACGAAACTGGTACCGGTCACTGTTTGGCCGGCAATTTGAGGAACTTTGGGGAAGATATAGAAAGCGCCACCGGGGATCACCAGTTCGTAATGGGGTTGCAGAGCGGCGACGACTTTGTCCCTTTTTTGTTTGTATTGGTCACGAAAGTGAGAGAGGTCGACATCGAGTGCATGCAGCCCTGCCCACTGGGCCGGTTGAGGCGCGCAGACGAAGGTGTATTGTTGCAGTTTTGTCATCGCTTCGATGATCTCCTTTGGACCGTGCACGAAACCGACTCGCCAGCCAGTCATTGCGTGGCTTTTCGAGAAGCCGTCGATTACGATCGTGTGTTCATTGAATTGCGCTGGTGACACGAACGGTTCGTCGTATTGAAATTGGCTGTAAATTTCGTCAGAGACGAGCGCGATATCGTGTTTGGCGGCCAGTTCGGCGACCGCTTGCAGTTCGGCGTTGGAATTGACGACACCTGTGGGATTGGCGGGGCTGTTAAGCAGAATCATTTTGGTGCGGGGGGTGATTGCCGCTGCGACGCGATCGAGATCAAGTTTAAAATCGGGGTAGGTGTTGATTGGTACGGGGATGCCGCCGGCGAGGCTGATCAGCGAGGGGTACATGACGAAGTAGGGGTCGAAAAAAATAACTTCGTCCCCGGGATCGATCATCGCCAACATGGCCAGCACTAATCCGCCGCTGGTACCGCTGCAGACGAAAACTTGGCGGTCAGGGTGTGAAAAGCGTTGGTCGATATCGGCTTGCAAGCGTTGGCGGAGGGGGCCAATTCCCTGGGTTTGCGAGTAACTGTTGCGGCCGCTGTTAATTGCGTCGCAGCAAGCTTGGCGAACTTCCGCCGGGACATCAAAATCGGGTTGACCAATGGAGAGATTAATGGGGTTGGTCAGCTTGGCGGCTAGGTCGAACACGCGGCGGATACCGCTGCTTTGGAAGGCTGCGGTGCGAGCGGAAATCCAATTGCGAGTCATGTTGATCTCGGTGTTGATTTGTGTGTGTGGTGTGGAAAGTGATTGGCAGTCGGACTGTTTTCCCAAATTTTGGACTGGATGCAACGTGGGACAGGTGAAACGAGTGGAGCCGGTGATCGCTTTCTGTGCGGTGATTTCTCGGCATCCCGAGCTGCGTTCGTGGGTTCGTCAGCAGTTGGGCGGGTTGTGGGGCGCGTTGCAAGCGGAAGAGGCTGCGGTACCTTTTGAAGCGGAGGACTACTATTGTGGCGAGATGGGCGAGCGGATCGGCAAATTGATGATTGCGGCAAGAGAGCCGCGGGATCCGGCCGAGTTGGCGGATTGGAAGTTGGCGACGAATCGCATAGAGCGGCAATGTGCGGCGGCCGGTGCGTGGTCTGCGGCCCGGCCGCTGAATTTGGACCCAGGCTACATCAGTCAGAGTAAATTAGTGTTGGCGACTGTTAAGGATCGTGATCATCGCATCTACTTGAGGGATGGGATTTTCGCGGAAGTGACCCTGCGTCGGCGGCGCAGCGGCTGGGTCGATAACCCTTGGACTTATCGCGATTATCGAGGGGATGATGTCAAACAGTTTGCTGAGCAGGCTCGGAGGCGATTGCGAGATCATTTAATTGCTATCGATGGGTTTCGTCGTTAGCGGGGAAGGTGCGGGGAAAACGTGGAGCGAATTGGAGCGGAGATCGTCGTCATGCTGACGGCCATTCCAGCTGGCCTGATTGCTTGGGCGGTCCTGTATGGGGTCCGAGCCAAGGCGTCAGCGATTGGTTTGATGGACAAGCCGGGACATCGCAAGGTGCACACGGTACCGACGCCTTTGGGTGGCGGCATTGGGATTTGGTTGGGAGTGATCTTGGTGTTTGCCGTGGGGACGCTGGTCGTGGCGTTGGCGCGGCAGAGCAGCGTCGTGGCTGGTTGGTTGCCCGCTTCGATTTTGCCCCACTTGCCCGGAATGTGGTCGCGGGTTGATGAGTTGTGGTTGCTGTTAGCCGCCGCCAGTTTGCTGGCCGTGCTGGGTTTGATCGATGATCTCCGCGGTTTGCGGTGGCAGACGCGTTTGGGTTGTCAGTTCTTGGCAGCGGGATTCACCGTGTTTGTGTTGGGATATGGTTTGACCGCGTTTATCCCAGTCCCTTGGCTGACCAGCGTGTTGTCGGTGTTGTGGATTGTAGCCATGATCAACGCTTTCAACATGCTTGATAACATGGACGGGTTGAGTGGCGGAGTGGCTGCGATCATCAGCGGCGTGTTGGGAGGTGTGATGTTGCTTACACCCGATCCGGGGACGGGACAAGCTCAGCTATTTGTGGCTGCTAGCCTATTTGTCGTGTCGGGGTCGCTAGCTGGTTTTTTGTGGCACAACCGGCCCCCCGCGAAGATTTTTATGGGCGATGCCGGCAGTTACTTCGTTGGATTTATGATTGCCGTGGCAACTTTGCTGGCGACTTATGCGGGATATCAGCAGTCGCGTCCACACGCCGTCTTGGCGCCGCTCTGTGCGATGGCCGTGCCGCTGTATGATATGAGCACCGTGTTGTGGATTCGATGGCGGGAAGGGCGCAGCCCTTTTGAAGGTGACAAAAGCCATTTTTCACATCGCTTGGTCGATCTTGGGCTGAGTAAACCGCGGGCCGTGTTGACGATCTATCTCGTGACGTTCGTCTGTGGTTTAGCCGCCTTGATCTTGGGTCGGGTTGACGCTTGGTCGGCCGGACTAGTGATTGGAATCGTGCTCTGCATGCTGGCGCTGATCAACATTCTCGAGCGGACGGGGTGGCAGCGTCGTGGCAAATAACCGGCCAGCAAATAACCGGCCAGCAAATAACCGGCCAGCAAGTAATCGGCCAGCAAGTAACCGGCCAGCAACAAAACGCCAGCCAACAACAAGACAACAACCTGTTGCCGCCGTGCTGCGGGGGGGCGATGCGTCCGTTGCGGCTGATTTCGGTTCGCCCGCCGGTTGGTTGTCGTGGCTGGTGTTGGCCCTCTTGGCCTGCCTGTTGGTCGTGGCCACGCTATTGCCGGCTGATGCCGCCGAGTTGGAGCGGGGAGCCGGTTTGTTGTTGTTTCCGCTGGGGCTGTTTTTGTGGTCGTTGGTGGCTGGGCTGTCTAACAAGCCCGAGCTGCCTGGCAAGCAGTCGTGGTGGGAACTTGATTGGTTGGTTTGGGCGCTGGTGGGTTGGATCGTGATCAGCGCGGTGGCGGTGAGCGGGGAGGGTAATTTGAGGAGTGCTGTCAATGAGACTTGGTGGTGGGTCACCGGGGCGATGGTGTTCACAGCCGTGCGGGTGATCGGTGGGCGAGCGGCGCTGGCGGAACGTTTGTTGGTGCTAATGTTCGCCTTGGCTGCTGGGCAAGCGATATACGGTGCCCATCAGCACTTGATTAGCTTACCGGCCGACCAGCAGTTGTTTGCTCAAGAGCCAGATCGCGTGTTGGCCGCCGCTGGGATCTACGCGCCGGAGGGTTCACCGGAGTGGGAGTTGTTTCGTGCGAGGTTGGAATCGGCCGCGCCGACCGGCACCTTCGCGCTGGCCAATTCGCTGGCTGGTTATCTACTGCTGGGCGTGGTGTTGGCAGCCGGGTTTGTGACTCGTGAATTCTTTTTGCAGGATAGGCTTTTTTTGCGGGGCAGGGGAGCGGGCGAGGACGTGGGGCTGGTTGGTTCCCCAGGGACGCGTTGGGCCCGATTGTTGAGCGGGTTATTGGTGATGGCCGGATGTGGTTGGGCGTTGTGGTGGACATCCAGTCGCAGCGGTCTGCTGGCTGCCGTGGTGGGGCTGTTTTGCGTGGGTTACGTGATTTGGTCGGTCGCCGCGGCGGCTGGATCGGCCGTCGGCAAAAAGGCAAGGCTGGCGGCGCGCGTTGTCTTCTTGTCAGGTTTGGCCGCCGCCGTGATGGTGGTCATTGTGATCGCTCGTCAGCCCGCGATATGGAACAGCTTGCCCCGTTCACTGGCGTTTCGATTTCAGTATTGGCACGCGACCTTGGCGATGTCCGCTGATCACCCTTGGCTGGGTGCTGGCCCGGGGAATTTTCAGGATCGTTATTTGAACTACCGGCTGGATGATGCCAGTGAAGCGATTGCCGATCCGCACAACTGGTTTATGGAGACATTGGCCAGTGGCGGCTGGCCGGGGTTGGTGCTGTGGTGCGCGGCGATCGTGAGTGGGATTGTGGTGGCGACTGCTGCGCCGCGGTGGTCGCGGCCAAGATCAGCGAGTAGTGAGCCGGTCAGTATAGAGCGGGGACTTGGGGGCAGCGTGGCGGTGGGAGCTGGAGTCGGTTTTCTGTTCGTTTTGCAGCACTGGATTGCTCGCCAGGAGTTGGCTTTTGATCCGGTCATGTTGGGATTGGTGGGTGTCGTCGCTTTATTGCTGATGTGGCGAAAGCCGGAGCTGCCGCCAGCGTTGGGGAGGGGGGCGGTCGCCGGGCGCATCGCCTTGTCGGGAGCGGTGGCGATGGGCGTGCATTGGTTGGCCACTGGTGGTTGGACCGTACCTGGTTTGGCGCTTCCCTGGATCGTGCTGGCTGGTTTGGCGACAGCGAAACCGCAGGCGCTTGCCGATCCGCAGCGGAGCGACTTCAGCCAGGCTGGGCCTGTTAAGTTTGGACCCGTTAAGTTTGGTGTTTTTTCGGCAGCCGGCATGACGCGTGGGTTTATCGCTGCGGTGCTGTTGGTCGCCTGGCTGGTGACTGCTTGGTGGCCGGTCAGTTCCAGTCGGGACGCGATGCAGGTCGGGCAAGCCGCTTATCTGACCGGTCGCTTTGCCGAGGCGCGGGGTGGGTTTTCGGCAGCCAGTTTGGCGGACGCTTGGGATCCTGTTCCGGCCGTGCGGTTGGCTGAAGTGGAGATGTGGTTGGCGATGCGAGCCGGCACGACATCCACGCGAGCGACTTGGCTGGAGTCGCTGCGAGCGGCACAGCGACGCAATCCCAGCTCGCCCCAATTAGCTGCCCAACTGGCCGATCAACATTTGAGCATGTATCAGCGGTTTGGTATCGGGGAAGATTTGGAGCGCGCAGCTGAGGCGTTGACGCGGGCGATTGAGTTATCGGGCAGCGAAGAGCAGCATGTTGCTCAGCGAGCTCTGGTGCTGCGCGAATTGGGACAGCCGCAGCGAGCCGCCGAGGATTGGCTGCGGGCCGAGGAGCTATCGCAAGCCGGAGGACACGCCGAGCGTGATTTGGGGCTTGTGCAAGTGCTGGCCGTGGAAACGATTGGCGAAGCGGTGATGCGAACCGGACCGCGGCGGTTGTCGGCACGTGCTGCGTGGCAGGTGCCCGGCCGATGACGAACCGTTGGGGAGTTGGCGGCGTACAAGCGCCAGGATCGAGTGGTACCATTAAACAAGGGGTTCAGGCGTGAAGATCGTACTGGCAATTTGCGTGTTATTGGCCGTGGTCGGTGGTGTATCCATCGGTAAAGGGGTTGCGAACCGCCAATATGCCGAGCCCGAAAATCGGTTTGGACCCTTCGGTGATCCTCAAAGTGATGCGGCGACCGAGCTCAAGGAACTGTTTTCGGTCTCCGAGCAAGCGGGCAAGCCGCGGGCCGAGGTGGTGGATGGCAATGAGCACGATTTTGGCGTCATGTTGCGGAATGCCAGTTCCAGCCACGATTTCGAGGTCAAGAACGTGGGCACCGGCCCGCTGCGTTTGGAGGTGGTCGGCTCGACTTGTAAATGCACCGTTGGTTCGCTCGACGAAAGTGTGTTGCAACCGGGTGAGTCGACGGTCGTCAAATTGGAGTGGTCGGCGAAAACCAACTCACGGACCTTCAGCCAATCAGCCACCATCAAAACAAACGATCCCACGCAGCACGAAGTCGTCTTGGTCGTGCAGGGGGATGTGGTTGAACTGGTCGCCGCTGAACCGACCTCTTGGAGTTTGGCGGAGATTTCCGGTACCGTCGATCTAACGGTGAAAACGACTCTATTTAATCACTCCGATCGTCCCATCGAGTTGATTTCGGCTGAATGGCTGGATGAACGCTTTGGCAACCAAAGTCAGATCGTGTGGGAGCGCCGTGAGGTGGACCCTGGGCAAGACGTTGGTCACACCGAGGCGATCGAAGCGTTTGATGTCACCGCCGTCGTGCGAGCTCCCCTGCCACAAGGGCCTTTAGCCGAGACGATGCGAGTCCGTTACCAACCGCTCGACAGCGTCGCGATGGTCGCGGGCGACGAGGAGTTGGCAATTACGGGTGACGATGATGAGGAGCTGAAGGATGATCACCCGCCGCTCGATTTGCCTCTCATGGGCGAAGTGGTCGGCGATCTCAGCGTAATGGGGGGCAAGCGACTGTATGTCAACGACGCGGGGGTGGCCCGGCTCAGTTTGGATCGGGTGGCGGTTGGCCAAGTCAGTGAACAGCAAGTCTACGTGGCTTTTCGCGGCCCGCTGCGGAAAGAGGCCAAATTGCGGTTAGCCCAGATCGCCCCGGCGGGATCGCTGGAGGCCGAATTGGGAGAGCCTGCCGAGCGTGGCTCGATGATGTTGTATCCGTTGACTGTGCGGACGAAAGCCGATTCGCCCGAGATCCAACGGAGCGGACGGAGTGACGATGATTTTGGGATCATCACGATCGAATCGGATAATTCTGAAGTTGCCCCGTATCGGCTGACTGTGTTATTCCGGATCGGTTAGCAAAGAATGGCTGCGGGGGAAACGAAATTGAATCCGCTGAAAGGCAAAAAATCGTCATGAAGATTCAGATCATCGCAGGTTGCGTTTGTCTGCTCGCGTTTTTCTCGGGTTGCGGAGGTGCGCCGAGCGGGGATGCGGATGGACCGGCGGATGCCGAATTGACGGTCGGTATGCCGGGTGGCGTAAACGACGACGGTCAAATTCCCGCCGCCGATGGTTTGCAACCGCCAGATGTGAATGTCGATCCCAAGCAGTCGACTCGCGTGCAGCTGTCCGAGTTGTCCGACCAGATCATCGAAGACACCGGCAAGCCGGAGAGCTGGCAAGATTGGTCGGAGCCCGACTGCGTGTTGGCGGTCAGCGGTCAGCAGTATGGTTACATTGAACCGTGCGGCTGTACCGGGTTGGCGAATCAAAAGGGTGGCATGATGCGGCGTTACACGCTGTTGGAGCAAGTCCGCAGCCGGGGCTGGGAGGTGTTGCCCGTGGATGCTGGCAATCAAGTTCGCCGCACCGGTCGGCAGGCTGCGATTAAATTTCAGACGGCCGTGAAAGGCCTCAGTGAAATGCAGTATCGCACGGTCGGTTTTGGGCCGGATGATCTCAAGCTGGGAGCCAGCGAATTGTTGAGCGTGGCGGGCGATGACGGGGAGTCGACTAGCCCCTTCGTGACGGCCAACGTGGAATTGCTGGCGCCAGGTTTGGTGCCGCTCTACAACAAGCAAGAAGTTAACGGACGATCGATCGGGATCACCACGGCGATTGATCCGCAGTCGATCAAAGGAGCAATTGATGATGGAATTATTGTCAGCCCACTGCGCGAGCGAGTCGCCGAGACGCTGACGCAAATGCAAGCGGATGGTTGTCAGACGAACGTGTTGCTGCTGTTTGGCAACGTCGAGGCAGCGGAGACGGTGGCTCGTGAGGTGCCCGGTTTTGATCTGATCGTGGCCGCGCAAACCAACGGTGAACCCCATTACGAGGCTGAGCTGATCGAAGGGACTGAGACGCGGTTGGTAAAGACTGGCGACAAAGGGATGTATATTGGCTTGATCGGACTTTTTCCTGATAACGAGATCAAATACTCTCGCGTTGCCTTGGACGACCAATTTGAGGACGCTCGCCCGATCTTGGATTTGATGGCTTCGTATCAAGAGCAATTAAGAGCGTTGGACTTAAGTGGTCTGCAAGTGAAGCCGTTGCCGCATCCTTCTGGGAACGAATACGTTGGCACGGAGCGATGTGGCGAATGTCACACCACCGCTCATGAGATTTGGCAAGGAACTCCGCACGCCGAGGCGACGGAGGATATTGTGCACCCCGGCGAACGGAGTGAGATTCCCCGCCACTTTGATCCGGAATGTTTGAGTTGCCACGTGACCGGTTGGAACCCGCAAGGCTTTCATCCTTACACAACCGGATATCTGTCGCTGGAAGCTTCTCCCGCTCTGACGGGCAGCGGTTGTGAGAATTGTCACGGACCTGGGAGAGCCCACGCCGAGGCGGAAGAGGGAGGCGACTATACCGAGGAAGAAATCCAACGGCTGCGTGAATCGGTGCGTTTGTTGTTAGCTGACGCCCGGACAAAATGCCTCGAGTGTCATGACTTGGACAACAGCCCCGACTTCCACTTGGATGGTGCTTTTGAAGAGTATTGGTCCCAAGTGGAACATTACGGAGTCGATTGATGTCGTTTCGAAATGCCGTGCAGGCAATCTCATCCAGTTGCCGGCGATTTCCGCTAGGTTTGGCTCTGTTTGGGCTGTTGGTTGGCCTGTTGGTTGCATGGGACTTTTCCGCCGTCGCGCGCCGGCGGGTGGTGGCGGGAGAGTTTAATCGAGTCTTAAGCATCGGCGATACGGCACCCGGCTGGGAAGCTTTACCGAGCGTCGCGGGCGAGGAAGTTGCTTCCCAGCAATTTGCTGATTCGGCCGTTACCGTGGTGGCTTTCACTTGTAACACCTGTCCCTATGCCGTCGATGTCCAGCCGCGTCTGGTGGCGTTGGACAACTGGTTGCGGCAGCGAGGTGGGCGATTGGTGGCGATTAATGTCAACAAAGTCAAAGGCGATTCGCTCGACGACATGCGGGAGCGAGCCGAAAGCGCCGGCTTTACATTTCCCTATCTGTGGGATGCCAGCCAAGAATTAGCCAAGCAGTTTGGTGCCACCACGACGCCCGAATTCTTTGTCCTCAGCCGCGACTGGAAAGTTGCCTACATGGGCGCTTTGGACGACAGTCCCGATGGCAAGCAAGTCAAAACGCAGCATGTTCGTCAAGCGGTCGAAGCGGTGTTGGCGAGCAAGTCGGTTGAACTTGCCGAGACGGTGCCGATCGGTTGTCGTATTCGCTTTGAGCGGAAACGCCGTTAGGGTACGAGCGGTTGCGGAGACTAACTGACGTTGGCTTGGCGGGTGGTGGTTGTGTAGAGTTCTCGGGTGCTGATTTGCCGAGCATCTCGCGACCGAAACTAGGCCAAACATGTCCGTTGCCCGCCGTCCCCATCTCGACGATCGCCGCCGTTTGGTTATTTATAGCCAGCGACTGTCGCAGCAACCGGTCGAGAGTCACGGTAGGCAGAAGGCTGGTGATTCGCGGCAAGCTGGAGGAAAGTCGAAGACGGCGGGGTACAATTCTCGCGTGCATCGGCGGTTGCGAGCACGCTGGTATGGGTTGGTACCGGTACGTCGCCGCACGATGTTGGCTTGTAGTGGTGCTCTGGGGTTGGTCGTATTGATGTTGGCGGTTGCCCACTGGGCGGCTTTTTGGTGGTCCCCCTTGGCGATGCGTCCGGCATTGGCTCGGCCATTGAGGCTGGACCGGCCCGACAGTTTTGGGACTTGGTTGAGCGCTCTGTTGTTGGCCGTTACGGCCGGCGCTTCGCTGTTGGTATATCAGCTGCGTCGCCATCGGGCCGACGACTATCATGGCCACTATCGTTTGTGGCGGATCTCGATCTTGGTTTGCTTGTTGGCCAGCGTTGATTGCGTAACCCATTTGGTCAGCTGGTTGGGCGGAGGGCTCGACGTGCTGTTGGCTGAGCGGGAGGTGCTGGCCGGGGCCGATTGGGTACGCTTGTTGTTGGTCGTTGGTGGTGCCGCGTTTGGTATTCGCATGACCGCCGAAGTGGCTCGCGATCGTTTGGCAGCTGTCTGTCTGATGTTGTCGCTCGGCCTCTTCGCCTTGCCGATCGCCGCGCGTTGGAACTTCTTTCGCTTGGAACCAGCGGCTGCTGCTACTTGGTTGCCGATTGTGCTGCTGGCTGCCCGCGGCATGATGCTGATGGCGGTGGTTTCTTATTTGCGGATGTTATATCGCCAAGTCCGTCGCTTGGAGCATCAACAGACGGTCAAGGCTGCGTTACTGGGATGGCTGCCCCAGCGAACTGCTCGCGAAAGCCAGCCAGAGCTTGTCGAGCAACCGGCGGTGGCGACGCGGCGGCGACGAAAAACGGAGCCAGCAACCAGTGCGGTGGTCGCGGCAGCAGGCACGTCGAAAAAGTCCGCCAAGCCGCTGGCGGTCGTTAGCACCCCGGACGATGCCGCTGCGGAGCAGGGCGGCGAACAGGATAGCGATCAGGGCAGCCAGGCGGAGGCTGAGCTTGAGACGGGTGCTGCCAAGAGTCGCTTTCGATTTGGGCTGGGGCGGCGGCGGGCGGCTGTTGACGATGCTGCTGCGAACGGCGCCGAGCAAGCTGAGCAAGCAGTCGCTGAAACTGCTGATGAGGACTCTGCCGACGCGGGCTCTGGTGCTCAGCCGGCCAAACGTCGCTTTGGTTTTGGGCTGGGGCGGCGTCGGGCGGCTGTTGAAGATCCTGCTGCGAACGGCGCCGAGCAAGCAGTCGCTGAAACTGCTGGTGAGGACTCTGCCGATGAGGGCTCTGGTGCTCAGCCGGCCAAACGTCGGTTTGGTTTTGGGCTGGGGCGGCGGCGGGCGGCTGTTGAAGATGCTGCTGCGAACGGCGCCGAGCAAGCTGAGCAAGCAGTCGCTGAAACTGCTGATGAGGACTCTGCCGATGAGGGCTCTGGTGCTCAGCCGGCCAAACGTCGCTTTGGTTTTGGGCTGGGGCGGCGTCGGGCGGCTGCTGACGATGCTGATGCGACCGCGGAAGAGGAGCAAGATGTCCAGCAGCAAACTGGTCGTCGAGCGAACGTTCCGGCTACCGCAGGAAGCGAGTCCGCACCCGCATCTCGGCCACAGCAAGCTGCCGGTGCCGGCTCCGCAGCCCGCACCCAGGCGTCTGACAACGAGTCAGTCGGAGACGACGAGTCCTCCGGAGATGAGGACGAAGAGGATCTTGATCCCGATGGCATTGATTGGGAATCGTTAAACAAATCGGAACGCCGGCGAATGCGGAAACTTCTCAAGCGGCAGGGCAAGGCGGCTTGATGGATTCGCTTTTGCCAGGCACAACACAGGTCTGGCAATCGTATCAATAAATCGAATCAATTATTCGGAAAAACCACATGGTTCGCACTCGTTTCGCCCCCAGTCCGACCGGTTATTTGCACATTGGTGGTGTTCGCACGGCGCTTTTCAATTGGTTGCTGGCGCGGCAAGCTGGTGGTCAATTCATTTTGCGAATCGACGACACCGATCAGCAACGCAACGTGGCTGCCGCTTTGCAACCGATCTTGGAGGGGTTTCGTTGGTTGGGATTGGATTGGGATGAGGGCCCCGAGGTGGGCGGACCTCATCAGCCCTATTTTCAGTCACAGCGGGGCGAAGCTTATCGAGCGGCTGCCGTAAAGTTGTTGGCTTCTGGCCACGCGTACCGCGATTACGCCCGCGCCGAAGAGCTGCAGGAGATGCGTCAAGCGGCCGAGAAGGCGGGTGAGACATTTGTTTACAATCGTCAGTGGATGGCGGAAGACGACGCCGCGGCGGCCAAATTCGAAGCTGAGGGGCGGGCCGCGGTGGTCCGTTTGAAAATGCCTCGCGAGGGCCAGTGCGTCATTAACGATTTGATTCGTGGCGAAGTCCGAGTCGAATGGGCCAGCGAGCAAGATCACGTGATCCAACGTCAGGATGGCAGCTGTCTCTATCATTTGGCCAGCGTTGTCGATGATCATGATTTTGAAATTACCCACGTGGTGCGGGCCGCTGAGCATTTGCCCAACACACCGCGGCAGGTTTTTATCGCCCAGTCGCTCGGTTACGAACTTCCCCAGTTCGCTCACTTGCCCTACGTGGCCGAGCCGGGGGGGACAGCCAAGTTGAGCAAGCGTAAGCTCGACAAGTACAAAAAGAACAAGGACTTCGCCAACTTGCTGGCCCACGGCGAACAGATTGCCGCCCGCTGTGGACAAACGGTCGATCCTGATACTTTTAACCCAGTGATCGTCGACTTCTATCGCCAAGTCGGCTTCTTGCCGGAAGCAATTCTCAATTATTTATTGCTGCTCGGTTGGTCCTTAGATGGTTCCCGCGAGGAGTTTACCGTCGCCGAGATGATCGAGCACTTTTCGCTCGCTCGTGTCAACAAAGCCCCGGCCAGCTTTGATCCGCAAAAGCTACTTTCCTTCCAAGCAGATCGGCTGGCTCGCTACGATCTGAAAAAGAAAGTGGCGATGGTGTTGCCCTATTTGCAGTCGGCTGGTTGGGTGGCTAATCCACCCCCCTGCGAGATTGCTGAAAAATTAACCGCCCTCGTCCAAGCTGCCGGTGATCGTCTCAAAGTTGCTGGAGATATTCTTGATTTCAAATTCTGTTTCGTCTCGGCTGACGAATTAACTTACGATCCTGCGGCGGTTTCCAAAAGGATTCTCAAGCCGGCAGATGCCAAGCCGCTGTTGGCACAGTTTGCTGAATATTTGCCAACCGTCGAGTCGTTTGATGCCGAATCGCTGGATACTGCGTTGCATGCCTTCTGTGAGCAGGCGGGGATCAAGATTGGACAAATTATTCACGCTTTGCGAGTCGCCACGACGGGGCAAGCGGTCGGCTTTGGGATGTTTGAGACGTTGGCGATTTTGGGGCGAGAAGAGACGCTGGCGCGACTGCGGCAAAGCCAGAATTTGACGGAGTAAATTCGGTTCGCAGGAATTTGTTTCGCCGGCGCAGTTTAGGCTGGGGCAGGATGTCGCGGTGATGGCGGGCGATCGATTGCCGGTTAGAATAAACGAGCGTTTGAACACATTTTCAGACGAATAACCACCTTTTGTGGTTGTGGACGAGACTCAATAGTCGAGATGCTAAGGATATTGCCATGAAAGCAGCCCACAAGTCGAAACTTGCTTTGTCCATCATTGCGGTGGGGAGTGTTGCAGTCACGCTGGGATGTCGGCAAGAAATGCCCGTCGCCTTCGAGAGCAATCTGGTTCATTCTTACAAGTATGAATTGACCAAAGATCTCCCCATGGATCAGGTCGTTAGCGATACCGACTGGGCTCTGGAGCGGTTGTTTGGGACTCCCGATGAGCCTCGTCTTCCAGAGCTTGAGGGGCAAGACTTTAGCGAACTGGTGAGTCTCGAGCGGTTGCAGCAGGCTGCTGGTCCCATTCCAGCGGAGGCGATTCCCACGATTGAAAATCCCAACCCGGAAACGGTCGCCAGCTACCGTCAGCATTGTGCCAACTGTCATGGCATCACGGGTAACGGACGTGGGCCTACCGGAACCGCGCTGAATCCCTACCCACGTGACTACCGCATGGGTGTTTTCAAGTTCAAGAGCACCACGCGTGGTGCCAAGCCGACGCGGGAGGATTTGGCCGGGCTGATCCGACACGGAATTGGGGGCACCTCGATGAATCCCATCCCAGGGTTGGATGAAGAGGGTGTGCAGGCGTTGGTTGATTACGTGATCTACCTGTCTTGGCGAGGTGAAGTCGAGCGGCAAATGATCGACGGGGCAATGTTCGACTTGGATTTGCAAGGAGGGGATCGAGTGATTCGTCCGGAGTTGGCCGGTTTGGTCGACCAGGAATTTGAGGAACTCAGCGACGAGGAAAGCGAATTGCTCGACGCCTTTAGTGAGCAGATCGATGAAGCATTCCCAGAAGAACTCAGCAACCTCGTGAAAGCCGAGCATCCGCAATCCGACAAGGACAAACTGGCGGAACTTGTCGAGCAGCGTGAGGATGCACTATCGACGCGCGACGAACAACAACTGCGTGAGAAGATTGCCAAGCGAATTGGTACCGAAGCGCAGCGGGCGTTGTGGGATCGCCAGCAAAAGCTCGAGCAGCGAGAATTGTTCCTGGAAAATTGGGGCTACATTGAGGACATGGTTGCCGATGTTGCTGACAGTTGGCTGGCCGCCGAGGATGAAGTCACTGAGATTGCCGAGCGTGGCGAGATTCCGGTACCCGATGATCGTGTCGCTTTCGAAGCGATGATGGCGGGACCCGAAGCGGAAACGCTGACCGCCTCGGTGCAGCGTGGTCAGGAATTATTCCTCAGCGAAGCGGTGGGCTGTGCCAAGTGTCACGGAAAGTCGGGGCAGGGGGATGGCCAGACCGAGGACTACGATGATTGGACGAAAGATTGGACCATTAACGTTGGGCTCGATCCAAAGAACACGGATCAGTTAGTTCCCCTGTTGGCCCGCGGGGCACTTACGCCTCACAACATTCGTCCCCGTAACTTTGCCGAGGGTGTCTTCCGTGGTGGTTCGAAACCCGATGACTTGTATCGACGAATCGCTAATGGAATCGCTGGCACCCCGATGCCGGCGGCACCAGTTATCGAGGGTGTCTTTGAGCCGCAAGACATCTGGCATTTGATCAATTATATCCGCTCCCTCGATACCTCAGCCGAGGAGATGACGTTAGCATCCACCTCGCCTGTCGAGGCCAGCAGCGAGTAGTGCACCTTAGCTGTCTCCGGGCCAGTTTGAGTTTTTTACAGCATGCGCTGGCGTCCCGGCTTTAGCCGGCTTATGGGGCGAATTGCTCTTAGGCCACCAGTCGCCGCGTTAGTTCGGACTGGCTTAATAGCCACGAACAAGCAAGCCCCGCCAGGGAGGCGGCTAGCATCAACAGGAGGCTGCCGGTCATGGGGCTGGTCCAGTCAACGCGGTCGAGCAACACCTCACCGACTTTGATAAATAGCAGGTGTGAGAAATAGAGTCCCAAGGAAAACTGTCCCCAGCGGGCCAGATTCTTCAACCGTTGCCAAGGAGGCAAGTAGAGGGCTGCCATTAGTAGCGACATACCGGCCGCGTTCTCCATGATCGGTGACCGCACGTGCGCGGGAATCGAGAACTGGCAGACAACGAAACAGCAAAGCGCCAAGCTGGCGAGCCACTTGGTCGTGGCCGCTGGATGAAGCCGCAGCCAACCGAGCGCCGCGCCCCAGAGCAGCGCTGGCAGAGCCAAGGCCATAAAGCCCCATTCGTTTTCAGGCAGTGGTCGCTGGGAAAAGCGGATCGCCAACAGCAGTCCAGCGGTAAAACAAGCTGTCGCCGCTTGTCGCGACGCGGAGGCGGAGCGTCCGAATGCATTGACTAGTAAAAACAGCCAGAGGGAGGCAAATAGCAAAAAGGGGATGAACCACAGGTGATAGGCACCGCCAAAAAGTAACAACTCCCAACCTGGAAACTGGTTTTCGGCGGTGGGCAAGCAAATCGCCTTCACCAACTTGAATGTTAGGTAGATACCGCTCCAGATAATGAACGGGATGTACAGTCGAGTTAGTCGAGAGGTGGCGAATTCGCGCCAGCCGAGTTGGTCGCGTTTGAGCAGTGAACCAACTGCCAAGTAGGCTGCTGTGGCGGCAAAGAAGGGCACCGCAAACCGCCCCCAGGCCGCTTGAGAAACCATTGCTGGATGCTGACAAGCGTGAATCCAAACCACCCCCAGCGCAGCCAGCAGTCGAGCGATATCCAACATGAATAGTCGCTCGCCGCGGGGCGCGGTGAGGGAGATGTTGAGCTTCGGCTGAGAGGACACGCGGATCAACCGATTGCGGCGGGTTGCTTGGTGGCAGCCGTTTGATTGGGGCGATAGACGGTCGCCGGACCCAATCGTTGCGGCTTAAAGTTCGGCCCCAGGTCGTGTAGACTTTCGCTGCAACCGACAAACAGACAGCCGTCGGGAGTGAGGCGATTGGCCAGTTTCTCGAACACTTGGCGACGCGCGTCTTTCTTGAAATAGATCGCCACGTTGCGGCAGAAGATGATATCGAAGGGGCCTGGAGTGGGTGGCAGCTTATGCAAGTTATGGACTTCGAAGCGAATCATGCGGCGAAGTTCATTGCGAACCTCCCAATTCTCGCCCGCTCGCTGGAAGTACTTATCTCTCAGCTCCGGCGTGACACCTCGATCCATCTCGTGTTGCGGATAGAGTCCGCTTTTGGCGCGAGCTAAGGCGGCAGCCGAGACGTCGGTCGCCGAGATTGAAATCTCCCAATTGCTGAAATCAGTCAGTGATTCTTTCAGCGTCATGGCAATGCTGTAAGGTTCTTGTCCAGTGCTGCAGGCGGCGGACCAAACTCGCAATCGCGGTCGCTTGCTGCCGTAACTCTCTCGCAGCGCCGGGAGAATTTCCTGACGCAACGCTTCGAAGGGAGAGCGATCGCGAAAGAATAGCGTTTCGTTTGTCGTCAACGCGTCGACGAGTCGGTCCCGTAGTTGCATTTGGTGCGGGCGGGCTGCGTCCTTGGCGAGCGCGTCGTAGTCGGCAAAGCCATACTCTTCGAGCAGAGGTCGCAGGCGGCCACGAATCATATACATTTTGCTGGGATCTAACGCCACGCCGCAAAGCGTTTCTACTAAATCACAAAGCCGTAATACTGAGGGTTCTACAGACACGCAATTGCTCCGCTGATGACTGCCCTGGAAAGTAGGGCGGGGATACTAGATAAAGGTTCGATACGATCCGCTTGGCCAGCTTCAATGACTTGTCGGGGCATACCAAATACAGTGCAGCTGGCTTCGTCTTGGACAATTGTGCGGCCCCCTAGGGCGCCGATCGCTCGACTCCCCGCGGTGCCGTCATTTCCCATTCCTGTCAGTACCACGGCAAGCGTTGCCGCGCCATAGGTTCTGGCCGCTGATTCGAATAAGTAGTCGACGCTCGGGCGGCAAGCTCGCACGGGAGGGTCGTCGGTGATCTCAACGTGGCGTTGCGAGCCCAAACCACCGATTCGCATGTGTGCACCTCCGGGGGCAATGTAAACGTTGCCACCGCTGAGGATTTGCCCGTGCACAGCTTCGCAGACCGTTAATTTGCAGCAGCTATTTAGGTCCCTCGCTAGCGAGGCGGTAAACAGCGGCGGCATGTGTTGCACGATCAGAATGGGAATCGGGAAGTTGCCTGCCAGTTTGGGCAATACTTCGCGAAGTGCGGCGGGGCCACCCGTGGAGACACCGATCACGATGACTTCTGGGGGAATCATCGCAGTCGCTCGACGTGGTCGTGTTTGATCTCGAGGTTGAGTCGCAGTGAATGTTGGATTTATCCCGCTCCGCGGAGGCGGATTGTTGACGCCAGTTCGTCCCATGGATCTTACACCGACGCTGGGAGTCGTTTTTCCGAAAGTCGCCCGTTCGCCGCGATTGGTTGGCGCTGAAGTCTGCCGTTCCATTGACCTGAAAGTGGTCGTGGCGGCCAGCTCAACGCGTTGTTGCCGGCGTTGGCGATGTTTGCGAATCAGTTCCACGCGGGGTTGCAGCTCTGCGAACAGTTCGGCAAAGTTTGCCTCCGGGCTGGAACAATTGGGTTTGAGAATATAATCGAATGCGCCTAGTGAAAGTGCCTGGGTGGTGACGCTGGCGGCCCGGTCGGTTTGACTGCTGACCATGATCACGTCAGTATCGATTTTCTGCTCGCGGATGGCTCGCAGCACCTCAAGTCCGTTTAGACCTGGCATTTCCACATCGAGGGTGACCAGGTCGGGACGATGTTGAGCGATTTTTTCCACCGCTCGCGTGCCGTCGGAAGCCACGTCGATAACATCGACTTGTGGAAGTTTTCCCAAGCAGTCACGAACGACTTTGCGAAAGATTAACGAGTCGTCAACCACAATGCATTTGAGCGTAGTCATGCAGATTTAAACCAGGAGTGGCTGTGAATCACTTGTTGCCAAATGATTGTTTTCGAGCGTAAGCGGAGTTTGTTAAGTATGTGATATGGTTAGCCGTTTTGGCGCTAGCCTCGGTTCCGAATTGAGCCAAACAACTCGCCAAAACCGCTAACGGTGGCTAGCGCCAAAGCCGCTAACGCCAAAGCCGCTAACGCCAAAGCCGCTAACGCCAAAGCCGCTAACGCCAAAGCCGCTAACGCCAAAGCCGCTAACGCCAAAGCCGCTAACGCCAAAGCCGCTAACGGTGGTTAGCCGTTTTGGCGCTAGCCTAGGTTCTTGTTTTCTTAGACCGTTTGATGCGGCTGGGCTTCCACGCGGAACTGAGATACCAGTTCTCGCATTTCGGTTGCCAGTCGGTTCAGTTCGTCACCCGATGATCGACTTTGGTCGGCACCGGCGGCGGTTTCTTGCAAGACTTCATCAACGTGGGTCATGTTGACAGTGATCTCACGGCTAGCTTCCGCCGATTCGCCAACACCTCGAGCGACGACGTTGGCCATATCGGCCGCACCCGTCACATGGTCGGCAATCTGTTGCGTGGTGATGTTCTGTTCCTCGACCGCCGAAGCGATCATGCGGCTCAGTTCATTCACGCGGCTGACCACTTGGCTGATTTCTTGAATCGACTCGACAGCTTGGCCGGTGCTGTTTTGCATGGCCTCGATGCGAGAGCGAATATCGTCGGTCGCTGCGGCGGTCTGCTTGGCCAATTCTTTGACCTCGGTAGCCACCACGGCGAAGCCTTTGCCAGCTTCGCCGGCACGAGCTGCTTCGATTGTGGCATTCAGAGCCAACAAGTTGGTTTGCTCGGCGATATCTTGAATCACCTCGATCACCTTGCCGATTTCCTGAGCCGCAATTCCCATATCTCCGACTTTGGCGTTGGAGACTTCGGCCAGCGAAGCGGCTTGTCCGGCGACTTCGGCGGTTTGTTCGGCGTTATCAGCGATCTCGCCGATGGTTGCTTTCATTTCCTTCACCGCGGTAGCGACGGTGCCGATGGAATTGCTCATATCATCGGTGCTTTGGGCGATCACACCCATGTTGATGCTGAGTTCCTCGGCGGCGCTGGAAACGGTGGCTGATTGGGTCTTCGACTGGGCGGCACCGCTGCTGAGGTGCGAAGCGGTTTCGCTCAGCGATTTGCTGGCTCCGGTCAGGGTGGTGACGTTGCCGGCAATCGATTTGACGATGTCTTGGGTCCGTTTCACGAACTTGTTGAAGTACAAAGCCAGATCGCCCAACTCGCCAACTTGATTTTCATCCAGTTGCTTGGTCAGGTCGCCGTCGCCTTCGGCAATATTCTTGAGGGTGGCGACCGTCGCATCGATGGGTGACATCAGCATCCGAATCACGAAACCGGCGACCACGAAGATGCCGATTGTGGCAAACACGGCAGCGAGGCTGCTGAACAACAGCATGCTGCTCTGGATGCTCTTAGCATCGTTTCGCATGCTCGCAATTGCCCCATACGCCTCGTCGGTGGTAACTTCGGTGACAACTGCCCACTTCAAGCCCAGTAGGCTGATCGGGCTGTAGGCAGTCAGCACTTGATCACCCAGGTAATTGGTGCATTCGACGACCCCCGTTTCGCCTGCCAAAGCTTTCTGAATCGCTTCGTTGTCGTAGGTCGTTTTGGTGCGGAATGATTTGACGATCGAGTGCTCTTCCGTAGCGCGGGTGGTGTTGCAACGCAATTGGTGATCTTGTCCGACCAGGTATGATTCGACTGTTTCCCCCAACTGCATCTTGCGGGTCATGACTTCGTTAACACGGTCAACGGGCATTTGGAAGACCAACACGCCGATCGTCTTGCCGTCAGCGACGATTGGGCTGGAAATGAAGCTGGCGGGAGCTTCGTAGCTGGGCCAATAGTTTTTGAAATCGACCAAGAAGGTGGCATTCGGATCGCTACTTCGTTGTGCCAAACGAAAGGCTTCACCGAAATTCGTTTGCGCGTAGGGGCCATTGATCAGGCTGGTGCCGAAGTCAACTTCCTTAAAGACGCTGTATACGATGTTGCCCGTTTCGGGATCAACAATAAAGATATCATAGTAGCCGAAACGTTCCAGATATTGGCGAAACATCTGGTGATACTTTTTGTGCGTATCGTTGTAATCTGCATTGCTGCCGGCCGCATCGAGCAAGTGTTTGCTGCCCAGGGGATTTGAATTGGCAACGATATAAGCGTGTTGCAGAGCGATCGCATCGTCGCTGAGTTGATTGAGGTGGGCGGTCGCGTTGGGGGCCCCATCGGGGTTGAGGCGACGATACTCCGCGGAGAAAGTCCCCTCATAAAAATCCCGCAACTCACGACGTTTGTTCTCGATGTCCGGACTGCTGGTTTTATTTTGGTCGCGGAAAAAGGTGAATGCTTGGCGGAACTCTTTGGTGGCCGTCACGGTCGCGTTGTTTTGGCTGAACGTGGCAACTTGGTCCGAGATGAAACTAAAGTAGTCCTCAACTTGCTGGCTTTTGATGGCTCGGACCGAAGCGAGTTGCGCTTGGTTCTGCTGCTGCAGTGCGGTCGCAGCATCATCGGTAACATCTTGAGTGCCCGAGGTGGCATTCCAGATGTTAAGCACTGAAATCGCTAACATCGGCACGAGGCCGCATGCTAAAAAGGCGATCGTTAAGCGTCCACGGAGTTTCATGCGAGAGTTCCCTCAAAGTAGGCAAATGCAGGAAGAATGGGTTGAGAACAGGGGCTGAAAAAGGTTACAAGCGGGTGAGTTGGAAAACTTGTTAGCTGACTTGGAAACGATTCGAAAACTGTGAATCAGCTCGGCGGTTGGCCGAACTGCTGGTTGGTTTTCGGCGAGGCTGTTAGGTTGGAGACGAAACAGCTTCCATTGTGCTGGCAAGTGCGTGAGGATCGAGGATCACGACAACCGCTTCGTCGCGAATATGGACTCCGCGAATGTAGCGACGATCGACTTGACTGAGGTTCGGAGGACGTCGGCTGATCGCCTCCGGGGAGATTGCTAAGATGTCCGACACGTTGTCGACCATGACACCGACTCGTTCCCCGTTGATTTTCAGCACCAAGTTGCGACTAGTGCGAGTTGGTTCCGTGGCGGGTAGGCCGAGCAAGCGATGTAAGTCGAGCACGGTAACGACATCGCCGCGGAGATTGATCACTCCGCGAATCGAGTCAGGTGCACCAGGGACTGGTGTCAGTTCGAGCTGACGGTTGATTTCCTGGACATGTTCTATTTCCACACCCAGCACGCAGTCGCCGACACCAAAACTGACCAATTGAATGGTGGCTTGGGAGGTGGTGGATTCGTCGTTGGAATGATTTGCCACAGTGGCAGGAGTTGAGTTCATGATGGACTACCGCGAAACAATTTAAGGGAGAATCAAAAATAGGTTGTGCTATGCGACGCTGTGTGCTGACTGGGCAGCATTAGGCCGATTTTGCACGATCCCCTTTAGTACCCAGGATCTTGCCGATCGACGACAACAGCGCGGGCTTATTCATTTTGACTTGATAATCAGTCACACCCACGGCGTGACCGCGAGCGATCGAAGAGTCGTCCGCCAAACTGGTGAGGGCAATGACGGGGAGGTTGGCCGTGCGAGCTAGTTTGCGGACACGCTCGGTTAATCCGAATCCATCCAAGCGAGGCATTTCCACGTCGGTAACCAGCAAGTCCACCTCCAGACCTTCGGAGAGTAATTCCCAGCCGCGTTCGCCATCCTCGGCTTCAAAGACTTCGAAACCTTCTTCCCGCAAGGTACGGATTAGGAAGCTGCGGAAGAAACCGCTGTCTTCGCAGACGAGCACGCGATTGCGGTTCTCTGGCGGACGTTTCTTTTTGAATTCTTCAAACCACTCGGGACGCAGGCGTTCGCAGAGGCCGTAGAGATCGAGCAGACGCGTGGTCCGTTCGTCGATCACCGTGATCCCGGCTACGCCGCGTTCGTCACAAGCGTCGCCATCAATTTCAATGCGGCAATGGCGAATGTCATCGAGTTCGGGGGCGACTAGGCCGACTTCCCGACCAAAGATCTTGAAGACGATCACGAACAAGTGGTCGCGTTGGTACGGTTCGGTGACCGTCAGCGCCTCGTCCAGTTCGATCAACGGCAACGTGCCGCGGCGATACTGCAGTGCTTTGCGGGCACCCACTAGATCAAATTGTTCGGCAGTCACGCGTTCGATTCGACTGACCACATCCATGGGGATGGCAAAGCGATCGTGGTCGGAGACCCGCAGCAGCACCAAGCGATGTTCGTCGGACGGCAATTCGCCGCTGACCGCCTGGTTGGTTGCTTCTTCGCTTTCGTCAACTTCGTTCGCCAGTGAGGCTCGTGCCGCCACGCCGGCCGCGTCCAAGATCATGGCCACCCGCCCATCACCTAAAATTGTGGCACCTGCCAATAAGGTTAGATGCGAGAGGTGTCGTCCCAGCGGTTTGACCACAATTTCTTCGCTGTCGAGCACTTGGTCGACAGCTAAAGCAAAGCGGGTGGCACCCGATTCAATCACCACAACTTGATGAGGTTGTGTTGAATTATGGTCGCTGTCGAGTTCCGAGGGGATCTCCAAAATAGTACTCAGACGAACCAGAGGAATCAGATTCCCACGCAAGCGTAAGACCTCCGCGCCACTGACCCATTCGATGCGTTTTTCTTGGCCGTCGGCTCGCACCAGCTCCACAATGTTTGCTTGTGGTAAGGCGTAGCGATGACCTGCTGAGGAGACGATCATGCTCGGCACGATCGCCAGCGTCAGCGGCAGGGTAATGCGAATCGAAGATCCTTTGCCGAGGGTCGAGTCGAGTTCCACCGAGCCACCGAGTTTTTCGATGTTCGTGCGGACCACGTCCATGCCGACGCCGCGACCGCTGACATCAGTAATTTGGGCGGCGGTGGAAAAGCCGGGGGCAAAGATCAAACTCAGCGATTCGCGATTCGACATCGACTCAGCTTTTTCAGCCGTCAACACTCCCTTTTCAATCGCTTTACGTCGCAGCACGGCCGGGTCCATGCCGGCGCCGTCGTCGATGATTTCAATCACCACCTTGCCAGCTTGATGGCTGGCACGCAGACGCACCAAACCCTCTTCCGGTTTCTTCGCTTGGCTGCGGACTTCGGGACGTTCGATGCCGTGGTCGACTGAATTGCGGATCAGGTGGGTCAGTGGATCGGCGATCGCTTCGACGATGGTTTTATCCACCTCGACATCGTCGCCATCCATTTCCAGCCGCACCTGCTTGCCCAGCTGATTGGACAGATCGCGGATCACCCGGGGGAACTTGCCAAACACGTTCCCGATCGGCTGCATCCGCGTTTGCATGATTGTTTCTTGCAGCTCCGTGGTGACTTGGTCGAGCCCCGCGGCAATCGTATCCAAAGCGGCGGTGCGACCGGCGCTGTTGCCAATCGTTCGCAGTAATTGGTTGCGGCTGAGTACCAATTCCCCAGCAAGGTTCATCAAGCGGTCAAGCACGCGGACACCAACGCGAATGCTGGCTTCGGGGGTGCCGCTTCCCCGTTTGGCAGCGTTACGAGCTGCCGCCACTTTCTTGCCCTCGCCGCCGCTCGCCGCTCTGCTGTCGAGTTCATCGGCGACCGCTTGAGAGGCGTCGGCGACCGTGGTTAAGGCTTGGTCGGCGACTGCTGAGCCGCTGAGTGGTTCTTCAGCTGGTTGCGCTGCTTTGTTGGCAGCGGTTGTGGCAGCGGTTGTTTTCGCCCCCCGCCCGCTGCTGCTCTTCGCGGCTGCTTTGGCTGGTTGTTTGCCAGTCGTGGCGCGAGCTTTACGAGTTGTTGTTTTTTTGCCGCTGGCCGTCGAGCGGCGGCGAGTTGTTTTTGCTTTGGTGGTCGCTGTGGCGGACTCGCCGACCAATTCTTCGACCGCCTCTGTTGCTGTGGCTGGTTCTGCCGGTTCTGCCGGTTCTGTGGCTTCTTCGGTCAGCACGGCATCGATCGCGGCGACTAATCCAGTGACATCTTCTTGATTGCTATCGTGCACGATCTCAATCAAAGAACGCAGCCGATCGGCGCCCTTGAGCAGCACATCTACATTATAAGGTGTGGGGATGATCTTATGATCACGAAACTTACCCAGCACGTTCTCCAGGCTGTGCGACAAGCGGTTAATGGTCTGCAGGCCGAGGAAGCCGGCGGCACCTTTAACCGAGTGGATAGCGCGGAAAACGGTATTGACTAGATTGTCGTCAATGTCAGCGCCGAGAGCTTCAATCTGCAGGAGTTGAGCTTCAATATCGGCGAAATGTTCGCGGGCTTCATCGACAAACTCGACGACCAACTGTTCTTCGTCCATTGGGTGAAACCGATCAGGCGGGAGTGTGTTAGTTTTAGGGGGAGGGGAACCAATCCTCTGAAAAGTAGGTCATGATCGTCAGCCAAAAGTTCCGAATGGGTGAAATTTGGAAAAATTGTCGACTCTCACTCAATTCCGTCTCCTTGACCAGTTTCGTGATCTAGATTTCCCTATTGCCGCTTTGGCCATTCCTTGTTTCGCCCGTGTCGCTTGAGTGGGGCGTAGCGGCGTAAGATCAATTTCGCAGAGGACTACGAAACATGAATGTTTTGGTTGTGGATGATTCAGGTGTGATGCGTAAAATCATCGCGAGGTCGTTGGCGGCTTTGGGTGTGAATAACATCGAAGAAGCTGGTGACGGTCGCGAAGCACTCGAAGTTTTTGGCGATGGCAGTCGCTTTGATCTGGTCATTACTGACTGGAATATGCCAGAGATGAATGGTTTGGAATTATCCAAGCAGATTCGCGCTGACGGCAGCAAAGTGCCCATCATGATGGTGACGACTGAATCGGAAAAAGATTCCGTCCTGAAAGCGATTCAGGCCGGCGTCAATGACTATTTGGTCAAGCCGTTTGATAATGAGATGTTGAAGCTCAAGCTCAATCGATTGATCAAAATTGAAGCGTAAGCCCATTTCGGTGGAGGCTCCTTGGGAGCCTCACCGAGACGCTTTAACAGGCCGGTGATGCTGAACGGCAGCATTACCCCGCGAGAACTCTGCCCATTTTTTCCTCCACCGAGAGCGGCAGCCGGCTGCCGTCGAATTATGCAAAAGTTCATCTTAGACGCCTTTGTGACAGCGGCGACTGAAGTCTTTGAGACGATGATGGGGCGGAAAGTCGTCGTCGGCTCGCCCTATGTCGTCAGAGCGGCGATTTGCGAACAAGATGTCAACTCCATGGTCGGTCTCTCGGGCGGATTGCCCGGGAACGTGATCGTGGGTGTCGACCGGAAGCTGGCTATCGACTTTACCGAGAACGTGATCGGTCATGCTACCGACACGATCGATGAGCAGGTGATCGACGCCGTCGCGGAAATTGCCAACATGATCGTGGGAGCAGCCAAGTGCAAATTGACCCAGTATAAGCTGAGCATGTCGTTGCCCAGCGTAATCTGTGGCCGCGGTTTGACGATCAATTTCCCCGGCAACGTCCGCCCGGTCTGCATCCCCTTTGATTTGGAAGGGGCCAAATTGAGCCTCTGCGTGGGACTCTACGACGATTCCGAGCCCACCACCAAGTGTGAGCTTCCGGAAATGGCCGCCAAGCCCGCGCGGGGTCCCGTGTTGGCCTTCGACAAGAACTGATTTTCCTCAGTTTTCTTCGCCGCTTCCCCTTCGACGCCGTGAACCGTGAATGTCATAATCGAGTCTTCAAGTTCGCTTGAATGCACGATTCTGTTTTGACACTCCATTTCGCGGGATAGACACGGATGAGCGACTCGGTTTCTGATGACAACACAACGACTGGTGATCACTCTGCACCACATGATGCAGGTGCTACGGGGCCAGACGCGAATGCGGCAGCTACTTTACGTCAGAATTTTATCGAGCAAGCGATCGACCAAGATTTGGCCAGCGGCCGGTTTTCTCAAGTCCAAACGCGGTTCCCCCCCGAACCCAACGGCTATTTGCACATTGGGCACGCCAAAAGCATTTGCTTGAACTTTGGCTTGGCCAAGAAGTACGGCGGCGCGTGCAACCTACGATTTGACGACACCAATCCGACCAAGGAAGAGACAGAGTATGTCGATTCCATTATGGAGGATGTTCGCTGGTTGGGCTTCTCTTGGGACAACCTCTGTTACGCCAGCGATTATTTCGAGCAGCTCTACGAATGGGCCATCGTCTTAATCAAAGCCGGCAAGGCGTACGTCTGCGACCTCAATGCTGAGGAGACTCGCAAGTATCGCGGGACAGTCACCGAAGCGGGAGTGAACAGCCCGTTTCGTGATCGTTCGGTCGAAGAAAATTTGGATTTGTTTGCGCGGATGAAGGCGGGTGAGTTTGCTGACGGCGAGCGGACGCTGCGAGCCAAGATCGACATGGCGGCGGCAAACCTGAATCTGCGTGATCCGGTCATGTACCGCATTATGCACGCCCACCACCATCGCACCGCCGATTCCTGGTGCATCTATCCGATGTACGACTGGGCGCACGGTCAAAGCGACTCGCTGGAAAATATCTCCTTCTCGATTTGCACCCTCGAGTTCGAACAGCACCGGCCGTTATACGATTGGTTCTGCCAAAATTTGCAGATTCACCATCCCCGGCAGATCGAGTTTGCCAGGTTGAATCTCACCTATACGGTGATGAGTAAACGCAAATTGCTGCAGCTGGTGCAAGAGGGGCACGTTAGCGGTTGGGATGATCCGCGGATGCCGACGATCAGCGGGCTGCGGCGACGCGGCTATACCCCCGAATCGCTGCGAAACTTCTGCGCCGATATCGGCGTCGCCAAGTTCAACAGTATGATCGATATGGTGCGGCTGGAGAACGCGATTCGCGAACACCTCAATCGTGTTGCGCCCCGCCGCATGGCGGTCCTCGATCCGATCAAGCTGACGATTACCAACTGGCCCGAGGGGCAGGTGGAGATGGTTGACGCGGTCAATAACCCCGAAGATCCGGCAGCCGGCACTCGCGAAGTTCCCTTCAGCGGCACGCTGTACATTGAGCGGGAAGATTTTCGCGAACAAGCACCGCGGAAGTTCTTTCGCCTCAAGAAAGGTGGCGCCGTGCGACTGCGAGCCGCTTATGTTGTCGACTGTCACGATTGTGTGAAAGACGCTGACGGCAACGTGATCGAAGTCTTGTGCACGTACGACCCCGAAACCCGCAGCGGCAGCGGTACCAGCGAACGCAAAGTCAAAGGCACAATCCATTGGATCAGCGCCGAGCATGCGCGCGATGTTACCGTGCGTTTGTACGATCGCTTGTTCCGAGTCGAAAACCCCGATTCCTCACAGTCCGGTCAAAGCTTTCTTGATCACCTCAATCCCGATTCGATCGAAACGGTGACCGCCAAGGTCGAGCCCGCTTTGGTGGCCGATGAAATCGGCCAACGCGTGCAGTTTGAACGGTTGGGTTATTTCGTTGTCGATCCCGATAGCACGGCTCAGTCGCGAGTTTTCAATCGCGTCGTCTCGCTCCGTGATAGCTGGGGAAATATGGAAGCCAAGGGTAAAGTCGATTGACGGTCGGCTAGCCCCTGGCCAGCACCGTCGGCTCATAATCGTGGGCCGCGGATGACTTGCTCGAGCTGTTAGAAGAACCAGCGGGCCAGCCGTTGGTCGAGCCAGAATCGCTCACGGCCGCTGGCCAGGAAAGCCACGTGGCCGCCGCCGTCAACGATTTCCAATTGTGTGCCGGTGGGCCAATCTGCGGCGCGAAAGCCGGCAATCGGCACGATTGGGTCATCATTGGCGGCCAGCACCAGCGTGGGCACTGGGTTAGCCGCCACAAACTGGTCTGCAGTGCAGCTGGCGTAGTAGTGATTCGCGCTTTGGTACCCGGACAGCGGAGCCGTCACGCGGTCATCAAGTTCATACAGGGTTCGCGGACGACGTTGCAGATCGATTTGATTCCAGGCTTCGCTGGCGGCCAACTGGGGCGGAATATGTTTCAGTAGGTGACGAATAAAAAAGCGGTTGTAAGGACGCATCCACCAACGCCGCATGTGTCGCGAGCAGCCCGCCAAATCGATCGGTGGGGCGACCGCCGCGGCACGTTCCAGATTGGCCCGCACCGCTTCGCTGTGAAGCTGGCCGCAGCCGAGTTCGCCAAGCATTTTCAGTAGCTGGCCGGCACCGAGCGAGACGCCGATTGTCCACATCGGTCCGTCACCGGTGAGTTCATGCACTTTCTCCAGGGCCCGCAAAATGTCTTCGCTGCGGCCGGCATGATTGAGCTGACTGGAATGCTCAAAGCTGACTCCAGAGCCTCGCATGTCGAGCCGAAAAACTCGCGTGCCGGCTGCCTGGAAGCGGGCCGCCAAGCGTGCCATGTAACTGGTCCGGTGGCTGCCGCTCAAGCCATGAATTAGCAGCAAGCGGGGAGAGGCCGGTAGCCAGCCGGGTGGACAGTCTTCGTGCAAAGCCAGTTGATCGCCGTCACTCAGGGGCACCCTGTGGACGGTCGCCGGTTGTTGCGGCGGGGGGCTGCTGAGGAAAGTGGTCGCCAGCGTTTGCAAATGCCCGCCACGGACCAAGCGATGTGAGCGAAACTGGGGGGAATGCAAAAGTGTCGTCATTTCAGTGGTCAGCACGCGGGTGGAGTGTGCGGCGAAAAGAAGGCATAATATGGAGGTCGATAGCTCTTATTTTTCGCTTCGCTCACCCCATTAATCATCTATGAGTTTGCTTGTTGTCGGTTCCGTCGCATTTGATAGTATCCATACGCCCACTGCACAACGTGAGCGAGTACTGGGGGGGTCGGCAGTCTACTTTGCCTATGCAGCCAGTTACTTTACCCCCGTGCGTTTGGTTGGTGTGGTCGGCGAGGATTGGCCTGCTGAACATACCGCGATGCTCACTGGCCGTCAGGTCGACATGACCGGGCTGCAAGTCAAAGCGGGCGAGAAAACGTTCTTTTGGAAGGGCAAGTACCAGCCCAACATGAATGACCGTGAGACGTTGGAAGTCGAACTGAACGTGTTTGGCGAATTCGATCCGCATGTCCCGGAGGCTTTCCATGATAGCCGGTACGTGTTCCTCGCCAATGGCTCTCCGGTGGTCCAAGCCAAAGTGCTCGACCAAGTCAAGAATCCCGCCTTGGTGGTCGCCGACACGATGGACCTCTGGATCCAAACCCAGCACCCCGAGCTACTGCAGTTGCTCAAACGCATCGACGGCTTGGTGATTAACGACAGCGAAGCCAAATTGTTGACCGAGGAAGAGAATCTGGTCGTCGCCGGCAAGAAAATTTTAGAACTCGGTCCGCGGTTTGTGATTGTCAAGAAAGGCGAGCACGGGGCGATGTTCTTCAGCGCCGATGCGGTCTTCACCTTGCCCGCTTACCCGACCGGTGAAGTCGTCGATCCCACCGGTGCCGGCGATAGCTTTGCCGGCGGCATGATGGGCTACATCGCTGCTCAGAACAAGCACGACGAGGAGACGATCAAGCGCTCACTCGCTTACGGAACATTGGTTGCCAGCT
The DNA here is from genome assembly GCF_052161645.1 of Kothea flammea. Classification (GTDB taxonomy): domain Bacteria; phylum Planctomycetota; class Planctomycetia; order Pirellulales; family Pirellulaceae; genus Laterigemmans. The sequence continues at coordinate 807,608 of NZ_CP197414.1, forward strand.
TTAACGTCGAAGACTTCAGCCTGGAGCGGATGCAGAAGATTGAGTTGGGCGATCTCGATCTGCGGCTGGAAACTTATCGCAAGATGTTATCGATCGTTTAGGCGTGTAGGCTAGCCGAGTCGCCTGCGCAAGCCGGGTCGACTACGCAAGCCGGGTCGACGGGCCACCACCGTTGCTTGGCGAATCACTCGCCAAGCAGCGGGATCGTGCCCATCACGTGGTAGCTGGGGCCAGCTTTATCGAGAAAGCTGCCCATCACCAGCACGCGGTCGGCCAGCATCGTCCCCAGTCGGCTTTCCGATTGAGCGGCAATGCCCTCTTGCAATTCGCTGGAGCCTCTCCGGCTGCCACCGCGGGTGCGTCCCAGCGTCATGTGGGGAACGTAATCGCGTGGTTCTGGTTTAAAACCCAGTTCGGCCAAGGCTGGCTGCAATGCTTCCACTAGCGCAGTGAGCGGTTCGCCGCCGACCGTCACCTTGGCGTAGACGATGCGTGGTTTCTCGGGGGTGGGAAAGGCGCCGGCACCGCGAAATTCCAGCGGAAAGGCTTCGTGCCCCGCGCAACATTGCTTGACGACTTCGCACAACCGAGGGATGTCGCGGTTGTCGACATCGCCAAGAAACTTGAGCGTCAGGTGCAGGTTGTCGCCCGGCACCCATTTAATCCCATCGCCGGGGCCCGACAATCGAGTCACCATCCCGGCGGCCGATTTTTGCATCGCGGCGGGTATGGGAATGGCGATAAAGCTGCGAATGTTCAGCAAAGGATGATGGTCCTGCGGCGGGGGGCTGGTTGAGGAGAGCTTTAGGACTTCGTCGTCCATTCGGGCGTCGGTTCAATCGCGTCGGCTACTGGGCCACCTTGATCTTTGCGGCCGCTGCCTTCCAAACGGCTGATCAATCGTACGGTCATGTCGTCGTCGCAAGTTAGTTGGCAACTGAGCCGAACACCCGCTTCGGTCACGCCGCGGGCTTGCAGGACTTGTTGTTCGGCTACGGTCATCTTGTCAGGCTCGCCGGCGACGAAGGCAACGCGGCAAGTGGTACAGCGAGCGGCACCCCCGCAAGCGTGCAGTTGATCGGTGCCAGCTTCCTCGACAAGCGCTTTAACCAGCCGTTTGCCAGCGGGGACCTCAAATTGGCCAACGTCTTCAACAGTTAACTTGGGCATGACGGATCGGGGTGCTTTGTGGATAATCGAGAAATCAGAGGGTCGATGGTGGATCGACGACAACATGTTAGACTGCTGGGCTCAACTGTACGGAGAGTGGCAGATCGATCAAGTGGTTTAAACCAGCGGTTAAATTGAGCGGAGTTAATGCAGGAGCCCAAACTTAAGCGTCCGAAAGCGGCAACGGAAGACGGTGTTCCCGCGGAAATCGCTAGTGCGATTACCGAATTGCGGGGTCGTTTTCCCTTGGAAACAATTTCGCGTGCCCGACGTGTCGAAGTCAATCGCGCCCCCCACGTGACGGCTGACGAAAAGTCGATCAGCTGGCATTTTACGGTGCACGATGATTCGGATACCGAATATTCCGTGGAAATCGATCTCGAGGCCAGCCGCACGGCCGGGCGTCTCGGCGGGGCCGGGCGTCTCGGCGGGGCAGGGGGTATTGGCGGGGCAGGGGGTATTGGCGGGGCAGGGGGTATTGGCGGGGCAGGGGGTATTGGCGGAGCAGGGGGTATTGGCGGAGCAGGGGGTATTGGCGGAGCAGGGGGTATTGGCGGAGCAGGGGGCATTGGCGGAGCTGTTGGTGGTGCCTCTCGCTCGCAGTCTGATTTGGTCGCCGGAGTTTATTGCGAGTGCGCGTTTTTTAGTGACAGCGGCGCTTGCGCTCACGGGTTTGCCGCCGTTGAATATTTGGAAAATGATCTGCGGTTGCTCGACGATCGCCAGCGTCAAGCTTTGGCTGCTTTTATCGAGGCCCGCGGAGCTCGCGCTGGAGATTGGTATCTCTCGCGATTAATCGGTGCGGTTCGCGAGCGAAACGAGCGGGTGTCGGAAGCCGAGTCACGTTTGCAGTGGCGAATTGCTTTAACCAGCGACGACCCGGAGCGGGCGCTCAGTCTGCGGATTTACGAGCAGAAACGGATGCGGCGGGGGAGTCAGTGGTCGCGTGGTCGACAGTTGGATTGGACCAGCCAAGGATTTTTAGAACTCTGCAGTCGCTCCGTGCAAGACCTTCGCGCCGGCGGTTTATTGCGGAGCGTGGCCCCCCGCTTTGATGCCAACGAGCGACAGTTGGTCGAGTTGTTGCCGGCGCTTGTCGGACATCCCAACGTGGTCTGGGATGATGAGCTGCGGGCCGCCGTCCACGTCCTGCATCGGCCGTTGCGGATCACGGTGGCGGCGGTGGAGAAGGATCAATACGAAGTGGTGTTGCGGATGGGCCAAACGGCCATCTATCCGCCGCCGCCGGGACGCGAATTTACGACCACCGTGTCGGGCCAGCAATGGGATGCGCGGCGCGTCGTGTTGGCCGATCCGGGATCGAATCAGTTGTTGTTCAGCCAAACGCTCGACCGCGAGCTGGCCGATTGGGTCAGCGAGCTGTTGGACCATGATCCCGCTTCGCTGCAAGTCGACACCAAGACGGCGAGATCCTTGTTGGGTGTTTCCGAGCATCTTAGCCGGTTGGTCGAGATTGAAATTCCAGAGACGCTAGCTGGTCCTCGCGAGCCGTTGACGACTTTAACGTTAATGCTGGCACCACGGGAACGTGGTTTGTTGGCTCGCATTCGCGTCGCCGATGATCGTCTCAGCGGTCCGTTGGAACCGGCTGCGGGGCCGGGCGAGATTCCCGTGGTCACTCCCGCCGGGCCGCGTCGCTTGGTGCGTGAGTTCGATGCCGAATTGTCTGCCGCGCATCACATGGCCGACCAACTCGATTTGGGACCAGCCAACGGGGAAGGGGGCTTTGATTGGTACCTCGAGTCGATCGAGGTTTCGCTAGCTTTACTCGACCGCTTGGCGGAACTCGGGGAAGAGGCGCCGCCCGTGATGTGGCCGGAGGGCAAGCGTCTGCGAATGGCTGGTGAGATCACTCCCGCCTCGCTGCGAGTTCGGATTGAGGAAAAACATGATTGGTTTGGCATTCAGGGCACCGTCAAGATCGAAGACGAAGAGGTCACGCTGGCCAATTTGCTCAAAGCGATCCGCGACGGTGAGAAATTCGTCCGAGTGGGGGATCATACTTTTGCCAAAATCAGCGATGCTTTTCGGCGACGTTTGATCCAGCTGGATGATGCTATTTTCGAAGATCGCGAGGGTGCGAAAGTCGCCCGAGTGGCAGCGCCTCTGGTCGACGATCTGTTGGGTGAAGATATGTTGGTTGAAGCGGGCGATGCCTGGAGCGCCACGCTCAAGTCGCTGGAAGTAGCTCGGAAAATGCGTCCCCGCGTGCCGAGTGGGCTGCAAGCCGATCTGCGTGAATATCAAAAGGAAGGTTACCGTTGGTTGGCTCGGCTCAGTGTTTGGGGAGCCGGTGGCGTGTTGGCTGACGACATGGGATTGGGCAAAACGGTGCAGACGCTGGGGATCTTGATTGATCGCGGCAAGGGGGGCCCGACGCTCGTCGTGGCACCGACCAGCGTGGGGCAAAACTGGCTCAACGAGACCAACCGTTTCGCGCCCGAGCTGACTCCTTATCTGTACCGCGACCATGATCGGGAAACGTTGGTCGAACAAGTTGGGCCGGGCGATTTGGTGATCACCAGTTATGCGCTGCTGCAACGTGACGCAGCCCGTTTTGCCGCTCGTCAATGGCACACTTTGGTCTTGGACGAAGCTCAATTTATCAAGAACGCGGCTACCAAAACGGCCCGCGCCGCGCGTGATTTGAAAGCCGATTGGCGGTTGGCCCTCTCGGGCACTCCGCTGGAAAATCACGTGGGAGAATTGTGGAGTTTGATGCGGACCATCTCGCCCGGCTTGCTGGGCACTTGGGAACATTTTCGCAACCGCTTTGCCGATCCCATCGAGCGGCAGGGAGATAGCGAGCGACGCGAAGCGTTGGCTCGCTTGGTGCAGCCCTTCATTCTGCGACGAACCAAGAACAAGGTGTTGGCCGAACTGCCGCCGCGGACGGAAATTAACCGCTTTGCCGAACTCGATCGCGAACAGCGTAACCAGTACGAAGCGGCTCGGATGGCTGCGGTCCGCGAGTTGGGACAACAAACAACCAGCGGCGAAGAAGGCCAGCAACGTTTCCGCGTGCTCGCCTGGCTGACTCGCCTGCGACAATTGGCTTGCCATCCCCGCTTGGTCAATTCCAGTTGGCAGGGGAGTTCCGCTAAGATGGATTTGTTGCTGGAAACGATCGATGAATTGCGCGACGGAGAACACCGCGCGCTGATCTTCAGTCAGTTTGTCCAGCACTTGGCGTTGGTCCGCGAAGCGCTCGATGCGAAGGGTATCAGCTACCAATATTTGGACGGTTCGACGCCGGCTGCCGAACGCCAATTGGCCGTAGACGCCTTCCAGCGTGGCGAAGGGGAGTTGTTCCTGATCTCGCTCAAAGCGGGCGGTACCGGATTGAACCTGACGGCGGCCAATTACGTGCTGCACCTCGATCCTTGGTGGAACCCGGCGGTTGAGGATCAAGCGACTGACCGGGCCCACCGAATCGGTCAGCAGCAAGCGGTGACGGTGATCCGGTTAGTTGCTCGCGATACGATCGAGGAGCAGATCTTGGCGATGCACGACGATAAGCGGGAGTTGGTTGCCAGCGTGTTGAGCGGAACCGACCGGGCGGGGCGGATGTCGACCGACGAAATGATCACGCTGATTCGCGGCGGCGATACCGCATAGCCTCGCGTGTTTGCTGTTTATCACTGGCTGCCAGCCTGTTTGCTTGCTGGCTGGTCAGTATTCGCCCACACAGTGCGATGTGCAGCTGGAAAGAAAAAGGATTTTTTTCCAACTTTTCTTGCCGCGCGTGACCAAAGGTGTCACGCCGCTCGCCAATACTTGGGTTAGTCAGCTAATGACCGCGTAACAAATTCTGGAAAACTTGTTGAGAATTTGGTTGAAATGGTGGTGGACTTTCGGTTACTATCCGGGCGTTCATGGAGCACAGGATTGCACGTGGTCTGTGGTTATTACTGGGGAACCTAAATTAAGGGTACGGGGAGTCAACGATGGCCAAAAAGAAAGCCGCACTGCAAACGTCTGGAACGGTCAAGCGAGATAAAGAGACTGACATCGCGCTGAAGGCCATGTTGGCTCGCGAGCCTGGTTTGAAGACGACTTTACAGCAGATTGAAAAAACATTCGGCGATGGCGCCATCATGCCGCTCGGCGCGTCGCAGCAATTGGCCATCAAGGGGGTTTCGACGGGCAGCCTTTCGCTCGATATGGCCCTCGGTGGCCAGGGGTTGCCACGGGGCCGGATTGTCGAAGTGTTTGGTCCGGAGTCGAGTGGAAAAACGACGTTGGCTCTGCACGTGGCGGCTGAGGCTCAGAAAGAGGGTGGGATTGCCGCCATCATTGATGCCGAGCATGCGTTTGATCCGAGTTGGGCCAAGAAGCTGGGCGTTGAATTGGACACCTTGCTGGTCAGCCAACCGAGCAGTGGTGAAGAGGCGATGCAGATTTGCGAGATGTTGGTCAAGAGCAACGCGGTCGATGTGATCGTGATTGACTCGGTCGCCGCCCTTGTGCCTCGGCAAGAATTAGAAGGTGAGATTGGTGACAGCCACGTCGGTCTGCAGGCGCGGTTGATGAGTCAATCGATGAGGAAGTTAACCGGTGCGATTGCCAAGAGCAAATGCGTGGTCATTTTCATCAACCAAATTCGTGAGAAAGTGGGCGTGATGTTTGGCAGTCCGGAAACAACTCCGGGTGGTCGGGCGCTGAAGTTTTATTGTTCGGTGCGAGTGGACGTGCGTCGCATCGGCGCGCTCAAGGATGGCGAGGAACAAGTGGGCCAGCGAGTGCGAGCCAAGATCGTCAAGAACAAGGTGGCCCCTCCTTTCCGGGTTTCCGAGTTCGACATGATGCACTCCAACGGAATCAGCTACGAAGGCGATTTGTTGGACCTTGGCACGCTGCACAAAGTGGTTGATCGCAGTGGCTCGTGGTTCAAGTATGGTGAAACCTACTTGGGGCAAGGCAAGGAAAAGGCGCGAAATTTCTTGATCGAAAACCCCGAAGTGGCGGAAGAAATCAAGCAGCGAGTCCTCGCCGATGGTGGTTTCATCGCGCCAATCGCGGATGACGAAGAAGAAGATGCCGTCGAAGTGGCAGCAGAAGAAAACAGCTGAGTTAGCCGTTTTGGCGCAGTACCGTTCAATGAGGGCCATCTTGGTGGGACCTTCCATAAACAGTCAGCCGCAGGCGTACTTTGTAATGGGAGCGCGTACGCCTTCGGCTGACGGTTAAACGATTTATTGAACGGTATCGCGTTTTGGCGGCAGGGAAATCCATCGCTAAAATTTTCCTGCCTCCATCTTCTTGTCAGCATTTGCAACGTCATTAATTTGACGTTGAATACTGGGTGCGGGGATCATGCGTTCCTCGCCTCAAGCCATTGAGTAATTGCTCGACTTGGCGATGCACGCCGTATGTCGTGCTGACCACTATTCCCGTACGCAACGTGGGATGGGCTGCGGCTCTTGGCCGCTTCAGTAGAGCGATTACGGAAGGGCCGCCCAGTGCCTCCCAAGTATCGGGAGCGACGACCGTTTGAATCAGGTTGCTGAGCCCACCAACTTCTTTGCTAAATCCGGTCCCCTCCAGCCAATAAATTCGTATCAACGCATTGGCTGGATCCTCAGCGTCGTCGACGGTCGTGATCTCGACAAATTCGCTCCGCGGGCGCATTGTTAAATCATAACCCGCCAAGACAACTTCCAGCATCGTTAGCGCCGACACGTTGCTCATCTGCACCGACACGGGTAAGTCTTGGGTTAAGCCAAGATCCTCCAATGCCCGCACGTTTATTGAGAAGGGGATGCCTGTTTTTTTGGCGAGGTTTACCAACCAAGCGTTTAAGGGAACATCTACCGAATCGATCGTGATCTTCTGGGCAAACAGCGATTCGATGTGACGAATAAATGCGTCATCCACATTGGTGAAAGAGCTGGCCGCGCTGTTGTTTCGGCTGACCCGTTGAGCGGTGTCGGTAACAATCCACAATGCGCCGTTGTGCACCAGCGGGCGGAGAGCAAAGGGCCGCAGGCTGTGTTTTAATTGAACCCCCAGAGGCAATTGCGAAGCGGGCAAGCGAAAGAGTCCACGCGCCGGGGGGGAACTGTCCGGCAATGGCTCCGGGGGCAGTTCCAGCGGGATATCGTTGGCCGTAGCTAGATTCCTCAGCACGCTGGCCAAGGGGCCCGGTCCCACGCTGGACTTGAGCGGCCGAGCCAAAATGGCGACGATTCTTTTGTCGGCTGCGGAGGGGGAATTCTCGCTTTCGCCATCATACTCATCCGCCACGTAGCCCTGAAATTGTTGTCCCAGGCAAAGCGGCATTGGGGAGCAACAGAAAACCAGCAGTGCGATTCGCCAGGAATACGTCGGACCGATCATAAGTGCCTCAAGGATGCTGTGCCACGCGAGTGCTTTGAACCTGCCCGAAAACTGTTAGCCGCAATGGCGCTAGCCGCGGTTCTCTTCGGTTTTCGAAACGGATCTTAGTTCAGTGGCGATGGGTAAACAAACATGAGAAGAGGCATTCTCAGTATAGCCAGCACACAAACCCGATGTGTTAGCGAACGGTGCTGACGAACCGTGTGCTGGCAAGCACTGCACAGCTACATCATCCCGCCGCCACCTCCTCCCCAGCCGCCCATGCCTCCACCCATACCTGTCATGCCACCGCTCGGCCCGGCCGTAGATGGTGGATCAGGATTGGGGTTGGGATCGACGATGCCCTCGCGGATGGCCTTCAGCAGACTTTCGATCTCGCGATGCTCTTGGAAAGGAGCGGCGACCACAATTCCCAGTCGGCCGCTGGACGAATTATTGACCGGGGCGCAAGTGGCTGGACCGCCCAGCATCTCCCAAACATCGGGCGTGACGACCGTTTGAATCATCATCAAAGCGGAATCGATGGAGCCAAAACCGGTACCATCGAGCCAATACACTCGTAACATCATATTTTCGGGATTCTGGGCCTTGTCGATCGTGGTTACCTCCACAAAGCCGTTGCGTGGCCGCAAGGCGAGATCATGGTCCCGGAGTATCACTTGCAGCATGTCATGAATTGACACGTCCGACATGTTGATCTCTACGGGCAGGTCGTCGGTCAGTCCCAGATCTTCCAGTGCTCGCATGTCTAAGCGAAATTGCAAAACTTCGCTGGCATCGGGCTGGCTTGCCGAAATTTCTGAGAGAAATTGATTCAACGGGACCACGGCGAGGTCGAGTGATGTCTCGATTTGCAGAGCTTCCTCAACCTTGCGGACGTAGGCATCGTCAACATTGATGTATCTGGAAGTGCCGATACCTTGCTTTGCCAAGGCGACCGTATCGGGCACGATCATGATCGCGTCATCCCGAATAATGGTCCGCAGCATGAGCGGGCGGAGAGCATTCTTGAGGCTCACCCCCAGCGGCATTTTGTACGCTTGCAGCGTTAGCGGTTGGTCGGTCGACAGAGTGGACATCTGAGGTTGCTGGGAAACGACAACGGGGATTTGCAATTGGCTTTCAATCGCCTTGGCCAACGCTTGCACCGAGCCGGCTGAGATCTCCGTTTCCAGCGGTTGGCTGAGAAAATCTGCAAGCTGCTCTTCAAACGCGGTCGGTTCTGGCACTCGAGGTCGCGGTGGTTGCGGAGCTTGTTGCTGCTGCATGCCAGGGCCCATGCTGCCACTGCCCATACCGCCCATGCCGCCCATACCGCCGGCCTGAAATAAGGTGGTTTGGGCGGAGTTCCTTTCGGCACCCGGGGTCGCGTCGCTGTTGTCCTCCGAGGGCTTTACAGCGGTGGCAGGACTTGGTGACTGTCTGTCAAGCGGGACGCTCGGGCTCGGGTTGATTTGAGTGATCGTCGGCTGCTCTGGCACGGTGAGCGAGGGTTGATCAAGCAAAAGTTTTTTTGCGGCGGGTTGGCCCTGCTGAGCGGCTTGGCCCTGCTGAGCCGGTTCGGAGCTCGCCAGTTGCTCACCCTCAGGCCCTTGGTAACTAATCCAGAGCGTCAGCATCAGCGTGCCGATAATTGCCAGAGAAGCAGATCGCATAACCACACCTACGGTTGAAGAGAAGAACAGAGTCGAGGATTGAGTGGTCGCACTGTTGGGCACGACGGAGTCAGCGGTTGGTTGCGGGGCGAACGTTTCGGGTTGATTGCTCAGCGCCAGGTGTGTTTGCGCGACGAAAGTGGCCGTTGTCGCAGCTGTTACCTTGGAGGCGCTGATGGCCACCAGGGCACTTCCCAGGGAAACGCCCCGTAAGATCAAGCGTCGCCGGAGTGCATGCCGCCCGCGTTGCAGACGGCCGCGGATTGTGCCGTGCGTGCTGCCGAGTTGATCAGCAACTTCGGCGACTCGTTGGCCCTCGAGGTAATGTAGCACCAAGGGTGTCCGAAGCGTTTCGGGGAGCGCGTTTAACTCCTCATCTAAAACTTGTAGTTCATGTCGTTGAGTGACGTCCGGCAAATCGTTTGCTCTTGCCGGAAGGGCATCCAAGGCCACCGGATCGCTGACATCGCGCTGCTGTCGCGAACGGGCCGCCACGCGGTAGGCAGTCGCGTGCAGCCAAGCTGGCAGCGTGGTCGCATCGCGGATTGAATGGGACGAGCGGGCCAAGATCATGAAAGTTACCTGGAAAGCGTCTTCGGCATCTGTGCGTTGACGACATTGACGCAGGCAAACCCCCAGCACCAGCGGCGCGTAGCGATCGACTAGAGCTCCGAGAGCTTCCCGGTTCTGGTGGTCAATCCAGTCGCGCAGCAATCGCGCATCGGTGCGTTCGTTGTCGTATATCATGAGCGTGTAAGATAAGTGCACGAGAGGGCGAATTCGGCGCGCAAAAAGTAGCCATTTAGTTTAACTCGTGCAAGCGCGTACCGCAAAAGGGCTAGGTTCGCCGGGCAATGCGCCCCGCCAAGCTCTCGCATTGTCCCGCGTAGGAGCTGCCGAACAGGTTCAAGTGATTGAGCAGGTGGTACAAAATGTACACATCGGTGCGTTCTCGCCAGCCTTCCCGGAGTGGATAGGTTGCCTGGTAGGCTTCGTAAAATGCCGGCGGACAGCTGCCAAACAGTTCGATCATCCCAAATTCGGCTTCTCGATCGCCTAGGTAAACGGCTGGGTCAATTAGCACGGGATGACGCTGGGGATCGGCCAAGTAATTGCCGCTCCACAAGTCGCCATGCAGCAGGGAAGGGGGCTCTGGGGAGGTTGGCAGCAGAGTGCCAAGCTGGTTGATTATCTGATTCAAGTCATTTCGCAAACGGCTCCCCGCAAGCTGGCGATCGACCAAGCAACGGAGTTGATAGCCCAAACGTTGTTCAGCCACAAAATCGACCCATTGGCTGTGGAAGGTGTTGGGTTGAGACGTTGACCCGAGAAAATTGTCTTGGTGCCAGCCGAAGCTTGGTTGCTGGAGAGGCACCTGATGGAGCGCCGCTAATTGTTGACCAAAGCGCTCATAGAACAACTTGTTAGGAGCGTGGGTGACAATGAACTCGCTCAGCAGGAAAGCGACTTGCCCATCATCGCTGCTGCCCACCGCCCAGACGTGAGGCACGCGAATCTGCTCGGCAGCGGCCAGCGCGCGCAGCCCGTCCGCTTCCGCGATCAGCATCGGCAAGCGTGCTGGGTTCTCGATTTTAGCAAACAGTTGCTCACCATCATCGAGCGTCCAGAGAGAAGTCTGAGAAATGCAACCACCACCGACCGGCGTCTGCTTCACCAGTCGCCGATCCGGTCGTCCAGCTTGCCGCAAGGCGCTAGTTTGCCACATGAGTCCGAGAAAGTCAGAGCTAGATGAAAGCGTGGCAAAAGTGTCAACCCTTTTGCCGCGGTTGTTCGCTCCTGATCATCTTAAATTTGCTCTCAAAAAATCCGTAGTGGGGCATGCCTCCTCAGGTGCGAATTTGAAGTTTAAGCTCACCAGGAGCGTTGGGAAAGCACCTCGTTGAAACCCTTAATGGCGAGCCTTTCATGGCGAAACTGTTGGGTGCTATAGACGGCCCATTAGAAAGAGGACTAACAGAACTACCAGGATTATTCCAATGATTCCGCCTCCCCCTGCCAGGACGTTGTTGCCCCTGCGAAAGCCATAACCGCCTCCGAAGAGGGCCAGGATGAGAAGTATGATTAGAATCAGGACCAGAGGGCTCACGATGCAATGCTTTCGATAGTCGGATTTGCGTCAGATAAGAGACTGTCTTTAACTATCTGCACTTTCCATGCCGTACGCGCAGTTCCGCAGCGTTCGGTGTCCGCACCGCGGTTCTGTATTTTGCTCGCGCATTGTGCAGCGACTATGCTGGCGCGTTAGGCTATCCGCTCCCCATTCGCAGTTTAAGCTTGTTTTCCCACCGCGACTGCAGCCACTGATTCGGCAACCCACGCGAGTTGTTCTAATGCGTAATTTGAAGCTCGTTGCGTTTATCGCTTGCGGTTGTGCTTCGTCCTTGCTTTCGGCTCGGTTGCTCGCGGCGAAGGAGCCGTTTGACGTATTCCTGGAGCAACATTGCTTGCGTTGCCATGGTCCGGAGCTAGTCGAGCGTGATCTGCGGATCGATCTGCTTTCTCGCGATTTTCAGTCGGGCGCAGATGGTCACCTGTGGGCTGAGGTCGTGGAACGGATCAACGCCGGTGAGATGCCTCCGCCCGATGAACCCCGGCCGACGGAAGATGAAATCGCCAGCGTTGTCGAGCAACTTGATTTGCGAATTCGTCAGGGGCAAGCCGGGTGAGCTGAACGCGGACACTCTTTGGTAAGGGTACGAACGGATTGGTTCGCAGCTTTCGCTCTCGCCATCGCATGTGGAGCGTTATTATCAAGCCGCCGAGACGGTGCTCGCACGGGCGTTTCCCCAGTCACCGGTAACCACTCAAACGGTGCGTAAGACGGCCGCCGATATTCGCTACAACGGAGGTCAGGAGCAACAGGCTTACCTTGATCGTTTCGGGATTCAGCGTCCGTTGCGGGCGTTGATTTTCCCCGGACGATTGCAACAGGCGGTTCGCTCCAATTGGTATGGTCGCACGGGACCGCAGCACAGCGGGCTGTATCGCGCTCGCATGCAGGTCAGCGGTGTTCGTCCGCCCGTTGGCCAAGTTCCCCATTTGCGGATCGGCAAGGAGACGAGCGAAGCGGGCAATGAAGGCTTGATCGAAATGGATGTCCTGGCACCCGAAGATGCGCCTCAGATTGTCGAGTTTGAGGTCTTTACCAATAATTTGCCAATCGACTCCTTTATCGCTTCCGACTGGACGATGGCGAACGCTCGGCTAAGTGACTTTTATGGTTTTCCCGAGCCGGAGACAACCGATTTCCAACGCGTTGCCTTACATCCCGCCGATCATCGGGGAGGTTTGCTCACAATGGGCGCGATCCTTGGTCTGGACTGCAGATGGAATTCGCCTGTCCAGATTGGTTTCGCCGAGTAAGCTCACTGGGAGCGGGCCGGCAGTGGACTGGGAGGCACGCTCGATTTTTTATCGGATTCCCATGTAACAAGCGACTCGCGTTCTCGCTTGATTGAGTGTTAAGAGGTCAGCACGTTGCTGACCGCGACTTCAGTCACGGGAATTTGGGGAAATGTGTCATGGTTATCAGTGCGATGCGTCGGTTGGTATTCTGCTTCGTTGGGTTGGGTTTGGTCGCAGCGGGCAGTGCTGCTTTCGCAGGCTCACCAACGGACAACGCCAGCACAACCGCCGAGTACAACACGTATGTTTACACCTATAATGCTCGCGCTATGGTGCTGAGTATGCCCAGCGCGATTGACGCCCAGTATCAAGCGAGCAGCTCGAGCAGCGAGCGGTTTCAGCTAAACTCAGAAGGCTTTTGGGCGGAAATGCTGAATCTGCACATCGATCGGGCTTTTAATCACGCTCTTGATGCTTTGGACGGCGGTGGCATCTCGGACTGGCAGAGCTGTCTGCACGATCTCAATTCAGCAATCAATGCTTGTGATGATTTGCTGGCGTTTCAGCAAGGGATGAATAACCCCTCGAAGGCACGTATGTCGGCGGTCAAATCCTGCAAATGGTATCTGAACATCGCTGCCGATAACTGCTTCAGGGCTGCTTGGAGCTTTATGTGGGTCCAGCCGGTCGTTGGATGGGGTTGGTAAGACTTGTCGTGCTGCAGGCGGCCTAGGCGAGCGTTGTGGTTGATCGGTTGACAAAGTACGATGGGGTGGACGGCAAATGTTGATTTGCTGTTCGCCCTTTTGGGGGGGCTGCCTTTCCAGTATTTTAGATTCAACGATTCGTCAATGGTCTCATGCGTATTTCTCGTTCGTGTTTCGGCGCCTGTTTGCAATTTTCGTTTGCAATCGCCTGTGTAGTTTTTAGCTCGCGATGTGCGATCGCCGAGCAGACTCCCGAGTCACAAGTCGTTCGTCCAAATATCATTTTTGTGTTGGTCGATGACATGGGGTACGGTGACTTTGGCGTATTTTACCAGAACCAGCGGTTGTTGCTGAATGATCGTAACCGGCCGGCCCATCGTACGCCGTCAATTGATCAATTGGCCAACGAGGGCATGCGACTACCGCATCATTATTGCCCAGCACCAGTCTGCGCGCCCTCACGAGCTTCTTTGTTGTTGGGGGTCCATCAAGGCCATGCCAACGTGCGTGACAATCAGTTTGATAAGGCGCTGGAGGATAACCATAATCTGGCCACTATGCTCAAGCAGATGGGTTATAAGACGGCGGCAATCGGCAAATACGGACTGCAGGGAGGGCAAGAGCAAGAGGAGGGAGAGTCGCCCGATTGGCCTGCGCATCCGAATCGCCGCGGCTTTGATGAATACTACGGCTATATGCGTCACCGAGATGGGCATGAGCATTATCCACGCGAGGGTATTCATCGCGGTCGCAAGCAGGTGTGGGAGAACATGACCGAGGTCTCCGCTGGCTTAGATAAATGTTATACCACCGACTTGTTCACCGCTCGGGCCAAATACTTTATCACCGAGCAAGTGCGTGAGGCGGCTGAGCAACCGTTTTTTATCTATCTTGCTTATGATACTCCACACGCGGTCTTATCCTTGCCCACGCAGGCTTATCCGGCGGGCGCGGGAGTGAAAGGTGGCCTACAATGGTTGGGCACTCCAGGCGAGATGATCAACACCGCCTCAGGTGCTGCTGATTCTTACTACCATCCCGACTGTGCTGACGCGACTTGGGATCATGATGCTGACCCATCGACTCCCGAGGTGGCTTGGCCCGATGTGCAGAAACGTTATGCGACTTGCGTGCGGCGAATCGATGATGGTGTGGGCGATATCTTGCAATTGCTGAAAGATTTGGGAATCGATAACGACACGCTGATCGTGTTTACGACCGATAATGGTCCGAGCGTCGAGTCCTATTTGCCGGAGGCATACGAGCCAATATTTTTTCAATCCTATGGGCCTTACGATGGGATTAAGCGTGATCTTTTGGAAGCTGGCGTGCATGTTGGGGCCGTGGTCCGCTGGCCGGCGTTGATCCCGGCTGGCTCCAGCAGCGGCAATTGGGCGACGACCTTTTGGGATTGGATGCCGACTTTCGCCGAGGCGGCAGGGGGCATGCCACCAGCGAGAACGGACGGGGTATCGTTGTTGCCGTTGTTGAGCGGTAATGTGGCAGAGCAGCGATCGTCGACTGTTTACAGCGAATATTTCCAGCAGGGCAAGACGCCAGCATTTAAAGATTTTGATGTCTCCAATCGTGGCCGCCGCCGGCGGCAAATGCAGTTAATTCGTGAGGGTGATCTGGTGGGTGTGCGATATGATGTGAAATCGCATCAACAGCCTTTTGAGATTTACAACATTGTTGAAGATATGCGTCAGTCGAAAGACTTAGCCGCCGAGTTGCCCGAGATTCAGGCGGCGATGCAAGCTCGTGTGTTAAGGTTGCGGCGGGCGAACGCATCCGCTCAGCGTCCTTACGACAACGAGCTAATACCGGCGCTGGACGGCCTGGAGACGCTGCCTGGTTTGAACTGGCTAGCCGTTGCCGGCGATTTTGCTTGGGTGCCCGAATTGCAAGGACAGACATCTCAGTGGAGTGGAGTGGCTGAGTTGCCCTCCGAGTCGGTGCAGGGTGCCAGTGAGCAGGGAGCCAGTGAGGCGGTTTCGGCGACGCATACGGCGAGCATGTTCAGCGGGTTTATCGAAGTGCCGCAGGATGGTCTTTATGCGTTTTCGCTGAGTACGTCGGGGCGGGCGCTCGTGCGACTGCATGAAGCCATTTTGCTTGACGCGGATGCCAATTACCAAGCTGGCCAGCAGTGGCAATCAAAAATGCGATTGGCCAAGGGCAAGCACGCGATACGGATCTATCGCTTGGACGAACAGCCAGCGGGTGATTTCAAGTTTGGTTGGAGTGGTCCAGGAGTGGCTGAGGGAGCTGTGCCTGCGACCGCCTTCTCCCGTCAGGTGCCATGAACCCTTTGATTCATTGAGCCGAAGCCTTACGAGAGGACGGGCAGGAAAATTCCGTGGGTATAATTTTCTGCCCCCATTTTCCTGCCAAGCCTTTCAGGTCGTGGGCTCCAATCGACGCGAATGAATCGGTTGGTCAAACGGTATCTAACGCAACTGAAAATCTTGCATCCTTATCTGAAAGACCGATTTCGCGCTCGTCTAGCAGCAAGCGCTGTTTGGGTTAGCGCTTCGCGTACTGATCTGTGCTGGGGGCGGCCGGTAACGGCCGTCCTTAACGCGATCCCTGGCGAAGGCTGCCTTGGCACAGGGTGAGGAAGACCATGTGCGATGCGTGGGGGATAGCTCCGGCGCGAATGATGACCCTGCCCTCATGGGCGGAAGACGTCTCGGAATGGTCCAAGGAATTTGCGTTCGGGGGACCATTCGGTAATCGCGAACACGACGTCGGAGAAGGAGCCGGCAAATTGTTTTCCCAAGGCATCCACGAGCGCCGCGTGAATGAACACGACTTCACTGGCGGCCGTCGAGCCGTCAGTGAGCTCGTCAACGTTTTGAACAAGATGCCCGAGAGTGTTCAACCCAAAGTGTAAGGTGACCTGCACGAAAGCTGGCAGGCCGAAACAAAAGACGATGCGAACAAGGCGTTCGATAAATTCATTGAAAAGTATGGTGCGAAGAATTCAGCGGCTTGTGACTGCTTGAAGAAGGATCGTGACGTGCTGTTTACCTTCTATGACTTTCCCGCTCAGCATTGGAGCCACTTGCGAACCACTAACCCGATCGAATCGGCGTTCGTAACGATCCGCCTTCGTCACCGAAAGCCCAAAGGGAGCGAGACAGGTCGGGCTGGCTTGGCGATGATGTTCAAGCTCGCTCAATCCGTCTCCAAGAAATGGAGGCGGCTGAACTGCCATGAAAAGATCACCCTCGTTATCGAAGGACCTTACTATAAAGATGGAGTCATCCAGGATGAAATCACTGCATCATGTAAATTCTCAAAATACAACAATTGACAATACCTCGCTGAGGGATTCCAGCATCAATCTGATGCTGGCGTTTATTCCAACAATTCACGTAACCGTTTCAACATTCTTGCCTTGGCTTGATATACGGAATCAACTGAGATCCCCAAGTCAACAGCGACTACGTCCGGCGAAATCCCATCAATGGTTGATCTCCAGAAGGCGTCGAACGTATGCTGCTTGACTTCCGAGCGAATGATCTTGAGCGCTTGTCGTGTCAAATTATTTTCTTCATGAAGGCTCGATTCGGCATCGAGCGGTTCGAACTCTGGTACTTGTTGAATATTCAGATGAGCATCCGTCCCACCTGTGGCGATCGCCTTGTTCACGCGGACTTTGAAATAGTCTCTGATTTTATTGCGACTAATTGTCCACAACCAACCGCGGAACGTACCTTCCGTTGGGCTCTTCGAGAAATTCGGAATTCCCGTGAACACAGAACGAAAGACTTCCTGAACGATATCATCTCGGTCGTCGATTGGAACATGGGCCTTTCGGCACCAATAGCCTACCAGTGGACCGTAAAGCTGCGTCAAATTTTGCCAGGCTTCCTGATCCTTCGCGACGACAAGATTCAATAGGGTCAACGAGGTTCCGGACTCAAAAGCACCAAGAAGCCTCGCCGCACCGTCATTGTTTTGCATACGCCTTCCTCACACAGTGCCCATGGGTACCGGTCTCGAGTCGGTCGGTCTGAGCTTCTCTACGTAGATTCTAACCGCGGAGATTCTATCCGCGTTCGGTCGCAAACGTCACCAGCCAAACGATCGATTTCTCCGAATGGAAGACAATCATAGTTCAGTTGCCGCAAAGCAGCCACCTTTCAGAACGGCTTAGAGGCAGCGGAGTTTGGTTGGGACTGGTTAGCTGACGGCGTAGGAATCAGAAAGCCTGGTCAGTCGACCGGTTCCACGAGGGCATCGATAGTTGCCTGCAGCCGTTCTCGCCCCCGTAGACGAGTACACAAAAAAAATAGCTTGAATCAAAAGGCGATTCCACAGCGAGTCTCTAGCCTCACTTCCAGTGCCTCTCCGTTCGCACTCGCGGAATCCTCTGGAATGTTTTCAAAAAAATCCTGGCAGCGGTGTCAGACGACATCGTTTTGGTAGTTGTGTCGGAATTTGATGGATGGAATAAAGCAACCCGAGATTTGATGGGGAATTTCTACGATCAATATTGGGACACCAACCAGGACGAGGAGTGCCTCTCGACAATCCAGTGTCTCAGAAACAGCCAGCTTGCTTTGCTGAATGAAAAGCAGTCGCGAGGTAGACTGGGGAAAAAAATAATACCCGATCCGAATGCTCGGACTGCACCTTTTTATTGGGCTGCCTTTGTGCTAACTGGTAACTGGGAGTGAAATCGATGTATTATTCTCCTTTTGTATGCCACTAATTTGAGCTTTTGCGAGACATGAACAAGACACAAATCTTGATCCAAGCGCTTCAGATTGCTGGGGAAGCCGAGAGAGAAGCTTTCCTGTCTCGCGAGTGCCAAGGCGATTCCGACAAGCTGGCGGAACTTCAACGTATCCTGCTCTTGGAACAACAGCTTCGCGTGCAACCGCTCGACTTGGATGTGTCGCAATTGCAGCAGCGAGTGGATGTGTTGTTGACTGCAGATGCAGCCGGAGGTCTTGATGCAGCTCCGTTCGCAGCTACCTCTGCTGCCGATGCGGAAGACCCCGACAAGGACAAATTAGCCAACACTTGTACCTTAGATGTTGCTCAGCATTCAGCGCAAGGAACAGCGATTGGTGGTCGCTACGTACTGCAACACAAGATCGGCGAAGGCGGCATGGGGGAGGTTTGGGCGGCCAAGCAGATTGCTCCCGTGAAGCGACGAGTGGCGTTAAAGTTAATCAAGAAGGGCATGGATTCTCGAGCTGTTATTTCTCGTTTCGAGCAAGAACGCCAAGCTTTGGCCCTAATGGATCATCCCAACATTGCGAAGGTTCTGGACGCAGGCGTAACGGAGAGCGGACAGCCGTACTTCGTGATGGAATTGGTTAATGGTTTGCCTCTCAACCGGTTTGCGGATGAATCGAGATTGACTACTAGTCAGCGTTTGGAAATCTTTGTGCCTATTTGCAATGCCATACAACATGCCCACCAAAAGGGTGTTGTGCATCGCGATCTCAAGCCAGTCAATATTCTTGTAACACTGATCGACGGGCATCCGGTGCCCAAAGTTATCGATTTTGGTGTGGCAAAGGCTACCGGACGTAGCCTCACCGAGCAGTCCTTCGAAACACAGTTTGGAGCGGTGATTGGAACTCTCGAATATATGGCACCCGAACAGACGGGATATTCGGGAGTCGACATAGATACCCGTGCCGATATTTATTCGCTTGGCGTCGTCCTCTACGAACTACTGACCGGATTGCGACCAATCGACCGCTCTAGCGTGCAACAGGCTGGACTGGCTGAGATGATTCGCTTGATCAAAGAACAGGAGCCCTCTAAACCGAGCACACGGCTATCCACCAACGAGTCTTTGCCGTCGTTGGCCGCTGCTCGCCAAGCCGACCCGAAGCGATTAACGGCCCTCTTGCAAGGCGAATTGGATTGGGTAGTGATGAAATGCCTGGAAAAAGATCGCGACCGCCGTTACGAAACTGCCAATGGAATCGCGCGTGATATTCAACGCTTTCTGTCTGGTGAGATAGTTGAAGCACGTCCGGCATCGCGAAGCTATCGGTTCTCTAAGTTTTTGAGACGCAATAGAGGCTCTGTGCTTGTGGCAAGCGCACTACTTGGTGTGCTCATCGCGGGCACTATTGGCACGACATGGGGTTGGCTTGAAGCAATTCGTCAAACTGCTCTGGCCAAAAGAGAAACAGAAACGCAAATTGCGATTAACGGATTTTTGCGCGACGATATTTTGGCCCAGGCCAGCGCGGTCTCGCAGAGCGACTCACTTTTTGAGCCTGATCCAGAATTGACAGTCAGGAAAGCCCTCGATCGTGCCGCTAGCCGGGTGAACGAAAGATTTGCACAGCAGCCATTGGTTGCAGCTGCGATCGAACGGACAATCGGGCTCGCCTACAGCGACCTTGGTGCTTATCAATCCGGAGTTCCGCACCTCGAGAGATCCCTGAAGCTCTACAAGGAAACACTTGAGCCTAAAGCTTTCGATGTTATCCAAGTCGCAGAGGACTTGGGATATAACTATGTTGCAGTTGACCAATTTGCAGACGCGGAAGAGTTATTAACCAAGGCAACGAAGGACTTTGAAAAAAAACTTGGAGCTGAGGCCCGAGAAACACTCGAGTCAAAATTGAATTTGGCCTACTGTTATTTCGCACAGGGGCGTGCTCTGGGTGACGAACGGAAACTGCAAAAAGCGGAGTTGCTCTACAACGAAATCCTGCTGAAGCTACAAAAAGTGTTTGGCGCATCGGATCCTTATGTTGCGAAGGCGTGGAGCTCACTGGCCATATTCTACCAATTCATGGGATCAGATCCTAATAATCGTGCAGTACTTGACAAGGCCGAAGAGGCCATTTTGCAAGCGATCATAATTCGGAGTGATCTGCCCGACACTCATCCGATAAAACTGCAATATCTTTATCTCCAAGCGTTAATCGTCTACGACAAGCATGACTACGAACGATCGTTCGTCCTGCGACGGAAAGTGCTGGCCAATTGCCTCAGTACCTACGGAGCAGCCCACGATGTGACGTTGCGAGCCATGGACTCTTTAGCGACCGCGTACTCCCAGCACAGTAAAAACGACGAAGCGGAAGACCTTTATCTTCGCTCGCTTCAAGGTCGTCGAGACCTTTATGGCAATGATCACAAATTGACTCGACATGCCTTGTTCACTCTTGCGCAATTTTATCTTAACAATGGTGATTGGGAGAATGCCGAGAAGTACTATCGGGAACGTCATGAATTAACGGAGAGACTTGAGGGTGCCCAATCCATTAATACGCACTTAACTGCTCGTGACTTGGCTACTATTTGCATCTCATTGGGTAGAATGTCGGAAGCTGAACGCTTGCTTGCGGAAGCCATAGAGGGACTCAAACAATTCAAGACCGATGACGATCCTATTGTTGTCCTGACGCGCGAATATCAAGCTGACTTGTTCGTAGAGCTCGAGCGATATGACGAGGCGCTGCCGATCTACTTGAGCTCTGTCGCGCAACTTCGCGCACAGCCAACGCCACCACCAATTCCACTTGCGTCGGCTTTATCAGCGTTAGGGCAGTGCCAGCTACTAATGGAAAGTTACGAGTCTGCCGAAGACTCCTTTCGAGAGGCCACGGAGATATTCGGAAGGTACCTTCCCCAAGCTTGGCCCACATTTGTCAATAAAGTGAGGATTGGTGCTGCACTTGTTGGACAAGAGAAGTATACAGAAGCCGAGCCGCTTATGCTGAGTGGTTTTGAAGAATTGAAACCTATTCGCGCAAACGTACCAAAGGAGCTTTATGTTGAAGCAATCAACAATATAATCCATCTTTACAGCCAATCTGGAAGAACTGCCGAGGCTGACGAATGGAGATCAAAAGTAACGAATAAATAACGTGGTTTATCTAGATCGCCTGAAACGAAGTCGCAAATCAAGTCGTTAAACCTATCGTCAGTGAAAACAGGCCTTCAAGTGGCTCCTTTTCAGACTGCCAGCGCAACTTTAACGCTGCCAAAGCGGTCCCCTTTTTCACTGCCATCTCCATTTGCCGCGTTATCCTAAGGAGCTTCTCCATCCGGCTCGCTACGATGGCCTAGTTGCTTGGCAAGTTCCTGTAGTGCGGGATCGTCTCGCAGCGACTTCAAGTCCGGATCGCTCATCAATTGAGGGGCGGTAGCCGCTCCTTGTTGACCGGCGGTTGTTAGGTGCTGCAGGGCTTCAGTCCGCAACGCTTCGGCGGTGAGGCCCTCCTCCCGCGAGTCGGCTTCCATCGCCTCTGCCAGGCAAACGGCAAACATGCAGGCCAAACTGTAATGGTCCTCGGGCCGGCGAATTTGCTTTGCGAAGCTGCGTGCGATCGTAGCGGCTTTCGCGAGATCGTGCTGGAACAGAGCCTGACGCGTTTGGGCCATTGCGCGGCCGGCCAACAGTTCTGGCGTCTGCGGGTGCTTGAGGTTGAGTCGTTCCCACATTTCCAGCGACGCTTCGATTGCTGAGAGCGACTCCGCGGCCTGATTCAACGCATTCAGGGCGACCGCCTTCTGTTGCAGCGAATTGGCCAGGTCCGCTTGAATGATCCCGACTTCCGGGAATTTTGCCGCCGCCGGAGTCAGAATATCGATCGACCTCTGGAAGCCGACAGCGGCCTCCTGGACGCGGTTGGCGGCAAGAAGCAAGTCGGCGTGATTGTGGAAGGACGCGGCGTGTTGGTCGGCGTATTTTGGATTGTCGGGCTCCTCTTGGGCAAGCTCCGCGAAATGATCCCTGGCGGTCATGTAGGCTTGTTCCGCTTGCTCCAGGCGTCCCATTCGCTGCAACGAGCTGGCCAAATGCATCCAGGAGTTACCTCGGTCGCTCTTGACCTGTGGGACCTGGGCCAAGTCGCCTTTCAGTTGGTCCAAGCGTTGGATGGAGTTTCGAAACAAGGACTCCGCCTCTTCCAGTTCGCCGCTGTTGAACAGAATATTGGCCAGGTTGTGCTGGCAGGCGGCGACTTGCACGTGATACATCGGCACGTCGGGAGCCGACTGGGCGGATTCGGACCATAGCTCGGCTGCCTTGCGCAAGGGCCCTTCGGCGTCCGCCGGTTCCCCCAGCATCGATTGTGCCTGGCCGAGCGTCATGTAGCTGTTGGCCAAATCGGCGACCTCCTTTTGCAGCAGAGGCTCCGCGGCGCGTGTCGCCTCGAGTCGTTCGATCGAGGACTGCAGCAGCTCGATCGCCTGAGGAAATCGGTTCATTCGTAGAACGACTTCTGCCAGGTTGTGGTTGGCCGCTGCGAATTGCGTTGAGTAATGACGCACGCTGGGATAGTCACGGTTGAGCTGGCGGTAGATTTCCAAGGCGGAGGCCTGCCGCTGCTCCGCCTCTGGAAACCGCCCTTGCTCCACAAGGACATTGCCGAGTCTCATCAAGGTGCTTGCCTGATCAACGCGATAGCCGGGCAACTCGCCGGCCACGGCAAGTAGTTGTTGTTGGCGATCCGCCGCTTGCAGCAGCGCTTCTTCGGCTGACTGCGGGTCGCCCATCCTCAAGTACAGAAGCCCGCGGTTGTGCAACGCGGCCTGCAGAGAGTAAAGAATGTCAGCGTCCTGTGGCCGTTGAGACACCAGTAAAGCGAAGAGCTCGCCCGCCCGCAAAGACTCCTTCTCAGCTGCAGACAGCTCGCCGGTCTCTGTCAATGCCTGAGCAAGCTCCTGGCGTATGGCGGCGTGCGTCGCGGCAATCTTGGGATCGTCCTGTACGGCGGCGGGCAACGCATCATGCAGGACCGCCGCCTGGTTCAGTTCTTCCAGCGCCGCGGCTGGGTCGCCCATCAGGCGAAATAGACTGCCGGAGTCCACCAGCAGTGTGAGCATGTTCTTTTCAACTTGCCAGGCGAGGGATGGTTCGCCCTGCAATTTCCCGAGCAGGTCACGTTGCAGATTCAGATGCCTGCGAACTGCTGGGAAGTCGCCCAACATGCGGTAGCAGCGACCAAGCAGTCTGTGACTACGGGCGGTCTGTAGCACCATCGACGGCAGAGCTTGCTCTTGCTCGCTCAAGGCATCCAGGTAGAAGGCCAGCGCGTCCTCCAGCAAATCACGGCGAACTTCACTCATGAAGGGAACGTTCGCCAGTCGTTCATTTCCCACGCGGGTCAGCATCAGCTCAACAGAATCGAGAGCTCGTCCAAAATTCCGTTGTGCGACCTCGCGAGCCCTATCCGCGATCTGCTTTTCCGCGGCAATTCGCCGTCGTGCTTCGTCAGCTTGCCAGGCGATCCCCAGGCTGGCCACGATCGCGATCAGCGCTACGACGGCGGAAGCGGCGACCAGGGTTTGATGTTGCCGCACCCAGCGGGCGGCTCGGTCCAACCAGGGCTCGCGGAAGGCCGAGACCGGCGCGTCGGCCAACCAGCGCTCGACATCCTCGGCAAGCTCCAAAGGCGACGCGTAGCGGTCTTCGGGCGAATGCGCCAGCGCCTTGCGACAAATGGCGTCCAGCGGCCTGGGAACGCGGGCGTTGATTTGGCGAGCCGCTCTCACTTGACCTGCTTTGACTCGCTCTAGAATTGCCGCCACGGAGTCCTCCACCACCGGCGCCTGCCCCGTCAGCACGTAAAACAACGTTGCCCCCAGGCTATACACGTCGCTGGCCGGCCCAATGTCGCCGATGCGTCCCTCGGCTTGCTCGGGACTCATGTAGGCGGGCGTTCCCATGGCGCTTCCCATTTGCGTGGGAGCGGCGCCAGAACCGCCGCTCCGTGAAGCGGGCAGCAGCGTCTCCTCCTCCGACTCCGCCTGCGAATCCGGTCGTCCCACGGCCTTCGCCAGTCCCCAGTCGACGACCAGAGTCTCGCCAAAACGCCCCAACATGATATTGCCGGGCTTGAGATCGCGGTGCAGGACGCCGCGACTGTGGGCGTACTCGATCGCCTGGCAGACGTCGATGAAACGCCCCAGCAACTTCCGCAACGCGAGCTGTTGTTGGTCGTCGCCGGCGAACTCCTCGGCATGAAATCGCTGCGCGGCTTCTCGCAGACTGTCGCCGCGAATGAACCGCATCGCGTAGAAGGGGCGCCCGTCTTCGTGAGTTCCCAATCCGTATACCGGCACGATGCTCGGATGCTCCAAGCCCCCGGTGATCTCGGCCTCCGCCACGAACCGGTCGCGATTGTTGCGATCGTCGGCATACCGTTGCTGAATCAGCTTGAGGGCGACTTCACGGTTGAGTTCCTGATCCATGGCGACAGCCACTTCGCCCAGCCCGCCTCGAGCGTGCGGCCGCAAAATCCGAAATCGTTCTTTGCGGCCACTCACTGTTGCTGCGGACGAATCCGCGGCCCGCGAATCTCCACGCGAGGACAACTCCAGCGTGGCGTCGATGGCGGGATCTTGGAGTGACGCGAGTTCCTCCTTTAGACTTCCCAGCGAGCTGACCGAGGCCAGGCTCTTTTCGACATCGTGGTCATGCAACTCTAAGTGCTTTTCCAACACGGCCAACAGCAAAGGCTCCGCCTCCGCGTCCAAAGCGCCCTGGCGAACCAACACGCGGTTGAGCGGCGTGGCCTTGTCCATGACCCAGACATGCATTGCGTCAATCAGCTGATCGCGGTGGATGAAATCCAGCTGCAGAGCAAGGATGCCAAGCAAGAGGTTGCGATCGTTTTTCGCCGGCATAGCGTTCTCCTAGAACTGGGGGCCCGCCGGGTCCGAAGACCGGAGCCGGCTGGAACATTAGAGCCCGTCCAGCTCGCGGTGTGGCGCGGACAATTAAAAAAACGTGGTTCAACCGCCTTTCGCCGCTTTGCTCACTGACTAGAGAAATCTGATCTCAATTTGAGTCTAACAAGGGAGCCGCGCTTGATCAACATCGCAGAGGCTTGGCTGCTACGCTGCGATGCGGCCTCTTCAGGGGTGGCTTCGCCAGGGTCAGGCTTTGTGCTCGGTGTTCAGGGGTGCGGAGAGATTGTGATTTGCATTGCGTTGGTGGCTCGGCTTTACAGATCGTTCAGCTTGCGAAGTCACTGTAATTCGCTGTTTTTCGCACTTACACTTACACTTACACTTACAGTTACACGCGCACTCAGGAGCAGCCGGTACTCGTACTCGATCGTAGTGCTGTCGAGTACCATTTCATTGAGTACGAATTGGAAACCTCGGTTGCCAGGCTGCACAATTTCTTGCAAGCAAATTACGTAAATTAATTTGCCCGACCCTAACGAGCTTGCCACGTTCGGTGAAGCAGTTTAATTATCTAGCGTGGCCGCCTCCGAAAGACCGATTTCGCGCTCGACTAGCAGCAAACGCCGTTTGGGTTATTGCTTCGCGTACTGATCTGTGCGGGGGGCGGCCAGTAACGGCCGTCCTTAACGCGATCCCTGGCGAAGGCTCCCTCGGCACGGGGTGAGGAAGAACATGTGCGATGCGTGGGGGATAGCTCCGGCGCGAATGATGACCCTACCCTCATGGGCGGAAGACGTCTCGGAATGGTCCAAGGAATTTGCGATCGGGGGACCAATCGGTAATCGCGAACACGACGTCGGAGAAGGAGCCGGCAAATTGTTCTCCCAAGGCCTCCAAGAAGTCCTCGGCGGTACGTTGAGGATCATTCCCAAACGCGCCGCATCCCCACGCACCCAGGACTAGTGTTGTGTAGCCGTAAGCTGTCGCAATCGCGAGCACGCGGTGGATGCGTTTTTTCAACAGTTCAGCCGCTTTAGCAAACTCGGCTCTCCCAGCAACGGGGGCGGCGCAGGTGAGCCAATCCAATCGAATCAGCTGGTCGAGTGCGACCAGTGAGTCGTCACGAAAGAAGGGAACTTGGGGCGACAGAATTGCCCAGTCTGACGAATCTTGCATGTGAAGGTACGAATGATATAGGTACATTGGATCGCTCAAGAGTGTCCAGTACAACGATGACAAGCGGCAGAGCGATTCTTCCTGAGCAGTCGCACCAGTGAGAAAGCCGCCTCCAGGCGAAATACCATTCGCAAAATTGAGCGAGAGCGGTCGATGTCCGTCTTGCTGTAGTCGACGGGCTACGGCGAACGTTGTCTCGTTGCTAACTTGAACACGCGTACGATCAAACGGTTCTCGTGATGTCGACGGCAGCGGCTGCCAAGGAGGAATGGTTCGCTTAGCAACACAAGCTTCGATCACTTGCTCGCCCCAGTCGACTCTCGCGTTCTTTTCGTTTTCATAAAACCCCTCCGTAACCGCATGCACCACAATCCGCGAGTGGTAGATGGCCAAGTCGCCTCCCAACAGAAGCTCACTTTTTCGTGCTGACGCCATCTCCTCGGAATCGAGGCAAGGTAGAAATTCCAGCTGGTTCATCTTGATTCTTTTCTGTACTTACGGTCGAGAATTTGATGCCTGAACACGATAAAATGGTCAGGATTTATATACTGCCTCGCAGTATATCGTAGGAAAGATTATCGAAAGTCGCCACTTAGTTGAAAGCTGGCCCAAGTTCGCGCGTCATCTCCAAGGCGGCGCGGCGATTCTTGCTTTCTGGCAAACTTGTTCACCGAACACCAGGCACAACCCTGGCGAAGCCTCCCACGCCTAGGATTTTAGGATGCGCTGCTTGTGAGTGAGTCCCGGATAGCTCACGTGGAAGTTGCCCAAAGTCTTTTGTGAGTAATAAGTTAGATGCGCAAGAAGATTCTTGCGCAATTTCGAAGAGGGTTGTGGCCGGGGAGCGAATATTATTGATTCAAAAGAAAATACAATAAAATTTGGCAGAGTCCAGGAACACAAATCGCCAATGAAATTAGAACAAGTCTGACGGCGACTCGATATTCAAAAGGAAAATTATCAATGCTAATTCGAAGATCACTGATTGTCAGCTTGGCTGTAATTTTTCCCGTGGTTGCTTTTGCACCAAACGTGTTCATGCAGGATGCTGTGGGACAGGAGGAAGAGCGCGATCTTCGAGACGAAATTTGGTGGGAGGCGGCGAAGCTTCTGCAACGTCGCGAGTATGCAATTGCGGCTAATTTCCTCGAGAGCGAACTGGATTCTCTTGAAAACGCTTCTTATGCCAGCGGAATTCAGGCTGATCTCGATGCGGTTAGAAACGTCTTGGCCTTGTCAGATTCTGTCGAATACAAAACCGGTAGATTGCAGCCTGGTAATTCGGTAATTGAATTGGTCGGCATTCCGCACAAGCTGAAAAAAATTGACAAGGCTGCGACGCAAACCGTGCTAGTTTTCGAGAACGCACAAGGTGAAGAGGTCCGCAGGACGCTTGCCGAACTCGACGGCACTGCATGGATGAAACTTGGGGAGTCCGGAACTTCCGATTGGCAGGGACGGAATTTGACGTTCGCCGTGTTCTGGTCCTACGATCGCTACCGAAATGTAAAGCTTGCTCGCGAGTATCTCAATGCGGCCGCGAAGGACGGTGCGAATGTGCAGGTTTGGCTGACCCGCCTGGACCAATTGAGTACAAACTCAAGGCCCAACGAAAGGAACCGTAAAACGACTAGTCAGCGTTTTATCGGCAAGTGGAGCGTCGCATTGAACAACGGAGTACGGCTCACGTTCGACATTCGTGGAAGGTCTAAGGCGACGCTGTATTTCAAGGGAAAGCCGCTCAATGCTAAATGGACGGAGGATGGCAACGGTGTCATTCGAATGACAGACGCACGTGGCAAAACGTTCATCATTAACGTGGCCGAGGATCGGTTTTTCGGCACAACGAACAATGGCGTGCGATTCCGCGGTGTTCGCCAAGCTGGAGGGTAGATAGACCATTGGCTTGGCTTAAACATAACTAAACACGAGTATCGCTCTCCTGACACATAGACGAATGGCAGACATTACTGAATTGCTGGTTCAGATTGCAAGTGGTGAAGGTGCAGCTCGCGACGAGTTGATTCCGCTTGTGTACAGCGAGATGCATCAGATAGCGACTGCCCAGTTGCATCGGGAGCGCGCGGGGCATACGCTCGATGCGACATCGCTTGTACATGAAGCTTACATGCGCCTACTGGGGAGCGAAGAACAAGTCGTAACCGCTAGGGATCGACAGCAGTTCATGGCGGTCGTTGCCGTCGCAATGCGGCGCATACTCGTCGACCATGCCCGCAGTCGATTGCGACTTAAACGCGGCGGAAACTGGGAGCGAAGCAACGTCGACTTGGCAAATTTCAATGCAGTGGAGACCTTATCGCCCGAGAATTTGCTGTCGCTCCATGAAGCTTTAAACAAACTGAACAAGCAGGATCCTACTGCTGCGGAGCTTATCGAACAGCGTTTCTTCGCCCAGTTGACCATGTCGGAGGTGGCGGAGAATCTGGACATATCACTTCGAACTGCTCAGCGGATTTGGGCTTTCGCGCGAACGTGGCTATTCGCTGAGATCGAGCAGTCGCGTGGCACGTAAAGATCGCACTAGGACCATGAAACTCGGAACAGCGTTTGCGGGTTGAGGACAATTAAGGAGTTGGTTAAAAGCATGCGAGAACGTACGATTTTCCTGAGAGCGATCGATATCGAGGAGCCATCTGCCAGGGCGCAATTCCTTGAGCAGACGTGCAATGGAGACGATATGCTTCGCAAGCGAGTGGAGGGTCTTCTTGAGGCCACAAGTCGACTTGGTAGTTTTCTCGATTGCGGTTCTTCGTCGAATTGGCTCAATACAACCAATGCCGATTCAGAGCTTGACGCAGAGCCTGCGACAGCAGCGGCACAGCAGGCAACGACTCTGCACGAACCAGTACATATCGATCTTTCGTTCCTAGAACCATCGTTTCGGCCTGGAGTCCTTGGTAGCTTGGCTCACTACGAGGTTGAAAGTGTGATTGGCCAAGGCGCGTTTGGAATCGTCTTGAAGGCCCGAGATACCAAGCTTGGACGTGATGTGGCTATCAAAGTGCTGCAACCACATCTTGCCACAACATCCCCACCGAGGAAACGCTTTGTTCGAGAAGCACGCGCGTGTGCTTCGATACGGCATCCGAATGTGATCAGCGTCTACGCCGTCGAAGAGTCGCCCTTGCCGTACTTGGTTATGGAGTACGTACGTGGCTCAACGTTGCAGGACCTTATCAATCTGGCGGGACCACTTGAGCTGGAGGAGATCCTTCCCTTAGCTGCCCAACTAAGCTCGGCTCTGTCGGCGGCTCATGAGAATGGACTCATCCATCGCGATGTAAAACCAAGCAATATTTTGATTGAAGCTGGCGCCGAGCGTCGATTAGTAATCACTGACTTCGGTTTGGCGAGAACCGTGGACGATACGAGCCTCACTCAGTCCGGACTCGTCGCCGGAACCCCCATGTACATGTCACCTGAACAAGCGTCTGGCCGCCCAGTTGATGCCCGCGCAGACTTATTTAGCCTGGGTAGCGTACTGTATGTCATGGTGACAGGGCGTCCTCCGTTTCGTGCGAGCACCTCTCTCGCAATCATGCATCGCGTCGTATCCGCAATACCGCGAGCCGTGCAAGAGCTAATTCCCGATGCACCTGATTGGCTATGCTCTGTCATCGAAAAGCTGCAAGCGAAACGACCAAACGAGAGATTTCAATCGGCTCGCGAAGTCAGCCAGCTGCTTCAACAATTCCAGACTGACTTACAGCGATTCGGCTCTGTGCAGAGCGCAACTTTGTCCGGACTAGGTGGGGAGAATGCGATAGTCGACGCCCCCTGCCCCACGTCGCGCAAACCACTTACGACAATCCTTGGTGTTGGCCTCGCACTGGCGCTAGCTGCTGCTTTTCCTCTTGGGCTGATGCTGCGGCAAGAAACAACTCATCCGCAGGCCGACGGGAACAGCAGTGCAGCGGTTAGCACATCGAAGGGGTCCGGAAATGGTCAAGCTCAAGAAGAAGCGGGCCCTAACACGTCGAACGGCATTGAAGTTAAGGACGGAGCCCCGCCGCCACTGCGAGTCCCTGTCGACTCGGCAAAGGCGGCAAGCATTCAGCAGGCGTGGGCCGACTATTTGGGCGTGCCGGTCGAGTTCGAAAACCGGTGGGCTATGAAATTCAGGCTCATTCCGCCCGGCGAGTTCTTGATGGGAAGCACAAATGAAGACGTTGAGCGGACGATCGATAACGCCCATGTCGGCAATATGTGGCGTGCAAATATTCGGAGCGAAGTTCCGCAACACTCCGTCAAGTTGTCGAAGCCTTTCTATATGGCGACGACCGAAGTCACTCAGCGGCAGTACGAACACATCATGTCTGCCAACCCATCTTTGTACTCGGGAGGCCAAGCACCACCCAACCTCTCCCGATCGGCGAGCGACTTGCCCGTGGAGAAAGTGAGTTGGCTTATGAGCAAAGAGTTTCTTACTCGCTTGAGCATTCGGGATGGAATACTGCAACAGCGTCCCCCGGAAGATGCCAACTATGGACCAGGCGGATATCGATTTCCAACAGAGGCTGAATGGGAATTCGCATGCCGCGGGGGAAATCAATCGCGATTCTGGTGCGGCGATGATTACCCAAAACTAAGGTTGGTTGAGAACGTGGGCGGTGGCAAAGTGGGGCTGCCAGAGACTGTTGCGTCTCGATCTCCAAACCCGTTCGGGCTATACGATATGCATGGAAATGTTCGCGAATGGATCGCTGACCGTTGGAGTGACGACTACTACAACTCGCTGGTTGATTCCCATGCAACAGACCCGCAAGGGCCAACTAGTTTTGCGCTGACTTTTCGTGTCGTTCGGGGTGGCGATTTCTGGTGGCATGCGGATACGGCTCGCTCTTCGAGTCGATGTGCCGAGGCCGAAAATATTGTGCCAGATGTGGCGATTGGCATCAGACCCGTGCTCGATCTTGCTGACTACCCCTTCCACGCGCGTGCCAAGGCAAAGGAACCGAAGGTCGTTGAATTCGCCGAAATTCATGGTGCGAGTTTTCAGGAACTTCGAAATTGGATTGATAGTCTCGACAGACGGTTTGTACCGACGGTGGTCAATGTTAGGACAGGTACTGAGACGAGCCACTTTGACGCGGTTGCACTCGAATATGACAAACCCAAAAAGTGGATCGTGCAATTTCACACCACGGAGGAATTCGATGCTGACTTCGACTCATTGCGGCGCAGCCATGCCTGTATCTGGCGCGTCGCCTTTCCGCTAAGTTCTGTTGAGCAAGCTAGCCAAGATACGATCGAAAGTAAGGAGGATCTGCTGAGTCTTTCTGTCTGGATTGAACGCAAACCGGATCATTTTTGGGCTGTGTGGACAACTCCTTCATCCAATCTTGAAACAAGTTTCAATGTGGAAAGCGGAAGCGGGTGGATCCCGAGGAGCATTACAGAACTAGGGGAATACGCGCGGTATGCGCATGAATTTATGCTTGGCGTTGGTCATCGTATTCGCTTGCGAAGACCAATGAGAGAACTAGCCGACCTGATTGAGCAATCGCGAACGGAGCAATGGCAGCCGTTTCTACTTCAAACTAAGTTCAACCCGAGTCAACCAGAGTTTTTCGCCGTTCTCAGAGACGACGTCGACGGACAGCCCTGGGAGTTTTCGAATCGAATCAGCGAAGAAGAGTACTCCGAAGAAATCACCCTCCGGCGCTTGGGAGCGTGGTATCCAGCTCACACACTTTCGTACGTTGAGGATCAGAAAGTCTTTTACTCAGTCGTCTGGCGGGCAATGCATGAGCCAAGCGAGTTGCCGTGACTATTGCCACGTCATAGTATCGCTGGTGCGAAAGCCCGGCGCATTTGCCGATTACCGCTATTGTGAAGAGATGTTCCCCGGCCGCCACATCCCACGCGATATTATCCCAGTCCTGCCTACCCGCCGCAGGCCGCAGGCGGTCGGCGGGGAAAACGCGGCGCGCGACGCGGCGATTATTGCTAGCCGGCAACCTTGTTCACCGAACGAGGCAAGCTCGTTGGGGTCCATTTTCGTTGAAGTGCCAATCGGGTCAGGCTTTGTGTTCGGTGTTGGGGAGAGGGTGGATTATCTGTTTCGTGTGTCCAATTGCTGTTAGGGCAAGGAGTCGTTGTACTTGTTCCAGCCTACCGTCTGACGCCAAATCTCATCGATAGGCCGAAGACCGGCACCAAGAATGATAAAAGAAGAGGCGAGATGAAAACCAAGTCGAAATTACGCTGATCCTGAACACCGAACACAAGACACGACTCTGGCGAAGCCTCCCGCTGGCATTAGTTTTTTGGGCGACGCAGCCGTAGTGATCCATCAGGGCTGCGTAACGCGTCGTCAGTGTCGTTCGATCAGAGTGATTTCGAACGGCCGCGCTGAGCGAATCGCTTCGGTGCTGCGCGGGCACGCCCCCGAATTGCCAAAAGGCGTTCTGAATTCCCTCGCTAAGTGCTTCGAAAGATTCGGAGAAACATAACGAAACCGATTCGACGTTGCTGTAGGTCAGCACACAATGAAAGAGCGTGTGTTTAAAAGTGGCTCCCGCGATCTTCACGCCGAGTTCATTGCAGACGGTGAAGTCGCTCGCGGCGAAGCGTCCGGGGTGATGTTCTTGCGGAAAGATCACCGGCTTATCGGGCCCGTGGATGGCTCGCCAGTTAGCGACCCGTCGCTCAAAGGTGCGACGGGTCGAATCCTCGAACTTGCCGGGATATTGCCGCTGAAGGTCGCCAAAAAGCGTAATCGCTTTGAGCCTCGGTTCGGCTTGGAGCACCTGCTCGACGTCGTTCCAAACGTCGGCAAAGGGATCAATGCGAGTTCGATACTCACGTCGTTGAGCTCTCCGTTGCGAGGGCAGCGGCTGATCATCGCGATAGGAACGTGCGGTTTTCTTATCCATCGAAGCCATCCTGGCGGAAGCGGCGAGTGACTTACCTGCGGCCAGCCATCGCCTGAGTTCAGAAACTTGTCCATCCGTGACCATCGCAATCTCCTTGGAGAGTAGGAGCTTGCGATTATGCGAACATCTTCCCAACCGTGGGAATTCTAATTGTCGCGGAGAGGGGAAACTAATTGTCGCTAGACAAATATCTGTTGCGAACTCGCGATTTGGGTCAAACCTGGGAAGAGATCTCTCCCGACTTGACTCGGAATCAGGATCACCGGCAGGGTAAGGGGGGCGGGCCGTTGACGGTCGAAGCGGTCGGTGCCGAGAGCTACGGGACAATCAGCTACGTGGCCGAATCACCTCACGAGCCGGGGGTGTTTTGGACTGGTAGCGATGATGGACTCGTCCAACTGACTCGAGACGCGGGGCATAACTGGTCCAACGTGACTCCCCAGGATTTGGATGAGTGTTTGATCAACGCGATCGAAATTTCACCGCATGATAAGGCGACCGCCTACATCGCGACAACTCGCTATAAATTCAATGACAAACGTCCGGGTTTGTACAAGACAACCGACTACGGACAATCGTGGACGGCGATCTCCAGCGGCATTCCAGAGGGGGCGTTTACCCGAGTCGTCCGCGAGGAGCCTCGGCAGCAGGGCTTGCTGTTTGCCGGCACGGAAATGGGATTATATCTCTCGCGAGATGGTGGAGCATCTTGGCAGCCCTTTCAGCTCAACTTGCCAGTTACCCCGATCCTCGATCTGATGATTCGTCACGACGACTTAATTGTCGCCACTTCGGGGCGGTCAATTTGGATTCTTGACGATCTGGAGCTGATTCGCCAGCGAGAGTACCTGCAAGACGATGCGAACGCCGATATGCACCTCTTTGAGCCCGCAGCGGATTTCCTTTCCAATCACAGCAGCCACTTAGACAAGACAGATCTAAAATTTGACGGGACTGATTTATTGCATGGTGTGAATCCAGCAAACGGCGTGGTGATCTATTACGAACTTCCGGAGTTGCCCGAGGGGGCGCATGTTGAACTGGAAATTCGAGATGCTGACGGTTTGCTAGTCAATCGTTTCTCATCGGAGAAAGATGAGTCGTTTCAAAAGTACGCCGGAGGGCCTCCCGTGCCGCGGCTGCTCACAGGAGAACTGGGGCTCATTCGCTTTGTGTGGGACATGCGACACGCGAGCATGCCGGGAGTTCCCGAAGTCTATATCGAAGGCAGCTATCGAGGTCACAGGGGAGAAAAAGGGTCAGGAGCCTATTTGGCGGTTTGGGGAGAAAAAGGGTCAGGAGCCTATTTGGCGGTTTGGGGAAACTTGCGTGGTCGTCCCTTTTTTCTCAATGTCGACTCCAAACCATACTTCCGTGCTGTTGATTCGACCCACCCCATGTCTCCATAGGGTTGGCTGCGCTGAATTGCTCGTCGAAGCTGGTCTTCCTCTTTCTCGCCAATGGGGCGGTTTACCCTTGCAACCCAATTTGGCAGGCGTGGTAATGGCCAGCGGGCCAGTTTAACGCCGCACTTGCCACCGCACCAATTGAACAAGCTTCCGAAACGCCATTGTTCCGCCGCGTCGACAAGTCCGGCGGCAAGTGCATTGCGTTCAACGTAGCGGCAAACCACGAAGAAGTGCTCGTCGCTCTGGATGGGAAAACTCTTGTAGCGACCTTGGTAAAGATGTCCACTGCCAGCGCAATGGTAATGCGCATGATGTCGAGCAGTGTGTGTCATTGTCACCCAGTACATGAGACGACTCATCGCCCCATCCTCACGTGGAGAGATAACCATGTGCCAGTGATTTCCCATCCATTGGTAGGCGAACAAATCAACGGGAAATTTTTCAAGTCCTTCGCAAAGCACCCGCTCAAACGCTTCGTAGTCAGCAGCCTTGTGAAAGATGGTCATCCGGCCATTGCCCCGGTTCAAAGCATGGTAGATTTCACCGGCAACATCGGCGCGTGGTGGTCGTGGCATCGTTGGGTCTCCTGTAGACCAGCAAGATAACGAAACAAAATTTCCCAGTCAACCAAAACGGCTCCTGACCCTTTTTTGCTCCGCAATCAACTGGCG
Source organism: Kothea flammea (assembly GCF_052161645.1). Classification (GTDB taxonomy): domain Bacteria; phylum Planctomycetota; class Planctomycetia; order Pirellulales; family Pirellulaceae; genus Laterigemmans. The sequence goes on from NZ_CP197414.1 coordinate 842,655, forward strand.
ACAGCGACCAGCGAACCGGCCGGGTTTCCCGAAACCTTGGGAGACGCCGCGGCCGATATGCGAATCGCGGCCCAATTGCTGCAGCGGGGTGAACCCACGGCCGTCTCGCTGGACGCCGCCACGGCCGCCTTGCAACGACTCGACCTGGTCCTGGAAAGTTTGGACGCGGCAACCGACAACAGCGAAAGATCGGCTCCCGCCGAAGGTGGCGAACCAACGACTGAAGAACAAAATGCGGAAGCTGAAGAGAACAAAAAAATGATGGCCAGCTTGCGTTTGGCTCGTGCCACGCAAGCGTTTCTGAAAACGCGTACGATGGAGCTGATGCAAGCGATCGAAGAAGCGACGGAAAAATCGACCGATCCGGCCATCAAAGCTCGTTACGAAGTCGCCAAACGAAAACTGGCCGAAGAACAACAACGCTTGATCGATCGCATCGAAAGCTATGAAGAACTACTCAGGTCCCGCTGATGAACCGCAAAGCTAAATCGCCCGTCCCGGCTCCGCTGATCATCGTCTGCCTGCTGGCTGCCGCTTGGTGGCTCTGGCAAGACCCGCCGGCGACCGCTTTCCAGCCACCACCCGCTGATCAACAGGCTCCTGATCAACCCGCTGCCGATCCACAGCAAGCTGATGATAACGGTTTAGGAGGGTTACTTGAGGGGCTCGATCTCGAACCTGAAACCGCTAACCCACCAGCGGCCGATTCCGCCGCGCCGCAGAACTCCGCGCAGCCGAGTTCTGATAAATCCAAAGCCAGTCAGTCAGCGCAAGAAAACTCGGGGATCCCGCTGTGGCAAGCCTATTTGGCGATGCGCGACGCTGGCCAGCGGCTCTCGCGGGGACAAGTCGATGAGGACACGTTGAGCTCGCAACAGCGGGCTATCGATCTGTTGGATGAAATCATTAACACCGCTTCATCCGACGAACCAACGGGCGCGGCGCAAAGTCAGCAGTCTGAACAACAACCTGCTGGCGAGCCCCAGCAGGATCCGGACGCGCAACAGGATCAACAGCCGGGAGAATCAAATACAGAACAGACCCAGCAGACAGAGCAGTCAGAACAAGCAGAGCAAGGTAGCGAGCAGCGAACGGAAGGGGCGGGGCAGAACGAGGGACAGCAAACGCCGGCGGGCGAGGGTGATGGCTCGGCGGCGGGTGATGATGGCCAAGCGACCAAGCAAGAAGCGGCTGTGGCAGCGCGGGCCGGACAAGCACCACCGCTGGCTGAGGGTCAAGCTGTTTGGGGACACTTGCCGCAACGCACGCGAGGACTGCTGCGAGCCGACATCCCGACGGAGTATGTTCCCCGTTATGCCAAAGCCATTCGTGCCTATTTCGAAGCCTTAGCGGAACTCCCCGCCAATGAATAACCTGCCAATGTTGCCGACCGGGTTTGCCGACCGGGGTCAGCCCTGGTGTTCGGTTTTCAGGGGGTGCAGCGAGATTGTGATTTGCATTGCGCTGGTGTCCCGGCTTCAGAGATCGTCCAGCTTACAGCTTATGATTTGCTAGCAAAAAAAAATGGCCTCGCACGGGGTGGACTGTTCGCACTACGAGTGCGAGTGATTTATTGTCACTCCGACGAGGCCAGTTGAAAGCTAATGACTCTGTCACCAAAAAACAACTGCATTCCAGTATCCGCCCCTGGCGGAAGGTTCCCCAGAACTACTTGCTCTCCAAGAGCAGCTCAAAGACGATTCCCATGTCCAGGCCGTCCGGCGAACCATCAGCCGCCTCGATTTGCAGACACTGCGTGAGGTGTATCGAGGTACCGGATCGAAACCGTATCCGCCTGAATTGATGCTCGCCGTTGTGCTGGTTCAGATCCTCGCCGGACTGACCAGTCCGGCCCAGTGGTTTCGCGACGCGACCTCGAGAGATCAATGCAAGCTGGTTGGCCAAGGCATCGCTCCCTCGCGTTCAGCCTGGTACGACTTTCGAGACCGAGCTGGCAAGTTCATCGATACTCTCCACCAGCAGCTCATCAATGATGCAACCGATAACGGGCTGGTCGATCCCGTCGAAGCCGCTTTGGATGGAACGTTCACCTCGGCCAATGCGTCACGACACAAAATCTACAATCTCAAGCAGATCAATCGTCGCTTGAATAAACTCAAACGAGCGATCTGGTCAATTGACGACCCGCTTCAGATCGCTGCCGCAAAGCCACTCGAGAAGGTCCCGAAGTGGATTGCTGAAACCGCCGCAGGACGTGGCAGGCAATTGCACAGTCTGCGGCAAGCAAAACGCGAATTGCTTGATAAAATCCGCGATAATCGCAAGGCTCACTCACGTTATCGCCGCGATGAAGCCAAGCTGGTCGTAAGTCCGGCTGACCCCGAGGCGGTGATTGGCCGAGACAAATATGACGTGGTCCGACCGCTCTATAACATCCAGTATATGACCGACTGCCAGAGTGGTGTGATTTTAGGTTTTGAAGTGTTTCGGCAAAACAGTGATAACACAACCCTGGGACCGATGATCGAGCAATGCCAACGTATCGTCAAGGGTTGCTTGCGGACGATTCATGCCGACGCCGGCTACTGCTCGATTCTTGATTTGAAGGATTGTGAGCGGTTGGGAATTGATTTGTGGGCACCGGTTCAGGACAACATCATGCAGCAACGTAAACTGGCCAACGGTCAACTCCAAATACCCTCAGGCGAATTCGACTTTGATCGATCCACCGGCGAGCTGCGCTGCCCTGGTGGCCATGCGATGAAACTAGTACGTACCGTGCAGCTTCCCCGCGCCTGTGGACGCATGGTACCGGAACTGCGTTTTGAGCAGTCGAAGGAAAATTGCTTGGGTTGTCCACTAGCGTTCAAGTGCTTGGGCAATGGCTCAAAACGTCGGACCATCAGCCGCCAGAAAGAACAGCATCTACTGGATGCGCAAAAGGAAAAGATGTCAGGTGAAGCGGGTCGCCAGAGTCGAGGGAAGCGTGGTTCATCAGTTGAAAGAAGTTTTGGCGACGGAAAGCTCCACCGCAATCAGACTACTCAACACGGTCACGGATTAGCTCGGGTACGAGCCGAGGTGGGCCTGCTGGCGCTCGCTCAGAACACCTTGACGCTATACAACCGCGAAAAACGCAGTGAAAACGCATCGCTGTAAGCTGGACGATCTCTTTAGGCGATTCGGCTCAGGAACGACCAAACTATTGGCTTAGCATTTGTTTTGCTTTGAACAAATCTTTCAGACGTTGCAATTCCTCGGCGCTCCAGCCGGCGGGTTCGGAAAGTGCGTGCCAGGCGTCAATGTAATCAGCTGGTGCATACTCGTGACCAAAGCCGGGCGGCGCGGTTCCCACGATCATGTCCGCGGCAACTTGTAACATAGTGACGATCGGAAACCAGCGTAACTCGGGGGAAGCATCGGCCCCGCGGGAGCCTCGCATCCAAGCGGGTTCTTGCCAGGCTGATTGAAAGCTGAAAAAGACGATTGGATCGCTGTCGTGTTGCAAAAAAGCTAGGGTGGAAAAGGTGACGGGGTGGAAAAGGTGACGGGGGGAGTTTTAAGTTTACACTACACGAAAAATGACTAGCACGCCAAAGAGCAGGACGATTTCGGCGACCTTCGAGGGTATCTTTGGTAGGGGGCGTTGTATTGTTCCAGCCGACTGCCTGACGCTAAATCATATCTGTAGGCCGAAGGGGCGAGGAGAGCCAGCGCAGAAGATCTAACATCGATGGTTGTGTGTTAGCCTGGCGAAGCCTCTCCGCCAGTGTGTGGCCTTTAGGCGATGCGGGTAGTACCGACCGGTTGGTTGCCAGTTACAATCAGTAGCTTGCTCGCCGAATCAAACAACCTGCTAGTCATTTCTTCCGTCGAGGTTTCGCATGCCCCCGTTCGCTTCCAACCGCCGTGCTTTCTGATTTCTTCCGCGACGGTGGCTGCGGCTGTACCGTTGGTCGCGTCACCTCTACGGACAGCAGTGGCGGACGAGCCGGCCAACCCCGGCGGGCCGTTGTTGGCCTACGTGGGTACCTCCAGCGCTCCGCTCCGCGATGTCTTGCCGACTCAGGTCGACCTACCGCCGGGCAATGCCCGGGGCATTCATATCTTTACAGTCAATCGCGAAACCGGTGATTTGACCCCGGCCGGTCTACTCGAGTCGGGAAGCAGTCCCAGCTCGTTGGTGATCAATCCCGCCGGTACGCACATGTATTCGGCTGATGAAACCGCTCGCGTGGGGACCGGCAACATCGGCACCGTCAGCGCCTATTCGATTGATCATCAAAATGGCCAGCTGACGCTGTTGAATTCCGTACCTTCGGGCGGCGCCGGGCCGACCTACGTGAGTCTTCATCCCTCGGGAAAATTTCTCTTTGTGGCAAACTACTTTGGCGGCACGGTGGCTGTTCTACCCATCTTACCTGATGGGCGCTTGGGCCAAGCAACCGATGTCAAAGTAGACTCTGGAGAGATTGGCCCTATCCAGGCGACCAACGCGCCTCCTGATAGCTTTGCGATCAGCGGACACGATCGCACGCACGCGCACATGATCGAAGCGGCTCCCGACGGGCGTTTTGTACTGCACGTCGATCTTGGATTGTGTGCCATGCGGGTCAGGCTTTGTGTTCGGTGTTCATGGTTAGCGTGATTTCGATCTCCGGCTAAACGTTTTGGTCAAACGAAGCAAATCCGATCAGGACTAAGAAGCGCTCCGCAGGTGTCGCGCACAAACCTCAAGAGAAAGTGGTCGAAAAAATGGGGGCAGGAAAATTCCAGGGACGTAGTTTCCTGCCAAGCCTTTGATTCACTCCGCTAACTGCTAACTGCTAACTGCTAACTGCTAACTGCTAACTGCTAACTGCTAACTGCTAACTGCTAACTGCTAACTGCTAACTGCTAACTGCTAACTTCAGGCTTCTGCGAGTGCTTTGTCGCTGATGTCTTTGCGACACCAAGCGCCGGTCCAGCGGATTTCGCGAACGGCTCGGTAGGCTTGCAGTTTGGCCGCGCTGATCGAATTGCCAATGGCCGTGACCCCCAGCACGCGTCCTCCGGCCGTGAGCACTTGCCCGTCCGAGCCTTCCTTCGTGCCTGCGTGAAAGACTTTTACATCGTCCACCGTTGCCGCTTGTTCGAGCCCGCTGATCTTCAGTCCCTGGGGGTAGTCGCCTGGATAACCTTCGCTGGCCATGACCACGCAGATGCTGGGCCGCGGGTCCCACTGGGGCGGTTCGATGCTCTCCAGTTTGCCATCCACGGCTGCTTCTATAATTTCAACCAAATCGCCTTGCAGTCGCATCAGCAAGGGTTGGCATTCGGGGTCACCGAATCGGACGTTGAACTCGAGAACTTTGGGGCCGGCTGCGGTCAGCATCAAGCCGGCGTAGAGCACACCGCGGAAGGGGCGGCGGGAGCGTTTCATGGCATGTACCACGGGCACCAGGATGGTCGCTTCGATTTTCGCCATCATTTCCTCGTCGACCACAGGCGTGGGGCAGTAAGCTCCCATGCCGCCGGTGTTGGGGCCTTGGTCTCCGTCGAAGGCCGGCTTATGGTCTTGAGCGGCTGGGAGCGTGAGGATGGTGGTGCCGTCGGTGATCGCCAACACGCTGGCTTCGACACCGATCAGTCGCTCCTCGATAATTAATTTGTCGCCCGCAGCGCCGAATTCACGATCTTCGCCGATTCGCTGGATGGCCGCTAAGGCTTCGTTGCGTTTTGAGCAAACGATGACGCCTTTCCCGGCTGCCAGGCCATCCGCCTTGATTACCACCGGACAGTTGGCGTCGGGTTCGGTAAAGCGATCTTTGATGTACCGAGCGGCATCTTCGGCGCTGCGAAACGTTTGGTAGGCGGCGGTGGGGATGTTGGCTTGATGCAGCAAGTTTTTGCAGAAGACTTTGCTCCCCTCCAGTTCGGCAGCCGCTTTGGAGGGTCCGAAAGCGCGGATCCCGGCCGCTTGCAGATCGTCGACCAGGCCGGCCACGAGCGGCGCTTCGGGGCCGACGACGACCAAGTCAATTTCGTTCTCTTTGGCGAATTTGACTAGTGCTGGCGAGTCGGTGGCGGCGATCGGCACGTTGACCGCGTCGAGGGCCGTGCCAGCGTTGCCGGGAGCCACGTAGACGTGCTGGACGCGGGGGCTGGCGGCGATTTTCCAAGCTAGCGCGTGTTCGCGACCACCATTACCGACAATGAGCACTTTCATAGCAACGCACAGCAAGAAAAAAGGAAGCGAGGGGGCAATTGCCGGGAAAAACAACCGACAGGCGGCCATCATAAGCCAATCGCCCGGCGGCGGCGAGGGAACGCCGACGCGTGATATCGCCAAGAAAATTCGGCAGATAAATCGGCTGTTAGCTATCGGGTGGTCGGGGGATCGCTTGTTGCCAGCGGGAATTATTCCCCCGTAGATTCGTCCCTAGGGCTGGATCTTTCCCGAGGACTCGGTATAATTGAGCACTACCCACCAGCGGAAGGCGTCTGCCATTCCTTACTTCCCTCCTTGGGATGGCACTCCGCTAATTAGTAGCTAATTTGATATTGAGGCGGTGGCCGGATTCTCCACCTTATCCGGCTGCCGCCTTTTCTTACTGGTGTATCCAAACAACTCCAATTCGCTGGGGATGAAACTACCCATGTTGCGACGTGCATTTATTGGTTTAGCCGTCACCGCGGCCGTGACGAGCAGTGCTTTCAGCTCGAATTTGGCAACTGCTGCCGATGAGACGGGCACCTTGAAAATGAAATTTGTCTACGGCGGCAAAGCACCTGCTGCCGAGTCGGTAAATATCAACAAAGACATCGAGTTCTGCGGCAAGACCAAGCTGTTTGACGAAACGTTGCTTGTGAACTCCGAAAATAACGGGATCAAGAACGTCGTCGTTTATGTCTACACGGGACGTGGCGGTTCGAAATTGCCTGAGTACGAGCCAGTCTCGAAGACGCACGAATTGGCGAATTTGGAGTGTCGTTTCGAGCCGCACATTTTGCTCATGCGGACTGGCGATACTCTCAAGGTGACCAATCCGGACGAAGTGGGGCACAACGCCAACATGCAGTTTATTCGCAATGAGGGGAAGAACCTGCAGATTCCTCCTGGTGGCGAAGTTGCACTCCAGTTGGACGCTGCCGAGCCGGCACCGATTCCCGTCGATTGCAACATTCACCCTTGGATGCGAGCCCGCGTGGTTGTGCTGGAGCATCCTTTCGTTGCCAAGAGCGACGAGAATGGTGTTTTGGAGATCAAAGGTCTGCCCGCTGGTGACGAGTTGGTCTTTCGGGTGTACGCCGAAGCGGCTGATGGCCCGATTAAGGAAGTCATGATCAATGGCAAGAAGACGAAATGGCGGCTCAATCGCTTTGAAGTCGACGTCAAGCCCGGCGAGAACGACATGGGGACGATTGAAATCCCCGCTGCAGCCTTCGGTAAGTAAGCCGGCTGGCTAAGTGGCCGACCATGAAACGCGACAGCATCCGGAGTTTCCGGATGCTGTTTTTTTGCGCCTTCGGAGGGCTGCTTTTGATAGCTGGCCGCCAGCCGCTGTCTGCCTCGGGGGACTTACCCTGCGGGGGGGCGGAAGTTACGATTAAGGCGTTTCCGCGACAGTCGTGTTGTTGCTGTGCGGCATTCTGTCGCGATGGTGCCGGGTTAAGCGGGTGCTGGCTGCGGGGTTCTACTAATGTTCGGTTCCCGCAGCTTCGTTTGCCGGCACTCACCCGCTCGTTCAACTCATCCCTCGAGGAAAGCATTAGCATCCCGATGACGCGGAATTTTTCTCCAGCATTTTCTGAGCCCGATGCGCGAGTCTCCAAGCTTTCGTCAGTCGGCACCCAGCGGTCGCTAGTTGGCGGCACGCTCTGCAGTTTGTTATTGCTGGGTGTTCTGGTTGGTTGTCGTCCCGGGCCGGTGCAATTTACCGGTAACGCGGTGCATGCGGAGCTGTTGAAAGCGGAGACGGGAGTGTCTTTGGATGAAGCGATCGGCGATGTGGAAGCGGTTTTGGTCGACGTGTTTGGCACACCCGACGAGCCGCGTTTGCCGGCCATTTTAGAGAGCGATGGGGAGTTTGCCGGGTTGCTCAGTATGCAGCGTTTGGAACAAGCAGCCGGGCCCTTCGCCAGCGACCGCGACGATAACCACGTGGGTCTGTATCGTGAGCATTGTAACGCGTGTCACGGTTTGGCCGGTAATGGACGCGGACCAGCCGCGATGTTGCAACGACCTTATCCGCGAGATTTTCGCGCTGGAATATTCAAATACAAATCGACGCCGCGGAACGTAAAACCGACCCGCGACGACTTGCTCAGCACTTTGCACCGCGGGTTGCCGGGAGTTCCCATGCCCTCCTTTGCGTTGCTGATCGAGGAGGAGCGGGAGGCGTTGGTGGATTACGTGATATATCTGTCGATTCGCGGTGAAGTCGAGCGGCGGTTGTTGGCGATCGCCGCGGAGGGGTTGGAATACGATTTAGCCGACGGCACTCAGTGGCTGCGGCCTCAGGAACGCAATGCCCAAGCCGAGTTGGCCGCTGAGCAGCAAGCCTGGATCGATGCCGAGATTCGTGCGGTGGCAGAGCAGTGGTTTGTAGCCGAGTCACGCCGCTTGCAGGTGGAAATTTCGCCTGGGCTTGATTTGCAATCGAACGCCCTGATTGCGGCGGGGGACAAGCTGTATCACGGGCAGGTAGCCAATTGTGCCAGCTGCCACGGGCCGGCTGGTAACGGGATCACGTCGTTGCCCGCTGACTACGATGATTGGACGAAGGAGTGGACGACGAAGTTGGGAATTGACCCGGGGAATCGCGAGAAGTTAGCGGGATTTTTCGACGCTGGCGCGTTTCGGCCGCGAGCGCTGCCGGCAAGGAATTTGACAAACGGTGTTTACCGTGGCGGCAGCTCTCCCGAACAGCTGTATCTGCGGATTGTGCATGGGATCGACGGCACGCCGATGCCGGCGGTGAACTTAGTCGACTCGCCTGCGGAAACCGGTCTGACGGCTGATCAAGTTTGGCAGTTGGTTGCCTACGTGCGGTCGCTGGAGACTGGTAGATCAGCGCCGAGCACAAGTCCCAACGCGAATTCCAGTCAGGTGGCGGAGGCAACTCAATGAGTGAGCAAACATATCGCTCGTTGTTCGCTGTGCTGGGAATGATTTTGGGCATTACGGTGATGGTTGGGCTGGGGCGCGGCGGTTTGGTTTGGGGCTTTGTCTTCGGGGCTGGTGGTGCGGTGTTAGGCGGGATGTTTGGCGAGACGTTAGCTCGGATGCGGGGGCGATTATGAACGTGCCTGGCAGGGGAGTGCATTGGCTGGCCGTGACGATTGTCTGTTTGGTGTGGCCGTTGATTTGGTTAGGCGGGTTAGTCACCACATACGACGCTGGGATGGCGGTCCCTGACTGGCCGGGTACTTACGGATACAACATGTTTTTGTATCCGCTGGAGACGTGGTTGTACGGACCGTTTGACCTGCTGATTGAGCATGGGCATCGATTGTTGGCGGCGGTCGTAGGCTTTGTGGCGATCGTGTTATTTGCCACAGCTTGGTGGGTCGAGCCGCGACGTTGGGTCGTTTGGTTGGCCGGTGGCGTCTTGGCCAGCGTCATTATTCAGGGAATTTTAGGCGGCATGCGGGTGGTTTTGGACGCGCGGTTGTTGGCGATGATCCACGGGTGTTTTGGCCCCGCGTTTTTCGCGTTGTGCACCGCAACGGCAGTGGTGACGTCGAAGTGGTGGTGGACAGCCTCAGCCGGCGTGTTGGATCAAAAAGGGCAAACGGTCACGGTGGGGCGTTGGGCTCAGCGAGCGGCGGTGGGTCTGGCCGTGTTGTGTTACGTGCAGTTACTGTTGGGAGCCCAACTGCGTCACTTGCAGGCCGAGACTTCGCCCACCGCTTTCCGGCATTTGGTGGAGACGCATGTGGGAACGGCGCTGCTTGTCTGGTTGATTGGCGGATTTTTAGCGATCCGATTGTGGGGGTGCGGCGATTTGGCGCTGTCGCGACCGGCCCGTTGGTTGGTAGGCTTGTTGAGTCTGCAGATCGGCTTGGGGTTGGCAACCTGGATAGTGAACTATGGAGTTCCGCTGAGCACCGAGCAATGGCCGGCAGGCATGTGGCCGCCACTGTCGAGTTACGTGATCTTATCGAAGGGATACATTGAGTCGGGAATCGTTACTGCCCATGTGGCCACCGGTTCTTTGCTGATCGCTTGCTCTGTTATGTTGTGGCTGAGGACGGGCAGGGCGGCTCAAACGCAGATTCATTAACACCTGTCCGAACCGCCCCGCGGGGTGGGAGAGAGGCAAAGCGAGCGATGAGCGGTAATTTATTGGCAGAGCGAAGACCAGCGGAACGTCCATCGACTGGAACGGCTGCGAAAGCTGGCGAACCAGCTGTGAGTGCTGGCGACCCAGCTGTGAGTGCGGGCCGGGCGACGGGCGTTTTGGATCCGGCCATTGACGATTCAGTCCAGTTTGGGAGCGGTGCCGTGGCAAGCGCATTGGAAGTGGTCCCGGACGCGAAAGCATTGCCGGATGAAGCGGTTGGTTTGGACGATTTGGAGCGATCGCGGTTGGCGGCGGACTTTTTGGAGCTGACGAAGCCGCGGATTGTCTCGATGATCCTGATCGTGACCGCGTTGTCGGCCGTTTTCATGGCGGGACGTGATTTGCAGTGGTTGCCGTTGTTGCATCTCTTGCTGGGGACCGCCTTGGTGGCGGCCAGCGCTGGGGTGCTGAATCAGGTATGGGAGCATCAAGTCGATGGTCGGATGGCCAGGACGCGGATGCGGCCTTTGCCTGCCGGGCGGGTGTCGCGGTGGAGTGCGGCGCCGTTTGGGCTGATGCTGATCACCGTGGGGACCGCTTATCTGACGTTCTTGGTCGGAGCCACGCCGGCGATGTTGGGAGTGGCCACTTGGCTGCTTTACGTCTTTGTCTACACGCCGATGAAAACGCGGACCAGCTGGAACACGGCGGTCGGTGCGATTGCCGGCGCGCTGCCGATGCAGATGGGTTACACGGCGGCGGGGGGTAGCTTGGCTGACCTTGAGGGCTGGTTATTATTTGGCGTGTTATTACTGTGGCAGTACCCGCATTTCATGGCGATTGCCTGGATGTATCGTTATGATTACGGTGCGGCCGGTTTGCAGATGAGCCCCGTGGTTGATCCTTCCGGCCGAAGTGCTGGGCGCCAAGCGGTGGCAGGTTCGATCCTGTTGATGTTGGTTTTGGTCGCGTTAGTCCGTCCGTTGACGGCGACTGGCGAAGGTTTGGGGATCAGTGTTTGGGGAATCGTGTTTGCGGTTGCCGCGGTGTTGGTAACGGCAAAATTTGTACTCGCATCGCTGCGGTTTGCCAGCCAGCCCGATGATTTAACGGCGCGGCGATTGTTGCGCGCTTCGCTGGTCCAGCTCCCAGCCGCCATGATGGTCTTGGTTCTTTCCGCTTTGATTTAAACAGCTAACACATAATGACTGATTCTTCGATCTCCGTTTCGGCGGTCTGCCATCGGTACGGAGACCGCGACGCCTTGCGAGGTGTCGATTTACAGGTGGAGCCCGGGCGGATTTTTGGTTTGTTGGGGCCGAACGGCAGCGGGAAAACCACCCTCTTCCGCTTGATCTCGACATTGATGCCACTGCAAAGTGGCACGATCACCGTGGCCGGCGCGGATGTTGGCAGTCAGCCGACGGCGGTACGCGGTCGGATTGGCATCGTCTTTCAGGCACCCAGCTTGGACAAGAAGCTGACGGTCGACGAAAATATCGCTTGCCAGGGCGCGCTGTACGGGATCGGCGGTTCGCTGCTTCGCCAACGTCGTGACGAGGTGTTGAGGCTGATGCGATTAACCGATCGTCGCGGCGACTTTTGCGAGACCCTTTCGGGCGGCATGAAGCGACGAGTCGAGTTAGCCAAAGGGATGTTGCATCGTCCGCAAGTCTTGTTGTTGGATGAGCCCAGCACGGGACTCGACCCGGCAGCCCGACTCGATCTGTGGGACGCGTTGGCGGAGATGGCAGCCAGCGGGATGACAATTTTGTTAACGACGCATTTGCTGGAAGAAGCCGAAAAGGCCGAGCGGATCGCGATTTTGGCTGATGGCGAAGTGATTACTTCGGGCAGCCCCGAACAGTTACGCGAAGAGTTGGGAGAGGGCTTGGTGACAGTGGTCAGCGAGAACGCCGGCGAGACGGAACGCATTGTGCGGGACGAATTGGGCATGGACGCGCAGCGGGTGCAGCAGCAAGTGCGAATTCGCAGCGACCAGCCAGCCTCTTTGGTTCCCCGGTTGGCCGAGCGTTTGGGGACGGCGGCAACGACGATCACCGTGGGCCGGCCGAGTTTAGAAGATGTCTTTATCGCCAAAACGGGCCATCGGTTTTGGGCTGCGGAACGGGAAGCGGAGGAGTCCAGCCGATGAGTGTTACGACGAATACAGAAATGGAATCGAAATCGGGCTCACGAGCCGAGGCCACGGCGACGGCCACCAGCGGCGTGGGCTCGATGGCCGTGCGGCCCAGCGGCTGGGCGGCGACTTGGATGTTGGCGCGTCGCGAGTGGACGCGTTTCTTTCGCCAAAAAAATCGAGTGGTTTCGGCGATTGTGCAGCCGTTGTTGTTTTGGTTGCTGTTTGGCACCGGACTGCGAGGATCGTTTGAGGGAGCTGGTGAGCAAGGGTTTCTGGAGTACTTTTTGCCCGGCACCGTCGCCTTGATTGTCCTTTTCACAGCTATCTTTGCCACGATCTCGGTGATCGAGGATCGTCGCGAAGGGTTTATGCAGGCCGTGTTGGTGGCCCCAGTTGGCAGGCTGCCCGTGTTGGCCGGCAAGGTGCTCGGCGGGGCCGCGATCGCTTGGGTGCAGGCGTTGGTGTTTCTGGCGTTGGCTTACGCCTTTGGCACGATTCCGATCAGTTGGTCAATCGTGCCGCTGTTGGTGCTGTTGGCAATCATGGCGCTGTCGATGTGCTCGCTGGGCATGATCGTGGCTTGGCCGATGGACAGCACGCAGGGCTTTCACGCCGTGATGATGCTCGGGCTGATGCCAATGTGGTTGCTCAGCGGTTCCTTTTTTCCAATTCCCGCGTTGGGAGCTGAAGCGACTGTGGGGCAATTGGGTTTGCACTGGGTGATGCGACTGAACCCGCTCAGTTACTCATTGGCCGAATCGCGACGTTTGCTTTATCCGACCGTTGATTTTGCTTCGAGCGGTTGGGCGCCGGCACCGATCCTTGCTTGGACGATCAGCGTAGCATTCTTAGTGGGAACCTTTTTGTTGGCCGCGTATTTGATGCGTGGCAGTCGTCGAGCCGATTTGGTGGTCTGATGCGAACCGCGATCAACGTTGTCATTATTCTGGTCGTCGCTTTGGGAGTTGGATTGTCGTTGCGTTACCTTCGCACCGATGAGACAACGCGTGACGTGGTCGATGGCGGCAGCTTGCTGTCGCCCGATGCGTTGGCCGAACTGCCCGCCGACCAAATTGACTCGCATCAGCTTGATACTCATGGTGGGATGGCCGATCAAGATGGTCCGGCGGGAGCCAGTCCTGGAGCGGGTGACGAGGAGCTGGCTAAGACCGGCTGGTTGACCGAATTTGAGTTGACTGAGCGGAGTGGCGAGCAGATTTCCAGCCGCGATCTGCGTGGGCAACCGTACGTGGCTAGTTTTTTCTTCAGCACTTGCCCTAGCGTCTGCAAGCTGCAGAACGAAAAAATGCAGCAGTTGCAAACGGAGTTCAAGGGACAACCGGTACGTTTTGTGGCGATTTCCGTCGACCCCGAAGCGGACACTCCCGAGGTCTTGAGCGAGTATGCCAAGCGCTATCGGGCCGATCCGGAGCAGTGGTTGTTTTTCACGGGCGACTTGACCTACATCAGACGGGTCGGCGCGGAGATGTACAGCGTGGCGGTGAGTAAGAAATTCCACACCGAGAAATTCATTTTGGTGGGCCCCGATGGGAAAGTGGTCGACTTTTACCGCTGGAATGATGCCGGCCAGTTGAGAAAACTGCAAGCTGATATTAGGGCTTTGTTTGATCGTGATCTGGAGTCAGCTTGATGCAATGGTTGGCCGATAATCTGCCCCACGCGACCGCTTCGCTGAATGCTTTGGCAACGGTCTTGCTGTTGATCGCGCTATGGCAAATCAAACAAGGTAAGATTGCCGCCCATCGTAATTTGATGCTCACCGCGTTAGCTGTGAGTACCCTGTTCTTGGCGCTTTACCTGTTGCATAAAGTGGCCCTATATGAGACGACCGGATCTTATAACAAGGTGTTTCCCCGCGACCCGGCGGTGGCTTCGTCGACGGCGCGGAATATCTATTTCTTAGTGTTGGCCACGCACGTGCCGCTGGCCGTGACGGTGCCGGTGCTGGCGATTTGGGCGGCCGTGTTGGGGTTGCGTGATCGCCGCGAGGCCCACCGCCGCTTGGTCCGCTTTGCCTATCCCATTTGGCTTTACGTTTCGGTCACCGGTGTGATTGTCTACTTGATGCTCTATCAAATCTTTGTGGAATGAGTGAGCAAGTCAATCTGGTTACGTTGCGAAGATGTTCGCAAGTTTGGGAAGCGGAGATCCTTCGCGATCGCCTGGAGTCGGCTGGATTTAGTGCTTTTGTGCAAGGTGCCGAATCGGGACGCAGCCTCAGTTACGTGGGCCTGGCGTTAGGGGGCGTGCTCGTTCAAGTTCCCCAGCAAGAGCTGGAGCGGGCTGAAGATCTGCTAGCCAGTGACGCGCGGCAACGGGAGCAGCAAGTCGGCTGGACTTGCCCACGCTGCGGCGAACCGAATGAGGCGGCGTTCGATCTCTGCTACAGCTGTTCGTTACCACGAGGTCATCAAGGGGAGCATGCCAGCAGTGGCGATCGGGGTGCGTATGATCAAAATAGGCACGGTCAAGACAGCGGGCGAGCTGATTGGGGATTTGGCCGACAAGTTGGCGGGGTGGCACCAGGCGGGCTGCTCAGTGAAAGGGTAGCCGACTTTGAATCGACCGCGGCTGGCGAGGATCGTATTCGGCGGGCTTGGTTGTGGGGCGCGTTTGGCACGGTATTTGGATTTCCACCGTTTCACTTGATCGCCTTATTTTTGGCCGCGAAAGTGTGGTGCGATGGTGGCAGTCAGGTTGCGGACCAGCGAAATCGCTTATTCTTGCTGTTCGTGTTAATGCCGATGTTGATGCTGGTCAGTTGCGCCGTGTGGCTTAGTATCTTGCAGTAGAGTCGCTCGTTATTGGCCGCCAAGTTCCTCATTTAGTGAATCGTCATGCGTGGCTGGTCTGTCATCATTGGAGTGCTGGTCTGGTGCTGCATCGCAGGGTTCGTTCCAGGTTGGCTGGTGCCAAGTTGGCTGAGTGATTGTCAATCGGTGCGTGCGGAGAGCTCGGCCACGGTCGTCGAGGAAATCACGACGGCGCAACGTTTGGCGCTTCAGCAAATCGACCAATTGATTGCGGAAGGAGAGGGCGAGGCGAAGGCGGTCGTCGATTTGTTGGTTCAGACGCTGGACGAAGCCGCTGGGCGGATGATTGCCGTCACACCCAACGGTGAGAGCGGAGAAGCTTTGGTGCGATACGTGCCGCTCGCGATGTTTCTGAACGACCGTTTGTTGCGGTGGGGAGTTTCGCATCCGGCGGTGTTGCGAGAGTATCGCCAGCGGGTCGATGCAACGGCCAGGAGGCGAATCGAAGCGGCGTTTGCTGCTGATGATTTGACCTTAGCACGCAGCTTGGCTGATCGCTTTCTTGCCACCAGCCACGGGGATGATGCGTTATTGGCAGTTGCCGACTTGGCGCTGCGGCGCGGGTATTACTGGACTGCGATCGCCGCGCTGCGACGGCTTGATCCGCGTTGGCAGGCCGTCGCTGAGCCAGCTCCCGGTGTTGCAGAGCAGAAGCTTGCGGCGGCTGAGGTGGCGGGGCTGGGTTGGGAGTTTATCTTGGCCGGTTTGGACGCAGCGCAGTTTGCCGAGCTGCGAACTTATTTGCTGTCTGCGGAACAATCGCCAGCTGCTTGGCCGCTGGGTTGTTACGTGGGGTCCGATCTTCCACCGGCAGCGATTGGGTTGCGTTTGGTAATCGCCTATCGAGGAGCCGGAGAGCGGGTCACCGCCACGCGGCTGGCCGAGTTGCTGGCTGGTTGGTATGCCGATGCGGAAGTAGTCTTCGGAGGCAAAGCGATGCCGCTGCCCGAGGCCTTACGGGCAATCGACTCTGCCCCTGAACGGGCGGCTGGTGGGCAGTGGTCGACGTTGGGGCAGGATGGCCGGCGAATTTATCAGGCTCCCGCGTTGGGTGAGTTGCCGTTGTTGCCGAGTTGGCGAGTGGAGTTGGATATCGTGGAAACGGTGCCGCGAACTTTACCAACGGAACCACCGGTAGGTGCGGCCACGACCACTGCGGATCGACTTCGTGATCAGCGACCGGCGGCAGACATTTGGCCGATCATTCATCATGGCTTGGTTATCGGCCAAGCGGGCGATGCGATTTATGCTTGGCAGTTGGAAAGTGGCCAGCCATGGCCGATGGGGGAGCGGGGAGTGCCCTTATTTGCTTCACCACGGGGTGCCGCTTTGCGACCGGTGGCGGGTGAACTGCCTGTCGATCGCCGTCCTCAGTATTCGCTATCGGCGGCTCGCGGACGAGTTGCAGTGAGGTTGGGGCCGCCCGAGTCGGGGTGGTTGACCGTCGCGCGGCCGACGCAAGCTTTATCGCAATTGGCTGTCTTGGATCTGCGGCAAGAGGGGCGGCTGCTCGATGGCTATCCGGCTCAGTGGAGCGTGCCCCAGCGGCAAGCTTTTTACGAATTTGAGGGGGCTCCGTTAATTGTCGGCGAGCGGATGTACGTGGGGGTGAATCAACGCGATCAAGCCAACGAACGTTCTTCGGTCGCCTGTTTTGATGTTGCCAGCGGAGCTCTGTTATTTCAGTCCCCCACCCTCGGCGCGGCGCGACCGCTGGTGCAGACCTCCAGCCATCGCCTGGGGCATGCCGTGGTCAGTTATCGCGAAGGGACCGTTTATTATCAGGGGGATGGCGGAGTGGTGGCCGCTATCGATGGTGTGGATGGAGCGTTGCGTTGGTTGCTGCGGTATCCGCGGGCTGAGTTAGCTGACAGTGGCTATCCACGCCGTCGCCGCGCGGCCGTGAAACGCTCCAGCCCGATTGCCATTGCCGGGCCGCTGGCGATTGTGATGGCAGCGGATCTCGATCGTTTGCTCGGCTTGGATGTGGCCACGGGCTGCGTGGTCTGGGCCAGCGAGCCTGGGCAAGTCGATGATGTCGACCAGATTTTGGGCCGCCAAGACCAGTGGTTAATCGCCGGTGGTGATTCGTTGTCTTGGATTGATCGGCAAACGGGATTGGTCGTAGGACAATGGCCCGCGGGCAGTTCGCGGCAGCCGCACGGCGCGCTGCCCCAGCCGCGGCGAGCGGGACGCGGGCTGATGGCCGGTGATAAAATTTATTGGCCGACCAATGACGCGATTTGGATCTTTGCCGCCAAGCCGGCCAGCCAGTCGGGCATGGGAATAATCGTGCCCAGGCCGCTGCGGCGAATCGAATTAGCGGCCAGTGGCTTGCGCGGCGGCGATTTGATCACCGCCGATGGCGTGCTAGTGATGAGTCAAGGATCGACGATCGCCGCATTTAAGAGTTTGGATTGAGAACCAGCGACAGCCTGACGTGTGGTAATATGGGAGTCGTTCTGCCGTTAGCCGCGATGGCGCTAGCCGCGGTTCCCGTTTTGAACCAAACTAGTTAGCCGCGCCAGAACGGTGGCTAGCGCCAAAACCGCTAACGAACGGTGGCTAGCGCCAAAACCGCTAACGGCGGTTCCTGACAGGCTTGTATTCCCTCGCAAGAACCCTCGAACCTGATCGCATTGATAGAGTCATTCATGAGCAGTGGCAGTGATAGAGAAAAAATTCAGCGGCTGGCGGAAGTTTACGCTCAGCTGTCGGCTGAATTGTCCAAACGCATCATTGGTCAGCGGGAAGTGATTGACCAGGTTTTGACCGCTTTGGTATCGGGCGGGCATTGCTTGTTGGTCGGTGTGCCCGGGTTGGCAAAAACAATGTTAGTGCACAGCTTGGCGGAATCGTTGCAGCTCGACTTTAACCGGATTCAGTTCACACCCGATTTGATGCCTTCGGACATCACTGGTACCGAAGTGTTGCAGGAGGATCGGGCGACCGGTGAGCGTCAATTTCGCTTTATCCCGGGGCCCGTCTTTGCCAACATTGTGCTGGCTGACGAGATCAACCGAACTCCACCCAAGACGCAGGCGGCGCTATTGGAAGCGATGCAGGAGGGGCAAGTCACGGCGGCCGGGCAGAAGCACACGCTGCCGACGCCGTTCTTCGTGCTGGCGACTCAGAATCCGATCGAGCAGGAGGGAACTTATCCGTTGCCCGAAGCTCAGCTCGATCGTTTCATGTTTGATATTCGCATTGATTATCCGAGTGAGGATGATGAATTGCGAGTAGTGATGGAGACGACGACGGGAGAGAAGCAGGCATTGAATCAGATCACCGGCGGCGTGGAACTGTTGGAGTTGGCCGCCGTGGTGCGACGCGTCCCGCTGGCCGAACCGGTGGCTCGCTTCGCCGTCGCGTTGGCCCGTTGCACACGTCCAGATTCTCCCACATCACCCGCTGAAATTCGCGACTATGTAAGCTGGGGAGCCGGACCGCGAGCCGGGCAGTTTCTCGCTTTGGGTGGCAAAGCGCGGGCGGCGCTCGATGGGCGTTTGGTGGTCGAGCGGAGAGACATCGAAGCGGTCGCGCTGCCGGTGTTGCGCCATCGGATTCGCACTAATTTTGCCGCGGGCGCGGATGGTGTTTCGGTGGACGAGATTATCGCCCGCGCAGTTCGTTTTGTTAGAGCCAACGAAAAGGCATTGGACGATGGAAGAGGCTTGGAAAAAGTACTTCGACCCACAGGTGCTTGAACGACTGCGGGGCCAACGTCTCCGCTCGCGCCGCGCGGCTGATGGCTTGCTGGTCGGCGCGCATCGCAGTCCCCGCAGCGGTCAAGCGGTTGAATTTTCCGAGCACCGGCAATACTCGCCGGGTGACGACCTGCGGGGACTCGACTGGAAAGTTTTGGGGCGGACCGACAAATATTATCTGCGTCAGCGCGAAGATGAGACGACGCTCGATTGTCAATTGATTGTTGACAACACCGGCTCGATGGCTTTTCGTGGTCCGGATGCAAAACATGATAAGCTGACATTTGCATTTCAAGTGGCCGCCTCGTTGGCTTTTGTGGCAATCGAAAATCACGATCGCGTAGCGCTGACGACGGTCGGCCAGGAGGTCACGCCGCGAGTCGCCAGCGGCGGAGGCACGGGGCAGTTGATGGCTTTGGCAACGGCCATGGAGCAAGTGCAAACGGTGGGGGATGTGGAGCCCGGGGATGTGGATTTGCCCGCTCGTATCATCGACGCCGTGCAGGCCACCAGGCGAGGTGGTTTGGTGATTTTGATCAGCGATTTTTTTGATCCCATCGAACCGCTTGTGAAAGCTCTGCGGGCGCTAAGATTTGCCAGGCGACCGGTGATTGTGGTGCAAGTTGTTGACCCGGCCGAAGAGGACTTTCCCTATGGCGAGACGATGGAATTTTTGGGTTTGGAGGGCGAGCCCGCGTTGACGGCCGACGCCCGCGGAATTGCCCAAGCGTATCGCGAGCAGTTTCAATCGCACCGTCAGGCGTTGCGGCTGGCTTGTCGCGAAGCGGCGGCCGCTTGTTGGGAACTTAGGAGCGACCAACCGCTCGGTTTTCGCTTGCCGGAGTTGTTAGAGAGAAGTGGCTAGTGGCTAGTGGCTAGTGGCTAGTGGCTAGTGGTTAGTGGCTAGTGGTTAGTGGCTAGTGGCTAGTGGCTGGTGGCTGGTGGCTGGTGGCTGGTGGCTGGTGGCTGGTGGCTGGTGGCTGGTGGCTGGTGGCTGGTGGCTGGTGGCTGGTGGCTGGTGGCTAGTGGCTGGTGGCTGGTGGCTGGTGGCTGGTGGCTGGTGGCTGGTGGCTAGTGGCTAGTGGCTAGTGGCTAGTGGCTAGTGGCTGGTGGCTGGTGGCTAGTGGCTGGTGGCTGGTGGCTGGTGGCTGGTGGCTAGTGGCTGGTGGCTAGTGGCTAGTGGCTGGTGGCTGGTGGCTGGTGGCTGGTGGCTGGTGGCTGGTGGCTAGTGGCTAGTGGCTGGTGGCTGGTGGTTGCTGGTTGCTGGTTGCTGGTGTCCTGCTGGGGTGATGGTCGGTTATACTGAGCATCTACACCCACCTTCCTCCGCTCTTTTTGGAGACCCACCGATGCCCGCTATCACAGCGACCCCGCTTCGTGACCGACGTCTTTTTCTCAAAGGTTCCGTGGCCATTGCAGCCGCTTCGCTGACCGCTGGTTCGCAATCACTGGTCGCCTCCCCACGTCCCCAAGCCGCACCCCGCGGCCAGGGTGAAGGCAAGCCGATTCGAGTGGGAATCATGGGAGTGAATGGCCGCGGCAGTGCTTTGGCCAGTGGCTTTATGGCGGCCGCCGACGCCGAGGTGGTTTATCTCTGCGATGTCGATTCACGCGCCCTGGAACGCGTTACCAAACGTGTGCTGGAAGGGCAGGGGAAAGCACCGCAAACGACCAATGATGTGCGTCGCATGTTGGATGATCCGCAACTCGATGCGCTGATCGTGGCAGCCCCCAATCATTGGCATGCTCCCGCCACAATCATGGGTTGCGATGCGGGCAAACATGTGTATGTCGAAAAACCATGTAGCCACACCGCCGAGGAGGGTGAGTGGGCGGTTGCCGCGGCGCGACAACATGATCGCGTGGTTCAGATGGGTAGCCAACGAAGAAGCTGGCCGGCGATTCGTCTGGCGATCAGCAAACTGCATGAGGGCGTGATTGGCGAAGTGCATTACGCTCGCACTTGGTACAACAATCGTCGCGGCCCGGTTGGGACCGGCAAAGTTGTGCCAGTTCCGCAGTGGCTCGACTGGGAACTGTGGCAAGGGCCAGCTCCCAGGGTCGATTATCGCGACAACGTTGTGCACTACCAGTGGCATTGGAATTGGCATTGGGGTAACGGCGAACTGGGGAACAACGGCGTCCACGCGATCGACGTGGCGAGGTGGGGACTGGAGGTCACCTATCCCCAACGAGTCACCGCCGGCGGTGGCAAATATCGTCACCAAGATGATCAGCAAACGCCCGATACGATGATGGTGACATTTGATTTTCCCGAGCAAAAAACGATCACTTGGGAGGGCTTGAGTTGGTCCCCCCTGGGGCCGCACGATAGTGGTTTCGGGATTAGCTTTCATGGCACCGAAGGCTCGTTGATCGTGCACGATCCGGGCTACACCATTTTTGATATTCGGGGCAAGGAGGTGGAGACGCATACCGATCGTGGTGGTGACGCCGATCACTTGGATGATTTCCTGACCGCGATCCGCGACGGGCGGCGACCTAACGCTGATATTCAAGAAGCGCATCGCAGCACGCTGTTATGTCATTTGGGAAATATTGCCTATCGCACCAGCAGCACCTTGCAGACGCGTCCCGAGGACGGACACATTCTCGATAACCAACCAGCCGCCGTGTTGTGGGGCCGCGAGTATGCCGATGGTTGGCGCCCCCGCGGGTAAGTGACCAGCGTTGTTTGAAAGTCGCCTTTCGCTCCGTCGAAAGTATGTAAGTACGAAAGGCGACTCTGTTTCTCCTTTGAAAATATTATCATGAAGTTAACTCATATGTTTTTTCAACGTTGTTTGAGTCTTGCCGGTTTGGTGTTGTTGCTAAGTTGTTTTATTTCGGCAACCGTGCATGCGGAGGATAATGAGATCATGAAGATTGGTATCATCGGCCTCGATACTTCGCACGCTCCCGCTTTTACCAAAGCCATGAATCGGGAGCCGGCCGATCCCGAGATGCTCGGCTGTCGCGTGGTGGCCGCTTATCCATATGGGAGCCGCGAGATTGAATCGAGTTCCAGTCGGATCCCCAAGTATGTCGAAGAGTTTGAGGAGATGGGGATCGAGATCGTCGATTCGCTTGATGCTTTGCTAGAACGCGTCGATGGTGTGCTGTTGGAAACGAATGACGGCGGACCCCATTTGGAACAAGCGTTAGCCGTGTTCCGAGCGGGCAAGCCGGTCTTTATTGATAAACCGGCGGCGGCGCAATTGCCCGATGTGGTGGCGATTTACCGCGCTGCTGAGCAATATAAGGTGCCGATGTTTTCCAGTTCATCATTGCGATATGCGGCCAATGCGCAAGCTATCCGAGCAGGCAAATATGGCAAGGTGTTAGGTTGTGATGCCTACAGTCCCTGCTCGCTCGAGCCGAGTCATGCTGATCTGTTCTGGTACGGCATCCATGGTGTGGAATTGCTGTACACCGTGATGGGAACGGGGTGCCAGCAAGTCTCGCGGACTTCCAGTGATGATTTTGAATTGGTCGTTGGCAAGTGGGAGGATGGTCGGATCGGCACCTTCCGCGGAATCCGCGCCGGCAGTGGTGGTTACGGCGGCACGGCCTTTGGCGAGACGGGCAAAGGGGAAATTGGGCCTTATGATGGTTACCGGCCTTTGGTCGTGGAGATTGCCAAATTCTTTCGTAGTGGCCAATCGCCGATCGCGGCCGCCGAGACTTTAGAGCTGTACACCTTCATGGCGGCGGCCGATGCCAGCAAGCAAGCTGGTGGTAAACCGGTCGATCTGGCCAGCGTGCGTGAACAGGCGGAACAGCAGGCTGCCACGCGGCTCAAGCAGTTTGAGCAATAGTTGCATGATGCAAAGAAGTGACTGATCAGCGGGCAAATTACTGAAAAACTATGATTTCAAATTTGCCTCGCTGCGGAGCCTGAGCTATTCATTCAAAAACGGGCACTCCACTGCCGCTTTGTTGGCCTTGCTCTCACATTCACTTTGCTCGCCCGTCGAGGAATTCCGGCATGTCTGATCGACCCACAGCGACTGACCCCCAGGCGTTATTAGAATCGGCAACTCTGCGGATCGATTCATTGGTAGAGCTGCTGGAGATGGAGAATCAAGCGGCCGAGGGTGAACCGATTAGCGATTACGAGTTGGAAACGCAGATGGCTCGCTGCATCGATATTGCCATGGCCCAGGAAGAAAGCTGGGTCACGGTTGACTCCCTGGTGTAGGCCGCGACGTTATTTCCCCGCTTTGCCTGGAGTCGTTTTTCACTCGGTTGCAAGCAATTCGGTCGCGTCGAGTTGCGGCGTGGCACCCCGGTGGCTGGCGACAAAAGCGCCCACGCGGTTGGCGCGGATAACGATTTGTTCTTCTGGCCAATCTTGAATTAGGCCTAACAGGCAAGTGGCTCCGCAGGCATCGCCGGCACCCACGGGATCGCTGTCGGCCTCCGCTGGGAACTTTGGCACGGGACCAGTAAAGCGGCCGCGAGCGGTGATCAATTCAGTCCCTTGGCTGCCGTGCGTCAGCACCACGGCCCGCAGCTGGAAATGGTCCATCAGCCGAATCGCCAGATCAGCCTCAGCTAGTTCTTTAGCAGGCAATTGCTCGTCACTCAAGCCGAGCAGGTTGGACACGATTTGCAACTCTTCTTCGTTGAGTTTGACAGCGTCGGCCAACTGGCAACTTGCTCGCAACACATCGGCGTTGTAATAGTCACCTCGCAAATTGACGTCGAAGAATTTGATCGCGGTGGGGCACGCCGCCAGGAATCGCTGGATCGTCGTGCGACTGATTGCGGCCCGCTGGCCCAAAGTACCAAACGTCACGCCGGCGGTTTGGGCGGCCAGATGCTCGACCGCGGGTGACCACTGAAGATGATCCCAAGCGACGTTGGAGACGAATTCGTAATTGGGCTCTCCGTCGATCAGTTCGATTTGGACGGTGCCTGTGGGGTGTGTGGGATCGTGTTGGATGGACGAAGTGTCCAGCTCGCGACGTCGTAATGCAGCGACGATTTGTTGCCCCAAGGCATCAGGACCGATGCGGGAGACCATTTGGCCGGCGAGTCCCCAGGGGGCACCCAGCGCGTGCGCCACAAGCGCCGCGTTCAACGGGGCGCCGCCCATCGTGGCGTGGTCTTGAAAGCAGTCAAACAGCACTTCTCCAATGCCGACAATCTTGGTTTTCGCTTGCTCGCTGTTCAATAGATTCGCCGCGGTTGGTGGGGACTCGTCAAGATCTGCAGGACAGATCGTAGCAAATCGGCCAGCGGGCACCAAATCGGCCGTTCAGGCGAATCGGCGAGTCTTTTTTCCGATTGCTGTCAAGCATCCTCCTGGACGATCGGCCGCAAGTAACGATACTGTGAGCATAGAGACGCTGGCTGCCACGGACCCACCGGATTTATCGAATCCCCCCGTTTGAGCTTGAGCTGATCCAAACTGGTCCCGATTCGTCTGATTGGCCCCATTAGTCGTCACTTTCCCCTTTCATCATTGCAGTTAACGTGCCGCGTCGATCTGATTCCAAAAAAACATCCGCCAAAAAACCAGACGCCAAACAATCTGGCGGCAAGCAATCTGGCGTTAAAAGATTAGTAGGTGGCAAGCCATCGGCCGGCAAGAAATCAGCCGAGACACAGCCGCCGGTTGAGGTCGTCGATCCCAGCCTGCGAGCCGGACCACCACCGCGAAAACAGGCGGCCGGCAAACCTAGCGGGGCCGGCAGCGCGTCTGCTGGGCCGCAGCGTTTGCAACGAGTGTTGGCAGCGGCCGGCTTTGGCAGCCGCCGGCAATGCGAAGAATTGATCACGGAACAGCGAGTGGAAGTCGATGGCAAAATCGTCGACCAGCTGGGTGCTCAAGTCGATCCCAGCACGGCCAAAATTTTCGTCGACGGGTCGCCGGTCAAGCGGCAGCGTCACGTCTATTTTCTCTTGAACAAGCCGCCCGGGGTGGTTACCACGAATCGGGATCCGCAAGGCCGCACGCGCGTGATCGACTTGATTCAAGAACGCGAGCGGGTGTTCCCCGTGGGGCGTTTGGATCGCAGCAGCGAGGGACTGATCCTGCTGACTAATGACGGCGATTTTGCGCAGCAGTTGACGCATCCCAAATATGGCGTCCGCAAGATCTATCGCGTCACGGTGGCTGGCAAAGTTGACAGCGCGAAATTGGCCGAGATGCGAAAGGGCATCTATATCGCCGAGGGGCGAGTCGCGGTCGATGGCGCCAAAGTGCTGAAGCATCGGGGCAAAGCCACCGAGATGGAGATCTTGCTCCGCGAGGGGAAAAACCGAGAGATTCGCCGCATTCTCGCTCGCTTGGGGCACAAGGTGCTGACCTTGCAACGGGTCGCGATGGGTCCGCTGCGGTTGGGAGAGCTGCCGCGAGGGGCTTACCGTGCCGTGACTGCCACCGAGCTGCGGCGGTTGCGTGAGGAAGTCTTTCATCAGTCGCGACGTGCGGCCGACGGTTTCGAGTCCGATGATGAGGGGGCGAAGGCAGGTCGGGATGCGAAAGTCGCCGGCCCTCGCAAGCCGCCGCGGAGCAAGTCGCCGCAGGGCAAGCCGGCTGGCAAGCCAGACGCCTTGGCGGAGGACGACGGCGAGGAATTCGAAGTGCGAGGAACTGAGGACAAGAGTTCCGCAGCTAAGGGGGCCGCAGCGAAGGGTTCCGAGACAAGGGGCCAGCGGGCCGGCAGAGAACTGTATGAACCGGGTTTGGTCGACCCCATGCTGGCCAGCGACTCGAAGGTCCGCGGGACCATCATCGGCGACGATTCTCCGGCCGCTGACGAGCCGGCTGCGAGGCGCTCCTCAGGTCGTTCGGCGGGGCGTTCGGCTGGCAGGAAAGCGACCGGTGGCGATCGGGGAGCGGGTCGCAAATCGGCAGGTCGTAAATCAGCTGGTGGTAAATCAACTGGCGGGAAAGGCTCTGCTCCGACCGGCAAACGTGGTGCGGGAGGGAAGTTTCCCGGGGGTGGGAATCGCGGGCCAAAGCGTGGTGGCAAATAACTTCAGCGGAAGGAACAACCGATGAGTGCAGGGATTCAGCCTCAGTACTGTGCCGATCAAGCGGTGCAGGTGACGACGCCAGTTTTGCAAATGGAGACGTTGGCGCGGGACACCTATCGGGTGCGAGTAGCCGCGCCGCGGATCGCCCAGTTGGTCGTTCCGGGGCAATTTGTGATGATGCGGTTGGCCGGCTTGAGCGATCCCTTGATCGGCCGCGCTCTGGCTGTTTATGACGTCTACTCCGATGCCGCGGGTCAGCCCGCCGGGGTCGACTTGGTGTTTGTCGCCAAGGGAAAATTTACCACCGCCTTGGTCGCCGCTGGAGTGGGCGCGGAAGTTTCGCTGTGGGGTCCGCTGGGCAATGGTTTTGCCCCGGATCCGGTCGACGAACTGGTGATCGCCGTCGGCGGGATTGGTCAGACGCCGATGTTGCTGTTGGCAGCGGAAGCGTTAGGCCGGCGGCAATTTGCCGGCGTTTTGACTGCTGGTCTTGAGAGGCCCGCCGGGTATGCGCGTCGGGTCACGATGATTTATGGGGCCAGGTCGAGCGATTTGTTTGCTTCGCTGGAGCAGTTTGCCGCCACTGGGATGCGGCTGGAATTGTGCACCGACGATGGATCGCGAGGGCATCACGGGCGAGTGCCCGATGTGTTGGCGGAGTTGTTGGGACCGGCTGAGAATGAAGTTACCCACACGCGTCGCGTGGTCACTTGTGGTCCCGAGATCATGATGGCCAAGGTGGCCGAAGTCGCCGCCACGCGGTCGCTGCCTTGCCAGGTGTCTTTGGAAACGCCGATGGCTTGCGGCATCGGCATCTGCTTTACTTGCGTGGCTCGCGTCCGCCAGCCTGATGGACTTTGGGACTATAAACGAACGTGCGTCGAAGGACCCATCTTCGACGCCACGCAAATAGTTTGGTGAACCAGGCGCTAACGCGTTCCGGCTGATTCCTTAGCGGAACATGGAACCGCTAGGCGTGGTGTACGGCGTGCTGGGGTAAGACGTCGCTCCCGAGGTGCTGCCGGGACGATAGCCGGATGTTGGAGTCACCGATGAGCTGTTGCTCTCGGTGGCGTTGGCACCGCCTGCCATTTGAGCCGCTGGGCTTGACGCTTGCGAATCGGTTGTGGATGGGGTGGAAGGCATGGCATACGGGTTGTCGGTCGCCGTGCTGATCGTGCCGTAATCGGGTATGGCGTAATTCGAGGGTGGCGGGCTGCTGGTTGTGGGACTGCTGGAGGTTGCTCCGCCGGTTGCCATGTTCGGGGCCGAATATCCGGGAGCAGCCGAAGCGTCCGCTGTGCGATAACCGCTGGGGCCGCCCGCCGCTGGCGTGTAACCGTAGTTGGGAGCCGCTGTCGGCGAGTTTGCTGCCGGCGAGTTTGTTGCTGCTACGCCCGCGTACTGCGGACCGCCGCTGTAGCCACTCTTGGGCGCGGCGCTGGTTGGTGGTGTATAGCCGTAGCTGGGCGGTGTGTTGCCATAGCTGGGCGGTGTGTTGCCATAGCTGGGTGCCGCGTTGGCGTAGCTGGGGGCCGCGTTGGCGTAGCTCGGTGGCATGTTACCGTAACTCGCCGGCGTGTTGCCGTAGCTGGGCATCGTATTGCCGTAGCTGGGAACCGCGTTGGTGGCAGTTGAGCTATTGGCGGTTCCGGCGAACCCGGCTGGCGTCGCGGGAGTTGAGTTGCCCATCGCAAACCCGTTGGCTGTCGCAGCCGAGTTGGGAACTGTCGTGCCCGCGTACGCTTCGACATCACCAAATGTGCCGGTGCCGCCTGCTGGTGCGCCGGTGCCGGCAGCGGTCGAAGCGATCGCCGTGGGGTTGAGCTGACTGCTTGGTGGTGCTGGGTAAGTGGTGCTGGGGCCCTGACCGGCAAGCATTTCGGCGGAGGGAGTTTTATTCCAACCGAATAGACTTGCACCAGGCAATGGCGAGCCTGTTTTGCAACCGGTCGAGGAAGCGACCGCAATGGCGCAGCCAGCCAACATCAACCGTTGGAGCGAGTTTCGATTGGCGATTCGGATTTGCATAATTCGGTTCCTCTGGGCAACAGAAACCCACGAGTCTGGTTTTAAAGGCGGTTTGGTGGCGGGACCAAACGAGTGGTTTATAGCGATTATTCGGAACAGCACCGCCGAGTTCTTCACCTAAACGGCAAACTTTCTCGGACCAGTACGCAGCGGCAGACATGTGGTCGGCCGCGCGGACGTTAGGAATTAACGCGACTGACTGTCAAGGCTGAAATCCAGGGAATGGGGGGCAGACTCCGCCCGGCTGTTGCAACCGGAGCTGCGGTCGTAGGTGGACCCGGTTTATCGAGAAAGGCGGCGTTGGCAAGCAAAACGCGAGACATCGCGGCGGGGCGATGACGATCATCCACTAGGGACCGCCCGATTAAGCGTTCCGGTTGACGATTGCTATTGAGTCGCCAGCGGGTGAGCTGTAGGAGTTGATTTCCGGGGCGTTTGTAGCCTAGCTTCCCACCCAACCTTCACGAATGATCCCGCGGGAGTAGTCATGCGCCGCCACATCTATGTCGCTTTATTGTTGACGACCCTGGTTGTTTCCAGCGGTTGCGGAGGGGGGCGTTGGTGGCCGTTCACGCCACAGGGAACGATCCATCAACAGCAAAGTGAAGCGTTGGTGCACGATCCTTATCCGCAACGCGACATCGGCCCCGATGATCCGGGTGCCCGGCCTCGCGATTTTATTCAACCCCTGCCCGAGCCGGTCCGCAACCGAATTGTGCCGCAAAGCCAAATCTGGACGCGTCCCTAATTCGCTCGCCGGTACATTCGCTCGCCGGTACTCATTTGCCGCAGCGGTCAGCCGGACGCATTATGACTATAATTCAGGCGGTGCCCCCGCGCGTGTTGTGACGAGGGTTGATTTGCCCGAGTTATCAGGAGATTGAGTTCGCATGGGGCCATTCGCGGCGGGAGCGATGTTATTTTGGGGGAGTGTGGCGGCGGTACCGATCGTGCTCCACTTGTTGCGTCGCCGCCGACACCGAGCGATCCAGTGGGGGGCGATGGGGTTTTTGCGAGCCGCGATTGCCCAGCGTGCGCGCCGCTTTCAGCTCTGGCGATTATTGCTGTTGTTGCTCCGCGTCGCCGCCGTGTTAATGATCGCCGTCGCCCTGGCACGTCCCCAACTCGCCGTCCCCAAAGCGGCTGCTGACGGTGACGACCAGCCGCCACGATTGCGCGTCTTGGTACTCGATGCCTCCCATTCGATGCGAGCATTCACGGCACAACCACCCGCCACCCGCTTTGATCGCGCGCGACAGGCCGCGCAAGGCCTTTGCAACGCGGCCCGACGTGGCGACGGCCTGATGTTGGTGCGGATGGAACAAGCGGCTGAGGCGATCGTGCGGCGCCCCAGTTTTCTCCCCGAAGCCGTCGCGGCCGAACTGCTGAGAATGCAACCCGGTGATGGAACTGCCAATCTGCCAGCCGCTCAAGGCACCGTGGAACAGTTAGTGCAAACGGCGGTCGATGAGGGCTGGAGTGGCCCGGTCGATGTGATCTTTTTCAGCGACTTGCAGCAGGTCAGCTGGCAGCAATCCGCGAACTTTGGCACTTCCGCAGCGGGCACTTCAGCAGCGGGCATTTCAGCAGCGGGCACTTCAGCGGCGGGTAGTTCAGCGGCGGGCACTTCAGCGGCGGGCACTTCAGCGGCGGGCACTTCAGCGGCGGGTAGTTCAGTTATTAAGCTGAACTACTGGGTCGTCGATTGTGCTCCCCCGGGGCCCCAAGCTGCCCTGAATTTGATCCCGCTGGAGTTTGAGGTGTTGCCGGCCGATCGAGCCGAAGGGGCCGGGACGCAAGGCTTGGTGTCAAAATTCGCCGCTTCTCGCGGGGGACTGTCGGCCAGAGCAGGGCAATCGTCCCTCCCCGCCGGGAACGCTCAATTACTTAGGGATGGTCGCGTTGATCGCTCGCAACCCTTCGCGGCGCTTTCTGCCGGCGAGCGTCGGTCGTTGGCTTGGTCCACTCGCCTTCGCCCCGGGCGACAGCTGCTGGAGGTCCAAATCGATGTTGCCGACGCGTTGCCCGCGGATAACCAGATTCGTCAATTGGTTGATCGCCAAGAGACAATTCGCATCGCCATCTTCGGGCAAACACCAGCCGACACGCGGTTCTTAAAGTTGGCCCTGCAGGCGTCTGGCGAGCAACTGCCGGGCAGCGATTCATTCCGCACCGACTTGCTCGGCTGGGACGATCTCGCGCGGGTTGCGCTGGGACGATATGACTTGTGGATGTTGTCCGATCCGGCTCCGTTGACCTCCGATCAAGCGAACCGTTTGGAACAGCACTTGGCTGCCGGCGGGGGGGTGGTTTGGTGGCTGGGGCCCAGCTGGCTATCAGGTAGCGATGGGCCAGTGAGTGGTGAGCAAATCGCGTCCAGCCCGGCAGGTTGGCGGGCCGAGTGGCTGCTTAACTTCAACCAGTCGGTGATTGATCCGCAAGGCTACGCCAGTCCCTTGGTGGCCCCGTTTGAGCCCTTTCCAGGAGCCGGTTTGTTGACGTTGCCAGTGTTTCGACAATGGGCTTTGCAGTTGGGCAATCAATGGCAAGCGGTGCTGACGGTCAGCGACGGTGGTCAGGATGCGAATCCGAGCGGTGGCGTCAGTTGGCCACTGCTGGCGACTCGCGGTGGCGACGACGGGGCCGCCGGCCGACAAGTCATTGTCAGCTCGCCACCCGGCCCGGGCGATAGCGACCAGCCCTGGAACGCGATGATCGCGTGGCCGGTATTCGTGCCGTTGGTCCAAGAAATGGTTCAGTGGGCGGGCGTCTCGACACCCTTCCCCACAGCCTTTCAAGTTGGCACACCGCTCGCTGGACGCACGCCCGAGAGCGAGATGGGGACCCAGTTGGTGAACGAACAGGATGAAAACTATCCCGTGGAAATTACTTCGCGAATCGGACGCAGCGCGGTCTGGAGTGCTGGCCTAGCACGGCAAGTCGGTGTCTATCGCTGGGCCGACGGACCGGCCGCCGGTGAGTTGGTGGCGGTTGTTAATCACGATCCTCGCGAAGCCGATTTGGCAAAGCTCGATCGCTTGCCCGAACCTCTTAGGCTAATCAGTGACGATCAGCTGGGGGAACTCACTGCCGCGACGAACGAGCCACCAAATAGCGAGGCTAACGAGCCACCAACCGGCACCGCGGAGCAACCGGCCGTGGCTGCTGGTGGCGCGTCGGCGGGTGACCAGCAGGTTCCCTTAGGCGAGCTGGGTTGGTATTGGTTGTTGGCCGGCTTGGGCTTAATGATCGCCGAATCGACCCTCGTCCGTTGCTTGGAGGGGAGATATTGAACGCCCCCTTGCAGATGTTTCAGTTGATATTATTTCAGTTCCCAGCTCAAGCTGCCGGACGCGGTGTCGATTGGCGGCTGGAATCTGCTTGGC
Organism: Kothea flammea; assembly: GCF_052161645.1. GTDB lineage: Bacteria > Planctomycetota > Planctomycetia > Pirellulales > Pirellulaceae > Laterigemmans. The sequence continues at coordinate 873,975 of NZ_CP197414.1, forward strand.
CGATCGACGTCGGCTGGGTGTGGTTGCTCGGCATCAGTTTGCTGTTGGCTTTGACCGGCTTGCAGTTTGGCAAGTATCTGTCAACTGGTGATCGCAAACTGCCAGCTGCTGGTAGCACGCTGTCAGAGGTCAACTGGAGGCGGGCATTCTCGTTGTGGACGTTGCGGGCTTTGGTCGTCGTGGTCTTGTGCTGGATGCTCGGTGGTTGGCGAATTGCTCGTTTTGAGACCGATTTGCCCGACTTGGTTTTGCTGATCGATGATTCCGAAAGCATGCAGTTGCCCTCAGGTGCGGAGCAGCAATCGGCGGCTGAAGAAACGCGTTGGCAAGCGGTCGTGGAATTGGTGACCACGGGCGATGGCGAGTTGCTGGAGCGGCTGGCTGAGGAGTATCGTTTGCGGTTGCTGACCGTTGGCGCCGAGCGGGAGAATTTACCGAGCGACGTGGCCGAGTTGGTCGCCGAGCTGCGAACCAGTGAGCCGACCGGCGGGGAGAGCCGTTTGGGAGATCATTTGATGGCCGCGGTGGAAGCTCAACGCGGGCGTTCCACGGCGGCGGTGGTGTTGTTGAGCGACGGAGTGGTGACCGCCGGCGAGTCGTTGCGACAAGCGGCCACTCGCGCGAAAACGTTGCGTTTGCCGCTGATCATTGCCCATACCGGCAGCACGGAACCACCACCTCAAGTGGCGCTCAGTGAGCTGGTGGCGGAATCGACCGCGATGGTCGGTGACTCGGTCAACGTGATGGCTCGCATCCAGTGGACGGCGGCGGGTGACCAGGCGACGCGGGTGACTCTGATCGATCAAAGTTCGGGACGCGAATTGGCTTCCCAAGCGATTCGCAGTGAGAATGCTTCGCTGTTGGCCAGCGGTGGTGAGCGGAGCGAAGTTGTCAACTTATCGTTTTTGGCCGAGCAAGCCGGTTTGAGAGATTTGCGGGTCCGCGTCGAACCGCTGGCGGGCGAAGTGGCGGTGGAGGACAACGAAGGGGTCGTGACGGTCGATGTTCGCGACGATTCATTTCGCGTGTTGTTGATTCAGGGGGCGGCCAGTTACGAGTTCCGCTTTTTGAAACACTTGCTCGAGCGAGCCACCAATCGCGACGGGACGCGACCGTTGGTGGATTTAATCAGCGTTCTGCAGCAGGGCGATCCTCGCTACGCCGATCAAGATCGCGCGGCGGCCCGTTTGCCGCCGGTCGATTCGGAGACATTGGAGAGTCTCGATTTGATTATCCTCAGCGACTGTAATCCGGCCGCGCTGGGCACGGTGCTGCAAACGAAACTGGCGGAGCTGGTCGTCGAGCGGGGAGTCTCGTTGGTGGTCGTGGCGGGGCCGGATCATCTTCCCGCCGCGCTGGCCGGGACTCCGCTGGGCAAATTGTTGCCGGTCGAACCCGATTCCGTTGTCATGCCGCGGGCTGCCGATCAACCATTGGCTTGGCAGCTGACGGCGCTGGGGCGGGGCCTGCCGAATTTAGCCATCGCCGCGGGCCCGGAACCTTGGAATCGGGTGCCGCCGCTGTATTGGTTGGCCGAGGCGGAGCGGTTGCGAGCCGGCGCCCGCGTCTTGCTCGAAGCGGCATCCCGCTCTCCAGCCGAACCGCCGCGACCGATCGTGGTCAGCCAATTGGTCGGCAACGGGCAAGTGTGGTTGCAGTTAACCGATGAAAGTTTCCGACTTCGCGGCGATGGGATCGGAGCCGATTACTACGAGCGATATTGGTTGCAAATGGTCCGCGGGCTGGCTCGGCGACGCGATCGAGAAGGCCAGCAGGCGGCCAGTTTGGAAGTCTTGGGCGAGCGATTTCGCCGCGGCGTGGCAATTCCCTTTACGGTCCAGTTGGATTCATCGATGACCGCTGCGGCGGGTGGCCAAGTGGAGATCGCCGTCGCCGGGGACGGGGCTAATGTGAAGAACTTTACCGCCTTGCCCGACCAACGTGGCCGAGGCATCTTTCAAGGCCTGATCGAGGGCCTTGCTGCGGGCAGTTACCGGGCCGTGATGACGCGACCTCTGGGAGCCTCCGATCCGCCCGCTGATTACTTCGTCGTGCAAGATGATGCTGCCGAACTCCGCGACTCGGTCGTTGACGTGGCGATGTTGGCGGCAGTGGCTGAGCAAACCGGTGGAGTCGATGTGCGGGTGGCCGACGGTCCCCAACAACTGCTCTCGGCAATCCCCGCCGGCCGCGCGATTCGCATCCGTCCCTTGCCGCCGCAGCCGATTTGGAACCACTGGTCTGTGGCGACGCTGTTGTTCGGGCTGCTGTGTGGCGAATGGATTTTGCGCCGCCGCTGGGGCTCGCTCTGATGAGCCGCTGGCGGGTTAGCTAGCCGGGCGGGTTAGCTAGCTTACTGGGCGGACGTGTGCGCGCTTCGCAGCAGCGTTTGCGCAGCCACGTTGCTTTCGATCGCAGCCGGGTTGGCAGTCGTCGCCACCACGATGACGTCGTTGCGTTTGGGCAGGCTGAGCAATTGATTCAGCAACCGGCCGCTGGCTGGATCCAGCCATTCGACGTTATGCAGCACGAGCACTAGGCGGCGTTGGCCGGCGATTGACTCCAATAGACGAACTAAGCAATTCGTTGCTTGTTCGATTTCGGCCGCGGAGGCTTGCCGCGGTGCCGGCGTAGGCAGTCCGAACGTTTCCGCCAGTTCGGGACTGGTCACGGCCAGGGCGCTTTCGCAAGGTGGCGTCCAAGCTTGGCGGACGGCGGCCGGTAGGCAACCGAGCCAATCGCCGAGTTGTTCGAAGATCGGGTCCAAGCTGGGAAAGGCTGTCTCGCCACTGCGTTCGCACCAAGCGGTCAGCAGCAGTCGCGGAGAATCGCCTGGGGTGCGAGCCAGCGCATCGTCGATCGCTTCGGGGGCGAGCGAGTTGCGTTCCAAGCGGACTACTCGGGGGCCTGCTGGGGAATGCTCATCAAGAATTTCGCCGTGTTCGACCCGCACGGCTTTACAACGGGTGCTTTCCTCAGGCATTGCATTCTCCGCAGTGGTCGCATCTGCCGCTGCGGTACTTTCGCCTCGCAGTTTGGCGAGCACTTGGTCTGCTGAGGGTCGTTCGGCCGGGTCAAAGTTGAGCATCTCCACGCAGAGCTGCAGCAGTTCCGCCGGAGTATCGTGTGGCAACTGCGAAGCAATTCGTTGTTGGCAGCGTAATTCGGAATGCGAGGGGTCCCAGGAGGGCAGGCGTCCTGATAGGCAGACTGCCAACAGACGGCCGAGGCTAAAAATGTCGCTCGCAGTTTGCGGTTGCCGCACGGCGATCGCTTCGGGGGCCAAGTAGGCAAATGTACCATCGGTGCGGAAGCGGGCGGGTGATCAGAGGGGGCGGTCACAACGGGTGGCTGTCTCGAAATCGATCCAGCATGGTTGCCCCTCGTTGTTCCAAAGAATGTGAGCCGGTTTGATGTCGCCGTGGATCCAGCCACGCCCATGCAGCGTTGCCAAAGCTTCTAACAAGGGGACCAGCACCTCGCGGAGGCGATTCAGATCGGGCAGCTGGCTGGCGGTCAAATTATTCCGCAGCGTGGGCAGCAATGGGGCAGCCCGCAGCGGTTCCAGCACCAAAGCGTAACCCCCGGCAAACCTCAACAAGCGGTGTGCGGAAACGATCGATCGTTGTGCTAGTTGGCGAAGGTTGCGATATTCGGTTTTGATTGCCCGGTTAGCCGCTGGACTCCTTTCTTTGGGGATTTTAATAGCCACCGAGCGCCCCGAACTTAACTCGGTCGCCGCGTACACAGCCGCTCTCGCCCCTTCACCGAGTAAACGCCCCCAAGCGTATTCGCCGTCGGCGAACTGCCGCAATTGCTCGAGCGAAGGCGGTAGGGTGGAACCGCTGCGGGATGCAAAGGCTGGAGTGCAACCGCTCTGCGAGTTCAATCGCGATGGCTGCGATGACTCCGTGGAGGTCGTGCGACTTTGAGAAGTGACATTTGACATATGAGGTCTCATGAGCGCCCACCTAGCTGCCAGAGAAAAAATCAAGTTGCTATTAGCTCGATGGCAAAAACTGGTCGTTTGTGAGACAGAAAAATCGAGATTTCTTGGGAATTGGCTACTGTGGAAAATGGCCTTTCACAGCTTGGGGGGCGACTGACTCCACTTCGTTGTGGCTGGGCTGATGTATTCGGGGGGATTTCAATCTTTTTGAATGATTCCTTCAAGTTTCGATTGGATAGCAACCGATCTGGACCGGTTTGACACGTTTTGAGTAAGGTGCGTTCGCGGAAGTTGCCGGCCACGGAGAGCCGGTGACCAGGAAGAACGGACGGTTGGACTCAGACGTGCAACAACTAGCTCGCTATCGCGACCTCATCCTCCCACTGGCGATCGTCGGCAGCCTTGTCGTGATCCTGGTGCCGTTGCCCCCGTTCTTGATGGACTTGATGTTGGCGGCCAACATCACCGTGGGGGTGATCGTCTTGCTGACGACGGTTTACGTGGGTAGTCCGTTGGAGTTCAGTATCTTCCCCACCTTGCTGTTGGCTACCACGTTGGCCCGCTTGGTGCTGAACGTTGCCACCACTCGTATGATCCTGTCAGAAGCGGGCAAGCAGGGTGGTGGCGACTTAAGTGGTGTGATTCAAGGCTTTGGTGAGTTTGTGGCTGGAGACCGCGTGGAGATCGGTCTCATCATTTTCATCATCATTGTCGTGATTCAATTCGTGGTGATCACCAAAGGGTCGACGCGGATCAGTGAGGTGGCTGCTCGGTTTGCCCTGGATGGGATGCCCGGCCGTCAAATGGCGATTGATGCCGACCTGAATGCGGGTATTATTGACGAGCATGATGCGCAGCGTCGTCGCGAAGAAATCAGCCGCCAAGCAGACTTCTATGGGGCCATGGATGGTGCCAGTAAGTTTGTGCGGGGGGATGCGGTGGCGGGCATCTTCATCATGATCATTAACGTGATCGGCGGCCTCTACATCGGCACCTATCGCAATGGCATGTCATTCGGCGATGCGGCAAGCCTGTTCACAAAGTTGACGATCGGCGATGGCTTGGTCAGCCAAGTTCCCGCGCTGTTCATTTCGCTTGCCGCCGGTTTGTTGGTCACGCGAAGTGCTAAGACTTCCAACCTGCCGCAAGAGTTCATGGAGCAACTGTTGGGCAACCCCCGCGCGATGGCGATCGCGGGTGTGTTCCTGATGTTCATGATGGTCACCAAACTGCCCGCTTTGCCAATGGCCACTTTAGGGATTGGCTGTTTTGGGTTGGCGATTGTGATGAGTCGTCAGAGTCGCCGCGATGACGCGCGGGCCGCTCGGCAAAAAGAAATCGAAGAACAATCGGCTGCGGCACCCGCGGACAAACGACCCGAGGATTACTTGGCGGTCGATCCGATGGAACTGTCGTTGGGCTGGGGCTTGTTGGCATTGGCCGACCCGCAGCGGGGCGGAGATTTAATGTCACGCATTACCGGAATCCGCAATCGGATCGCTGAGGATATCGGTGTGTTGTTGCCCAAAGTGCGAGTGCGTGACAGCGAAGACCTCGAGGCGCATCGCTACGAATTTCATATCTCCGGAGCCAGGGTGGGGCGGGGGATTGTTCGCCCCGAGCAATTGTTGGCAATCGACTCCGGCATGACCACCGGCGTCATCGAAGGCGAAACGACGCGTGATCCCACCTATGGTCAACCGGCCGTCTGGATCGATCCGGCACGCCGCGAACAGGCTGCGATTTACGGCTACACGATCGCCGAACCGAACGCCGTCTTGATCACCCACTTGCAACGCATCGTTGGTAAGCACGCCGATGAATTGTTGACGCGTGATGCCACCAAACACCTGCTCGATGAACTCAAAGAAGTTTCCCCAGCGGTGGTCGAGGAATTGATCCCCGGGCAGATGAAGCTTTCGGAAGTCCAACAAGTGCTGCAGATGTTGCTCCGCGAAGATGTCCCCATTCGCCAGTTGGGGATCATTCTGGAAACGCTGGGCGATCATGTCGGCCGCACCAAAGATCCGATCTGGTTGGTCGAACGCGTGCGGCAGCGGTTGGCCCGCACGATCAGCACTCGCTATCGCGACCAAAACGATCGACTGCATGTGATCACCCTCAGCCCGGCGCTGGAAGATGTGATTCGCGAAGGGGTGGAGCACAACGAATCAGGACTGATCGTGCGATTGCAACCCGAAGCGATCGAGCAACTCAACCGACGCATTCTCAACGCGGCCAAAGTATTGGTTACGCACGGAGTGACGCCCGTCATGCTGGTTGACCCGCGCGTGCGTCCGGCAGTTCGCAAACTGACACTCTCGGCCATTCCCGATCTCCGCGTGTTGTCTTACCTCGAAATCACCCAAGACACCGCGATCGAATCGATGGGTGTCGCCGGTGGTGATGAATGATGGCAGGAACCTCGTAAAGCCCTATGCATATTCGCACATTCCAAGCCGCCGATCTCTATGCCGCTTTGGCGACGATCCGAGAGCAGATGGGGCCAGAGGCCACAATCTTGCACACTCGCAATGTCAGCTCCGGGTTGTGGGGCATGCTCGGCCGGCAACGTGTCGAGGTGACCGCCGGCCTGCGATCGGTGGAGCCATCAGCTAGTGAGCGATCGGTGGAGCCAGCAGCTAGCGAGGTGGCGGTTGCCAAAAGCCAATGGGCAGCCGATACGCTCAGTGAAGCGCTCGCCGCAGAAGGTCTGCCCCCGAGGCTGGCGGAACAGTGGTTGGCCGCCACGCTCGACGATCCGCAATACTCCCAACAGCCACCCGCTCAACTGGCTGCTCGCCTGGGGATTGTTTGGCAGGATGATACCAACGTCGACGAAGCCGATGCCACCTTGGCGCGGCTGCGACTCGGCTTGGCAAATTGGCTCTGCTCGCAGCTCCGCGTGATCCCATCGCACGGCGATCCAGTAAATAATCCAGCAGGCGATTCAGCAGGCGAGCTTGGCCAGCGTCAACGAGTGATTGCCGTGATTGGTGCCACCGGCGTTGGCAAGACCACGACGATCGCCAAGCTGGCCGCCAATGCGCGTTTGGGTGCTAAAGCCAAGGTCGGCTTGGTGACGCTCGATGCGTTTCGCGCCGCGGCGGTGGAACAACTGGAAGCCTACGCGGCAGCGATGCGAGTTCCCTTGGCCGTGATCCGCAGCGCGCACGATGTGCCGGCGGCGCGGGCCAAGTTGAGCGACTGTGAGCAAATATTTGTCGATACCGGTGGCCATAGTCCTCGGGGCAGCGATCAATTGCGGCAGCTGCAACAACTGCTGCCGCTGCTCCAACCCGATCAAACGCATTTAGTCTTGGATGCCAACAGCTCGATCGCGGCGACGCGTAGCTGTCTGCAAGCATTCTCGAGCTTTCAACCGAGCGGTGTGATTATTAGCAAGACCGACGAAGTCTTGCATCCAGCCGGGATGCTGGCCGCGGTGCTGGCTGCCGGACTGGGGCTAACCTATTTGACAACCGGTCAACAAGTGCCGGAAGATTTGCGTCCCGCTGTCGCTGGGGAAGTGGCAAGTTGGGCCAGTGGTCTTGCGGTGATCGGGCGATGAAGCGTAATCAACAGCTTCCCGGCAGGCAACCTTGCGGGGGCGGCAAACCGTCGTGGTACACCAGGCGAACTGTGCCGAAAAGTTGCTTTGAAAAGAATTTGCCAACAAAGGAAATTTAGTTAAACATGCTTGCGGTCGCTAACCGATAACAACTTGGCGGCTTGATCCAGTCGTGATCAGTTGCTCAGAGCCAAAAAGACTTTCGGACCGACTTTAAGCACTTTCGGGTGGGAACAATATGGCAGGGGCTTTCGCCGCTTCGTTAGGAGCGATTGCGTTGGCCACGGTCATCCTCCGTGGGACGCTGGCCGGAGAGGCAGCGGTCGATTGTATTCGCTCGGGAATTGGTGCGTTATTTGGTTTTGCCATCTTAGGATGGTTGGCCGGCTCCATCATGGATTACCTGGTTCGCCAGGATATAGAGAATCAGTATCGGCGTCGGTTGGATTGGTTCCGTAGTGAATTTCAATCTACAGGCGACGAATTACCGACAACTGACGAGCTTCCCAGGCCGGATGCCTAGGAGCGTAAGTTATTGTCGGGTCGGAAACATACAGCAGGCGATCGCTCGATCACGGAGGATTGAATGGCTGCGACGGTCACGTCTAACGATGATATCCAGCAGGTTTGGACCCAGTACCGAGCCGAGCCGGGGAATAAAACTCTTCGGAATCGGCTGGTTGAACAATACATGCCGCTTGTTCGCTATAACGGCGAACGGATCTGGCAGCGACTGCCCGATGGCGTTGAATTAGACGACTTGATCAGCGCTGGGATCTTCGGTTTGATGGACGCTATCGATGCGTTCGATCTGAACCGAGGTGTCAAGTTCGAAACCTACTGCGTGCCTCGGATTCGAGGTGCCATGTTGGATGAACTGCGGACGATGGATTGGGTTCCCCGATTGGTCCGTAGCAAGGCGAGCAAGTTGGCCGAGGCCAACAAACAACTGGAGACCAAGTATGGTCGCCAGCCCACCAATATTGAACTGTCCGAACATATGGGCATCAGTATGGCGGAACTGGAGAAAATGCAGTCCGAAGCCAACGCGGTCGGCTTGGTATCATTGAACAAAAAATGGTATGAGACCGACAGCTATAAGGACGTCCGCGAGATCGATGTGCTCGAGGATAAGAAAGGCGAAGATCCCACTCGCCGAGTCCAAAAGACCGATCTCATGCGGTTGGTCACCAAGGGTCTGAATCGTAACGAACGCTTGATCATTATTCTTTACTACTACGAAGAATTGACCATGAAGGAGATTGGTGCCACCTTGGACCTCTCCGAATCACGCGTCAGCCAAATGCACAGCGCCATCGTTAACCGCTTGCAACAACAACTCGGCTATCGCAGACCCGAGTTCGGCACCTAAACCTGCCGCCAGATCAACGGTTCTTATTATATAATTATCGAATGAACCCCGGTTAGCTTATCTGCAAAGATATGCTCACCGGGGTTTTTCGTTTGACAGTCAGCCAGAGGCGTGCGATCGTTTAACAGTCAGCCGAAGGCGTACTCGCTTCTATTACAAAGTACGCCTGCGGCTAACTGTTAAACGCAATGCCGCTCAAAATCGTTTAACCGTCAGCCGAAGGCGTACTCGCTCCCATTACAAAGTACGTCTGCGGCTAACTGTTAAACGCAATGCCGCTCAAAAAATCGTTTAACCGTCAGCCGAAGGCGTACTCGCTCCCATTACAAAGTACGCCTGCGGCTAATTGTTAAACGCTGGTGCGCGCATTACTTCTCTCCAACTAACTGGACTTCTGCGTTGACGGTTGATAGTTCGCCCCCACAATCATTGATAGCGCTGCTGGCAAACATCGCACCACGCTGGGGGATATCTCCGTCCGCTCGCCGTCGAGCGAAAAGGGCAGGGGAGGGGAACTGGTTAATTCCAAACTGCGGACTTGTCGAAAAATGACTTGCTCCGATGCCAAATAGTCCTGTAGCAAAAAACGCGAGGTTAACCCTAGCAGGTCGCTGACTGAGCCGTCGCGAATCATAATCACATCTAGCAACCCGTCTTCTGGATTGGCCCGCGGAGCGACTGGCAAATGTCCGGCATTCGTCCGCCCGTTGGCAATCAGCAAGTTCCAAAGATCGACTTCGAACGGGACTTGGGAATGTTCAAAGCGGATGGAGACATGAAAAGATGTCAGGTCGCCCATGACTTGCATTGCGCCGCGCAGATACACCCAAGCTCCCCAGCGGGCTTTCATCTCGGGGGTTAACGAACGAGTGACCGCGTCGCTGTTGCCGCCGGCGGCAATGTTCAGAAAATAACGCTCCGCCTCGCCGACTTGGCAACTGACCAAATCGATCGCTCGTGGCACGCCAGTCAAACATCGCGCCGCCGCCACCAAGTAATCGTCGGGCATCGCCAACGTAAAGGCGAAATCGTTGGCCGTTCCAATTGGCAAGATCGCCAGCTCGGGGGCGTCACTCAAGCCTTGTTCGGCAATCCCCGTGACGGCATCGTTAACGGTTCCATCGCCGCCAGCCATAACCAGACGTTGATAGCCGTCGCTTGTCGCGCGGCCAGCCAACGCCCGCAAGTGTTCGTGCGATTCAGTTTCGACGATGTCGACCGCGGGTTGAGCTCGCAGAAAAGCAAACGCCTCGGCCGCGTTGCCGGCATTCCCGGCTCGCGGATTCCAAGCCACCAGCGTCCGCGGTTGCTGCCCAGGTGTGGAGGTCATGAAGCGAGAAACCGCCGTTGGTCTGCCTTCATCGCGTGGTAGATTTCGATCAAGATTTGATCGTTTTCAATCATTTCTTGAGAGATTTCCGTCATGGTGGCGAGCTTGGGGGCCCAGGTGGTGGTTTGTTTAGTGGCCGCCAACGGCTACACTGCAGGTTGGGAAAAAATGTGTGCTGGTCTTTGCGGCTGGTCTCATTGCTAGGAGCAAACTCGGTGCCAAATCGCCGATGAGGCGAATATGTTGTTGTTAATCGACGCTTACAACTTGCTGCATCAGTCCGATGTGCTGCATCGCGGCCGGGGCGATCGCTGGTTGGAAAAAGCGAGGCAACGACTGATTCATCGTTTGGCCGAGCACTTGGACCCGGAATTGGCAGCGCAGACCTGTTTGGTCTTCGACGCCAGCAAGCCGCCGCGGGGTCGGTCGAGCGAGTTTGTGCAACTCCGGATCCAAATTCGCTTCGCCGTCGATCATCGCGAAGCGGATGATTTGTTGGAGGAGATTATCACCCGGCACGCAACTCCCAAGCGGCTAACGGTGATCTCTTCGGATCATCGCATTCAGCGAGCCGCATCGAGACGGGGGGCCACTTTCTTTGATGCCGACGTGTGGTACGCCGATCTGTTGGAGCGAGGGCCCCGTTTGGCGATTCCCTGGCCGCCCCGGCGAGCGCCAACTGGATCGCCAACTGGATTGCCAGCCGAATTATCAGGGGCCGCGGGTGACATACAAACAAACACTTCGCTGCCGGGACACGAAAAACCGCAGCCGCCGACCGATCAGGAGGAGTTGCAGCAGTGGCTGGAGTGGTTCGCCGAGCCAACTGCCCGGCGCGATAGCAAACGGCCAGCCGCGCCCAGGAAAGTTGCTAAGAAAATTGGCGATAAGCCGCTCGTCAGTGCTCAGCCTAAGTTAACGCCGGCAGCAAGCAACCAGCCCCCAGCGACACAGTCACCAGCGAAAAAGCCCCCAGCGAAAAAGCCCCCAGCGAAAAAGCCCCCAGCGAAAAAGCCCCCAGCGAAAAAGCCCCCAGCGAAAAAGCCCCCAGCGAAAAAGCCCCCAGCGAAAAAGCCCCCAGCGAAAAAGCCCCCAGCGAAAAAGCCCCCAGCGAAAAAGCCCCCAGCGAAAAAGCCTGTCACCAAAAATAAGTCTGCGAAAAAACATCCAGCTGCCCCGGCGAGTTTGACCCCGACCGCGGGAGCTAATCGGAAGGCTAGTCGAGATGTTGGGCGGGATCTTAAGCGGGGTGCGGGGGGCCGGCCGGCCTCAGGTCCGAATCATCAGCTGGATGCAAATCTGGCCAACCCGTTCCCCGAGGGTTACGGCGAGGACTTGCTCGATGGCGAGTAGCCGCTAACGGGCGGTCAGCATCGGGGGCCCCTGGCTGGATGAGCCCTGAGGTCGCTAAACTGCTGCTGGCGGCAGTTTTTCCTGCTGCTCCTTGTTTTCCTTGCTTTGCACGCTTTCTTTCCTTTGCACCGGTAGGCCAACAGCGCGATGATTTCGATGGAAAAAATAGTCTCGTTGTGCAAACGACGGGGATTCATGTTTCAGTCCAGCGAGATCTATGGTGGTCTGCAAGGCTTTTGGGACTACGGGCCGCTGGGGGTCGAGCTGAAGCGGAACGTCAAGGAAGCATGGTGGCAAGACATGATCTCCAGCCACAACGAATTGCTGACTCCGGCCGGCGCTCTGGGGACGTATGAAATGGTGGGCCTTGATTCGACGATCGTGATGCATCCCCAGGTTTGGAAATGCAGCGGACACTATGACTTGTTTCACGACTACATGGTCGATTGCCGGCAGTCGAAAAAGCGTTATCGCTTTGACCAAGTTCGCGGTCGATGGGCCAAAGTCGACGACCGCAAAATCTTCGTCGCCACGGCTGTCGAAGCGGCAGAGGAGGATGCTGAGATTCAGCGCAAGGCGCTCAAATTTTTCAAGCTCCGCAGTAAAGATCTCGAGCGGCTTGGCTACGACGGACCGATCGTCAGCTTGGATACGTTGAGCGAATTCGATCAAGTGTTGGGGCCGGACGCCAATGAACTGGGGACGCTGACCGAGCCCCGCGAATTCAATTTAATGTTCAAGACCACGCTCGGCGCGCTCGGTGGTGAAGACGATGTGGCCTTTCTCCGCCCCGAAACGGCGCAGGGGATTTTCGTCAATTTCAAAAACGTGTTGGACAGCAGTCGGGTCCGAGTCCCATTCGGGATTGCTCAGATTGGCAAGAGTTTCCGCAACGAAATCACACCGCGCAACTTTACTTTTCGGTCACGTGAATTCGAGCAGATGGAGATCGAATTTTTCTGTCCTCCCGATCAATCGCAACAGTGGTATCGCTACTGGCGCGATCGTCGCGTGCGTTGGTACACCGACTTGGGGTTGAGTGGTGATTCGATTCGTCTCCGCGAACATCACGCCGATGAATTAGCCCACTACAGCACCGGCACGGCAGATATTGAATACGCCTTTCCCTTTTTAGCGGAAGGCGAATTTGGCGAACTGGAAGGGATCGCGCACCGTGGTGATTTTGATCTTCGCAGCCATATGGAAGGCAAGCTCAATCCCGACACCAATCCCTTGGAGGTCGAGCTAAACGAGCATGGTAAGCCTAAGTATCGCGGCAGTGGACGTGACTTGAGCTATCGCGACGAGATCAGTGGCGAGCGGTTTATCCCCCACGTGATCGAGCCCAGTGCGGGAGCAGACCGGGGTGTGTTGGCGTTCCTGTGTGAAGCCTTCAGCGAGGATGAGGCGCCGGATGAAAATGGCAAACTGCAGACCAGAGCGGTGATGAAGTTCCATCCCCGTTTGGCTCCCATCAAGGCGGCTGTGTTTCCGCTGGTCAAGAAGGATGGCATGCCCGAGGCGGCGCAAGAAATTTATGGCCAACTCAAGCAAGAGATGGCGACTTTCTATGACGAGAAAGGGGCGGTCGGTCGCCGCTATCGACGGCAAGACGAAGTTGGCACGCCCTTCTGCGTGACCGTCGATGGACAAACGCTCGATGATGGCTCCGTGACGGTCCGCGATCGGGACTCGCTAGAGCAGTGGCGAGTCGCGTCAAAGGACTTGGTAGCCGAGCTGAAGGCGCGGATCCAAGGAGCCAGTTGAGGTAGGTTGCGAAATTCTTCGCCAATCAACTGGCGGCGCGGTTCAGATGCTGAGATAATGGCGGTTGAGCATAAGAGTTAGTAAAAGGCTAGAGTATGCCTCCCGCCCCCCCAGTTCGCTCGTTAGTATGCCGGCTCGGGCAAGTGAGTCGGCCTTCGCTGAACTGTCTTCGTCCTGATACATAGGATCTGTTATTCCATGCTGAATTTTCGACATCGTCGCGGTGCTGTTCGTCCATTTGTCAACGCGGGTGTGTTCCTCTGCTTGCTGGGGTTCGCACCCATAGTCGGAGCGGCCCAGGACGCGCAACCGGCTACCGATGCGGAGGGGCATATTGTCCAATTTGAACGCGACATCGCGCCGATTTTCGTCGAACATTGTCTCGAATGTCACGCTGGTAATAAAGCCAAAGCCGGGTTTGAGATCGATGATCGTGACGCCGTATTGGGCTACATCGAACCAGCAGACGCCGCCTTCAGTATGTTGTATGCCGACTATTTGATTGCCGAGGATCCCGACATGCTGATGCCTCCGCCTTCCCATGGCGGCCCCTTGTCGGCTGGCGAATTGGCATTGGTGCGAGTGTGGATTGAGGAAGGGGCTGATTGGCCGGAGGGCGTTAGTTTGCAACCTCCAGCGGCGGGTGCCAAGGCCGAGGACGTCGCCGCGGCCACCGATCCGGCTCCCGTGAAATCGCGCAGCTCGGTAGATCGCGTGTGGGCTTTTCAGGGGTATTTCCATCCGGCGACGGTTCACTTTCCGATTGCGTTGCTAACGATTGGCGGATTGTTCGTTGTGTTGGGAGTCGTGTGGCCGAAAGTTGGTACTCAAATTCCGCTGGCATGTTTGTTGATCGGCAGCGTCACGGCAGTGGTGTCCAGCGCGATGGGTTGGTCCTTTGCCGCCACGCAAGGTTATCCCGGTTACCAAGCGGGCTGGGGTGAGGAAGTGAACGCGCATCGCTGGAGCGGCACGATCGTGGCTGCGCTATCCCTGCTGCTTGCCCTGATCGCCCTGATGGGAGTTAAAAAATCAAGCAAGCGATTGAACTTTATTTGGAAGACTGGATTGTTGGCGCTGGCGGCGATGGTCGGCTTAGTCGGTCATCAAGGTGGTGAGTTGACCTACGGAGCTGACTTTTACACGAAAGCATTCAGTCATCTCAAAGCGGAGCCAGAAGCAGGCCCCAAGGTGAAGAGTGAAGAGTGAAGAGCACACGACCCCCACGAGCTCGCCTCGTGCGGTGAAGGAGGTTATTGGCTAGCACGTTTCCCGCCTCGCCCCGCGAGCCCCTGAGCTAGTCCCCAATTCCTGTACCACCCGTTACGGAATCGTGACTGCATCCCAGTAGACATGTTGGCGGTCGCCGCGGCGGCGACCGTCTTCCAGCATGAATTCAATCGAGCCGGCAAATTCATGGCTGAAATTACGGCCATTGGCACGAATCGAGATCGGTTGATTCATGTCGACGCCCATTTCTGGAGAGAGCAACACGGTATACATTTGCGATGGTGCCGAGCCGATGCGAATCTGATTGTTGTCTCCCACGCGAGCCGAGATGGGACCGGCGCGGCGGCGTTTTTCTTGATCGAATAGCACGGGATTAATCGGCACGCTTTCTAGCAAACTGGGCAATTCGAGCCACCAAAAAAATTGGTCGCCCAATCGCATCGTGACGGTCTCAATGTCTCGCGGCGGAGCCGATCGACGATGGGAGCTGAGCCTCATCCAGTCGAAAATGTTATTGATGTCTTCATAGAAATAACTATCACCATGCCCGCGATAGAGCGTCACCATCACGTCGTAGCCCGGTTTCATGTAATCATCCAGCTCGGTGCCGTTCTGAATCAATGACGAACTGGCCGCCATGTCACCGGTGACGAAATACATCGGTACGTATTTACCGTTGGGACCATAGAACATGATGTATTTACCCGCTGTGCCACCGATGCAGACCAGCCCGGCCCAGAGATCAGGATGCGAGAGGGCGATATCCCAGGCGGCTGTCGAGCCGGCTAAGTGGCCCGTCAAATAGACACGATCGGTATCGATCGATACGCGTCGCATGGCATCTCGCAAGGCCGCCAGCACGCGGTGGTGTTCAATCGGCGTATATTCGTATTGCGATTGACCGTCACGCGTCCACTTGGGAGCGACCACAATGTAGCCGCGACGACTGGCTTGCCCCGTCCGCATGCCCATGTTGACGTCATACCGCCCAGCCCACCACTGAATTTCGGCTTGCGGCGGCGTGTCGAGTGGATGCAAGGCGACGACGGTCGGGTATTTGCGCAGTGGATGATATTCCGGTGGGAGCTGCAAAACGTAAGTGACCGGACCGCGATTGGTCTCAATCTCCAGTTCAAAATAGCCGGGCGGTTTCTCCGCATCGGCCGCCGCACCCATGTTGCCCGCTGCGGCTGCAGGAACCGCTCCGGCCGCCTGTGGATCCGCGTCGGCCGGGTTGGCTGGGGGTCGGTCCGCAGCCGCCTCTCCATTCGTATTCGTTCCCGCTGGAGCCTGTTCAGCTGGATCTTGGCTGGCTGGATCTTGACTGGCGGGCCTGGTCACCGGTTGCACGTTTGGTTGGATGGCCGGTAAGACCGGTACTTGGGGTGCCGGGCCGGCCGCCGGGTTTTGAGGGCCCGCCGCCGCTGGATTGGCGTTTTCCACGATCGGCAAAGGGACTGGTGGCGGCAGCGTGGGCAACAGGCGGGCGATATACTCGGGTCGTGCGCCCTCGAGATCTTCGAGTTGCTTGAGCAGTTGAGCGCGTTGCAACGCATCGCTCGATGCTAAGTATTCGCTGACTAGCTGGCGGACAGCGATGAGGGAACGCGCGACGGCCAAGTTCTGCATGCCGCTGCCGGGTCCCTGCAGCCAGCCGCCGATCGCGAGCGAAACCCGGTTCTCCAGCGGGATCGTGGCTTCGCTCCCCAGCCGCTGGTAATCGTTCAAGCGGGTAAAAGTGTCAAAAGTCATCTCCCGTCGTATGACTTGCACAAAGTCATTGAGGCCTTTGTCTTGGCCGGCGGGCAGTTGCGAGATTTGTTGTTCGAGTTGCTCGAGCAGCTTGCCTGCCGTTTTCGCTTGCCCGGTCAATTCGTCAATGAAGTCTTGCGCCTCCAGTCGCCGCTCTCTGGCGATTCCTTGCACGTTGGTAAAGTTTTGCAGCATGGTCAAAGCCAGCTGATATTGGCCCGCATCGCGGCGCACGAGTGCTTCGTTGAGAATTTGCCTTGCTTCCCGCTGAGTCAGTGCTTTGAGGCGATCGGAGAGATGGTTTGCTTCGGGAAAATCGGCAATCACCGCTTGCAGCTCTCGCCGCGCGTCGGCAAACCGTTCGGCTTCGATAAAGAAATTGACCACTTCGAGACGGCGGTCCAAATCGGTTCGCTCGATTGCCTCCTCGAAGATCCGTTGAAAGGTATCGGCCGGGATGGAGTCGGTTGCCAGGCGCATTTCCCATTCGTATGAGACCGCAGTCTGCAAGCCTTGGACTTGCACGTAACGCGCGTTAATCTCCGTAATGCCTTGCAGAACTCGCAGTGGTCCGTTGGCGGTCGCCGTGTTGATCCAGCGTCGGCCGTGAGCGTTAAAAGGAGTCGCCCAAGTGTTTGCCGTGACGGCGGCGACCTGGTTGGAGCTGCGGGCGACCGCTTGCCAAATCGGGATGCTGAGAATTAGATCGCCCGAGTCGGCTGTGCTGGCGACCATGGCACGATTGTGCACGAAGGTTCGCTTGAGCCCATCGTCAACCATCAACAGCGGCAACCCACCACCAATACCCGCACCGGCCGCAGCAGCGTTCTTGTTCAAGCCAACCCACTGCTGGGCGTTGCCGCGAAGTTCGTAGCCGTTGGTCAAACGAACGATCGTCTCGGCTTGGCAAAAAGATGTCGCCGTGAGGCTGGCAAGTAACCAGCCGCAGAACCAACCATTCCGCGCGATGTGTCGACCCATGGGAAACCTGTGATGAGAAGCAAAGGAACGGTGCCCCGTCTCTGCTCCAGCATAACCCATGCTAGGCGATGGATGCTAAGAATCTCTTACGATCCACCGCAGCATCCTCAGGAGCCGCCGACGGAGGTGTGCTGGTTGCAGGGGTGCTGCGGGGAGTGAGTAGCTGAAGTGCCGTCTGAAATGATTCGGTCAACGGACGGATGCTGGTCGTTAATGGATCGACCGGCTTCCAAGCCGCCACCATCATCGATCCCCACCAGTGAGGTGTCGAGACGTTTGCGCTGATGCGGTCGAAATCAATCGTCCGCACCAAGGCAGCCTGAACGGGGTAGGTTGTACCGTCCGCCGGGTCCATCAATTTTTTCTGAGACACGTGCGCGACGGTGGCTTCTCGAGGTCCCATAAAATTTCCTGCCAGCTCCGTTGTGGGCAGCTCGCTGGCGGTCAGCAAACTGGTTTCTAGTCGCGTCCCTTCGCCTGAATGCCCGGGCCATAGCATGACCCCGCACCAGACTGCCGCAGCGCTGACGATGGCCGTCAGCAGGGCAGGGCGATGCGGGGGCTGCGTCGTTTGCCGATCCCGGCGTCGCTGCCGACTTCGGCCAGCAGGGCTGACTTCCACATGACCAGCGTTCTTTGCGAGGTTATTAGCAGCCAGCACTGGTTGCTTACTGAGCGGATTTTGCTCGTGGGGCCGGCTCAGCTCGAGGCTCGGCAGTTGTTGGGCCAGCGTCAGCCAACCGGAGAGATCTTGCTCACAGCGCCCGCAATGCCCCGCGTGCCGCGCCAATGCTTGGTCGCTGGCAGGATCGAGTCGTTGATCGAGCAGTTCGTTGAGGCGATTCTCGAATTCACTACATTGCATGGCGGCTCTCCGTTACAACCTCGCGTTCCCGCAATCGTTCGATCAGCACGTTGCGAGCGCGGTGTACCCAAGTTTTCACGGTGCCCACCGGACAGTCCATGCGTGCGGCGATTTCGGCATAGGATAGTTGCTGCTGATGAAACAGCAGGAAAGCCTGACGGTGATCCTTACGCAATTCATCCATGGCTACCAATAATTCCTCTTCCAAGATATCGGCGCGTCGCTGTTGCTCGGCTGCATCGGTGGCCGGCTCTGAACTGTCGATCAGCGGCAGTACGGGACGACGCCTGGCCAACAGCGTGCGACAGCGGTTGCCAGCAATCGTTAGCAACCATGGCTCGAGCGGCCGCTTGGAATCCCAGTGATCAAGGTGCTTGGCCATTCGCGAGAATGTCTCTTGGACCGCATCCTCAGCATCTTGGCGGTGCCGCAACATCGAAAAACAAAGCCGAAAAACGACATCCTGATACCGACCCACCAGCTGTGCAAAAGCCGACGCATCGTGGTTTAGATATCGGTTGACCAGGAGGGAGTTTGTTGGTTCGTTCACGGTGTCACAACTGTTGCCGAAATTGGCAATCGCAAAATGGGAGCGAAGCGGGTACGAGGTGTATTCGACGCGACGCCCCAAAGTTTCGCAGCGCTGGCAAAAAAACAAAATTTAAACCGTGATTTGCTCAGTCGCCTGCTGAAAAGACAGCAATTTTCAACACCCCTGAGTGCTTAACGTCCGCCAAAAAATTTCTTCAGCGCCGCATCGGCAGCATCACGGGAATCGGCCGATTCAAGCCCTTTGGCAATCTTCGGCAGCTTGCCGGGAGCACTTTTGGGGGGTCTTTTCGTTGGCACCCGTTTTTCCGGGTCTTCAGCTGCTTCCTCGGCCTTAGAGAGGGTGTCGGATACCGACAGTTCACCGCTGTCGATGCTCCCCGAGATTGTTTCGTCGAGCCGCAGTTGGCGGGTATCCGGGTCGGATGTTTTTCTCACGCGGTCAATTTGATCCGCTTCATCCAACCAGGAACTGATGTCCACATCTTCAAAGCGACTGTCCGAAGCAGCCTTGACAGTCCGGTCTGCCGCATCGGCGACGTCCTTCACTTGGGGCTTCTTAGCTCCTCCCACAGGAACCTTGATGACCAACTCGAAGCTTAATTTGCCAACCCGCAGAACATCCCCAGCCTTCAAGACCTTGGCCCGCTCGGGTGGCAGTTGTTTCTCGTTGACATACGTCCCATTGCGACTTTTCAGGTCCTGAGCAAGGACTCGGCCATCGCGGACGACCACAATGCAGTGCCGTCGGCTCACCGACTCACTTTTCGGTCGCAATTGACAATCGTCACTACGCCCAATCAGGAATTTTTCCGTAACGATCGCAATTTCCTTGCCAGCGTGGCTTCCAGTTGCCACTTTAAGGAATACCTGCATGCCGCACCTAACACAAAAGTTGACGGTTTCGAACTTCGTGGCCTTCTCGTTCCCGCTAAGGCCACGGACAAGAGGTGTGTGCTGAGTTGATCGGTCCTAAAAAAATATAAAGTAACCGTGAAAAACTCCGCCGGGATGTGGAAGGTATCTGGGGGAAGTAAAAATAATGAATAACCCGTAGAACGTTATGAACTGTCTGACGGCTAGAATCAAGCCGGGTACCCACTCGGCCCCCCAGAAGAGATCAGAGGCAGTGGAATAGGCATCCCTGCCTGTAGGGACATTATGCTATCCCGCCGGAGCTGCTCTTTCCGCTGTACCTAAGCCAATTCGTGGCAAGACTCAGGCCCGGTATGTCGATGTTGACGGCGGTGTCCGTAAAAATCCGCCCAATCGAGAGAGTTAGTATCGTGGAGGTACTCTGTCCAATCTTGGGGCGTACGCTGTCGCTGAGCCGACGCCGTTTTCCAGCGGTCAATGGAAAATTTTGCGGTGCCGCGAGTCCCAATTTGTTTTTTTGCAAAACCCGCCCGATTACTCTCGACTGGAATCGGAGTTCGCTTGGGAAGTCACCGCCCTGGCTGAAAAGCAGCGTCGCCGCCAAGCGGAACCGGTGATCAGTCGTATCTCGCTGTTGGCAAAGCACACAAAGTATCGTTTGTTCCCCAAGCGAAACCGCTTTTTTACGCTCGCTTCGGCTCATTTACCAACAACTATGTCCGCTGCGCCGATTCGGCTGCTGGATATCGGTTGTGGCATGGGGGGCAGCTGAAAGAACCATGCAGCCGCTTTCAGCGACAAAATCAAACCGTTATCCCCAGCGGAATCGAAGTCTCCATTAACAGCGCCAAAGTCGCGCAGGAGGTCGTCTCGCCGCTGGGAGGACAGGTGATTCAAGCCAGCGCGATCGCTGGCGTTTCAGCGCTGGAGCCAAAGAGTCTCGACGTGATGGTGATGTCTTCATTTTTGGAGCACGAAAGCCAGCCGCTGTTGTTGTTGCAACGTCTCCGCGACGCGCTCACCGACCAAGCGATCATCGTGCTCAAGGTGCCAAATTTTGCCTGCGTAAACCGCGTTCTCCGCGGCAACAAGTGGTGCGGATTTCGCTTTCCTGATCACACAAACTATTTCACTCCGGCCACTCTGCGTTGCCTGGCCGCGGAAGCCGGCTTCGTTTGCCGACAGTCATTCCTTGACAAGTTACCCTCCAGCGACACGATGTATGCCGTGCTGAAAAAGACCGGTTCGGCAATGGCCAATTAATTTGACATCGCTTACAAGAAAACCGATTTCGTAATCACGAACATCGCCACGACCACAACCGCGATCGCGAAGGTTTTCTGCAGGGTGGGGCCTCGCAAGCGTTTGGCGACAATCCCGCCCAGCCACATGCCGGCAAATCCTCCCAGCATGAATTGCAGCGTCGTCTCCAATGACAACGCGTTGCCAGCCAACACGTGCGATGTGACTCCGCTGATGCTGATCAGCACGATCACGAACAGCGACGTGCCGACCGCTCGGTGAATCTCCATGCCGCTGAATAAGACCAGCGCCGGCACGATCACAAAGCCCCCTCCCACGCCAAACAGCCCCGACAGAATTCCCGTCAATAAGCCCACTGTGGCTAACAACCGGGCGCATTTGGAAGTCAACCGCAACGTCCCATCGGCGTCCCGTTGGCACGCACCACGGTCGGCCGCTGCTTGCCGGTTGGCTGGTTCATCGCTGGCCGGTTCATCGCTGGCTGGTTCATCGCTGGGCGGAACCGGTTTGCTGGTCTTGGCCCACATTCGCTGAGCCACGACAAACATCAGCACCGCGAATAGCACCAGCAACAAATTTTCCGGAATCAGCGTCGCCAAATAAGATCCGACGGGGGCCCCCAGCATGCCCGCGACGGCAAATAGCAGGCCGGTTCGCAACTCAACTTGACCGCGAACCATTCGGGGAACGGCACCAAACAAAGCTGTGCCGCCGACCGCTGCCAGTGAAATGCCGACCGCTTCACGCGGCGCCACGGCCAGCCCGTAAACCAACAGCGGCACGGCGAAGATGCCGCCACCTCCGCCGGTCAACCCCAAGGCAAATCCGACCAAGATTCCGAACAGGATCGCTAGACCAAACATTCGCACCCTCCTCGGGGTGGCGCACTCCTAAATTCCGACCGCCTCGGTTACCAGTCGCTGTCGCCAGCGTCGAAGCTCGCGCGTCGAATCTCCGAAAAACCAGCCCCGGCGATTGCTTGTTATATCGCCACCTTTCGAGGTGTCAATGCGTTGCCGGCGCCTGGCTAACTTCCCTGGTCCAAACCTTAAAGGATTGGAGTTGGTTGACACCAAACGTGGTTGTCAGCGCCACGTCGGCGGCATCCCGCCCCCGCGCCATCAATACGCGGCCGATGCGGGGCACATTGTTGCGGGCGTCAAAGGCATACCATTGGCCTCCGAGGTAGGCCTCGAACCACGCGCTGAAATCCATGGGTGAATTTGCCGGCGGCACGCCAATGTCACCCAAGTAGCCCGTGCAGTAGCGGGCTGGGATGTTGCACGCGCGACAGAAGGTGATCGCCAAATGCATATAATCGCGGCAGACCCCAACTTGCTCGCGGTACACATCCAGGGCGGTGCGGTTGGCGCGGGCTTGTTGGTAATCGAAGCGAATATGCCGGTGCACATAGTCGCAGATGGCTTGCACGCGTGGCCAGCCCGGCGTCTCGTTTTGGAATAAACTCCAGGCTACATCGCGGAGCTCCGTGTCGACTTCGCAGTATCGGCTGGCAAGCAAGTACAGCAGGACGTCCGCGGGCAAGTCTTGAACCTCGGCTTGACCCAGCTGTGGAGCTTGCAGATCGGTCAGCCCGCAATCTTCCACCAGCGCTTGGTTGCGAAACACGACGCGACCAGCGGGGGCCACCATGCGTCCGCAGCGATTGCCATACAAATCGTAATACTCGGAGATCGGCAGCGCGGGGGTCACTTGCAACCGATCGGGTTGGCGAGTGGTCAGCTCTCGCGAGGGATGCAGATACAGCATCAAAAGCATCGGCGCCGGTTGCGGAGATTCAAATCCGATCTCGAAACCAACCTGGATTAGCATATCGCTTTCCGTTTCAAAGCCGGCTCGCCCAAGGGAGGGCGGTTCAGCAGTATCCTTTTGGCAAGGATCAATCGACGGCATCCGCGATGCCATCCAAGCGTTGTTCTAGCGGAAAAAGCGAGTCGACTAAAGCCTTCAGCCGGAAAATAATAACGGCTCGCGACCCGTTAGCCGTGTTCACGACTGGCTTCTATAACTCAGTCTGGCGGGTTGATCAGGACGAGTGATTTTATGCGAAGCGCCGTGAACTTGGCCAAGGCTCGCCGCAGCCGGGTCGTGGAGGTCGCGTTGCCGCGACGTCGAGTAGGCGAGGCGGATGTCACATTCCTCAGCCAACCATTGCGTCGCCGCGGTGTGAACGGCGATCGTGCGGGCGTGAATCAGCGCGCGGCTGCTGAGCGTCTCATCACCGATGTCGGTTGTCGCTTGGTCCTGGTCGTTGGAATGCTCGCTCAGATCGCCAGCGCGAGGCAAGCCAGCCACGTAACCTTCCGCGTACGATGCGCCGCTGCCGCGGGTGTGGCCGCGAAAACGTAAGTATGCTGCCGTGGCGATCGTCAGCAGCAACTCGCGGTACAGCGCGATCGCGTTCTCGACGTCAGATACCGAGCCGTAGAACCAGATCAGGGTGCGATTTTTCTTAGTTGAGTAATACCATTGGACCAAGGGGAAAATCTCCGTAGTCACGTACCTCGCTAGTGACTTTTCCCAGCGGCACGCCCGCCGCCCATTTAGAGGGCAAGCCCTGCGCGTGAACATCACATTGTCCACGTTATCGTCTTGACGAATGTCTTCGCGGGTTAGATTGTGCCGCAACATCAAGGTCTGCATCATTCGCAGCGCGTTTCGTTTTTCTCCTTCGGCGCTGGCACCGTTGTTGGCTGTGCTTTCCAGGGCTCGCAGTCGTTTGAGGATCTTTTCAAATTCACCCTGCGTCAGCTCCTGTTCGCGGCTGGATGTTCGCTGCGGGCCAAGCCGGAGTGCTTTAGAGTCGGTGTGTTGCACCGGGTTGGTCCAGAACGATTGCACAAAATAGCACTCATCATCGCTCGGATCCCAAGTATCGTGAACGACGCGATCAATCACCGTGGTGAAATGGCAGGAGCGACCGTTGCGTTTGGCTAAATCGACGATCACGATACCCTTGGGTAGCGAATCGAGATTGAATGGCAAGTTACCTCCGTCGACTTTTTGCCAGCCAATGGTTTGTAGATACTCATTGGCAAACTGCAGCTCGACGCCGTTACGCGGTGATTTGCAGCTGGTTTGGCCAATCGCATCGTAGATATTGCGGTAAGCTGAACCAGTGGCGATCGCGATGGCGCGAACGACGCAATCACCTGTTGAGCCGACAAAACCCGAGGCGGCTCGTCCGCCGTCGTTCCAAATGAAATCCATAACGCCGCTGGCTCCCAATGCCTCTCACCGATGTGCTTGAACTGACGACCCGCCGCAGTCTGCTGACGCCCGCCGGCGGCGATTATAACCCTTTTGACGCTGCTGGTGAAATGGTTCCCCGCGAGGTTTTTCTGAGCGCCTTGATCAGTTGTGGGAGATAGCGGCAGAGCAGGCCGGTGAGGATCAATAGACCACCGGCCCACGTCCACCAACGGGGCGCTTCATAAGTGGGATGGTGACTCCAGGCGATGAAGACCCACACCGGTACCAAGATCGGTTCCATCAACGTCAGCACCGAAGCTTCCGGGCTGGGGGTCGTCTTCAGCCCGCGGGCAAACAACACGTAGGGGAGCGACATTTGGAAAACACCAAATAGTCCCAGCGCGGCGTAAGCGGAAAAGGAAATGTCGAACGATTGCGTGAACACCCAAGGTGAAAGACACAACGCCGTTGCGCCATGATTCAAAGTGATTTGCCAAGCAGGGTCAACGCCCCGCATGCTCCGCATGGAAATCACCACGCCGGCGTAAGTCAAACCGCTGAGGACTCCCATCAGGCTCGCGTAGATCGAGCCACCTCCCCGCAGTTCCATCGTCAAGATCAACATGACTCCGGTTAAACAAAAAATAAACATCACCACGTCGTGACGAGTGACCCGTTCTTTCAGGACGCCGACGCCGATGATCAACACCCAAACGGGACAGAGGTATTGCAGCCAAATCGCGTTAGCCGCAGGTCCGTGCACCATGGCTGTCATGAATGACCATACCATGACCACAAAACAAATCATCATCGGCAACATCTGCCAACGCCACTGGGGACGGCGGATGATCGGCAACAAAATCAGGAAAGCAAAAAAACTCCGCCAGAATGCCAGCATCAATCCGCGAATGTCGCTGGGCCAAGCGTCAAACCAGGGAGACTTGGCGAAGAAGCCGCTGGTGCTCCATAAGGTCGCGGCAATCACAATCTGCAAGCGGCCCCGCCATTCACTCGGTTCCGCGGGTGCCGGATCGTCTGATACCGAAGCATCATTAGTGTTCAAGGGAATCTAAGTCGCTAAGTAAGGATTGAGAGAACGATTGATAAAACGTGATGAACTGCCGGCAGTCAGCGAGTAAGCGGTTTGTGGTTTGTGGTTAGCATTCGATAACGGTGATGCCATCGTGCGGGAACTGATCGAAGCGAGTCAGCAGTTCGGCCCCTTCGGCCAGTGATACGGTGTTGCTGATCAATTGCTGAGGCTGCAGTTGGCCAGTTTCTATCATTCGCAACATCCGCGCGTAAGCATAGGCTTGCATGCCGTGGCTGCCGTAAACTTCCAACTCATTGGCAATCACGGCTGCCATCGGTATCGGTGGAGCCGCTTGGTCACCGAGCATCAGGCCGACTTGCACATGCCGACCGCGTTTTGCCAAGCAGGCGATGGAATTCCAACACGTGGTATGGCTGCCGAGCGCGTCGAGCGATAGTTGCGCGCCGCGGATTGTGATCTGGCGTATCCGCTCGACAACATCACTCGTGGTGGCGTCGATCAGCTCGCACGCTCCGGCATGTTTGGCCGCGCGAAGGCGTTGTGGCTGAATATCGACAGCGATCACATTTGCACCGACGGCACGGGCGATCATGATTGCCGATAGCCCCACGCCCCCGCAGCCGTGGACCGCTACCCAGTCACCGGCCGAGGCTCGGCCTTGATCGAGGACCGCGCGGAACGAGGTGGCAAAGCGACAGCCCAGGCTGGCGGCCGTGACGTAATCGAGCGACTCGGGAATGGCGACAAGGTTCAGATCGGCGTAGCGAATTTCGACTTGCTCAGCAAACGCACCCCACTGGGTAAAGCCGGGTTGGGTGTAGGCATCGCAGATGTGAGGATTACCACTGAGGCATTCGAGACAACTGCCGCAGCCACAGCAAAAAGGAGCCGTTACGCGATCGCCCACTTGCCAACGTGTGACGTTGGCTCCCACAGCTTCGACGGTGCCCGCCAGCTCGTGTCCAGGAACGTGCGGCAAACACACCTCGCTGTCATGTCCCATCCAGGCGTGCCAGTCACTGCGGCACACGCCACAAGCCCGCACGCGAATAATGGCGCCATCTTGATGCGCTTGCAGATCGGCAACTTCACAAATTTGCAGCGGGCTGCGGAACTGCGAAAAGATAGCTGCTTGCATGAAAGCGGACCAACGGAGTGATGAAGCGGGAGCTCAAATAGGGCAGGGCAGGGCAAGGCACGTGTGGGGCGAGTGTGAATGACATCAGGGGCGGCGCGCGGTCCAGTTGGGATTGCCAAATCTGGCTTCCACAATTTCCTCCGTTCGCGCGGCGACGCTGGGCGGGGTAACGCCAGCGGTGAATTGCATGTTCAACTGTCGTTCGATCTGCAACGTAATCGCTTCGATCAGCGACGTGAGCTCAATTTGGGTTGCGATCAAATTACCGATTCCGGGCAACTCGGGCGCGTGACGGCTGGCTGCCAATAAAATGCTGCCATGTTGCAAGACGGCGCGGGCCGTGCGTCGCTGGGCGCTGCCGACAATCTTATAACCGGCAAGAACTAAGTCATCGCTGGTGCGCCGTTGAAAGCAGAGGAATGTTTCCGGCCAAGGATGATCGAGGCGAGCGACGGGCGTGTCGGCAAACCGCGCGATTGGGATGTGCCACTCAGCCAGCGCGGCGATCACTGCTTGATGAACTTGACGGTAGAGCATGGTTGCCCGATCGCTGGTGCGATCGCTCAGCGGCAACGCAAGGCTGTATGTTAATTCACGATCATGCACGATCGCACCGCCACCGGTGCTGCGACGGATGAGAGTCAGTGATTGGCTGGCGGGATGGAGCCGGCGGTCGGCCACGCGTTGGAAGTAGCCCAGCGATAACGTCGGTTCGGTCCAACGATAAAACCTCAGGGTGGCCGCGCCCCCTTGGTCCACCTGTTCCAATATGGCTTGATCGCGAGCCATGTTTACGGCTCCCGCAGCGGGCGCGTCAATCAACAATCGTTGCATATTGGTTACTAATGAAGGACCAAGCAGGTGTGCGGCTAACCTTCGGCGGCAATTTGTTTCTCATAAGTGGCAAAGTCCATCAAGGAACTCAAGCTGGACTCATCGCTGAGACGCACTTTCACAATCCAGCCCTCGCCATAGGGGTCTTCGCCGAGGCTTTCCAGGTTATCGGGCAGTTCGCTGTGAACTTCGGTGATCTCACCGGCTACCGGGCTGTACAGCGGGCTGACCGCTTTCACCGATTCGACTTCACCGAACTCGTCGCCCACCTCGAGGGTTTTGCCGACTTCGGGAAGATCCATGTAGACCAAATCATTGAGTTGCTGGATCGCGAATGCGCTGATCCCAATGGTGGCGATTTTTTGGCCATTTTCTTCGCTCACGTGAACCCATTCGTGGGACTCGGCGAACAGCAGCTCGGACGGTTTCATCAGCTTCGGACTCCACACATAGGAAAGGGCGATTAACGTTTGTAGAAAGGTAGGGCGACGATTTCAGCCGGTTCGTGTTTACCACGAATGTCAATTTGCACAGCAGTCCCTGGGGTGCTGCTTGCCACGTCCACATAGGCCATGGCAATTGGATGGCCGAGGGTGGGCGAGGGAGCGCCGCTGGTGATCGTGCCCAGTGGTTCGCTAGCCGAGTTGAGCACGGGGCAGCCTTCGCGGGCCGGGCGGCGGCCTTGCGGCACAATCCCCACGCGTACTCGTCGCGGGCCGCTTGTTAGCACTTCGGCAATCGCGGCGGAACCGTTGAATTGGCGGTCTTTCAAGCTGCAGGCAAACTGCAAGCCGGCTGAAATCGGGTCGATGGTTTCATCGAGCTCGTGTCCGTAAAGCGGCATGGCGGCTTCCAAACGAAGCGTATCGCGAGCCCCAAGTCCGGCGGCGATGAATTGTTGGTCGCGGCCAGCCATCAGTAGGTTTTCCCAGATTCGGGGCGCTTCTTCCGCCCGCACGATCAGCTCGATGCCATCCTCGCCGGTGTATCCCGTGCGGCTGACGATCACCGGTTTGCCCATCTGTTCGGTGACCACCGCGCGGTAATATTTCAACCGCCGGGGATCATAGTCAAAGAGCCTCGCCGTGGTTTCCAGCACGGCTGGTCCTTGCACGGCGATCATCGCGGTCAGCTCAGTCCGGTCGGTCATTGTGACTCGCGGGAACTCGGCCAGTTGGGGCGTCAACCAGTCGACAATTTTTTGTCGGTTGGAAGCATTGACGACCATCAAATGGTAAGCCGTGCCGGATGGAGTTTCTAAGTGCGAGACCAGCACATCGTCGAGAATCCCGCCCGTCTCATTGCAGATCAATCCGTAACGCACTCCACCGATCGGCATGTCAATAACCCGACGTGTCATCACCGAGTCAAGAAAGGCGGCGGCATCATCACCATCGAAACGGAGTCGCCCCATGTGCGACACGTCAAACAGCACCCCGCGAGTTCGGCAAGCAACGTGCTCTTCGACAATGGAGGCATAGCGAATGGGCATCTCGTAGCCCGCAAATGGAGCCATCACGGCACCCGCTTCGTGATGCCAGGAAGCGAGCGGCGTTGCGCGGAGCGTCTCAGTCATGCTGCCTGCTGCTGCGTGAGTGGGGGCTTGATTGGTCAAATCGGATCCTGAGCCGTTCGGCATGTCGGGCGAGTCACATAGCAGACGCACCGCAGATCGCGCCGCGTATGTGCCCTGCCGAGAATCTGCGAACACAAACTCAGTCCCACCGCCAATTGGTGGGAAGGGAGATGCCGAGATGTCAACGAACGGTTAGCAACAAAGCGGTTTAGCTGCTGTTGCGGTAAACTACCTTTTTCCGCCACTTTAACAAACGGGCAAGGGATCGAAAACGCCCTAGGGCCGACTTTCCATGTCAAACTCGGCCGCGATCACCCCGGGAGCCACGTCGCAACCCGCTCGCTCCAGTCCGCCGCGGCAGGTCGGACAGATCGTGACGACTTCCCACGAGTATTTGCAAACGGTTTTTTCGTAGGTCTCAGATTTCAGCACGTTGATGGTGCGGACCTTGCCCGGCCGGCTGGGACGACACTCCCAAGGAAAAGTAACTGGTGGAATGCAGATGTCTTTGCATTCGACGGTAAAGCAGGGAACATCTTCCTGCTTCTTTTCGACTTTGAGGCGACAGGTTTTCACGCCACAGTAATGGCAATGGCTGCGCAGTTGCAGATGTTGGTCTGCCGCGGCGGCTGCTAGACCGCAAGCAGCGATCAACAGAGTGGCGATCGACAGAGTGGCGAAGAAAATTTGCGAGCGTCGTGGTTTCATTGCTTTGTCCTCACGCAGATTGTTTTTGGATCGTTCCTGAGATCTTGCTCGCAAAATGGAATTAACCGTGGCCATCGCGAGCCGTCTGACGGGGTGTTAGAAATCGATCATAAAGCGGCTGCCTAAGATCCAGAAATCGCCTTCGGTGTAGGCAATGTTCGTGTTGGGGTCGACGACTGGTCGGTGGTCAGTGATCGTGCCGTAGGTCAGGTTGGTTTGTACTTTGGAGTACGCGGTCCAGTGCCAGTTCAGGCCCATCGTGTAATTGGACTCGACTCCGCCCAGAATGTCGTTGTCTGAGAGATCTAAATAGTCGTAGCGAAACGCTAACTGCAAAGCGCCCCAGCCGCGTCCCAAGCCACCGCGACAGCGGTCGACTAGAAAGAAGTTTTCAAACGGCTTTACACGATCCAGCGTGCCGGATGCCCGATTGTATGGGACGTGTTCTCCAGTCAAGAAATAACTGGCGTAAATATAGCCACCGTGAAATGCTAGATCGGTCTCTGGACCGACCGCCAAGTCGCGTTGCACAAAGGTGGCCAAGTACTCGCCCGTGATCTGTAAAGCACCGATGTTGGTGATCGATTCGACGCCAACTTGTTCAAAGTACTCCGCTCCGGCGATTCGCCCCGTATCGAGCCAACGGGTGTTCGAGCGGGCTGCCGGGCGGGTACGAAAACGAGCTTCGTTGGAGTTGCTTTCCCCAGCCGTGGCGTCGCCGTCCGGGCGTGCGATGCTGCCGGCAATCGCCAAGTGTTGGTATCCCCGACCGCCGCTGATCTCGTCATACCAAGGGCTGGACGAGAGCCGGCCATATCCACCAACTTGCAACGATTCACCGATGTATCGACCGCTGGTTGCCGTGTTTTCTAAGTTGTAGACGCCATACCGCCAGTGCAACGAGCTGGCTTCGTCATATCCATACATGGCTAGTCCAATGCGACGCGCATCTTCGTTGAAAGCTTCCACCGCCAACGGCCGTTCAGCAAAAACGTTAAAGCGGCTGCTGTTGAGGTGGTCTAGACCGATCGGACGTTTTTGATTACCCAAGATCAGTCTTTGCCCCAGGGGCAGATCGTCCCAAGCAATGAAGACGTCTTTGTACTCTGGTGTGGCGGGGCGGTTGAAGTCAATTTGAATCCGCCAGCTCATATTGCCAGGAACGTCCCCTTTGGCTTCCAAACGTATCCGCCGAAACACAAACCGGTCTTCGGGGTCCAAGCCAAAACGCGGGTTGGGTGCGCCGTTGAGTGTGGCGTTCGGGTTTTCGAAATAGCCGATCGCCGGGTCGTTGTCGAGGAATGACCAATAGTCGAGGTGCACACGACCATTGATCGTTGTCGACGGCTTCTTAGCTTTGGCAGCTTTCTCGTCAGCTACTTTTTCCTGGAACTCGCTCCAAGATTCCTCCATTTCGGCCAACCGACGACTTAGCTCCTCGATGTCCGGCTTTTCTTCCTTCTCTCCTTCAGTCTTCTCATCCCCGTCGGCCTCTCCATTTCCCTCTCCTTCTCCCTCGGCACTCTGTTTTCCAGCCGCCGTGGTTTGCTGAGGACCGTCGCGAAAGCTGATTGGAACTTCCGCCGCGGGAGTACCGAAAAGCGGTGTTTCCGGATCATTGCTCAGCCGCGTCTGGGCAATCGCAGAAGTTTCCAAGAGGAGCAGTGAGGCGAAGATGCCGAGGGATATGAATATTCCCTCGGCCCCAAGCTTCTTCCGTGGTGCATTGTGGTCGTTCAATTCCCGTCCTTCGCAAGTCAAGTCACTGGTCTTTCGGCCTGCCCGGTGGCCTAGCGGGAATAGGTCGGTTCATCACCACAATCGATAGAACCCGAAAATTTATATTGCGTGAAATTATCGGGAAGCTGCCGACTGGGAAGGCTGACTTTGAGGCTTGCGAAATTTAGGTGGACTTTACGGTCGGGGGGGTTACTCCCTCAGATCGAACGCCACGATCTCTTTGTCATTGCGGACATAGATTTTGCGGTCGGCATAAGCGGGTGCTGACCAGACCACGGGACGGCCAAAAGCTACGCCTGTGGGGTCGATCAAAAAAGTCCGGTCGAGTTCCTCGAAGCCCTCGCGGCTGAGTTTGGCAATGACCAATTCGCCCTTTTCCGTGAAGATGAAATAGCGGTCTTGGTGGCGAACCAGGAACCCGGTGTCAGTCCCCGCGGCGCGGCCCCCGATCGCGTCGCTGGTCTGCCATAGTCGTTCCCCGCTGGGGAGATCGATCGCCATCAGTTGGCCCGCTTGGTCAAATCCATAAATGGTGTTGCCATCGGCCAGGGGTTGGACATTAACCGGGGAGATCCCCTTTTTCGCTTCATCCTGCCAGAGGTATTCGACTTGAGGCTGATCGGCAGCCAGTTTGAGCAATAGGTTTTTGTTGGAGTAGCCAGCCACGTAAAGGTACTCGCCGGTCTTGATCGGCGACATGATGATCGAACCGTTTGTCGCCTCGTAAGGTTCGGACCAGTATTCCTTGCCGGTGGCAGGATCGACCGAGCTGACGGCGCCGGGGCGGGCGAGAATCAATTGCCGTTTGCCACCAGCCGTAATGATCGTGGGTGGCGAATATCCTTGCTCCTTGGCCGACAGCGTGCGCCAAACTTCCGTGCCATTGAGTTTATTCAAGGCGATCGCGTGCGAGCCGTTGCCGCCAGCGACGCAGATTAAGTTGTCGCCGTCGATCAACGGATGGCTGGCGTAACCCCAAAGGGCCGTTTTGGTGGCATAGTCGACGGGCAAGTTCTTTGACCAGACGATTTTGCCATCGGCGGCGCTGAAGCAGAACAAGTGCCCCTCAGTTCCCAGGGTGTAAACATGAGGGCCGTCGACCAGCGGTGTGCAACGGGGGCCGGCCGGGTAGGAGACGCTGTATTTGACCGGGTACTCATGTTGCCACAGCGGTTTGCCGGTGGCTTGGTCCAAGCAGTGCACCCGCTCGATGCCGGTAAACGATTTGCGTTCAAAATTAGCGACTTGGACATCTTCGGCAGTCACGTAGTCGGTGACAAAGACCCGGCCTCCGGCAACGGCTGGCCCTGAATATCCGCCGGCGATGCTCTGCCGCCAAACCACCGCCGGGCCGTCGGCGGGAAATGTGCTGAGGATGCCCGTTTCCTTCCACTGATTGTCGCGGTCGGGGCCCATCCATTGGGGCCAATCGTCGGCGTGGGCTGGTTGCCCACCGCTGAGTGCCAACAATAAGCTACTTGTGAACAACAGCGACGCGCTGAGAAACGCTCGCGGCGGCAAGCTGGAAAAACTGTTTTTCTGCTGGGATTGCATGATCGTGGAACCTGAGGAAACATGACAGATACGCGGCGAAGTATGCTGTGCGAGCGCAGTCGCCACAAAAAAATGACGGCCGGGCGACGCGAGCATCTGCCGCGATTGTAGCATGGATGCGTCGGGCTGCCGCTCCACGGGCTGGGTGTCGCCAATTTCCTCAAATTGTCAGTTCCTCAAGTTGTCATTTGGCGGCCCCCTTGCTCAAAGCTTGTGACATTCCAGCTGTTAAGCTCTCCTTTCGTTAAGCCCTCCTTCCGTTAAGGAATCCCGTTGATGATCGCGATCACGCTCGCTGCTCGGCTTGGCCTTGCCAAATACTACTCGTCACCGCAACGTCGCAGCTTGTTGTCGGTCATCTTGGGGCTGCTGATCGCCTTGCCAACTGGTGGCTTGCTGGCCTCGCCCCCGCTGAATTTGCAGGACGCAGCCCAGCAGGACTCAGCAGCCCAGCAGGACGAGGGCGAGGGCGAGGATGAGGATGAGCGGGGATTTGTGAGCCTGTTTGATGGCAAGACTTTAGCGGGCTGGACGGGTGACTCCGAGTGGTTTCGTTGTCATCAAGGAGCGATTGTGGCGGGCGCGTTGGACAAGCAAATACCGCACAATTTTTTCCTTTGCACGACAGCCGAGTACGGTGACTTTGAGTTGCGTTTGGAAGCGCGTTTGGTGGGCAAGGGGGATAACGCGGGCGTTCAGTTTCGCACCGCGAAGATTCCCGGCAGCCACGAGGTCTCGGGTTACCAAGCCGATATGGGTTCCGCTTGGGATCGTCCCGTCTGGGGCGCCTTGTACGACGAGTCGCGGAGGAACAAGATGTTAGCGGAGCCGCAGGCGGAGTTGGTTCGGCAGGTCTTAAAGCCGGCCGACTGGAACGCTCTGACGATTCGTTGTCAGGGTCCGCGGGTGCAGATCTGGCTGAACGGCACTCAGACGGTCGACTATATCGAGCCGGATGCCAAAATTGCTCGCCGCGGGGTGATTGCCGTGCAAATACATGGCGGACCAGCAGCTGAGGCCAGTTATCGTAAAATACGCATTCAAGAGTTGTCCGAAGACCGGTAATCGTCACCACTGAGTCGCAATCATAGAGTCGCAATCTTTTGCCACCGAAGGAATCTACTTTGTCGATACGTTATATCTTTTTTGACTTGGGCAACGTGCTGGTGCATTTTGATCCCAACGATGCTTGCCGAAACGTATCGCGGTTGGTTGGACACTCCGAAGCGGCGGTGTTTTCCGCTTTGTATGGCTCGGGTGTGGAGACGCGTTACGAGCGGGGCGAGTTGGACTGCGAAGCTTTCGCGACCGCTTTTCGTGCCGAATTGGGGTGCGATTGTGACAGTGAAGATTTGTTGCGTGAGATGTCGGCCATGTTTCGCCCCAACCAGGCAATGCAACCTTTGCTTGACCGGCTGATTGCCAGCGAGCCGCGTTTGGGCATTCTTTCCAACACCTGTCCGGCACACTGGAATTGGGTCCAGCAGCAGGCTTGGTCGGTTTCCAGCGGCTGGTTTGGTGAAGCCGTGTTGAGCTACGAAGTTGGTCGCATGAAGCCTGAGCCGGAAATCTACCAGGCAGCTCAATCGATCGCCGGGGTCCCCGCGGACCAGATTTTCTTCACGGATGATCGGTTGGAGAATATCGAAGCGGCTCGCGAAGCGGGTTGGCGGGCTGAGCTGTTTCATGATGCCGAGTTGTTAACAAAGCAGTTAACAGCTTTGTTGCCGGGATTGTGACAGCGTCTGCTCACTGGCGTGGTCTTTCTAAGTTATTTGTGTTGTCGAGCTGAGATTCGAGCTGAGATTGAACATGGCACCATCATCACCACATCCCGAGCATCAGCCACATGACGGGCAGCCAGCGCCGGCGGCAACTGCTGCGGAGAGTCTGGCTGTCGATTTGGGGCGTGGGGATGATGTGGGGCGTGGGGAAATCGCCCCGCCGCGGACGGTCGCTGTGATTGACATTGGTGCGACCAGCATCCGCATGGCGATCGCAGAGATCCGAGATAGCGGCGAGATCCATTTGCTCGACACGTTGGTCCAGCCGGTCAGCTTGGGTAAGGACGCATTTACGGCGAGGCGTTTTCGCCGCAGTTCGATCGAGGAGTGCGTGCGGGTCTTGCGGGCATATGACCGAGTGTTAGGTGAGTATGGCATTCAGCATGATCAGGTGCATGTCGTCGCCACCAGTGCGGTGCGGGAAGCGGCAAACCGACTGACTTTTCTGGACCGGATCTATATTGCCACTGGTTTGCACGTAGAGCCGATTGATGAAGCCGAGGTGAATCGGATCACCTACATGGGGATTCAACCGCATTTGGCTGCTGATCCGGAATTGGCCAACGCCAAGGGAGTGGTGGTGGAAGTTGGTGGCGGCAGCACGGAGATGTTGGTCGTGCGTGGCGGCAACGTGCTGTTCTCCAACACCTACCGTTTGGGCGCTCTGCGGCTGGCGCAAACGTTGCGTTCGCTCGGCGCGCCAGCTGGCAAGCGGCGGGCGCTGATGGAAAGTCAAATTCGACGCACCGTGGCGAGGATCAGTGAAGAGGTGCGGGCCGACATGCGGATCGAAGTCATTGCCTTGGGGGGCGATATCCGCTTTGCCGCTCGCCAGATCTTATCTGACTGGGATGAAGATGGCCTGGCCAGGTTAAACGTGAATGCTTTGGACGAGCTGGCTAGCGAGGCGATGAAATTAGGAGTCGACGAGGTAGTGCAACGTTATGGAATTAGTTTTTCAGAAGCCGAAACATTGGGGCCGGCGTTGTTGACTTATTTGATGTTGGCCCGTCGCTTTGAGCTCAACCAAATTTTGGTTTCCAGCACCAATCTGCGTGATGGCTTGCTGCAAGATATGGCTTCCCAAGGACGCTGGACGGCTGAATTTCGCAATCAAATTATTCGCAGTGCCATTAGTTTGGGACGTAAATTTGATTTTGATGAATCGCACGCCCGTCAAGTTGATTTACTGGCTCGCAAGTTGTTCGCCGAGCTGGCCGATCTGCATCAGCTCGATTCCCGCTATGAGGTGCTGTTGTCGGTCGCTTCGCTACTGCATGAAGTTGGGATGTTCGTCAACGTTCGCAGCAATCACAAGCACGCCATGTACTTGATTCGTAACAGCGAGATTTTTGGACTCAGTCGACAAGATTTGCTGCTGGTCTCGCTGTTGGCTCGTTACCATCGACGCGCTTATCCCCAACCGGGTCACGAGGGGTATGCAATGCTGGGGCGAGATCAACGGGTCGTGGTTTCCAAATTGGCGGCCATTTTGCGACTGGCCATCGCCTTGGATGAGTCGCGTTTGGGGCGAGTCAAAGAGGTGCGTTGTCTGCGTGAGCGTGAGCGGTTGGTGATTCGCGTGCCTGGGGTCGACGACGTCTCTTTGGAGCAACTGTCGATGAGGCAGAATGCGGGGCTGTTTGAAGAGATTTTTGGTGTCACCGTGCTGCTGAGGCCTGGGAATTGAGCGATTTTTCATTGTCAATCGGTGCTTTGGCGGCGTGATGGTGCTAGGCTGGAGCAGGGTGGGTTGCTCGGCTGGCCGCCCGCGTTTTCTCCAATTACTGCGGAGTGTGTTGCTGATGTCCGCGATGAGCAAGGTTTTTTGGACGTTCTGTATGGCGGGAGTGATCTTTGTGCCCAACGCTGGTGGGGCCGATGAATTCGCCCAAATTCGCGAGCGAATGGTGCGTGATTACGTCGCCCCGGCAGGTGTTTCTGATCCCCGCGTGCTAGAGTCGGTCCGCAATACGCCCCGCCACCAGTTCATGCCGCGGCGGTTTTGGGATCAAGCTTATTTCGATATGGCTTTGCCAATCGGTAAATCGCAAACGATCAGCAGCCCCTTCATCGTCGCCGCGATGACCGAAGCGATTGAGCCGGAGCCGACGGACAAAGTGCTGGAGATCGGTACCGGCAGTGGTTATCAAGCGGCCGTGCTGAGTCCCCTGGTCAGCGAGGTCTACACGATCGAAATCGTTCCCGAACTGGGTGAGCAGGCGGCTCGAGACCTTAGTCGTTTAGAGTACACGAATGTGCACGTGCGGGTGGGGGACGGTTTCAAGGGGTGGCCCGAGCAAGCACCATTCGACGCAATCATCGTCACCTGCAGTCCCGAATCGGTTCCGCAGCCGCTGGTCGACCAATTACGCGAAGGGGGCCGGATGGTGATTCCCGTTGGGGAAAGGTACCAGCAAACGTTGTATTTAATGACCAAGCAGGACGGCAAGCTGGTGCAGCGAGCGTTGCGACCGACGCTGTTCGTGCCGATGACCGGTTCGGCCGAATCCCAGCGGCAGCAACAGCCCGATCCTCAGAACCCCCGAGTCGTCAACGGCAGCTTCGAAGCCAAGTTGCCTGATAGGAGCGAGCTAATTTCCGGCGGCAACGCGAATGACGATAAGGTTCCCGAGGTTTCTCCCGCGCTGGGGCTTGGTGGCGGCCAGTTTGTGCCAGGTTGGTACTACGGGAGGCAGGTCGAATTGGTCTCCGGCAGTGGCCCAGATAGCCATTTTGTTCGCTTTGCCAACGAAACGCCGGGCCGCGATTCGCACCTCTTGCAAGGGTTGGCAATTGATGGAACTGTGATTCCCCGGCTGCGAGTCGAAGCCCGCGTGCGCACCAGCGACGTACAGCCCGGTTTACGACCTGACCAAGTCCCCACCGTGGCGATCAGTTTCTACGACAGCGAGCGTCGCAATTTGGGCAATTATTGGATCAGCACTTTTCGCGGTACTCGCGACTGGAAACTCGACGGCCGAACATTTCGGGTCCCCCCGCAGACTCGGGAAGCCATCTTGAGAATTGGCTTATTCGGTGCCACGGGCCAGGTCGATTTTGATGACGTCAAAATTGAGGCGCTGCAATAAAGGAACCGGGAAGGGCTTTGCCGGGGTCAGGCCTTGTTTTCGGTTTTCGAAAGAGGGCGTGGCGATGTTCGACCCCTTTGAGTTGACACAGGTCCTTGAAGTTTGGCAGGGAAATATATCCTTGGAATTTTCCTGCCCGCTGTCTCTTGGGGTTTGCGATCAACGTTTGCTGTGGATGACATGCAGCCGCAACAAAGGGTCTTGGCTAGACCTGAGGAACTCCGCCGGGGATCGCAACCAGGCGAAGCCTGAACACCGGACACGAGGGCTGGCCCTAAAGGGCCTTTGCAAGATGATTATTCCACTTACAGGCAAGATGCCTGTTACACTTTCACTTTGAAAGTTAGTTGCGGTTGGTGATGGTTTTTTGAGCACCATCTGTGGCTCGCTTGGTGGGCAATCTGCCTAGTCCGCACAGTCTTCTGATTACCCCTGGGTTGCCCTTATCGCCTGTTCGCTAAATTCTTCCTAATCCAGTTGAACGGCGCACCGTATGCACTATTCTAGTACGGGGATATGGCCCGTTATCGGTGTTACACTTTTATGGAGTTTTCGTCTCGATGGTTCGACGACATTTGGTTGCGGTGCTCGCAGTCTCAGTCGCTGGTTGGTGCACCGGTGATTTGCAGGCAGGCTGGGGTTCCTTTGGTAGTTATGGATCGCACGGGTCATTAGGCTCTTATGGGTCCAGTGGGGGTTATTCGTACTCGGCTCGTTACGGAAGTAGCGGCTCGTACGGCAGTTCGGGCTATACCAGCTCATACGCGTCCTCTGGCGGGTCAAGCGGCTACGCCAGCAG
The DNA here is from genome assembly GCF_052161645.1 of Kothea flammea. GTDB lineage: Bacteria > Planctomycetota > Planctomycetia > Pirellulales > Pirellulaceae > Laterigemmans. The sequence continues at coordinate 912,325 of NZ_CP197414.1, forward strand.
TGGTGGTAGCACCGGTCGCCACGTCGGACCTGTTCGTCGCTTGTTCCGCGGCATTCATGCTCATTTTGCGGCCCGACATGCGTCTCACGGTAGCAGCGGCGCGTCATACGGCAGCAGCGGGGCGTCCCATGGCAGCAGCGGCTATGTGACTTATCGTGCCAGCAGCTACGGTTCGTCCGGCGGATATGGCTCGTCCGGCGGTTATGGTTCGAGCGGTTATGGTTCGAGCGGTTATGGTTCGAGCGGTTACGCGTCGAGCGGCTCCACCAGCTATTATGCGCCGTCTGTTTCCTATGGCAGCACCGGCAGTTACGGCAGCGTTGGCAGCTACGGCAGCGCGATGCCAGTCTACGATGCGGCTCCAATTTATCAGTCGTCGCCCAGCGGCGTTGAAGCGGGCGGCAGTCCGATGCAGAACGTCCCATCGGCCGAAGAGGGTGATGCGGATGTTGAAGCGCGGATCGATCAAGAAACCGCTATCCTCACCGTTGCCGTTCCCGAAAATGCCAAGGTTTACGTCAACGATCACCTCACCACCAGCACGGGCATTGTTCGCCAATACCTGTCGCATGGCCTGAAGCCAGGCTTCTCGTACACCTACAACGTGCGAGTTGAGCAAGTGGTTGATGGCCAGTCGTTTGTTGACACCAAATCGGTTCGTCTGCGCGGCGGAGTGATGGAACGGCTGGTATTCGATTTGCCAGAGTCCGATACTCGCGTTGCAGCCGCCGAAACTTCTTTGACGCTCGAAGTTCCCGCTGACGCCAAAGTAACGTTGGCCGGTGCCGAGACCAAGCTGTCGGGTACTGAGCGGACTTTCCGCACCTCGCGGTTGCAGCCCGGACAAGTTTGGGATGACTACACGATTCGCGTCACGGTTCAACGCGACGGTCGTCAGGTTTCCAAGGAAAAGACGATCCGGCTCGTCGGTGGCAGTCACAAAAAGCTGGCCGTACAGTTCGATCAGTCTGAACTCGCCAGCCGCTAATCGATCGAGCTCGCTTGGTGGCCAGTTCGGCACCCACAGCTAGCATGATCCTAATACAACCCGCTTCCCGAGGAGCTTCTCCTTCGGAGCGGGTTTTTTTGTTGGCCAGCGGTTTTTAATTGCTGGTCCGCTCGCTTGCTGGTCCGCTCGCGAGCTGGGCCTTGGCAAGTTAAAACATAAGCACAGTAGGTTCGCGTCATACTTTGGGGTGGAATGGAACATGGCAAGGGCGAAACGACGCAGGGCGTCCGAGAGAAGATCGCCGCTCGAACAGGAGGCCAGCTTATCCGGTGCGGCAAGTCGGCCCATTGCTGGCGGCTCTCAAGCCAGCGGTGCCGTTTTGGGCAGCCCCCTTGCCAAGCGTTGGCGTTTGCTGGCCAGCATCTTCATTGTTGGCCAGTTGTGGGCGATTTTGGGTCGCCCGATCGAATTCGCCACGCAAGGACCGACCGGGACTAGCCCCGCGGCGGCCGCTTTTTACAAGCCTATCCGCGGTTACAGTGAATTCACTTATTTAAATCACGGCTATGCTTTTTTTGCCCCCGATCCAGGCCCCAGCCATCTCTTGCGGGCCACCGTTGAGCGACCTCCTGAGCAGCCAGTGACGCTGTTGTTTCCCGACTGGGATCGTCAGTGGCCGAGGTTGCTATACCATCGGCACTTTATGCTGACCGAATTCCTGCACAACACGTTTCAGCCTCCGCTGCCACCGCTCGAGTCGGCCCCTTCCGAGTTGGCTGGCGATCAGGGGTTAGCGGAGAGATGGAGCTTGGATCGTCAACGGTATGAAGCGATTCGCGAATCGTACCGCCAGCATTTGCAAACAGCTTGGGGGACCGAGATGGTGCGGTTGCAGCGGGTCGAGCATCAATTAGTTGGCTTGCCTGAGTTTCTGCAGCAGGGACAGCCGTTGAATGACCCCGTCTTGTATGTCGATTTGTATGACGATTTGTATGATGCACAGCCGGAGCCGGTACCGAGCTGGCCTCGCTTTGGTGCGCCCAACGCCGCAATGCAACCGTTCAGCGGAGTCCAGCCATGAGCAAAAGCGACTCAGCTGAGGTGGGTGCAGTGCGTGAAATGGAATCGCCAAGTGATCGCAATGCGGTCGTTGACTCGGCCACCGCAAGTTGGCCGGCGGCGCTTTGGGGCTGGGGGCAGTCCTGGATCGATGGCTGGGATCAATTTTGGTTCACACCTCGCCACTCGCACACGCTGGCGATGATCCGCATCGCCACCGGGGCGATGTTGCTCTATACGCATTTGGTTTTAGCCAGCGACTTGCTTTCCTTTCTGGGCCCTAACGCTTGGATTAACAACGAAGTGGCTCAGGGGCTTCATCAAGGTGCCTACGGTGCCAGCGATGGGGGCTGGAGTTACCTGTGGTTGATCGATTCGCCGACCAAGTTATGGTTGCACCAGTGGTTGGCGATCGTCGCGACGTTTTGCATGACGATTGGGCTGGCCACTCGCCTCACCGTTCCGCTTAGCTGGTTCTTGCAGTTGATGTTCGTGCATCGATTGACCGGTTCGTTGTTCGGCCTCGATCAAGTAACCACGATGTTGGTGACTTACTTGGTGATTGCTCCCTCGGGAGCGGTTTTCAGCCTCGATGCGGTGCTGCGGAGAAAACTCGCGGCCAAGCATGGTGGCCAGTTGCCGGCAGTTTGGCGGTACTGGTTACCGGCAGCTGTTCCTTCGGTGGCGGCCAACGTGGCAACGCGTTTGATGCAACTGCATTTGTGTGTCATCTATTTGTTCGGAGGCTTGTGGAAAGCTCGCGGGGAAATGTGGTGGGATGGTACGGCATTGTGGTTTGCCGCTGCGAACTATGAGTACCAATCCAACGATTTAACTTGGCTGGCACGGTTTCCGGTGCTGTTCGCCGCGCTGACTCACTTGACGATCTTTTGGGAGACTTTTTACTGCGCGCTGGTTTGGCCTCGCATGACGCGTCCGCTGGTGCTGGCAATGGCGGTGATGGTGCATGGGGGGATCGCTATTTTCTTGGGGATGATTACTTTTGGTGTGATGATGATTGTCGCCAACGCAGCATTTATTGCTCCTGAATCGTGGGGGCGATTAGCGAAAACTTTGGGGAAAAAACGTCTGCGGGTGGAAACCAGCGGCGAAATCGTTTTAGGGTTGGAGCCCTAGCCCGTAAGGCAACTCTATCTGCTACTCCATCCCGTCGATCGCCGCATCGCCAACTTTTTTGTTTTGAAATTGCTGGTCCCTACCGAGCTCTCATCAAGCGGTTTGGGGGGGTGGTGCGCATCCGCTGATCCAGAGATCAGCAGCGAGCACGAGCCGGTGCCGCTGGCCAAGCATTGGTTTCTCCCTGCTTTAAAGTTGATCTTGGTGCTGCTGGGGTTTGGCTTGCCGACGTCAGCTCCGACAATTACGCATGCGCAATCATCGGCGACTGAGGCCAGCGACGAAAATTTCCCAGCCGTCCGCGCAGACGCCGCTTGGGCCGGTTTCAAACAGTCGTTAACGCCGCAGCGATTAGCCCAGTTGCGGGCTGCTATCGAGTCTGCTGCTTTGCAGCCCCCTGCTCCCGAATTGGTGCCAGTCAAAGATGGGACTGCCACGCTGCAGTGGGCGTTGCATCCGACTGCCGCCGCGTATCGGGTTGTTGATTCGCGAGGCGTCATCTACTACGAGGGACGTCTACCACAAGCCTTCATTTCTGGGCTGGTCGATGGTGACCACGAGTTTATGTTGCGAGCGTTGGATGCTGAGGGGCAAGTTATCGCCCGCGCCCCGGAAAGCACCGTCGTAGTCGTGCAGCATTGGCCGTTGCCCTTTGCCTTTGCGTTGCTGTCGCTCGGTTTGGTCGTGGTGCTAGTGATGTTTGGCGTCTTATGGTTTGGTGGCCAACGCGATACCCACGAGCGAAGGCAGCTCGTTGAGTCGGTTCCCGCAGGAGAGCGTGATCATGTCTGATGGATTCGAGCCGGTGCTCGATGCATCGATGGGTTATCTATTGCTGGGGCTGTTCGGCGCGGCTTGGGTGGCGCTCGGTATTTGGTGGGGGCGTAAAGCGAACACCTACGAAGGCTACGCGGTGGCTGGCCGTAACGTGGGCTTGGCGATGGGGACTGCCACCGCTGTCGCCACCTGGATCACCAGCAACACCACGATGTTGGCACCCCAGTTCGCTTTGCAATTAGGTGTCTGGGGGATGCTGGCCTATTCGACGGCTAGTTTCGGCTTGTTCGCGTTTGCTCCGATGGCCTCGAGAATTCGCCGCTTAATGCCCGAGGGTTTTACGGCGGTGGAGTTTGTGCGGCGTCGTTATGGACAGCTGGGGGCTGTGCCATTTTTGTTGATCTCTTTTTTTTACGCCTTGACGTGGCTGATTTCGATGGCCATGGCGGGTGGTAAGTTGCTCAACGTGTTGGCCGCGATCCCTTATCCAGTCGGCATGACGGTCGTGCTCTTGGTTTGCGTGTTGTACACGCTGTTTGGCGGGATGTACGCCGTGATTGGCACCGACTTTATTCAAAGTGTGATTATCTTGTTGGCTTTGGTGTTGGTTGCTTTTGCCGTGCTCAGCCGCGTCAGCATCGGCGAGATTCACACGGAGCTGGTGACCGAGCGGCCAATGTTGTTAAGTATATTTTTTCCAGCCGCTTTGATGGCTTTATTCAATAATATGTTGTTTTCCTTTGGTGAGATCTTTCACAGCAACGTGTGGTGGAGTCGGGCCTTTGCGATGCGGGCGTCAGTTGGTGGACGAGCATATTTGTTTGCCGGTTTGTTGTGGTTGCCGGTACCAATCGTGGCTGGGTTTCTGGGGTTGGCCGCCCCGGCCTTGGGGATTGGCATCAGTGAACCCGACACCGTCGGTCCGCTGGTGGCTGCTCGTTTGCTGGGAAGCGCTGGTGCCTTGGTGGTGTTCGTGGTGATTTTTTGTTCTCTGGCATCGAGCATCGATAGCTTGCTGGCAGCCACCGCGGACTTGATGGCGCACGATTTGGTTTTTCCCCTATATCGTCGTAGCGGCCGAGCTTTAACGGATGCCGCTAAACGGCGTTGGACGGGAATCTGCGTGGTTTTGCTTGGCTTGTTAGCGTGGGCGGTAGCGTGGCCGAACGTTGGCACGCTGGCCACCGTACTGTTCTTTGCCGGGCCACTAGTCGGCAGTTGCATTTGGCCGATCCTGGGTGGTTTGTACTTTCAACGACCGGGCCCTTTGGCAGCGTGTTCCGCAATGGTTGTGGGAAGTCTCTGCGGGTTGGCGGCCTACTGGGGAATTGGTTGGTTTGTGGCTTCGCTCGTCGGGGCCGCCGTCTCGGGCGTGGTGTTTGCCACCGTGACTTGGTTGGTTCCTAAACAATATGACTTTGCTCAGCTATCGGCTGTGGAATCGCCGGACTATCCACAGGGAGGTATTTAAGATGTCACTTTTCCCACTTTGGTTTCTGAAGATCCTAATCAGCAGTGGCTTGGCTCTTTGCCTCTTCGGCTCGCTTTCCCTGTTGGTCATGTTGGTTGCAGATATCAAACACAAGCGAATGTGGTAATGGTTTAGCGGGGTGTGTACTCCTGCTCAAAGCCCTCGCGTTGGCCTTCGGAAGCGTTGGACCAAGGAAAAAACAATGATTGAACAGCAAGTTGGCGATCAGCGCTTGCCTCGTTTTGCGAGAAATTCCAAGGGTGCTCAGTTAGAGGTCGATCCTCTACTCAGTCATCTGGGACCGCAATTAGATTGTCCTCCGCTGCAAGCATTGGCTGGGCAATCGATCGTGCATGCGCGTCAGTTTGATCGCCAGACGATCGTGGCCCTCTGCCAGTTGGCGGCAATGCTGGAATCGCGCGACGTCGAGGTTGCCAAACCGCTCGATGGAAAGATTGCCATCACGGCTTTCTTTGAAGCCAGCACGCGGACGCGGCTGAGCTTTGAGAGCGCCATGCTGCGGCTCGATGGAAAAGTGCTCTCCGTGCCCGATGGTCAAGTGACCGGGATCGCCAAGGGTGAATCACTAGCCGACATCGGTGAAATGTTTAACACCTACGGGGATATCGTGATCATGCGGCATCCCGATACCAGCAGCATTGAGGAGATTCGTCAAAACCTGGAACGACCGCTCATCAACGCCGGAAACGGATCAGGGCATCATCCCACTCAAGCGCTGGTTGATTGGTATGCGCTGTTGAAATGGCGACCCGAGTTGGCTCGTGCCGATTGTCCGCCCGCGCGGCGAATTCACTTGGGCATTATCGGCACGCCGGGTTCGATGCGGGCGGTGAAAAGCTTTCTCAGATTATCGATTCAGTTCAGCGGGGCGGTCGAACGGATTACCTTGATCAGTGAGATGGCCGATCCCGTTGGCTTTGATCTGACGGGCCCCATCGAGGATTCGCCGATCCCGGTCGATATCACCAATGATGTGCAAGAGGTGCTGCCCGAGTTGGATGTCGTCTATGTCAACTCGATCGCGTTTCTTGGGGATAGCTATCGTCAACTTGGCAGCCGCTACAAGTTGGATCTGACGAGTAACTTTAAACCTGGTGCGGCGATCTTGCATCCCTTGGCGCGGCGTGACGAATTGTCCGTCGACCTGGATGATACCGAGCACAATCTCTACTTTGCGCAAGCCGCGGGAGCTGTTTTTGTGCGGCAAGCGGTGTTGGTCTCAGTGCTTGATCGGTTGGATCGTATTAACTCGCCTTGATTACATACAACATATAAATAAACGAACAAAAAGTTCTATGTGTGGAATAGCAGGATATTGGTTTCCGAATGACACGCGCGTGTCTTCGCCGAATGAAGTGTCACGGGATGGCGGCGCGCTGCAGCGAATGCTCGATTGTTTGACCCACCGTGGGCCCGATGATCGTGGTGTTAAACGGCTCGCGGAGGTCGGCTTGGCGATGGGGCACACGCGGTTGTCGATCGTGGGGTTGGACCATGGCCATCAGCCGATCGTTTCCAACGATGGGCGAATTACGGCCACCGTTAATGGGGAGTTTTACGGGTATAAGAAAATTCGTGCCGAATTGGCATGCCAGGGATATCAGTGCACGATTAAAAGTGACAGCGCCATCGCTGTGCCGCTCTATCAACGCGATGGCATGGCATTTGTCGATCAACTGCGGGGTGAATTTGCCTTTGCCATGTTCGATGCGGAGCGGGAACGATTGATTTTGGTACGCGACCGTTTCGGGATCAAGCCACTGTATTACAGCATGACGTCGGACGGAATTGTCTGGGGTTCGGAAGTCAAAGCCATCCTGCAGCACCCCGCCGTACCGGTGCGGTTGTGTCGCCGCGCGGCGCTACACCAAATGATGCAAGTCATGGTGCCCGGGACAACATCGTTTGAAGGAGTGCAGGCAGTCTTACCGGGGCATTTGTTAATCATTACCCGCCAAGGTGGGCGGCTGCAAGTCGAAGATCGATGTTGGTGGGATCTCGATTTTCCCACCAGCCATCCCGAGGGAGCCGACCCCGCGCCCTACGTCGAGGGTGTTCGCCAGCGTCTGATCGACGCGGTGGCGACTCGATTGGAGGCCGATGTGCCAGTCGGTTGTTATCTCTCCGGTGGTATCGACAGCTGTTCGATATTGGGTTTGGCCACCAGTTTGCAACAATCGCCCATCAAAGCGTTTACGATTGCCTTTGATCATACCGATTACGATGAATCGGCGATCGCCAAGCGTATGGCTCAGCGGACCGGCGCGGAACAAGAATTGTTGCGGCTTAGTGAAAAGCAGTTGTATGGTCCTGCTTTCGAGCGAGCCACTTGGCATGCCGAGCGGACTTTTTATAACACTCTGGCCGTGGCAAAATGGCATATGAGTCGGCGAGTTCGGCAATGCGCTTACAAGGCGGTGATTACCGGTGAAGGCTCGGATGAGTTGTTTGGGGGTTATCCTTTTTTTAAACGTGATTATTTGGGCGTCGATGGCGAAGCGGGTGTGTTCGCCGGCGCGATTTTGTCCGAGGAGATGTTGACCCACGAGGCGTGGCAAGATCTTTGCGGGTTTACACCTTCCTGGATTCAGCCCTGGATGCTGACGTTGCGGCGCGTCTATCCGTTGCTCAGCGAAGAGTTGCGTGAAACGCTCGATGGTTATGATCCCGTCGCGGAGATTGCCAACAAGATTTCGCCCGATCGAGTCCGCGATCGCCATCGTTTGGATATTTCTCAGTACACTTGGTGTAAGACGATGTTGGAAGGTCAAATTTTGACCTGGGGTGGCGACCGTATGGACATGGCTAACAGCATGGAGGCGCGGCCCGCTTTTCTTGATCATCATGTCGCCGAGTATGCTGTCCAGATTCCGCCCGATATGCGAATCCGAAACGGTATTGAGAAATGGGTGTTGCGGGAGGCGATGGTTGAGGTCTTGCCACGCGAGTTATATGAGCGGGAGAAATTCGCTTTCATGGCGCCGCCCGCCCACACCGATGTCGAAAAACGGGGCGCTGTGGAAAAACTGGCCGCTCGCTGGCTGACCCCGGAACGGATTGAGGCGGCCGGTTTATTTGATCGCGCCAAGGTTGACGAATTGATGACCGCCGCTTGGCAAGAAACCGACTCCACGGTGGCCCGCAGAAACGACATTTTGATTAATCATTTACTCCAGTTGCACATTTTGGATGGCCAGTTTGCCAACGGGGAAGCACCCCCTGAGTTGGATGATGCTGCCGTTGTTGTCTAAGTTGAGCCAATGTTGAGGAGCCACGCGCGTGTTAGAGCAGTCCGATTTATCCGCAGCATTACCGCGTGTCGATATAAGTAGAATCAAAGCGGACATTTTGGAGTTGGCCGAAATTGGCCGCGAGCCCGAGACGCGAGGAATTTTTCGTCAAGCTTTTAGCCCGGCCGACATGCAAGGAAAACGTTGGTTGCTGGAACGGATCGAACGGGCCGGGTTGGAGGGTCGGCTCGACGGCGCGGGTAACGTGATTGCCTTGCTGGAAGGGCAGAGCGATGGACCTCGCGTGATCGTGGGCTCGCACATCGACACCGTGCCCTGCGCCGGGGCGCTCGACGGAACATTGGGCGTGGTGGTGGGACTGGAGTGCTTGCGACGACTGAAAGAGCAGGGGGTGGTGCCCTGGGTGGGGATCGAGCTGATTGCTTTCAGTGACGAAGAGGGGCGGTTTGGCGGTATGCTCGGCTCCCAAGCCTTTGCTGGGCAAATCTCCATGGAGCGGATCGAAGCGGCCACCGACCTGGATGGTGTGCGATTACGCGATGCGATGATCGATGCGGGACTCGACCCGTTGGCCGCCCTCGATGCCGATCGCGATCCGGCGAGCATTCGTTGCTATCTCGAATTGCACATCGAACAGGGACCGGTGTTGGATTCGCTGAAATGTCCGGTGGGGATTGTCGAAGACATCACGGGGCTTTTTAAATGGACCGTTTGGTTGCGGGGCGAAGCCAACCATGCCGGCACAACGCCGATGCCGATGCGCAACGATGCTTTCATGGGGCTGGCCGATTTTGCCCATGAGTTGCCACGGATCTTGGCGGAAAATGGCAGTGAACGAAGCCGAGCGACGATCGGACGTGCGCAAATTCTGCCGGGTTCTGCCAACACGGTCCCCGGTTTGGTGGAGTTTTCCTTGGATGTCCGCGACACGTCGGAGGAAGTCATGGAGGAGTTGGCCACGGCCTGTCGCAAAACGCTCTCCGCAATCGCTCGACGCAGCAAGCTGATGTTCGAATTTCGCCAAGAGAGCTGGATTTTGCCGGTTGCCTGCGATTCCTGGGTGATCGATCACTTAGCCAACGCGGCGGCCGAACTAAATTTACAGTACGAACGCATGCCCAGCGGGGCGGCGCATGATGCCCAGATCGTGAGCTCGATCGCCCCCATTGGGATGATCTTTGTGCCCAGCCGCGATGGGCAAAGCCATTCGCCAAAAGAATGGACCAGTTGGCACGATATCCAAGCGGGTGCGGATCTAATGCTGCGGACCTTGACGCGAATGACTGATGAGCCGGTACCGAGCGACGGAGCCAGCAGTTAACTTAGTGTGACTGTTGCGCCACTGTTCTCTATTTCGAGGTACCGGACGTCGATGAACGACGACTATATTGATCCGCTCAAAGAGGTCTATCACGAAGGCTTCATTGACAATCCTAAGCATGAGGAATTTTTGGTTGAGCGGCACACGGCGCTGCTCTGCATCGACCTGCAATACCTCGATGCCGCACCCGGGCACGGTGTGTTCCAAGATGCGACCACGCATGGTGTCCATCCAGAGGCTCAGCAGTATTATTTTGATCGGCTCGAGCGGACCGTGTTGCCGAATGTGAGGAAGCTGCAAGACGCTTTTCGGCGAAGTCGTCTGGAAGTCATCCACACCCGCATCCAGTCGTTGACGCGAGATGGACGTGACCGCAGCAAAGGGCACAAGCGGCTGCAGTTGTTGGCACCTCCCGGTTCTCGCGAAGCTGAGTTTGTCGAGCAGGTTGCCCCCGATCCGACACGCGATGAAATTATCATTAACAAAACGGCAAGCGGTGTTTTTTCTTCCACCAATCTGCATTACGTACTCAACAATTTAGGCATTGAGTCACTGTATGTGGTCGGTGTCTACACGAACGAATGCGTGGAGACAACGGTCCGGGATGCCTGTGACTTGGGATACCTCGTTACGCTGGTGGAAAATTGTTGTGCTACGGTGACCCCTGATCTTCATTATGCGTCTTTGGCGACGCTGCGAGATCGATATGCCAGAATTGTTTCGCTCGAGGAAGCGATCAGCGCCGTTAGCGAGGTTCAACGCACATGAATTATTTGCGCATAATCGTCTTCATACTGAGTGCCTGGACTATCAGTCCGTGCATCCAGCGGACGGCGGCCGATGATGCTCAGCCGAAGGTCGACGTTTTAGCGTGGAATATCTGGCGAGGTGGTCGCGAGGATGGAGAGCAGGTTGGGCCGCAACGCGTGGTGGATGTGATTCGAGATAGCCGCGTCGACTTGGTTGCCCTCCAGGAAACTTATGGATCGGGAGAATTGATTGCCGAGGCGCTGGGCTTTCATTTACATGCTCGCGGCACGAATGTTTCCATTCTCAGCCGCTATCCGGTGGTCGAGGATATTTCTGTTTTTGAAGAGTTCAAGTGTGTGGGAGCCTTGATCGAACTGCCTGATCAAACTCGCGTTGCCATGTATTCGATTTGGTTGCCGTTCGATGGCGAGATTTGGCAACCGGGCACCCGCGATGTGCGGGATGTTGCCGGGATGCTGCGGGTCTGTGCTCCATCCGCGGAGGATTTGAGCAAGCTGTACGCGGCCATTGAAAGTCGTTTGGCTGGTGAACAATATGCTGGCGTGCCCGTGATTATCGCTGGCGATTTCAATTCGATGTCGCATCTTGATTACAGCGAAGTGGCCCGCGATCAGTATCAGGCGGTTGTCGATTGGCCAACCAGTCGCATCCTGATCGAAGCCGGTTTTCGGGATGCTTATCGCGAGCTCAATCCTCAGATTGATCGGCTTGGCGATCGAACTTGGACACCCCGTTTTCCGGAGCAAGAAGCCGATCGGATCGATTTTGTTTACTATCGCGGGGACCGTCTGGCCGCCCGCGCCGCAAAGATCATTGACAGCCATGCCGAGCGATTTCCCTCGGATCACGCCGCTGTTTATACCCGTTTCGAGTTGCTGGAAAAGCCACCGCGCTCTAGCGATCAATCGTATCGGGCGGTCAGCTACAACATTAAACATTGCCGTGGCATGGATAACAAAGTCGACGTGGCTCGAACCGCCGACCGGTTAGCCGAGCTGGCAGCTGACTTTATCGCGCTGCAAGAAGTCGATTTGCGCGCCAAGCGGAGCGGGAGTGAGAATCAAGCGGCCGAGCTGGGACGTCGTTTGGGGATGCACGCCGCCTTTGGCGCCTTTATGGATTTCCAAGGCGGCCAATATGGAATGGGAATTTTGTCGCGTTACCCGTTTCGTCATGTGCAGTCGATTCGTCTGCCAACTGGAAACGAACCTCGCATCGCTTTGGCTGCTGAGGTGCGGATGCCAGGTGGCGAATCGATTATGGTTGTTAGCGTGCACTTTGATTGGGTTGGTGACGATGCGTTTCGTTTTCGGCAGGCTGAAGTGTTGGCCGATTATTTGCGCGGCTTGAACATGCCCTATTTGTTGTTGGGGGATTTCAATGATCAACCCGGCTCGCGAACGTTGGAGTTGTTTCAGGCCATAGCTAGCGAAGTAAAGAAACCGGCGGAGGATCGTTTTACGTTTTCCTCGACGGAACCCAAGATCGAAATTGACTTTATCTTTACTGCTCCGCGGGGCGCCTGGTCGGTGGAACATGCCAAAGTGATTGATGAACCGCTGGTATCTGATCATCGTCCAGTGTTGGCCGAATTGCGGTTTCATCCCGCGGAAAATTAGGAGGTTGTCTGGAAAACACTGCCCGAACATCCGTCGTGTGCCGCAGAGGGGTGAGGGTTGGATGTTGGTCATAATGGATTATGATAGCCATCCGGTTTGAGAGGTCATTGTTTTTTTTGCTTCTTAGTTGTTGCGTGGAGAGAGTGATGCGTAGCGTGTTTCGGGCAAGTGCCACAGCCTGTTTGTTACTCGGTCTATGCTGCTCGGGCCAATTGGCTCGGGGACAGCAGTCGAATGTTTGGAAACCGGCTGGGGGGCCGCAGTGGGACCTGGGCAGTTTGGCGGTCGCCAAGTTTGTCGGCGAGCAGGATGGTCAGCCCGCGTTGGCCTTGATGGTGACCGATTGGCGAGTTGAGACGAGGACTCGCGTGGTGAATGTGATGAAGCAAGTTCCCGAAACCAGAACGAGAACAGTCGAAAATAATGGAGTGACCGAGGAACGGACCTACACGGTGATGGTGCCTTACACCGAGCAAGTTGAACAAACATATACTGTCCAGATCCCGGTCGGGCAGAAGCGTATCGATGTGCCGCTGGGCGATTGTACCGCTTGGACTTTAACCGGAAAGCAGGTTCCGACCGACAAGCTGGCGGCTTTTTTGAGCAAGCCGCGGCACGTGATCGAGTGGTGGGATAGGGAAAATGCTCCTCAGCCCGATCCGTTTTACGCCAGCGTCATCAAGCCCGATACGTTGCTGTTGCGATTTCCGCGAGAAGAGGATGTATACTCGGAAGTCTTTCCGGAATCGGCTGAATCGACATCGGCACCACCGGCCCCCGCACCCGCGCCGGCCCCCGTGCCGGAGCCTGCGGAGGAGTTGCCTCCGGCACCGGTTGACGACGTGTTTGGCGGCTAATTCGCTGCCGTTGCCTTGCTCGATTTCGGACGCCTTAGTTGCCGCTTAGGCGCCGAACTTATCCATGCGGCCAGCATTGGCAAGTGCCAAGAGCATGAGGTACTTGGCTTCAAAGTGCCCCAGGCCGCCGGTGATGCAGGTCGATTCGCTGAACGTGTCATGCGGGTCGGGGCGACAGCAATCACTCGCTAACAGCGTGGGCACCGGATGCCAGGAGTGGCTGGCCAGGAAGCAGGGGGTGCTGTGATCGCCGGTCACGATCAGGACTTGGGGATGGAGTGCTTCGAGCCGGGGGATGATGGCGTCGAGTTCTTCAATTTTGCTAACCTTTTCGGCAAAGTTGCCATCCTCGCCAGTGCTGTCGGTGTACTTGAAATGGATGAAGAAGAAGTCGTAGTTGTCCCAATTTTCTTTGACGATGGCGATTTGTTCGTCCAGCGTTTGGGCTTCGCCGACCACATCCATGCCGACCAAGCGGGCTAGGCCTTTGTACATGGGGTAGACAGCGACTGCGGCGGCGCGGAGGCCGTAGACTTCTTGGTAGGAGGGCAACGCCGGCTTGGCGGCGAACCCTCGCATGGTGTGGAAATTGGCTTTGGGTTGGTCTTTGAGAATTTCCCTCGCTTGTTTGAGAAATTCTTTGGCGACTGCGGCTGTTTTTTCGCTGGCTTGATTGCGGGCGACGGGATCGAGCGGTTCCACGCCGGTTGCTTGGGGATCGGTATCGTCGACGTCGCCACCGAGCCCCGGGCCACGAAACACGACCACGAAGCGATGTTCTTTGACTGGTTCGACAAAGATTTCCACGCCGGGAATCGAGATGGCTCTGAGGCTGCGAGCGAGCGGGGCGCTTTCCTCGGTGGGAATTCGGCCAGCCCTACGGTCGGCGATTTTGCCATCGGTATCGAGGGTGCAGAAGTTGCAACGGATGGCGACGTCATTTTCTTGAAGTTCAAAACCAATTCCGGTCGCTTCGAGAGCTCCGCGGCCGATCATGTATTGCAGTGGATCGTAACCGAACAGCCCCAGGTGTCCGGGGCCGCTACCGGGTGAGATGCCAGGCTTGACCGGAATGCTGGCCCCCTGCACACCTCGTTTGGCGAGCGCGTCGAGATGGGGCGTGTTGGCCGCTTCGAGCTCGGTTTTTCCACCGGGCTGCATCGGCAGGCCACCCAGGCCATCCGCCACCAGCATGACGATCTTGGAATCGTTTTTGGCCATTAAGTCGCGGGTCAAATCGTGCATATCCACTGTGGCACACTCGGTAGTTTTGGAAGGGGAGCGGAAAGTAACAAAGCATCAAAACGAGGTTTAGGCCCTGGAATCTGGTTCAGACCCCTGACAAGCTATCGGTGTAGCAAATTGAGGCCCGCATCAAAAGGGTCCCTTGCGTGTTCAGGTGGGGGCTGGCGCGTTATCTTGCTTGCATCGAGCATCTCGCGGACGCTTGATGACTTTACCCATCAACCACTCAACAGTGAGTCAGCTTACGATGAAATTACTGCGGTTTGACCCCAGTGGCGCGGTGCATCCTGAATATGGCGTAACGGCAGCTTGGTTGGACGAGCTGTATCCGAAGCTGGATGAATTGCGTAACGACGTGGTGGAGCTCGATCCGGAGCAATATAGTTCGGGGCAAATTCCGCTCGACAAGCAGCCGCTCGACGCCCGCTTCAGTTGGTTGCCGAGTGAAATTCTCAAGAATTATCGGCTCGATCCGGAGGGGAGCGAGCTGGCGCGAATCTTTGCCGTCGCTAACCGGTTGCATCAGCAAGCTGACGCGGTCGCCGTGCTGGGAATTGGCGGTTCTTACATGGGAGCCCGCGCGCTGATGGATGCGCTTTGCCATCCCTATCACAACGAATTGCGGCGGGGTGGTCGCGGCAGCAAGCCGCGGATGTATTTCGAGGGCAACAACGTCGACAACGACGCTTCGGCCGCGTTGCTCGAACGACTGGCGGAGGGGGGCTATGGCGACGATCCGGCCGAATCGCAGTGGGCGATTTGCGTGATCAGCAAAAGTGGCGGGACGATGGAAACGGCCGTTGCTTTTCGGCAGTTTTTGGCCGCCCTCAAAGACAAGCTGGGAGCGGATGCGGAACAGCAATTGGGCCAGCTGGTGGTGCCGGTCACGGGAACGAGCGGGAAACTGTTTGAGTTGTCCCAAGCGATTGGTTGTGAGCAGATCTTCGAGGTTCCCGATGGCGTGGGGGGGCGATTCAGCGTGCTCTCGGCCGTCGGTCTATTGCCGGCCGCGATGTTGGGCATTGATTGCGTGCAGTTGCTCGAAGGTGCGATCGCCATGAATGAGCACTTTGCCACGGCACCCCCGGAGGAGAACGTCGTGCTACAATACGTGGCCGTTAATCATTTGTTGGAACATCATCGAGGCACCACCATGCGGGTGCTGAGCGCTTGGAGTAAGGCGCTTGAATCGGTGGGCTTGTGGTACGATCAATTATTGGCTGAATCGTTGGGGAAGGAATTGCAAGGAGCGACTCCGTTGACGACCGTCAACACTCGCGACCTCCACTCTCGCCATCAACAGCATCAGCAAGGTCGCCCCGATAAAGTGTTTAATAACTTGATTGTGGAAAACTATCGAGCTGATCCAATGGTGGTCGGTCATAGCGAACAAAATCAAGATGGGTTAAATGATCTGGCCGACAAGGCGTTGCCGGAAATCATGGCTGCCGCAATCCAGGGTACGAATGATGCTCTGCATGAAGATGGTCGCCCGACGACCGATATTGTCTTGCCGGAAGTTAACCCGCACGTGATCGGGCAATTGTTGCAAATGTTGATGTTGGCCACGGTGGTTGAGGGAAGACTGCTGAACATTAATCCTTACGGCCAGCCGGGTGTTGAGCAGTATAAGAAAAACATGAACAAGAATTTAGGACGATCCTGATGCGAGCGAGCGAGCAAATCATGGTAGTGGGCCGGGTGTGTACTGGTTCCGCGTTAACAAGCCTTTCGGCTTTTGCGGTGTGGCTGGGAATCAGTTTGTTGAGTGGTGCTGGCGTGGCCTCGGCTCAGCAAGGTGATGACTTGGCGGTCGGCGTGGCCCACTTGCGAGCTGGTCGGATTGAGGCCGCAGTCAAGTCGCTGGACCAAGTCGTGGCCGATTCGCCTGAGGCGACTCCTTATCTTTGGCAGCGGGGCATTGCCCAGTATTTTGCCGGTCAGTTTGAAGCTGGGCGAAAGCAGTTTGAGTCGCATCGCACGGTAAATCCTAACGACGTGGAAAACGCGACTTGGCATTTTCTCTGCGTGGCGGCCGAAAGTGATGTGAAGACGGCGAGGGAAGCTTTGTTACCCGCGCCAGGGGATCGTCGCGTGCCGATGCGCGAATTATATGCACTGTATCAAGGCAAGGGAGATCGGGCGGCGGTGGAAGCGGCGGTGGAACGTTTGCCAGTCGGTTCGGCTGGTCGCCGAAATGCCCGCTTCTACGCCGATTTGTATTTAGGATTGTTGTCCTATGCCGAGGGGCAGCAGGCCGAGGCGGCTAAGCTGTTGAAAGCGGCTGCCGATGTACCCGACCAGAACGTGATGGCTGATGTGGCCCGCATTTGTCACGCCCGCTTGATCGTCGCCAAACAGCAAGCGAACGAGACAGCTTCGCAGGAGAAACTGAAATGAAATTAACTTGGCTTGGCCATGCCAGCTGGCTGATCGAAACCGGCTCGCATCGTATTTTGTTAGATCCTTTTTTGACTGACAATCCAGCCGCCCAGCAAACACCGGGTGAGCTTGGCGAGATCGATCATATCTTGGTTTCGCACGGTCACTTTGATCATGTCGCCGACGTCGCGGCGATCGCCAAGCGTTGTCAAGCCAAGGTGGTTGCCAACTTCGAGGTGGCCCAGTGGTTCAATGCGCATCAGGGAGTCGAGGACACGCTGGGGATGAACATTGGCGGCGGTGTCGATTTGCCATTCGGTCGGGTGACGATGACCTTTGCCGTGCACAGCAGCAGTCTGCCCGATGGAAGTTACGGCGGCACGGCGGCCGGTTTTCTGCTGACCTGCGAAGAGAAACGGATTTACTTCGCTTGTGATACGGCGCTGTTTTCCGACATGGAATGGATCGGCGACAAAGGTATTGATGTGGCGGTGTTGCCGATTGGGGATCTCTTCACGATGGGTCCGGCGGACAGCATTGAGGCGATCAAATTGATCAATCCTCGCCACGTTCTGCCCACGCATTATGGCACTTGGCCACCGATCGAGCAGGATGCGGAGAAATGGGCCGAGCAAGTTCGCGAGGCGACGCGAGCCGAACCGCGAGTGTTGGCCGTGGGTGCCAGCTTCGAGTGTTAAGCTAACGGCCTCAAGTCAATCCGCGGACCTGGACCTCATCGTCCACAACGCGGACTTCGAAGGTGTCGACTTTGACGCGGGGGTTATCTTCCCAAGTTCCGTCTTTGATGCAGAATCGCCAAGCGTGCCAAGGGCAAGAAACCGTGTTATCCTCGACGTAACCCTCGGCCAATGAAGCACCCATGTGGGGGCAGAGGTCGTCAATGGCAAAAAATTCATCGCCACGCTTAAAAACCGCCACCATCCGCCCGTCGACCGGGAACGCTTGGCCTTGGCCTTCCACAAAATCAGAGACTTTGCCAACAGTTTCGAAATCGCTCATGAAGAATTTGGTGACAGAGTAAATTGGATACTTTAGGGAGCAACCGGGACTTTCGTGCTTGGCGCCGACTTCTGATTGTAGCTGAACAGATTCTTTTTCACGACACCGTCAACAGGTTCATTGCAGATGATCAATCACCAGCGACGTGAGTACCTGGAACGAAAGATCTTGGCCAAGGTGCAGACTCCAGCTCAATATATTGGGGGGGAACGGAATCTGGTCGTCAAGGACCATCGGACGCTGCGTGGCAAAGTCTGTTTGGCGTTTCCCGATGCCTACACAATCGGGATGAGTCATCACGGCTTGCAGGTGCTGTATTCGCTGATCAACCGTCGCGAGGATTGGGCGGCCGAGCGAGTCTTTTGCCCCTGGCCCGATATGGAGGCCCAGTTGCGAGCCCACGGCGTGCCGCTTTACAGCTTGGAAACCTTCACCGCGCTGTGTGATTTTGACGTGTTGGGATTCTCGCTGCAGTACGAAATCAGCAGTCCCAACGTGTTGACCATGCTCGACCTGGGGGGCGTGGCCTTGCACAGCGAGCAACGCACGTTAGCCGATCCTCTAGTCATTGCCGGCGGGCCATGTTCTCAAAATCCGGAGCCGATGGCGGACTTTGTTGATCTGTTCGTGCTCGGTGATGGGGAGCCAGCTTTACCGGAAATTTGCGATCTGTGGGTGGAGTTGCGGGAGGCGTATCGGCGCCCGGAGCGGAGCGTTGCGGGTGAGTCTGCTGAGAACTTTGCTGGGGGAGCACAGGGTCAAGCAGAGCGGGCCGAGGTGTTGGCAGAGCTGGCGCGGCAACTGGCGTACGCCTACGTGCCACGATTTTATGCACCCGTTTACGCTGCCGATCGGATCGTCTCCTTGCAGTCGTTGCGTGATGATTTGCCAACCACGATCGCCCCTTGCACGATCGGTGATTTGGATGGCATGCCGCTACCAACGGAGCCGCTGGTGCCGTTCGTTGAGTGTGTGCATGATCGGATCGCTATTGAAATCATGCGGGGTTGTCCGCACCTCTGCCGATTTTGCCAAAGCACCGTGATCAAACGTCCGCTCCGCACCCGTGATGTGGAAACCATTGTGGCGGCGGCGTTGGAGAGTTATTGGAACAGCGGTTTCAACGAGATCAGCATTCTTTCGCTGTCGAGCAGTGACTATCCCGATTTTGAACGGCTGGTGCGGCGCATGCACGAGGTCTTTCAGCCGCTCGATGTGAACATCAGCGTTCCCAGTTTGCGAGTTAATGATCAATTACGTTCCTTGCCGCAATTGCTTGGCAGTCAGCGGCGACGATCGTTAACGTTGGCTCCCGAAGTGGCTCGCGATGATATGCGAGAGCAGATTCGCAAAAAGATTAAGAACGAAGACTTGATCGCTGGTTGCCGCGCCGCTTTTGAAAATGGTTTTCAAGCGGTGAAGCTCTACTTCATGTGCGGATTGCCGGGTGAGCGGGCGATCGATTTAGACGGGATTATCGATTTGGCCGAAGAGATCGCGGCAGTCGGTAAGGAGTCCACCGGTCGTTACGCCCAAGTCACCGCTAGCGTTTCCAATTTTGTCCCTAAAGCGCACACGCCTTATCAATGGAACGGGATGCAGCGGCGTGAATATTTTCAGTGGGCGCATCGCTATCTGCTAGACCGCCGTCGGCTCCGCTGCGTGTCGGTCAAGTGTCACGACATTGAAACCAGTTTGCTCGAGGGTGTCATCAGCCGTGGTGACCGTCGTACAGGGCAAGCCATCGAATTGGCTTGGCGAAGCGGAGCCAGAATGGATGGCTGGCGGGAATTTCTCGACCCACAGCGTTGGTGGGAGGCGATTGCGGTCGCGGGGTTGAACGTGGAGAGTCAAGTACACGAGCCATACGCTTTGTCCGCCAAACTTCCTTGGGATCACGTGAACGTGAAATTCGGACGCGCCTACTTGGAGAAAGAGCAGGGGCGGTCGGCAACTCAGCTCGCCCAGCTGGCGACGGTTGCCGGCACTTCTTGAAGTAGCTTGCCCAACGCGTGCCTGCTGGGCGGCTGAGTGCTGCTCAGGCACCGCGGGCGCACTGCTTTTGTGTACAGTAATGAGCTTGGTTCGAGCGCTCGATAGTGAGCTAAGCTTCAGTGGACGAGCTGCAAGGCACTTGACCGCCACGACGCGGTTTTGGTAGCCCAGCTTGGATGGACTGGTGCGCAAGCAGAGGTGGGCTCCGATGAAACAAGGCGACGTCGATGGCTTGGTAGAGCAAACACTCCGGCAAGAGGCTGAGGAGCGTGATGCGGCGGTGCGCGAGCGGAGTCGTGCGGCCAAGGTGGGGTTTGTGATGATGGTGTTGGCGGGCGTGGCCGCGGCGGGCACCTTCGGGACCTTCTTTTCGGTCTGGTACCGCAGCCGAGTGCCGGATGCCGGGGATACCCTGCGAATTGCCCTCGATGAATACGTGGCGGGGCGGTTCGATGTGTCGGAGCGGCTGGCCCAGCAGGTCGAACCAGACTTGGAGGAGCAGCCGGAGGAGTACCGAATTCGCGAGTTTCTCTTGGGGGCAGCCGGAGTCCGCAAGTCGATGGCGATCGAGAATCCCACCACGATGCGGCTGGGGGTTGCCGATGCGGTGTCTCATTTGGAATGGCTGTCGGAGACCAATTTTCCACCCGGTCGGACTGCCGAGGGGCAACGCATACTGGGGCTGGGATTGCGGTTGTTGGGCCGTTACGCCGAGGCGATCGAGCCGTTGCAAGCGGCCATGAAGGAAAATCCGACTTTGGATCGGGAGTTGTTGTTGCCGCTGGCCGAAGTCCAGCTTCGCGCGGGGGGAAACAACCTCAGCGGTGCCGAACAGAGTATTCAACGTTTTCTACGCTATCCTCAGCTCGCCAGCGGTGCCCGCGACGCGGCCCATTTGCTGCAAGCTCGCGTTCACACCGCGCTCGGCGAGTGGACGCAGGGGCGTAAGTTGTTGGAGGCAATCAGTGATCCTGGTTGGCAAGATGAAGTCGATCTGAGGTTGGCTCAACTCTTCATCGCGCAAGCCCAAGAGATTGTTGCACGCGATAAATTGACCGCCGAACCGGACGCGGAGATACCGTTGGTTGCCCGGGAATTACTAGACGAAGCGATTGATGTTTTGAATCAAGTCGTCTATCGCAGCGATGACACTAACGGAGCGGCGGCGGTTTATTTGGCGGCCACCGCTTATCGGTTGGCGGGAAAAAATGCTGAAGCGCTGAGTCGTTTCGCCAGCCTCCGCCAAAACAACAAACAGCCCGCCGAAGCGATTGCCGCCGGCATTGAAGAGGTCTCCTTGTTAACTGAGATGAAGCAGTACGGGGACGCGATGTTGGCCGCCAAGGTGATTGTTCGCGACATCGCCGACCCCCGCACGTTCGATCCCAAGTGGTTAAGTTTGTTGGAGTTTCGCACGCGGTTGGAGGCGACGGCCGAAGCCTTGCGGGAGCAGGGAGCATTTGCCGAGTCGATTGAGCTCGCGCAAACGCTGCCACCGGTTGTGGATCCAGCAACCGCGTTGGCCATGCAGGCGGAAAGCCAGCGTCGTTGGGGGCAATTCCTGGCGCGAGAAGCTCAACAAGCGACCCAGCCGGAAAGTCAAACAGCATTGGTGCAACAGATGCGGTCTAAGTTCCTGAAAGCGGGAGATACATTCACGGAGGTTGCCCAACTGCGGTTTACGGAACCTGAATACATTGATTTGATTTGGGATGCGATTCAAAGTTACGAGCAGGCCCGCGCTTTCGATCGTTCGCTGGAATTACTCAAAGACTATTTGCGATATGAGCGTCGCACGATTCTGCCCCGCGGTTTAATTGCCCACGGACGCGCGCTGTTGGCGTTGGGGCGGATGGACGAGGCCCTCGAACCCCTGACCGTGTGTATCGAAGAGTTTCCTCGCGATTCGTTGCGCTACGAAGCACGCTTGCTGAAGGCGATCGCGCAACTGGAACTGGGAAAGATCGAGGAGCCGCAGCGGTTGCTGGATGAAAATCTGCACAACAGTGATCTCTCGCCTGACAGCCGGATCTTTCGCGATTCGTTGTTCGTTTCCGGTGAGTCGTTGTACCGGCAATCGCTCCGCGAAAACCTCAGATTGTCGGCGATTGTCAATCCCGCTGGAATTAATCCCAATGGCAAGCCAGACACGGCTACGATCGAAGCCTTCAACGCAAATCAAGAAGTGATTCTAAAAGCCATTAATCGCTTGAGCGAAGCTGTTCACCGAGACCAGCGCTACGAGAATCAGATCCGCGCCCGACGTGCTCAATATTTAATTGCCGAATGCGAACGGTTGGCCGCCTATTGGCCGGGACGCCAAGCGGCCGATCCGGAAACGATTGAGACCACGCGTCGCCGCATGAATCAAATGCGAATCGCCCATCTCAACACGGCAAACCTCGGCTTTGCGGCGCTTAAAGCCGAACTGGCCGGGTTGCGCGAGGCGAAAATGAAACTGTCGGTGGCGGAACAGTCGATGCTGAGAAATTGCTTTATGGGAGTGGCTGATAGTTACTTTGAGATGGGCAAGCTGGCCGAAGCGGCGGACGCTTATCAGAAAGTGACCCAAGAGTTCATGAACGAACCATTAGCCTTGGAAGCGATGTTGCAGCAATCGCTCTGTTACGACAAGCTGGGAGACCGAGAGGCCGCCAAACGGCTGTATCAGCTTGCCGGAGATGTGCTCAAACGCATCCCGACCGATCAAGACCCCTCTTTCACCCGCACGACTCGTTATGACCGCGCCAATTGGGAGTCGTTGTTGGGCTGGCTGCAACAAACTTAGGAGAAACCGCAATGGATCGCCCCACGGAGGGTCTACACCCCACGGAAAATCGACGCCCCGTGGTTGAACCGTTGGCCACTGGCACCGCGTTGCCGCTGAGCGAAATGGACGCCTGGCAAACTGCCGCGATGGCCAAGTTAATTCAGCAACGGCACGAGCTGTTTGTTGAAATTCTCAAACTGTCGCTGCAACAGGAAGCGGCCATCAAAGAGGGCTTGGTGGAAAAGTTGGTCACCTGTTTGAACCACAAGCAGCAACGCATCGACCAGCTCAAAGCGCTGCAGCAGGAATTGGCCCCCTACGCCCAGTGTCCAGTCGAAAATCGCCAGTGGCCTGACGAAGCAGCCCGTCAGCAGTGTCGCGACTGGATTGCCGAATCGGCACGGCTTCAAGCTGCCACGCTGGAAATTGATGCCCGTTGCGAGCTGACGATGTCGCAACGGCGGGACGAGATTTTCGAGCAGTTGACCACCACGAACGGAGCCATGCAGGCTGCCAACGCGTATGATCGGGCAGCCAGCGGAACCCCTGCGGGCAGTCGCGGACGGGGTGGTTCGCTCGATTTCACCAGCCAGTGATTTTGCCCGCCTGAGCTGAACTTGGTCTTGCCCCCGAGCGGCATCTCGATGTAAACGCGAACTCCCATAAACCAGTATCGGTTCGCGGAGCTCGGGACCATGAGTCAAAATCAGAAAAAAAAACAGTTTTCCCCAGCCGACCCAGCAAGTGCTGCGGGTGCCTTGACTGCTGCCAAGTCACCTGACAGCCAGTACGTCACTGAGGCAATTCTGCAGGCCGCCGCTGGGGTGCCCGCCTGCCAGTCGCTGCGGTTGGAAATCGACGTGCCCGCGGACGTCGACTGTCCGTTGCGTCCGCAACTGCTGATGTCTTTGGTGCGGGGCATGCTAATGAGCGCCGTGGAATGTGCCCACCAGGCCAACGAGATCTTAATCACCGTCTGCTCGTTGGGGGAAACGTTTGAGGTTGAAGTGGCCGACGACGGTCCCGCTTTGCAGTTTCGCCAACAGCGGTTTCCGATGGTGGCCGCCGCAGCCGGCGCGGAATTGATCTGGCAAGATTGTCCGCAGGGGGGCGTGGCGGTTACGGCCGTAATGCGGCGCCAGACCCGCCGACGCCTCGCCGCCTAAGAACACTCGCCGCCTAAGCATGTATGAGATTGGCCATTCCTAACAAATATATAATGTCATGATCGAATCGATGTTCAGTGACACGACGTTGCCAGCCTTGGAGCAGGTTGCCAAGTTCAGCGAGCGACGTCACGAAGTATTGGCTGGAAACGTTGCCAACATCAATACGCCCGGTTACCGCGGACGTGACCTCTCGGTCGATGATTTTCGCAGCTCTTTGGCCGAGGCGATCGAACGACAAGAGCAAGGGGGGGCGGCAACGCCGCGGCAAATGTTGGGCTACGCTCCCGGTCAAGTAGGAGTCAATGATCCCGCCACGCTCGACCCCTACGCGGGCACAAAGCACGCGATGGAAACACTGGTCTATCACGACGGCAGTGATCTGAATATGGAACGCCAAGTAACCGAATTGTCAAAAAACCAAGCTTTTCACAGAATGGCAATTTCATTGATGCGGAGTCAATTCAATACGTTGAACGCAGCGATTAGTGAACGTGTCTGATCTGGTCTAGACTGTTCTTTCCAACTTCATTTGATTTACGGAGCGAAATAATGCGAGCCATTGATATTAGCACTTCCGCATTGGTAGCCCAGCGAGTGCGGTTGGACACCATTTCTGGGAATATCGCCAACATGTCATCGTTGGTCAACGAGGAAGGCAAGGCGGAGCCGTATCGAGCCCGTTCCACAGTGTTCCGCACCGATGACACGATCAAGACCTCGACTGGTGCCTCGGGGGTGCGTGTTGAAGAGGTCGTGATTGATGATCGAGATCCCTTGTATCGCTACCAACCCGATCATCCATTGGCCGCGCAGGACGGCGAATGGAAAGGTTACGTGGCTTATCCCAATATTGATTTAACCACGCAAATGGTTGATGCCTTGGAAGCGACCCGGGCCTACGAGGCGAACGTGGGTGTGATGGAGATTAGTAAAGCACTGGGGCGTGAGACGTTGAGTATTATTGCCTAGGAACCGTGGCTAGCGCCGAAACGACTACAGAGAACCTTGGCTAGCGCCAAAACGGCCAATAAATGACTCGACCTGTTCAACTCACACCGATGATTCGCCCGCTCGAATCACCTCGCCAGCGTTTTATGGAACGCCAGCAAGAGGTGTATGGGCGGGGTGCCGAACAGGCGCCATCGATGTTGGACTTGTTGGTGGAGAAGGGGTCCGAAGTTAACAAGATGCAGCATCGTGCCGATTCAATGGTGCACGAGTTGTTAACGGGTGGAGATGTAAACTCAGCGGAAGTGTTAACGGCCGTGCAGAAGGCAGACATGGCGTTTCGCACCATGTTGCAGGTGCGTAACAAGCTGATTGAAGCTTACCGAGAAGTCCAACAGATTCAGGTCTAGATCGGCCCCGGGAGTGACGCATGGACGCATTGAAACAAACACTAGTTGGCTTGCGCGAGGCATTCTTGCAAATGCCAATGCCAACGCGCGTGATCAGCGGTGCGCTGTTGGTGGTGATTGCTCTGGGGTTTTGGATGTTGGCGACCAGCAGCATGAGTGATCCGCAGATGGAACGGATCTTTCCCGGGGCAACGCTTTCGGACGACGAGATCAGTAAATTATTAACAGCATTCAGCACCGCACGTCTGAATGGTTGGGATCTCCGCAATAATTATATCTATGTGCCAACCGCGTCCCGCGATGAATATTACGCGGCGGCCGAAGGGGTTGCGCCGATCAAAGGTGACACAAAGCTGCAGCAGGTGCACAGCTCCAGCAATCCGTTTGAATCTTTTGATTTACGTAAAGAGAAGAGCAGCCACGCCAAAGAGATTGACACCGGCAACAAAATTGCCATGTTTCCCGAAGTGCTGCATGCCTTTGTGGAGCATGATGAAATGAAGGGCGGTTTCGGACGCGGAACGACGCAGACGGCCAGCGTGGTGGTTACGCCGGTCGGTCCGGACCCATTGCCGGCCACGATTATTATGTCGATCAAAAAGGCCGTGAAAGGTTCCTACGCCGGGTTGAGCCTTGATGCTATCGAAGTCATCGACGTGAATGGACGCGGCGTGGATGCGATGGAAGAAGATAATCCACTGTTTCGCGAGCGGATCAAATGGGAACAGTGGTATGGGACGCAGGCTCGCAAATTGTTGGCTCCGCTGGGTCGGTTTAGCATCGCAGCCTCAGTGGAACTCGATCCCACCATGGACGTGGAAAAGTTCAACTTGAAATATGATCCGCAAGGGGTTCCGCTGCAAGAGAGCAACGCCCAACTGACGCACGAAAGCAACCGGCCGATTCCGGGGGGAACGCCCGGCGTTGCCACCAACCAGTTTCAAGGAGTCGGCAATCGCCCGCAGGCGGTCGATCCAAGTCTTGCTCAGACCGTCAAGTCGACGCAGAAGAGTGAGACGTTGAGCAAAGTTACCGGAGAGGAGTATGAGTCGAGCCGCCAAGCTTCCTTGCAGCCGACTCGCGTGAAGTTCTCCATCGGTGTACCGGAGAGCTATTATGAGATGCTTTGGCGGAAAGAGTATTTGGCGACGAATGAAGTGGCCGCTGACGCGACAATTCCACCGTTGCCGGCTGACAAACGTACTCAGCTTAGCGCTCAGACCGAGCAGCAAATTCAAGATGCGTTGGATCCTTTCCTGAAGCCGGTGCCCGCCGGTGAAGACAAATTCCCCATGATCGTTGTCTGGGATTATCAAGATATGCCCACGCCCACCGTGGAGCCAACCTCGACCGTGGATACCGCGATCACTTGGTTGGCCGAGTCGTGGCAAACGTTGGCCATGTTGGGGTTGGCTCTGATTGCTTTGTTGGTGGCCCGCGGGGTGGGTAAATCGGCTGGTGCTCCGCGTCCCGATTTTCAAGAAGGCTTTGGGTTGGAAATTCCCAAACCGGTCGAACCCGAAGAGGAAGCCGAGGAAGATAGTGGGCTAAAATTACAGATCACCGGAGGGCACCTCAAGGATGACCTTTGTGAACTGGTCGGTACCAACCCCGAAGCGGCAGCCAACGTGCTGAGGAACTGGCTCGATCGAGATGCGGCTTAACTGGGATGAGGTTTTAGTGGGATGAGACTGCGGAGGCTACGATCACCAGCTCCAAAAATCCCAAGGTCCGGGACCTGCTTGACCGGCGGGAATTTCCACAAAGCCATCGCTGTCTGCCAACGCCACCAAATCGCCCGAGCCCTGCGAGCGGAGCAGTTCCAGGTTTCCACCCGCCACGATGCGCACCGGGCGAAACCAGGTTAAGTGCAGTGTGCGATCGTCGGGGTTGACGATCTGGGCTCGCAGTCTTGGCGTTTGCCAATGTTTGACGCCTGCCATTTTGCCGAGCAGCGGTCGAGCGAACCGCACACCCCCGACGCTCGCCGAGACCGGATTGCCCGGCAGCCCCAGCAGCAATTGACCTTGCGGCCCGACCGCACCGTAAATCGGTTTGCCGGGACGAATCGGCAAGCGATGAAAGAGCCGGGTCGCGCCGGCCGCCTCAGCCGCTTGTGGGACGAAGTCGTAGTCGCCCATTGAGACGCCGCCCGTCAACAGAATGGCGTCGTTTTCTTGCCAGAGTTGGGCAAGCTGAGCGGTTAAAGCGTCCAGGTTGTCAGCGGCTCGTTGCCGGCGGACAGTCAGCCATGGCGATTGCAGCAGCCCGCTGAGGGTGGGACCGTTGGAGTCGCGGAGTTGCCAAGGTTGGACCGCCTGCTCCACTCCTAAGACTTCGTCGCCGGTGACCACGATCGTCACGCGAACCGGCTTGCTGACTGTTAATTGCTGGGCACCAAAGTTTGCCGCCACGCCGATCTGAACCGCACTGAATCGTTGGCCGCTGGCGAGCACCACGCTGTTGGCGGCCGCGTTTTCGCCACGCAGGCGAATGTTGGCTCCCGGGTTCAGGCCCTGGTCACTCAACTTGATTTCGGCAGTGCTGCGGTTCGGGCTGCTGCTGGTCGGTTCTTGGACATCTTCGCGTTTGATCACCAAGTCGCAACCGCGCGGAACGATCGCGCCGGTAAAGATGCGGATTGTTTCGCCGGCAGCCGGCGCTGGTGGCGGGGGCGAGCCGGGTACCGCTTCGCCGACCACCTGGAGGACGCGGTCGGCGATCGCGTCGCTTTGTCGGATCGCATAGCCATCCATGGCCGAGACGTCGGCGGCTGGGCTGTCACGATCGGCCAGCACATCACCGGCGGAGACCCTGCCAATTGCTTGTTCGAGCGGAATGACTTCGCTTTCAACCGTTCGCAGTTGTGCGGCAAGTTGTGCGACGGTGGTAAAGGGCGTGATCGATTCGGCAGCTGGTTGGTTCATGGCTGGAGGGACTCTGCATCTTGAGGCGTATTAACGTTGGCTGCGGCGGCTGGTGGCAATTGGCAAACGAGGTGCGGATGTTGCTCCAGCCAGCGGCTGAGGCTGTGGCTCGATCCCTGCTGCCAGCGACGCAGCGACTCGGTCGCCGACAGGGGATAGATGGCCACCAGCGGCTCCGAACGGCGACCATCAAAGCTGGCCGTGACGACGGTTTCGTGGTTGGCAGCTTGATCGTAACAATCGACGAGCAGTCGCAAATGATCGCTGGTTAGCAGGGGCATGTCGAGCGGCGTAACTAGCAGAGCTGTTTTCGGCAGGGGCGTTGTCAGTTGAGCGGCACTGCCGAGCGCGGCCAGCAAGCCGCTCAGCGGTCCGCGGTATTGCTGGGGGTCGGCAATCATAGCCAGTGTGCGATCTGCGGGGATTTCCAAATTGGGTGGCGGGGCAGGGCGGCCAGCCAAAATCAAGTGGCGGCAAAGTTGCCAAGCACGCTGGGCCGCGTGGCTGAGAAAGTCACCTCCGCGTGGATGAGGCAGCAAGGCCTTATCGCGTCCCATGCGTGACGAGCGACCACCGCAGAGGACGACCCCCATTAGGTGCCGGCCGGCGAGCCGCGAGGACGTATGATGTTTGGGCGGTGGAGCTGTCATGCTGGGGAAGTGCTGTTAGCCGGATGGAAGGTGGTTCGCGATCGTCTGACAGAGGCAGTCCAGCGTAGCGCTGGAGGCTTCCACGGTTGCTGGAAAGCCGAGTTCGTTCAAGGTGGCCGATGTGGTCGGGCTGAGCGAAGCGAGCTTGGTGTGCCGCAGCGACTCGCCGAACAGATTGACCAGCGAGCGGGCGATGCCGCTGCTGGTTACCGTGGTCCAGTCGATGTGGCCGCCACGCAACTGGTTCAGGATCTGCGGATCTGCGGCCGGGACATCGGCATGTTCGTAGCAGACAACTTCGCTTACCTCGCCGCCGAGTTGGCTGAGACCGCGAGGCAGGGTATCGGGGCCACGGCTGGCGCGGGGCAGCAAAATCCGCTTGCCGGAGACTTGTGCGCCGAGCATCTCAAGCAGTGCTTGGGCGCTGTAATCAGGAGGAATAAAGTCGGCGATTAAACCATGAGCGGCTAGGGCTTCGCCGGTGCGAGCGCCGACGGCGGCTATTTTCAGGTTGGCAAAACGCCGCGAGTCGTAACCGAGTTGCCGCATGCGGGCGAGAAAATAATTGACCCCGTTCTGGCTGGAGAAGGCGATGATGTCATAGTTGGGGAGTTCGGTGATCGCTGTGTGCAAGCTCGTTGCGGCGGCCGATTCGGCAGCCAGGGGGCTGATCGTGATGGCGGGTTGGAAGAGCGTTTCAGCGCCGAGTTCGGCCAGCGTTTCGCCGAGGGTGTCGGCTTGATCGGCCGCCCTGGTGATCAGCACACGTTGGCCACAGAGCGGACGCTGCGAGAACCAGGAGCCGGTTTCAGCCAGCTTGGCCACCGGACCCACGATGACGATCACCGGAGGTCGCATTTTTGTCGCCGGCGTGAGGTGCCCGGCGACTTCGTCCAGGCGGCAAAGGACCGCTTTTTGGTCGGGCAGGCTGCACCGTCGCAGGATAGCTGCTGGGGTGTCGGCCGCTTTGCCCGCTTGCAGCAGCGCGCCCGTCCAGCTTTGCACCGTCGTGACTCCCATGTAGACCACCAGCGTCCCGGGAAATTTGGCGAGCGCTTGCCAGTCCAGCGTGGAGGCTGTTTTGCCCGGCTCCTCGTGGCCAGTCACCAACGCCACGGCCGAAGCAAGACCCCGATGCGTCACGGGAATCCCCGCGAAGGAGCTGGCGGCCAGGGCGGCGGTAATTCCGGGCACAATTTCCCACTGTAGGTCGGCTTCGCGAAGTGCCGTAATCTCTTCGGCCGTGCGTGCGAAGACGGCCGGATCGCCCCCTTTTAAACGCACCACTTTGCGGCCGCCATTGGCCTGCTGAATCATTTCTTGGTTGATTTCAGTTTGGCTCCAGATCCGGGTTTGGCCATGTTTGCCCACGCAGATATGCTCGGCTTGCGGAGCCAATCGCAAAATCTCGGGGTTGCTGAGCCCGTCGTACAAGACGACATCGGCGCGGCGGAGCAGGGTTTCTCCGCGGCGAGTCAGCAGCCCAGGGTCGCCCGGTCCGGCACCGACCAGCGAGACGCGGGGGGGGCTGCCAATCTGGGTCATAATGTTCAGCAATTATCTGGAGGAAAACAGCAATATCTCGAAGAAATGGCGAAATCTCACATCTTCAGCACCCGCGACGGGGGAATTACGGCGGAGCTCTGCTCGTTTCCCGCCCGCCCCCGGCAGCCGGTTTGGAACCCGCGACGGTTAGCTAATTTGGAGAAAGTGAATTAGGCTAAGGCGTTAATTGATGTTGCCACCTGCTATTTTGGAAGTCCAGGGAGATCCTGGGAAGGTCCCGAGATGCGAACTGTCGATGAAATTTTAAAAGATCATGACGCCGGTTTAACCCCCGCTGGTGCCGAATGCCAGCTGCCGTTGGAACGATTTTCCCGACGCCGTCACATTGACACGGTGCGGGCCTTGTCGCAAGTAAATGGGTGGCGGACCAGTAGTTATTTATTGCTGCACTGGGGGGTGATCGCGGTCACGATGGTGATCGTCGCCGTGACGATGCACTGGGCCGCTTTTTTGCTCGGCGGGCTGGTGATTGCCAGCCGCATGCAAGCCTTGGGGGTGATGCTGCATGACGCGACTCATTACCTGCTGTATCGCAACCGAGTGGTGAACGATGTTATCAGCGATTTGCTGATTGCGTTTCCCTTGGGCATGGGGACCACGCTCTATCGCAAGACACATTTTCGCCATCACCGGTTTACCAACACCGAAGAAGATCAAGACTTGGTCGCCCAGCGGCAAGAGCGTGAATGGTACGAGTGGCCGAAAACACGTTGGGGATGCGCGCTGGCGATTGTTCGCAGCGTGCTGGGCGTGAACGCGCATCGGGCTTGGATTTTGTTCAAGCACTGGGCTCCTTGGAATCATCTGCGTGATCCGTTGTCAGTCGATTTTCCGCTTCGCGCTCGCATGCTGTATGTGGCTACGACCAGCCTGGTGTATGTGCTCTTTGGTTGGGCTGTTTGGCATTATCCAGGCGTCGTGTTGCCGCTGGTGGCGCTCTACATGGTTTCCGGATTTACGCTGTTGAATTTAATCAATCGGATTCGCGCCACGGCCGAGCATTTGGGGGTGCCGGGAACGCACGAGTTGAATGCCACGCGGACGGTGTTGCCCAACTGGTGGGAGCGGATTTTCATCGCGCCTTACGGCGTGAGTTATCACTTGGAGCATCACTTATTTCCCTCGGTGCCGGGCTGTAATCTGCCAAAGTTGCATCGGGTGTTAATGCAAGATGCTGAGTTTGCCACGCAGGCCCATCTCACGAAGACCTATGTCGGATTGTTTCGCGAACTGATGACTCCCGCAAAGCAATCGCCCGCAGCTAGTCCCGTAGCAAGTTCCTCAGCAAGTCCCGCGATAGTAGAGTCGCAGCGGGGGAGTTAGACTTTCTTGGCCACGCGTCGCAGTGGGTATGAACCCCTGCGAGTTGCTTTTTCGGTCGCCTAATTGGTCGGAACGTAAATTGAATAAGCCCCAAGTCCTGGACGTGGAAAAGCAGCAGGAGGCCGCGGTGCCGGCGGTCAAGAGTCAATCTCAGTGGTGGGACCAGAGCCTGCCGCGGCCGACTTGTGCCAACTGCGGTGAGGCGAGGGTGGGCGCTTTCTGTCCCGCTTGTGGGCAGAAGCAATTGTCGGAGCGACTCAAATTTGGCGATCTGATACGCAGTCTGCTGAGCCGTTTAACCGCGATTGAAGCTGGCTTGTTTCACACTTTCTGGTCATTGTGTTGGCGACCTGGCGGCGTTGCTCGCGACTATGTCTCCGGCAAGCAGCGACCTTACGTGAATCCGCTGACCTACTTTTTTCTGGCCGCCACCGCGCAGGTGTTGGCTTTCTGGAGCGTCAAAGGATTTCTCACCAAAGAATTGAGTGCACAATTTGAGCAACAGCTTAAGCAGCAGGGGCCACCCCCTGAGGGGAATTCGCGATTGGAAGAGTTGCTCGGGATGCCGTTGCAAGAGGCGTTGGTTGAATCGTATCTAAGCGGAGTTTCGCAAGGCTACTCGTACGCCGCTTTGATTTTTTTTGCGATCCCTTTTGCTGGTTTGTTGTGGTTGTTGCATCGCTGGCGCGGGGAGATGTTTCGCTTGGGGGAGACGATTGTGTTTTCCCTGTTTGTCTTTTCTCAGATATTGTTCTTAGCGGCGGTGTTGACCCCTTTTTCTGTTCGCTTGGATACATGGGTGCACATGTCCATCATGCTCTCCATTTACGTCGGCGTGAGTCAGCTCGCCCATGGAGAATTTTTCGCTCGTACTTGGACCGCCCGCTTGCTGACGTTGATGTCGATGGTGATCGCTTGGGTTCCATTTGTCTGCTCGATTATTGGTTTTTTTCTGTTCGCGTTCTTGCTCAAAGTGGTGTGGGCCGTCATGGCGTCGCCATGAGCGCAGTCATATCTTCGCCACGTGAATTGGCGGAGTCAGGAACTCCTCTGGTCTCAGCTAGCCGCGAAATGGTATATCGGGCACGGAAAGCCGCCGTTACGGATGACGGGTGGCAGGAATCGTCCAATGTTTGCTTGGGAAACGCTTTTTCGCGATGGTCGTTGCCCCGCGCAGTCAAGAAGCCACGCTGCGGCGTGCCGCGATATTGGTCAGCAATTTAGATGCTGCATCACGGCGCCAGCTGTTGGCCCATTTGCCACCCCGGGAAGCAAACCGGGTGCGGGCCGCGGCAGCTTCGTTGGTCGACGTCGATCCGCTGGAGGTGCGACGCGTAATGACCGCTTTCGTGGGGCGGTTCACCGATGCGACGCAGCACCGGCAAGAATCGGTAACGGAAAGCGGCCCCGGCAGCCAGCAAGCCGTTAGTCCGCAAGGGGGCAAGCAGGCTCAGGGTAGTCCACCAGCGGGCCATCCGCAGTTGGGCGGTGCGAACGGGACCGCCGAACCGCTCGCGGCACGACCTCAACTTCAATTTCTCAGCCACGTTTCCGACAGCACGTTGGTGCAGTTGGTGCAAGCCGAGCATCCACAAACGGTGGCTGTCGTGTTGGGCGCTTTGCCAGCGGAGCAAGCCGCGCGGCTGCTCAAGCATATGCCGCCGGACTTGCGGCTGCGAGCGCTGCAGCGGCTGGGCCGGTTAGAGACGATCCCGACCGAATTATTTGAAGAAATCGCTCAGCATCTGCGAGATTCGATCGGCGCCATCGAACCCGTCGCGGCCGCCGCCGGACGCCAAAGCTTGGCCTCCATCTTTGCCGCCTTGGACAGCAGCGAGCGGAGTGATCTGGCCGTCGGATTGGGCTCCTCCGATTGGATCATTGCTTCCGCTTTGCAACAAGCCGCCAATCAGACAACTGCCAATCAGCAGGCAGTCAGTCCGCAAGTTACCGGTCAAGCAGGCGATGCGTCGCAGCACTCGCGTCAAGCGGTGTTTGCCGAGGCGGGGTTCGTCGGCCAACTTGCAGCGGGCCAGTCAGCGGAGGCGGCTGACGAGCGTGTCAACAAAGCCGCCAACCAGGGAGCTGAGGAGGTGGCGGAATTGACTGCTGAGGAGGTCGATCACATCTTGCACTCGCTCAGCCCCCAGCAGTTACAGCAGGTGTTAGCGGAGTTGGACAGTCGGCAGGCGTTATTGGCGGTTTGTGGGTTGGAGGGTCGCGCTGCGCAGCGATTGATTAAGCGATTGCCGAGGCGTCAGGCCAAGCTGGTGCGAAATCAATTAAAGCAACTCAGTGGGATGGAAGTGGTGGAAGTGGAAGCAGCCAAGGCGGCGGCCGCTTGGCGCGCATTGGAAGTCTATGAGCCCGATTCGGCTGTTCGTTTGCGAACGATGCAGGGGCCCGCCGGGCTCCAAGCCGACCAGCAGGAAGTCTTTTCGGCCTCGATGGCACGGGCGGCATAGATCACGATGGCGACGATCCTAAAATCAAGACAACCGGAGGCTCCGCCGGAAGGTAAAGCGGCGGGCATGACAGGGTTGGCCGGTTTTAACTTGGATGACTTTGCTCAAGCGGGAGTGCGGCATCTAAAAGCGGTGGAGGCGGAGGCGGCTGCGATTTTGCAGCGGGCCCGTCAAGAGGCGGAGGCGATTCGCCAGCGGGCTGCGGAGGAAGGTCAAGCGACAGGTTACGCGGCCGGGATGGAAACGGCCGCCGAAGAAATTCGCCAGCAAGTCGCCGCTGAGGTCGCCGAGCGAATTCCGGCCATGGAGGCTGTGACGCAGCAAATCAGTGATATTCAAGAAGCTTACTTGAGCGAGTATCGCCGGTTGTTGGTCTCCACCGTGTTGGCCGCCACCGAGAGGTTGGTGCTGAGCCGGTTAGACCGCGAGCCCGAAATGATCGAGCGGTGGGCCGAGGTTGCTTTGACCGCTTCTAAAACAGCCAGTCGGTTAACGATCGCCGTGCATCCCGAAACGTTGGTCCAGCATGGTGAGATCTTCGAGCGTTTGCTGATCGCGCCGGGCATGCCCGAAGATTCAAGAATTGAACCCGATGAGTCGGTGGAGCCCAGCGGCGTGGTCGTGCGCTCCGAGGCGGGCGTGGTGGAAATGACGCTCAGCCGCCAGTTGGAGCGGTTGGATGCGATGTTACGCGGGGACCAGGCGCCATCATGAAATCAGCTGAAATAAAACCGCCCGCCGCCGCAGCAGCTCCCGCAGCAGTAGCTCCGTTGACTTCAATTCGTTTGCCTCAACCGCCGCCGTTGCCTCAAGCTGAGCATTTGCGGCAGATCATGCACAACGGTCCGGTGGCTGGAATCCGCGGGCGAGTTGCCGCGGTCTCGGGGGCGGCGGTGGAAGTGGCCGGAATGTTAGCCGCTGTTGGTTCGGTCTGTCGCATTCACTCCGCCGGCAATCGGCAAGCGTTGGCTCAGGCGATTGGTTTTCGTGGTGAGCGGCTGTTGTTGGCGATGCTCGATGAGGCCCAAGGTTTGGCGGCGGGAGATCGTGTGGAGTTAATTTCCGACGGCATTACCGTGGGCGTGGGGCCGGAATTATTGGGCCGGGTGGTGGACGCTTTGGGGCGTCCGATCGATCGCAAACCGTTACCCGAGGGTTTAGCCAGAACGCGCGTCGATGGTGCGGCTCCCAGCTCCCTCGACCGCCCAGCCATTCGCGAGCCGTTGGAGACGGGGGTTCGCGTGATTGATTCTTTGTTGACCTGTGGAGTCGGACAACGGTTGGGAATTTTCGCCGGTTCGGGAGTTGGTAAGAGTTCATTGCTGGGGATGCTGACTCGCGGTTCCAACGCCGATGCGATCGTGATCGCGCTGGTCGGAGAGCGGGGCAGGGAAGTGCGCGAGTTTATCGATCACGCCTTGGGGCCCCAGGGGGTCAAGCGGAGTGTGTTGGTCGTCGCCACCAGTGACCAGCCCGCCACGCTGCGTCTGCAAGCGGCTTGGACCGCCACGGCGATTGCCGAATCACTTCGCGACGAAGGCAAGCATGTGCTGTTAATGGTCGATTCGGTCACGCGGTTCGCGTTGGCCCAACGCGAATTGGGACTAGCCGCCGGAGAGCCACCCACGACGCGTGGTTATCCGCCCAGCGTGTTTGCTTTGCTACCACGCTTGGTCGAGCGTGCCGGTCGCACCGAACGTGGTTCGATCACCGCTTTCTATTCGGTCTTGGTCGAAGGCGACGACAATAACGAACCGATCGCTGACACGCTGCGAGGGTTGTTGGACGGCCACATCGTGCTGAGCCGAAAGCTGGCCTCCGAAGCACACTGGCCGGCGATCGATGTGTTGCAGAGCCTCAGCCGGCTGCAGAATCAATTGGTGAAACCTGCCGAGCTGCAAGCCGCTGCCAGCCTGCGACGTTGGCTCGCGGAGTACGACAAGGCGGCCGATTTGATCGACATTGGCGCCTATCGCCCGGGCGCTAATCCGGAACTTGATATGGCGGTGAAAATGCGACCGGCGATCCGCCAATTTTTGTCGCAGGATGTCCAACAGCGTCATCGGCTGGCCGAGACCCGCAAACAATTAGTGCAGTTGGCGGCCGGACAAATCGCCGGAGTGGCCTGAGATGGCAAAGCGTTTTAAGTACCGATTCGAAGCTTTGCGCCGGTTGCACGAGCTGGCTCGGGATGAGGCTTTTCGGCGTCTGGCCGAAGCGCAACAGGCAGGTCAGGTGCTGCAGGATCGCTTGGCCGAACTGGAGCAACAGCGGCAAGCGGTGCGGCAGTCGACGGCGGGGCAGATGGTCGGCCAGATTTCGCTCGATGCGCTGCTCGACCAAGGCCGCTACGACGTTCACTTGGAGCTGCAACAGCGGGAAATAAAGCAACAACTCGGACAAATTGAGGAAGAAATTGAGCGGCGGGCCCAACGCGTAACGCTTGCCGAGCAAGAGTATCGTAAGTTTGAGAAGCTCAAAGAGCACGCGCTGGAGGATTATGGGCAAGCACAATTGCGCGATCAACAAGCCCAGCTCGATGAAATCGCCTCGCAGCGTGCCGGACTTCACCAGGGAGACGCATGATGATTTGGAAATTGATCGCCAGTTTCTGTGTGGCCACCGTCATTACCCAATGTTTGGTGTTGGGTGTGTTGGCATCGCGAGGTAATCTCGATGGTGATAAAGCGATCAAGATGGTCGCGTTGGCCAACGGGATTGATATCACCGGCGACCGCCTCAGCGAAATGTTGGAAGCTTCCAGGACAACTCCCACGCCGAGTTTCAATGAAATCCTTGATCAACGCGCCGAAACCGGGCTCGACATGGATCTCAAACTCAACGCCATCGCCGACTTTCACGAGCAAGTTCAAACCATGCTCCAAGACTTGCAGAAAAGGCAGGAGCGGTTCGACCTCCGCCGCGATGCTTTCAATAACAAATTGGCTGAGCTGGATCAGGGGCTGCAAGACGCCGGCATGCGCGAACTGCAACGAACTTTGGAAGTCTTGCCCCCCGATCAGGCTAAGATTCAGCTCCTTAAAATCTTCGATGACGGAGAAATCGATACAGTCGTCAATATCACTCAAGGAATGAGTGCTGATAAAACGAAGAAGATACTGAGTGAATTCCAAACGCCGGAAGAGCAGGACAAGCTTGCGCAAATCCTTCGGCGGATTGGCGAAGGAGAACCAAAGAAGTCCTTGATTGAGGACGCCCGCCAAGACAACTGAGGCTTGGCCAAGACGACGAACGCGTTGTCAGTCGGTGCCCAAATCATTAAGTAAGAGGGCTCAATCTGCAGGCCGGGGGGCCCAGCATGAACATTAGCAATCGTGGCGACCAGCAATTTTCCGCTTCCGCTTCGCTGCCTGTGCAACGACCTGCCGCGTTGTCGCGGTGGCAGGTTCCAGCGGGCAAGCAGAGTTTGGGGGCCGGCGGCTTACAATTGACGCTGCCCGGCGGTGACCTGCTGGCAACCTTTGACGCCATCATGCAACAGAGACCACAAGAAGCTACCCAGCCCCGCCAACACGATCGCCTGCCGAGCGATGATCGCAACGCGGCGGTCGGTGCACCGCCAGCCGCGGATGCTGATCGCGAAGCGGGTTCGGAGGAGGATGCGGAGGTGGCGGAGTCGGCTGAGAAATCGCCGCAAAATGCGTTGGCAATGGACGAGCAATTGCTGCCTGGTCAACTCGATCAGGCCGCGGAGGAACTTGCTGCGGAGACTGAGGAGATTCCAACAGAGGAAGCCGATGAACAAGACTTACTGGGTTTGCCCTTGGTGACGCAGGTGGAACCAGTCGTTATTTCGGAGGAGGTGGATGAGCCCGTCAACCCGGAGATCGCCGCGATTAACGGCGAGCCTACTGCGCCGCTTGACGCGCAAACACAAGTCTTGACGGCGATTGAGCAACGCGAGGCCGCTGGCAAACGAGCTGCCGAAAACGAAGCTGCCGTCGAGGGTAAAGCTCAAGATGCGGCGGGCAAGGTCGTTGCAGGCCAGACACTGGGCGATGACGGTGCGGAAGAGCCTACCGCGATCGCCGGGGCCAAGCATCCGCGGGAATCAGACGCTCCGGCAGAGGAGCTCGGTTGGCGGAGCGCGGTTACGACCGAGGCCGACGAATCATCGCGAACTCGCCGGCATTCGCGCCGCGGAGAACGTTCCTCGGCAGCCGCTCAACAGCAGCAAGCTGTGGACCAGCGGACTGAAGAACTCGATCCCAGGAACGCACAAGCTCGCGAGCTGGCCGCCGCCAACGCGGGTAAGAGCCTTGAAATTTCGGAGCTGCAAGGCGTAAATCCCACGGCTTGGCAAGGCGAGCTAGATGCCGGTTTGGCTGAAACGGTTGTGCCCCGCCCGGGTGCTGCGGCGGCGCTGCCAGTGCCGCCGGTTTCTCCGTTGCCCGCCAGCGGTTCCCAACTGTTCGGGGAGGCGACAAAGCAACGTGTGCAGGCTTCGGCGGCGGTTGGCGACGCGGCCCCCACGGGGGACTCCTCGCCGGGCGACTCGCGATTGAGCCTCGAAGCGGGCACGGAAAAACAAGCCGCTGCGGCGGGCAAGAAAGCGACCGCGGCGGAGGGGAGCGAGGCCAGCGGCAACTTGGATCGGATTCGCTTGGTGCAACGAGTCTCGCGGGCCTTTCAGCGGATTGGCCCCAGCGGTGGGCATGTTAATTTAATGCTGCATCCGGCCGAATTGGGCAGCGTGCAGCTGAACTTGAAAGTTGACGGTCGCAAGCTCGCAGCGTCCATCACCACCCAAACCAGCGCGGCGATGGAAGTGCTCCGCGAACACTTGCCAGAGCTGCGGCAGCGGTTGGCCGACTTTGGCATGGAGCTGGAGCAGATTCACTTTGAGGTCGCCCGCGATGGCGAAGCGCACGAGCGAGGGGGCGATTTCCGGCAAGCGGGTGATTTCCAACAAGCGGGAGAGCAGCAGCGAAATGGGGCCGGCTGGCGGGAGCGGGCTGATCTGCGACGGCAACAAGCGGGGCAGGCCAGTGGTAACAATTCGGGAAGTCGGGCCGCCGGCTTGGGGGCCGGCGGCGATGTGGCCGGTCAGCGCTGGGCCGCCACCACGCCCGGTTTAGACTTGCGGCTGTGACGCATGCCGGCTGCCGGTGGAACGGAGTTGGCGAAACGTGCACGTTGCTGGGAGTCGGCCTGTTACCAGCAACGCGCCGAGCTGATTTCGCGAGCTGATTTCGCACTGGCTTCACTTGTTCACCAAAGCGTAAGATGCGGCGGTTGATACTTTTTTCTTACTCTTCGGGTTCATTGCCATGTCACGCA
This sequence comes from Kothea flammea, assembly GCF_052161645.1. GTDB lineage: Bacteria > Planctomycetota > Planctomycetia > Pirellulales > Pirellulaceae > Laterigemmans. The sequence goes on from NZ_CP197414.1 coordinate 951,729, forward strand.
TCGATTCGGCTACCACCTCGGCGCTAGCCAGCGGGCAGAGCACGACCAATCAGGTCGGTGACGGCTTTAATGACTTGGAAATGGATTCGTTCATGCAGCTGTTGATCACGGAGATGCAGAATCAGGATCCGATGAATCCGATGGACAATTCGCAGATGATCGAGCAGATCGGTCAGATTCGTGAGATTGGTGCCACGAATTCGCTGACCGACTCGCTCACCGCTTTGACCTCCAACCAACAGCTCGTAACGGCTAGTAGTCTGATTGGTAAGAGTATTTCTGGTCTGAGTGAGCAGGGTGATGTAACCGGAGTGGTGGATCGGGTGACCGTCGAAGTTGATGAAAACGATCAGAATTCCCGAACCGTCAAAGTTCACGTGGGTGAAAGGACGATTGATATAGATAACATTCGTCAAATCAACACCGAGGACTGATGGCTGCGCGTCGCCAGCGGGAGATTCCCCTGAGCCGCGTGAGCCGCGGCAAATAGGGGCCTGATCGATGGGTTTAGTATCGGCGCTGTCAACATCACTGACTGGATTGAACGCTGCGGAATCGCAGATTGACACCATCGGCAACAATCTGGCAAACGCCCAGACCGTTGGTTTCAAAGCCTCGCGGACCGTTTTTTCCACGCAGTTGTTGCAGACCATGTCTTTGGGTTCTTCGCCCACGGTGGACACCGGTGGCACAAACCCGCGGCAGGTGGGTCTGGGGGTACAGATTGCCGAAATTACTCCTGATTTTGGCCAGGGGACCATTCAGATCAGCAACAGTGCCTCGGACTTGGCAATTCAAGGCGACGGCTTCTTCCAAGTCGCCGGACCGTCCGGCGAGCGTCTCTTCACGCGGAACGGCATTTTCAAGCTCAACAGCGAGATGGAGTTTGTCAATTCGACTGGTCAGCGATTGCTGGGGTATGGCGTCGATGAGTTATTTCGCATCCAGCAGACGACTCTGAGACCTTTGACCGCGCCGATTGGATCGGAAAGCGTTGCCAAGGCAACCGATGAAGTGACTTTGGAGGGGACGCTGACTCCCGAGGGCGAAGTGGGGACGGTGGCCGAGGTCATCGCGAGCGCCGTGTTGGGAGATTTCGCGGTGCCGCGTCCTGATGGAGCGGAAGTGTCGATCTCCAGTTCTCCGATTACCAGCGTCGCGGGTGTCACCGCCACCACGGCTGGCGCGGGAAGTTTGGCTGCCGGCGCTTATCAATATCGAATAGCGTTCCTGGACTCATCCGGAAACGAGGCGGTGCCGAGCACGGCCATCTCCGCCACGGTCGGTGCGGGTGGGCAAGTGACGTTGAACAATTTGCCCGCTGATCCCACAGCTGGTGATTACAGCTCGATCAATATTTATCGCACCGATGCTGGGGGAAACAATTTCTTCCTGCTCGACTCGGTCGCCGCGGGGGCCGCCAGTTATGTGGACGACGGCAGTACGCCGCTGACGACAACCGAATTGGATGCTTCGGTACTCAACGGTAATTACACCTACATGGTGACTTATCATCGCAACGGGGAGCCGGAGAGTCGCCCGAGCGTGTTGATTGGCCCGCAGAACATTGTCAATAGCCGCATTTCGCTGAAGGATTTTCCCGTGCCTCCGGTCCCGCCAGCAACTGGTGGATTTCCGGCGTATGATGAGATTCGCATCTACCGCAACTTGGCAAATGACCAAAACAATTTCTATTTGGTTGACACGGTCAGCCCTGATGAAACATTTACTGATAGTCGAACCGATGCCGAGATTGCCGACTTGAGCGTGCCCGGCAATCAGTTGGTTAACTTGGATGGTCCCACGATTAACAGTGGTTCGCGGTTGGTCGATGTTGTCAAGCGGGATGGGTTTAATTTTGAGAAGGTGTTCACTGAGGGAACGTTGAATTATACGGGACAGAAGGGTGGCCGTTCGCTGGGAACGGGTTCGTTTACGGTCACCAGCACCACGACGGTGCAAGATTATATTGACTTCATCGAATCCGCTTCGGGCATTCAAATTGCACAGGCTGATTCGGCAAACCCGATTCCGACTTCGGAAAATCGCATCCCGGGTGAGACGGGAAATTTGGTGCCCGGTGGCTACATTAGCAACGGTGCGATTCGGTTTGTCAGTAACAACGGTGAAGAAAACGCGTTGACCATTGATTTGACCGCTTTCCGCATGGAAGACGAATTGGGAAATGTGACGGTTCCGAACCTGGCCTTTGGCTCGGTTCAGAAGGCCGCGGGTACGAGTGCCGCGACGGATTTCTTGGTATATGACTCGTTGGGGGTGCCGATCAACGTTCGCGTCACGGCGGTGCTCGAAGAACGAACCGATTCAGCGTCCATCTATCGTTGGTACGCGGATAGCCCTGGCAACCAGCCACTCTCTGGGCATGACATCTCGGTCGGCACGGGGCTGGTCCAGTTTGACGGCAATGGCAACTTTGTTTCCGCCACGAATTCGCGGATCAACGTTCAGCGGAACGATGTTCCCAGTGCCACACCGTTGCAGTTTGATCTCGATTTCTCCAGCGTCTCGGGCTTGGCGACCGCGGAGGCTTCCTTGGCGGCCACCCGTCAAGATGGTTCCGCTCCCGGTATCCTCAACAGCTTTGTCGTGGGTGAGGATGGGCGGATTCGCGGTGTGTTCAGCAACGGGGTGACGCGTGACTTGGGGCAATTGGTTTTAGCCCGCTTTTCCAACCCGGTTGGTTTGGAGCAGCGTGGCAACAATCTCTACTCGCAAGGGATCAACAGCGGTTTGCCTGTGCAGGGTGGTCCGGGCGAGAATGGAATTGGCACGATCGTCGGCGGTGCCTTGGAACTTAGCAACACCGATATGGGACAAGACTTGGTTGATCTCGTCTTAGCCAGTACCCACTATCGAAGTAACAGCCGAGTGATCACCGCCACTCAGCAGTTATTCGATGAACTGCTAAACATCCGCCGGTAAACAACATTCGCCCATCAACAACATTCTTAGGTCCAGGTTGATGCCAGCCCACATTGTGATCCCAGCTCGTTTGGCATCGACCCGTTTGCCTGAAAAGTTGTTGCTCCGTGCGGCGGGTAAGTCAGTGCTGCAGCATACCTATGAGGCCGCTTTGCGGTCCACACTCTGTCAGGGCGTGACCGTGGCGGTCGATGATCCGCGGCTGGCGCAAGAGGTTAGTGATTTTGGTGGGCAGGCGCTGTTGACCGATCCGCTGCATGCGAGCGGTACCGATCGCATTGCCGAAGTGGCCCGGGCGCTATCCACTGCGGATCCAATCATCAACGTGCAGGGGGACGAACCGGAAATTGACCCCGCCGCGATCGATCTGGTCGTCACGTTGTTGGAACAATTTCCAGAAGCCGCGATGGCGACGGTGGCCAGTCCGCTGCGCGAGGCCAGCCAGTTGTCCGACCCATCGTGTGTGAAAGTTGTGATGGGAGGGGTGCAGCGGGCGATCTATTTCAGCCGTGCCGCGGTCCCGCATGCTCGCGAAGGTGTCAGCGACGCGTTGCTCGCCGCGGAGCCACCCCACTACTGGCATCATTTGGGCCTCTATGCTTATCGGCGTGAATTTCTGCTCTGGTTTGCTAGCCAACCGCCCGGCCGTTTGGAGCAGTTAGAAAAACTGGAACAGCTGCGAGCCATCGAAGCGGGGCGAACGATCGTGGTCGGGCGAGTCGAATCGGCGGCGGCCGGAATCGATACCTTGGCCGATTTTGAGGCCTTTCGGGCTCGCGTCGAAGCTTAGCAGCGATCCGAGTCCAGCTGTTTCTCAGAACAGGTCTACCGGTCGAATCGATGCGCGGTATGATTCGCTCCCATGACAAAACATATCTTTGTAACCGGTGGGGTGGTCAGTTCGCTCGGTAAGGGCCTGACCAGTGCTTCAATAGGGATGTTGCTCGAGCAACGCGGCCTCAGGGTGCGGATGCAAAAGCTGGATCCCTATATCAACGTGGACCCGGGGACGATGAGTCCCTACCAGCACGGTGAAGTCTACGTCCTCGACGATGGCTCGGAAACCGATTTGGACTTGGGCCATTACGAGCGGTTTACCTCGGGTGAGTTGACGCGTGATTGCAACTATACCACCGGGCAAATCTATCAGTCGGTGATCGATAAAGAACGGCGAGGCCAATTTTTGGGCAAGACCGTCCAGGTCATCCCTCACATCACCAACGAAATCAAGTCGGTGATTCACAAGCTGGGTGGCGACGACGTCGATGTCGTGATTACCGAAATTGGCGGCACGGTGGGGGACATTGAAAGTCTACCGTTCCTCGAGGCGATTCGCCAATTTTCGCTCGACGTCGGTCGTGAAAATGTGCTTTATATGCACCTCACCTTGGTGCCATACCTAAAAGCGGCCGACGAGCTGAAAACGAAACCGACGCAACACTCCGTTGGCCAGTTGCGGGAGATCGGTATCCAGCCCGATATTTTGATCTGTCGTTGCGAGCGCAGCATTTCGCATGAGGATCGCGACAAGATTGCCCTCTTTTGTAACGTCGCCCGCGAAGCGGTGATCGAGGAGAAGGATAAGGATTTTTCGATTTACGAAGTCCCCATCTCGTTGGTTGATAACGGCCTCGATGAATTGGTCGTCAAGCGTCTAGGGTTGAGCGCCGCGGCGCTCGACATGACCGCTTGGAGTGATCTGCTGCACACGCTGCGCAACCCCCGCCACGAAGTTTCCATCGCGGTCGTGGGCAAGTACGCCGAGCATAAGGATGCTTACAAATCGATCTATGAGTCGCTCGATCACGCGGGCATTTCCAATCATGCTCAAATTCGCATCGGCCGTATCCAGAGCAGCGAGATTGAGCGGGAAGGGGCGGAACGGCTGTTGGCCGGGTTCCATGGGATTCTCGTTCCGGGAGGTTTTGGAGAACGCGGCATCGAAGGCAAAATTCAAGCCGTGCGTTACGCTCGCCAGCGGGGGATCCCCTACTTCGGCATCTGTTTGGGGATGCAATGCGCCGTCATCGATTTCGCTCGCGAGGTGATGGGGCTCGACGGTGCGCACTCAACGGAGTTTGAAAAGGATACCCCGCATCCGGTGATTTGCTTGCTCGACGAACAACGCAACGTGACCAACATGGGAGGCACGATGCGGTTGGGCAGTATGCCCTGCACGTTGACTCCTGAAAGTCACGCTCGGGCAGCCTATCAAAGCGAGGAGATTCAAGAGCGACATCGGCATCGTTACGAATTCAACAATGATTACCGTCAGCAATTTATCGCCCACGGTATGCGGTTCGCCGGAACCAGCCCAGATGGTAAACTGGTGGAGATCGTGGAGATCAGCGACCACCCTTGGTTCGTAGCTGTGCAATTTCACCCAGAATTCAAAAGCAAGCCACTCCAGCCGCATCCCTTGTTTGCTGGTTTTGTGGGGGCCGCCGTGGCCAGACGCAAGCTTCCCTTGGTGGCCGACGTCAATGACGCGACCGCCAACAACCCAGTGGATCATCATGCCTGAGCAACCTGAAGAGCAGCCGCCCAAGCTGATTGTTGACGAGGATTGGAAAGAGCAAGTTCAACGCGAGAAGGCGCATGCCGCCGCTTCCACCTCGCCACTTGAAGGGGAGCCAATCGTCAAGCCTGATGGTCAAGACGAACTGGCCACCGGTAATCAGTCAGCGGATCAGCCGACCGGCGAGGCAATGGACGCCGCCATGCAGATGCCGCCTCCCACCTTTGATTTTTTGATCAGCATGCTGGCCACGCAGGCGCTGCACGCCATGGGGCAACTCCCCGGACCGGAAGGCGATCTGGCCAAACCCGAAAAGCCGATCGCTAAACATTACATCGATTTGCTCGGTGTCATCGAGGCCAAGACCAGCGGGAACTTGGAGGCTCAAGAAAGCAAAATGTTAACCGAAGTGCTCCATCAATTGCGGCTTGCTTACCTGCAAGTCTGATAAGTTTAAGCAGTAAAGTCTTCCCAACCGTTTCAAGTCTTCCCCTCTGTAGAGTTGGCCCGGTCTGGTACCACTGTGTCGCAGACGGAACGGCTCATTAGCGGTCCCCCCAGCGACGATTTAAAAGTTCTAGTGAAGGCGGACTAACTGAGTCTGCGGCCAAACGCGCGGCAACTCTGCGGTTGTCATCAAGGGATCAAACGCATCCCGGCTGGCGACCATCCGCCCTGCCCAGGAACTTGTCCCACCGCTGGAACCGACCGCGATGCACACAACCCATAATTCGTTCGTGCGGCTGGCTGCCGCTGCTACCCTTTTGGCCTCAACCTCGGGAGCGACTGCCCAGCAGTTGGTACCACCGGAGACGGTTGCGATTGAAATGCCCGTGGACACGCAACTTGCTGAAACGGCAGCCGATTATGGGTTTCCTAGTTTCGAGTCGGATTTGTTGCCACCTGACCGGGGCGAATTGCTGGTCCCCGAACAGCAGCCAGCTCAACCCCTCGACGCTGGTGAGTTGATTCAGCAGCGTTATCCCGACGGTTCGGTTTTTATCGAGCGGCACGTGGTCGAGGATGCAATGGGCAACTTGGTCAATCACGGAGAGTTCAAGGAATACAACAACAAGGGCGAAGTTGTCCGCGAAGGAAGTTACGAACTAGGTGCGATGCAGGGAGAATGGACGCAGTGGATCGGAGTTGAAACATTGCGGCAATTGACCGACACGCTCGATAAAGGATTTAAGGCACCTTTTCGCTCCCAGGCACAGTTCTCCGATAATCAGGTGTCTGGCGAATGGATGGTCAGTGATAGTGCGGGGAATCCAGTTTTCGTTTGGCAGTTGGTCAATGGTCAGCGTGAAAATGTCTCGCTGTGGTACGACAGTCAGGGCGAGGTAATTCGCGAAATTTTCTATTCGCAAAACATGCCGCACGGACCAGCGAAGATTGCCGCTCCAGCCAGCTCGCCCGGATTGGCGTCAACGGGCCGAGCAATCAAAGCGGTTCAGTTTGATCGCGGTCGCGTGGTGCAAAGTTCGACCGAATGGTTCGACCCGCAGCGGAAGACCAAGAAGAAGGTCGAGCAAAGCATGTTGGTGCCGCTGGCCAGCGAAATCGCTTCGCACGATTGGTGGAATTCAAGCTTGCGGCAAATGCCCGAGCCGACCTCCGCCGCGATTCGTCATGGTGTCGTCCGCCGTTGGTATCCAAACGGCCAACCAGCCTTTGTGGGCAACTACAAGTATGGCAAACAGGAAGGCGAATTTGCTTGGTTCTATGAAAATGGCCAACCGCGGGGGCGTGGTCAGTATGTGAATGACATGGAGACCGGGACTTGGAGCTGGTGGCACATCAATGGGATGAAGATGGCGGAGGGACAATACGAAGCTGGGAATCGAGTCGGCATTTGGTCGAATTGGTCGGCCACTGGACAGCTGGTTTTCCGCGGACCTGCCGATGCATTGCTGACGCCCTCGGGTGAAGAGAGTGTTCCGGAGAACGCCGATTCGCCCGCCAGCGGAATTGCCGGGGAAGCGTTGGAGAACAGCGGCGAGCGGAACTCGGCGAGCCGCCCGAGTTCGCTGAGGCGGTCGCAATTGCCTGGCCAATCGGTGTTGATTGATCCACGACGTTGATCCACGATGTTGATTTGCGATGTTAAGGTGGGGAACCGGCGGCTGGGTGACTCGCCGCTCGCCTCAGATTTATTGTGCCGCGCTTCGCGAACCATTGGGACCGCCGCTGATCTGTCTTCCTTCCGGCAGCGGCCTGGCTGCCGTGGCGATACCGCGGCTGTAGAGATGTTCTTTCAACAAGCGAAATTCTTTAAAGCTATCGGGGTAGACCCAGACGGTAACGGTGGTCGTTTCCGCTGGGCGTCCGGCGAATTCGATGTCGAGCATCGAGCGGTTGCTTTGCAAGACTTGCAGCAGTGGTTCGCCGATCGATTCATCGACAGGTTCAATCGTCAGTCCGGTCAGTTCGAGGCGGATGGCGGTCCCGAGCGAGCCTCCGCGGCTGGCGGTCGCTCGGCTGCGTTGCACTTCGTACTTGCCGATAAAGCCGCGAATTGGACCGACCGTGGCGGTTGAGCTGCCGGGGCGTGTCCCGTCGACGCCGCTGCGGAAGGCGATGCGGATTTCTTCAACTAAGCTATCGATCGGCACGACGGCTAATTTGCCTTGCCGCAGCCGCAAATGGATTTCGTCGCCAAAGACAGTTTTGGCCATTGGGCTGGGGAGGTGTTCCAGCACGGCCAGTTCGGGCTCGGCGTTATCGAATCGCGAGCGTTCACCAGCCAGTTCGCGGAGCTCGCGTTCTTTGGCCGCCAACTCGGCCGCCAATTGGCTGGCCGCTTGCTGTTCGTTGGAGAGCTTTGCTTTTTCGGTTTGCCATTGCTCTTTGGCGAGCGCCAACAAATCGAGCAGCATATTTCGTTCTTGGCGACGTTGCTGAATTTCTCGTTCGTAGTTGGACGTTTCGCCGCGAAGTTCATCGACGGCGCGGCGGGCCGTGTTGGCTAGCGCCAGCGATTGTTCATAAGCCCGCATCTCCTCCGATTCGACCACTGAATCGATCGCCGCTTGTTCAGCGACCTGTTGCGATTGGGCACCCAGCACGACCACTAGGATGATCAAAATGCCGACTAGATTCGCCACGATATCGAGGAACGAATCGAAACCCATTTCCAGCTTTGCGCGTTTCTGTCGGCTCATCGTGTCCGTTTCCTCTCCACTCGCACGCCACTGTTTCGCATCAGCATTTCCAATTGGCGAAAGCGGGATTCACCGTCCGCCGCCACTCGCACGCTGAGCACTGGTTCCCAGCGACCATCTCGCATCACCGGCCCCCAGTCTTCCACGCGGCGACGAATTTCCCCGGCCAACTCTCGCACCGCTTGGTCGATCAAACCATTGCGAATGGGAATGGTCACCGCCGCTCCGCCGCGCTCGCCGGCCAGTTCGAGATACTGTCCGTGGCAGGCTAATTGCAGTTCGCGAACCACCGTCGGTCCCCGCAGATGGCTGAACGAATCGGGGAGCGCCCAATTGTTGCCGGCATTCAAATCGGGCAACTGGTCGCTGGGAGGAGCCTGCCGAGGCGGGTTGTTGGCTTGCGCGCGGGCCCGCTCTTCAATCGCCGCGGAGAAGGTTTGAGCTGGTTGTGATTGTGCGGATGACGTGCCACCACCACCTGGTCCGGAAGCGTTGACGGGTGGTTGCCCGGCCGCGGCCGCGGCGCTTTGCCCACCTGCTGTCTGTCCGCCCGCTGCTTGTGTGCCTGCTGCCTGTCCACCTGCTGCTTGGCCGCCCGTTGTTTGGCCGTTGGTTGCTTGGGCCTCGGGGGAACCCGTTTGTCCAAAGTTTCCTGGTTGGTCAGCCGGGTTGTTGCCAGAGAAAGCTCCCTCGCCAGTCGCCGCTTGCTCGTTGCCTGCCAGCGAGTTCATTGGCGTATTCAGTTCTGCATTGCCCGCCGAGCCGCCGTTGCCAGTCGAGGTCCCGTTGCCGGGCTGGCCGGTTGCTCGTCCAGCGAGTTCTTGGCGGAGTCGGGCGATGTCGGTCGTCGGGGGTGAATCCCCCAGCCAAGGTTGATCGCCGTTGACGCCGCCGTTTGGATCGGCGTTATAAGCGCCGTCAAAGGCGCCGTTTAGATCGTCGCTATTAGGCAGCCCGCCGTTACCCGCCAAGTTGCTCCCGTTGCCGCTGGACCCGTCACTGAACTCACTTCCGTTATTAGTTCCGTTATCAGTTCCACTACCATCGTTGCTGCCATATTGGTAACTGCCTGGCCCGCTGCCTGATCCCGAGGTGGTGGGCGCGGCACCGACGAAGCGATTGCGTCGTGGTGCGTTGGCCAATTGGGAGCTGGAGCGTTTCAGCGAATTTTCGATGGCGGCTAGCAGATTCGCTTTGAGTTCGGGATCGGGCTGGGGAAAAGCCAATTCCATATCGGCCGGGACCAGTTCGTAACCGAATTGGTCATCCCAGGCATCCATGGCGATGCGGCAAGCGGCGTAAGCGTGGATGCCATTGGGGCGAACCAGCAGCAGGGGATAAGGGGGTGGCGCGTTGACATCCAATTTTTGCCAATGCCCGCGGATTGCTCGCAGCGCGGCGTCGAGCGGGTTGCCGGGACCGAGGGGGCCTCCCAAGTGTTCCGCGGTCAGCCGCACACCTTCCGGTTGCAAAATGATTGCTTCGTCGGTGCATTCCACGTAAATCGGTCGTCGCTGCGTGCCGCTGTTCCCTTCGTAAGGCACAATCACCACGCGAGGCGGGCGTCCGTCGTCTTGCTCGCTGCGCTCGGCCAATGCCGCGCGTTGTTTTTCAATTTCCGACTCGAGGGAAGCCAACCGTTGTCGTTTCGCGGCCAAGCTGTTGGCATCATTCGACTCGGTCGCCGCCGCCAGTTCATCTTTCAGTTGCTCGAGCGATTCGCGGAGCCGTCGCGAGTGATCTTCGAGGTGCGCCAGTTCGCCACGACGCTCTTCGAGAATTTCAGTTTGACGATCACGATAGGCGATCAACTGTTGAGCTTGCCAAGTCTGCTGTTCGGCCAGTTCACGAGCGGTTTCCGACTCGGAGTCGACCAATTGCTGAGCCGCCTCTTCCGCTTTTTGCGAAACCAGGGCGAGCAATAGAATCAACGTGCCGAGGGTACACACCAGCACCGCCAGAAAAGGAAACAGCGAGGGGGAGAGTCCCAGTCGACGGCGGCGCGTCATGCCGCGTTTCTCCCCGCACGAGTCAACGCTCGGCGAGCAACCTGCGTAGAAGTTTCGCTGCCGTTGGCGGGCTGCGTGGCGGGCAACCGAGTCGCCAATACCTCGACCGCTTCGGCAAGTGTCAGCATTGCTTGGCTGACCGTGTTCGCTTCACTGACCGACTGTAAGCCACGATCGACCGCCTCGACGCTATCGGTGACCAGTTTGACATTTGTATCGAGCGAAGATTGTAAGCTCTGCAGTTCCGCGGCTCGCGCATGGCTATCAGCTAACAGTTCGCCCTGTTGCAAGAGAGTCTTTTGATGAGCCAGCAAGACCCGCGCGTTATCGCTGAGGGCGGTCTGCCATTGTTGCCAGCGATTATCAATCTGCTCTGCACCTTCGCGTTGAGTTTGGCGGAGCGAGTTGGCATGTTGTTGCAGCGATTTGGCGAACGAGTCGCCCAGCACTTCCCGCATCGCGACCTTTAATTGATCGGCCGATTCATGAGCCGATCGTTGCCAGTGGTCGTGCGCGGAATCGATCGCTTGACGCCATAATTCCGCCTGCAAACGCACGGAATCTTTCACCGTTTGAGAGATTTCGAGCGTCATTTGACGGAGAGCTACCAAGGGGTCGTGGCTCTCGATCTTGGTGCCGCTCGATAGGATCGCCGGCAGCAAACGGTCGCTCCGCTGTTCGATTTCTTGCAACACCTCGCGGCCGTGCTTTTCCACCGGGAACTGCAGAAAGATCGCGATCACGCTCAGCACCAAACCGAGCGCGGTGGTATCAAAGGCCACGTAGAGACCGCTCTTCAGTCGTTCCACGGCGGCCGCTCCGTCGGTAAAATCAAGCCCACCGAGTGTTTGCGTGATGCCGATTACCGTACCCAAAAAACCTAACATCGGAATCGCCCAGACGATGATGCGAACGAACTGCAAGGCATCATGATCGGCGTCGGCTTGGCGATCACCGACTTCGCGCATATCGTCGCTCAGTTGGTCGGCATGCCCACGCCGTTGTTGCCGTTCGAGTAAATCGGTCAACCGCAGCACCATCGCCGAACGGGCAATGGCCGGTGGCACTTCGCGGAGATGCGCGAGCCATTGATTGACGCGATCACTGATCGAATGGATTGAGTTGCCAGCGGGGGCGGATTGGCCCGATGAGTCCTCACCGGCTGGCCAGCCACAAAAGGCGTGCAACGATTGGGGAACCAATTCGCGGTCGCTGATCAGCCCCAATTGCCGATGGACTTTGGCGATCTCCCGGTGGCGGGCCCATAATTGACCCACGGCAACGCAAAATAACACCGTGGCAGCGATTGCCACCGGGTGTCCCAGGAAATAGCGTTCCAACATCGGCACCGGGAGCGTCATGACCAGCGCGTAAAAGCCCGCCGCTAACGCTAAGCCGGAAAAACGGCGAATCGTGTTAGCGACCCACGAACCTTGGTTGGCCAGGCCTCGCTCGCGATTACTCACTGTTTCCTGCCCTGCTCAAATTCGTGCCGAGTTGTGGTGGGAAAGTCATGCCTCCACAGTGCCGATCTCAGGCTGTTGAGGTCAAGACTGAAATCCGAAAAAGCTGGCTGGTCTCGTTTCAGGATGCCAGCTTTTAGAACCTATCCGAAAACCCAAAATAACCGCCGCTAGCGCCAAAGCGGCTAACGGTTTTCGGATAGGTTCTTAGTACGCCACCAGCCGGCGATTGCCCACCGATGGCATGATCAAATCACCGAATGACTCAAAGGGGTTGATTTCCAGCTCGGCCACTTCCAGACGGTCCCCCGCTTGCAACGCGTAGTCGTGCTCGGCGGTGATTTGGTTGCTGCGGTTGTGGAAGTGAATTCCCATCCGGATGCCCCCTAAAGTATTCGGCGAGTTGCGATACAGGGTTGCCTGCATGCGGGTAAACTCTTGCGTCAAACCACTTTGTTTGAGCAGGTCGCTGACGAATACCGAACGCCCATCGGTGGGCAGGGGTAGGACGCGGACCGGCTCTTTCGAGCCAACGATCTCCAGCACCACGGAATTTCTGGCCCGAGCTTGCGAGATCACATCGTATTGCTCGCTCGCCGCCGAAGGCTGGAGTGCAATCAAGGGATCCAGCGACTTGTCATTGTCCGTGTACATCGGCGGTATCACGGAGCAGCCGCAGGCGGAAATCGCTAGCAAAATGCTGGCCAGGAGGGTACGGACGGGCTTCATGGCGTTTACACGGATCGTGGTGTGTGCGGATAGATTCGCTCCCCCCCAGAAGCGAATGTCCCACCTCCGGAATCGAATGTGCCGATTCCGCGGACATTGCGGGGTATCGTCATTTGCCTTGGGCAAGTTGAAAAAAATAGGTGCAAACCGGCGAAAAAACTATCTCTTGGCGGACTTGATTCCACCCGCTGGTGGGACCCAAATGATGGATCGCAACTGACGATTGCTGGCCGGGCAAATTCGCGCCGCGACGTTTACCTGCTAAGCTGTCGCCCAACCCCCGGCGGCCGCCGGAATGGAATCGATTTGCCGTTTTTCTCATCGAGCCCGACGCATCCTTTATGGCTGAACTCCCACCCCCAGTACCTTGGAATCGACGACATCTGTTGGATTTGAAAAGCCTCTCGGCTGCTGAATTGATGGCGATGCTCGACACGGCCAGTTGGATAAAACAAGCGACGGGGGGATGTCGCGATAAGCTCTCTTTGTTGTCGGGAAAAACTTGCGCCAACTTATTTTTTGAAAACAGCACCCGCACCCGCAATAGCTTTTCCTTGGCTGCCAAAAGACTGGGGGCCGATACGGTCGAATTCAGCAGTTCCGGCAGCAGCGTGGCCAAGGGGGAAACGTTCGTCGACACGGCCAAAACAATTGAGGCGATGGGTGTCGACTGGGTGGTGACTCGCCATCAAACTCCCGGCACGCCCCATTTGCTTTCCCGCCAATTGCAGTGCCATGTGCTGAACGCGGGAGACGGGCCCCACGAGCATCCGACGCAAGGCTTGCTCGACATGCTGACCATTTTGGAGCATCGCGGCCGCATTGCCGGGCTGACCGTGGCCCTCGTTGGCGACATTCAGCACAGTCGCACGGCGCGGAGTAATTTGTGGGGGCTGCGAACCTTGGGAGCACGCGTGATCGTTTGCGGGCCGGCCACCTTGGTCAGTCAGCGGTGGGAAGAATTGGGAGTCGAAGTGGCCCATGATTTGGATGCCATTTTGCCGCAGTGCGACGTCTTGAATTTGCTTCGCATCCAGTTTGAGCGACAGTCGATTCCCTCGTTCCCCAGCATCCACGAATATGCCCTGCGTTACGCCATGACGGGAAAGCGGATGCGAGCGGCCAAGGATGACATTTTGATTATGGCTCCTGGGCCGATCAATCGTGGTGTGGAGATTACTCCCGAGGTCGCCGATGGTCCCCAAAGCGTAATTTTGCACCAAGTGACCAACGGGATTGCCGTCCGCATGGCCGCCCTCTGGTTGCTGGCCCAAGTCAAGGAGCAAGCATAAATGTCAACGCTTTGCCTGGAAAATGGGCGTATTATCGACCCTTCTCAGAGCTTGGACCGAGTCGCTCGCTTGTTGGTCATCGATGGAAAAATCGCTGCTTACGATCCGACCGATGGGATGATCCCACCGCACGCCCAATGGATCGACGCGCGGGATCGCATCGTGGCTCCCGGACTGATTGATTTGGCGACGGAACTGCGCGAGCCGGGACGGGAGGAGGACGAAACCATCGCCACGGGGTTGGCCGCCGCGGTGGCTGGTGGTTTCACTTCGATCCTCTGCGCGGCGAACACCGATCCGCCGATCGATTCGCCCAGCACCGTCGAGTTGGTTCGCCAGAAAGCGGCTGCTGCCAACTTGGCCCGCGTGCACGTGATCGGCTGCGTCAGCAAGGGGCGTCAGGGGCAAGCGATGGCCGAACTCGGATTGTTAACCGAGGCCGGAGCGGTCGCCTTCAGCGATTCGCCCCGCCCGCTGCCCAACAACGCGTTGCTCCGCCGCGCGCTGGAATATTGTCGCATGTTCGATCGCCTCATTATCGATCGTCCCGGTGTACCGGAGCTTTCGGTCGGCGGTGTGATGCACGAGGGACAGGTTTCGCTCGTCTTAGGGTTGGCCGGTTTGCCGACCGAAGCGGAGGATTTAGCCGTTGCCCGCGATGTTCGCTTGGCCGAGGCGACAGCGGGTCGGTTGCATGTCGGCCCGGTCAGCACGATGGGAGCGATCGACATGTTGCGGCGGGTCAAGCTGCGGGGAGTGGGAGTAACCGCGTCGGCTTGCCCGCATAACATCTGCGCCAGCCTCTGCGATGAGGCCTTGCGGACCTTCGATGCACGCTACAAAGTCCATCCCCCGCTCCGCAGTCCCCGCCATATCGAGACCTTGCGCGAAGCGGTTATCGACGGCACTATCGATGCTTTTCAGTCGGGGCACATGCCGCGGGCCGACGAGAAAAAAATGAACGATCTTGATTCGTCACCCTTCGGTCAATCGTCGTTGGAGACGAGTCTCTCGTTGGTGATCAGCGAGCTCGTGTTGCCCGGCTTGCTCGATTGGTCGACAGCCATTCGGCGGCTCTCCACGGCACCCGCTGAGATTGCCGGCATCCCAGGTGGCAGCTTACAAGTGGGCGAGTCGGCCGACATCGTGGTCATTGACCCGGCGGCCAGTTGGACGGTGGACGAGTCCAAGTTTCTCTCTTACTGCCGCAGCTCACCATTGCACGGGCGGCAGCTGCAAGGCCGCGTCACGCACACAATCGTCGCTGGATTGGTCAAGTATCAACGTTAGCCGCTGTTAGTTAGCCGCTTTGGCGTTAGCCGCGGTTAGTTAGCCGCTTTGGCGCTAGCCGCGGTTAGTTAGGGTTTTTTGATAAGTTCTTGTTGAATGATGGGGAGCTGTTTAGATCGGCATTTTACGGCCCATATGCGCGAAGCCGGCGGCGGTTGCCATCCGGCCCCGTCGAGTGCGTACGATTAACTCGCTCCGCAACAAAAAGGGTTCGACTTCGTCTTCCAGCGTATCGGAGCTGACGTTCATCGTGTGAGCGATTGCTTCCAGACCGGCTGGTCCCCCATCGAACACTCGCAGCAGCGTATCGAGATAGCCACGGTCCTGTTTGTCGAGTCCCAGATGATCAATGCCAATCATCTCCATGGCTCGCACCGCGATTTCCGGCGAGACCGTCCCTGGGGCTCGGCTTTGCGCGTAATCGCGGACCCACAGCAGCCGGTTGTTGGCAATCCGGGGAGTGCCGCGACCGCGAATGGCAATTTCTTCGGTGGCCGGTTCGTCGACTTCGACTTTCAGTTTTTGCGAGTTGCGGCGAATGATTTCTCGCAAGTCGGCAATCGAATAATAGCTGAGATGCTCGCGGATTTGGAAACGATCGCGGAGTGGTGCACTCAACATGCCGGCCCGGGTGGTGGCGCCGATCATCGTAAAGGGTTGCAGGTCCAGGTTCAAAGTTCGCGCGTTGACCCCTTCACCCAACACGATATCAATGCGAAAGTCTTCCATCGCCGTGTAGAGGTATTCCTCGACGGTGCGAGGCAGGCGGTGGATTTCGTCGATGAACAGCACCGAACCGCTGGCTAGATTGGTCAGATAGGGGATTAGATCCTTGGGCGCTTTGAGCGCGGCCCCGCTGGCCAATTGCACGCTGGTCTTCATTTCGGCGGGAATCACGGTGGCAAAGGTGGTTTTTCCCAAACCGGGCGGCCCATCGAATAAAATATGCCCCAAAGGCTCGCCCCGCGAGCGGGCGGCGTCGATGGCGATGCGTAATCGTTCAATCGTCTCGCGTTGGCCGACCATTTCGTCCATCGCCGAGGGGCGCAGCCGGGAGTCTTGGTTGATCGCCGCGGGGATTTCGTCCCCGTCGTGCTCTCCACCATCGTCACCACCGCCCGATTGCTGGTAAATTGCCTCGCGTCCCATAACTCTCAGCACCGCTGTGAAATCTGGACAATCGTACAAATCCTTTAATCCTCTCAGCTTATCGACGGTTTGCCGTGGCGGGGAGGGCAGGGGAGCACTACCTGTGGAAATCGGAGTAAAGATGGCGACTGCGGACAACTCGCAAACAATCGTTGGTGAACTGCAGCTACCGGATGCACTGGAGATCGAGCGACTTGACCGCTTGGCCGTCTGGCATGGCTTTACGCAAATGGCCGAGTATCAACCGCTGGTGATCGAGCGGGCTGAGGGAAATTGGTTGATCGATTGTCACGGCCGGCGGTTGCTCGACGGGGTCAGCAGCCTGTGGTGCATTGTGCATGGGCATGGACACCCCCGCATCGTGGCTGCGATCGAGTCGCAATTGTCGCGCGTCGCCCAGGTCACTTCACTGGGGATGGGCAGCACGACCGCGGCCAAATTTGCCGCCCGGTTGACCGAGATCACGCCGCTCGGTTTAGAGCACGTATTTTTCAGCAGCGATGGCTCGTCCGCGGTGGAAGCTGCTCTCAAAATGGCTTTTCAGTATTGGCAACAGCGGGGCGAAGCAAATCGCAGCAAGACTCGTTTTGTTTCCCTGGGCGCGGCTTATCATGGCGATACTACCGGCAGCACCAGCCTGGGCGGTGTGGAGCTGTTTCACAAATTGTTCTCGCCGCTGTTGTTCGATGTGCTTCGCGGGCCTTGCCCCGATACTTATCGACTGCCCGCCGGAATCACCAGCGAACAGGCTTGCTCGCAGTACTTGAGCGAGCTCGAACGATTGCTCAGCCAACATGCCGGACAAGTGGCGGCGATCGTGATCGAACCGCTGGTCCAAGGTGCCGCCGGCATGATCATGCATCCGCCCGGTTTCCTCGCCGGCGTGCGGAAATTGGCAGATCAGTTCGATTGTCTGCTGATCTGCGATGAAGTGGCTACCGGGTTTGGTCGGACCGGAAAAATGTTTGCTTGTGAGCACGAACAGGTGACTCCCGATCTGCTCTGTCTCGGCAAAGGGCTCAGCGGTGGTTACTTGCCGATGGCGGCGACTTTGGCTACCGACAAAATTTGGCAAGCCTTCTTAGCCCCCAGCAGCGCGGGGCGGCAATTCTTCCATGGACACACGTTCTCCGGAAATCCGCTGGCAGCGGCCGCCGGCTTGGCTTCTTTGGAGGTTTTTGAAGAGGAACAAACGTTGGCAAAATTACCCGCTAAAATTGCCCAGTTGGCTGCCGAGTTGGCGCCGCTGGAGTCGCACCCGCGAGTCGGTTCCATTCGACAACGCGGACTGATGGTGGGGATCGAGTTGGTTGCCGACAAAGCAGCCAAGACCCCTTTGCCTGCGGATCAATTGCGGGGGCGGCGAGTTTGCGAGCGAGCGGTTGCGAGTGGCGTTTGGATTCGGCCGCTGGGAGATGTGGTGGTGTTGATGCCGCCGCTGAGCATCCAAACAGACGAATTGCAGTTGTTGGGCCGCGTAGTGCGGCAATCGATCCAGGAGGAATTTAATCACCATCCTTTTTTGGCTAATCTCAATCCGGGCAAATTATGAGCGAAGCGACGAACCTGTCACTCACCGATCCAGAAAATCTTTGGCAGTATCAACCTTATCTGAAGATGTTGGCCCGCGTGCAAATGCGCCGCGCCTATCAATCGAAGGTCGATCAGTCGGACATCGTGCAGCAGTCTTTAATGCAAGCCGTGCAGGCGATCGACCAGTTCCGGGGCGGAAGTGAAGCCGAGTTGCGGGGTTGGCTGCGGCAGATTTTGGCTCGCAATATCTCCCACCTCGATCGCGATATGCACCGTGATAAACGAGATGTGCGGCGGGAACGATCGATCGAGGATCGGTTAGCTCAATCGTCGTTGAGGTTGGAAGGTTGGCTGGCAGCCAGTTCGCCGACGCCGAGCCAACATGCCGTGGTCGGCGAACGCGTGATCCGGCTCAGTCAAGCGATTGAACAGTTGCCCGAGGAACAAAGAGAGGCTGTTAGGCTGCACTATCTAGAAGGTTTAAAGTTAGCGGAATGCGCCACCCGGATGGGAAAGACTACCGGAGCGATCGCCGGTTTGTTGCACCGAGGAATGAAAGCGCTGCGGCATGAATTGAAGCCAGGTTAGGTGTTAGCGGTTAGCAGTTAGTTGGCACAATGTAGAACGATTGTCCCCAATCGTTTGCGAGTCAACCTGCTTGACCCGCAGCCGCAGTCGCAGACACAGACGTTTAAGTCAGCGTATTACTCATTAGCAACCAAACCCCAGCGCCACGAAAAGACTCGCTCCCCGGGCTTGTCAGCGCCCGGCCCGCCAAAGGAAAGAATGATTAAGGAAAAGTGGAGATTGAAAGAGGCAAAATTCATCAGCGTCAAACCTGAAACCCACACTCTCTGCCCGAACTAGTCACGTGCAACCGAACGGTGGCTAGCGCCAAAACCGCTAACAGTTTGTTAGCCGTTTCCGTTCGCCCCGCAACAAACACCACACGCGTCGCCAAACACCATAAAGTAAACTATTGCGAGAACATTAAATTCCATCCCTGAAGCTCTCACCATGCACGCAAGCAAAACCATCGCATCATCTTCGTCCAAGCTTTGGCTGGTGGGCTTGCTGACGCTGATCAGTTCGTTGGGGCTGACGCTGTTTGTCGTCATGCATGTGTGGCTGCGAGACGATGCTTGGCTGGAAGATGAGTTACAGCGTGTGCAGCCTTCGGTCACTTATTTGGAACTAGAAGCAGAGATCGCCCGGGTGGAAACTAGTTTGTTACAGCAAGCCGCTTTTCGGCGTGCTTGGCAACAGTCGCAAATGCCGGCGGCAAGCCAAACGCCTGCTGCTGCCAACTCGGAATCTGATTGAGTTATTGATGCGCAAAATTCTGGGGCCGATGCGATTGATTATTCTCAGCTATCTGCTGTTTGGCATGGCGGCCTGCGCAGTGATGGTGGGTAAACAGCGGGCACGGGCTGAGACGCAGCGAGCGGCTGAACGTTATGGTGAGAAATGGCTGGCCGCTTCGCAAAGTCGCTCCGCCGCGCAACGTGCGCTGGAGCAGGCTCGCTCAGAAACCCCAGCAGACCAAACGCCAGCCGACTAATGAATTTCGCCGATGAATTCCACCATTCGCCGGGCAGATCACGCCCGGCAAATTCCTTGCGGGCCGCGATTGTGTTTGGCAGCGCGGGGCTGTTGGTCGTGCTGTGGTGCTGGTTATTGTTGGGGGGGCTTCCTCAAACGTATCCCCGTTCACCCGTGCCGCAGCGATGGAGCGGTGGTGAGCAGGTTGCTCTGGAACTGATTCCGAAGCGCAAGCAACAATTGGCGGAGCTCAAGGCCCAGCTCGATCGACAGCTTTGGCACCACGCCGCCGAATTGGTCACCGCACAGCGGCAGCCGTCCGCTACTCCGCCTGCGGATTCGCCCAATGATCTTCTACTGCAGGCTGCCCAGCGTTGGTTGGCCGTGCAACCCAGTCCGCCAGGCGGCGACTACGAACCGTAGTTGCGACATTATGGATAGACGTTCGACAGTGGATCGGCAATCGGCATCGGCTCGCCCGCTGGGGCTCGCGAAGTGCGCGGGCCGACGGTTAAGACTTCCCATGGCTTGGGATAAAAGTACTTCTTCTCAATCCGCCCGGCATGGTTGCGGTAAGAGCCCATATGCACATGCTCGTGCCAGCTCATTGCTTCTTGGCTGCTAGGCGCGATGATGTGGGAGATCGCGCCGCCCAAATATGACGGGCGATTAAAGCGGGCCCGATATGAATAAGGCAGGCGATTTCCCAACGGCGGTATCGGCTCAAAGCGATAATCGACCGGTGGCGTGGGCCAAGTCGGATGGTCGGCCAGGGCGACGGTCGAGACAGTGAACAGGATCGCGAGGCTGAGTAAGTTACGCATGGCATGAATGCTCCGGCGGGAAACGTTGGAACTGGTCCTAAGCATCGGATCGATCATACCACATGCCACACGTCAATCAGGTCGCTTTGAGCAGCGAACGGCATTCCAGTGCGGGCCAGCGCGATTGTTCGGCTTGCACCGGCGATCAGCGTTCATGACGGGGGTGACGCTCAGCGAAATCGATGCGGAACACCGACCTACCGCCATAAATGGGTGCAAATGGAAAAAAAAGTACCGTTTTGCGCGGTTGTTACGACTCCCTGGGCTCTCTGGTGAGCGAGGGTGTCGTATTGCTAGTGGCTAGTGGCTAGTGGCTAGTGGCTAGTGGCTAGTGGCTAGTGGCTAGTGGCTAGCGGCTGGGGACGCTCGGGGTTTTCAAATCGGTGCTCGGTTTCATCCGGCGCGAGAGTGATTTTAGGTCGTTCGTTATGCCAGTCGAATTCATGATCGGATTGCTCATCGCCTTCGTGGTGGTGACTTTCCTTGGACATTTTTCTTGGTTGATTTTGGCGGCGATTTTCCGCGCAATATTCTCTCACGAGTCGCCTTCGTCAAATCGTGCCAACGCCAGCGGCAACCCTAACTCACCCCGGCAGCAGCTGATCTCCGACCTGCTAGCCTATGGACGCGTGGTCAAATACCTCCGCTGGAAGGGCTGGATTTTGCCAGCCGAGCAGGAGCGGTTGGAGTCGCTGGCCCGCCGCGCCAAAGAAGACTTTTCCGCAGCTCACGTGGCGTCACCGGCAAACACGGAGGTAAGTCGCCCCCCCGCTAGCCAGCCAATAACACCAACCAGCCAGCCGCCAACTCCAGCCACGCACCGGTTACCATCTGCCCCCGCAGCACCACGTCCGACACCTGAGTTCACTTCGCAAGCAACATCGCGACCAGTGGCCCCCGTGCGGCCGAACCCCACACCACCGACGTCATCGCCCCTGACCTCGGCACCGTCACCTGCTCCTGCTGAGCCCGCTTCAGTTACTCCGGTTCCCGTAACTCCCGCTCCCGTAACTCCAACGCCGGTCACTCCGACTCCAGTCACCCCGGCTCCAACTCCCCTCGCGCCGTCTCCGCTTGTTCAAACGCCATCGGGGTCACAGCCTCCCATGGTTCAGCCGCAGCCAGCCATGGCTGTCGCTGCTCAACAGGTTCAGCGGCCATCGCTCGAGCCTCGGCGGGCACTGTCGGAAGTGTTGCAGTCGTTCTTAGCAGCCCACAACATTCGCTGGGGTGAGTTGGCGGCTGGAATTTTGATTGTGGTTTGTTCGATCGGGCTGGTGATCAGTTTGTGGAGCACGCTGACCGAAGCCAACCGCTTGATACCGGCTGCTGTTTTCTTGGGCGCGGTGGCGGCGATCGAGGGTGCTGGTCTATACACGTTAAAGCGTTGGCGATTGCGACACACCAGTCGCGCGGTGTTGATTATCGCCACGATGTTGGTGCCGCTGAGCATGATGGCCGGGATCAGCATCGCTGGCGGTGGCGAGCAGGCGATTTCGTTGGCCGAACCGCTGACGCTCGTCGCGGTGGGCGGCGGTGGAGCGGCTTGTGTGGGCATGTTGTACGCCGCGGGTGCCGCCTTGGTGGGTAAGCCACGTCGTTGGTTGTGGACGATCATGCTCGGGCTGCCTACGTTGTTGCTCCCCTTCGCTTCAGCGACAGCCAGGCTCTCGCATCAGGCTGTGCCTTGGATCATGCTGCTGGCTTCCGTGGCGGTTGCACTGGGCTTAATGGTCGACTCCCAGCAGTTGCGTCTGCATCCCTCGCGCAAGCTGCTGTTGCCAGCCAAACGGAATCACTTGACGATGCTCTATGGCTTGGTTGTCTACGCCTTGGGCGTGTTGTTGGCCATGTTTGTGATTCGCGGCGAGCGAGATTTGGCGACGTTGTTGCCACTGGCCTTAGCACTGATTCCCGCCTTGGCGGCTTTGACGGCGACTTGTTGGGAAGTCGCCCAACGAGTCACGGCGGCGACCTACCGGGTTGGCTATCAAGCGGTCGGCATCATGAGTCTGTTGGCCATCGTGGCGATTTTGCCACCTTCGCTGGATCGTTTTTTGTGGGTCAGTCTATGGACTTTGGGAGTCGCTACGACCGGCTTGTTATTAGCCTTTACGCTGCGGCAACCCAGGCTGTTGGCTTTGCCACCGCTGGCTGCGACTTTCTGGGCGCCACTGGCCACATCCGTGTGGTATGGCCAGCAAGTTTGGGACGCCGATTTGGCGATGTGGCGGCGTTACGTCAGCGGCAACGCGATGATTTCGATGTTGGCTGTGGGCGGTTTGACGCTTTTGGTCGCTGCGGTGCTGCGGCGCAAAGCGAAACTTACTCCGGCTGTCGGTTGGGTTGGGGAAGCGGCTCGTTGGTTGATCTATGCGGCGGGCATCAGTTTAACGCTCGGCGGGCTAGTCGGCGTCGCGGTTGGCTTGGGGCCGGCTGCTTGGCTCGATGGCGTGCCTCGCAGTTTGATCGTGCTGGCCTTGGCGACGTTGGCTTGTGCCGCGGCGAGCGTCAGCGAAGCGATAAAACTTGGTCGACTCCTGGCCGTCGCGGGTGTCTTAACAGCTGCCGCCACCGCGATCTTTTCCTTTGATGTTTGGTGGCAAGTCGAATTCATGATTTGGATTCCTCAGCTGGCGCTCGCCTTGACGGCCGCCGCGTTGGCGGTCGCCGGTCTGGGAGAATTGGCGGCGAATTGGCAATTGGGCCAGCCGTTGCCCGCGGAAACTGGCATGCCACGTCGGCGCGTGATCGTTTCGCGGCAGCGCCGGCTGTTGCCGGTTTGGTGGCGGGATGCGGGCCTGCTGGGTGTGCTGGCTTTGCTAACGACTCCCTTCTGTTTTAAATCACAACCTTGGTGGGCAATCGCAATCGCGGTGGGTGGCGGACTGTTCTTGTTGACGGCCGCGGTCCGTTCCCGGCGTTCCGGCTGGATTCCACTGGCCCAGTTGGCCAGCGGGCTGAGTATCGTGTTGCTAATCGCCCAGTGGCAACCCGATTGGTTATTGAATCGCGAGACTTGGAAGAACACCAGTGGTTTGTTTTATTGCTTGGCGATCGCTGCGGGAGTGGCCGCCGGGTGGAGCTTGTTGCGTGATTTTGCCGTTGGTCGTTGGCGTGCGTTGTCGCGAGTGCTCGATCGCGACGGGGTGCAGCTAGACAGTTGGCTTGGCTACTTGAGCTTGTTTGTCTTGGCAGCCACGGTGGGGATTAATTTATTGGACGTGATGCTCTGTCACGCATTCGGACGAGTTGCCAGCATTGCCGACTGGACGGCCGTGTTGTCCGGTGCCAGCATGATGCTTGTGTTGGCGCTCGCCCGCTCCTGGCCGTTATTGCTCGGCAGCACCTCCGCACATCGCTGGCGTTGGCGAGAACGTGGCGGCTCGTTGGTCAATCAAGTGCAGGTTTGGGCGATTGTGATGACTGGTTTACCAGTTGCCACGTTGGCCCTCGCACAAGTGTATCTGTTTGGTACGGGACCGCGTGGTGTGGTCGCGGTCGGTTGGGCTGGTGCGATCTTGGTGACAGGTTTGCTGGTCGCGCTGTGGCAGCTTTCGGGTAAGCGTGACAAATTACGGGGCACGATTCATGGCTGCTTTATCGCTTTGGTTTGCTTGGCCGGTTTCCTGACCGGCGGGGCCGCGATCTCGCTGTTGCAGGGGCCGGTCGGCTTGGTATTGGGTGCGTCGGCCAGCGGTCACTGGTTGCTGTTAACTTGTCTTGCTTGGGGGCTGTTGGGCAGTTTGGAACTGGCGCTGATGGCGCGTTTGATCGATCGTCAATGGCCAGCCGCTTTGTTGGTGATGTTGCTGCCGCTTACCCTGGTCGTGGCCACGCGGTTGTTTTTTCTGGACCCAGCGTGGACATCCTTGTTGGCGGCCGCGGTCGGCAGTCTGTTGGGCATGCAGTTGTTAGCGAGTTTGGCCCAGCGGAGCGGACTGACCAGTCGCATCGACGCGCTCGGTTGGCCACGCTCCGTTCGGGCGGCCCATCTCGCGTCGGCATCCAGCGGACTGTTTCCGCCCACCGCCATCGGTCTTGGAGCTTCGCTGGGCGTGGCAGTGGCGGCCCTGGTGGCGGTGCAGGGCATTGCCAGCGTGTTGCTGGTCGAACTGACTCGTATTGATCAACCGGCGGTGTGGCTAGCGCTTGCCACGTTGGGCAGCTTGTTGCTCTCGCAGCAAACAACGGACGGCAAAGTGCAAAAAAGTGTTTCCCTGGCAGCCGGTTTGATCAGTATCAGTGGTTTACTGAGCCTCACCCTGTCGGCTCTGCCTTCGTCGGTTTGGCCCTGGAAGGCGGTGGTCGACGAGCGGTTTGTGATGGCCACGATGTGGATGTTGGGAGCCGCGTTGGCGGGAACCTGCGGGTTGGCTTCACGATCGCTAGCGGGCAGATCGGTAGCGGGAGTGGGGTTATCGTTGTCGGTGGCTGCTTTGGTTGCCGTGCTCGGTTGGTGGGAAGGGGAAGCGGATAGCATGCGGTGGTTGCTGCTCGCTGGCACCGCGGCGGCTTGGAATGGAGGTTTCGGGTTGGCGATTTATCGTCGCTTGCAGCTGGCCGCTTTGGGGCAACTGGTCTCGCTGTTGGGCTTGGTCGCCGGGATTGGCGTGGTCAGCTTGTTGTCACTCGCCACCGAAGTTCAATGGGCGCTCGCCGGATTGCTGATGGCCGTGTTGGCGAGCGTCTGGAATATGTTGACCCCGGCTGTTGCTGCCGCCGTCAGTTCTGCACAAGCATCAAAGCTCAATGCGGTGCAGCGAGTCGTGCGGGCGGCTCCGATTGTGATCGATCGCTGGTTGGCCAGCGGGGTGATATTGGTCAGTCTTCGCCCGGCCTTTCGCACCTTCGCCATCTTCGGTGGGGAGCCGATTGGTACGACCGTTTTTTTGCTCATCTTGGCCTCCTTCGCCTGCTTGCTGGTTGTCGCCTGCTATCGGCGGGCGGCCAACAGGATTCCATTGCCAGCGGTGATGGCGGCTGTTCAAGTTTCGAGTTTGCTGGTTTGCGGTTGGTGGCTGGCACCCAACGCGGCGGAACCGGTCGCGGTGGTGTTTTGTTTGCTAGCTGCCGCGTTGATGATCGTGGGCAAGGCCAACTGGATGTGGTTGCTGCGTGGCACGCCGATGGCAGCGGAGCTTGCCGCCGGAAAAGGGCAGGGGAGCGATTTTGGGCAGGAGTTCGCGACGGCGTCTACCGCGGAGGTTTCGCAGCGGGGCGTGTTGCAGCTTTGGCAGCAAACGGATGAGCGGGCCAATGGTCAACCAGCGATGGTCGCCGGCAGTGTCACGCTGGCGATCGTGACGATCACGGGATTCATCTGGCAGGTTTTGGTTCAAGGTCCGCAAGCGGAACTTTCGCCGCTCGTGTTGTGGGGCTTGGCGGTGCTGTTTCCACCGCTGTTGCGTCAGTTGCGGTTGTTTGAAAATTTGCGTTTGGGAGGAGCTTTATTTGCCGGGCTGGCGACCAGCGGCGTGATGAGTGCCGCGGCCGTGTATTGGCAGTGGGTTCATTTGTCCGCTGCTTGGTTGATTCTCAGCGGCATTTGGCTGCTCACGATGTTGGTCGGCACTATATGGGCCAGTTGGCAAAAGCGCGGCTGGGCGATGGCGATGGCGGGCGTGCTGGCTGTCAGCAGCAGTATTCTGGCGGCTGCTCAGACAGGTTGGGGCGAGCCCGGATGGTCGATCTGGGTTGTGAGTTCGATCGCGGCTGTGACGTTGTCGTTGTTGATGTGGTCGCGTTTGGCTTGGTGGCAAACCGGTCAAGCCTACGGAGTGTTGGCGGCGGCATGTGGTCTTTTTGTGCTTGCTGATGGCAGCCCGACCATCGCCTTATTGGTCGCCAAAGTTGCCTTCGGTTTCGCGTTTTGCGCGATGTGCTGGCGATTGTTGGCGAGTGAACGGTGGGGACGAAAACAACAGTTTGCCGAAACTTCGGAGGTGCGTTTGCTGTGGATCGACAACCTGTTTGCGATCGGCTCGCTGCTGGCCTTTTTGCCGGTGATTGGTTACCTTACGCTCGGGCTCAACGGCAATGCTCTTGGTCTGGCGGTGCCGCCAATGGCAGCACCGGCGGGAGTGTTGCCGGTGGATGTGATGTTGTTGGGCATCTCGGCGATGGGGGTGGTGATTGTCAGCACGTTGGTGCGTTTGCGGAGTTTGCTGGCGATCGCCGTGGCTTATGTGGCCAGCCAATTGCTGTCGGCAACTTTGGTCGGCTGGCTGGTGCCGGCTGACTTTCAAGTCTTGCCCGTGGCGCTGCAGTGCTCGGCGGCGGCCGTGATCAGTGGGTTGTGGATCTGGGCTTGGCCATTGGTGTTGACGTCGCGCGCCGCGCAGCAGGAGTTTGGTGCCGAGTCCGATGATGGTTTCGAAGTCAAGAGCGCGATTATGTATCAACTGCCGGGGCGACAGGTGTTGTCCGGGTTGGTAATGGCGACGGCTGGCTTGTTGACAATCGCGGCTAGTTTTGCCGTGCTCGGTGGCATCGAAGCGACATCACGGTGGTTGCTGATTGCTTCGGTCGGTGCGATGGGGCTCAGCCACGGAGCGATTGCGGGTTGGTATGAAGCATTTGCTCCGCGGCTGCTTGGACGAGCGGAGGTGTTGCGGAAACTGGCCGTGGTGCTGGTCGTGTCGGCGATGGTGTTGGCCGCCCTGGGGTTGGAGCGTGACGCGAGGCCTTGGTGGCTGCTAGCGACAATGCGATTGTGGATTGCGGCCGTGATTATCACTCCCGCCGCACTCTGGGTCGCGGCCAACGTGTTGGGGCTCGATCGACAACGCTGGCGAGGCGGTCTGCGGCTAGCGGCCGGTTTGGGAGCCGCTCTGGCAGCGTTCGCTTTGCCGCTGATCTTTTGGCAAGAGGCGATGCTGCGTGGGACTTCTCAGTTGGCTTTGGTGCCTTTGCCCTTGGTGATCGGAGTCGCGTTTCTCATCGGTGCGGGTGCCGTGGTGGCGGCGATCGTCGGTTTGCTGCGGCCCGCGGAACTGAGTGTGCTGCCCGCGTTGAGCGATCAGCAGCGGCGGATCGCGCTTTACTTGGCTCAAGCACTAGGCGGGTTAGCTTGGCTGCATATTTATCTTTGTAAGCCCGATTTGTTGTTGGTGGGTTTGCGACCGTATTGGCCTTACATTGTGATGGGGCTGGCGTTTTTGAGTGCCGGTTTGGCCGAGTGGGGACGCAGGAGGGAAGACAAAGTAGTGGGGCAAACCATGCGTCAGACCACTTTGTTTTTGCCGCTGATTCCCGTGATTGGGTTTTGGTTGTCAGCGGGTGAAATGGACTGGACGTTCGGTGGCCAGCGGGTTTCCTACGCGTTCTTTTTGGTCGTGGCGGCGATCTTCTACGGCGGTTTGGCGGTGCTTTGGCGACAAGACCGCTTGCCACGGGTGGCTGGGATTATTTTGGCCAACGCGGCGTTGTGGGTGGTGTTGGTGCAGAACCCTGGATTTGGGTTCCTCGCACATCCACAGTTGTGGTTGATCCCACCGGCGGTCTGTGTGTTGGCTGCGGCCCAGTTAGAACGTCGGCGTTTGGCGCCTCAAGTCTTGGTTACGATTCGTTATGCGGCGACTTTAGTGATTTATGTCAGCAGCACGGCTGACATTATGTTTGGGGAAATTGGTTCGTCGCTGCTGGGGCCAATGTTGTTGATCTTGTTGGCCTTATTGGGCATGGTTGCCGGCGTGGTGTTGAGAACGCGGGCATTCCTCTACCTGGGCACGATGTTCATTCTAGTCGGCGTGCTCAGCATGGTTTGGCATGCCGGGCAAGCGATTGATCAGAATTGGCCTTGGTGGGTATTTGGCATCACGATGGGCATTTTGATTTTGGGTGGTTTGATGGCGATTGAAAAGAATAAGGCTCAGCTCCAGCAATGGGTTCGCAGGTTGAACGCTTGGGATGCTTAGCGGTTCTGGCGCTAGCCACCGTTTGGTTGCACGCGACTAGTTCGAGCAGAGAGTGTGGGGTTGTAGGTTTGAAGCTGATGAATTTTGCCTTTTTCAATCTTCACTTTTCCTTAATCGTTCTTTCCTTTGGCGGACCGGGCGCTGACAAGCCCGGCTGAGTTGGTGTCGCCGGGCGGAGCGCCCCGGCATACCACGGCGGCTCCCCCTCAACCCCAGCCCTTCTCCCCCAAAACTGGCCTTAATGAGGTTTGCCGTGCGGAACGTGCTCTTGCCAAGGCCAGTCCCGGGGGCGAAGGGAGCGAGTCTTTTTGTGGGGCTGCGGTGCTGGGTGCTAACTAGGTAACCCACTGACTGAAACGCCTGCGCCTAGCGGCTGCGGGTCAAACGGCTAACGGCTAACCACTAACCGCTAGCCACTCATTTCTTCCAGCATATCGGCGGAGATATCTAAGTTGGTGAAGACGTTTTGCACATCGTCGTGATCGTCGAGCGCTTCGAGCAAGCGGAGGCAATCGCGTGCCGTGGGGCCGTCGACTTCGGCCATGTTCTGTGGCAGGCGAGTGACTTCGCTGTATTCGGGTTGCAAGTCGGCGGCGAAGAAAGCCTCGGATAGTTCGCCAAAGACTTCGGGAGAGCAGACCACTTGCCGCCGCCCGTCCTCTTTCTCTTCGACATCCTCGCCGCCATGTTCGAGGGCGATCAAGGTGATCTGTTCTTCGTCGACATCGGCTGAGAAGACAAACAGCCCTTTGCGATCAAACAGATAGGCCACGCAACCGGTGGCCCCCAAGTTGCCGCCATGTTTGGAGAACAGTGTTCGCATCTCGGGAGCGGTGCGGTTGCGGTTGTCGGTCATAATCTCGCACATCACCGCCACACCGCCGGGGCCATAACCCTCGTAGAGAATCTCTTCAACGTTGCCGCCGTCGAGTTCTCCGGTGCCCCGCTTGATAGCCCGCTCGATATTATCTTTGGGCATGCTGACCGCTTTGGCGTCGTCGATCGCCTTGCGGAGCCGGATGTTGGCATCGGGATCACCACCCCCGAGCTTGGCGGCGATGATGATTGCCTTGCTAAGTTTACTCCAGAGCTTGCCGCGTTTGTTGTCGATCAGGGCCTTCTTGTGTTTAATCCCAGCCCAATGCGAGTGGCCTGCCATCGTGGTTGCCTCGAACGATCAAGTACCTGATTTTTAGACGGAGTGAGAATACATTCGCCAAACTCGCAGCCTGCGATACCTGCGGCCTGTCCAGCGGCGATTGCTCAGCGTGGCTTTCGTTTGGCAACTCGCTTCCCGCTGGTCTTCGCCGCAGTTTTCTTTTCGGCTGCCGCAGGTTGCTCGGCAGTCTCTGCCGCCGCGTCGGCTGACTTTTTGGCACCGCCGCTGGTCTTCTTGCCAGACGACTTGGCGGAGCTTTTCTCAGCCGGTTTCTTGGCCGCAGTTTTCTTCACGCCCGACTGCTTTTCGCTGGCCGCATCTTCGCTGGCTTGCTTGCTGCTGGCGCCGTTCTTGTCCGCCGACTCGACGCTATCCGCCGGCTTGCTGCCGCCCGTCTTGCCGGGGCTGGCTTTGCCGGTGAGCGACTTGCTGCCGCCCGTTTTGCTACTCGCTACTTTGCTGGAACTCGGTTTACTGGAGCTCGCTTTGGTGCCGCCGGCCTTGCTGTCACTTGCTTTGCTTGTGGCAGTTGACTTGTTGCCAGTCGACTTATTGGTACCGGCTTTGTTGGCGGCCGCTTTGCCCGCTGATTTGCCCGCTGATTTTCCGGCTGACTTGGCAGCTTTGGCTTGTTCCTTGGCCGCTTCTTCCGCGTCGGCATCGGCTTTGGCTTTCGCCTTGGCCTTTGCTTTGACCACGCGTCTTTGTTTGACTTCGGCGACGTGATCGGCCAATTTCTGATCGAGGTCAGGATTCAGCGCGACGACGATTTGGCGAGCGGCTTGATCGTTGGGGTCGATGTTGATGGCCACGGCCGCTTGGTGCAGCAGCGAGGCAAATTCAACACCTTTATTTTTGGGCACTGCCCGTTCCAGACCGGTAACTTTGCCGGTCTTTAGTTCTTTTTCGTTAATAATTTCGGTCAGCCAGAACAGTCGCAGGGCAGCCGAGTCGAGTGGGATGGCGTGTCCACCGAGGCCATGCTGGGTGATATAAGCCAGCACGAAGGGTGTCATTGAGGGGAGACGCTCGAACTTCTGAATCGCTTTTCCCAAATTCAGTTTGCGCAGCTCTTCAAGGTCGAAGGTGTACATCGACTCGAAGATGCCATGCAAGTTCTTCTTCAAGCGGACGGCGGCACCCTGGGCATCGGGCAAGCGTACCAGCACTTCGCTCAGTTCGGTGATGGTTGTGACCCGCACCTCATTCCAATCGAAATACTCTTGTTCGAGTCGGGCCAACGCTTCGTCGGCCAGTTCGTAGGGAGCGTTTTCCAGCAAGCAGGCATACAGCAGATGCTCCATCAGCGTTCGAGTTTCGACGTGGATAATCGGCTTGTAAGCTTTCTTCAGAAGCGTCTGAAGCTTGCTAATCCGGGAGGCTCGATTCTGGGCGCTCATGAAGGGTGTCGATAGCGGGATGCTGGTTGATCGAATGGGAAATTGGCGAGGCGAGCCACATTCAACGGATTGTGTCGTCCGACTCGTCAGTTGTTTCGGTTTGATCGGGCTCGTCGAGTTCGCCTTCGCGTTCTCGTTTGATGCGAGCCAATATCTCACCCACGGCGGCGGCGTTCTTAAGCCCCTTATCGAGCACAAAAGTTAGCCGCGGGGTGTAGCGGGTATCGATGCGATTAGCAATTCGAGCTTGTAGGAAGCCGGCTGAATTTTGCAGTCCACGGACCGATAATTTCTGTTTGGCATCATCACCCATCACGCTCACGAAGACTTTAGCTTCGCGCATGTCGGGCGCCACTTCGACACCCACAACGGTTACGTTTTGGATGCGTGGATCGCGGATGTCAGTCACAATTGCCGAAGCGACCACTTCACGGATGGCTTCGGCGGCTTTCAGTAAACGGCGGCTGGTCACGGAGGCAGGGATCGTAAGGAGGAAACGGGAGAGTTTAATCGAGCGTCCGGGCGACCTCTTCGATCTTGTAAGCCTCCAACACATCGTCTTGGCGGATGTCGTTGAAACCGGCCAGCTTGATCCCGCATTCCATGCCGCGGGGCACTTCCTTGACGTCTTCCTTAACTCGCCGGACCGAATCGAGTGCGTAATCACCGATGGTGCGGCCATCTCGATTGACTCGGATGCGGCAGCCACGTTCGATCACACCTTGTGCCACGTAGGAACCGGCGATGGTTCCACTGCGGCTGATCTGGAAGACCTGTTTGACCAGGGCTCGGCCCAACTCGACAACGCGTTCTTCGGGGCGGAGGCGCCCTTCCAAAATTGCCTTGATTTCGTCAGTTAACTTATAGATCACACTGTAGCGTCGCATTTCGACACCACGTTGATCGGCCAGGGCGCGAGCCGCTTCGTCGGGAATCACGTTGAATCCCAGCACGACGGCGTCTGATGCCGAGGCGAGCGTCACGTCGGCGACGGTGATCCCGCCGACCGATCGTTGCAGGATGCGAATGTCGACTTCGGGGTGATCGATCTTGGATAGCTCCTTGTCGATCGCTTCCAAAGAACCTCGCGCGTCGGCTCGAATGATCAAGTTCAATCGCACGCGATCTTGAACTTCTCCCAGCCGACCTTCTTCCATCATGGTTTGGAAGTTCTCGAACGAGACCTTGGTGGTGATGCCCGAAAGCGCCTCGTTGCGACTCGATTCCTCGCGCCCCGCGGCAATCTCACGCGCTTGGCCAATGTCCGAGAGCACGTGGAAGCGATCGCCGGGACCGGGCGGCTTGTCCAATCCGATGATGCTTACAGGCGTGCTGGGGCCGGCCGATGCCAGCGGTTTGCCAGTTAACGGATCGTGCATTGCTCGCACTCTACCGTGCGAGCCGCCGCAGACAATCACATCGCCGACGCGGAGCGTTCCGTTGCGAACGACCAATTTGGTGATCACCCCGCGGTCACCTTGCTGCTCGGCTTCTAAACAAACCCCAATGCCATCGCGGTTGGGGTTGGCGCGGTACTCATGCAGTTCGGCAACGGTCAGCAACGTTTCGAGCAGTTCATCCATGCCCTGACCGGTAAGCGCACTGGTCCGCACGACCTCGACATCGCCACCCCATTCACTGGGAGTCAGCCCATGCTCGGTCATTTGCGTCATGGCCCGGGTGGCATCGACACCTTCGAGGTCAATCTTGTTGAGTGCCACGACGATCGGCACCTCGGCCGCTTTGGCGTGGCTGATCGCTTCTTCGGTTTGCGGCATAATGCCGTCATCGGCGGCGATGACCAACACCGCGATGTCGGTGACGTTGGCACCGCGAGCACGCATTTCCGTAAACGCTTCGTGCCCCGGCGTGTCGACAAACGTGACCCGGCGATCACCTTCACCAACTTGGTAAGCCCGAATGTGCTGGGTGATTCCGCCCGCTTCGCCCTTGGCCACTTCGATTCCAATCAAGGCATCGAGCAGGCTGGTCTTGCCGTGGTCGACGTGTCCCAAGAAGGTGACGATCGGGGCGCGGGGAATCAGTTCTGCCTCGGTATCTGCAGTACTTTCAATGTGGCTGATCAGCTCATCTTCGAGCGTCTCTTGCGCCTTCAGTTCGATGTCCAGATCGAGCTCGGTAGCGACCAGTTCGGCGGTCTCTTGATCGATCGAGGCGTTGATGTTGGCCATCACGCCCATCCCCATCAGCACGCGCAAAACTTGAGCAACTGGCACACCGGCCGCTTCGGAAAAACTCCGCAGCGAACAGGGCAGCTCAAGGACCACTTTCTCTTTTCGCGGAGCCGCGGTGTTGGTTCCCTTGCGGGTCAGCGTGCGGCGGCGACGATTGTCGTCGCGGTTCAGCGAGTGCTCAATATCTTGACGTTGGTTGCTCCGCCGCCGGCCTTTGTTGCCGCGAACCGCCCGGGCGCTGGCCATCCCGGCCAATCCCTTGCGTCCTTTTTCTTCTTCCTCGCGACCGACCGGAGCGACGGGAGTT
This sequence comes from Kothea flammea, assembly GCF_052161645.1. GTDB lineage: Bacteria > Planctomycetota > Planctomycetia > Pirellulales > Pirellulaceae > Laterigemmans. Next base: position 985,165 of record NZ_CP197414.1, read on the forward strand.
GCCGGTCCGCGACCACGGCCACGACCTTTTTCCGTTCCGGTGAAGGAGGAGAGGCCACCTTTGCCGGACGACTTGCCGCCGTCCTTCTGCTGTTCCTGAGCCTGCAACGCTTCCAAAGGCGCTTTAACCCCCTGCTTGTGGCCAGCGATGACATCTTTGCTGAGCCGGATTTCCGGCTTTTGTGCAGGTGGTTCATTGGCGGCCGGTTTGGCAACCGGCTGCTTGGCTTCGGGCATCGCTGCCAAATTAATGACCGGCCCGCGACGCTTCGTCGGCTTGCCACCGGTATCCTTGGGCGTCTCTTTTTCTTTGCCGCCGGTGGCGCGAGGTTCACCACCGCCACGACCGATGACGCGAATTTTACCGCCACCACCAGCACCAAACACACCGCCACGGACGGGCGCCCTGGTGGGCGAAGTGGGCGAGGCTGCCGCGGGACTTCCGCTGGCCGCCGCTTCGCGAGTCTCCGAGGGGCGTTTGCCGGTATCACCATCCGATTTAGAACGCTGTGACGTCGACGCATCCGCAGCAGTTTCACTTCTGCCGGGAGCCGGTTTTCCACCACCCGACGCGGGCGAGGAGGGGCGAGAGCCGGTGGGAGCCGAGCTGTCTCCGCCACGTCCCACCGACAATTTGCCAGCGGAAAGAGGAGCCGATTTACCGGCTGAGGCGGCCGTCTTGCTTGGACTATCAGGCTCCGGTGTGTCGGCCCGCGGGCTGGTCTGTTCGGACTTCGCCGCAGCTTCCGCCGATGTGAGTCCGGCTGTTGGCTCACCGGTAACGTGCCCACCAGCGACCGCTTCTTGCGAATCGGCTTCTGCGGCGGAGGTTCCGCTGGCAGTCTCCTCGGCGGGACTTTTCCGCTTGCCGATCGGCGTGTTGGCTCGTCGCACCGGATCGGTCCGCACGGGACGCGTCGGCGTGAGGCTGGCGGGACGGCGGGCGGGGGGGGCGATCGGCGCAGGCTTCTTCTCAGCCGTCTGTGACGCCTGTTTGCGAGCTTCAGCGGCTGCTAAATGATCCTTGACGCGTTGGACTTCATCATCGTCCAAACTGGCTAACGCCGACCCTTTGCCGGCTAATCCGACTTTCTTGCAGATCTCAGCGAGATCCTTGCTGTCGACTTTCAGTTCTTTCGCGAGCGCGTAAATGCGTACGGGCACTTGGAAACGATCCTGTGGATATTTCAAAAAGGATGTGCGTACTCAGTCGCAACGCTCTCGGCGATCAGCGGTCGGTACGCGGGCAATGGTTGGTTCACATAGGCGGAAATTCCTCCGTCCGCCAAACGATCCGAACCACGAATCGAATGGCAGAAGTTCTTACCAACGGCTGGCCAGTTCCCCGCAAAGGGATGGCCACCGTAGAAAACGTCACACCTTATCACGTGTGGCGTCGGCTGAAACGTCCTCATCAGTATTGTCGTCCGGAGTGGCTGAATCGGCAACCACTGAGTTTTCCGGTTCCGCGGACTGTGCATCCGCAGATTGACTCTCCGCAGCATCCTCAACCGTCGCTTCCGTGTCAACAGCCTTCTCGGGCTGATCCTCGTCAGCGGCTTGGTCGGAGTCTGCTGCCAGCTCCGCTTGACCAGATTCTTCGGCTCCAGCTTCTTCGCTAGCGGCAGTTGGTTCGGCCGGCGGTTGCCGATCCTTGTCTCGCCGCACTCGTCGTTCTTCCGCCGCGGCGACTTCCGCTTCTTCAGCCTTGGACTCAGCAATCTCGACAATCGAGTCGACTTGCTCGGCTGTTAAGCCGCCGAGCTCCATCAACGCATCGGGCTCGATCACTGATAAGTCATCATAAGACAGATAACCTTGCTCGACCAAACGCTGCGCCAACTCCTCATCGACGCCGTCGATTTCGCTGTAAGCGGCGACGGCTCGCTCGATTTGATCCTCCAATTCCTCGGAGGTCATGATTTCGATGTCCCAACCACACAGCTTGCTGGCCAGGCGAACATTTTGTCCACGTCGACCAATTGCCAAGGACAGTTGGTCCTCTTGGACCAGCACGATGGCTCGCCCGATGAGGTCACAGAGCAGCACTTGCTCGACCGCGGCCGGTTGCAACGCGTTGGGAATTAGGACTTGTGGGTCTTCGGAAAACCGCACGACATCGATGTGTTCACCGGCTAATTCTTCCCGCACCGCCTTAATCCGGCTGCCGCGAAAGCCAACGCAGACCGCGATCGGGTCGACTTGGGGGTCGGCGCTGCGAACGGCCACTTTGCTCCGGTAACCCGGTTCACGAGAGATTGAATTGATCTCAATGGTGCCATCGAGCAGCTCAGGGATTTCTTGCTCGAATAGCCGTTGGACCAATTGGGGGCGGTTGCGGCTGAGCACTACGCGAACGCGGTTCCCGGCCGCCCGAACTTCGTAAACGACCGCTCGAATGCGTTCGTTAGCGTGCAGTGTCTCCCCGGGAATTTGCTCGCTACGGGGTAGAATCGCTTCGACATTTCCCAGCTGCACCGTGGCCACGCCGCCATCGGCACGGCCGATCGCGCCACCGACCATCTGGCCGATCTGATCGCGATATTCCAGCATTAACGAATCGCGTTCGGCTTCACGCACTTTCTGAATGATGACTTGTTTAGCCGTTTGGGCGCCAATTCGACCAATTTGGTCTTCGCCCAAGGCTTCGCCGTCGAGCGTAGCGTAAGCTCGGCCCGATTGCCGGTCGAGCTGCACGACGATGTTGGCATCTTCGCCGTATTGCCGCTTGGCGGCAGTCTGCAAAGCGGCCTCAATCGCGGAGAACACGATTTCTTTATCGATGTTCTTTTCGCGATGCAGCGAATCGACGTAGCGGAGGATGTCTTGTGGATTCATGCCGCAGCGACAAGGTCGTTGGTGTGTATAAAATTAGGCCCGAGTGGAATCACCCGGGCCCGGCGTTGATCAGACGGGAACTAATGTAGGCTATCGGTGTTACCGGCAGGTGTCAACCAACCTTCCTGTCGCTACCGCCTCGATCTGCCTAACTGATGCAATCATTCCCAGGTCGGCTGGGCACAGGTATGCGGAATAGTTCGATTTTACTCATCAGGCGTGTGTTGTTCGCCGCGGATGTGGGGGGGAAAGCTAAGTTTCCTTCCCCCCGAGCCGTTTCGCGCCCTAAGTATTAAATGTGCGGAAGTTCTCGCTGTGGACCGGGGGGTTTCAATCTGTGGGCTAAGCCTCAGAGCGAAGTGGTCCCAGCTGGGCTGCCGTAGACGGGCGGTTGGTGTTTAGCCAACTGAAATATTCCGTTCGAACATGATTGTTTTCAGATACTTGGAGCGATTGCAAAGTGATCGAGGCGAAATTCCAAACTGCGATGGCTTGCCCAGGCCGCAGTCGACGTCGTCGGGCCTTTACGTTAATCGAGATGGTTGTCGTGGTGTTGATTCTTGGTATCGTCGCCGCAGTGGCTGTGCCGCGGATGTTCAACACGGCCGATTCGGCGGGCGAAAACGCCACGCGGCAACAGTTGGCATTATTACGGACCTCGATTGAACTGTACCGCAGCACCAATGGTGCCTACCCGCCGGGTACCGATTTCGCAACCGAGCTCCAGCCGTTTCTGCGTGGCCCCTTTCCGGCTCCGCAACTGGGCGCCGTGCGAGGACTTAATGGTGTCTTGATTGATGCCAACGGCGATACCGCCGTGGAAGCAGCCGCCGCAACGCCACCCGCCGGTAACGGTTGGGTCTACAAGCCGGCAAATGGTGACATCAAACTGAATCTGACCACCGGTGTGGGGTCAAACTGGTGAGCTCCGATCCGATGAATCCCGCTCAATCACCAGTCCCAGCTGGCAATGCCCAGCCGCACATCTTGATTGCTGAGGACGAACCAGTCTTCCGCCGCGTCATCATCTTTACCTTGCAACGTCAAGGCTTCAAGGTGACCGCTACGGTGAATGGTGCCGAGGCTTGGAAACAACTGCAATCGCACTCCTATGACGCGTTGGTGACCGATCACCAAATGCCGGGGGGAAACGGGATTGAGTTGTTGGAAAATCTGCGGACCACCGAGCTGCACGGTCGCCTGCCGACCATTCTCTGCACGGCCAAAGGTTTTGAACTCGATGCCTCCTACCTGATCGATCGTTTTCGCTTGATCACGATCCTGCACAAACCATTCAGTCCCCAGCGACTGGCCGGACTGCTCCGCGACCATTGCTTGCAAAGCAACCCCGCTCACCCAGCCATCCCCAATCTGGGAAGTCCAACAGTTGAGTCAAATCCAGGAGTGATTGCGTGATCAGTCAGCGGGGGAAGGATTTCAGCCAGCTGGCTTGGCGAGGACTGACGTTACGCATCGGCAGCGTCTTTCTGGGGCTGATTCTGTTCATTTTTTTGATCGGTCAAGCTCGCGGACTGTTTGCCACAGACGCTCGCTATCTGCCCTGGCTGATAGCTCTCGTTGTGGTTGGCGTCGGTGGGCTGTTAACGCTTCGCGTGGGACGGGTTCCAGGTCAAATTGAGTCCGAGCTGCTGCGCGCCGGTGGCGATCCAGCGAGGTGGCGAGAGGTCCGTCCGATGATCGGCTCAGGTCCCGTCGTCGACGCCTGGAACACGCTGCTCGAACAACTCGAAGCTCGCGAGCAAGTTCCTCAGGTGACAGCTCAGGGTGACCAGCATGATGCCCAAGTCGCACTCATGGCGCGGGCCATGCGAAGTGTCAGCGCTGGCATCGCAGTGACCGATTTGCAATTCCAAGTCCAAGCTGCCAACGGGCCGCTGGCAGCCCTCTTTCAACAACCGAACGCCCAAAAGTTATTGCGCTGCCAACTGCTCACCGCTCTGGGCAACCTCACGCTCAATAGTCCTCACGCCGACGAAAACTTGGCTGCCCTGCAACGACTCGGAGGTGGCGGTAACGCCGTGACCGTGCGGTTGCGACTGGCGAATCCCACGGCGGATGACTCGCCGGTTGCTGGTAACTCTCCCAACACGGATGGCCAGGCTGTCGCAGCTCAAGCCGGCAGCAGCTCCCAGAACAGCAGCTCCCAGAACAGCAGCTCCCAGAACAGCAACTCCCAGAACAGCAACTCCCAGAACAGCAACTCCCAGAACAGCAACTCCCAGAACAGCAACTCCCAGAACAGCAACTCCCAGAACAGCAACTCACCGGGGGCCGCCGCGCGAGCCTTGGATGAACGCGTGATTCGCGTCAGTCGCACTCGGTTGAGCGGTCGCGAGGGGGATTCCAGCGGTTACGCTTGGCTCGTCCAAGACGTTACGCAGCAGTCTCTGGCGGCCAAGGCGCGGGACGAATTTTTACATACCGCCACTCACGAACTGCGGACCCCGTTGGCCAATTTGCGAGCCTACGCCGAGGCGCTCAGCGTCGAGCAGGGCGTCAGCGTGGAGGAGCAAAAAGAATTCTGCAACATCATCACCAACGAGACCGATCGACTCAGTCGGTTGGTCGATCACCTGCTGGCCGTTGGCCAATTAGAAGCGGGTTCTTTGGTGGTTCGCAGCTATCGCCTCGACACCCGCCGCATCATCGAAGAGGCTGTCGATAATATGCGGCCTCAGATCGCCGCCGCCGGCTTGAACTTGGAGGTGTCGATCTCAGCCAAGCTCCGCGCGATTCGTGGCGATAAAGAAAAGCTGCAAGCGGTGTTGGTGAATCTGATTGGCAATGCCGTCAAGTACACGCCGCAAGGTGGTCAAGTCCGCGTGGCGGCCAGTTTGGTGGGAGACTGGTTGGAAGTGGCTGTGGAAGACAGCGGGATTGGGATCGCCGCTGAGGACCAAGCCAAGGTATTTGAAAAGTTCTTTCGAGTCGACTCGGCGGCCGTGCATGAACAGGCCGGTAACGGCTTGGGATTGGCGTTCGCTCGCGAGGTCGCCCGCTTGCACCAAGGCGATATCACCGTTAGCAGCGACTTGGGAGCGGGCAGCATTTTTACTTTGCGATTGCCGGCGCCCGATCAAGTGGAGGCGGTTTAGATGCTCACGCAAGAACGTCAAGGAACGGTCAACGTGCTCCGCCCCAGCGGTCCCTTGCGAGATGATTTGCTCGCCGCCACGACGGCTGCCGCCGATCAGAAATTGGCCGCCGGTTGGCCCGCCATCGTCGTCGACCTCAGCCAATCGATTTTGCTCTCCGGTGCCGCGCTGGAGTGGCTCAGCGAACTCGACCAACAATGCGCCGATGCCGGTGGCGCGCTCTGCGTGGCGGCGGCCAATGACCTCTGCGCCGATGCCCTGCGGATCACCGGCGTAGGCGATTCGCTGCAGTTGTTCGCCGATTTGTCTACGGCCGTTGCCAGGTTTGCGTCATGAGTCCCAGTACTGTAAGCAGCCCAGCTGCCAGCTTTACTCACAGCTCAACTCACAGTTCCCAGCCGATCATGGCTGAAGTTGTGGAGGCCCCTCAACCCGCCTCACGCCGGTTGGGCGAACGGCTGGTCAGCGCAGGTTTGCTGAGCAGCGGAGACCTCGCAGCCGCGCTCCAGGAACAAGATCGTCGCGGCGTCCGGCTGGGCGAGGTGCTCAGCGAGTTGGGGCTGGTTGCCGAAGATGATCTCTTGCCCTTGTTGGCGGAACAGCTGGGGGTCGAGTCGGTGCGGATTCGCGACGGCTTGGTCGACCCGGCGACAGTTCGTTTGCTGTCGCGTGCGGTGGCTGCCGAACTGACGGCGTTGGTTCTGTTTCGCGTCGATGATGAGCTGACGGTCGCGATTGCCGATCCCACGAATATTGATGCGCTCGATCGCATCGCCAGGCTGACCGGTTTGCGAGTGCGGCCCGTGTTGGCGATGCGGAGCAACCTGGAAAAAATGATCCCCCGTTGTTACGAGGAGGATTTTGCTGTCGATGAGATGACGGCCGGGGTGGATGTCGACGGTGTCGAACTGGAGACCGATGCGTTTGAGATTGATTTCCGCGGCATCGAGTCGTTGGCCGACGGCAGCCCGGTGATCAATTTGGTGAACTACGCGATTATTCAGGCAGTGCGTCAAGGGGCCAGCGATATTCATATCGAGCCGGGGGCCAAACACACTTCCATTCGTTTTCGCGTCGACGGCATGCTGCGGGAAGTGATGCGGCCCCGCCGTGAGTTGCATCCCGCCATTGTTTCGCGGGTCAAGGTGATGGCCAAATTGGATATCGCCGAACACAGGCTGCCCCAAGACGGACGGATTCACGTTCGCTTGGAACGCCGTGAGATTGACTTGCGGGTCAGCACCCTGCCGACGGTGTTGGGGCAAAAAGTGGTCTTGCGGGTTTTGGATCGCGCCAACGTCACGTTTGATCTCAATCAGTTGGGGATCCCCACTAAGGAACTCAGCCAGTTCCGCAGGATGTTGCAGCGAACCAACGGGCTGCTGCTGGTCACCGGTCCCACTGGCTCCGGAAAAACCACGACCCTCTACTCGGCAATCGAACTGATTAAAGGGGTTCATAACAACGTGGTGACGGTCGAAGACCCGGTCGAATATCAACTCTCGATGATCAACCAAGTGCCGATTGGTCGCGATACCGGATTGTCCTTTGCCGATGCCCTGCGAAGTATCTTGCGACAAGACCCCGATGTGATCTTGGTGGGCGAAATTCGCGATGCCGAGACGGCTGAGGTGGCCATCCAAGCAGCCCTCACCGGTCACCTCGTGCTCAGCACGTTGCACACCAGCGACACGGCCGGAGCAATTACCCGGCTGCACGATATGGGAGTCGCGCCGTACAAATTGGCGTCGGCTTTGATCGGGGTCGTGGCTCAACGTCTGCTGCGGTCGATCTGCCCAGCTTGCCGCACGTCCTATTACCCACCCGCCACGCTCCTCCGAGAACTTAATTATCAAGGGGATCAACGCAAAGCCTTCATGCGCGGGGCGGGCTGCGCAAAGTGCTTTGATACCGGACATAGCGGCCGTTCCGGAATCTATGAGCTGATGGAAATGACTCCCGAACTTCGCCGCCTCGTGCTGGAGACCAGCAGCGTTGACGAAATTCGTCAACTGCATCGTCAGCAAGGTGGTAACTCCCTGTGTGACGAAGGACTCAAGTTGGCCGAAGCCGGTGTGACCAGTCTGGAAGAAGTCGGCCGCGTCGCGGTTATCGAATAGGAATTTTTCACATGCTTGCTCCACCCGCGAACGACCACTTGGCACCCGCTCAGCCGAATACCGGTTTTGCCGAAGAGCCAGCAGACTTTGACTTCGCATCCGAAGAATATGCCGCGGAGTTGACTGAGCCGGCCGGCAACGCGATGGCTTGGCCCGTCAGCTTGCGAGCACGGCGGATTCCCACTAGTCGGTTGCTGATGATGCTCAACCAATTGGCCGTCATGACTCAGAACGGCATCGATTTGTCCGAAGCGGTGGCCACGGCTGCCAAACATGCGCGCAATCCCGATCTGGCCGCACGCCTCAATGTAATTCACCAGGCGGTCAACTCGGGCGGTTCCTTTTCGGCGGCACTGCAAGCACAAAGTGCCGTTTTGCCCCCCACGTTGCCCGCCATGATCGCCGCTGCCGAGTCGGCCGGACAAGTTCCCCAAGCGTTGGGCCGGATCTGTCTGCTGATGCGGAACGAACTGCAGTTGCGGGGAGCGGTCACCGGTGCGCTGATTTATCCCGTCATCCTGATTTTGGTTTCCTTCGCCGTGATGTTGGCTTTGCTGTTCGGCGTGCTGCCGCAGTTCGGTGACGTCTTCGGAAACTTGGGCCGACCGATGCCAGCCAGCACTGAAATGTTGCTGGCCACAGGTAAATGGTGTCGCGAAAATATGCTCGGCTGCGGACTGGCGACAGTCGCTTTGGCGGCACTCGCCTATGCGCTCCGCAATCATCCCCAAGTTCGCAGGTCGCGTGATTGGGTGCTGATCTACTGCCCGCTGGTTCGCAACGCGTATCGGCCCCTGGCTTGCGGGCGGATGTTTCGCTTGCTGGGCACGATGCTGGGCGGCGGGCTGCCGCTGTTGGAAGCCATTCGCCTCACCCAACGCTCCCTTTCCAACGGCTATTTCGTAAGTTTGCTGGAACAGGTCGAGCAAGATGTGTTGGCCGGGGAACAGGCTAGCCGGGCATTGGTGGAAGCAGATTATCTGCCCGCCGAGGCGGCCCAGATGGTGATGACGGCCGAACGCACCGGCCGGCTGGCTGAAGTATTGACTGACTGCGGCCAGTTTTATGAAGAGCATGGCGAGCGGATTCTCCGCAAGCTCGTCCATTCGCTCGAACCGGTCATCATTTTAGTGATGGGAGTCTTGGTGGCTGGCGTGGTGTTGTCGATCATGCTCCCCCTACTCGACATCAGCTCCGTCGCCTAAACCGGTCGCTCGTCACAGCATTCGCATTCGCCGCCGCGGCCACCCCTCGCCGGCTCAATTTATGACCTACGTTTGCTGTAAAGCGTGTCCATAGTGCCTGCCGTGAGTAAGGCCTGCCGCGAGCAAGGTTCTGTGCGAGCAAGGTTCTGTGCGAGCACGTCTGGCCCGTGACCTTCGCCGGTTGCTGGCCGGTTTGTAGGTTCGAGTTTTTCCCAGAACGAAACGATCGCCGTGTTTAGTCTGTTTTCGCTGCCGATTCCCATCGTTGGTCGTTGGCTGCCAGGTGCCGGCCAGGAAACGGTGGGGCTGGATATCAGTGAGCACGAGTTGTGCATGGTATGCGTGGCGCGTCAGGGCCAGCGTTTCGTCTGGACCAGTCGGGCGCGCATTCCTTTTCGGCAATCGCTGGGGGCCAACTTGGCTGGCTTGCAGCAAGCGATTCCCCGGTCCATCGACGGCTTTCGTCGACCCTGCGTGGCCGTCTTACCCGCTTGCAGCTCCGTTTTGCGCTGGCTCAGCGGTGAATCCAAAGCGGCCTTTCAGCAATCGGTCCGAGCCGATCTGGGCAGCTTTTTGGGCCCCCGCGATGCCATCGAGGCGTGCCGCTGGCCAATCGGCACCACTGGCCAGCAGATGATTTATTGCGTCAGCAGTCCCGCCGCTCAAGGTGTGGCCGAAATTGCCCAACGCGCGGGCTATCAGTGCAGTCGTGTCGACTCACGCCCCCATGCTCTGGCTCGCGCTTTGACGCTCGATTCGCTCGCTCGGCAACCCGCGGCGACGACACCCGCTGCTGACGATCAACAGCCGACGATGATCCTCGCTTGGGGACTGAGCGATTGCTTGCTGCTGTTCACCCAGCCTCCCGCAGCGGGCCAGCTTTGGCGGCAACCGACCCTCTGCCGCCAACTGCACGGAGTGAACCTTCACGGGGTCGAAGCGGTGGCACCGCGTCGCGCCGTTGATCATCGTGGCCGGCTGCTGAGCCGCTTGATTAACGCCGCCGGCGAAGAAATTTTGCGGACGCTGAAGATCGCGGAAGGCTTAGCGGGCGTTGCCACTTCGGGACCGCTGGTGGTCTGCGGTCCGGCAGCCACCAGCGAACCGGTGATCACCCGATTGGCCGATGCCCTCGGCCGTGAGGTGCGACCGTGGCGTTGGTCGGCGGAACGATCGACTGGACTGCACCCCTCGATCAATCCCGGGCGCGCGAATTGCGACAGCCGTTTCGCGGTGGCGCTGGCGGCTGCTTGCGGAGGTGTCGCGTGAACGGCAATCATGTCAACTTGTTGCCGGTTGGATATCGCCGCCGGCTGGAAATGCGAAAGCTAGTTTTGTGTTGGGCCCGCTTGGCGATTTTGATCATCGTTGGCTGCACGATGGTTACCAATTGGACAAACCTCAGGGTGGCCAACATGGCTGCCAAAGTCGCCGATTTGCAAATCGCCGGCGAGCAGGTTGAGGACTTGATGGTCCGCAATGACTTAACCAAGCAACAGCTGCGCGAACTCCAGTTTCTCAATGGGCATCTCGATTCGATGGTGCCCACCGATGATCTGCTGCAGACGCTCGGCGTGATCGCCACGATCAAGTCGGCGGCGGAGCACCCGCCCCGCGTGCGAGCGTTGAGCATGAATTTGCGGGGAGCGAGTCTTGCCCAACAAGCGGCCACCAACGGCTCGGCGGCCGAAAGATCACCCTATCAGTCCCGCGGCAACGTCGCACGCACCGCCGCCGCTGAGGCGCATTTGGTGCTCTCTCTGTTCGGTACCGACCAAGGGCAAATTCAGCAATGGATGCAAGACTTTGCCGCCAGCCCGCGGGTCCGGCGCGTGCAATTGGGAAGGTCGGGTATCGATGCCCACACCGGCGGCTATGAGGCAGAGATCCAAGCCCAAGTTGTAGTCCAAAAGGAGCTGCCATGAGCTTTCGGCATCTCGCCCCGCCAATTCTCACGACCGCTCAACGCCTAGGACTGCATCTGCTCGGCGGTGCCGCCCTCGGTCTGATCGTGTTGGCAAATTACTACTTGCTAATTCGACCCCTCGCGGCACAGCAAGAGGAACTGCGGCAAACGGGCGCTCGCTACGCCATGCTGGTCGCGGCAAAAGCAGAGTTGCTCGACCAGGAAAGCCAATTGCTGCAACAGGTCACCGCCGAACAAGTGAAACTCCAGCACTTGCTCGCTGCCATTCCGCAAAGTTCCAGACCCGAACTGTTGCTGGACGTGGTTACCACGGTCGCCACGCGGAGCCAAGTCGAGATCGTGGCAATTCGCCCGCAACCGAATCGCGGAGGAAAGCTCTGCCAAGTCCAGGAAGTGATGGTCAATCTGCGATGCGAGCATGGCGACCTGTGTCGCTTCTTGGATGCCCTGGCCGGGCGGTCGCAACGGATTTGGATGGCCGAACTGGAGATTCGTCCCCACGGGGGCGCCGCTGCGGACGCCACCGCCGAATTGCTCGATGTCAAACTGCACTTGCAGTTGCCTCAGGAATTAAAGCCTCCCTGGCGGCGGTTCGCCGAACAGTGCCAAGACTTGACCTTGCTCCCCCCTGAAATCTCCGCGAGCTGAGCTAATGAACGACCAACAATCTTCCAGCCGCGCAACCACACCCAGCCGCGGCGCCAAGCTCAAACCCAATCCCGGTCGTGAGCGGCTGAAAGTTGTATTGGCCGTGGTTCTCGCCGGCGTGCTGGGGTTCCTGCTGTTGCCGGGTGGCGACTCTTCCAGTGACGACTTTCTTAGTGACAACTTTTCCAGTGGAAATTCCAGCGGCGATGCTTCGCTGGCGACTGCGGGCGGTACCGTCACCTCCAGGACGACTCCGTCGAACCGCTTGAGGAACGCTGGCAAAGCGCGGTCGCCGCAAACTCCCGCGGGGGAAGAGGCAATCATCGATCCGAAAACGACTGAGCCAGCCCAACGCAGCGCCATTAAACTGCCGAGAATGGATTTAGCAACGATCGCTGAGCACGACCCATTTTCACTGGCCAGCGAAAAGCTACCCCGTGTGGCCCAGCTGGACGAGCAACAGACGGACGCTGCGGCCGACGACCAACAGCCGGCCAGTGGTGCGTTGCCGTTGCAAGAGGTGCGCGCCGTGTATGCCACATCCGGCGGGGGCGCAGCGTTGGTGGGGGGCCGCGTCGTGCCAGTTTCTGACCCGCGGAAACTAATTCGCCAGCTGCGGGCCGATAACTGATCTTGCCCGTAAATCGATTTTCCCAGCCGAAGTTGCCAATTGGCGACTGGAAGGCCGCTTTCCAAATTTCACGATCAAGCCGATCAGGGAAACGTTACAGACTGTTCCCTAGATTTCCGATCAAATAGTAATGGCGTGGGTTGGAGTCTTCCCGCGGACGTTTTTTACTGAGCGGATTTCTTGTATGCGTGTCCCGTTGACCCTGTTGACGTGCTGGTTTGCCGCCGCGCTAGGGGTTTCTGGGTACTCGGCACCCGCGCTGGGGCAAGTCCCCCAGGATCCCCCCAGCATAGCGACTCCGGGTGCTCCCGTGCGCCGCGCTCCCCGCCGGCTGCCAAAGACTGCTTCGCAATCGTTGCTCGACCGCCAGCAAGCTGGGCCTGAACAAGCTGGGCCAATTGCCAACTCCGCGGCAGGCTCCTCCCCCTTGCCTCCCTTCTTTTCCGCCGCCTTGCAGTCGGTCGACCCCTTTGGGCCGCCGACTGCCAGCGATCGTCGTGATCGTTCATTAAGCTCGCCAAACTCAGCGGCGCGAAATTCGGCGGCCCAAAACCCCCTTTCCATCCCGTTCATTTCGGGAGAAACAGAGCCGTTACCCGCTTCGCCTCAAGCGGCCGAGCGACTGCCCAGCCCGACACCCCGCGAGGCAAGTTTTCCCCGCGAGGCAGTTTCGCCCGGGGCCGTTTCGCTTGGGGCTCAGGGGGCGGCCCAGCAGTCGCCGGAGGGCGTTCAGGGCGAAGTCGTGTGGGCCGAGAGTCAATCACCAGGCCGCGTCTCCCTGCTCGCTCAGGGTGCCGAATTGAAGGCGCTGCTGCGGATGATCGCAAAACGTCATCAGTTGAATTTGGTTATCGGTCCAGAGGTCGAAGGCGAAGTCACGCTCTCGATCGAAGACGCCGATTTTCAGGAATTGTTGACGGCAATCTTGAGTGTTAACGGGCACACTTGGCACACTCGCGATAACTTGCTTTACGTGACTTCACTGAACAGCAGCGTGAAGACCGGTTCCCAGCTGCAAGGCCGCTCCGTGCGAGTCTTTTCGCTGAACTACATCGCTGCGGCTGACACCGAAAGAATGGTTCGGGGGATGTTATCGCCGGTCGGTCAAGTTTTCACCTCTGAAGCCGACTCGGCCGACAAAACGAGAACTCGCGAGCTGTTGGTGGTCGAGGATATTCCCAGCTCGCTTGCCCGACTGGAGTTGTTTATCGCGGAGCTTGATCAAGCGCCCCGTCAAGTGCTGATCGAAGCCCATGTGCTGCAAGTCGTGCTGGACGATCTCAACCGTCACGGGGTGAACTTGCGTCCCATGGCGAGGCTCAACGGGGGTTCGATCACGTTTGAATCGCTTGGGTTTGCCGATGAAGAGGCCACGTCAGGGATGAAGATTTCGCTGCAAGGGACCGACATCCGCGGCTTGGTGGAGTTGATTCAAACCAACAGCAACGCCCGCACCCTCGCTTCCCCCAAAGTCTTGGTGGCCAACCGCCAAGAATCGAACATCCAGATTGGCCGCCGGTTGAGCTTCTTGACCACCACAGTTACGCAAACCGCGGCGGTCCAGTCGGTCCAGTTTCTGGACACCGGAGTCGTGTTGAATGTCATTCCCCTGATCACCGACGATCAGCAAATCTTGATGGAGATTCGACCGAAAGTCTCCGGTGGCCAGCTAAACCCCGAAACGGAGTTGCCCGAAGAGGAGTCAACGGAACTCTCCACGACCGTGTTGCTGCCCGACGGGGGGGGCGTCATCATTGGTGGTTTGATCAAGGAAGATGATATTGATTCGACCAGCTCGGTGCCTGGATTTTCCCGCATCCCTCTGATTGGTCGGCTCTTCCGTCGCCACGAAGTGATTCACACCCGCTCGGAAGTGATCGTGGCGCTGACCGCCCGTATTCAGCCCTATCCAGAGACCATGCGGCCGCACGAACATCAGGAGCTGCAGATCGCAATGCCCCCCTACGCGGCCAGCGAATTGACGCGACCGCTGTTTAACCCCAGCTCACCCGTTCCCAAATCACCCGTTAACAGCTCACCCGTTAACAGCTCATCAGTTCCCAGCTCATCGGAGCCATGGCCAGTGTTCGGTGATGAGTTGCCCTAATAACCGATCGTGGAAATCTACAGCAGCTCGGGTTTCGCGATGTGAACCACCGAGGCTTGGCCTTGGGGCGTGATGTTGATGTTGAGGAATGAATCACCCGCCGGGGTTTCGCTGGTGGCGATTCGAATCGGGCAATCTCTGGCTGGACTGGGGCAGTTCAGCGTGTTGAACAAGTGGCCGGTTTGCAAGCTCAGCAGGCTGCTGATAATTTCCACCATCCCGCCGCCCGCTCCCAGATTGCCAAAGTAGCTCTTGGCTGCCACGACCGGGGGCGCTTGGCCAGCTGGTCCCAGCACTTCGGCGATCGCTTGCGCTTCCTCGGCGTCGGTATCTACGCTGCCGATACCGTGGGCGTTGATATGTCCGATGGAGAGCTTCGAGTTGTCGCCCCGGAGAGTGGCTCGCAAAGCGTTAGCGACAGCGGTGCGTTGGTGTTGCGGTTGGCTGGCAGCCACGGCGCTGGTCCCAAAGCCGACGACTTCGGCCAAAATGTTGGCTCCTCGAGCAATCGCATGGTCTCGAGATTCAAAAATCAGGGCGGCCGCTCCTTCTCCCAAGACCGCGCCGTCGCGATCTGCCGCAAACGGGCGCGACATGGTTGCCGGGTCATCGCGATCGGCGGCCAATGGTTCTTGCATCGAGGCGTGCAGAGCCCGGAATGCCATTACCCGCGAACCGGTCGCCCCGACGACGAGCGCGTCGGCGTGCCCGCGTGCGATCGTGCTGTGGGCTTCGGCAATGGCGGCTCCCGAGGAGGCTTCCCGCAGGGTCAGCGAATTGTTGGGGCCGCGCAAATCGTTGTAGATCGCGATGTGGCTGGCCGGCATGTTGGGAAGATACTTGAGCAGCCACAGGGGAGTCACTTGAGGCAGTCCCAGGGCGGCCCACTGGGAAAAGTCAACGCTGCCGTCGGCATTCAAGCAGCGAGTAATCCCGGCTGAAAATTCCTCCGGCAACGTCATGATATAATCGCAACCATAGATCACGCCGGTGCGATCGCGATCTCGCTGGTCGGCCGCCAAGTTGGCATCTTGCAGTGCAAGTTGGGCCGCAGCGACTCCCATTTCGATCTCGCGGCACATCAGCTTTTGGCCTTTGCGAATCGCCCGTTGGACATCTTTCGCCAAGTTTCCAAACTGCTCGATCGTCCCGTCGAAACCAGTGGCTTCGGCCGCGTGACTGACCGGCAAAGCACCGACGGGAACGCGGTGCAGGGGACCGATGCCGCTGCGACCAGCGCGGATCGCCTCTAGCAATTCGGTGGGGGTGTTACCCAGTGGGCTGATCAAGCCCATACCGGTAACGACGACACGTCGCGGCTCGCTGATGCTCATTCGCTGTGAAATGCTAGGGCGGTGCACCCGGGAATACTAAGTGGGTTGGGCGCAATTGACGGAACTGGGATGGATTAAGGGATTCAGGTAGACTGTGCGGGCACATTCTAACTTGATTCAGCCGACCGGCGGGAGGTCCCCAAGTGGAGAAAACGGTTTGCCGGACGATTGCTGGCGGGTCGCGATGGGGCGTGCTCGGCCGTTGGCTAATAACGACCGCGGTTAAAACTGATATCCGGGCTGACGACTCGCGAGCCAATGGGAATGTTGGCCGAGGCGCGACCTTTGAATTCGACGAACAGCAACGCGTCGGCCCGGCCGGCGGTTTGCCCTGTGATCATGTCGAGATTGACGAACGGCACCGCCGAGCGTGGCCGATCAGGACTCGCCACCACGCCGCAGGACAGCACCAACACGCGGTCGATGGGCCAGCGAAATCGCTCGTGCAGTCGCCACGAAGCGACCTGTGGAACTTCCACGCGAGCCCGATGCAATTGTCCGTTCGGCAGCGGTAGATCCAAGTCCACCGGAACCAACTTTTCGACTTGATCAATGTTGGCGCGAATCACGCAGTCCAGCGTGGTGCCGTCATTGTTCAGCAACGGGCTGATTTCCAACTTGTAACCCTCCTCGACTTCTCCCGTCTCCGGTTCGTAAGGTGGCCAACCAGCGGGCGCCGGGCGAACGTTGCGGACATAGTTTCGCCGCCGCGTGCTCGCCAAACTCTCCGCTTGACCGTTGTAGATCGCTAAATCAAGTGTCTGAATTTCCCGCGCGTCACTGCGAGCACGCAGTTGAGCTAACAGCAAAGCGGCGTTCTCTTTGGAGACCAGCCAAGCTTGCACGCCGGGCGATCCGACGTTGACATGCTCCATCAATGAGACTGCTCGAGTTCGCCAATTCGGACTTCCCACCGTTAAGACTCGTAAGCCAATCGCTTGCGGATCCAAACTGCCCGCCACAAATTTGTTGACCGCCTCCTCCACCACGCGGTGAATCTCCGGCGTGTGATAGACGGTCAGCGAGTCGCGGTTGGCATTCATGAACCCAAACGGCTCGGTGAACCACATGTCGGTTCCCGTGTCACGCAACACCCAGTCCACGACCGCCTGATGCGGTTGCTCGTGCTTGGTCAGATAGCCCGTGTAAGGGCGGAGATCATAACGTTTGTAAATTTGCCCCGCGCCGTTGGGCAGCTCGCCATCTCCACTGGCATCCGCACCCAGGCTGGCCGGTCGCCGCTGCTGGTTGCTGACGCGGTTCGGTGAGCTGAGCGGCTGATTGTTCAGCGGTTGATTGGTGCCGCCCGTGATGCTGGGGGGATCATTCGTGGGGGGCAAACCACTGAAGCCGCTCGGGACACTGCTGCCACCAGCCGTCGCAGGGTTTGTTGTCGATGGGCCCGAATTGGCAGCCCCAGTCGTCGAGGGGCCAGTCGTCGAGGGGCCAGTCGTCGAGGGGCCAGTCGTCGAGGGGCCAGTCGTCGAGGGGCCAGTCGTCGAGGGGCCAGTCGTTGAGGGGACCGGCATCAAGCCTCCCTCAGGTGCTGCGGTACCTTGACTCCAAGCCGCCAGCGGCTGGCCGAGTAGTAGAGCGGCGAGTACGTATGCGGAGCAGTATTTTGTCATCGACATCGGTTCCATCCTTTGTCCCGCGGGCGACCACCAATGCGGTCTGGATTTCTGGGCGAACCGAGAGCATAGAAACCAAGCCGCTTGAGGCCAAGATGAATTTCCGCAGCAATCGCTAGCCAGACTACCTCGAATGCTTAGACTAAGTGGCTAACTGGCCAGTAGGTTCTCCGAACTCGGAAAAAAAGATGCTCAATTCCAGCGACGCGAGCGGGCAGCCCGACCAACCTTGCCCCAGAGAACTTGAACTGGAATTGCTCCGCCTGCGGGCCGCGGCGGAAGCGGCCCGGCTCGACGCGCGGGCCGCTGAAGTCGAACTCTTGCTCCGCCAAGCCGCGCGCAGGCAAGCAGCCGCAGCAGTCCCCACGGCAGCAGTCCCCACGGCAGAAAACACCACGGCAGCAGCACAGCGGTTCGCGGGCCCAACTTCGTGGTCGCTGCCGACGACTGCCACAGCCCGGCCCGTTGCCACAGCCCAGCACTCTCAGTCGACAATTCTCATCGCCCCAGTCAACTCCCCGTCAACCACGGCTGGCGGGCCGTTTCCCATCTCCTGGCAAGCAATGCTGGCTGCCGTGCAACAAGCAGAGGGAGTCGAGCACGCCGCAGCCGCTTCAGGTTTCACGCCCCCCAGCGTGGCTGATGCTGCCACTGAATTTACTCCCACCGAATTGACTCCAGTAACGCATACTGGCAACCAAATTGAGTTGGCCGAAGTTGCACCAGCTGAGCTCGAAAACAATGAGCTCGAAAACAATGAGCTCGAAAACAATGAGCTCGAAAACAATGAGCTCGAAAACAATGAGCTCGAAAACAATGAGCTCGAAAACAATGAGCTCGAAAACAATGAGCTCGAAAACAATGAGCTCGAAAACAATGAGCTCGAAAACAATGAGCTCGAAAACAATGAGCTCGAAAACAATGAGCTCGAAAACAATGAGCCGGGCGGGGCAGGGTGGTCTCAGTTGCAGTTCGTTTCCAGCGAAATCTCCGGTCTGCTGGATGGGCCAGCGCCGGTGGCGACAGGTTGGCAAGCGGGGGCCGTAGATAAGTTGGCCGCCGACAAGCTGGATGCTGATGGTCCGGCCGCGACCAACTCCAGACCCCGCCGTCGCCGGGCCGCTTGGCTGCTCAGTACCGTTGTGCATGCGATGCTGTTGTTCCTGTTGGCGATGATCACGATATCGATCGAGCCGCCCAAGGACCAACTGGCACTTTCCGCCGCGGCCACCCAGCCGAATGAAGAGCCGATCGCCGAGATCGAACTCGAGCAGGCCCAGCAGCCAGCGGCGGCGGAACCGGCAAATGTGCCCGACATGGTTGAACCCACGCTCGATGCGGTCGGCGAAATTGTCAGCACCTCGTTCGATATCACCCAGCCCGCCGTGATCAGTCCCAGCGGCCCGGCAGCGACCGATTTTGGCGACCTGTTGAGCAGTCCGGCGGGCGGCCAACCGAGCGATATGGCGAGCCAATTTTTTGGACTCTCCGGTGGCGGCAACCACTTTGTTTACCTGGTCGACAACTCGGGCAGCATGGACCAAATTGCTCGCGATGGTTTTGACGTGGCGCGGCGTGAGTTACTGCGAGCGGTCGACCAACTGACTGCAGAGCAGCGTTTTTACGTGATCTTTTTTGGCGAACAGACGCTCCGCATGCGGCTGGACGATCCAACCAGCTCGCCCAGTCGCTCGGTCTACGCCACGGAGGCCAACAAAGCCGCCTTGCGAAGGTGGGCGATGACGATTGAAATGCAGCCGGGGAAATGGCCCGAACAAGCTTTGGAGTTCGCATTTGAGTTGCGACCGGACAGCATTTTTCTGCTCACCGACGGTCAGATGTCCCAGCGCGTGATGCCGTTAATTCGCGAGGGGAACATTGTCGAGACATTACTCGATGGCCCCAAACCGCGTTCGCGAATTCACACCCTCGGTTTTCACAATCGCGAGGGGGAAGCCCAGCTGCAAGCGATTGCCAAAGAAAATGGCGGCAGCTATCGCTTCGTGCCCCCTACGAATACCTTCCAAAGATGATGCTGGCGTTGTGGCCACCAAAGCCAAAGCTGTTGCTCATCGCCACGCTTAAGTTCCGCCGCTTGGCGGTCAACGGAGTGTAATCGAGGGTGCAGTCGGGGTCGGGATTTTCCAAGTTGATGGTCGGTGGGATGATCCCCTCGGCCAAAGCACGCAAGCAAATCACCGCCTCCACGCCACCGCTGGCGCCGAGCAAATGCCCTAGTGCGCTCTTGGTGCTGCTGATCGAAATCTGTTGGGCCGCCTCACCAAATACACGACGGATGGCTTGCGTTTCCGCTTTGTCACCGAGCGGTGTGCTCGTTCCGTGGGCGTTGATATAGTCGACTTGTTGGGGCTGCAGTTCGGCGTCGACCAATGCTTCTGCCATGGCGGCTGCCGCACCGCTGCCGGCCGCATCGGGTTGAGTAATGTGGCCCGCGTCGCAGGTGCTGCCGAACCCCAGCACTTCGCCCAAGATGTTGGCCCCGCGGGCAAGCGCTGCTTCGAGTTCTTCAAAAACCAGAATGCCGGCCCCTTCGCTAAGCACGAACCCGTCCCGTTCGGCGTCGAAGGGGCGGCTGGCTTGCTGGGGCGCTTCGTTTCGCATCGAGAGCGCTTTCATGTTTTGAAAGCTGGCCAGACCAACGCGGGTGATCGCCGCTTCGGTGCCGCCGGTGATCACCGCGTCGCAATAGCCGTCGCGAATCAACTGCAAGGCGTTGCCCATCGCGTTGGAGGCGCTGGCGCAAGCGGTTGAGACAGAATAGTTGGGGCCCCGCAGACCGTAATGGATGGCCACGTTGCCACCGGCCGCGTTGAGCATCATTTTGGGCACGGTAAAGGGGCTGACGCGATCGGCACCTCGCGTAACCAGTTTTTCGGTTTGCGCTTCGATTTCAATCAAGCCGCCCACGCCCGATCCGAGAATCACACCGCAGCGATGTCGGGCAACTTGAGAGAAATCTAAACCAGCGTGCTGCACCGCTTGCCACGCCCCGTGCAGGGCGAATTGGGCAAAGCGATCGAGCCGCTTGGCTTCTTTGGGTTCGACGATGCCGCCCAAGTTAAACTCGGGAATATCACCGCCGAAATGTACTTTGAACGGAGCCGTATCGATGACCGACAAGGGACCGATTCCGCTTTGGCCGTCGATGAGCGCCGACCACATGCCATCGACATCACATCCCATCGATGTAACGACGCCCAACCCGGTGACGACAACCCTACGCTTCATCGGAAAAACTCGTTTGCGAATTCACTACCTGCAACCATCACGACCAGCCAATAATACAGCTTGGCATCAACACAAACAGCCACCGGGCGCGGCCGCATCCACCTTGATATCTTGGGATGCAGTCAACCTCGGCGGCTGGTGCGGATGACGGGAAAGAAACGACGCTCAGGCGTCGTCCCCTTTTTCCTTTTCGATATAGTCAATGGCTTCGCCGACTTTCTGAATCTTCTCTGCTGCGTCGTCAGGGATGCTAATATCGAACTCCTCTTCCAGTTCCATCACCAACTCCACGGTGTCCAGTGAGTCGGCACCGAGATCGTTCACAAACGAGGTCTCTCGGGTAATCTTATCTTTGTCGACGCCCAATTGCTCAGCGACGATGTCTACAACGCGTTCTTCGACCGATGCCATCGATCATTTCTCCCAATCGGGTGTTAGTACTACTGTCTCGGAGGTGTTCTGAGTTTTCAGTTCTGAGGATTCAGTTGGATCGTCTCAGGATCTCTAGAAAAATTCTAGAGCCCCCGCCGCCGGTCGACACAGCGCGGACCGGAAAGCTACGTGTTGACCGAGAAGATAGGGGATGCGTGTAAAACGCGTCAATACGCGCGCCGCGATGAAAAATGCTGCGGCACCCGTTGGACTCTCCACTATCAGCCCGTCATGCCTCCGTCGACGACCAATACTTGGCCAGTCACGTAGGAAGCTCCACCGCTGGCTAGGAATAGCACAGCGGCGGCCACATCTTCTGGAGTTCCCACCCGGTTGGCGGGAATGCGTTTGCGGACTTCGGCCAAGACGACCTCGCCCAGTTCGCGCGTCATGTCGCTCTCGATGAATCCGGGGGCTACCGCGTTGACCGTGACGCCGCGGCTGGCCAATTCTCGCGAGAGCGTGCGGGTCAAGCCGATCATGCCCGCTTTGCTGGCCGAGTAGTTGGCTTGGCCCGGATTGCCGATCAGTCCCGAGATCGAAGCCATGTTGATGATGCGGCCATACTTGGCGCGGCGCATCAACGTGGCGGCCGCCCGGCAGCAGACAAAACAGCTAGTCAAATTCGTGGCGATCACGTCATCCCACATCTCGTCACTCATCCCTCGCAACAATTTGTCGCGAGTAATCCCGGCGTTGTTGACGAGGATGTCGAGCCGCCCATATTTTTCATGCGCCGATTCAATAGCGGCGGCCGCCGCAGCCCGGTCGGTCACGTCACAGGAAATCGCTTCGGCCGCGCCGCCGGCGGTTTCAATTGCAGCTACCGTGCCGGCTAATTTTTCCGCGTTCCGGGCCAAACAGACGACGGTCGCGCCGTTGCTGCCCAAAGCCTCCGCAACCGCTTTGCCTAAACCTTGCGAGGCACCCGTGACAATGGCTACTTGGCCTTTCAGATCGGCAGTGATCGGCAGTTGCATCGGTGTTTTCTATTTCGTAGAGTGTCGAGGTCAGTGATGATCGTTAAAGGTGGGGTGATCGCTAAAGGTGGTTGGCTGCGAAACCTTGGGGGATGGGCAGCACGGGCGGTGATTCAATCACCAAAACCTTCGGTTGCCAGTTTGCGGTCGATTCGTTTCAAAGTGCCTCGCAGCACTCGCCCCGTACCGACTTCTAAAAATCCGTCGATGCCATCGCGCACCATCTGCCGCAAACTGTCCTCCCAACGCACCGGATTGACAACCTGGCGAGTCAATAAATCTTGAACGATGTCCGCTTCTCGGTGCGGAGCGGCGTCGACGTTGCTGTAGACCGGGATCTGCGTGTCCACCGGTGCCGCCGCTTGCAACGCTTCTTGCAATGCCGCCACAGCAGGTTGCATCAACACCGTGTGGAACGCGCCGGCCACGGCCAGCGGAATCACTCGCATCGCGCCCATCTCGGTTGCTGCGGGAACCAAACGTTCGAGCGCCGAAAGATGTCCGGAGACGGCAATGTTCCCCGGACAAAGTAAGTTTGCCGGCTGTAAAACTTCGCCCTCGCGGCGAACCTGCTGGCAAAGCTGCTCCACCTGCTCGACACTCAAGCCAAGCACGCTCGACATCCCGCTGGACTCCTCCGCGGCTGCCGCTTGCATCGCTTGACCACGTCGCTGCACTAGCCGCAAAGCTTCTTCAAAGCTCAGCCCACCGGCAAAGCAGACGGCTGTGTACTCGCCTAGACTCAATCCGGCAGCCGCTTCGGCACGCTCCAACCACTCCGGATGCTCTTCCCGCATCGCGGCAACCGCTGCCATGCTGGTCACAAACAAGGCCGGTTGGCTAAATTCAGTCGCGTTCAGCTGCTCCTCAGGCCCCTCGAAACAGATTGCTTTCAAGTCATACCCGAGCACCGCATTGGCTTGATCGAACAAACTACGCACAACCGCATGGCGCTCGTACAACGAACGCCCCATGCCGGGGGTTTGCGCACCTTGACCCGGGAACAAGAAACCAATTCGCTCTGCATCCATTGCCGGCTACTGTTGTTCCATCTCAACCAAGGTGCGACCTTGATAATACCCGCACTTGGGGCAAATCGTGTGCGTCGGGTGGGGCGAGCTGCACTTGGGGCAATAGCCAAGTTGTCGCGGCTTGAGGCGATCGTGCGATCGACGTTTGCCGGTACGACTGTTCGAATGTTTACGTTTGGGGACAGCCATGACTTCGTAAGCTTTATGAAATGATTAAGTTGATAATAAGTTAGAACCTATCCAAAACCGGCGGAGAACCGCGCTACCGCCTACGCGAATATCGGATTTTAAAAAGGTTCTTCGCCGAGAGGTTTGAGACCAAGCCCCGTATGTTAGAAAGCAAAGGGTTTTTCTGTCAACGCGTACCTTCAGAGGTTTTTTCTCGCCAGCAATAATCCGTAGCCTTGACGGCTGGCGGCAAGGAAGGCGAATTGGCAGTGCTTGTAGCCAGTGGCCAGTAATGTTAGCCGCATTTGCTCGGCGTCGCGTATTTTGCCCGATTTGGTCATGCTGGCCAACCGCAAAGCCTCAATTGCTTCGTTCACGCGAACTTCTCCTGGGCCTTGGAAGAGGTCAATGATGACCAGCTCTCCCCCCTCGCGAAGTGCGGTGTGTAGCCGCTGAAAGACCCGGTCGTCGGCTCCTGGATGGTGGCCTGACAGGCGTCCAGCGAGCAAAATAATATCGTAAGAATCTGCCGGTAATTCGACCGTTTGCGGGTCAGCGGGGAGCATTTCATAACGTTCGGTGACCGCAATCGAAGCGACGGTACGCTGGGCGGCGGCCATCCGTTGCGGCAAATCGACCGCCGTGACCCGCGTGGTTGGGTCGGCAAAAGCCATCGCCGCGCTCCACACGGCCGAACCACAGCCGAGGTCCAAAATGTGCTTGCCTTGACGTTCCCCACCAATGTCCAGCAACTCGGCGGCCTGTTTGGCAGCCCCGGTGTGAGTCCACTGCGTCGCCGTAGCGGCATCGAAATAAGGTTGCGCCGATTCGTCACTGAGATTTTCCGCAGCCTCACCCGATTCCTCGGCCGTTTTCAAGCGACCGATCAATTGCTGCCAATGCTGGTCTCCCAGATCTTGGTCGTACTCGCACAGCAATCGCGTCACGGCGGCGAGGGCGTAATCTTCCTCGTACCGCTCCAGCACTTTCATCGCCACCAACGCCTCGAGCAGGCTGTGGGCAAGCCGCGGGTGCAGTTGCAAGCGTTCGATTAAATCGGCCGCGGTCGCTTGGCCGCCACGCAGCTGGTCAAGGATCCCCACCTCCCGCGCAACACGGAAAACCTGAGCTTCCGCGTTGATGTGCATCAAGGCGTGGTAGCGATCGAGCGTCTCGTCCTGGGCACTCATGTTACGAAACCGTTACTTCAAAACTGGCTATATTTTTTTCCACTGCGGCGGCAACCCGCTGGCAACGTTCCATCATTGACTCGAAACCGGCGAAGTCCAGCGACTGATAACCGTCGCTCATCGCCTTTTCTGGCTGCGGATGCACCTCCACCATTAGGCCATCGGCTCCCGCGGCGATCGCGGCCAAGGCTAAATCGGGCACCATGTAGGTATGTCCCGTGCCGTGGCTGGGGTCAATGATGACCGGCAAGTGGCTTTTGCGGTGCAGGTAGCTGATCGAGGCCAGCGGCAGAGTGAACCGCGTGTGACTTTCAAACGTGCGAATTCCCCGCTCGCAAAGCATGACCTGCTCATTGCCTTCGTTGAGAATGTATTCCGCAGCCAACAAAAATTCGTCCATCATGGCGCTCGGACCGCGTTTCAGCAGTACCGGGCGATCGCAGCCGCCGACCGCTTCGAGCAAGCGATAATTCTGCATATTCCGCGCCCCGACCTGCAGCACATCGGCATACTGGGCGACCAATTCCAGGTCATCGGTGCTCATCACCTCGGTGACAATCGCCAAGCCCGTTTCTTCGCGGGCGGCGGCCAACATCTTCAATCCCGCTTCCTTCAGCCCCTGAAAGCTGTACGGGCTGGTGCGCGGCTTGAACGCGCCGCCACGCAGCGCGGTCGCTCCGGCCGCCTTGACGGCGCGGGCCGAGCTGAGGATCTGCTCTTCCGTTTCCACGCTGCAAGGACCAGCGATCACGCCCACGCTCCCCGCGCCGGCGGAAAACTGTCCCACCCGAATCTGAGTCGCGTCGGGTTGGACTTCCCGGCTGGCCAGCTTGTAAGGTGCCATCACGGGCATCACGGCTGAAACCCCCGACCCCCCCGCTAATTGCTCCTGCATCCCGTCCCGCTCTTCGCCAATCGCCGCGATCACCGTCCGCTCCGTTCCCTGGATGATGTTGGCTTTTAGCCCCAATTGCTTGACTTGCTCGGCCGCCTGAGTGATCTGCTCGGGGCTGGCATTCGGTTCCATTACTACGATCATATCTTACATTTCCTTCGAAAAAACCACATGGTTTGGGTCAGATCATAAAAAAACCCCGGAGATCGTAGGATCGCCGGGGTTTGAAAATCGTGGTGAAATTGAAGCAGACGAGCTGAAATTCACCGACCCACGGAAATCCGGGAGCGGCTAAACGAAAATCGGTAGCAAGTCAGCAACTTGTTCATGGTTGTCTACAATAGTCCAAAGAGTTTCCACCTTGCAAGTGTACATTGTCTGACCTTTTAGCGTTTTCTTATCGAGTTCTCGCGACTCATGTTTGACTTGCTTTCATTTTCCCCAGCTCGTCCCCGATCGAGATCGCCCATGCGCCGCCACTTCCAGAGGGCTTCCACGCGACTCGCCCATTTGCTGCCAGCCCGGTTGCAGGTGGTGGTGATGCTGGCCGTTGTGTTTCTGTTCGCGGGCGGATTTGCCAGTCGGTTGCCGGCGGTCGAGATCACGCCGGCCCAGCGGGCTTCGCTGCGGGCCGCCTTTGATGCGGTCCGGGCGGCTGGACTCTCTTATCAACAACAAAAATTTGAGACGGCGGGTAAGCAATTATTGGTGGCGATGCGGAAAGCGGGAGCCGGTTTGCAAGACG
Source organism: Kothea flammea (assembly GCF_052161645.1). Classification (GTDB taxonomy): domain Bacteria; phylum Planctomycetota; class Planctomycetia; order Pirellulales; family Pirellulaceae; genus Laterigemmans. The sequence continues at coordinate 1,011,411 of NZ_CP197414.1, forward strand.
CCGATGAAGAAACTTTCACGAAAGCCGAGTCGATTCTCGTGCAAATCGAACGGGCCCACGCGCTGCTGCAACTCGAAGGAGTCGTCTTGCCGCCTTTCGCTCGCCCCCGCTTCGGTGAACCCTGGCGCGACTACGCGGCACCTGTCGCGGCACCTCCGCGCCGCTCACGCGAGCAAGCACCGGCTGACCCGGACGCCACCGACGCGGCTGGGATGGAGACCACGTCCCCTCCCGCGGCAGCCGGGATGCAGGCCGGACAGGATGGGATCAGTTTTGTCAATCAAGTTGCCCCGTTGTTGGTCGACAAGTGTGGCCAGTGTCACATCCGCGGCAACCGCGGCAGCTTTTCGCTCTCCTCGTTCGCCGTGCTGATGCGGGGACCACCGGCCGGTGTGGTGGTTTTCCCCGGCGATCCGATCGGCAGCCGCTTGATTGAAACGATCGAAACTGGCGACATGCCTCGCGGTGGCGGCTCGGTCACGCCTGCGGAGCTGGCCATGCTTAAAGAGTGGGTTAGTGCGGGGGCCAAATTCGATGGAGCGAATTCCGCGGCGCCACTGGTAAACTTGGTTGCTGCCAACTCGTCAGCTCCCGCCGCCGACGCGGCGATGCCCAATGTGAGGCCTCCACAAGTCACCGCCGCCACGGGATCGGAGACGGTCAGCTTCGTCCGTCAAGTCGCTCCCCTGTTGGTGGAGAACTGCAGCGGTTGCCACATAGACGCCATGCAAATTGTGGGCGGACTCAACATGAACTCGCTGGCCCAGTTGCTGCGCGGTGGCGACAGCGGGCCGGCAATCAACGTGGGCGATGGCGACGGCAGTTTGTTGGTTCGTAAACTGCGCGGCCAGGAAGGCCAGCGGATGCCGGCCGGCGGGCGACCGGCTCTCTCCACCGAATCGATTCAGCTGATCAGCAAATGGATCGACGAAGGGGCCTCGCTCGATAGTGGTGGAAGTCCCGACCAGCGGTTGCCGGTGATGGTGGTCGAGGCCTGGGCCAAACAAGCATCGCACCAGGAGTTGGCTTCACGGCGTCGTGAACTGGCGATCGAAAATTGGAAGCTCGGAGCTTCCGCCGAGACTCGCGATCAACCGACAATTGTGGAGAACAAGGATGTATTGGTGTTTGGCACCGAATCTGAGGAGCAACTGGAAGTCTTCGCCCAATCGGCCAGCGAAGCGCTCGAGCAGGTCATGGCGACGCTGCCAAAACCACGTCAGAAATTGGACTCCGGTGACGCTCAAGTGCGTGGTCGCATTACGCTGTTCGTCTTCCCCAGGCGGTACGAGTACGGTGAATTTTCCAAAATGGTCGAAGGGCGTGATTTGCCGGCGGAGTGGAGCGTCCACTGGAATTTTGATGGTGTCGATGCTTACGTTTCCCTGGTGGCTCCCAGCGAGATAACCAAAGAAGCATTGGCGCCCCGGTTGATCTCGCCGCTAGCCAGCATCCAATTGGCGATGCGGGGTTCGGGACCCCGTTGGTTTCGCGAGGGGCTGGGTCGAGCCGTGGCAGCCAGGTTGGCTGGTCGTGAACTGCCCGAAATCCAACAATGGGATGCAGCCATTCCGGCTGCCCTCCGCGTGGTGAAACAACCCAAGGAGTTGATCGACGGGCGGTTGCCCCCAGCCGAAACGGATGTGCTCGGTTATGGGATCGGCAAAACAATGCTCGATCGCTCGTACAGCCGCGAACTGAATCGGTTGCTCGCAAATCTCGAATCGGGAGCCCCCTTTGACGAAGCCTTCGCCACTGCCTTTCGAGTTCCCCTGCAGAATTTTGTCACCACTTGGTTCGCTTATGCAGCCAATGCGAGGGGTCGGTGAGCACTAGCGTGCGCCTCCGAGAACCGCACGCTGGCGCGTGGCGGCTAAGCCAGCTCGATGCCGGCCTTCTCGGAATCTTCACGAGACAAAGTGCCAATGGATCGTTAATCTGGCGAACAATTCAATTGGCAACTTTGGACTCAACCTAAATGATTTTGAAAATACAACGACTGGCAGCCACCTGCTGCCTGATCCTCTTCGTTTCGGCAGCCAACTGGTCCGGGATCGGACTGGCAACCTGCTCGGCTGATAGCCCCGCTCAAGCAACTGGCCCCGTCCAGCGAATCGCCTTTGGCTCTTGTGCCAATCAGTTTAAGCCCTGTCCAATTTGGGGAACCATCGCCGATTATGACCCGGACCTGTTGTTGTTGCTGGGCGATAACATCTACGCCGATTTGGTCGATGGGAAACTGAAGCCGGCGACCCCCGAGCGAATTACTGAATCTTATCAGCAGTTGGCCCTGTTACCTGATTTTGCCCGCTTGCGACGTGACGTTTCGATCATGGCGACTTGGGATGATCACGACTATGGCAACAACGATGCCGGAGTCGAATGGGAGCACAAAGATGTGGCGGCAGAGTTGTTTCATGACTTCTTTGCCACGCCAGCCGATTCGCCCCGCCGTTCGCAACGCGGCATCTATCATTCGCAAACCATCGGCCCGGTGGGTCAGCGAGTGCAGATCATCATGTTGGATACTCGCTACTTTCGCAGCGAACTGGCGAAAGCCGACACTCCTTTACCGGGCTTTCGCGCCCGACCATACATCACGGCCGACGGGACCGACGCCACGATGCTCGGCGAAGCCCAATGGAAATGGCTCGAGCAACAACTGCGGCAACCGGCCGAATTAAGAATCATCGGCAGCAGCATCCAAGTGCTCAGCAACGACCATCCCTTTGAAAAATGGGGCAACATGCCCCGCGAGCAAGCTAGGCTTTATGAGCTGATTCGGGAAACGCAGGCGAGCGGCGTGGTCATCATCAGCGGCGATCGTCACCTCGGCGAGATTTCGGTCGATCCAGCCAGCGTCGGTTATCCCCTCTACGACATCACCGCTAGCGGGCTGAACCAGGCGACGCAAGGTTGGCGTGAAGTGGAAGCAAACCGCTTGCGCGTGGCAGCGCTGCCTTATGGCAACCATTTCGGTTCCATCGAAATCGACTGGACCGCAACCGATCCGCTGGTCGCTTTGCAATTGCGGCACGAAGATGGTGAGGTCGCCATCCAGTCACGAGTACCTTTGAGCAAATTGCAAGCGCAACCCCTGCCGACTCCGCTGCCCAGCGGGGTGCTCGATCCGGCGGCCGCCAACGCGGCCGCGGTAGGGGCGGCGGTGGCTGTCCAACTGCTGGTCAAGAGTGGTCGCGAATTGGGAGAACGCGATCGACTGCTGCTCAACTCTGAGCCCAACTTTCGCAACCCCAGAAATTTCACCATCGTTGTCAATCGATCGGCTTTCACTGGGCCGCTCGCGAATGCCAACTTGGAGACGTTCCTCAACCACAGCATTCGCGTGCGGGGCGTGATCAGCGTGCATAATTCGGCCAAGCAGTTGGTTGTCGAGGATGTCGAGCAAATTGACATCCTCGACTGACATGCTCGACCGACGTCGCATGATCCTTACTCGCTGACATAAATGTTGGTGAACGAAGTCGGACCCTCGGCGGCCAAGCTGAACGGTCCGGCGGTTCGGCCTGGCGACAAGGCTTGGCCGCTGATTACCGCTGTGCCATTCACGGTGAGATCCAATTTGCCGTCGGCGATGCGGCCTTCCAACCGGCTCCACTGACCCGGCTTGCTCAAAGCCTCAGCCAGTTCCGGGCGATCACTGCGGAGTTCGACTCCGGCGACGGCGATTAAAATTGTCCCCGATTCGTCCGACGGCCGCACGTCCACGACGAACTTGAGATCGCTGAATTGGGCCAGGGTTGTCAGCGGTGCTGGCTTTGCTGGCTCTCCGCTGTCCGTATTCCCTCCGCGATAATCGAGCACCCAGTCGTTGGCTCGCCAGGCGTTTGGCTCCATTGTTTTCCAGTCCGCCAAATCGATTCCCTGGTAGAGACAGCGGTAGCCGCGGTCTGCAATTGCCACGGCCGAGGGATCGACTGGCGTGTCGGGCAATTCCTTGATCCGCACGTTCCGGTAATGGGCCACTCCTCCTTCCGATTCGATGCAGATGTAGCCTTTGCTGGGCGAAGCCGCGCGACCTTGCGTGACAAATTTGCCATTCACGGCGAGCGATATCTCGCCGTTGTTGCAAACGATGCGATAGTGGTTCCACTCGGGGCTGGGGTGGCTGCGATTCTCCAGCGGAAAGGCCCGCTGACCACCTCGTCCGTTAATCGGTTTCATGGTGGCGCCATGAATGGGAAAAATGTCTCCGTGCGTGGTGTAAGACTTTGTGTTGCCATAAGCGTTCTCCAAGACTTGAACCTCGATCCCGCGATGAAACGGAACCCCGGGCGCGGTGATGTCATCAGCCCATACGAAAATCCCCGCGTTACCACCGGGCACCATGTGTCGCCACTCCAAGTCCAAGACAAAATTCTGATACATCCGTTCCGTTCTCAGTTCGCCGATCGGCTTGCCGCTGCAGATCAACAATTCGCCTGCAACACTCCAGGTCGAAGGATGTGAGTTGATCAATTTCCAACCACTCAGGTCTTGTCCATTAAACATCGCCACAAAACCATCGTACTTACCGGTACGGGGACGCTTGCGATTGGCTAATGGATCGCCCGTTTCACGATCGAACTCATCGGGTGAACGAAATGTGTAAGCCGCATCAAACGTTTCCGCTCGCCAATCGTCCAGCGTTTTTCTGAGCGTGGTCAATGTCTGCTGATGGGCGGGATCATTGGCCAAGTTGACCAATTCATGCGGATCGGCCACTACGTCGTATAGTTCTTCGGCTGGTTGGGGACTGATGAAGCATTGCATTTGATAGGTATCAAGTTTGCCCGCATCGCGCAACCGCCGCATTTCCAAGAACGTGGGGCTGCGGACCGCATCGGCCGGGGGCGAGCGTGTTAATTCGGGTGCAAAATTTCGAATGTATTTGAATTGTGTTGTTCGCACGGCGCGTTGGTGGGCATCGTAGTCATGCCAATTTTGTTCGGCAAAAATCTGCTGGCGATGCTTAGCCGCTGGGTCGGATAAGACTTGGCGAAATGATTGGCCCTGCATCGCCTCGACCGGTTGCACATTGGCTAGCTCCAAAATCGTGGCACCGATGTCGATGGTGCTGACCAGGGCCTGCGTTCGTGAGCCTGCAGGAATTTGTTGAGGGTGTTGAATGAACAGTGGCGTGCGGATGCCGCTGTCCAGCACGGTGGTCTTACAGCGGGGAAATGGCCGACCGTTATCACTAATGAAAATCACATAGGTGTTATCCGCCCGGCCAGTTGCCTGCAGTTGGTCAAGCACCGCCCCCACGTAGGAATCCAGCCGCGTGATTTCATCATAGTAAAGGGCTAGATCTTTGCGGACCTCAGCTGTGTCGGGCAAATAAGGCGGGACTACGGCGTCGGCTGCGGTGTGCGGTTCAGCGATGATCCCGTCGGCATAATCGCGATGTGGATCGACGGCTGCCAACCACAAAAAAAACGGTTTATCGGCGGGACAGTTTTGCAACGTCTTGACCCAACCGGCACATCCGCTGGCGTTGTTCGCATCGGACATCACGGCGTTGCCCACGGCGGTGCCGCTGGGCAATTGAAAGCCGGCCGAGGAGACTTCGTCGATCGCGTCAAACCCGCGTTTTGCCGCCGGCCCCAAGTGCCATTTGCCACTGGCCGCCGTGTGATAGCCCGCTTTTTTGAGCAGCTCGACGTAAGTGATCTGCTCGGCTGGCAGTGGCTGATGTAATTGCTCGGCGTCGGTTTGATGCGGATAACGGCAGCTGATCATGCTGGATCGACTCGGGCTGCAAGAGCTGCAAGTCAAGAATGCTTGCTCAAAGGTCATGCCCGCGGCGGCCAAACGGTCGAGGTTGGGGGTGCGGATATGGGGGTGTCCCATTGGGCCGCAATCCTCGGTCGCCATATCGTCGGCAATCATCAGAATAAAATTGGGCCGCTCCGCGGCGGGCTCGGCCGCGGTGCTGGGGGACCAACTGCCGATCGCCAAACCAATGGCGAGCATCGTTAAGGAAAAAAAGCGAAACATGAAACCTGGGGGGAGTCGGAGGAGGGAAGGGCGGAGACGCTTGATTATATCCTGCTGCTGTCGGCGAAATGGCATTTTTCGAGCGGCGGATTTCGCTGTTCCCACGGAAGCACGAATTCACTACGGTGCCTACCCCATTCTGGTAGCTGTTGTTTACTCGCTTTATGCAGAGGGAATCATGCGTGGCAGCCAATACTTCTTACTGATCCTTGCGCTCGGCTTGGCGACTCCGATTGAAGTCAAAGCGGAGCTTGGTGCGGAGCTGACCGTTAGCGGACAAAAGTTGGTGCTCAACGGTGCCGGCACACGTTCCAAGGCATTTATTCAGATTTATGAAATGGGGCTTTACTTGCAGCGACCAAGCGGTGACGCGGAGGCAATTCTCGCTGCCGATGAATTCATGGCTATCCGAGTGCAGATTACTTCGCGGTTTGTCAGCCGATCGTCGCTGTTGGCGTCATTGCAAGAAGGCCTCGTGCAGTCGACAGGTGGCAAGCCCGAGGTGATCGCTAAGGAGACCGAGCAATTTGTCAACGCGCTCAAAGACGAAGTCAGCAAGAACGATGTCTACGATTTTATCCATGTACCGAGCAACGGGTTGTACATCGTTAAGAATGGCAAAGTTCAAGGTAATGTTCCCGGGCTAGCTTTCAAAAAAGCGCTGTTCGGCATCTGGCTATCCAACAAACCGGTCGACAAGGATTTGCGGCGAGCCATGCTGTCGGGAACGACGAGGCGGTAAACGGAGCTGCTTGGGGATGAGCGCCGTCTTTCGGCGGAGCTTAAAAGGTTTCCGGATGTTCGCTTGCATCGAGCGGCACATGCGTTAGTTCTGCTGGTTGTGGAACTGACTTTTCCATGGTCGAGTGGCAGTCGCTGCTGAAACGGGCTCGATCGCGAATCGCTTGCCGCGTTGCTTCCTCGGAAATCTTTGTGGCCATCAACGCGTCATTCGCGCTGGGCATATCGCCCAGCGTGCCAGTCGCCAACGCTTTGGCAAATTCGTAATACATGCCCGCAAAGTTCTTCTCGCCGTGCCAATGCAGGTACTGAGTGCCATGCGAGTTCCTGAGTTCGAAGGAGTGTTCTTCGCGATTGTAGCGGAGCACTCCATCGGTCCCAATTAATTCGTATTGAAAATGCGACCGGGGCTCTTGCGAGGTCGCGTTGTACGAAAAACTCATTTCGATCATCGAGTGGGCGCCGCAGCGATGCCCCATATGCAAGCAAACATGATCGGGAGCTTGGAAATCTTCGACCCAGACACCGAGCGCGTGTTGCCAGGCGACTTCGGAACCTAACCACCAGCGAGCCAAATCGATCTGATGGACTCCGCAATCGACCATGGGGCCACCCTCCAGCATGCGACCAACGCGCAGCTTGCTCGGGATCATTCGCCCCTGATCATCCCACTCCCATTTACCGTGCAAATTCCAGAGGTACACGAGCCGCAGCGCTCGGACTTCGCCGATCGCTTTCTCTCGCACCAAGCGTCGGATCTCCATCGCCGAATGACTGAATCGATAGGTAAAACCTGTCGCCAACAACAGGCCGGCGGCTTGCATCGTATCGCGCATGACCTCGATATCCGCGACTGATTTAGCCAGCGGTTTCTCGCAGAGGACATGTTTGCCATGTTCGGCCGCCGTCAGCACATGTTCACGGTGCAGCGGAGCTGGCGTGCATATCACGACGGCATCGAAACCAGCTTTCCAGAAAGCCTCCTCGGTCGGAAAAGCGTGCCGAGCCCCGAAGCGTTTCTGCAGATCGAGCGTCCGCTGCCAATCGAGGTCAAACAAGGCATACAGTTCCAGGTCTGGACATTGAGTGATCGCCGGCAGGTGTCCCAGCTCCGCGATCATGCCGCAACCCAGTACGCCGATTTTGAACTTAGCCATATCTTGCGTTATCTCAAGCTGAAAGTTTTGCATCCCGTCAACAGGCAGCTCGAAACTCGCTGCCGGGTAGATCATAAACCACCCGCACCACTTTGGCTCCCCGTCGGGCCAGCGAAAACCGCCGCCGTTTGTGTCCCGGCGAGTCAAGCGGTTTTGGCGCTAGCCACCGTTTGGTTGCACGCGATCAGTTCGTCTCAATGCGGGAACCGCGGCCTAGCGGCCAAACGGCTAACGGGCGATCGCTTTTCACGATACGAGGCAGACTAGTTGGAGTCTTTGTAACTGAGGCTTTATTTTTTGATGCTGGTGAACTTCAGTAATAGCCAATCGCCCAGTGCTGGCCAGAGGTGGCCGATGGCGACCAGCGGTCGGAGGTGGCCGGGGAGCATCATGTCGGGGCTGCGGCGGCGGGCCATCCGCACGACCGCCGCCGCCACCCGGGCCGGATCAAGTCCTTTGACTTTGGTGCCGCCGCCCGGCAGGTTGGCTTGCGGTGGTAATCGCTGCCGTTCTTGGGCCGCACCCTCAGTCGCACCATTTACCGCGTCATTGGTCACCCCGACGGCCGGTTGTGAAGCAGCTTCAATCCGCTGGGCATAGCGTTGGCCGGCGTCGTCGCGACGAATCGGGCCGGGGTTGATCAAGCCGACGTGCACACCGCGGGCGCGCCACTCCAGTCGCATTTGCTGGGTCAGCCCGGCCAGGGCATGTTTGGCTGCTGGATAGGCACCCAAATAGCGCGCGCCAACTTTTGCCGCTAAAGAACCAATGTTGATGATCACCCCGCGACTCTGTTCTAAATGAGGTAGGGCGGCGCGGCTGGTGCACAGCATTGGCACTACGTTGGCCGCGATCACTTCGCTCAAACGCGCCACCTCCAAGTCGGCGACAAAACCCCGGTCGCTGCTGCCGATGTTGTTGACTATCAAGTCCAATTGTTGCCACTGGGCAATCACCTCGGCGATCGCACGCTCCGCTTCCACCGCTTCCGCCAAGTCGGCGCGGCAAGTCAACACTTGATCGCCAGCAACAGCTTGCTTGCCCGCCGCACGGGCTTTAATCGCGGCTGCCGCTGTGCTTAGCTTCGTCGCATCGCGGCCCACGATCGCCACTCGATAACCGGCTTGCCGTAAGGCCACGGCAATCTCCAGCCCCAAACCGGCTGAGCCGCCGGTGACCAGGGCTACCGGAGGAGCAGAATCGGGAGATTCGCCTGTTGGAGATTTGCCTGTTGGCGAGTCTGTGGAGGAGCGCATTGCGGTGGGGACCATTTATGCTTGGAGCTCATAGCCCGCGCGAGTTTGACGCGACTGCATCGCTTGGGCTTGTTGATCATCGACGATGGTCTGCGCGTCGGGGTCCCATTTGAGTTCACGACCCAACCGCATGGCAATGTTTGCCAAGTGGCAAGTCGTCATCGCGCGGTGATGCGAGTAGACGTCACTGATCGGCTGGACCCTGGCTTCGCGGCAAGCAAAAAAGTTTGCCATGTGAGCGTGCTGGCTGGTAGGTTTGCCGCGGTACAGCAACTCGATGGCGTCGGCGGGCAACGGTTGCGTGGCGAGCGCTTCGACCGCGCTACCGCTGATGCTGCCGCGGTTGACGAACAGTTTGCCTTGCTCGCCCTCGAACAGGATGCCGTTGCGCCCTTGGCTGGTAATCTCCATGATCACGCCGCTGGGGAATTCGCACTCGACGGTAAATGAGGTTGCCGTGTTGTAGCGACTGGGATCGGTAGGCATGCCGTCGGCATCGAGCGGCACCGGGTGGGTCACTTGTTTGGGAGTGATTCGCAGCGGGCCCGTATCTGCCGCCCCGATGGCCCACTGGGCAATGTCGACGTGGTGCGCGCCCCAATCGGTCATTTTGCCGCCACTATATTCGTACCACCAGCGAAATTCGTAATGACAGCGAGTCGCCGGGCGACCCTTATCGCGTTTCTGAAAACGAAATTCGGCCTGCGGAGCTGGGCCTTGCCAACCCTCCCAGTTCAGCTCGGGGGGAGGTTCCACCGGGGGAATGCTGTCGCTGGCGGGTGCTCCGCCAATGCCGCAAGTCACTTTAGTAATTTTGCCCAAACGACCCGCTTGGCAGATCGCCACGGCTTGCAGAAAGCGTTGCCCGAATTCGCTCCGCTGTTGCGTGCCAACTTGAAAGACACGACCGGTCTGCTCCAGCGCGCGGATGATCTGGTTGCCCTCTTCAATCGTCAACGTGAGAGGTTTTTCACAATAGACATCTTTGCCGGCTCGCATGGCCGCGATGGCAAGATTCGCGTGCCAGTGATCGGGCGTCACGATCGTGACCACATCGATGTCGTCGCGAGCCAGCAATTCGGCATGGTCTTGATAGGTGTCGGGGGCCAGGCCTTGCTGTTGCTCGACAGCTTTCGCGGCGGCAGCCAAGTGCCGTTGATCGACGTCGCAAATCGCGACGAGCTGGCCAAATTGCATGGCGCTGCGAGCGACCGATTGCCAGCGGCTACCGGTGCCGATCGAGCCAATGCGTGGCCCAGCAGGTTGCTCTGTTAGCTGGGAAGACTCTTGGGCTGGTTGCTGGGAGGCAGCGGCCGATTGCTGGAAACCCGCCAGACTGCTGGATCCGGCCAGCGCCACCAAGCTTGACTGCTTGAGGAAATTCCGTCGTTCGTTTTGCTCGATCGGTCGCTTCATGGGTTGTTTCCTGCAATGGTTCGATGTCCATCTCATTGATCAGACGCGATTGCTGGCTGCAGTCTAGTCGAATTGATTACGCGAAACCAATGGCCCAGCGGTGGGTGTCGCGGTGGCAGTGTGTGCGACGTTGCTAGTCTTGTCGTGTTTAACGGTATTAGCGAAGATAACAGCCAGCGGGGTTCCAGCGTTCCCCGAGTTGTTGGAAACACGATAAATGAATGTGGGATGTTAGCCGTCCCTCGTTATCACCTGACAACATAACGAACGATCAAATACCAAACGCTAAATTTTTTGCCGATCCTTCCACCGACTGATGCCAGCTCATGCCCCGACCTAACCTTGGCGAAGCCAACACAAAGATTGTCTGCACAGTCGGACCGGCTTGTGATACAGTGGAAAAGCTGGTCACGTTGATTGAGCACGGGGCTGACATTTTTCGCATCAACAGTGCTCATGGGAATCGTGAATCTCACGAGAGAATTTTGGCAGCGATCCGCGAAGCGGCCGTGCTGACTGGGTATCAGGTCGGCGTGTTGCTCGATCTGGCTGGGCCCAAATTGCGGTTGGGGACGCTGTTGACCGACCCGCTGCCTTGCGAAGTGGGCATGGAATTGACGTTCGTCCGCGGGGATGTGGCCACGGAATCGCACGAGTTAACGTCGGCCTACACGCGGCTGATTGACGAGCTGAAGGTGGGCAACCGGGTGATGCTGGCCGACGGTACGGTGGCACTCGAAGTCACCGCGGTGACCCCGGATCGGGCTCATTGCCGCGTGACCGGTGGTGGTGAAATTCGCAGTCGTCAGGGGATTAATCTTCCCGGGGTGGCGCTGAGCGTCTCGTCGATGCGTCCCAGCGACGTGGACAACGCAATCTGGGGTGCCAAGGTTGGCATCGACTTTATTAGTTTGAGTTTCGTCCGCTCGGCGGAAGATGTGCGATCGCTAAAGAATTTGTTAACTAGCTATGAATCACACGCTTTGGTGGTGGCTAAAATTGAAAAGCGCGAGGCGCTCGATGATTTGGAAGCGATCGTCGATGCGGCGGACGGCGTGATGGTGGCTCGCGGTGATTTGGGGGTTGAAATTGATGTTGCCGAAACCCCCGTGGCGCAGAAGCGGATTATTCGCGTCTGTCGCGAGAAGCTCAAGCCGGTGATCGTGGCGACGCAAATGTTGGAATCGATGCACCACAATCGTCGGCCCACGCGAGCCGAGGCCAGCGACGTGGCGAACGCGATTCTAGATGGTGCCGATGCCTGCATGTTGAGTGGTGAGACGGCGATCGGCGATTATCCGGTGGAGGCTGTCGACACCATGAACCGGATCATGATTCACACCGAGCGGGAGTTAATGCACAACGTTTTGCAAGTTTCACGCGGTGAGATCAAACGGGTGCACGCGGTCACATCGGCGGTCGCTTTCGGAGCCACCTCGATCGCCGAGGCGATTCAGGCCAAAATGATCGTGATCGCCACTCGCAGCGGCGGGACCGCTTGGGTCAAAAGCAATCAAAGGTCGCTGATTCCCACGATCGGTGCCAGCGATAACGAAGAGACCCTGCGGCGGATGACAATATTTTGGGGGATCAAACCTTGTCGCGTTCGCCAATTGGACGATGGTGACGAGTTGTTTGCCGAGATCAGCCGCGGAGCTTGGGAAAATGGATTGGCGAAACCGGGGGATCGGATCGTGTTTGTGACCGGAAATTCCGTCCTCCACAACGCCCATAACTTGTTGGTCGTGCACTCGGTGACTCCTGAATCATGCCGGAGTGCTTGACCTTCGCAGCCTAACTGTCTAATTTAATTACATGTCGCAACTACTAGCCCTACCGATTATTCGCCTTAGTCCCTGTGTGGACCAGCGATAGGGGTTTGAGCTCGCGGCTAATTCGAAAAACTGCCGAAATTACAACACCCCGACGCCCGGTCCATTGCCGAGCGTCGGGGTTTTTTCGTACCTTTGCTCGGCTGATGACCGCCGCCAATTTTTCTCAGGAGTAACCGAGACCATGTCTGTCGAGACTCAGGGGGCCCAGCCCGACGCGGAACCGCAAGCCAGTCGAAACATTAAGATATTTGACACGACGCTCCGCGACGGCGAGCAATCGCCCGGGGCCAGCATGAATCTGAATGAGAAGCTGGAAGTCGCTCAAATGTTGGTGGAACTGGGGGTGGACATCATTGAGGCTGGTTTTCCGATCGCTTCGCCGGGGGACTTTGAAGCGGTGCAGAAGATTGCCGCCAACGTGCGGGGCGCGGTCGTCTGCGGCTTGGCCAGGTGCAACGACAAGGATATCGATCGCGCTTGGGAGGCTTTGAAATTGGCTCCGCAACCGCGGATCCACGTGTTCTTGGCCACCAGCGCGATTCATCGCGAGTTCAAGTTGCGAATGTCGACCGACGAAATCGTGGCGCGGGCGGTGGCCGGCGTCCAGCGGGCAGCGAACTATTGTGACGACGTCGAGTTCTCGCCCGAGGATGCCTGTCGCACCGAACACGATTTCCTCTGTCGCGTGGTCGAGGCGGCGATTGCCGCGGGAGCGACCACGATCAACATTCCCGATACGGTTGGCTATGCCACACCCGGTGAAGTCTATGATCGGATTCGCATGCTCCGCGAGCGAGTTCCCAACATCGACCGCGCGGTGATCAGCATCCATTGTCACGATGACTTGGGATTGGCCGTGGCAAACAGCTTGGCAGCCGTTTCGGCGGGGGCTGGGCAGATTGAATGCACCGTCAATGGTATCGGAGAACGGGCTGGTAACGCGGCTTTGGAGGAAGTGGTGATGGCGCTCCGCACCCGCGCCGATTTTTATCATTGCGAAACGAATATTCAAACGCAGCGTTTGGTCCCGGCCAGTCGCTTGGTCAGCAAGACGACGGGCATTAGCGTGCAGCGCAACAAAGCGATTGTGGGCCGGAATGCTTTTGCCCACGAAGCGGGGATCCATCAAGATGGGATGCTCAAAGAACGTTCAACTTATGAGATTATGTCACCAGCGGACGTGGGTGTGCCAAAGACCGATTTGGTGTTAGGCAAACACAGCGGGCGGGCAGCTTTGGCGGACCGAGCTCGTACGCTGGGCTATCAATTGACGGGCGAACAACTGCAAGATGTGTTTGAACGTTTTAAAGATTTGGCTGATAAGAAAAAGGAAATCTACGACGGCGATATCATGGCCTTGGTGCAACAACAAATCAGCGGAGGAGTAGCGGAGGAATGGTCGTTGGTCGATTTTGAATCGACCAGTTCGCGGACCGGAATGCCCCGCGTCAAGCTGACCCTGCGGCACCGCGGAGAAGTTTCCAGCGTGGTGGCCGAGCAAGGGGATGGACCCATCGACGCGGCTTTTTGGGCCGTCGAGCGGTTGACCGGCGTGGAGGTGGTTTGCAAGGACTATCGAGTTCGCAGCGCCACCTTGGGCCGCGACGCGATCGGCGAAGTGAACTTGGAAGTCTCCCATCGCGGTCGCTCGTACCGTGGCGTGGGGGCCAGCACCGACACGGTCGAGTCTACGATTTTGGCGATGCTAAACGCTGTCAATCGGATTTTGATGGACACGCAACAAGGTGCTTTTGAGCAAGACCCGATCGACTATAAAGAGCCGCCGGTGTAGGAATTGTAGAACCGCTGTCCCAGCTGTTTGTATTGTAGAACCGCTGTCCCAGCTGTTTGTATTGTAGAACTGCTGTCCCAGCTGTTTGTATTGTAGAACTGCTGTCCCAGCTGTTTGTATTGTAGAACTGCTGTCCCAGCTGTTTGTATTGTAGAACTGCTGTCCCAGCTGTTTGTATTGTAGAACTGCTGTCCCAGCTGTTTGTATTGCTGCAAGCGATTGGGGACAATCGCTCTACATTGTTTGCGAGCGATTGAGGACAATCGTTTTACAATGATTTAACGCTGCGGTCGATTGTTAAATGCCGCAGCAAGGCGCCCGCCAAAGCTTGACCGCTGAGGAACGCTCCTTCGAGTCTCGGCCCACCGCACCAATCGCCGCAGACGCCCAGTTGGTGCGGGGCGTCCCAAACACATGGTTGCTCAAGCGGGCGGGTCGGTTTGGCGTATCGCCAGCGATGCGCGGCCAGGGTGATGGGAGCGCCAATCATCTCGCCCGTGGCGTCGGAAAAAGCGTCCAACAGTTTCGCCAACACTTCATCGGACTCTTCCTCCAGATGATTGCGGCTCCACGTTCCCGAGGCGTGCATCACCCAACTGATCCCCGCTGGACGTCCCGGCTTGGAACTGTCGCGAGCGATCCAAGCCAGCGGGCTGTCGTGCACGAAAGCGGCGTCGAAATCGAGTTCCAAGGGACTTTCCAGTTCCACCAACACGGCCCAACAGGGATCCATCTCCACGCTGGATATTTGCTCGGCTAGCATCGTCCCGGGTGGCAGCAGGTCGAGTGTCTGCCGGGGAGGGCAGTTCAGCAACACATAATCATAGGTGCCCAGCTCGCGGCCATCATCGGCCACCAATTGCCAAGCGCCTGGTTGCCCTTGAACAGTGGCCACCCGCGTTTCCCGTTGCAGCTTGATGTCGGCCGCCAAGTGCTGGGCGATCGAATTCATCGCCGGCGCGCCCACGTAGCGGATCGGTTCGCTTTTATCCGCACCGACTTGGCCATTGCGAATCTCGACGATGCGTCCGTCCCAAGCTTGCACGAGTCCTCGCTCCAGCCAGGAGGAGACATAGCGGGCGAAACGACCGTCGCGGACCGTAAAGTATTGTGCTCCGTGATCGAAGAAGACCCCCGAAGGAGCTCGCCGCGTCGCTAACCGCCCACCGACACCACGTGATTTGTCGAACACGGTAACGTCGAGACCATGGTCGGTTAAAGTCCGGGCCGCCACCAAACCGCCCACTCCAGCGCCGATCACGGCCACTTTGGCCGGAAAACTAGTGATCGGTCGGTCGACCAATTTGACGAACCGCTTGAGGTCCAATCGTTTGGCATGTTCGTCGAGCGGGCGGGGCCGAATCGTGCCAAAAATTTCTTGCGGTGGTGAGAAGGGGCGATCGAACTGACCCAAACACCACAGCAGACCGCCGTAACTGCAAGCACCGCGGCCGTCGAGCGCGTAACGATGATTCAGGTCAATCATCATGCTCAACGCGCGATGTGGGGAACGCACCCAAGGCAAGAACGCTTTTCCCCATGTCATCCGCACGTTGTTGTGCAGTTCACCATGTTTGATCAGACTGCGTTGGCAAGCATCCCAGAGCGGGTGGTCGCTGTGTCCACGACTGAGCCGCTCCCAGCTGTAATCGACTTCGCGATGGTCGGTCGCATGTTCTTCGAGCGAGGTCTGCGCCCACTTGGGTAGAGCGTCAAAACTGTCCAGCTCGTGCCGGTGGTGGTAGCAAAAGCTGTGTGCTAATTCACGCCAAATTAATAGTTCGTCGAGGTATTTCTTAGCACCGGCTGAATTAGCCTGATCCTGCTCGCTCAACAGTTGGGCTTCGCGAGCGATTCGCAGCGGGCTGACCATGCCGTAATGCAAGTAAGCACTCAGCCGGCTCGATGGTTGGCTGGCCGCGTCGTTTCGCCGCCGCGCGTAGTACCGCAGCCCTTCCGCTTTGAATGTTTCCCAGCGTCGATAGCCGGCGCGCGTGCCACCGGGGGTGTCGATCACCGGGGCGATGCCGTGATCGATGTCACACTGGCCGATTAACTTGGCCAAATCAACGTCTTGCAGATCGAGCGGCTGCATGGGCAGGGGGCCGTCGTACTGCGGGCAATCGACCGGTTGCTCGGTCCACTCCAGCGGCAACCGCCGAGCGTATTCTTGTTCAGTCGCGCGGCGAAATTCAAAGGCCCGCGTGTAGGCTTTGGCGAGCAGCGGCAGGGGCACCACGCAACTGGTGTCGACCGTCAGCAGGGGCGTCTCAGTGGTGCTCGAAAGGCGTTCCAGCCAGCCCACCAGTGGCTCCACCGGCACATCCTCGGTGACCACCAAAGCGGCTTCGCGAACCAGCTGTTTTAAATACGGGCCGCGGTCGCCACGATGCTGCAGATGGAAAACGTAACGGATGCCTCGGGCTGCCAATTGTCGCTGCACGCAACGTGCGCCCTGCAAGATAAAGGCGTGATGTCGGTCCGACGCGTAGGGGTATTTCTCACACAGCCCTTGGTACACAAGCAACGGAATCTGATGTTGACGCGACAGACATATTGCCACATCCAACGCTGGATTTTCATGAGCTCGCAACGCATTGTGCATCCAATACAGCACATAGGGACCGCTGAGCTGGGATGAGCCCGGAGGACGCTCCCAACGCAAGCGTTCATTGAGCCATGGTGGCAACGTATCGTCCAATCAGAATCTCCAAAATGATTAACCTGGGGATCAGCACGAATAGCATAGAAGAGTGACAACGCCCTCTCTGAGGCCGTCCACCACTTTGGTGAAGGCATGGCTAGCCCGCACGTTTGGCCTCGGCGACCGAGTCGATGATCGCTGGCAGGTCATAAGTCGGCGCGTAACCGATGGTCTCGCGGATTCGCGTCAGATCGGGGACGCGACGGCGAATATCTTCGAACGAAGCATCGTAGGCGTCCGCGTACGTCTGAAATTGGACTTCGGCCGCCGGATTGACTCGTTCCCGCACTAATTCGGCCAATTCCAGGATCGAAACGGGCTGATCGCTGCCGATGTTGTAAACCTTGCCCTGGGCGGTTGGCTTTTCCATTAGTGCGACAACGGCGCCGACCACATCATTGACGTGGGCAAAACAGCGGACCTGCTGGCCGTCGTCATGCACCACCAGCGGATTGCCTTGCAGGGCGGCTTCGATAAAACGGGGCAAAACCATCCCGTAAGCGCCCGTTTGCCGGGGGCCCACGACATTGAAAAACCGTCCAATCACCACTGGTAACTGGTACTGGCGATGAAAAGCTAACGCCAAGAATTCATCAATCGCTTTGCTGGCTCCGTAACTCCAGCGACACTTCGTTGTCGACCCGAAGACCAAGTCGTCTTCTTCTTGCCAAACCGATTTGGGATTTTTACCGTAAACCTCACTCGTGCTGGCAATAAAACAACGCACCGAATCGCCCGCCCGCTGCCGCGCCCCCAGCCGATCGAGGATCAATTGCGTAGGATAAATGTTACGTTCGATGGTTTGAATCGGTTGGGCGGCGATCAGGGCGACACCCACGGCGGCTGCCAAGTGATACACCTCATCGGCTCGATCGACCAAGCGGGCCGACAATTCGGCGTCGGCAATCGACCCTTCGATGAACTCAAAACGTGGATGCTGGCGAACATTTCGCAAATTGTCCGACCTTCCGGTGGAAAGATCGTCGACAACCAATACATGATCTCCCCGTTCGAGCAACCGTTCGGTGAGGCACGATCCGATGAATCCGGCACCGCCGGTGACTAGTGATGTTTTCACAAGAGAAGAGATAGGTAAAAGGGGTAGGAAATCACGCCAGTTATGAGCCCAGCATTTGGCTTTCGGCTGTGGCGGGGGCCCGGTAAACTAATTGCTACCGGGAAAGAGCCTACTCGAAATTGGTCCGCAAGTGAGCCGCCCAAGAAATAATGGATGGATTACCGTGATGTGTTCGCATGCTCAACATCAGTTTATCGCTTTCCGTAAACTCGGGAATGATCGTAAAGTGCCTGAAATAATTTGCGGCAAGCGGCTGGCCAGCCTGTTGATGGTGGTCTCGTTGGGGCTGGCAATTCCCGGCAATTGGTTGGGGTCAGCTTGGGGCCAGGCGGCCGGCGGCGGTGGTCGAACCGGCGATCAGGCGGCTCAGCGAGGGAGTGGCGGCAATCAGCAAGCCCTGGCTGTCTACGCCGATGCGGCTAATTTTCAAAATAATGGAGAATTAGCTCTAGCCAGCGAACAGTGGGAAAAGTTTCTCAAGGAATTTCCCAACGAGCCGCTGGCTTCCCAGGCAGCCCACTACTTGGGGGTCTGTCAGATGCAGTTGGCAGAGCCCAACTACGGGCGAGCTGCGGAGGCTTTTGAGCAAGCTCTGAGGAATAAAAAGCACGAGCTGCGGGAAGAGAGCCTCAGCAATTTGGGTTGGTGCCTGTACGCGTTGGGGAACGCCGGCGAAGTTCCCGACGCCGCCAATCTTCGCCGCGCCGTGGCCGCTTTTCAAACGCTGCTGAAGGAATTCCCCAAAACTCCGTTGGCTGACCGGGCGCTGTTTTATCAAGGCGAGTCGCTTTACGGTTTGGGCCAATCGGAACAGGCTGTGGCCGCTTATGACGCGATGCTGAAGAGTCCCGCTGGGCAAAAGTCGTCGCTGCGAGCCGACGCTATGTATTCCAAAGGGGTCGCGTTGGAAGAGCTGAAACGGTACGACCGAGCGATTGGGGTTTATCGTGGTCTACTTAGCCAGCACACTGAGGATCGTCTCGTTGGTACGGTGCGGTTGCGACTGGCCGAAGTATTGGTGCTGGAGAAAGATTATGCCGAAGCCGAGCGGTTGTTGGCGGAAGTAATCGCAGAGGGGGAGTCGGAAGATTTGCCGTTGGCCATTTCCCGCCGCGCTTTCGTGTTAGCCCAGCTTGGCCGGGGAGAGGAAGCGGCCGCGTTGTACGAGCGTTTGGTGGCAGAATTCCCCGCTTCACCATGGGCCGCATCGGCGAACATGGCGGCCGCGCAAAGTCTTTTTCGGGCGGGCAATTTGGTCGCCGCGGC
The DNA here is from genome assembly GCF_052161645.1 of Kothea flammea. Lineage (GTDB taxonomy): Bacteria > Planctomycetota > Planctomycetia > Pirellulales > Pirellulaceae > Laterigemmans. The sequence goes on from NZ_CP197414.1 coordinate 1,030,656, forward strand.
TGCTAAGTTTCGAACCGTTTTAGACGCGCAAGCCGATCGCGCGACGGCCACCGAAGCGGCTCACTGGTTGGCCGTGATCGCTTTGGGCAAGGGCCAAGCGGCCGAGGCGAATAAATTCGCTCGCGATCAAATTGCCAAAGGAGTCGATGGCCCTTACGCGTTGGCTTTACAGCTCGATGCGGCTGAGGCTCGATCGCTGCTGGAGGGCGAACAAGCGGCCGCGCTCACCGAGTTCGAAGCGTTGATCAAACGGGCCGCCAATGATCCTTTGCTGCCACGGATTTTGTACAACGCGGCGTTTACGGCGTTGCAACTGGGACAGCCTGCCAGGGTGCTCGAGCTGACGGATAATTTTGCCGCGCGTTATGCCGACAGTCCTTTGGTTGCTGACATTAGTTATTTGCAGGCGGAGGCCTATTTGCAGTCGGGTCAACCAGCTGAGGCGATTTCGGCCTATGATCGGCTGCTGGCTGCCGCCGCTGCTGACAATCCCCAATTGCCACTTTGGACATTGCGGGCCGCGACGGCCAATTTCGCCGCAAAAAAATATGATGGCGCGATTGGTCTGCTGGAGAAATCGCTGCCCACGTTGCCAAAAGCAAATTGGCCGGAAGCATTTTTTCTTATCGGCAACAGTCACGTGGCTGCCGGGCGACCCGATCAGGCGATCAAGGCTTATCAACGGGGGCTGAAAGACAATCCCCAAGGGCCACGAAGTGATGAGATGATGTTCCGCATGGCGGCGGCTCAAGTGGCCAACGATGATTTGCCAGCGGCTACGCAAACTTGGCAACGCATTATCGCCGAGTTTTCCGGCTCGCCGATAGCCGACCAAGCTCGCTATCGGTTGGCCCAAAACGCAGCCGATGCGGGGCAGATTGAACGCGCGATCGAGTTGTACGATCAATTGCTGAGCCCACAAGCCGATCCCGTGTTGCGGCCATACGCGCTCTACGGCAAGGGGTGGTCTTTGTTGCAAGAACAGCGACATCAGGAAGCAATCGCACCGCTGAGTGATTTTATCGATCAATTTGATCAACACCCGTTGCGGGCCGAATGCATCTTGGCGCGCGGCATGTGCCACCGTCGACTCGCTGCGCTGCCTGCCGCGACTGCTGATTTCCAAGCCTTTTTAGAGATGCAGCCGAGCGGTGACAACTTGGGTCATGGGCTGTATGAATTGGCTTTGATCGATCGCCAGCAATCGCGGCCGCGAGAGGCGGTGCAAAATTTGCGGAGAATCGTGGCTGACGTGCCCGCTTATCCAGCCCTGGATGATGTGCTGTATGAATTGGCTGCGGTGCAGCGCGAGTTAAGTGAAAACGAAGCGGCGATCGCAGCTTATGAGCAACTGGTAAAGCGTTTTCCCGAATCGCGGCACGCGAGTGAAGCTAGTTACTACGTTGGTCAAGCCGCTTATGCCGAGCGAGATTGGGCAGCAGCGGAACGGGCGTACCTGCGGGTTAGTCAACAGACCGAGGATAAAGCACTGCTGGAAAAGTCACTCTATCGACTCGGTTGGACTTACTTTCAACAAACTCAGCATGATCAAGCGGCCGCCACATTCCAGGAGCAAGCCAGTCGCTGTCCAGAGGGCAATCTGCACATCGACGCGCTGATGATGATCGGAGAGAGCCACTTTGCCAAAGCCGACTATCAAGCCGCTTTGACCGCATACGAACAAGCTCGCCAGCAAATCATCACGGTCGACGGCGAGAACCGTCGCTTTGCGGATGACGCTGAGAAACGAGTCCGCGAGTTAGTCTTTTTGCATGGTGGGCAAAGCGCCGGCCAATTGAAACGGTTTGACGAGGCGTTGCAGTGGTACGATCAGATGCGAAATCGCTACCCCGCCTCGGATTATCTGCCCCAAGTCTATTACGAAACCGGTTTCGCCTTCCAACAACTGAAGAAAACCGACGAAGCTGTCAAGTTTTTCATCCAAGCGGCGAATAATAATCGCAACGAATCGGCCGCGCGGGCACGATTTATGTTGGGAGAGATCCTCTTCGAAAAGAATGAACTCGATAAAGCGATCAATGAGTTCAAAAAGGTGATGTACGGGTTTGGTGCCGAGCAGGCCGCCGAGCCAATCCGAGACTGGCAAGCCAAGAGTGGCTTTGAGGCGGGACGGTGTGCTGAATTGTTGGTTCAACGCAACAACGGCGAACAACGTCGGCAAGCGATTGAGTTGGCAGTCAAGTATTATGGATATGTTATCGAAACCCACTCCCAGCACGCATTGGCGGCCAGGGCGCGGGAGCGCATTGATGTTCTCAAACGGCTGTAAGCAATCCTAAGCGATTCTATGCATGAGTAATCTTTTAACTGTGAAATGGACTTGGCTGCTGGCCGTCCTACTCATCTGCGTCTGCACCGCGCACGTCGTCAACGTTGGCAACGCTTCCGCTCAAAATCCGTTGGCTCAAAATCCGCTGGGAGCAGACGGCGCGGTGACTGGGGATTCATCACTTTCAGCCGATGATGAGGATGCCCGCTTGCAGGCCTTGGCCAATCCGGAACCGGAGGCGGCAGAGGCGGCGATCGATCAGCCCACCGGGATCGACCTGATCACTCTGATCGGGCAGGGGGGCAAGTTCATGTGGCCGATTGGCTTGATGAGTCTGTTGGTGGTGACTTTGGCGGTTGAGCGAATCGTCAGTTTTCGCAGCGGTCGCATGTTGCCCAGACGCTTGTTGCGGCAGTTGCGAAAGTTAATCGATGATGGCCAAGGTGAACTGGATGCGGAAGCTGCGATGCAAGTGTGTCGCGCGCAACCCTCGGCGGCCGCCAACGTGCTCACCGCGATGTTGATGCGGACCGGTCGGCCGCTGGCTGAGATTGAACAAGCTGGGATGGAGACGGCACAGCGCGAAGCGGACGGGCACGCGGGGCCAATCCGTTGGTTGAACTTGGCCGCCGCCGCGACACCGTTGATGGGGCTGCTGGGAACGGTTTGGGGCATGATCGTGGCGTTTCATAATTCCGCTTCGTTGACCGCCGAGCGGAGCCGTAGCGAGCAACTTTCCGAGGGCATCTACACCGCTTTGGTGACCACGCTGGCCGGGTTGGCTGTGGCCATTCCCGCGGCAATCTTGGCGCAGTACTTGGAGAATCGTTTGACGAAGATTTTCCACCGCATTGAGAAATTAGCCCTCTCGCTCGCCCCCGCTTTGGAGCATTACGTGGGCCGTGTCAAAATGGACTCGCTGGCCCGTTTGCAACCGGCTCGCAACGGAGCCGCCCTGCCGCCGGTCCCTCCGCCGTTGGCTCGCGGTAATGAAGGTGTTGGGCATGGTGGTGTTGGGCATAGTGGTGTTAGCTCGAGCGAAGCGACCAGGTCGGTGACGCCGACTGCGAGGAAGCGATGACGGTTCAAATTAAGCGCTCGTCGGCTGCCGGCACGCTCAGCCTGACACCGCTGATCGACGTGGTGTTTTTATTGCTAATTTTCTTTTTGGTCACCAGTCGGTTTGATGAAGAGGAACGGCGTTTGCCGATTGAGTTGCCGATCGCGACCAGCGCGACGCCGATGACGCAGCGACCCCGTGAGGTGATGGTCGATATTGATCGCGAGGGCGGTTTTTACGTCAATGGTAAAGCGCTTTCGCCCGCAGAGCTGGAGGAGACATTGCGACGCGCGGTGGCCAGCAATCCAACCAATCAGATGGTGGTAATTCGCGCCGACGCGGGCGTGCCGTTTCAGCCGGTTGTCTCGGTGATGGACATGTGCAATCGCACCGGCGTGTCCGAATACACGACGACCACCAAGGAGGGACCCGACGGTTAAGGGAACATGGTCGAACATCTGAGCCCGTTACACGAACCGCTGGGCGAACTGGACTCGGATTCCAATGATGCCTCGTTGGAGTTGATGTGGCCGCTCGATATTTCCCTAGCGGCGCTCGGCGGGTTGGTGATTTACACCGTGGTCACGCGTCTCGATGCCGCCGATCCGAGAATTTTGTACAACCCGTTGACCTATGCGGTGCTGGTCCCGTTCGGCGTGGTCGGCCTATCGTTGCTACTTCGCAACATTGCCTCGCGGTTTGTGCGGCGGTCGTTGCAATTGGGTTTTTTGCTCAGCATCGGGATCCATTTGCTGCTGTTGCTGGCCGCCTTCAACTGGATGATCTTGGCTCCCTTTTGGCCACAACCAACGTCCGGTGTCCAGCCGATTCGTGCTCCGCTCCGCAAGACGGTACCCGATTATCTGTTTACTCGCAGCGATCGGCCTCAGCAGCAACCTGATTGGTCGCGTCCCGTGGATGCCAAAACGACCGCTCGTAAGTTGTTAGATCCAGATCGTTCGCTACCGCCAATCGAAGCGGTCGATACGCGTTTGGAGATGCCGCGTGACGAGCCGCGATTGGAGTCTCAAGATCGTCCAGCGTTGACTCCTCGAAAGTTCACCGAGACGGCACCGCCGATGCCGGCGGAGAGTGCGGCGGAGTTGTCGAGGCGGATGATTTCCCCGCCGCTCGAACCGCAGCCGATCACACCGGTGGACGTTCCCGAACTGTCCGCGGCTGCCACAGCCTCCGCCGCGGCGCTCGAACGTTCGACCGCTCGCCAAACACCTCAAGCGAGTTCCACCTCGGGTGCGTCGTTGGCTTTGTTGGCACGGCCTTCGCCCACTGAGTTACCTCAGTTGAGTCCGGAAGTGACATCTCGAGTTCCCAATGTACCCGCGCCGCGTCAACGCGAACTTCCCAGGCTGGGTGTCTTGGCTGACGCGAGCCAGGTCCAGCCGCCGCGACGCCGTGAGGTCAGGAATTCACCCGCGGGTGCTACACCGGCGACACCCACGCTCAATATCGCGCGCGAGTCGCCCGATGCGTGGCGAACGTTCAGCGAGCGGACCGCTGCGATCGAACCCACCAACAACTCGGCGGGAGCCAATTTGCAACCGGCAGCGACACTGGGCAGTGGTGCTCCCAGTAACGATCTGTTTGAGCCTGTCTCGGCGGCGGTCCCGTTGGCGCGAGCGGCTCAGCCGCAATCGGGTTTGCCTAACGTGAGTGCTGGGGGTGAGGCTTTATCGACTCCGCAGCGACGTCAAGTCGCGGGGCTCGACCGGGTTGCTCCGGGAGTCTTGGGGGGACCGACCGTGAAGGTTCCGCAACTGGGCACGAACCAGGGCGGTCAAGGAGATGAGAATGGTCCAGCGACGACGGCGAATCGGGATCGCTTGCCGGCTGACTTCGCGGCGGAGGTTGCTGCGCGCTCGACGTCGGGTGTCGACGCTGGCGCGTTGCCGGCGGCCCGGAACGCTCCCAGCGTGGCGCTCGATGTGCCGCTGGGGACCGGTGGCTTATCCTCCGATCCAGCGCGTCGTATCGGCTTTCCGCTGATGGATTCGGTACCCCAGATCGCCTCGGTTGATTTCGGTTCGCGGCCTCGCAAGCGGCGTGATTTGGGAGGTCCGGTGGCACCGGCCGGCAGTGAGGTGGCCGGCTTACGGCCTTTCGACCGCCGTTCGTTAAGAACCAGCGGCGCCGCCGCGCCCACTCCGGCCGGGATGGTCGGTCCGCAAACCGAAGAAGCGATCGAACGCGGTTTGGCCTATTTGGCCGAGCGACAAAACCGAGACGGCAGTTGGTCCTTGCAGGGGCACGGCGAAGAGGTGTTGATGCAAAGCGACACGGCCGCGACTGGCCTGTGTCTGCTCGCCTTTCAAGGAGCCGGTTATACGCACAAGCAGCATCAATACGCTGACACCGTGGCTCGGGGAATCGAATTTCTAGTGCGTATTCAACGCACCAACGGTGACCTTTACCAACGCGAAAATAAACTCTCCGATCGTAACGCTTGGCTCTACAGCCATGGCATTGCTTCCCTGGCGCTTTGCGAAGCCTACGGGATGACGCGTGACCCCGAGCTAAGACAGCCGGCCCAGGCGGCGATTAACTTCATCGCTTACAGCCAAGATCCCCGCGGTGGTGGTTGGCGATACGAGCCGCGGGTAAGCAGCGATACCAGCGTTACCGGCTGGATGATGATGGCCTTGAAAAGTGGTGAACTCGCCGGCTTGAAAGTGCCGGAACGCTCGTATCGGGGAATCGAAAAGTGGGTCAATCTGGCCCAAGAAGGAACCACCCAAGCTGCCCGCTATCGCTACAATCCGCTCGCTCCTGATACCGATGAACAGCGTCACGGCTGGAATGTAACCCACACGATGACCGCCGTGGGCCTGCTGGCTCGACTCTACCTCGGCTGGGAACGATCCCGCACCGAGATGCAACGCGGTGCCGACTATCTGGCCGAGTCGCCACCAGCGATCGGCTCACGGCGTGATGCCCAACGCGATACGTATTATTGGTACTACGCCACGCAAGTGATGTTTCACATGGGCGGAGAGCACTGGGAACAGTGGAACGCGAAGCTGAATCCGATTTTGGTGAGCAGTCAAGAAAAGGAAGGCCCCAATGCGGGTAGCTGGGACCCAGTCGCCCCGGTTGCCGATCGCTGGGCCCGCTATGCGGGGCGAATTTACGTGACTTCGATGAATCTGCTCAGCCTCGAAGTCTATTATCGCCACTTGCCGATCTACGAAGAGACCGCCGGAGCGCCTTGAGCGTTATCCACACGCACGTTGCACCCGGTTCGCACATAGCTCAAGATCATGGGGTGCGATGGATACCGGCAACCTGTTGTGGCGAGCGCCAAATGACGACCCCCAGGAATGCGGCTGATGCGGTTGATGACTCTGGCAGCGATCAAGCGGAAGAGCGCTTGCAGTCGCCCCATGATCGGCTGATCAATCAGACATTGCAGCAGATCGATGCTGCTCGCGACCTGCTTACCCGCCATCTGCCAGGCGAAATCGCTGAACACCTACAGATGGAGACTTTGCAACCGGTCGACACCAGCTTCATTGACCGCAATTTGCGTCGTCGCTTCGTCGATCGATTGTTTTCGGTGCAGTTAACCGAGCAGATTGTCAGCAGCTTGGGTTTGCATTCCAGCCATGTTTACATCTTCGTCTTGGTCGACCACAAGAGCACGGATGAGCCGCACACGCTGATCCAGATGCTGGGCTATATTTTGCGGATCTGGGAGAACATGCTGGACAATCGCCAGCCGTTAGTGCCGGTGATTCCTTGGGTCATTTACAACGGAGTCAGTCCTTGGCGTGCACCTCGCAGTCTGGGCCAATTGATCCCAGTTCCTGAGAATTGGAAACAGTACGTGCCGAGTCTGGAGTTGGCGATTATGGATATTAGCCGGATGAGCGACACAGTGATGGTGGGCGAGCCAATTTTGCAAATTGCCTTGACGCTGTTAAAATACGGCAGAGATGCTCGGTTGGAAGCAGCTTTGGTGGCACTCTTCGAGTCGGTGTCGCAAGTGATTCCGGTCGAGCAAGTCGAGAATTTACTGGATACGATAAGGACCTATGTGATGTCAGTGAACCCGACGCTTGGTGAACGCCAATTGGATGCAATGATCGGTGAATTCTGGCCCGTTCAGCCGGAGCCGGGTTCTGTCGCCGATCAATTGCTAAAGCAAGGAGAGGCCCGGGGAGAAGCCCGAGGAGAGGCCCGGGGAGAGGCCCGAGGGTTAGCTGGTGGATTAGCCAGTGGTGTATGGGCATTGCAGTCGATTCTGGGTGTGCCTCAGTCGTCTGCGGCAGAGTTATCCGCGAAGAGTATTGAAGAGCTGCAAGCTGAACTTGATTCGCTCAAGCGTCAGGTTGCCAGTCGCATGAGTTAGCTGCTTGCCAGAATGCGAATCCGGCGATATTCGATTTGCCCGCGATCGCCTTCCAGCCCGATCGGGCCTGATTCCGGCAATTCAAACGCCGCTTCTAAGACTTCTCCGTTGCAAGTGCAGTGGGCCACGTTGTTGGTTACGACCACCACCAACTCGTTCCAGTCTCCCGTGCGGTAGTTTTTTAGCTCCGTGTAGGGACCGGCCAGCGGATAATCGCGGCATTGCAATTGTCGGCCTCGTAAGAATATGCCGCTGTCAGCATTTGGCGTGGCGCGAAATTCTAATTTCAAAGTAAAGTCACCAGGGAATTCTTGGCGTGTTGATAAAGTCTGAATCGCTCTGCCAGTCGCCGGAGTTGTCACAACTAGGCGATCATGAATAGCGCGGTAACGTCCGTCATGGGACTGGGTTTGCCCAGCGAAGTCGACGAGTTCTTCCACCAAGGGCCACGCCGGCTCGTTGGGTGTGCGACTGTGGATGCGGGTGCGGAGTTGACGCTGGTCAGCCGGGGTTGGCAAATAGCACCAACCCGTAAGGTCTGTGCCATTGAAAAGGCTGGTAAAGTCGGTTTCCAATTCGAAATCATCAGGGCTCGTTTCGCGAAAGCCTAGAGTTGCAAAGATCGGCCGCAACGCTCCCGCCCACTTATCGTACCCAGCTTCGTTCGGATGCAGTGAATCGGGAAATTCGCTCGCTTTGGCATCGCCACTTTCGTCCGCGAACAGCTTCCAGGTTTCCAGGAAAGTGACTTGGGAATCTCCTTTGACGGCCTGCCAATAAAGTTGGTTGAGTTGTTTGATTTTATCGGCCGGGCGCCTTTTGCTCGCCGAACTTGGAAAGACCTCGCAAACCACGATTGGCAGTCGCGGGTTGTGAGCCTTGATGGCTGCCAGGATTAATTGAAAGTTGCCAGCGATCGTTTCCGGAGTGGCCGCTTCTTCCAGGTCGTTGGTTCCCATTAGCATCACCACGCAGCTGGGATTGAGCGCCAGCACATCTTCCTCGAGGCGGAACAACATGCCACGGGTGGTGTCGCCGCTGATACCGCGGTTTGCGCACTTCATGCGGGCGAATTGGCCACCAAAGTTGTCTCCCCAGCCTTGGGTGATTGAGTCGCCGAGAAAGACGACCGCTTGCTGGTCTTGCGCAACGCGAGTTGCCCAAGCGGACCGTTTGGTCTGCCATAGATTTTGAAACCAGTCATAACGGCGAATCGGGCCGGCACCCGGCAAACCATCATCGCTGGTAGGGATGGTAAACCGGTCGGCAATAGGTTGCTCTTGTGCCCAACTGGTCTGGATGGTTGATGCTGCCAGGAAGCCAACCAACAGTAGGAAACAGCGCAAGCGAAAGCAATGTAAAGCAAACATACGAGGCAGTCCGCGGTGTAATCGTAGGTGGTGGATCAAGAAGCAAACAGGACAAATAAGAAACAGGAGACGCGGGGTGGAATGAGGTACCTTGCACGGTTTCTGAACTCGGACGTTAGCGGGGTTGCCTCACGGTGATCGCGGAAGGTGCCTCGCTCCGACATCCTAGAGCCCAGTATAATGATCATCCAATGCAAACATTGCCCCATAGCCGCGGAATAAACCCTGATGAGTTTAGCGTATTCGCCTTACTACTAGGGCATAGTTTCCGCGGTAACCCTCTAACGCTCGTACGGCAGCACCTTGATGGAGCGGAAAAGTACGTCGGTCCCCGGATCATGGGCTTGCAGAATGAGTGTGCCCGCGTCCAAACGTTGACCACGGCGCGGGTTCGGATCGGGCTCCCGAGTGTCCGTCCATTCGCTAACCTGAATGCCGTTTACCCAAGCGACCATCTCGGCACCATGCACGACCAACAACAGGCGAAACCACTCGTCCTGGTCAGCCGCAATTAGGCGAGCGTCTTGTCGCCGGAAAATACCGCCGGTGCCGCAGTCGGCTGGCAGCAGCGGATTGCCGTCGATCATGTCGTTGTTGATTTGGCATTCGTAACCGTTCATTTCTTCGCCGGGAATGCAGCGAAAAAAGATGCCCGAGTTCTGCCCCTCACCAGCTGTCTTGGCTTCCACCAATAAAGCAAAGTCAGCAAATTGCTCGGCCGTCTCTAATTGATTTTTACCACCCACCGCGCGGAGTGCTCCGGCTGGCGTAATCTCAAACTTGCCGGCCATCTCCGGGTAGCGCTTCCAACCGGCAATCTCCTCCGCTCCTGGCTGCAGATCGTCAGGCAACAGCGACCGCATGCCAAGCGGGCGGGCGACCACGTTGCGAAATTCCACGCGTCCGCTGTTGTGTTGCAGACCGATGCGGCCAGCACCCAGCGGAGCCGGATCGGTGTAGGTGTACAGCTCTTTGTCGTCCAGCTTGACGGTGACTTGATCACCGACGATCCGCACGAAATAAGTGTGCCAAACTGCGGGATCAAATTCCCCCAAAGTTTCCGACTCCACCTTTTGCCGCTTGACCAGGCTGCCGGTTGGAAACGCATTGTCCGGGGGTGCAATATTCAATTCATAACAATCAATCTCCGGATCCATCGGCATCAGCGGGCTGCGGAAAAAAATGCCGCTGTTTGTTTCCGCAGCCGCGCGAAATTCCACTTTGAATTCGAAGTCCAACCAGGGGATCGATGTGCACAGCAGACTGACCTCGCCAGTGTCGACCGATAACGCTTGGTCCTTGATTGTCCAATTTGCGGTGCCAGCCATGTTCCAGCCGTACAACGTCGAACCGTCAAACAACCGCACCCAACCTTCGGCCGTTTCCGTCGCTGGCAACCGCATCTCCAGCAACTGGTCCGCATTCAGCTCGATGATCTGTGGCTCCAGCAGGACAGGTTCGTCGGTCGGGGGCTGCGCAGCCGTGTCGAGCTCGCTTTGGCGGGGTGCGGTATCGGTCGCATCACTCGTCGCGGTTGCCGCTGTTTCATCCGGACTTTCAGCAGAACCACCACAACCGACAAATGTGAAAGCCAGTAGGACCGGTAAACAATGCCAAAATCGCTTGGAGAAAATCATGACGAAACAGTGTGCAGCAAATGAGTTAAGGGAAATCGCAGCCGTACTAGTCCTGTTATACCAGGAATTAAAGGGTAGCTTGTGGATCGACCAAATGCACGCCTATCCAAAAACCATGCGGACAACTCCTGCGAAACACACAGAGCGCTCCGATCGTGAGAGTTTGCCCGCTGATCACGCGAATCGACGCGAATGGAAATCAGAGAGTGATTGATGATCGGAAGGGGCTGTTTATTCGCGCTGATTGGCGTGATTCGCGGGCCAACGACACCGCGAAGATCGCGGGACCCCGCAACCTTTAACCGACGATGTCGCGGCGGTTTTGGTGATAATCCCAGATCACGTAACGATCCAAGTCCTTGCCGCTGGTGAAGAAGACTCGCCCTTTGGTACTTTCAGCCAGTCGATAGGCGAAACGAATGTCTTCCTCACTTTGCGACCAACTGGGGATCAAAAAGAGATTGATCATGATCCCTTCGCGGGCACACAGCATGCCCTCCCGCATGGTCGCTTCTTCGGTCCGGTGGTGAGGCGGGTAGAGCATGTAAAGCTCGGAGCCCTCGAAGTGAGCAGTTGGCAGCCCGTCGGTGATTAGCACGATCTGCCGGTTGGGAGTATCGGTATTGACCAGATTTTGCCGAGCCAGTTGCAACGCGTGCTGAATGTTGGTGAAGTGCGGGGGAATTTGGTATTCACTGATCTCGTCGTTGCTCATGTCGACTTTGAGCTGCACCCAGGGGTCATGGATGGTGACCGGTTTGGGCATCATTTCAATGATTTCACCGGGCGATTTAGGTCTGGCAAAAGTTGCCATTTCGAAGAAGCGAAGAAAGTCTCCGGGGTATTCGGACTGGATCAAACCTTGCAATGCCAGGGCCATCTTTTTGACATTGATATATTGCCCTTCATACCGCATCGATCCGCTCATATCCATCAGCACCGCCGTGGCGCATTTGGGATGGTTGCGCGTTTGATGGACCTCCATATCTTCGCCGCGCAGCCGCAACGGTCGATCGTGGCCTTGGCGAATCAGGGCGTTAATAATTGTTTGCGGTAAATCGAGGTTAGCAACCGAGTCGCCGAATTCATAAGGTTTCGTGCGTTGCAGTTCGACTGCTCCTTCACCAATCACATCTCCTTCGTGCCGCCCGCTGCGGGAGGGTTGAAGGTCGCTGAAGATCCGTTCCAGCAATTTGCCTTGAAAAATCTTGTACGCTTGCGGAGTTAGCCGAAAGCCACCTTGCTTGGAGGGATCTCGTTCCAACCCTTGACGTTGAGCTTCCTCGCGGACGTAGTTCTCAATGGCTTGGCGAAGCTCTTCCAACTGCTGCATGTCGCCCGGTTCCGCGAATTCGCTGAGCATCTCCATATCGATCAAGCCGATCTGGGCGTTTTTGGCAGCCTCTTCGAGTTGCTTCAGCAGTTCGTCGATCTTCTCCAACTCTTCCTTGATTTCCAGCGCCTTGGCGACACTCATCGATTGATTGCCGGTGAAGGCATAGTTGCTGGCGAGTTCTTCAATCAAATGTTTTTCCGCCATCCGCTCCATGACGGCCATTAAACCTTGCGCGGAGGGATCATTGTCATCACCGATCCGGTACCACATGCGTTCCAGCAGATAAGGCTGTTCGCGATCAATCGCTTTGCGGTAGATGTCTTTCAAGTCACGGGGAACTACCGTATTTTTTGCGGTTTTATGCAGTGACTTGCTAGCTTTACGAGCCACAGTTTGGGTTTCGTAAGTGGCCAGAATCTTGCGTTTGCGTTCTTCCAGCATCGCTTTGAGCATGTCGATACTGGGGCCCAGGCCGGCTATTTGGCTGGGGTCCAACCGCACCGCGCGAGCCAGTTCCTCTTCGCTTAATTCCCGATACGAACCATACATCATGGCATGTTCGAAAGCCGGGCTGACCAAGTCAGGGGGCGCCTCGGTGGGGCTGGGGAACTGGCGTGGATCATACTTTTGATAAGAGTGGATCACACCGCCAGGACGGTAGGCCCCTGATTTAGATTTCATATTCAATACGACCGCGCTTCGAGGCGCGACTAATGCGGTCTAAACTGTATAAGCCAGCCAGCACAAACTCGACGCACGAAGCGCGGACCGCTTCGTTGTCACTGGCGTTGACTTCGAAAGCGCGGTCCCAGATCGGCGGCACGCTTTGCAAGCGTTCCGCGTAAGCCTGACTGGCCAGCAAGTCACCCACTTCGACTCGCACGCCACTGCGGAAGATCTCGGCGATCTCTCCCAACCCGTGTTGGTCGACATATTTCTGAAAAACCACCTTGATGGCTTCAGCCGTGACAGCGTCCATTACTTGACGTTCCGACATTTGATGGGTGCCCATCATGTCCAGTTCGAGCTTGCCCAACGAGCTGCTGTAGATGTGACCCAAATCGCTGATCCGGGGAACGGCAGGACGCTCGTTATGGATAATTCCGCGTTGCCGAGCCGAAGCAACTAAGTTGCGGAAGTTGGCTAACGAAAAACGTGCCGAGACCCCCGAAGCTTGATCAACGTAGCGGCTAGCCCGCGCCTGGACAGTGATTTCCTCGACAATCTCATACATGAAATAAGGAACTGTGACGGGATAGTCACCGGTCAAATGTTCGGCCGTTTCCTGACGCAAAATGTCGATACCGAGATCTCGCTCAGCCGGGTAGTGCGTTTGAATGATCGAACCGATGCGGTCCTTGAGTTGTGGAATGACTTTGCCCGAGCGATTGTAAGTGCTGGGGTTCGCGGAAAAGAGAATCATCACGTCAACGTCAAAACGGATCGGGAAACCGCGGATTTGAACGTCACGCTCCTCGAGGATATTGAACAAGCCGACCTGAACCAAGTCATCAAGTTCGGGCAATTCGTTCATGGCAAAGATGCCGCGATGCATTCGTGGGATGAGACCAAAGGAGAGTGCCTCCTCCGTGCTCATGCTAACGCCGCCGGTCAGCTTGGCAGGATCGATTTCACCGATGATATCGGCAAATTTGGTCCCTGGGCTAAGCCGTTCCGAATAACGCTCGTCGCGGTGCCACCAACCGATGCGAATGTCTTCGGGGTCATGCCTGGCAACCAGCGATTTGCCGGCAGAGGTAATCGGGCTTTCTGGATCTTCGTGTATCGGCAAATCGGGATGGTCAATGTAAGGAACCCAGGGATCTAGGAACCGCGTGAGCATTCGCATGATGCGGCTCTTGCCTTGACCCTTCTCGCCCAAAAAGAGCATGTCGTGGCCAGCCAGCAGGGCCAAATTGATCTCGGGAATGACAGTGTCGTCATAGCCGATAATGCCCGGAAAAAGCTCCTCGCCGCCGGCCAGCATGCGAATAAAGTTGTCTCGAATTTCCGCTTTGACTGTTTTCGATTGCCAGTTACTCTCGCGTAGCGATTTCAGGGTGGCGGGCATGCTTTCGAGCGCAAGCTGATTCATGGAACTGGGGGGAACGCGAGTAACGAAGGGGAGCGAACATTTTTCCGCTGGTAACCGACCACCTTTCATTGTAGAGCTTTGGAAAGATCGACCAGTGGCTGGTCGTAATTTCCCTACTTGCTACGAATCTCTGCCCAAACTGAAATAGGCGTCCGCGCGACGGCCCTTTTGGTTTCATCGTCGTGGCGAAGCGGGAGCAATTGGCCACTTTGCGCGTCACGAAAGGCTAACTGGCAACCTGGGAAATCTTCCCCAGACACTTGCCAGACAATTCGGTGTAACCCCACACCCAACTCGACACTTGACTGCCAGACCTGTCCAGCCGCCGTGTTGCCCGCAGCCTCAGGCGGCAGCCAAGAGACCGCAGTGCCGTCGATCGTCAAGCTCATGCTGTTACGATTCGCCAAGACGTTGCCAGGTTGCGAAGCATTGCCAGGTTGCGAAGCGATATTGCCGGGCCCCCGCATGGCTATGTTAATTTTAGTCGCGGCTGCAATCGCCAAATAAGCGTGAGCCTCAAGCTGCACGCTGACACCTTGGATCGCTTGCAAATTCAGTGCTTCGTCAATCGCGGAGCGGGGCAGGGGAGTGGCGGGTGAGAATCGCAGGCCCACTCCGGTCGCTTGACCGTCAACTGCCAGCCGGGCCAACGCGCCGAGCGTCTCGGGATCGGCCAGCGGGGCGGAGTCGTTGTTCATCGCTGGGGCGGCAGCGTCATTGTTGTTAGCATTGTTGTTGAAGTTATCGTTTGCAGCTGCATCGTTAACGGTTGCGGCAGCGTTGTCTTGCAACCACTTACGAGCCTCCGTTAAATCCCAAGGGAGCAAATCGCTGGGCAACTTCTGATCGAGCTCGCGAAGTTGTTTTTCAATTTCAAGTCGTTCCAACCCGCTGCTTTGCTGGACTGCGTCGCTGAGCAACTGCCGAGCGTGCAGCAGGAGGCTATCTTGCATTCGCCCACCACGTTGGGAATCGGCCGCTTCCAGCCAACTGTCTGCCAGTTGTGATATTCCGCTGACTTGCCCCGCGTTATGAAAAACTAATTCATCTTGAGCACATTTACTTAACCGACTGATTCCTGCCTTCGCCAGCCAAGCCAATCCCTGCTCCCAATCACGCATATTCAAGCAGAGGTGACGGGCGACCATGGCCGCATCTTGACGATTGGCTAACTCCACAGGAGCCCTCGCCATTGATTCTTGCGCGTTTTCCGCCAAACGCTCTGCCGTCGTAATCGCGTCACGGCGTTGCCGAAAACGGCTTCGCAGTAGTTCGTCGTTTAAACCTGCGGCGATTGATGTACCTCGCAAGGCGGTGGCTGCCGCCGCAGTGAATTGTTCGCTCAGTAATTGTTGATCGGAGAGTCGCAATGCCCAGCCGCAAGCGCGTTCCCGTTCGGCAACCGTGACTGCGTTTGTTTCCAAATCGATCAACAGATCAGCAGCCAGCGTCATGCGTTCCACTTCATAACGTTCCGTCAGCCAGCCAAGGACTTCCCAAGCAACCTCTGGCTTGCCGATCAAGGCCGCCTGCTCGGCTGTGGCCAAGCCGAGAGCGACCTGAGTCGCCGTGCCACCGCGGGCTGCCTGAGTCCGCTGCCACAACTCAATCGCCTGCGGTAAGCCACCTGCGGTGATCGGGCCGTTCCGCAGGAGTGATTCCCGCAAAGTCTGTCGCGCTAGAGCAAGCGCATCGGCCAGAGGTAACGGATGCTTCACAACCCGCGCCAGGTCGTCGTCGAGCAAATCGCCCATCGGCGTCGTCGGGCCTATATTCAGCGGACTCGGTACGTTGTCCAATAACTTCGGTGGCACCAACCAGTTTGGCGAATCGTCGGCGGTGGCCGGCCCCGCCAGATCGTCAGCCATACTAGGCTCGTCAGCCACAGTGGGCTCGTTAGACGCAGTGGGCTCGTTAGACGCAGTGGGCTCTTTAGGCGCAGTGGGCTCGACGACTTCGGAGTCGTTTGTTGGCCTCGCTTCGACTGGTAGCGTTGGTGCTTCAGTTTGACTTGGTCGAGGCTCCGTGGGCGAATTGAACGACCCGGTTGCATCCGTGCCCGCAGGCGTTTCCGCTGACACCGGTGGGACGGCAGTCGCTGTTTGGTTACCACTGATTACCCGGTTACTGCTGGCAATAAACTGGCTATCCGCGGTAGTTGGCTGGCTGGCACGCGAGGCGGGTTGGCGAAACGCAACCAGCAGCACCAGCAACAGCAAGCCGGTCAGAATCGCCGTTCCCGCAGTCAGGATGCCGAACCACGCGAGCCGATTGTTGGCAGCCCAATTGAGCACCCGCCGTCGCAGCGAACGACGAAACAATTCTGGAGGCAGGTCTCGGGCAAGCCGACTGGCAGGGCTCTTGCGAGTTGTTGAACTCGCTGCCGTCGCGGGCTTGGCGTCTGTTTGCAATTCGGCCAGCATGGCCAACATCCAGTCGTCATCACCCGGGTCATTATTGGCAGCTTGGTTCTCCGCTTCTTGAACCTCGGCTTGCGAGGAGTCTCCCCATAACCACGTTCGCACCGGCGTCGGCTCGGCCCGCACCAGCTGAACCCGCTGGACGAGATCTTGGCGGCGGCGTGGATCGAGCAAACGATAGACGCTGGTGACAACCTGAGCCAACTCCGCTTCGGAGGTCACCGTTTCGTCGCCGGGGAGGTCGGCAGTGGTTGCCTCGCTGCGAGCGGTCACCGACGACGCACGCTGCCGAGCCGCCCGTCGAATCACGGCGACTCTGGCTTCGCTCAGCCCCAACCCTAATCGGCGAAAATCATCGGCGCGGAGTGGTTCCACGGAAGCATCGCCTTTCTGCGGTGGTAACAAGGTGGTCGGTGGCATGATTGTCGTGGGGGTGAGAAAGATCGGACGCGAGTCATCGCGGCGAGGTTCAGCATTTCGCCTCGAGATCTTTAAATCCCTTCACTTGTTCCAGTGTACAGCAATTTGTGGGGGCGTAATTTACATTTTTTTCGACATTTTGATCACCAAAACGCTCTCCCTAGTGATTTAACCCCAGGCGGGAGAACGTTTCGCAAATGATCGTTAGTTCTTTTGACGTGAAGTCCGCGGGGCGGTTCCCCGCAGCGGTAAATTGCCGGCCACGGGCGCGGCTTTGCCCACAGGTTCAGGCCGAACTATTCGCCTGACCGGGCGCAGAGACAATTACTTGTCGCAAGATTCGATCCCCAACCACTCGCTGGCAAACGACTTAGACCAATCGCTTTTCTAAGCCGACAGCTGGGCAGGATCATTCGTCGGTAACACAGCCTTCGCTGGCACTTTTGACGTTTTTGATATATTTGTACAGCGTGCCGCGAGTTGCTTTCAGGGGCGGAGCTACCCATTTTAACTGCCTGCGGAGCAGTTCGGTCTCGTCAACCTCGAGGTCGAGCGAGTTGGTTTCGGCGTCGATGGTGATCGTGTCGCCATCACAGACCAGCCCCAGTGGACCCCCTTCTTGAGCTTCGGGGGTAATGTGGCCAACGATAAACCCATGGGAACCTCCGGAAAAGCGTCCGTCGGTGAGGAGTGCCACGTCGGCACCGAGCCCAGCCCCCATGATGGCGCTCGTTGGCGTCAGCATTTCGGGCATGCCGGGGCCACCTTTGGGGCCTTCGTAACGAATCACCACCACGTCGCCTTTGACGATTTCCTTGTTTTCCAAAGCCGCCAGCATTTCCTCTTCGCAGTCGTAAACTTTGGCCGGTCCGGAAAAGCGGAGTCCTTCTTTGCCGGTGATTTTGGCGACCGCCCCTTCCGGGGCCAAAGAACCGCGGAGGATGCGAATGTGTCCGGATTCCTTGATGGGATTCTGCACGGGGCGAACGATCGTCTGTCCCGTCTTTAGCCCCGGCAACTCGGCCAGATTCTCCGCAAGCGTGCGGCCGGTGACAGTCATGCAGTCCCCCGTCATCAGTCCTTCGGCCAAGAGATACTTCATTACCGCCGGAGTGCCTCCCACCGAGTGCAGGTCCTCCTGCACAAAGTGACCGCTGGGCTTGAGGTCAGCCAAAAAGGGAACGCGATCGGACACTTTTTGGAAGTCATCGAGGGTCAGGGGGATGTCGACGCTGCGGGCCATGGCCAACAAGTGCAGGACAGCATTGGTGCTGCCGCCGAGGGCAATCACGACCACCATCGCGTTCTCGAACGCTTCCCGGGTCATGATGTCTCGCGGCTTGAGATCGAGCTCGAGCAAGTGGCGAATCGCCGCACCCGCTCGTCGGCATTCTTCGATTTTTTCCGGCGACTCAGCCGGGATGCTGGCCGAGTAGGGTAGCGCCATCCCCAGTGCTTCGATCGCGGTCGCCATCGTGTTGGCGGTGTACATACCACCGCAAGCGCCCGCTCCGGGGATGCTGTTACGGACGATTTCCTCGCGTTCTTCGTCGCTGATTTCCCCCGACAAGTATTGGCCGTAGCACTGGAAAGCGCTGACGATATCGAGTTTCTTTTCGCCCACGTGGCCTGCTCGAATCGTACCTCCGTAGACCATCAGGGCAGGGCGGTTCAAACGTCCCATCGCGATCAAACAACCAGGCATGTTTTTGTCACAACCAGGCAGCGCGATCAGGGCGTCATACCACTGGGCACCCATGATGGTCTCGATCGAGTCGGCGATTAAATCGCGGCTCTGCAACGAAAAACTCATCCCCGGCGTGCCCATCGAAATTCCATCGGAGACCCCAATGGTGTTGAATCGCATGCCCACCAAGCCAGCCTCATGCACGCCACGTTTGACTTCTTTGGCGAGGTTCAGCAAGTGCATATTGCAGGTGTTGCCCTCGTACCACATGCTGCCAATGCCGACTTGCCCCTTGTTCATATCCTCGGGCGTCATGCCGGTGCCATACAACATGGCCTGGGATGCACCTTGACTCTTGGGTTGCGTGATATGACGACTGACGCGATTTAACATGGGGTCTGAAATGGCTGAGGTCTGAGATGGCTGAAAGAGAACAGGCTTAAAAATCTATCCGAAAACCATTAGCCGCTTTGGCGATAGCCGCGGTTCTTTTGGGTTTCCGGATAGGTTCTGAGGAATCGCAGGACTCACCATAAGCCTGTTGCGGGGGGGCTATTCTACGCGGGGAAACGCTCGGGCGTTAGAGCCCTTTCACACGTGTTTTTATCGAATATAGGCTGGTTCCCGCGGTGATGAACAGGGTGTCGCGATCGGGTCCACCGAAGGTCACATTGGCGGTCCAGCGTTGGGGAACGGCAATCACTTCCAACTGCTCGCCCGTTGGATCGTAGACCGTTACCCCCGCACCGCCGGTCAGGTACACGTTGCCCAAGTTATCAATCGTCATTCCATCGCTGCCGGCGGAGCAGAAAAGGGTCCGCTCGGTCAGGTTGCCGTCGTCGGCAATGGTAAATCGGTAAGTCTTTCCAGCACCGATGTCGGCTACGTACAACAGCTTGCCTGCGGCGTCGCCGATGATGCCGTTGGGACGCCGGAAGTCGTCAGCCACCTTAACAACTTTGTCACGAGCCGCACTGAGTCGATAAACGGCTTCGCTCGGCTGGGCCGACGGACCGCGACTGGGAGCCCAGTAAGGTCGTTTATAAAACGGATCGGTGAAGTAAATGGCTCCTGCAGGATGAATCCAAAGATCGTTGGGCCCGTTAAGCAACTTGCTTTCAAAAGCATCCACCCACACGCGATGCTGCCCCGCCGCATCGATTGACCACAGTTGGTTCTTTTCATCAGCACAAGCCCACAGTAATCCATCGGCATCAAAGTATAAGCCGTTGGAGCGTCCAGCAGGTTGCAGGAATGTTTGCAGCTTGCCTTCCGTCGTCCAGATGTGGATTGCATCGTTTGGCTGGTCGGTAAAGTAAACGTTACCGGCCGCATCGGTCGTGGGACCTTCCGTAAATTTGAACTGGTCGCTGAGTAACTGCAGTTCGGCTCCCGCGGCCAGAACCGAGCTTGCCGCTTGCTGGCTTGTTGCTTGCTCTTCGGTTGTCACAGGGTCTTCGGCTGCTGCTGTTTGGCGTCCAACCGCTGCGATTGAAAAGCACAGCCAGCAGGCCAAGCCGAAGAGCGACAAAGCTGGGGCGAGTTTTTTCGTCGCGAGTTTCATCGTTGTTTCTCAAGGTGTGAAAATGGAAGTTAGGCGAGCGGGAGCTGAATCTCGCGTCAGCGTTTTTTGCGGCGTTGTTTATGTTTTGGAGTGCATGATTTTTTTGACTTCTTCTTTTTCGCCGCCGGTGCTTTGGAGGCCGGTTCATCGCGGATAGCATGATTTTTAATCACTTCCAAAAACAGCTGACGTTCCCGCATGTCGACTTTGGCGATGCGGACGGTCAGCAGGTCGCCGAGCCGGAATTGGTTGCCCGCTCGGAAGCCGACGATCATCTGGCCCCGTTGTTCGAATTGATACTTGTCTTTGGGCAGCGTGGTTATGTCGACAAAGCCATCGACGGGCAGTTTTACGCAGCGGGCGTTAAACCCCTCGGGAAAGACGCGGCTGATCACCGCGTCCATGGTTTCACCGATGTGCTTTTTGAGATGGTGCAGCAACTTGAGTTGAACCAACTCGCGTTCGGCTTGTTCGGCGTTACGCTCTTGGTCGCTGCAGTGGTGTCCCAGTTGCACGAGGGCCGCCAGCGGTTCGTCCGGGGTGCTGGCTTTGTCGATAATCCTCTGCACCAAGCGGTGGACAGTAAGGTCGGGATAGCGGCGAATGGGGCTGGTGAAATGACAATAATGCCGCATGTCGAGCGCATAATGGCCATCATCTTGGGGTGCGTAAACCGCCTTGTTCATCGCTTTGAGGACGGCAAAATTAACGGCCGACTCCAGCGGTTTGCCGGCCACCGAATCGAGCACCGCTTGAATTTCAAAACGGCTTTCAATGTTATCGACTTTGATACCCAAATCGCTGACAAAGCGGCTAAGTTGTCGCAGCTTGCGGCGGTCGGGTGGCGGATGGATGCGGCGGAGAAATTTCAGCTCCAGGTCGTTCAGCCAAGTCGCCACCGCTTGGTTGGCGGCCAGCATAAATTCTTCAATCAGCTGGTGGCTTTCGGTGTTCTCAACCAAATACGCTCCTTTAACTTTCCCCAGCTTGTCGAGGTTGAGCTTGATCTCTGGGAAATCCATCGTCAGCGAACCACGCTCCAGCCGCGCCTTGCGGAGGGTCATCGCCAACTGGTGCATCCAGCCCAGCAATTGGCAGATCGGTTCGCCCCACTTTTCCACGTGCGCTTCGCGATTTTCCAGAAAGCGATCGACTTGTTCGTAACTCAATCGCATGTCGGAACGGATCACGCTGTTATAAACCTCGGTGGAGGTTACCGTGCCGTCGTCGAGCATTTCCAGTTCGACCGTTTTGGCGAAGCGGACTTGCTGCGGCTGCAGGCTGGCCAAGTGATTGCTGATGATCTCCGGCAGCATCGGGATCACCCGGTCGGGCAGATAGACGCTGGTGGCTCGGTTGCGCGCTTCGTTGTCCAGCGCACTGCCGGGGGGGACAAAGCTGGTGACGTCGGCGATGTGGACCCACAGCGTCCAGCGCCCCTCTTGGTGTCGCAGCGAGATGGCGTCGTCGAAATCGCGAGCGTCATGGGGGTCGATCGTCAATGTCAATTGCTCGGTCAAGTCGCGGCGACCTTGCCAATTGGTGTCATCAAACTGGTCGGCTTGCTGCCGCGCGTTGTCGATCACCGCTTCGGGAAAAGCGTCGGGCAGTCCATACTGCCGCATTACGGTGAGCGTATCGATCGCTGGGTTTTTGCTGCTCCCCAGCACTTCCAGGATGACGCCTTCGCCCCCCTGACCGCTGGCGTCGGGAAATTCGACCAACTCGACAAACACTTTGTCTTCGTTGGTCACGGGCAAACCTCGCACGTCTCCGAGCGAGACGGGTTGTTCATAGGGGATGCCGTCCAAATAGGCAACGCCGCCGCCCCCGCTGCGAGCCTGGAAGGTCCCTGTGAATTGCCGGCGGGCTCGCTCCAGGATTTTGATGACCACGCCTTCAGAACCGGAACGCGACGAGTTGCCATCGCGAAGTCGGATTTCGACTAAATCGTTGTTCAGCGCCCCTGCGGTCGCACCGGGAGGGATGAAAATATCCTCCGGCGACTCGGCCGCGGTGTGCCCCGTGTTGGGGCGGACAAAGCCGAAGCCGCCGGCGGCGAGGCGGAAATTGCCGCGAATCCTGTCTGGTTCGCCGCTGGCCTGTTCGGGGCTGAGGACTAAGTGGTTGCCCGCGTAGAGCAATTGCCCCTGTAAAACCAGCCATTTTATGGTCCGACGTACCTCGCGGAAATCATCCGGAGGTACTTGTAGTTGGACCGCGATCTGGCGTGGTTTGACGGGGCGATATTCGGGCGAGTGGACCAGTTGTAGGATCCGCTCGGCAAGTTCATGTGAGATTTCCATGCTCACACAATAACCACCCAGCGGATCCTAACATAGTCATGCTCGGCTCAGTTCCCCAACAGCTCGACGATCTTGTCGTGCAGCGCTTTGGCGTTGGCGTCGCCCGAGCCGACTTTGATCATCTGGATTTTGCCTTCACGATCGATCAGCACGGCGTGAGGAATGCCCCGCACGGCGTAATCTTGCTGCATCGTGCTGTCTTGCGGCGTCACGATCGTGGGGTGCTTCAGTTCGTGGTGGGCGAGGAATTTTTCCAACATGGCGCTCTCTTCAGCGTCGCTGTTTTCGCCATCCGCACGGCTCGCTCGACCCGCCTCTTCATCCCAGCTGTAGTTGTACTTGCGAGTGACTCCCACGACTTGGAAACCTTGCTCGCCGAATTCTTCTTGCCATTCGCGGAGGTGCGGGAAAGTGGCGATGCAGGGACCACACCAGACGGCCCAGAAATCGAGCAGCACGACTTTACCTTTGAGGTCTTCGGCGGTCATGCCATTGCCGTTGACCCAATATTCGGCATCGAGCTCGGGAGCTTCGGAACCAACCAGCGTGGCCAGTTTGCGTTCTGCTTCGATCGTGCCTTCGATGCTTTTCAGCGATTGGTTGTAGCGTTCTAAGATCTTAGCGCCGGCGTCGGAATCGGCGGAAATTGCGGCGAATTTATCACGCAATTCGGTCAGTGCCTCTTCTGCTTGTTTGGCATCGGAGCGAGCCAAGCTGCTGACACGATTGATGGCCAGCGAGGCGTACCGGGAAATGGCGTTCACGTCTTGCGGGTCGGCAGTCACCATCGCTTCGGCGAGGGTCAAAGCTTCTTTGGATAGGCTAGCGGCTGCCTCCGAATTGGTTGCCGCGGTGGACGCCAAGGTGAGGGCTTCGATCAGGCTGCGAGTCGAGGCGGTATCACCGGCGACATGTTTGGCCCGAGTTTTTTCCAGCAGTTCGCTGGCCAGGGTGTTGGCTTCATCGCTTTGCCGGGTTGATTGCAGCAAACGCACTTTGACGGAGGCTACAGCCATGTAAGCTTCTTCATCACCGTCATCGCCAGCAAACTTTTCCAGTGACTTATTAATCATGGCCATCGCTTCGTCGGCTTTGCCGACGCGGGGTGCCAGCATCGACATCATGCTCAGGTTGCTGGCCAGCGCCGCCGACCCGCCTTCCGAGAGATCTTTCGCGAAAATATCCTCGGCCAGTTCGGCTGACAGCCCGTAGGCGCCGGCGTAGTCACCTTTTCGCAAGAATCCGCTGACCATTTGCTGGCGCAGCATCATCGCCGTCTGCTCGTCATCAACCGCTTGCACCGCCTTGGCGGCCGCCTCCAAGTCGCCGGAGCGGATCATTTCCATGATCTGCTGCTGGATCGAGACTTTTTGGTCTGCCGGAGGATTTCCCGCTTCCTCTTGAGCGTATGCCGCGGGGGACAGCATGCAGGCGGCGACCACCGTGCGAAGCAAATTACGCATTTCTTATCAACCTTTTTGTATTGACTTGAACAAGTACCTAAGTCCGAAAAAGACTCGCAATCGCCCTAATCGTAAGCAATTCCCCGGCCGCTGGCGAGCATTTCCCGGCAAGATTTTGAAATAGTCCAAATGGGAGTGGAATAGGCTTCCAGCCCGTAAAATAAGAGTGGAATAGGCTTCCAGCCTGTAATTCGTACTCCTACTTTGGTGACGGTGCAAACGAAACGCCTGCGGGTCAAACGATTTTCCGCGGCGGCATGCTACCCACCACTCACTCAATTCCCCGTCACTTTAAACACGCTTTCGACGTTACCGCGGAGCACGCGATGGCCAAGTGCCAGGGCTCGTTGTTCACTCCAGCCGCGGCCGATCACGAAAGTTTCCGCTAGGACATTTGCAAGGCACTGGCGATACATGCCAAATTTTGGTGCCACGAATTCCAGTTTATAAGCGTCACTGTAATAACCAATTTGTTTGGTCTGCGGGACGGCTTCCAGCCGCGCGGCGGCATCACGTTCGATGTAGGAGGGTGTGTTGCTATACCACCAGTGACCATTGGTGACGACGTTGGGGAAAATCCATGCGTAACTGACTAATTCTTGATTGGTCACGCTGGCCAGTACTGAGATTGGGAAAGTGACTTTGGGAAAGGTGTTAAACAGATCCTTATATTGAATCAGGGAGACGCGGCTATCATATAAATCTTGGCCTTGATACACGCCTGCCGGGTAGACTCCGCGGTTGACACCGATCATCAAGTCGAACGGTAATTGATGGGCGTCGCAGAGTTCAGCCAGGGTCCAAAAAACACGTTGGGCGAGTGCTCGGGTGTGTGAGGCATCGGCGGAGCCGTCGCCGGTTAAGACGGCATCGAGGGCGGTCGCCGCGCGGCCGTCGCTGACCGCCGCTGGGACAAAATCGGGAGGCAAGGAGATCGCGCAAGCTTTCGCCCCGTGGCTGACGAAGTGCTCGAAACGTTGCTCCAGGGCGGTTCGCAGCGAAGCCAAGTCGCTGATCTCAACCCCGGCCGCCGCACTTAACCGTTGGCGGATTTCATGTTTGCCCAAGTGGAAAACGAGATCGTCGGTTCGTAAGCAGGGAATGTAGCGGTCCGTGTCAAAGCCGCTGAGCGGATCGTCAAAGTCGTTGGTGAGGAAGACGGCGCGCACGTTGCTCTCTTCCAACACGCTGTCAGCCCAGTCGGCCGCCGCGCAACGGTTTTCCGCTGCTTGATAGACCGCTTCCCAGTTGCCCAGGTGGAGCGTGTCGTCTTCGAGTGAGAAAAAACGCTGACAAATGTTGACCAGCCAGCTGGCCTGCACCGTGTTCTGAATCGTGTCCAGGCTGGCGATCAACAGCTCCACCCGCTGGCGTGGACTGAGTGCCGGATCTTCGATCAGCTCGCGAGGAATGCCAGCCGAGTGGGTCAGCTCGGTGTAATAGTGGTAGCCCAAGATATCAGCCAAATTGGTCGACGCCGGGCTGTGCGGATTGATATGCGTGTGGGGATCGATCAGCTCGATCTGGGCCAGTTCCGTCAGCAGGGTTTCGCGAAGTATTTGGGACATGGTGGTGATGATGATCGAAGGGTAAATGCGAATTATACGGCAAAATTTATCGTTCGCTTGCCAAGATAGCCGCGAAATGGCGAATTGATCGAGGGTAGGCGGGGGCAAGAAGTGGGATTCCTGCAGAGAAAATTGCTGGGAAACCGCTCAATATTCCGGTAGACTGGGGGAGCGCGAAGGTAGGCTGCGGGTTCCGCAGGCGGGCACCAAGCCTCTCGCTTCGGCTCACGTGGACCGCCACGAACTCTTCTCGGTGAGATTGCTCAGATGTTCGATGCTCACAAGAACAACGAATTCACCTCGCATTCGCTCGATCTCGTGCGGCTCGATGCAGCGGCCAAGCGGCCCGTCCCTCAAGAAATGCACCTGAACCCACGGCAACAGTCCGACCAATTGCCGCTTGACGAAGAACAGCTGGACGAAGAGCCCGTTAACGAAGAGCCCGTTAACGAAGAGCAGTTCGTCGAACAACCATTTGACGAACAACCATTTGGATTTAGCTCGCTCGCGGTTGCTCCGCCCCCGGGTCGTGACGATAAGGCCCCGGAGGCAACGCGGGGCAGGGCAGGGGGCACCGCTAAGACAACAGTCACCGACAAAACAGCCACGGATAAAACGGCGGCGATTAATCGGCGAACTGCTCAGCCCGCTTCGCCATTCACTCAGGCGATGGTCACCCTCGGATTGTTGGCGGTCACCTTGGCGGTCGCCCGTTTCTTAGTCCCCAGCATTGTCGAGGAATCACGGTACGCCTGGCGCCGCGGCGAGTTGCGGGCGGAGTACCAATCGAGCGATGAGGGTCTGCAGACGATTGGACTTGATCGCCTGGCGACTGCCTATCAGATGGTGACCCAGCGGGTCGGGCCAAGTGTCGTGCATATCGAAGTGGAACGGGAAGCGACAGCCAGCGAGCAAGTGATCAACGCCCTGCGGCAAGGTGGTCCCCAGGCGATGATCAGCGACCAGGGGAGTGGTGTGATCGTGGAGACCGATGGCCAAATCGGATATGTGCTGACAAATCATCACGTGATCGCTGATGGTAGCAACATCGGAGTCGGCTTAAGCGATGGTCGGCGGCTGAAAGCGGAGATCGTCGGCAGCGATCCGGCAACCGATGTGGCGCTGTTGAAGATCAAAGCCAAAGGGCTGATGCCGGTGGAATGGGGCGACAGTGATCAAGCCGAGGTGGGGACGCCGGTCTGGGCGGTCGGCAGCCCCTTTGGGCTCGATCGCACAATTACCTTTGGGATTCTCAGCGGCAAGAATCGGGCCGCGAAGGCTTGGGGAACGAAATACCAGGACTTCATGCAAAGCGACGTGGCGGTCAATCCGGGGAATAGCGGCGGACCGTTGGTCGATAGCCGAGGGCGTTTGATTGGCATCAACACTGCCATTTTGGGAGACACTTATCGTGGCGTCAGTTTTTCGGTTCCCAGCAACGTGGCGCATCGCGTTTACGATCGCCTGCGAGCCACCGGGCATTTTGAGCGGGGCTGGTTAGGAGTTCAGCTAGCCGAGGTTCCCGATGCGATGGTGCCGAGTGGGAATCTGCGAATTCGCGGAGCGATGGTCAGCCATTTGGCCGAAGTCGACTCCCCAGCCGCGCTCGCTGGTCTCACCGCGGGGGACATTATCGTCCGCTTTGACGGCGAAGAAGTTGCCGACATGGGGGCGCTGATGCGGATGGTTGGCAATTGGCCAGCCGGTGAACGCGCGGTGATTGATGTCGTCCGCGACGGCACGGTTCAATCTTTGGATGTCGAAATTGGTGCCAGGCCGAAGCGTTACGGGTTCTAGCTCTACCCGATCGAGGCTGCGGTGATTACGATGGGGATGATGGAAATTTAGGTTTTGCTGGTTGCGCACGTGCGTCAGCTTGGCCGTTACTTCCCGACCCCCTCCGTAAGCTGACTTTTTGATTTATGAAAAACTGCCTCACCACTGCGATGTTGCTGTGCCTGCTCGTCCTGCTCTGTGGCACGCCATTGGCGGCCGACGAAGCGTCTGATGCAACCGCGGCGAAACTGCCCGCTGGGATCAGCCTGGAAAAACCGACCGACGGTCCGGCAATCCAGGTTGCCGAGGGTTGGATGGTTCCTTACGAGGAGCGGATTCCGGGAACCGATGTGACCTTTGAGATGATTCCCATTCCGGGCGGCGAGTTTCTGCTCGGCAGTCCCGATGAGGAGGCTGATCGCAATGACGACGAAGGCCCCCAAGTGCGCATCAAAGTGGAGCCGATGTGGGTTGCCAAGGAAGAGGTCAGCTGGGCCGAGTATCGCCAATTCATGAGCCTCTATCGAGCATTTAAGTCATTCGAGGCCAGGGGCATGCGGCGGGTCACCGATGACAACCGTGCCGATGCCATCACCGCGCCAACGGAGCTCTACGAACCAAGCTTTACCTTCGAATATGGTGATGACGACGACCAACCGGCCGTCACGATGACGCAGTTTGCGGCGCGACAATACACCAAGTGGCTCAGCCGCGTGACGGGCAGCCAATACCGTTTACCGACCGAAGCCGAGTGGGAGTACGCTTGTCGCGGCGGTACCATCACTCCCTATTCTTGGGGTGATGATCCCGAGGAAGTGGATGACTACGCTTGGTACTTTGACAATTCTGACGAAGGACAATCGCCGGGAGCTCAAAAGAAACCGAATCCCTTTGGTCTCTATGACATGCATGGCGGAGTGGCCGAGCTGACTGTCGATCGTTACAGCGAAGATGGCTATGCAAGTTTGCCACAAGATCGCGTGTTAACCGTCGCCGAAGCGGTGCAGTGGCCCGAAGATGCGTTCCCCACCGTGGTCCGCGGTGGCAGTTGGGAAATGGATCCCGAGCAACTGCGAAGCGCTGTCCGCTTGGCAACCAATGAAGACGAATGGAAAGAAGAAGATCCGAACTATCCCAAAAGCCCCTGGTGGTTTACCAGCGACCCGTCACGTGGCGTTGGCTTCCGCCTGTTCCGCGGTTACAAACCAATTTCCGAAGAAATGATCGGCAACTATTGGGACATGAACACCGAAGATGTAAAGATGGATGTGGAAACGCGTCTAATTGGTGGACGTGGCGCCTTAGGGTTGGTCGATCGTGATTTACCTGCCGCGATTAAAAAGATCGAGGATTGATCAACGTGTATGAAACTTTGGCCCTGGTCGGGGCGACGGGCGCTGTCGGACGCATCGTGCTCGAACAACTGGTGCAACGCCAGTTCCCATACAAGCGATTGAAATTATTGGCATCCGCCCGATCTGCGGGCACGCGAATCCGAGTGGCTGACGAAGAAATCTTGGTGGAAGAACTTTGTCCGGAAGCTTTCGCAGGTGTCGATTTGGTCATCGCCAGTACGCCCGATGAAGTGGCAGCCGAGTGCGTCCCCTGGGCAGTTGCCCGAGGTGCCGTGGTGGTCGACGAGAGTGGCTACTTTCGCATGAATCCGGAGGTGCCGCTGGTGGTGCCCGAAGTAAACCCAGCAGCCCTCGACCAACATCGCGGTATCATCAGCAGCCCTAACTGCAGCACCACGCAAATGGTCGTCGCACTCGCGCCGCTACACCAAGCCGCCCGAGTGCGGCGGATCGTGGTCAGCACCTATCAAGCGACCAGCGGAGCGGGGTTGGCCGGTACCGAAGAACTGCGTGCGGCGACCACGGCCGAACTGTCGGCGGGAAATGCTTTCGCACCGCAAATGTTCCAGCACAACATCGCTTTTAATCTCATCCCGCAGATTGGCTCTGACAAGCATCTGGGTTATACCTCCGAAGAAATGAAGATGGTCTACGAGACTCGCAAGATCCTCGGAGATGATACGTTGCAAGTCTGTCCGACTTGCGTGCGAGTGCCGGTCGCGCTCGGGCACAGTGAATCGATCTTGGTCGAAACCGAACGGCCGTTAACGGTGGAGCAAGCCCGCGAGTTGTTTGCCGCCGCGCCAGGGGTCACGTTAGTCGATGATCTCGCCTACGGCCGCTATCCGATGCCAGTTGATTGCGAAGGTCGCGATGATGTTTTCGTGGGGCGGATTCGCGCCGACATCAGCGGTCCCAACGGTTTGGCTTTCTGGTGCGTCAGCGACAACCTGCGTAAAGGCGCCGCGACCAACGCGGTGCAGATTGCCGAATTATTAGCGCGTAACGCGGCGGCGGTTTAGACGCTTTGTCCGAGGTCAAATTCTATAAACTGGTCGTCGCTTATGACGGCACCGATTACTGCGGTTGGCAGGTCCAGTTGGGCCAACCAACGGTGCAGGGCATGTTGCAACAAGCGATGGCCCGCGTCGTCAAAGAACGCGTTTCCATCACTGGCAGCGGGCGGACCGACTCGGGGGTCCACGCCTTGGGGCAAGTGGCCAGTTTGGAAACCGCCGCTTGGACAGGTCCGGCTGAGAAACTGGCGCTGGCGCTCAATAGCAAACTGCCCGCCGATATCCGTGTGCTCAGCAGCCAACAAATGCCGGGCGACTTTCACGCAATTCGTGATGCCCGCGGCAAACGTTATCGTTATCAACTGCAGATCGGCGGGATTCAAGATCCGTTCGAGTTTCGTTACCGCTATTACTTCTTCGCTCCGGTTGATGTCGCGGCGATGCGAGCCGCAGCCCAGCACCTGCTCGGTACCCATGACTTTGCTGCTTTCCAAGCGGCCGGCAGCGAACGCAAGACTACGGTTCGCACCGTCCGCGATTTGGTCATCCAGCAAGAGCAGGGCAGGGGAGGCTGCCAAGGATTGGCGATCGAGGTCGAGGCCAACGGCTTCCTCTACAACATGGTGCGAAACATCGTCGGTTCGTTGTTGCACGTCGGGCGCGGGCAAGCGCCGCCAGAGTGGATTGCCGAGGTGCGTGATGCCAAAAACCGTGACTTGGCTGGCCCCACCGCGCCGCCCCAAGGTCTCTTCCTGATGCACGTGCAGTACGATTAAATTCGTTCGCTTAGAATCTACAACTCGAAATCGAATAGCCGCTCGTGCCTCGACGCTGGTTACGCAGCATTGAATGGGGTGGCTATTTTTTACTCCGCTTATCCACCCGGTCTGCGCCCATGCGTGTCGCTCATCTCATCACCCGCATGATCATCGGCGGAGCGCAGGAGAACACCCTGTTCAACTGTCTCGATTTGATTCGCCAACATGGTGACGAAGTCTTGCTGATCACCGGACCCGCCTTGGGGCCGGAAGGCGATTTGCTCAGCCAGGGCAGGGGAGGGGAGTTGCCGGTCCGAAAACTCGATTCCCTGCGACGGTCGCTGCATCCGCTCCGCGACTGGCGAGCCTTCCGCGAGATCACCCAAGTTCTGAAAGAGTTTCGGCCTGATGTCGTTCACACGCACAGCGCAAAGGCTGGCATCCTGGGGCGGGAAGCGGCTTGGCGATTAGCTGTGCCCGCAATCGTGCACACTGTGCATGGCGCGCCGTTTCATCCTTTCCAGTCGGCCGCGGTGCGGGCCTTTTACCGAACTTGCGAACGTCACGCCGCCAAACGCTGTCACCGCTTGATCAGCGTCGCCGAAGCGATGACCGATTTGATGGTCACCGGCGGCGTGGCTCCCCGCGAACAATTCGTGAAAATCTTCAGCGGCATGGATGTCGAACCGTTGCTGGCGGCAAACCAATATCGCCAACAGATTCGCGACCAATTGGGCTTTGCCGAGGACGACGTGGTCTTCATCAAAATCGCCCGCTTGTTTCATCTCAAAGGTCACGCGGACTTGATTCGCGCCGCCCAGTTGGCGTTGGGGGAAGACCGGCGAGCACGTTTCCTGTTGGTCGGCGACGGAATTTTGCGGCCCCAATTAGTCGCCGAGGTCCAGCGGTTGGGGTTGGAGCAGCGATTTCATTTCGCCGGGCTGGTTGATCCGCGAGAGATTCCCAAATATTTGTCCGCCGCCGATGCGCTCGTCCATACCAGTTATCGCGAGGGGCTGGCGCGGGCCTTGCCGCAAGCCTTAATCAGTGGACATCCGGCGATCAGTTACGACATCGACGGCGCCCGCGAAGTGGTGCTCGATGGTCGCACCGGATTTCTGGTGGCTCCCGGGGATATCGACGCGTTGGCAGAGCGGATCGCCCGTTTGACCGCCGACGCGGCGTTGCGGACCGCCCAGGGCAGGGCGGGGCAGCAGGAATTTACCGAGCTGTTTCGTCACCAAACAATGACCGAACGTATTCGTGAACTGTACACGCAGATACTGTCGAAGGGCTGAGTTTCGGCTGAGTTCGCCGGTTGGGATAGTCTTGAGGGCGGTCTTCCAATTAAGATAGAGAAAACGGTTGTAACGCCGTTGCCGGATCGCCCCCCCCTGCGTACGGGACCCTTAATGTCAAAAGCGCGTGATTTTCTCGGACCCTACCGACTCGCTCGTCTGATTCGTGTTGGTAGCACGTGCCAAGTTTGGGAGGCGGTTGACGACCAGAAGAAGGAACGGTACGCGTTGAAAGTGCTTCGCAACGACGCGCGTGGCGACAAGCAGGCGATCGCGTCGTTGAAATTTGAATACGACGTGGCCACCTCGATGGCCAAGAACGATCGTGTGATCCAGGTTTACGATTACCGCGTGGAGTCGGGCAACATCGCCTACTTGGTGATGGAGTTGTTCAGTGAGTTGAATCTCAAGCAGGCGCTCCGCCGCGGTCCCGACGAAATTGCTTACTTGATCGAGAAGATCATCGAGCAGGCTGCCGAGGGGCTGTTTTTCATGCACAGCAAAGGCTGGATCCATCGCGATATCAAGCCAGACAATTTTTTGGTCGGTCACGATGGCGTCACCAAGCTGATCGACTTTACGATCGCCGAAAAGAAACGCACAGGTTTGAGCAAGTTGCTGTACCGTTCAAAATTGGTGCAGGGGACCCGCAGCTACATGTCGCCCGAGCAGATTCGTGGGCAGGTGCTCGACGAACGAGCTGACGTCTATTCCTTCGGCTGTTTGCTGTATGAATCGCTGACCGGCAAGGCCCCCTACACCGGTTCCACGCCCAATGACCTACTCAACAAACACCTCCACGCGCCGATCCCCAGCGCGGTTGCCGCCAATGAAAATGTCACCAGCGAGTACGCTGATCTGATCAAGCAGATGTTGGCTAAGAAACCCGAAGATCGGCCCGCTTCGATGTGGGACTTTCTCAAAGCAAACAAAGTTACCAAGACCTTTAAGAAGATTCCCCGCACTCCGGAAGTGACTGTGTTTGATGACATTCCATCATTCAAAAGTCCCGACCAATTATCAAAGTAACAATGAGAACCTATCCGCACACCGTTAGCCGTTTTGGCGCTAGCCACGGTTTCGTAAACCTATCAATAAACGCCTCCATTAAAATCTAAGTGAAACGTAAGCATGGACCACGGCCCTGGTTTGGAATTCGAACGAGACGTATATCAGCTTGAAGTCGAACTTGCGCGGTTGGAGAAAGAGACAGACCGCACGTCCGAAGCTGACGAAAGTATCTTGCGGTTGCGCGGCGAGATTAATGAGTCTTTACGCGCCTTGTACGCCAACTTGGAACCTTGGCGGACTGTGCAAGTCGCTCGGCATAAGAATCGGCCATACACGCGTGACTATCTCAATCTGGCTTTTGACGAGTTCGTTGAGCTGCATGGAGACAAGCATTTTGGCGATGATCGGGCTCTGCTCAGCGGTTTCGCCAAGATTGACCGCTTTAAAGTGATGGTGGTGGGTCATCAGAAAGGACGCACATACAAGGAGCGTGCCGCCTGTCACTTTGGTTGTGCGCATCCGGAGGGATATCGTAAGGCGATGAGCAAAATGCGGTTGGCGGAAAAATACCGGCTGCCGCTGATCTGTTTCATCGACACTCCTGGAGCTTATCCCGGCGTGGGGGCTGAGGAGCGTGGTCAGGCGCAGGTCATCGCCGAGAGCATGTTCAAAATGAGTCGCTTGCGGACGCCGGTGATTTGCGTGGTGATTGGCGAAGGTGGTTCGGGCGGCGCCTTGGGGATTGGCGTTGGCGACCGGGTCGCCGTGTTGGAGCATGCATACTATTCAGTGATCAGCCCCGAAGGCTGTGCGGGCATCCTGTGGAAGAGTCATCAGTTTGCGCCACAAGCGGCCGCCGCTTTGCGATTTACTTCTCCCGACTTATCCCGTTTGGGCGTGGTCGATGATGTGTTACCCGAACCGCTCGGCGGCGCGCATCGAGACCATCGCCAAATGGCCGCTCGGCTGCGCAATTATCTGACGCGTTGCTTGGGGCAACTCGAGAACAAGCCGACCGATGAGTTGATTGACGAGCGTTATGAAAAGTTTCGTCGCATTGGTCAGTTCTTGGAAGTCTCGGAAACGGCCGAGGCATAAAACGGCTGGAGCGGGGCTATTTCGACCTAGCAGCAACGTCCGATAATGCCCCTTATGTTGTATTCGAGCTATGCTTTTCCCTATAAGCAAACTCGCTTGGCTGTTTTCAGCCGCGGCCCACTGCCCGGCTCCTCACATCAGCCGCCTCTCGCCAGCGTGCGGTTCCCTGAAACTATCGCCTGGGCGGCAGCCCGCTGGGACCGCTGGCACTCTGCGGTGGTTGCCAGTTCGGCGGCGACCAAGCGTCGGGAGTCAGGCTTCCAGGATTCAAACTGTCGGAATTCAAACCTTCAGGAATTAGCCGCCTGCCTGCGTTGATCACATCATCGGGGATCAGCCCGGGCGATGCCGAGGGCGATTGCATTTCATTCTCAAAGCGTTCGATATAGGGGGCCACGACATCGTGCAGTTCCGGCGGGATCACCATGTCGCTTTTGTCGAGCAACTTGGCGATATAGAACCCGCTCCGCGAACCGACAATCTGCTCCCGCAGTTTGGGCCCGACCAGGGTTACCGCGAACATCGTGATCAAGGTGCAGAATAAGGCTCCTTTGGCCAGCCCGCAGACGGCACCGACTTGACGATCGAATTCCTTTAACTTGAGATTGTCGATCGTTTTGCTGATCATGCGAAACAGCATCCAAATAATGAACGAGGTTCCCACGTAGAGGATCAACATCGCCAAAAAGCGATTCCAGGGTGGATCGGCCTTGATCACCTCGCTGAACGGCTCGCGGAAGCGATAAGCGACGATGTAGCTCAGCACCAGCGAGCCGATGGAAGCCAATTGCCAGGCAAAGCCTTTGATTGCTCCAAACAGCGTGGCTCCGACAAGGACGACCAGCATGATGATATCGTAAGTCTCCACCAACCAAATCTCCTGGGGATTTCTTGCAGCCTGTTCGGCGCGGAGTATATCAAGCTGCGGGGGTGGGGCGAATAGCAATTCGTCTTGGCACCGAGGGGGCCGAGCGAGTACAGAAGGGCTTTTAGTTGGACTCATCGATCAGCCGTAGGCTAACGTGGCCGATTTCAAGACCCACATTACCGCCAGCACGATCGCCGGAGCCGCTTACGGTTACTGGGGATCCGCGACGCAGGGGATGCCTTTGGAAAGCTCCCTGGTGGCTGCCGGTTTGTGCTCGGTCAGCGGCATGTTGCCCGACTTGGACAGCGATTCGGGAATCCCGTTGCGGGAGACGACGATGTTTGCCTCAGCCGTCGTGCCAATGTTGGCGCTGGGGCGATTTCGTGAGTTGGAAATGACTCCCGAATCGATGGTCTTGGCAGCGGGACTGATCTATGTCTTACTAAGATTTGTGATTGCTGAATTTTTCAAGCGTTACACAGTGCATCGTGGGATGTGGCATAGCATCCCGGCCGCCGCTTCGGCAGGTTTGTTGGCATTCTTAATCATGCCAAGTGCCGAGGAGATCATTCGCGTTTATAAGACGTTGGCGGTGGTGCTAGGATTCATGGTGCATTTGATATTGGACGAAATCTGGTCGATTCAATTTCGTGGTGGCCATTTTCGATTGAAGAAATCTTTTGGTACGGCGCTAAAGTTTTGGGGGCCCAGGATGTGGGCGAATTTCTCCGTTTATGTCAAACTCGCGCTGTTATTATATTTGGCATACAACGATACCAATTTGTTTCATGAGATGAAAGATTTGCGCAACGAGCTGAGGCGGCCATCGGAGTTGCGTTGGGGTGAGAGTGAGTGGCAAGGTTACATCCGAGCACTTCGCTAAAGCCAAAAGTCTCCTTTCGCTCCGCCGAAAGTACGAACCAAAAGATCAAATCATCAAACCTGTCGACTATCAAGAATAATGGTCACCGGACCGTCGTTGATCAGATGGACTTGCATATCGGCGGCGAAGACTCCGGTTTCGACCTTCACCCCCTGCCCTTGCACTCGTTTCACGAACGCCTCGCACATTGCGTTGGCCAGTGCGGGTTGTTCGGCGGCGAAAAAACTGGGGCGTCTGCCTTTGCGGCAGTCGCCCAGCAAAGTGAATTGGCTGACGACCAGCATTTGCCCACCGATGTCGAGCAGGCTGCGATTCATTTTGCCCTGGTCGTCAGCGAAAATCCTCAATTGGGAGATTTTGTCGCTCAAATAGACCAAATCCTTTTCGGAATCACCTTGTTCGACCCCCAGTAACACCAGCAAGCCCTGGTCGATGCGTCCGGTGGTCACGCCCTCCACTTCGACGTGGCTGGACTGAACTCGTTGAATGACTGCTCGCATGATTTGTTTCGAATTGATTATGGGTATACTACGCATAGCGAACTTTCGGGCTGAGCTGGCGAGTCACGATTTCGCCAGCTGGGCCCGATCCTTACCATAACTGAATTTGCGTTCCCACTCCCCTACCCTGATCGCCGACTTCGCATGTCTTTTTTGTTTACATGTCCGCATTGCCAGACGCAGACGATGGTCGATGACCAATATCTGGGTCAGGCGGGTCAATGTGTTGTGTGTGGTCGCGCGATTCAGTTGCCGGCGGCGATTGCCGTCGGCCCGGTGAAAAGGAATAAGCCCAACGACATGCGAGTTGTGCGTTGGGTGATCGCCGCGACGATTGCGGTTGCGTTTGTGGCCACTTTGGGTGTGCTGGCTGCTCGCTACGGCGGCCAGGGAGTGCGGACCTTACAAACGAATCGGCTGCGGGGGCAATGTTTGGTTAATTTGCAGAAAGTTGCCACCGCCTTGAATGCTTACGCCCGCGATTATGGTTCCTATCCACCACCGACCACTTTCGCCGAAGATGGCAAGACGCCACGAGTCAGTTGGCGGGTGCTGGTGCTGCCTTATCTGGGCTATCAGTCGCTGTATGATGAATATCGCTTGGAAGAGCCTTGGAACAGCCAACACAATCAGATGCTCGTCGATCAGATGCCCAGCGAGTATCGCTCGCCCGCATCCGCTGGCAGTTTGACCGGCGAGGCGAGTTATTTTCTAATCACCGGCAACGGTACCTTATTCCCCGACAGTGGCCCACTTGGCCCCGACACAGTGGTTGATGATGCCACCAAGACAATTCTGTTGGTGGAGACTGCCTTCTCTCCTTTAAATACGCTGCAGTGGACTGAGCCGGGCGACTTTGCCCTGGGGGCGATTTCCATGAATGTTAACAGTGGCATCGGAATCGGCGGCAGTCATGCCGACGGCGTGACCGTGGCCACGGTTTCGGGACGCAGTTATTGGTTGCGGGACACGACCGATTCAGCGGTGCTCAAAGCGTTAATCACCCCGGCGGGTGGCGAAGCTCTCAGTGATGATGTGCTCGAATGAGTCGGTGCGAAAATCGTCGGTGCGAAAATCGTCGGTGCGAAAATCACTGCCAGCCATTTGCAGCGTCGACTTGGGGTTTCGATGGGGTATAATGGACTCTCCCCACTCTTGTCCCGCCCTGCCCTGCCCCGCGAAGACTCATGCTTGGTCGTTCGAATTTGTCGACGTGCTTCCGCAGAACCCTGCTACCCGGTTCCCAGGTACTCGCTTCCCAGCAGATCACTTCAACCCGGTCCTGGTCGTGGCCGCAGGGTCTGCTGAGCCTTGTCTTGCTGGCCAGTTGTGGCTCTGTGGGCCAGCTACACGCTGAAGAGCCGATCGATTTCTCCAGGCAGATCTTGCCGCTGCTCTCCGATCGTTGCGCGTTGTGCCATGGTCCTGATCCGACCAGCCGCGAAGCCGAACTGCGGCTCGATATTGCCGAGGCGGTTGGGCACGCGACGCAGAATGGTGGTCACGCCCTGGTGATCGCTCCTGGCGACGCGGCGGCCAGCGAACTGATGCGGCGAATTACCAGCGACGATGTCGACGAACAAATGCCTCCGCCGCACGCTAACTTGAGTCTGACCGCCGCGGAAATTGAGCTGCTCCGCCGCTGGATCGACCAAGGTGCCAAGTGGGAGCAACATTGGTCGTTTCGGCCACTGGTACGCCCCCAAGTTCCAGAGCCAGTTGCCCCAAAGCCAGTTCACGACGGCTCCGCCGATCCGACCACTCACTCGCTGCCGGCCGGCAACGTGATCGACCGTTTTCTTGACGCGCGTATCAAGGCTGCGGACTTGCCGACCAGCCCGCCGGCCGATCGTTACAGTTTGGCCCGTCGACTGACTTTGGATCTGACCGGTTTGCCGCCGACCGTCGAAGAGCTGCAGCGGTTTGTCAATGACGAGTCGCCCCAAGCCTACGCCCGGTTGGTGGATCGCTTGTTGGCCTCGCCCGCTTGCGGCCAGCAAATGGCAGTTCCCTGGTTGGATGCGGCCCGCTACGCCGACACCTATGGATACCAATCGGACGTCTATCGCGATGTGTGGCAATGGCGAGACTGGGTGGTCGATGCGTTTAATCAAGGGATGCCTTATGACCAATTCCTCAACTGGCAAATCGCGGGCGATCTGGTGCCGGAGGCGAATCGCCAATCACGCTTGGCAACCGCCTTCAATCGCTTGCATCGTCAAACCAACGAAGGGGGCAGCGTCGAAGAAGAATTCCGAGTTGAATACGTCGCTGACCGCGTCAACACGTTGGGAACCGCCGTGCTGGGGCTGACGCTGGAGTGCGCTCGTTGCCACGACCATAAATATGATCCGATCAGCCAAAAAAACTATTATGAGTTGGCCGCCTTCTTTGCCAACATTGACGAGTCGGGACTCTATTCCCACTTCACCTCATTCGTCCCCACCCCCGTGCTCGATCTACCCACGGAGGCTCAACAACAGGCTCTCCGCGACGCCGCGGCACGCGTCGAACAAGCTGCCGCCGCCTACCATCAGGTGCTTAGCCAATCTTCCCAGCCTGCTAGCCTGTCAGCCGATTCGCAAACAGCCGACGCGCAACTTGCTGAGCTCCGAGCCGGTTTGTTGACCGATCAGATTGCTCATTACGATTTTGGTCAGCGAGCTGAGCAGCCTGTCGAGGCGGCTGCCGCCAAACCGGAGCGGATCGTCGTCAATCAGGTTGCCGATGGCCCGGCCGGTTCACTCAGCGGTGGTCCCCAGTCGGTGCTGCGTAACCAGTTCGATCCGGCGCTGTTGCTGGACGGTGAAAATGGCTTCAACACGTCGGCCGGTGGCGACTGGGATTGGTGGCAACCTTTCACGATCGCCCTGTGGATCAAGCCGACGGAGGCTTACCAGCGGGCCGTAGTTTGGCATCGTTCCAAAGCTTGGACCGATGCGGCCAGTTGCGGTTATGAGCTGTTGATCGAAGAGGGACGTTTGAGCGCCGCGCTGATTCATTTTTGGCCCGGCGACGCCATACGGGTGCGTGCAGTGGAAGCTCTGGCCGTCGATCAGTGGTCGCACGTGACCGTGGTCTGGGACGGCAGTGGCGAAGCAGCCGGTTTGCAGTTGCTGGTCGATGGCAAACCGATCGCCATCGAAGTGGTGCGAGACAAACTGGTGCGGACGATTCGCGGAGGTGGAGCCAATCAATTCACCATCGGCAACCGCTTTCGCGATCGCGGCTTTAAGCAAGGACAAGTCGACGAGTTGCGGATGTTCACTCGTGATCTACAAGCCTGCGAAGTGCAATTCCTGGCGACGGGGCAAACGCCAACCGACGTCTCGGAATTAGTCGCGGCCCACCATCATGCCACCTCCCCAGCGGTGCGAGAACAACGCCAAGCGTTGCGTGAGACGCGGCGGCAATTGGCTGCCGCTCGTGATGCGATCCCCGCGATTATGGCCATGCAAGAAGAATCCGGTCTGCATGAAACTTATATTCTCCGCCGGGGTAGTTACGACGCGCCGGAAGAAAAGATCGAACACGCGAACGTGCCCGAGTCTTTAGGGCAGTTGCCCGCCGGGGTGCCGGCGAATCGCTTGGGGTTGGCTCGCTGGTTAACCGATTCTCGCCCCGGGCACCGCCATCCCTTGGTGGCGCGGGTGGCCGTTAATCGACTCTGGCAGCAATTTTTTGAACGTGGTTTAGTCCACACGGCGGAAGATTTTGGCCTCCAGGGTGAACCCCCTTCGCATCCGCGACTGCTCGATTATCTGGCGGTCCAATTGATTGAGTCGGATTGGGATCTCAAAGCTTTGGTGCGCGAAGTGGTGATGTCGGCAGCCTACCGGCGTGATGCCAATTGTGAGGCTGACGCCCGTGAGCGTGATCCTGATAACCGTTGGTTGGCCCGTGGCCCAGCCAGTCGCTTGCCAGTGGAGGCGATTCGCGATGCGGCTTTGGCTGTCGGTGGATTGCTCGCGCGACAAACAGGTGGTCCACCGGTGCGACCCTACCAGCCAGCTGGATTGTGGCAGGAGAAATCGGGGCAAACCTATCAACGTCAAACCGGCGCGGGCTCGCACCGCCGCAGTCTTTATACGATCTGGAAACGCACCAGTCCCCCTCCCGCGATGATGATTTTTGATGCTCCGGGACGTGAGGTCTGCACGGCGCAGCGAAGTGTCACGCAGACTCCTTTGCAGGCTTTAGTATTATTGAACGACGATCAGTTTGTCGAAGCCGCCCGCGGTGTCGCTTATCGTTTGTTGCAAGATTCCCAGGGCGATGTGCGGCAAGATGCGAGTCAGTTGTTGCTGTCGATGTTGGGGCGTCCAGCTAGCGATGCGGAGGTCGCGGCGATCTGCCAATTGGTGGCTCGCCAGCAAGCTGATTTCGAGGCCCGCCCCGAGGCTGCCAAAGACTATTTGTCAATCGGTGATTTCGATCCCTTCGCCACGCCCGCGGGTGAGCAACTGAATGCCGCGCAACTCGCCGCCTGGGCCGTCGCCGCACAAACAATTATGAATCTTCACGAATGGGTGAACCGATGACCGCATCTGCTGAATTGTTGAATCTGCTCGCTGCTCACACGCGACGGCATTTCTTCGGCCGTACGGCGACTGGAGTGGGCGCCGTGGCGCTGAGCAGCCTGTTGGCCGAGTCGGTCTCCGGCAGCGAATCCGCCATGGGGCCGGGAGCCAAACTGGACCAATTGCATCATCCACCCCGCGCCAAACGGATGATCTCGTTGTTCATGAGTGGCGGTCCCTCGCAGATGGACATGTGGGACGATAAGCCGCTGCTCCGCGAGCGGAATGGTGAGGATTTGCCCGATTCGGTGCGGCAAGGGCAACGCTTGACCGGGATGAGTGTCAATCAATCACAGTTGCCGTTGGCTGGTTCGATTTTTAAATTTAGCCCGCACGGACAAGCGGGGACGATGGTCAGCGAGCTGCTCCCCTACACGGCCAAAATTGTCGACGACTTGTGCGTGGTGCGGAGCGTTTACACCGAAGCGATCAACCACGATCCGGCGATCACGTTTCTGCAAACCGGCGCGCAAATCGCCGGTCGCCCCTCGTTGGGTGCCTGGCTCAGTTACGGGCTGGGTACCATCAATCAAGACTTGCCAGCGTTCTGCGTGATGTTGACAAAGAACCAAGGCGGTCAACCGCTCTACGCGCGGCTGTGGGGCAACGGTTTCTTGCCCAGCACCCACCAAGGTGTCCAATTGCGGGCGGGTGCTGATCCCGTGTTGTATCTCAATAATCCCAACGGCATCTCACGCTCGGCTCGTCGCGAAATGCTCGATACGCTCGGGCAATTGAATCGCTTGCGCAAAGCGGAAACGCTGGACCCCAATATCGAGCAGCAGATTGCTCAATACGAACTCGCCTTTCGGATGCAGAGCTCGGTTCCCGAAGTGGCCAACTTGGCCGACGAACCCCAATCGACGTTTGATTTATATGGTGAGGATGCAAAAGAACCGGGGACTTTCGCGGCCAATTGCTTGATGGCGCGTCGCTTGATCGAACGGGGCGTCCGCTTCGTGCAACTCTTCCATCAAGGCTGGGACCAACATGGTGGTTTGCCCGCTGCGATTCGCAATCAGTGTAAGCAAACCGACCGGGCCTCGGCAGCCTTGGTGAGCGATCTCAAGCAACGCGGTCTACTCGACGACACGCTGGTGGTGTGGGGCGGCGAGTTCGGCCGGACAGCTTACAGCCAAGGCGCACTGACGGCCGACAATTATGGCCGCGACCACCATCCCCGTTGCTTTACCATGTGGTTCGCCGGGGGCGGATCGCGAGGCGGGACGGTTTACGGGGCGACAGATGAATTCAGTTACAACATTGTCGAGAATCCCGTCCATGTGCATGATGTGCACGCCACCTTGCTGCATTTATTGGGTATCGATCACGAGCGATTGACGTTCCGACATCAAGGTCGGCGTTATCGCCTCACCGATGTGGCCGGTAAAGTGGTCGAGGCATGTCTCGCTTGACAGTTTGCTCTCACCCTATGATAGATATCTTTCACCAGATGATAGATATCTGTCATCGTTTTGCGGTCAAATTCTCCCCAAATCAAAGACAACGCGTTGCCCGAACTACCTGAAGTTGAAACGATGCGGCGCGGCATTGAGCCGGTTGTGGGTGGCAAGATCGCAGCGTTGGTGCGACCGACCGGTCGTCTTCAGCCGATTAAAATCGAGCCCCGCTTTGATCGTTTGAAAAAGCATCTCATCGGCAGGCAGATTGAGTCGATTGGGCGGCGCGGCAAGCGGGTGCTGCTGTGGTTGTGTGATGCTTCGGTGGTGGTTATCGAACCGCGGATGACGGGACTGGTTTTGTTGGAGCAGCCGCCGAGTGCCGAGCATGTCCGCCTGAGGCTGATTTTCGACGCCCCTTTTCCCCATGAGGAACTAATTTTTTGGGATCGTCGCGGGCTGGGTACCGTGACATGGTTGAGCGGCGAGCAGTACGAACAGGTGTTAGGTCCGCAGCGGCTGGGCCCCGACGCTCTGGAGATCGAGTGTGATGATTTGCGCGCCCGGCTGGGGCACAGCCAACGGGCCGTGAAAGTTGCTTTGCTGGATCAAAAAGTGGTTGCCGGGATCGGTAACTTGTACGCTTCGGAGATTTTGCACTTGGCGGGAATCGACCCCCGGCTCACCTGTCGCAGGCTGAGCGGTCCCCAGTGGCGACGTCTGCATCGTGCCATTGGCTTGGTGCTGCAAGCCGCGATTCTGCATGAAGGCTCGACTCTTTCTGATGGCACTTATCGCAACGCGCTGAATAATCCGGGCGGTTATCAAAACCATCATCGGGTTTATGACCGCGCTAAATCACTGTGCGGGCGATGTCAGGCAGGCACCATCGAACGACTTGTCCAGGCTCAGAGAAGTACTTTTTTTTGCCCAGTTTGTCAGCAAAAAAGGGGTTTGCATCCTCTGGTCGATGCGCTTTGAGCCGGTTTCTCGGGGATTCATTGGTTGGCCGATTTTGGGCTTCGGCGAAAATGCCACTGCGTGATCACTTTCATAACGCTAGAATGGAAGGAACGGAAACCAGCCGGCGCGTTGCCGTTTTTCCCGATCCGTAACTGAGGTTAATCTGTGACAAGCGCGAAATTAACGAGTCAGTGGTCACGCCGCGGTATGATCCGCGCCTCGTTGGCAGCGGGCGCTTTGGCAACCACCACGGGGCTCCACTCCGGATTGGCCGCGACCCCTCAGCGAAATCCACGTTGGGAGGAAGCCACTCAGCGCGGTTTACAGTGGCTGAGTCGCAATCAGTCGTCACGCGGTCAGTGGAACACGCAGGTTTACCCCACTGCCCTGGCCGCTTTGGCGGGCACGGCGATGATTTGCAGTGGCTCGACGACCACTCAGGGACCCTATTCGCGGCAGATTGCCCGCGCGGCCGATTTTATTTTATCCAAGGCGCGCGATAACGGCTTGATCGGTGATCCCCAGGGCGATCCGCGTTACACCTACGGTCACGGTTTCGCGATGCTGTTTCTCTCGCAAGTACTGGGCGAGGAAGGCTTGGCTGACCGCCGTGATGAATTGGTCACGGTGCTGTCCAAGGCGGTGGAGTTCAGCGGCAATGCCCAGACGCCCGCTGGCGGTTGGGGGTATGTCTCAGCTCGCGAGGGAAATAACTTTGATGAGGGCTCGACGACGATTACCCAAGTCCAA
This sequence comes from Kothea flammea, assembly GCF_052161645.1. Lineage (GTDB taxonomy): Bacteria > Planctomycetota > Planctomycetia > Pirellulales > Pirellulaceae > Laterigemmans. Next base: position 1,074,494 of record NZ_CP197414.1, read on the forward strand.
GGACTCCGTGGTTGCCGCAACGCCGGGATCCCGGTGCCGAGTAAAATTATTGACCAGGCGAAAGAGTATATCTATCGCTGTAAAAACGCCGATGGCGGCATCAGTTATAGCAGCAAGCAGATGGGCAGCAGTCGCCCGGCCATCACGGCCGCAGCGCTGGCCGCACTTTACAATGCGGGCGATTATGACAGTGAGCATGTTCCCGACATGTTGGCATACTCCAAGCAGACGTTACATCAAGTCGATGAGAACGCGCAAGCCTTCGGGCACTGGAACTACACTTATTTGTACTACAGCCAAGTTGTCTACCGCCAAGGGGACGAATTGTGGTTGCCCTTCCGCGAAAATCTGTTCAAAAAGATTGCCTCTGAACAGAAAGCCGATGGTTACTGGGAAGGTCGCATCCATCCTGTATACGTGACGGCTTGTAACTTGATCATGTTACAACTCGATCGTGGCTACCTGCCAATCTTTCAACGCTAGCAAAGATCAGCCGCCACGCGCCAGCGTGCGGTTCCGAATCACCCGCAACACGCCAGCGCCCGGTTCCCAATCAGCCGCCACGAGCCAGCGTGCGGTTCCCCAATCAGGCGCCACGCGCCAGCGTGCGGTTCTCAATCAGCCGCCACGCGCCAGCGTCCGGTTCCCTTACTTATCGGCGGCAATATCGAACGCGTAGATCAGGTTCTGGTCGCGCAAATAGAGCTTTTGGTTAGCGATCACGGGGTGTGCCCAAATCGCTCCGCCGCCACGTTCCATATCGGTCTGCTCTGGCAACGCGAACGAGCCTTTCAGCTGCATGCCCTCGCGGCTTGGCGCGATCAGATGAATCGTCGCGTCGCGGTCCCCGTAGCAATAAAGATGGCCGTCTGCATAAGCGATCGAGCCGCTGCCGTTACGCCCCAGCGATTCACTCCAGAGCGTTTCGCCGGTCGTTAAATCTTGAGCCATCCATTGACCTCGATTGACCTTGCTGAATCCATAGATCACACCATCGACCAAGACGACTCCGCCGTGGTGATTTTCCATGCTCTTGCTGTCGTTGTGATACAGCAATTCGGCGTCCACTTGATCGGCTGTCGGAGTTAACTTCCAGCACGCATTTCCGGCACCATATGCGGAGGTGTGATAGACCATGTTTTCATGGACAACGGGTGTGGGAATCACCGCCGTGCGGTTGCCCGTCGAGGGGCCATGCACCCATTCGGCTCCCGACTCGGCGTCGATACCATACAGCCCGTCGACCGACGCCGTTAGATATAACTGCTTGTCACCAATTTGTGCTTTGATGATGGAAACATATTCGGCGGGGGAATTCGTATCTTTGCTGTTCCAGACTTGTTCGCCGGTGCGTTTATCGAGTCCGACGATAAAGTGGGTGCCACCGGGGGTGACTAAGGCTCGGTCCCCGTCGATCAACACCGATTCGGAGAAGCCCCATTTGGGAATCTTGCCACCGAAGTCGGCCACCATGTCGATGGACCAAACTTCGCTTCCGTCGGCTGCGCGAAGGCAGGAAACGACTCCCGCGTCGCTGACCGTGTAGACGAAGTCACCATCGGTTGTGGGAGTGCTGCGCGGGCCGGCACCCCAGCGCGTGAGGTAATCATCTTTGGTGCCCGCTCGGCTAACTTTGGTTTCCCACAGCAGTTCGCCCGAGTCGGCGGAGAGGCAAATTGCGTAGCAACCGTCGGCCCGCGCCCCCATGGTGAACAGTTTGCCGTCAGCGATGGAGAACGCTGAATAGCCTTCGCCAGCGTCCTTAAATTTCCAAACAACCGCTGGTCCCTTGCTCGACCACTCTTCCAGTAGCTCTTGGGGGGCGGCGTGTCCATCGCGGTCCGGGCCTCGCCACTGGGGCCAATCGGCTTCCCCCGCGATCAATGATTGGGAGGTGGATGGCGACAGGAAGCAGGTGGTGGAGCCGATCAGCAGGGCCATGACAGCAGCCGATCGTCGGGGCCAGCCACGCAGCAGGCCAAGTGAAGCGATTGATAGCAGTTGCATTTCTAACAAAACCTAAAAGACATTGACTTGGAAACGACTCAGGAACGAACTGGTACGCTTTAGCCCGAAGATTCGGTGGTGATGAGGCCATCGCCCGTCACTATGACCGATTGTAGCGATTTCGCAATTACCGTTCTGCCCCAACCCCGCCAGTCATTTGCCCGCCGTTCATTTGCAGTTGGACCATTTCCCGGTACTTTCCGCCACTTTTTAATAGTTCCTGATGGGTCCCCGTTTCCAGAATCCGGCCATCCTCGAGCACGACAATTTTGTCTGCTCCGGCGATCGTGCTCAGCCGGTGAGCAATCACGATCGCCGTTCGCCCTTGCAGCAGCCTAGCCAGCGAATTTTGGATCAAACGTTCACTTTCGCTATCGAGGTTGCTGGTCGCCTCATCCAGGATCAACAATTTGGGGTCCGCTAAAATGGCGCGGGCGATCGCCAACCGTTGACGTTGACCGCCCGACAGTTTGACTCCCCGTTCGCCGATCCAAGAATCGAAACCGGCGGGCAGTTTTTCGATGAATTCCGCCGCCGCAGCCGCTTCGGCCGCTTGATAGACTTCCGCTTCGCTGGCATCCCGCCGCGCATAGGCGATATTTTCCCGGATCGTACCATCGAACAGGAACACATCTTGTTCCACGATCCCCAACAATCGCCGAAAACTGGGCAGTTCGATATCTCGCAAATCGCGACCATCGAGCAGCACCGCGCCGGCCGTCGGATCATAAAACCGAGTCAGCAGATTCGTCAGCGTCGTCTTGCCCGCCCCGCTCCGCCCCACCAAGGCGACCGTTTGACCGGCTTCGATTTCCAAGTTGATATCGGACAGCACCGGCGCATCGGTTTCGGGGTATGCGAAGCTGACATCACGCAGTGAGATGGCTCCCGCCGTGGAGCGTTTATTGACAGTCACCGCCCCGGCTCGCACCGGCAATTCACTATCTTGTTCCAAAACATCCAAGACGCGGTCCAGCCCGGCCAGGTTGTTCTGAAAAGTCACCGCGCTGCCCGCCAACGTGGCTAATGGATCAAGCAACATGGTAAGATAGACGAGGAACATCATTAGATCACCCAGCGTCAGTTCATTGTTAAGAATCTGATAACCGCCGTAGACCAATAGTGCGGTCGAGGCAACTGGGATGATGACTTCCCAGACAATCTCGATGGTGCGCGTCCACCACCAGGTGAATAACTGTTGCCGCACCATAAAGTCACCTTCGCGGACGTAACGCGCCGTTTCGCTGCGATCACGTCCAAAGGTGCGGACCACGCGGATTCCGCCGAACGTTTCCGTGGCGTTCCCGTCGATGGTTTGTCGTTGTTTACGGATGTCGCGATAGAGGGGACGCACGCGATTGATCCAAGTGCGATGCGTGGCCCACACGGCCGGCAGCAGCAGTAGCCCACCGACCATTAACTTCCAGTCGACAATGGTGAGAATGATCAAGCTGCCAAGAAACTGGATGATTGCTCGCCAGGGGTTATACAGCATGCTGAAGATTAACTCGGAGACACCACCGGCATCTTCTCGAATCAAGCTCGCCACGCCGCCGCTTTTTAAACTGTAAATCTGGTTCAGCGGCAGCCGAATCGCGTGCTCAAAGACGTCGCGGCGAATTGCCACCTGGGTGCGGTTGACTGTCTTGGTCGCCAACCAGCGTCCCCACAGCCCGACCAGTGTCGCCATGGCGGTGATCACGGTGACGACGATCGCGATCGCGATCAGCAACTGCATCGGTTGGCTGGGTAACGGCCAATCGGCCAAGATCGCGGGCAACGGTTGGCGAGGCGTGCTGAGCACCGAATCGATTGCTAATTTGGTCCCCGCCGGCGGGATCAACCGCAGCAACGTGTTGACCGTCAGCAACCCCAGGGCCAACAGCACCGCGCCGCGAAACCCTCGCAGCAGCCCCCAGAACGCCTTGAACAGCTCCCAGAAACTTCGCTCGCGGGAACCCAGCTTGCGGCTCTGCACGGGTGCTTGTGACCCGTGGGGTGACGCCGAAACCGGCTCCTTGGCGTGGCGTCGCTCACGAACTTTACGACGATACTCAATAAACCGGCGGCGAGATGAAGTAATAGGCATATAAGATTGGTATGCCTAACCAGCAGAATTGGCAAGGTGGCTGTCTGGAAAGCACCGCAGAAATCCGGGCTCTTTTGGCCTAGTCTCGCGTTGCTTCAGTTTCCCATTGGCTCCATCCCCCCCGGCCGGAAAAGTGCTATGCTTCCGCTCCGGGCTTGCCCCGGCGGAGCAAGCAACTGGCAGCTACACCCCCTCCCGCACATATTGCCTTTTCCTGCCGCGATTCGCCTTCGGCGAATCGCGGCAGGAAAAGGGTGCGTTTTAGCGGCCGGCCTGGTAGCTGCCAGTTGTTCCCCCGCCGAGGCAAGCTCGACGGAAGGAGACTCCTTGGTAGCTTCCTGTTGTGAGCCCGTCCGGAACAAGCTCGTGGGGGTCGTGATGGGTAAACCATAACGCCACGCGCAAAAGCAACTTACGCTGGTTTATGAGATATCGCTGACTTTGGAGTATTTCCCCGCGGTCGTTCGAGATGAGCCAGCACGAGTGCGATATCGGCTGGTGTGATGCCGCTTACTCGCCGCGCCTGATCGATCGTTACTGGGCGGACCTCCGAGAGTTTTTGCCTCGCCTCCGATCGCAATGGTCCGATCGTGGCATAGTCAAACCAATCAGGAATCCGCTTGGCGGCTAAGCGCTTGTGGCGTTCGACCTCGGTGCGTTGGCGATCGACATAGCCACTGTATTTGATATCAAACTCAACCTGCCGCGCCGCGTCGCTGGGCAGTGTGACGAGCTCCGGCACGTGAGCCACGATCGTATCCCAATCGACTTCGGGGCGCTTGAGATACTTTTCCGCCGTTTGCTCCCCTACCCTGCCCGCCGCCAACAACCGTTTTCCGCGTTCGATTTCGGCTTCCTTGAGTTGTAACCGCTCTGGTCTCGTGGTGTCGACCAAGCCGTGGGCGGCTGCGATCGGAGTCAGCCGTCGGTCGGCGTTGTCTTGGCGGAGCAGTAACCGGAATTCGGCTCGGCTGGTAAACATGCGATAAGGTTCGTCGGCTCCGCAAGTGACCAGGTCGTCGATCAATACGCCGATGTACGCTTCGTCCCGAGAGAGGATCAGCGGTGGTTTACCGGCGACCGCGAGCGCCGCGTTGGCACCGGCGATCAAACCTTGTCCGGCCGCTTCCTCATAACCGGTCGTGCCGTTGATTTGACCAGCGAAAAAGAGCCCGGCAACGCGTTTGCTTTCTAAGTGAGGTTGCAGTTGTGTGGGAGGGCAATAGTCATACTCAACGGCATAACCATAGCGCATGATTTGAGCCTGCTCGAGTCCAGGTATCAGCCGCATCATGGCATCTTGGACGTCTCGCGGCAAACTGGTCGATACGCCGTTAACGTAAACCTCTTGAGTCGCCCAGCCCTCGGGCTCGAGGAATAATTGATGACTATCCTTTTCGGCAAAGCGGACCACTTTATCTTCAATCGAAGGGCAATAGCGAGGTCCACGACCCTCAATCTGTCCGCTGTACATGGGTGCTCGCGATAGATTCTCACGAATCAGTTGATGCACCGCCGGGTTGGTGTGGGTGATAAAGCAATCGAGTTGCGGTTGGGTGATGCTGTCGGTGAGGTAAGAAAAAGCGTCGGGGGGATCGTCCCCAGGTTGCCGTTCGGTTTTGCTGAAATCGATGGTGCGAGCGGACAGGCGGGGCGGAGTGCCAGTCTTAAAGCGTTCGATCGAGAAACCCAAGCGTTGTAGCGCACCGCTGATTCCTGCGCTCGTCCCCTCCCCTGCTCTGCCACCGCTCGCTTTTGCTTCGCCCGTGTGCATGATTGCTTGCAAGAACGTGCCAGTCGTCAACACTACGCACGGCGCGCGATAGATCGCGTTGCCGATGACGGAAACGCCAACGATCCGTTCTCCGCCGTCGATAGATTCGGTTAACAGATCGAGGACCGCTTCTTGTCGCAGATCAAGCTGCGGTTGCGCTTCGATGCGACGTTTGATCTCGATTTGGTAAGCCCGTTTGTCGGCTTGCGCTCGCGGGCTGTGCATGGCCGGCCCTTTGCGACGGTTGAGCATGCGAAACTGGATACCCGTGGCATCGATCGCTTGCCCCATCAGCCCGCCGAGCGCATCGACTTCGCGGACGATCTGCCCTTTGCCAACTCCGCCGATCGCCGGGTTGCAACTCATCTGCCCAACGGTGTCAAGATTGGTCGTCAAGAGGGCGACCCGAGCCCCCAGGCGAGCGGCAGCGGCGGCCGCTTCGGTGCCCGCGTGTCCCGCGCCGACGACCAACACGTCGTAATGATATTCGCAAACTGACATCAAAGTTCTTCCAATTTTAAGCAAAAGCCGTCGAGGGGGAGTGCGACCCCATTTTCTCTCAAGTTTAACCACGCGAACAGCCGAACTGGCAACTAAGGCCAATCCGCGACCGAGGCTCACGTCGCGCGCTGAATGTTCATTAGTTGCCGCTAACACTGCCAGCGATTTTCCCAAGACCGCTCTTTGGTGTCCATTGACCGCACAGTCCGGGACTAACATGCTGCTACGAATGTTTGCCCTGCCGGTCTTGCTCGCCGCCATCTACCCAGCGGAAACCTTGCTTGCGCAAACGCAAGTTCAAAGGGCTCCGGTTCAGGGGGCCGCGCAAAACTCGAATTGGTCTCCGTCCTCGACGAATCAGCGAGCGATGCCCGCCCGACCATCCGGGCCAGCCCAGTATATGATGAATAGCCGGGAATTCGATATCCCCGTAACGATTGATCAGTCCGGGACGCGGCCCGCCGAAGTGCGTTTGTTTGTCTCGCGTGATCAGGGCCGCCAGTGGGCGATTGCCGCTCGGGGAGAACCTAGCCGCCGCCAATTTCAATTCGCCGCACCCGAGGATGGCGTTTATTGGTTCGCCACACGGACCCTCGATGCGGCGGGGAATTCCTATCCGGTCGGTAGTCAGCTGGCCGCTCAATTGATCGTCGTCGTCGATACTTCGATCCCGCAACTCGAATTGCAGGCCGATGCCGATGCCGTCGGCGACGTGCAAATCGATTACGCGATCAGCGAAGCGTTCATCAATCCAGCAAATGTCCGCATCCTCTACATGACTGATACGCAGCAGAGTCAGTGGAAGCCGTTGGACCCCGATTTAGCGGCTGCCAGGCAAACGGCCAGCGGGAAAATTCAACATCGCATTCGCTTTCAGCCACGCGATGATTGGCGGTATATAAATTTGCGATTCGAGGTCAGCGATCAAGCTGGTAACCAGGCCACGCTGACCCGCCAGATCGAACGCCCGCGATTGGCTGCCAGTCCCGATTGGTTGGCGATGCGCGGTGGACAGGCCCCGGCACCACGGCTGAATACTTCTACAGGAGCCAGTTCACCTCAAGCCAGCTCGCCCCAACTTGCGCCCGGTCAACTGCCACCCGCTGGTCCACCAACGTATGATCCGACGCAGTCGTCAGCGGTGCCCGGTGGCTCCCGTGGTGATGCGGGTTACGCCATGACCACTCCCCTGCCCCGCGCGGCAGCCGCTGCCCAGTATGCACCGCCGTCGCCCAGGGCTGACCTGCGCGGCTTTGATCAACAGTCGACATGGTCCGCCAATCGGCCCAACGCTAGTCGTACAACTGGCGATGGTTCCGGCTTCGGTGGGCGACCGCTGACTGCCCAGCCTGTCTCGCGGGGTCGCGACGATGGGCGGGGTCGCGACGATGGTCCGACAACTCCCTTGCCGCCCAGCAGCGCGATGCGACCGCTGGAGATCGAATCGTTGCCGCTACCACCTGGTGTTCGTGATCAGGGCGAAACGGTGGCGACCGATATGGAGCGGTCGGTGGACGATTTCTCCAGCGACTTTCAAGCAGATAGCACGCGGGGTCAAACCAAGCCGATAGCTGACGATTCAGCAAACTCCAGCAGCGGTTCGCAAAATCTGCTCGGCGATTCCTCGGCCTACGCTGGCGATCCCTTGGCGATGACGGTTGCTCTACCAGAGATTGACGAATCGGAAATTCGTCACACCCGCCTGAATCGTTTCGAGCTAAATTATGAGGTCGAAGCGATTGGCTCGCGGGGCGTCTCGGCGGTAGAGTTGTGGGGGACCCGTGACGGTGGCCAAACGTGGAAACATTGGGGCGTCGATCCCGATCTGGAGAGCCCGTTTGATATCGAAACCAACGGCTCAGGGTTATATGGTTTTTGCATCGTGGTCGTTGGCCGCAACGGTTTGACTAGTCCTGCGCCACGTTCTGGTGACCCAGCGGAAATCTATATCCGCGTCGATACCGATGCACCCATGGTTCACATCACGGCGGCACGCTATGGCGAAGGACCTGAGGCAGGATCGCTGATCATTGAGTATCAATGTGAGGACGAGCAACTGATCAAGCGACCGATCAGCTTAGCGTACAGCGAGTCGGCTGAAGGACCGTGGACGACGATTGCCGCCGGCCTGGAAAATACCGGCCGGTACGCTTGGCCCGCTGACCCGCGTTTGCCAAAGCAACTGTTCCTGCGGATCGAAGCGACCGACCGTGCAGGGAACGTGGGAATCGAATCGACCTCCCAGCCAATCGCCATCCATGGCTTAGCTCCCCGCGCACGGATCCGCAGCTTTCAGCCAATCGACCGCAACTAGCCCTTTCCCAAGTCGGAAAGTGGCAACGGGTTGTGGCCCCGTCTTTGTCCCTATCAGGGATGCTGGGCTCTTCTTGTAGCTTGCGATTGGGATCTTCGGATAGACGGGCCGGGAGACCCACCCTGCCTTTGGCTGGCTGTAGACGTTGTCCCGCGAGCGACTGGCGACGATAATGGCTCGCTGGTGATTGAGTGCGAGTGATTGGTTTTTTTGTAGATTGCGGGCAAGCATGAGCGAACAGGGGCGATTTGCGACAACACGTTGGACGGTGGTGTTGCAGGCTGCGCGGGAAGATCCCGGGGGCCAGCGTCCCGCGTTGGCCGAGTTGTATCAGCAGTATCAACAGCCGCTATACGTGGTCGCGAGAGTGCGGGGGTTAGCTCACGAGGACACCGTCGACGCACTGCACGATTTCTTTTGCGAATTGCTGGATGGCAACCTACTGGCCGCAGCCGACCAACAACGAGGCCGCTTTCGCGCCTTCTTGCTGACCGCGTGGCGACGCTTCTTAACAGATGTTTATCGTCGCGGTGCCGCCCTCAAGCGAGGTGGCGAACATCAACGGGTCTCGATCCACGTAGTTGCCGATGCGAGTTTTGACCAGCGTTTAGCGACGATCGGCGACAGCGTCGCCGAACAAGACGCCTGTTTCGATCGCGAATGGGCCGAAAGCGTGCTGCGGAGGACGCGGCAACTATTGCTAGCCAGCTACCAGGAACGAGGTCGGGAGGAGTTGGCTAAAACACTGCTGCCCCTGCTGACCGTTCCGCTAGACAGCGTCCGCTGTGCCGAGCTGGCGACCCAGTTGCAATTGTCGACCACGGCAATCAAGGTAGCCTTGCACCGACTGCGCAGTCGCTACGGGCAACTTCTCCGCCAAGTGGTCGCGGAAACGGTGGATCATCCCGACGAGATCGACGACGAACTGGATGCCCTGCTGCGAATCGTCGGAGACGTTCAACCCACGCATTAAAAAAATTCGTGGATTGCTGTAACTGGTAAGATTGAAACCCGAACAGCTTAGCGGAGCACGATTTCACGTGCCGGACGCGCGGCCGCGTCGTCCTTTCCCGGCTTCTACAGCGTATTCAGAAATGGTTGAAGTTATGGTAGCTCAGCGCGCACCAGACCAGCACACAGGGGAAAGTTGCCCCAATTGTGGTAACCGAATGGCGGCTGCGGGTGAATGCAAGACCTGTTTATTACAGCTCGGCAGATACGCTGGTGGGGCCGGCCAGATTGGGCTCGAACCGACCCAGGACCATATTGACAGCGACCGCCCCGGATCCGCCCGGGCTGGCGAACGAGTGGCTGGCGGGCCCGCAGTCGGCAGAATCTCAGCCGCCGAAATGGCCGAACGTTTTCCACAGTATGAAGTCTTGAACTTAATTGGCTCAGGTGGGATGGGGGCCGTCTACCGGGCGCGGCAAAAGTCGCTCGATCGGATGGTGGCCATCAAAGTCATTGAGGAAAACGATCGCGACCCGGCTTTTGCCGAGCGATTCTCCCGAGAAGCTCGCACCCTCGCCAAGCTCTCACACCCGCACATCGTGACCGTCCATGATTTTGGACACAGCGATAATCTGTTTTTCTTGGTGATGGAGTATATCGAAGGGGTCAATTTGCGGCAGGCCATTCACGCCCAAGCGTTTGACCCCAGCGACGCCTTGCGAATCATTGAGCAGGTTTGCCAAGCGCTGCAGTACGCCCATGGACGCGGCGTGGTGCATCGCGATATCAAACCCGAGAATATTTTGCTGACCGAAGATGGCATGGTGAAGATTGCCGACTTTGGGCTGGCAAAACTGCTCGACGATGACAAGCGAGAGGTCACTCTGACGGGCACGCGTCAGGTGATGGGAACGATCGCTTACATGGCGCCGGAGCAGGTCGACAATTCGGCGGCGGTGGACCACCGCGCCGATATCTACTCGCTGGGAGTCGTCTTTTACGAACTGTTAACCGGGCATTTACCCTTGGGCCGGTTTGAGTTGCCCAGTCAACGAAGTGCCGCGGTCGACCTGCGAATTGATCCCGTTGTGATGAAGTCGCTCTCGCGGGCACCTGCAGATCGTTATCAGTCGGCCTCCGAATTGTCGAGTGAGATCGCTGGCATTCCCGCCGCCGCAGTTGCTGGAGTATCTAACGAAGATCACCCCAGCGCTCAGCGGACGTCTGATTTGCAAATGGGTAAACAAGGGCAACCGGCACCGGTCGCCGCGCTACCGAGTAGGAAAGGTGTTGGTGAGTCGGGGACGCTTCGCGGTGATAGTATTTCATTCTCTCTTAAGCAAATGCATGGAGGCTTTGCCGAAGGACAGGGGATGCTGCAGTTCGAGACCGACCGTTTGATTTTTGAATGGAAGGTGAAAGACTCGCTGTTTGGTGCGATCGAAAGTAATCTCAACCGTTTGGAACTGCCAGTTGATCAAGTTTCCGGCATGCAGTTAAAAAACTACGGGATCTTCACACGTCTACTAGTGAAGGCCAGGACTTTGCAGGCTTTAGAGCCATTGCCACAGGAAAAGTTGGGAAGCGTGAAACTAGCGGTTTCCAGGGCGGATCGGGAACTAATTCAGCATTGGATATCAAGTTATAATTTGCATCCGCAAGTCGGTCTTGTGCCACCAGGTTCACATTCGGGAAATACCGGCAAAGCATTAGATTGGAAGATTGCCGTATTGTTATTGGCACTGTTTTTTATTCCCGTGTTGGCTGCAGGCGCATTGGTGTTATATTTCGTAGCCATTCCACAGCCTTATTCCACTGATGGTCGGAATCGCCCAGCTGTGATCATTGATCACCAGCGCGCTGTAGATTCGATCCAGGTTGACAAAGACGGCGTTGAAATCCAGTCGGGAAACAAAGCCATCTCGGTCACTCAGGATGAATGACAAGGCATGCTTTCGTGAATTGGCTCTCGCTCGTCACAGGGTAATTCGAACGGTTATGTCCGAATTACCGCTTGATCTGGATTAGGTTCCCCGACCAAAATTGTCTTGGCGAGACCGTCTTACACAGTAGCAGCATGCCGTACCAAAGAATGCATCGAAAACCGCGGAGCACAGCGGCTGGGTGCGAAGCACGCCAGCCGGTACCAACCGCAAACTTCCAATCACTCATGCCGGCTAACTTTGGGTTGAAATGCCAAGAGTTTGCACCTATGCTCCTGTTTGTTGTGTAGGTCAAGTATCCCGACGAAAGGTGCTTTTAGCATGGCTGATTTTCTCACAATGCCCCCCGATGATATCCTCCAATTTCTAGTGGACGCCGGGAGCATCAACACTGAGGCCGTTCAAACACTGGAGAAATATCTCGAATCCGATTGGATTATTTCTGCCGATGAAGCAGAGCTGTTGTTTCGTGTCAACCGTTCTGTCGGAGAACGCGAGGAGAACTGTCCGTCTTGGAACGACCTTTACGTTCGTTCAATCTCACGCTACGTGCTGTTTGATATGAATTCCCCGGGTGAAATCTGCCCCGACGAGGCGGAATGGTTGCGTTCACATATTGCCGCTGATGAAGGAATGTCGAAGTCGGATCGTGAACTTTTACGTTATATCCATAGCCACGCGACTAGCTGCTGTGACTCCATGCAGCCACTGTTCCAAGCGGCCGGCATGTAGAGCCAACAAGCGATGCCCCAAGGCCGTGCTTGCAATGAATCATAGCGGGCGGCCAGCCTGCGGCTGAGTGCCTGCTAGCGACGCGTCAGTCAACTTTCTTTGTTTAGCGTTCCTAGTTTTCCCCGATGCGGGACCAGTCAACCGCTTCCCCATCATTACGTGTCACCATCAACTTGAATTGTTCGGGAGCAACATCGGCTGCAATAAACCGCACCGCACCGTCGCTGATTAGCACGTTAAAGCCTCCCTCCCTGGCTTGGCCGAGACCGCGAGTTGGGTTTCGCTCGTCATAGGGCAAATCAACCGGTTGCGTCCAAATCACCGCTTGTTCAGGATCGGCTTCGACAACCAAAATTGTGTTGGAAAGGCCGTCGGTTGCCGCTGAAAATCGCATCCCGGCTTCCCCTTCCATCATGGTGTTGGCGCCGCCGAAAGTCAGCAGATTGGTCTTACCCTTCGCCAAGTCCATTCCAGGAGTGGAAAACACCGCTGGCATACGCTCCACCAGTGTCAAGTTATGCTCGCTGTCCCAAGGCTCGTCCAAATGAAAAGCTTCATAGAGTTCGTTTTCTCCCAAGAACGGTAGCAATTGCACTCGCCAGCTGAGGCCAGCCGCGCCCGCGGGCAACTCCAATTGCCGCGGCGGTAGGTTACCATGGACATCGTGGAAATTATGAAAGGCCAAGCCGATTTGTTTTAGATTATTCATCCCTTCCATGCGCTCAGCCGCCGCTCGAGCCGCTTGGACGGCTGGCAGCAGCAGTCCCACCATGAATGGTCCCTGCAGACCGACTTTGGCATCGAGCCGCATCACCAGTTGTCCATCTTCGATCACCGGAGATACATTTTCGATTTCCGTAGTCATCAAGCGATTTAAGTATCGCGCAAAGCCGGCGGCCAACTCGGGGCTTTCTGTTTCAATAACTTGCATGACCTGTTGGCTCAACAGGCCCTTCACAGATTCCATCGAGTCATTGATGATGGTTTGCAATGCCTCGGGCGCGGCATCTTCGCGAGGTTGTAACCGCAACGTGAAGTAAGGGGCTTCTTCGAGCGATATGACAAAGCTGGCGGAGTCCAGAGCTCCCGGGATGGTCTTCAGCGGTTCGAAAGGTGGCGGGAGTGGCGGTAATTGCTCCACACCCGCTTGAATCAAGACTTGCAATTTTGCCAAATCGAGTGCGGCGAGAGCGTTCCCAGTGCCGTGCTGGGCCAGAATCCTATCGCCCAACTTGCTACTCCGCTCACCACGTGATTCGTTTGCCAACGCGACGGCTAACACTTGCTGCACTGCGGCTTCGTTACCATAAACATAGACCCCATCTCGCAGCATCGCGTGGCAGAGCGGTTCCGGCTCGTTCTCAAAGAACACCTTGGTATAGGCTTTGCCTCGAAATTCAGCTTGCTTCGACTCGCCTGGCAACCGCAGTTCTAAAGGTTGATTGGCGGCTGTCTTGATCAATACTCCCAGGTTGACATGATCGTCACTGAACGGGAGTGTTAGAAAACCGACCATGGTTTCCAATACAATTGGATCAGCACCGATATTATCCGCCACGAAGCTGCGGAGAACCTCGAAGGGTAGATGCTCCAGATTGGCCTCTTGCATCATCGCCTTGGGGCTGAGGGCCAGGGCAAAATAGGCGTCCACGGGGAGCAGCGGCAGCAGGACTTCGCAACCAAGGCTGGAGCGAGCTTCCAGATAGCGATAGGCGCCCACTAGTTCATCAAATTTTTCATCTTCAGAAAGTTGGCGGTAGACGCCCGCCAGTTCGTTGAGTGTCATCAACTGTGACTTGAGCTCAACGCCCAAACGATCCTCGATCATCCGTGTTTCTGCGAAAGCCTTTTCGGCTTCACGCCAACGCTCCTGGCTGATTAACAGCAAACCATAGTTATACAGCAACGAAGTGAAACGCTGGTTCTCACGACCGATCGTTTTTTCGTATGTTTCTTGGGCAATGAGAAAGAGTTTTTCGGCCTGAGCATCATCATCACTCTTTCGCCACCAGGAGGCGCAACGTTCGAATTGGCCGGCCAACGTGGGTGTGTTTCCACCAATCTCGCGAAGTGTTTGCAAGGCCGGCGTCATCATTGCGGCTGCTTGCGCAAGTTTAGTCATGGCGGCCAACTGCTCGGCCTCTGATTGTTGTTGCATCGCGGCTTGAAAACGCTGTTGGTCCTCGGGCGACGCAGCGGCCAAGCGGCTCGCTCGCCGCTCTAAACTGACCAGCAACGAGTATTCGATCAGATCGACATCCTGACGTCGTCTGGCCACCTCCAGCACGGTTCGGAAGGTGTCGGCCGCCGCCGCGTATTGCCCCGCGTTAAAGTAGGTCTCAGCCAACAACCCGCCATCATCTTGGTATGTCTCCCGGTAGGAGTCTGCCAAGGCAACTTGCGTGGCCCCCAGTTCGGCCTCGGCCATCAGCATCAGAGCTTTTTCAACTCGCCACAAACTGGTCAGCCGTTCGATCGACAACGGCACATCGCCCGCTTCATTTGCTTGACGATAAGCGGCGATCAGTTCGTCTTTCCGCGCGACCAAGCCGCTGAAATCGCTGGGCAATTCGTCGTCATCCTCTGCGCCCGCTGCTGGCTGATTGGCTGCTGGCTGACCAGCGGGCTGTTCCACCGCGTCGTCCTGTTGGGCAAGAGCGGTGGGCAGATTGGGCAACAGGCCGCAGCCGACGAGCAAGGCACCGCAGAGCAAAAAACGGAGCGAGCTGATTGCGAATTCGCCCGGGCTGTTGGCGACGGGCTGGTGGACTCTGTTCCGGGAGGCTGGGAAATTAGCACACTTAAGCAGCAACTTCATGAAATCACCTACTGGGACGACTGCCGCGACATCAACGATTAGTTTCGGGGAATAAGTTTACAAAAACTAATGGCATTCCAATCGCGGCAGCGACAAAAAAGAGGGGTGAATTCACGTTTTTTGCGGCAATTCGCCCGAACCAAAGCGAATCTGCCGGAAAAATCTTGCGGTGGAGCTGGCATCGCCGCCGAGGCGAAGTGGACTACTGGTCTACCACCGGTTGCCCGGACTGGCCTGGATCTCGATATTAGGGGCCTCGTTTCTCAATCCCCCTCCACACAGAGTCAGGCCATCATGAGCGCTTTTCCGGATATCAACGTCGTGCAATACGAAGGTCCCGACAGCGACAATCCACTTGCTTTCCGCTGGTACAACCCGGAGGAGGTGGTTGGCGGCAAAACGATGAAGGATCATCTGCGGTTTTCTATCGTCTACTGGCACACCTTCCGTGGCACGGGTGCGGATCCGTTTGGAGCGGGCACGATGGTTCGCCCTTGGGACGATGGCAGCGATTCGGTGGAAAACGCTTGCAACCGCGCTCGCGCCGCGTTCGAGTTGTTCGAGAAATTACAAGCTCCCTATTATGCCTTTCACGATCGCGACGTGGCCCCCGAGGGGAGTAATTTGCGGGAATCGCACGCCAACTTTGATGCCGTGGCAAAGGTGTTGCAAGAGGAGCAGCAGCGGAGCGGTGTGAAGCTGTTGTGGGGCACCGCCAATATGTTCAGTAATCCGCGTTTCATGCACGGAGCGGCGACCAGCAGCAACGCGGACGTGTTTGCTTACGCGGCCAGCCAAGTCAAAAAGTGCATGGAAGTCACCAAGGAACTCGGTGGTGAAAATTATGTTTTCTGGGGTGGTCGTGAAGGCTATCAAAACCTTTACAACACCGATATGAAGCGAGAACTGGACCACTTGGCAAAGTTCTTCCACATGGCGGTCGATTACGCCAAGCAAATCGGCTTTAGCGGGCAATTTTTGATTGAACCGAAGCCTAAAGAACCGACCAAACACCAGTATGACAGCGATGCGGCGGCTTGTCTCAACTTCTTGCGATCTTACGACTTGAAAGACCACTTTAAGCTGAACTTGGAGACCAATCATGCCACGCTGGCCGGGCACACCATGATGCACGAGCTGGATTACGCTGGTGGTCAAGACGCGTTGGGAAGCATCGACGCCAACACGGGCGACTTACTGTTAGGCTGGGATACCGACCAGTTCGCCACCGATTATTATTTGGCAATCCAGACGATGTATTACATCCTCAAACATGGTGGGCTGGGGAGCGGCGGTGTCAACTTTGATGCGAAAACTCGCCGCGAGAGTTTTGAACCGATCGATTTGTTCTACGCTCACATCGGCAGCATGGACGCTTTTGCAAGAGGTTTGAAAGTTGCCCAAGCGATGCTCAGCGAAGGCGCGTTGCAAAGCTATATCGATCAACGCTATGCCACTTGGGACACGGGGATCGGTGCGAAAATCGAAGCGGGTCAAGTTGGCTTTGCCGAACTCGAAGCTTACATGCTGGAGAAAGGTGAAGTATCGGCCAACCTCAGCGGTCGGCAAGAATTGCTGGAGAATGTTGTCAACCGTTACCTCGATCGCCGTTAGAGCACCAATGCCACAGGAAGCCTTCGACCTGCTCGCCACTCCGCCCGATCTCGACACGCTGCCTCCGGTGGTCGTGTTGTTCGGCGAAGATAGCACGCTGAAAAGTTGGGTGCTGGCCGCTTTGACCGGCGGTGAATGCGATTCGGTCGAGGGCGAAGAATCGCAATGGCGTGATATTCGCGACGAGGTCAGCACCGTCTCTTTGTTCGATACCGGACGACGCGTCCTCGTCGTTCGTCGCGCGGATGCTTTGCTCAAGTCGGCTCGCCTCGACGTCGAGGACTATGTCGCCAAGCCATCTTCGGCGGGCCGTTTGATCTTGGAACTGCAAAGCTGCGCGGCGAACACGCGGCTCTACAAAGCGGCTGACAAGTCGCATCTCTTGGTGCGTTGTGCGATCCCGCCCAAGCCTCGGGGCAAAACTCCTGACATGGATCGGCTGCGCAAGTTTTTGGCCGCTTTTGTTGCTCCACGTCACCAGTGCAAAATGGCGGCCGCCGCGATCAACGTATTGATTGAACTGATTGGCAGTGACATTGGCATGCTCGATACGGAGATTGCCAAATTGGCTTTATATGTACAGCCCGGAGGGCAGATTACCGAGCCGATGGTGCGCGAAATTGTGGGGGGCTGGCGGGCGAAGTCGACCTGGGACACCATTGCCGCGGCAGCCAGCGGCAACGCGGCGGAAGCCTTGCGGCAACTCGATAAAATGCTTGCCAGCGGCGAACATCCCGCCGGTTTGATTCCACAAATTGCTTGGTCGGTGAGGCGTTTTGGATTGGCAACGTCGGCGATTGAATACGCCGAACAAACGGGCAAGCGGGTTCCCCTGAGTGTCGCTTTGAAAGCGGCCGGGTTTCGCGAATTTGATAAACAGGCTGAGCCCCAGTTGCGTCAGATCGGTCGTGAACGGGGCCGGCAGATCTTGACTTGGCTGCTGGAAGCCGACTTAAAACTAAAAGGCAGTCACAGCAGCGCGGGACTCGACCGTTGGCTGCTCGAAGAGCTAGTGCTAAAGCTGGCCAAAGCCTAGCTAGCCTGCTGACAAACGCATATTTGGTTTGGGCTCACCGCACCGTCGGCGATTCGCTATCGCTCGGCCAAGCAGGTGAAGGGGCGGCATTATTTGATTGACAGCAAGCGAAGGGAAGTATAAGCTCGATTAGTAATCTCTTCTCTTTGATGTTCCGATGCTCGCAACTCACTCGCTAACGTCATCACTCCGCCTTCGCAACTATGTTGCGATCGCTGTGCTCGCGTTTTGTTGCGGTGCCTCCCAGGTGGCCCACGCCTCCTGTGGTGATTACTTGATGCCCTTGGGAACCCACCACGCGGATAGCTCGGTCAAAGGCGCATCGCTAGCCCTGCATCCGTCTGCCAGTTCCCTGCTGCTGCTTGCGGTGGAACCATCTTCGCAGCCTTGCCACGGTCCTGGTTGCGGTCAATCAAAGCCAGCAGAGGGCTTTACCACTTCGGTGGTACCGGTGAACCGTAATGTCCAACTCGATCTATGCAGCGGTGAGCCTGCTCGCAATCTGCCTGATGCACTGAAGGTCGAGTGGTTTGTCATTACATCGGACACGATCACCACCCATTGCTTGGGCTCGCTCTTTCGCCCCCCTCGCCAAATCGCTGGCTGAGAGACATCGCTAGATGTTGCCTGCTGAGCTAATGCTGCGCATGGAAATTGCGCTGCAGACTTGGGTCCGACGCCGCGCACCAACCTGAACTGTTTAACGCAACAGGTGGGTGGGCTTGGCAAAATAGCTTAGTGGCAGCTCTGCTGACGTCTCATTCCGCGGACTCCATCTCTGGCGGTTCGCGCCCTCGTTTACTGATTGGCAAATTTGGCCATTTTGACTCGGCATTACGCTGCGCTGGGCTAACTGCTGCGCGCAACGTAAGGGTTGAGGTTGCTGCTCAAAATCTAATCACTTCCCATCTTATTGGTATAGCGAATTTCCAATGCATACAACACGAACCGCTTTTACGCTTGTCGAACTGCTCGTTGTCATTGCCATCATTGGCATTCTCGTTGGTCTGCTGCTACCCGCTGTGCAGTCAGCCCGCGAGGCGGCTCGCCGCCTGCAGTGCTCAAACAATCTAAAACAGATTGGTCTGGCGATGCACAACTATCACGACACTCACGGTAGTTTACCTTTCGGTATGGGCGGCACACGAGCTGCGACGGGGGCCCCGGTTACTCAGCCGTCAGCCTCATGCTTCCATTTCTTGAACAACCGGCCCTGCATGGTTCCATCGACTTCCGTTTTCCCCTGACCGATCCCATCAACGAGTTCGCGAAATCGCAAACAGTGGCCGGGTTCCTCTGTCCATCGGATCGCGATAACCCGCAACCGCAAGCCGGTGGGGCGATCAATTACATGGCCAGCAAGGGGAGTCTACACCTGTGGAACGACACCAGTCAAAACGGCGTCTTCATTGTCTTTAAGTCGCTTCGCTTTCGCGATATTCAAGATGGGTTAAGCCATACCGCCGCTTTCTCGGAACGTCTGCTCAGCGACGGCAATAACGGGTTTGTCAGTGCCGAATCAGACGTTTTTCGGGGCTCCGGAAATCCGGCCACCCTCGATGACACGATCACCATGTGCGAAGCGGTCGACATTAACAATCTGGCAAACCAGTTCCCCATTTTCATGGGTGCTCCCTGGATCAACGGACAACACACCTACACGCACACCGATACGCCCAACCGTCGTTCTTGCGGGTTCATGCCCGGCAAAGCCACGATGCCAGCGACCAGTCGTCATCCCAGCGGCGTGCAGTTGCTCCGTTGCGATGGCTCCGTTCGTTTCACAGCTGAAACAGTCGATCGCCTGACTTGGCGAGCGATTGGCACACGCGCCGGCGGTGAAGTCATTGATTCACTCGAATAGGGGCACGAACATGGTATTAACTAAATACAGCACGGCACTGCAGCGCGGCAGTCATGCGAGCCTCGGGAGAGCTTCCTGGCTACTGCATTTCATGTGCTTGTGCTGCCTTTTATTGTGCGGCTGCGGTGGATATGACGCGAAAGATCACCGCGTCGACGTGGTGCTGGCCAAACAAACCATCCAGCGCGTACTGGAGAGTTGGCAAGCTGGCCAAGAACCTGATGAATTGCGCCGACAAGATCCCGAGATTGTCGTGCAAGACCTGGACTGGGCGGGAGGCAAAACCCTGCAGAGCTATCAGTTGCTGAACGAAGGAGTGGCCATTGACGCCAACTTCGAGTGTGAGGTCATGCTCCAGCTCGTCGATGGCCAGGGAAAATCACAATCCCGGCAAGTGACCTATCTCGTTACGACCAGTCCCAAACTAACTTGTTTTCGCAAGTTAAATATGTAATTCCCAATATCTCCTACCGACAGATTTCACGAGGAACTTTTATGCGATCTCAAATAATTCGATCCATTGTTTTGTTGTCTTGCTTAGTCCCCATTACTAGCGGTCCAGTCGTGGCCGACGATGCGAACACCTTTCAGCCGCTTAGCCCGGCAGCCAGCGCGGCCGCAGATGAGCTATTGACGAAACTCCAGCCCGGCTCCGAGGGTCGGGCCATGCTCGAGGCAATCCTGGCAGGTTCCAGAATGGGTCCCGATAGCGGCTGGTTCCCAATGGCGCAAAGCCAAACACGCTTTGACTGGTCCTATATGGAAGAAAAATATGATCTGAATGACGACAATGTGCTCAGCCGTGATGAATTAATGCTGGCACCTTCCCAGTTTGCACGCATCGATCGTGACAACAATTCACGAATAACCGCGGAAGATTTCGACTGGAGTCAAAGCTTGCTGCGAGATAATCGTGGCAGGATACTGTTCAGTCAAGCGGACACGGACTCGAATGGCAAACTGACCTCCAGCGAATTTGCCGCGTTATTTCATGCACTCGATCCCGAGGGGGCTGGCTACATTGCCTTGGATGATCTGGCACATTCTTTCGCACCCCCAGCGGACCGCTCCGCCGAGCAATCATTTGGGCCCGATCGCAGCACCCTGGTGCTCGGTTTGAAACGTCAAGAAATTGGTTCCCTGGAAGCTGGTCCCGAACTCAATCAACTGGCCCCCGACTTCACCTTGCGTGATATTAATGGAACAGTCGTAACGCTGTCGGAAGTAAATCGTGATCGCCCAGTCGTGCTGGTCTTCGGTAATTTCACTTGCGGTCCCTTTCGCCAACAATCGGGTAACATCGAGAAACTGTACAACCGCTATAAAGATCAGGTCGCATTTTATTTGGTTTACGTCCGTGAAGCGCATCCGGATGACGGTTGGATGATGGCTCGCAATCAACAAGCCGGGATCAGCTTGAAGCAGCCTCGCAGTGACGCGCAGAGAAGTCGCGTTGCCGAGACATGCCGTTCGCACCTCGATCTTTCAATTCCCTTCTTGGTCGATAACATCGACGATCAAGTTGGTATCACTTATAGCGGCATGCCCAATCGCTTGTACCTGCTCGATGGCAGCGGACGGATTGCTTTTAAAAATGGTCGCGGACCGTTTGGCTTTAGCGTTCCAGAGCTGGAGCAAGCGATCGTTTTTTTGCTGGCGGATATGACCAAGCGTTAATATAGGTTCGAAACCGCATTGCAGAGGTACTTGTTTAACAGTCAGCCGGAGGCGTACTTTTCCTGCGGCTTGTTAAACGAGTACGCCTGCGGCTTGTTAAACGAGTACGCCTGCGGCTTGTTAAACGAGTACGCCTGCGGCTTGTTAAACGAGTACGCCTGCGGCTTGTTAAACGAGTACGCCTGCGGCTGACTGTTAAACGAGTACGCCTGCGGCTGACTGTTAAACGAGTACGCCTGTGGCTTGTTAAACGAGTACGCCTGCGGCTTGTTAAACGAGTACGCCTGCGGCTTGTTAAACGAGTGCGCCTGCGGCTGACTGTTAAACGAGTGCGCCTGCGGCTGACTGTTAAACGCGTGCGCCTGCGGCTGACGTTTAAACGCAATACCGTTCAATGAAGCATAACCACTGACTGGTCAAAGGTTTTCGTCAACGGTTCTTGGTTTCGATGTTCGGGGCGGCATTTGTGCCAACGTGACATTTTTCGTTTGATCACGCGTGGGTTGATGCGGTTGCGGCGCGGCGGGATTCGCTCACGACTCATTTCCCAGACCACAGCTGCATACCACTGCGAGAAACTTACTTCGTTGCTCGGATCGCACTCCGGTAATCGAGTCTTGAGTATTTGAAAAGAACCCTTGAACGACAACCGATCAACGTCCATGTTCGCTTCGGTAGCCGCTTCAAGCATTAACGCGCGAACCACGAAATGACCTAGCGACATCGCATACAACTCTTGCTTCAGACCGTCGGTCGTTTCGCTGCGAAGATTCGTTGTCTTCTCGGCCCGACAAGGATCTTGGTGAGTCTTCTGCTCATCAAAGACCATTTCTTCTTCCCAGCGTTCGTGGTACTCCATAATCAGTTCCATGGCCGGAAACTCCATCGGGTCCATCAGGTTGGTCATCAATCGATGAACTTCATCGTGACCGACACGCTGAGGGTCATCAAGCTTGTACTCGATCACTCGGACTAGGATGCCTTGTTTGTCATTTTCGCGATACCAGTTGCTCGGATAAACCTTTGCCAAGAAGGATCCATCGTCGAAGCATTTGATCGGTTTGAACACCATCGACTTTTGAATGCGAACAAGCAATTTGTGCTTCTCATGCAGTAATTTCCAGTGTTTGTAGCTAAAAAAGCCCCTGTCTTCGTACAGTAACGCGTCTTCGGGAATACGATCCCATAGCTGCTCGACCAGCTTCTTTTCGGAGTCTTTCCAACCGCCGTAAACAAATGCGAACTCGATGTGAGTTCCGAGTTCGACAAGACTGACTTTACGGACTTGAGGAAAGGGGGCTGCGCCACGACTTCCTGACGAGCGTCCAAGATGCTGATGCGCATCGCAATCAGGCAACTCGAGAACCGTACCATCGATCGCGACCCGGCGCATACCGCGATAGAACGCACCAGGCGTCTGCGGCGTGGCCAATGGGCGGACCACTAAACTGTGCAAGGCAACGAGTGGTTCGCTCCCAAGTCGTTGACGCGCTATACATAGGCTGGACCTAGCTGGCGATTCTTCTCCGTGCCGCAGCCGACGGCAGGCTTTGAAGACTTGACGGATAGGAAGCTCAGTGAAAAGGCCCATTGCCAATACGACCCAAATCATCACTTCGTTGGTCAGCGTGCAGGACCGCTTGGTCTGCTTGCCGGTATCGGCGAGTGCTCGCTCTACAAGTTCAGGTGCAATGATCTTTTCAAGTCCAGCAATCCGATCTAAAATCCTACCGTTGACTTCCGAAGAGAGGTCAGAGCATCCTTGCCCGTTCATGTCGCGGCTCCTTGCGAGGTTGGTTGGTGAGACAACCTAACTCTAGCAGGAGCCGCGATTTACATAAACATTGAACGGTATTGCTGTTAAACGAGTACGCCTGCGGCTGACTGTTAAACGAGTACGCCTGCGGCTGACTGTTAAACGAGTACGCCTGCGGCTGACTGTTAAACGAGTGCGCCTGCGGCTGACTGTTAAACGAGTGCGCCTGCGGCTGACTGTTAAACGAGTGCGCCTGCGGCTGAGTGTTAAACGAGTACGCCTGCGGCTGACTGTTTAACGAGTACGCCTGCGGCTGACTGTTAAACGATTCCTGCTCTAGTGGTTTGGTATCTACTCGTCGTTATCGGCGGGTTGGTGGGGGACAAAGGATGCCGTCCTGACCATTTGAGCTCGTCCCGTCTCTTGCCGCGCGCGGTCGTACAGTTTTTGTTGCGCGCGAAATTCTTCTTGCCCCGCCTTGGGCTGCAGGCGACGATACGATCCATCAGCCTGCATCGTCCAGCTGTAAGAATTATCGTGGAAGTAAGTGTCCAGGACTTGCCATAATTTTTTCTTACAACCGGGATCGAGGATCGGCACCATCAGCTCGACGCGACGATCAAGATTTCGGGGCATCCAATCGGCGCTGCTGATAAACAGTGCTTCCTCGCCACCTTGGTGGAAGAAAAAGATACGAGCGTGTTCCAGATAGCGATCAATAATCGAAGTCACTCGAATCCGCTCGCTCAACCCGGCGACTTGGGGGCGGAGGCAGCAGACGCCGCGAATGTTCAAGCGAATGTCCACTCCCGCTTGGCTGGCTCGATACAAAGCGTCAATGATCTCAGCGTCTACTAGGGCGTTCATCTTGGCAACGATGCGGCCTGTTTGCCCCTCGCGACAGCGTGCCGCCTCGGCATCGATCATGGCTAGCAGCCGTTTGCGGAGGGTCAGCGGGGCTGCATCCAATTGGTGGAATTGCTGTACCTGACTGGAACCGGTGATCGCGTTAAAAAACGCCGAAGCGTCGCTGCCCAGTTCATCGTTGCAAGTCAACAAAGAAATATCACTGTAGAGCCGCGCCGTGGCCTCGTTGTAGTTGCCCGTGCCGAAGTGCAGATATCGCACAATACCTTGCGGCTCGCGGCGGACGATAATGCAGACTTTGGCGTGTGTTTTCAGCCCTTTCACTCCATAGATAACTTGCACACCGGCCTGCTCCATTTCTTTGGCCCATTCGATATTGCGGGCTTCATCGAATCTCGCTTTTAACTCCACCACAACCGTCACATATTTGCCCCGTTCCGCCGCTCGCATCAAAGCTTCCACAATCGGGCTCTGACGACTGGTGCGATATAAGACTTGTTTGATTGCCAAGACGTCGGGATCTTGGGCAGCCTCTTCAATCAAACTGACAATCGGATCGAAACGTTCGTAAGGATGCACCATCAATACATCGCCCCCCACCATGTTCGCAAACATCGATTCACGGGGATCAAGCCGAGCTTGACCATGGCCGGGCCAAACTGGATCGCGGTGGGCGTCAAAACCTTCCAGGGCCGATAGTTGGAATAAGTAGGACAGGTCGAGCGGACCGGCGTTACGGAACACGTCGGTTGGTTCCAGTTCCAGTCGGCTGCGCAAATATTCCGTCATCGTTTCGCTGGCGCGGTGATCAATCTCCAAACGAATAACGCTCGATGCTTTGCGGCTCTCCAACACCTCTCCCATGCCGGCCATCAAGTCGGCCGCGCTATCCTCGCGAAGCTCCACGTCGGCGTTGCGGGTGACTCGGAGCGGCCAACACTCGGCAACTTGCCGGCCGGGGAAAAAAGCTTCGATCGATTCACAGGCAACGTCTTCCAACAGGCCGTAGGCGTAACCGTTGTCGGCCGGCAGCGAGACGACTCGCGGTAAACTGCGGCCAAGCGGGATGATGGCGTACTCGGGCACAGCCGGCTCGCCGCTCTGTTCGCCGCTATCCTTCGGGAGGGCTGGGGATGACGCCGATCCCTTTGCCTTGCCGCTGTTTGTCTTGCCCCCTTTTGAGCCAGCGGTGGGCTGATGCTCGTTTGCCAGAGGTTCTAGACGAGCGCACAGATGAACTTGCAGGCCGGGCAGCAGCGGAAAGGGATGTTCCTCGAAAAGCATCTGCGGGGAGAGCACCGCGCTCACTTCGTTTTCGAAAAAACGATCAGCCGCTTCGCCTTGCCGGTCACCACATTCCGCCAAGTCGACACGTTGCACGCCGATCTGGCTGAGCGCCGGTTCCAATTGCTCAATCAAAACTTGATACTGGTCATCTCGCAACCGCTGACAGCGATCGCTGACAGCTTTTAATTGATCGAACACGTTGGTCCCGGTGAGATCGACCGCGTGCGGATTTTGTTCGGATTGCATTTTCAAGCTGCCCACCCGCACCATAAAAAACTCGTCCAAATTCGAGCCGGTGATGGCGAGGAATTTGAGCCTTTCGAGCAATGGCTGCGAGTCATTGGCGGCTTGTTCCAGCACCCGCTGGTTGAACTCCAGCCAACTTAACTCACGATTGACAAAGCGATCGGCAGGCAGTTTCGCGGATGCTTTTCGCGGCGATTTACGGGGCGATTTAGAACTGCGTTTCGGCACGGTGGGATCAGGGCGTTGAAAGGTCATGCTGAGGTTGATCGCGGAGGTGGCAAAGCACCGGCCGCGGGGCGTGCTTCCAGTGTACGCCAGCGGGCCACAACTGGGCAGATATGAACTGGGCAGAGATGAACTGGGCAGATATGGATGCCGGCAGTTCTCCGGCTCCGGTGGTTCTTTTCGGCGGAACTTAGTTGTCTTGCGCACTATTGCGGCGGTCAGGCCGCGCGAAAAACGGGCACGGAAACCCGCAGTTTGACGTTAACTCCAATAAGATAGCCCCTAAGGGACGATTCTGCTCCGCTAATGAGCGTCTGGTCACTGGCACACCGTTCGCTTTGTTTGTTCGCTAGTGTCTTTCCGAAAATCATCTTTCCATAATCCGCCAGCAACCGTGAGCGGCGGCAAGCAACTTTCGGACGGGCTCCAAGGTAAAGCATTAGTCAGACGCGTTGGCGGTTGGGATGGCTTGCCACGCGAGAGCTCTGGGCCGCTTTGCCGTGACCACCTTTCTTGGAGGCAAAGCCAATCATGACGATGCTACTGCTCCTCAGCACCTTGCTGTTATCGACCTGCGTCAAGCAGCATGCCGTGTATGACAAGGTCGACTTAATCGAAGTCAATCATTATCACGATGAATCAGGTCGGCACGTCTTTGACCAGCTGATCTTCTACGACTGGCATGCCGGCCAGAACCGCTTTCATGTGCGAGCCTGGCGACTGATCAAAGAGCCTGGGCAAACGCCGATGCGGGACCACGACGACAAGGTGTGGCGGGTGATTTGGCACGATGCCGGGGTGTTACGGCACGTGGAGGCGAGCAGCCACCGCGAGACGTGGACGCAATTTGATCCTGAGTTGGCCAACCGCAGTTACTTGCCGCAGGACCAGCGAAAAGATCTATCGCAGCCTCGCAGCCTCAGCCGTCGGTCGCCCTGATCGGGCAACCTGACGCGAGAACGAGCTCCCGACGCTTTATTGCAACCAGGTTGGCAACTGACCACTGGGGGGCAATTCGGCCATGGTGATGGTTTGGATCGGATCGATCTCGCGAACTTGGTCTAAGGCTTGTCGCGGGGGCAAGCTATCGAGATTCAGCACCCCGATGGCATGGCCGCCCGGTTGGTGGCTGCCGCGGCCGACGGCCATTTGGGCAATGTTGACTTGATGACGACCGAAGACCGTGCCCACGCGTCCGACGATGCCCGGCACGTCGGTGTGGGTGAAGATCAGCATGTGACCATCGAGGAAGGCTTCGAGCCGATAGTCGTCGATCATAATCAGGCGCGGCATGTTTTTACCCAGCAAGGTTCCGCTGGCGGCCATCGTGCGACCATCGCCGGCGACTTCGGCAGTGATGCTGCTGGCAAAAGCGCCCCGTTCGTGACTCTTATACTCGGACAGCTCAATCCCGCGGTCGCGCAACAACAATTCACTGTTGATAATATTGACATCCTCGGCCATCGCTCGTTCTAGCAAACCGGCGCAGAACGCGCTGGTCAGCAATCGCGTATCTTTATCGCAGATATCGCCGCGGTAAGTGAGCCGCAGGGTGCCGATGCCGCCGCCGTGGTATTGCGCCAGGAACAAGCCGAGTCGGTGAGCCACATCGAGGAAGCCGCGCAAATCGTTGAGCGTTTTGGGATCGAGTGAGGCGACGTTGACGGCATGGCGAATTTCACCTTGCAGCAAGTAGTTCATTAGCAAGTGAATGCCTTCGATGGCGACTTGGGTTTGCGCCTCTTCGGTGCTGGCCCCCAAGTGCGGTGTGCAAACGACGCCGGGCATTTTGAACAGCGGGCTGTCGGTGCAAGGTTCGGTGGCGTAGACGTCCAAAGCGACGCCGCCGATGCGACCACTTTTCAGCCCTTCGACCAAAGCCGTTTCGTCATAGATGCCCCCGCGAGCCGCATTGATCAACCGCACACCCGGCTTCAGGTCATTGACGTTCTTGCTGTTGATCAACCCTTCCGTTTCCGGCGTGAGCGGAGTGTGGACGGTTAGGTAATCGATCCGCGGCAGCAGGTCGGCCACGGTGGCGGCCCGTTCGATGCCCATTTTGGCTGCGGCTTCATCGGTCAGAAACGGATCATAGGCGATGACTCGCATTTGAAACGCCAAGGCCCGCATCGCCACTTCCCGCCCGATGCGGCCCATGCCGACGATCCCCAGCGTTTTGTCCGCCAGCTGGGTTCCCATGTAGGCTTTGCGATCCCAGCGTCCGGCGGCCAAACTTTCGTGGGCCGGGGCGATGTTTCGCGACAACGCCAACATTAACGCGAAGGCATGTTCGGCCGTGCTGACCGTGTTACCGGTCGGCGTATTCATGACCACGATCCCCAGCCGCGTGGCGGCGACCTTGTCAATATTATCGGTTCCCACACCGGCGCGCACGATCGCCTTGAGGCGACGATTGCCAGCCAACGATTCGGCGGTGATCGTGACACCGCTGCGAACGATCGCGCCGTCGTATTCGCTCAACGCCTCGCGCAGCTCTTCGCCTTTGAGCCCGGTGCGAATGTCATATTCGACTTTCGGCTCGGCATCTAACAGGGCGATTCCCTCGGGAGCGATATTATCTAGGACAATGATGCGTGGCATGAATTTATCAAACGTGAAATGAGTAATGGATGGTGCGGAACGAGACTAGCGACTGGCGGCAAAGTCTCGCATGAACTCCGCCAGTGTGGCGACACCGTCGCGAGGCATGGCGTTGTAGATACTGGCTCGGATGCCCCCCACGCTGCGATGCCCCTTGAGGTTGACAAGTTGATGGGCGGCTGCTTGCGACAAAAATTGTGCCTGCGTCTCATCGTCGGGCAAGCGGAACGTGACGTTCATGGCGGAGCGATCGGCGGGGGCCGCGTGTCCTTGATAAAGTTGCGGATTAGCATCGATCACTTCGTACAGCATCGAAGCCTTTTCCCGATTTAATTGTTGCATGACTGAAAGACCACCAATTTCGGTCCGCAGCCATTTGGCGACCAAGCCCAGCATGTAAATCGCAAAGGTGGGCGGCGTGTTCCACTCCGAATCATTCTCGGCGTGGTTGCGATACAGCAGATAACCGGGTAAGTCTTGCTGAGCTAACGGTAATAAGTCGCGACGCACGATCACCACGGTAACCCCCGCGGGGCCGGCATTCTTTTGGGCACAGGCGTAAAGCAGACCGTAACGATTGATGTCCAGGGGTCGGCTGAGGAAATCGCTCGACGCGTCACAGACCAAAGGTACTCCGGTTGGGCAGGCGGGTTCTTGTTGAAACTGAACTCCCTGAATCGTCTCGTTGCTGCAGTAATACAAGTAAGCCGCTTGTTCGTTCAGCTGCAGAGCACTGGCCGTGGGGAGCCGATCAAAATTTGTCGACGCACCATCCCAGCGTTTGACGGCGTCACCTTCTTTGACCGCTTCGCCAAAAGCGCCTTTGCTCCACGAACCAGTCACCAAATAATCGGCCGACTTGTCAGTGCCGCGCAACAAATTGGCGGGCACCATGGAGAATTGCAGCTTGGCGCCTCCCTGCAGAAACAGGACCGCGTAATCATCCGGGATCTCCAGCAGATGGCGCAAATCGGCTTCCGCCGTGTGCAATATTTCCACGAACAATTTGTCGCGGTGACTCATTTCCAGCAAAGAATATCCGGCGCCGGGCAAGCAGAGGAGTTCGTCGCGAGCTTGCTCGAGAACCGGAAGCGGCAGGACGGCCGGGCCGGCGGAAAAGTTAAAAATGCGTTGATCGGTTGATTGCAGAGACATCCAGTGAGCCACGCATGGGGAGTGTGGGGGAGCGTCGAACGACTCGACGCAACTCGCGTGGAACTAATTTTAGGATGTTGAAGGCGAATCGAGTAGGGCGTACCCCCAGGGGGACTCGCCGCCGCGGCTAATAACGCCCGCGTCCCAGGTTTTGACTTCCCGGGGGCTGAGCCATTCGCGTGCCACCGCCGCTCAGCGAAGTGTCGTATTGGCCGCTGAGCTGCTGACTCAAAGCGGCGATCCGGCCTTGAACCATCGGTTGCATGTTGTTGAGGCTGAAGCTGCGTTGATAGTTGGCCAGAGCCTGGGTCAAATCGCCCGACGATTCCCGCAACCGCCCCAACGCCAACCAGGCTCGCGCACTGTTGGGATCTTGTTGGACCGCGTCTTCGAGGTACTTTTTCGCCGTTTGCGGTTCCCCAAATTCTTCATAAAGCCGAGCCAGTTCGATCCGCGCGTCGGCCAAGTTAGGATTGTCGGCTGCCCATTTTCGCATCAAAGCAAAGGCTTTATCCGAACGGTTGGTTTCGGTTAGCAAGACCGCCAGCGATCGATAACACTCGACGTGATTGGGTTGATGGTCGAGGCACTGGTTGTATAACGCTTCGGCTTGTTCGGTCAGAGCCGGGTCATTGCGTTGGACGCCCATCTGGTGCGTGACGCGGGCCAAATTGTAATAGCCGTCGGCATTCGTGGGGTCGGAGGCAATCGCTTTCTGAAACTCTTGCATGGCCGCCGAATATTGCCCCGTCTCGAATAACCGAGCCCCTTGGGCATTTTGTCCGCTGGCCGCAAATTGGCAGCCCACTTGCGATGCCAGCAACATACTGACTCCCAAACAACTGACCAGCATCCAGCCAGGGTTCGCGGTTAACCGGCTGAGATGTCCGTTTGCCCTGGTGACATTTCGAGGGGGGGCTGCGGTTTCCATGAGCTTTCAGCTTCCAGCATTCGACCGGGGATATAAGTTCCTCCGGTTCGCGATTCCTCCGAAGGCTGAGCGGACCGTACCAACGGGGAAACAATAGCAGCAAGATCGGTTTGCGAAAAAATTGGATATTCGCTCAAGTCGCTGAGCCGGGCTAACTGCTGGGTTCGCCGCTTAGAGAATTCGAAAGTCCGTAATTTCGACGGTGATCGCTTCAACGTTGATCAAGAAGAACGCACGAAGAGGTGGTTCATCGATAAAGTACAATCCTTCCGATGGGAACTCGCCCTTCTCGGCTGGGTCGTTTTCCAACTTTCGACGGATTGCTTCCGCTGCGCGCAAGACCAACACCGCTGATCCGAATATCTCTGCGATGCGCACAAGTTCTGCGGCCGCATCCAAGCAGAATTAGACGTCGTAAATCACTCAGTAACTCCGTCCCGGAGTTTCGCAGCCACTTGCGCCCAAGAAAGTCGTTTTCCGTCCTTGCTCGCTCTGTTTCGGGCTCGTTCAATCTCTGCCTCGATCAGCTCGATTGGTCCCTCGCTACCGCGGATCCGTTCGGCAATATCTTCGGCAATGGCTACTTTTGTCATGATTGGCTCCTTGATTTGAAACCATTGAATCTTCTGATGTGATGTTTCGCTACGTTGGTGCGATCGGGCGAAATCCCATCCACAAACCAAGCGGCGAACCAACAGTTGCAATGAAGCGCCGAAAACGCGTTTTGGCACTGTTTGCTCAAACGCGCTCGCCCGCTGAACCCAACCGTTGGTCACCGCGTCGCCCCAGCACATACAGCAGCACCAGCAGCGCGAAGGTACCCAACACCAAGGACCACCAGACGTTAAATCCAAGACCGGACGGGATCGTCCCCAACAAGATGCTGACGCCGCCGACGAGCATCGCATAGGGCAGCTGCGTCCGCACGTGTAGAATGTGATCGCAGCCGCACGCTCGGCTGGATAGCACCGTGGTGTCGGAGATCGGTGAGCAATGGTCACCAAAAATTGCCCCCGCCAAGACGGCTCCCACGGTTGCCAGCAACAATGGCCCGCCGGTGTTGGCCGCCTCTTCCGCGCCCACGGCAACCGCGCCGGCAGCGACCGCCAACTTAATCGAAATCGGTGTCAAAATCGCCATCGTGCCCCAACTGGTGCCGGTCGACAAGGCGACAAAACCACTGGTGACAAACACGGCGGAAGGCAAAAACCACTCCGGCATGCGGCTGCTTTGCAGTTTGTCGGCCAGATACCCTCCGGTGTTTAAAAAGGCTTCGTCGGTCATGCTGCTCAGCGACCAAGCGAACCACAGAATCATCATCGCGGGAACCAGCTGGAACGCGCCCCGCACCGCGCCCCAAAAACAATTGGCGGCTCCCATCGCAAAATCGGCTTGCCGACCCAGCCCACGCGACCCGGGAGCCCACGTTGCCGATTCCAGCCAAGCGGCCAACAGGCCGCAAGCGATCGCCGTCAGCAAGCCAGCCACGCTACCCCAGACCAAAGCTTGATAAGAGTCCGCGTTGCCCAGCACTTCGCCCCAATAACGAATCCCCGTTAGTTGCGTCTCGCCCACTGCGGCTTGCCCCGTTTGCACCAGCCAACGCAGCACAACCAATACGCAAACCACCACCGGGATCACGGCAAATAACCACAGCCAACCAGGGAGCTGACGTTCCACTGGCGGTTCGGCTGCCAACGCTTCCGCCTGATGGATTGTGGTACTTTCTGTGGCTACTGCGGAGCCGGCCAATGACGATTGCGGCAACAAGCCCAAGCAGCGGCGTTCTTCGGTCAACATGGGGCCAAAATCTCGCCCGCTCCAAGCCACGAAGGCGACCATCAAGAGGGCCAAGATGGCGTAAAAGCGGTAGGGAATCGAAGCCAAGAAAATCGTAAAGGGGGTAATCTCGGGATTCACTCCCGCCGCGCGCAGCCCATCGCCAATCAGGCTGATCTCGGTCGCCACCCAAGTGCTGACCAACGCCAGCCCGGCCACGGGAGCGGCGGTGGAATCAACCAAGTAGGCCAACTTTGCCCGGGAAAACCGCAAGCGGTCGGCCGTCGAGCGCATGGTGGTGCCCAACAGCAAGGTGTTGGCGTAATCGTCAAAGAAAATGCCCAGTCCCAAGCCCCATACTAATCCCTGGCCAGCCCGGCGGCTTTTCACTCTTCGCATCAGCTGGCGGACCAGGACCTCCATCCCGCCAGCCGCTTCGATCACACCGACCATCGCGCCCAAGGTGAGGCTGAAAATGAAGACGCGTTGGTGATCCCAGCTCTGCAAAGCGGGCCAGAGGTGATCAAACCACAGCGATTGCCAAAAGCGGACCAGCCATATTGCTCCCGCCGCCGACTCGCTTGGGCCAACAGGGCTTGGGCCAACGGGGCTGGTCAGCAAGATCGCCCCCACGATGATCGACATGCCCAGTGATAAAATCACTTGTCGACTGGCGATTGCCAAGCCGATGGCAATCAACGGGGGAACGATACTTAGCCAGGGATAATCCATAGTTTCGGCCCGATTCAGTTCAGGAACGGTCTGCTGTGCGGCGCACCCACAAGCGGGCGCGACATCCCACAGCCACGGCATCCAAAGAGGCGCCTCCCCCGTGGCTTCTCGCTATACGATAAACCCGACATAGACCTAAGCCCAGCCCGCGTCCCGCTTCCCGCCCGCTGAAGTACGGATCAAAGGCGTGACGGCGACCCTCGGCCGACAAACCGGGGCCGCTGTCGCTGACCACCCACATCAGAAAACGGGGCGTGCGGCGAACCTGTACCGCAATCGCTCCCCCCGCCGTGACCGCTTCCAACGCGTTGTCCAGCAGCGCCCGCAAAGCATCAGCGAGCTGGTCAGGGTCGGCGGAAATCATCAACCGCTCCCCTCCCCTGCCCTGCAACTTCCTGCCTCGCAACTTTTCAGCTGTGGGTGTCTTCAGGCTCTCCAGCAGTTCACACTGAATTCCCAGCTCCGCGCACTGGGGTTGGTACTCGGCAATCAACTGACGCGTGAATTCTTCCGCGCAGAACGTTTGGTAGCTGGGCTGAGGCGGCCGGGCGAAATACATCAAGTCGGCAATCATCTCATGAGCCCGCATCACCGAATCCACAATGCGACTTAATTGGTGGCGTCGCCCCGCATCCTCTTCGTCGCTGGCCAACTGCTCGGCACGGGTGCGAATGCCCGCCAGCGGATTGTTGATTTCGTGGCTCAAGCCATAAGCCAATTGACGCAGGGAGGCTAACTTTTCCGTATGAAGTTTGGCCGCAAATCGCTCGCTCAACAGCTCTCGCTCGCGCAGCGCCGAGGCCAATTGGTTGAGGTCAAGCGACGACTCGGCGTAATCGGGCGGTGCCGCAGGTGACTCGCTGGTCCCTGGTGACTCGTTGGTCGGAGTTGAAAGCCGGGGCCAGCGTTGCCGCCAAGCCGCTGGTGGTTCCCGCTCGGCTGGCTGCAGCCAAGCAACCGCTCGCTCCATCCACTGCTCGGGCGGAACGGCCATCGCCGCAGCGGCCAATGAGCGATAATTGGGCAACTTTCCGACGCGCTCGATTTCCTCGGCAACGAAAGTCCCTAACAACCGCCGCTGCTGGTCCTGAAAAATCGTTCTCAAGCGACCGGTCAACCAAGCCGCTAAGTCTTCTAGGTCGATGCTGGCTCGGGAGGCCGAATCGGCAACTTCCGCGTTTGCATATTCCAGCGTCGCAAACATCGCCAACGCAGGATCTTTGCTCAGCGACTCGGCCAGCACGCTGGCGGCCCATTCGGGATCAGCTAGCGGCCCGTTACCGCTGGAGGAATCCAACAAGTACGCGGCCAGGGTGTTGGCAGACGAAACCGATAAGGGCAGCAGCCAAGTCTTCCGCTCCCACTGAATCGCTGGCAACCAGTCCATTGAGCCAAATCCAATCGGGCGTTAGTGAGCTAGCGCCCGGTCGGTGCGATCGATATCTAGAATGTCGCAACAGCGATTCAGCAAGTCATCAGTGGCAAACGGCTTTTGCATAAAGTCGTTGGCCCCAGCCGCTTTCAGCGAGTCCACTTTCTCCTGCTCGACCATCCCCGAAATGCAAATGATCTTCACCGAGTCCAGTGACGAATCGCTGCGCACCCGCTGGCACACTTCGCGACCATTAATGTCCGGCAACATCACATCCAAGATGACCAAATCGGGACGAAACTCGTTGACCTTCATGCCCGCGTCAAAACCATTGTTGGCTGTGCGGATGTCAAACCGTCCGTCACGCGAGAAAGCGTCGACGATCAACTCTACCAAATCTTCGTCGTCGTCGACGACGAGCAGCCGCTTCTTGCCACTCTCCAGTGCGTCCGTCGGGATTCCGTTATCCTTCATGAACGAATAAAGATGATCGCGAGGTATCCGTCGGAACCGACTGCCCGGTACTCGAAAACCCTTCAGGGATCCATTGTCAAAGCACCGAATGATGGTCTGTTGACTGACCTTACAAATCTTGGCAGCTTCGCCCGTGGTAAAAACCGTTTTCGTGGTCATGGCAGCAATTCCTCCCTGCACCCAATTACCGGTCCATAAATTCGACCCATCTTTCCCCGGTCACCAAACCGAGGGCCGACGACCCGCTGTTGCCTAGTTAGCAAAATGACGCAAACTCCGCACCATCACATTTCGGGAGAAATTCGCGCTGCGAATATAAACAGCAGGAAACTCCGAGCTTCCCTGCTTTCCCAGGTTTGCCAAGGCCGCCAGATTATACCTAACTCATTCAACCGGTCAATATTAATCTACGTAGTCTGTAGGTGCTCGGGTACAAGCTGCGTACACTCGGTGGTTTTCCGCAACTGGCCCGACTGGGCTAAGTAAACGCGGCGGATAAAACGGGGGAGCAACCGTGGAAATGCTGTCAAATTCTCATCATTAAGTGGGAAAGTCCTCCGCCTCCTCCCGCAGCCGCTCGCTGGCAATCCGTTCCGCATCTCCGCCGCTGAATTGCCAGAACAGACCTGGATGGATTAAGAACTCGCAGAAAGTCGATGTCATGATCCCGCCCAAGATCACTGTGGCGACCGGATAGAGGATCTCGCGACCGGGCTCGTCACCACCCCAAACCAACGGGATCAAGGCGATGCCGGCGGTTAATGCTGTCATTAACACCGGTGCGAGCCTTTCCTGACTGCCCCGCATTATCATGGCTTGGCTGAACGTTTCGCCTTCGTTCTGCATTAACTGGAGGTAATGCGTGACTAATAAAATTCCGTTGCGAATGGCAATCCCGCCGAGGGAGATAAATCCAACCAAGCTGGCGACGGTCAAGTTTTGCTGGGTGATCACCAACGCCAGCACCCCACCGATGAAGGCCGTGGGGATGGCGTTGAGAATTTGCAGGACAATTTTTACCGAGGGAAACAACAGCAGCAGCACCAGGAAGATGCCCACCAGCGAGACTCCGGCCAAAATGACAATCAAGTTGGTCGCATTTTGCTGACTTTCGAATTGTCCGCCATATTCGACAAAGTAGCCAACGGGCAGCTGAACTTGTCGGCCGACACGTTGCTTGATGTCCTGAACCGCACCGGCCAGATCGCGTCCCTCGGTGTTAAGGCGAATCACGATCCGGCGTCTGGCATTTTCGCGATTGATGGAGTTAGGGCCGAGCCCCTCACCGATGTCGGCGACGGCGGCCAATTCAATCTGTCCACGGTCGGTTTCGCCACTGCGGTCGGGGAGATGAATTCGCAACCTGCCCAAGTTGGCATAGTCGCTGCGATATTCTTCTTCCAAACGCACCAAAAGATCAAAACGTCTTTGCCCTTCCAGCACTTGGGAGACCACCTCGCCCTGCAGCGCGGTCTGCAGCACATCGGCGACGTACTGGCGAGTTAACCCATAGAGGGCCAGATCATCGGCGCGGAGTGAGATATGCAGTTCGGCTGTCTCGCGAATGGGCTCCACGATCGGCGGCGTGACACCGGGCACCTGCCGCACCGTTTCTTGGACTTGGCTGGCGATGCTCTGCAGTGTTTCCAAGTTATCGCCATACACTTTGATGGCGATTTGAGCATACACGCCCGATACCATGTGGCTGATCAAGTGCGCCAGTGGTTGTTCGACTTCGATGTCCACGCCGGGCGCTCCCTCGCTGATCAAGGTCCGCAATTTCGTCAGCAGCTCGCCGCGGGGTGTTTCCGATGCGGGGTTCATGCTGAGGATGTATTCACCCGCGTGCACGGGGGAAGCATGCTCATCCATTTCGGCCCGGCCCGTACGGCGGACGAAGTGCAAAATCTCGCCGCCGGGATTGGCTTCGCTCCGCTGCAGTGATTGAAAGACTCGATCGATAGCCGCTGAGACCTGATTGGAAGCGTCGAGTGAGGAACCGGGTGGCAACGTCACGTTGACTTGAATGCTCCCCTCGTCAAACGGTGGCAAGAAATTGCGACCCAACTGAGTCAGTTGCCAGCCAGCCAGTCCGGCGGCGATCCAAGTTAGGATCAGCAACATGCCGGGGACTCGCATGCTGAGCCGAATCAACGGTCTGGCAATCGCTTTCAGCATCCGCAACACACCCCCTTCGCTTGCCTGACGAGTCGCTTTGGCGTGCGGCAACAGATAGTAGGAGAGCACCGGAGTGACGGTCAGCGAAACGAAGAACGATGCCAGAATCGAAACGATGTAGGCTACCCCCAGGGGTGTGAATAGCCGTCCTTCCACACCGGAGAGTGCAAACAGCGGCAGGAAGGAGAGGATGACGACGGCCGTGCCGAAGGCAATGGAACTGCGGATCTCTTTGCTGGCCGCGTAGACCACAGCCAGCGGGGCGCGACGCGCGGACTGCGGCAGGGCGTTATTTTGTTTGAGGCGACGAAATATGTTTTCCACATCCACAATCGCGTCATCGACCAACTCCCCCATCGCCACCGCGATCCCTCCCAAAGTCATCACGTTGATTGACAGATCGTTGCCGGTTAGCAAGCCGAGGCAACGAAATACCAGCGTCGTTAAGACTAATGACAGGGGAATTGCGGTGAGTGTGATAAAGGTGGTGCGAAAATTCAGCAGAAACAGAAACAACACCACGATCACCAGCCCGGCGCCGATCACCAATGCTTCGCCAACATTCCAGATGCCTCGGTCAATAAAATTTTTCAGCCGAAATAGCTCGGTGTTGATCACCAAATTTGCTGGTAGCGATGCTTCCACTTCGGCAAGAGCGCGAGCCACGTCGTCGGTCAACTGGCGAGTGTCAACGTGAGGTTGTTTGACAATTGTAAATACCACTCCCGGTCGACCGTCGATGCTCCCGTCGCCCCGCTTTAACTGAGCCCCTTCGGTTACCCTGGCCACTTGCTCCAGCAACACGGAACGTTTGGGATGTTGGCCAATGGGGATTTTGTTCAAATCGGCAATCACCACTCGCGACGTTGGCCCCAACCGTCCCAGGATGCGAATCGGACGTTCCGTCTCACCAGTCACGGCAAACCCGCCGCTGGTGTTGATGTTGCTGGCTCGCAGCGCTTGCTCAACTTCTTGGACCGTAACGTCATACTCCAACAACGCAGTCGGATCGATCAAAATTTGATATTGCTTGCGATCTCCTCCCTGCATAAAGATTTCCGCCACGCCAGTTGTCTTCAACAATCGCGGACGCACGATCCAATCGGCGATCGTCCGCATTTCTAATAACTGCTGGGCCGTTGTCTGAAACGTGGCTTGATAATTTTGCTCGCCAATCCGCAGCGTGACTGTCCCCGCATCACTACCCTGGTTGCGATCAGCCGGTCGGCCGTTCTGTAAGGGGCCATTCTGAAGTGGGCCATTCTGTAAGGGGCCGTTTGCCAAAGGACTCGGAGCCCAGTCGATTTGTTGGCAAGCCACCGGTTGCCAAGTGCCCCGATTTTCGCGCTGCACGGGTTGCCAAACCTGGATCTGCGGTTCGCCGTTTTGCCCACCGGTCCATTCCGCCAACATGCCGATTTCACCAACCGGGGCCAACCGGCCGCCACGGGGGCCCGTTTGGGCGTAGAGTCCGGACACGACGATTTGACCCATGATCGATGAGGGGGGTGTCATTTGCGGCCGAATCCCCGCCGGCAACACCCCTTCCAGCGTTGTTAGGCGTTCTTGCACGGTTTGACGGGCGACAGATATCTCCGTGGACCAGTCGAATTCGACGTACAAAACATTCAGGCCGGCGGTCGATTGACTGCGGACCGCTTGTACCCCGCTGGCACCCATCAGGGCAATTTCGATTGGTTGAGTCACCAACGTTTCGACTTCTTCGGTTGCCAGCCCCGCAGCCTCCGTGATGATCACGACCCGCGGGCGATCGAGATCGGGGAACACGTCAATCGGAGTGGTCGTCGCCAAATAGGAGCCATAGATCAGCACGGCTAGGCTGACGATGACCACAAATTGTCGATAGCGCAAGGCGCCACGGATGAGGGAATCAAGCATCTGAGATGATCATGTACCTTAGTTTTCGGCGAGGCAAAGTCGCCTTTCGCTCCGCGAAAGTTAATAGAGAGATGCGTAGAACCCTCCACGCAAACCCCACTATCACAAAGCAAAAGACGACACGTATTCTTCGTTCGTTGTCAGTGAGCTTCGTGAACCGTTCCGTCGGCGTGGACATGGACGTTGTTGGGTAATTCATTGCCAGTGGAAGACTTATAGATGCGATTCAGTGAGGCGGCCCCGTTCTGAGCCAAAAAGGCCCCCGGCTGAATGCTGTTGTCGTTAGCGATCACAATTTCCAGCCGATCTTCATGTAAGATCTGTACTGACAATCGTTTGAACAGGCTGCCAACTTGTTGAAAGACGTAGGCATCGGGTCCCTCCCGCACGACTCCCTCGGTGGGTAAGACAAACACGTCGTCGAATTTTTCCACCGGCACGCGAATTCGGGCTCGTTGCCCAGGGCGAAATCTCCACACTAAAAAACTTTCTCCCGCTTGGAGATATGTATGAGATTGGTTTTCCAAGGGGATAAAAAAGTCGAGCGTGCGGCTGGCGAGATCGATTGAATTGGAAAGGTGGCGAATTTGGAACGTTTGCTCCAGTGGCGGCCAATCCGATTGCTCATCCTCGGTAAATTCGATCGTCACTGGCAGCTGTGTCGTGGCGGCGCGTTCTAGTAAACCGGCTTCGCGTTTGAAAGCATGACCGACGACGTAGAGTGATTGATGATTGGAGAGTTTTGCCAGCAGTTGCCCCGCCTGGACTTGTTGGCCCAGCTCCACGTTCAACTCTTGAACTTCGTAGCCGCTGTTGTCTGCCGCTATCGGTTCGGGGGCCAGCACCTCAATTGTCGACACGAAAGCCCCTTGTTGCTCCACCAGGCGAATCTGCTCGGGCAACAAACCGCGGGTGAGCAAATCTTGGCGGGATGATTGCACGATCGCTTGCTGTCGCGTGCGATCGGCTCTCAGAGCAATCAGTTTACTTTCGGGGACGGCACCGCTAGTTGCCAACTCGGCGAGACGTTCGATCTCGGCTTGTAAAATCTTGATTTCTTCGGCGGCCCGGTAGAGTTGTGTTTGAGTCGCTTGGAGATACTCGCTGAACAGCCGCAGCGTAAACAATTGGCTTCCCGGTTGTATGGTGTCACCCGGATACGCATCGATCGCGGTGACGATACCCACGGCGGGCGACGTCACGCCACGATCAGAGAGTCCTGGGCGATCAGCCACCGCTCCCGGTATGACCAGTGATCTCCAATAGGTTTTCGGCTTGGTGGGCAGCGAGATGAGACCCAGGTTTTTTCGCGCTTGCGGGCTGATCCGCAACATGTTTTTTTGCTTCAGATTGCTGGCTTGATCTTCCGCCGTGGACTCGGTTGTCGGTTCGCGGTCGCTGGAGCCGAAGCGAAACGGGGTAAATGCCAGCCAGGCGGCAAGGATCACTGCCAAGGCAGCGAAGCTCACGCCAAGTGAGTTCAGTTTCATGAGGTTCTGTTGGTCTTACGTGCAGGAACAAGCAGCTTGGGGAGGAACTTCAAAGCTTGTCCAGCAACGTTAAATCAACAGCACGGTGTAGCGCAAGAAGCGTGGTACGGCGCGATTGCCACCGGGATTGGCGGGCAAGAAAATCACCGATGTTGGCGGAGTGCCGAGGGTGAGATTGAGAAAGACGCAATCGAGCGGCGTTCCATAAGGCCGCCAATCAACGGCACGGCGCGGTACGCTGAGCGAGTTGTTCAGATAGACCGCATCGTCGTCATGCCGAGTGATACAACTGTGGTGAATTCCCGCGGAGCCAGTTTGCAACTGCGGATGTTCGTGATGATGGGCGTGTCCGTGTTTGACGTCCGTTTGCGCATCGTCATCGGCATGGGTGTGGGCGTGATGATGGCCGACCGAAAGATGGAAATGAGGGCGTGTTGAGTGCGGTGCGGAAACGTCATCCCCAGCGTGCACGTGGGGCACAGGCTGCCCCAGCACGAACAAGAAAATCAGTAACCAAGATGGCAAACGGGCCATCGTTCCCTCAAAATGTGTATGAAGCGGACAAGCGGAAAACGGGCTTTTCGCAGGTTTTTTGGAACATCTCGCAGAGTTGCGGTTATTAATTGTACACCCAACAAAAATTTGGGGATACAGCTAATTTTCGCAGACTTCAACGAGCTTGCCTCGTTCGCGATCGCCAACGATGTTTTGGTAAGCGACCAGCTGTGAGTAACGCGAGCGATTATTAGCACGAAGTGATAAGACCTCAACGAGCTTGTCTCGTTCGGTGAACCAGGTTGTCAGCTAGTGATGCAAGCCCCCACGCCTCTCTACGTCGCTCCGCTCCGCTCCGCTCCGCCCCGCTCCGCCCCGCTCCGCCCGCCGCAGGCGGGCGGGGCGGAACGGGGATACGCGGGGAACGTGCTAGCCAATAACCTCCTTCACCGCACGAGGCAAGCTCGTGGAGGTCGTGATGGGAATGCTCGTGCTCGTGCTCAGCGAAGCGGTGCTCGTAATCGCTAGCGGCTAGCCGCTAACCACTTCCGGCATCAACCTTTGACATTCTTAAGCAAAAAGTTGATTCACCGCTTGGGCTTTGACCAGTTCCCGTGGTTGGTTCAAGTGGTTGTAGACCAAGGTTTCGGGATCGATGCCAAAGCTGTGATAGATCGTCGCCAACAGCTCGCCGGGATGCACCGGATCTTCCAGCGGCGCGCTGGCCGTTTTATCGCTCTTGCCATGCACATATCCCCGCTTGGTGCCCGCGCCGGCGATCACTCCGGTATAGCAATAAGGCCAGTGGTCGCGGCCATCATCGCTGTTTCCGTTGCCACTGGTGCTGACGCCCCGCTGAGGGCTGCGACCGAATTCACCAACGGCAACCACCAAGGTCTCTTCCAGCATGCCGCGGTTGTCTAAATCCTCGATCAGCGCGGAAAGTCCTGAATCGAGCATCGGGGCGGATTGGTCCTTCATCCGCTTGGAGAGGCCGACGTGGTGGTCCCAGGAATGATTGTCGCTGTTGGCAACCTTAGGCCAAATGACTTCCACGACGCGGGTGCCAGCTTCGACTAAGCGGCGGGCCAGCAGGCAACTTTGTCCGAACGTGTTCCGTCCGTAACGCTCGCGCATGGCAACCGACTCGGCTTCCAAATTGAAAGCATCACGAGCGCGGCCCGAGACAATCAACGAAAGTGCCTGGTCGTAATACTCGTCTAATTCATAAGACTCAACCGCTTTATTGATATCAGGCATTTGGGCGTTGAGCAGATCACGCAACTTGGCGCGTCGCTGCAAACGGACGCTGAAGACTTCGGGGCGGAGCTTCAAGTCGTCAATCTTGATCCGGCTCATCTTCTCCATATCCATGTCGTCACCGGCTGGATAGAGCGTGTAGGGATCAAAGGATTTGCCCAGGAAACCGGCGGTGCCCCCCTTCCCCACCACGTTCGACTCTTGCAGCGGCCGGGGCAGCATGACGAACGGCAGCATCGGTTCGTCGGCTGGGCGCAGGCGAATGATGTTGCTGCCGAAGTTGGGGAAATCTTTAGGGCTGGGCGGTTCCAATTGACCCGAAGGGCTGACCTTGTCG
This sequence comes from Kothea flammea, assembly GCF_052161645.1. GTDB lineage: Bacteria > Planctomycetota > Planctomycetia > Pirellulales > Pirellulaceae > Laterigemmans. The sequence goes on from NZ_CP197414.1 coordinate 1,116,898, forward strand.
GTCGTATAGCCCGTCATCATCTGGTAAATCGCCGCGGTGTGATTGAAGAGACCGTTGGGGGAATACGACAGCGCCCGCATCATGGTGAAACGGTCGTTGATCTGCGCCAGCTGAGGCAAGTTTTCCGTAAATTGAATGCCTGGAATCTTAGTGCTGATCGGCGCGAACACGCTCTTCACGTTATCGGGAACGTTCTCTTTGGGATCCCACAAATCAAGATGGCTGGGACCGCCTTGCAAGTACACCATGATAATGCTTTTGGCTTTGCCCCAACCTGGCCCCCCTCCGCCATTGGACGCGGCGGCTTGCGATTGCAAGTTCATCATCGAGCCCAGCGACAAACCTAAGAAGCCCGCTCCGCCGACTCGCAAAAACGCGCGACGGGAGGGACGCAAATGCGGATCACAGAGATCGCGAGCGATGGGGCCTTGGAAGGACAGCATGGGAGCCTCCGGGTCAATGGAAATGTTGAATCGACAATTTGGTGATCGTGAGAAAGACCGCGAGTGTGCCAACGCTTTCTTAATGGTTGAACAAAAACGCGGGGCTGTTGATCAAAGCCCATGTCAAGTCTTCCGCGGCGGTCAAGCGACGGTTGGCCAATTGAGCTTTGCTCTGTTCGAAATCGCCCCGCAGCCGCAGCAGCGTGGCGTCGACTTCGATCGGTTTGCCAAGTTCGGCAATTTGTCGTTCCAGGTTCGTGACGCGAGGATCGACGGGGATCGCGGCCCGCGCCGCGGCTAGTTTCGCTTGGGCATCTTGCAAGCCGGGATCGGTCAAATTCAGGTGAGCCAACAACGGTTGCGTGTCGGCTTCACTCCGTTCGGCAGCCGGGATGGTCAACACGGAGGCGAACGATTCCGGCAGCCCCAACGTGATCGGCTCGCTGGCCTGCGTGGCACTCAGTCGGAAGCGGGCCAAGCGGTGTTCGGCCGCGTTGTGATACTGATGGAGTTTAAACGTTAAACGTGTTCCGGCCGGCATGTTGAGCGGTTCCGCCAATTGGAAAGTGGCCCAGTGAACGGTGCCGCCACTGGGCGAGACAGCCCAACCCCCTTGGTCTTGGGTTTGACCATCGAAGGCCGCCGCAGCCGAGAAACCCGATTGTGCGAAACTGACATTCCCCGAGGCAATCTTCAGCAGCTTCGCTTCGCCCTCACCGGTCAACGGTTGAGCGAAGACTTCGAATTCGGTCAGCACAAAATTGCCATTTTGTGGGAAACCAGGGCCGCCACCCGGTATGTCAGCAACTGGCAGAGCTTCTAACCGAAAGCCAGTAATTTGTTGCAGGCCCGTTTCGACGACCACCTCATACGTCCCTTTGTCTTTATTTCCCGAAGCGACAATCGCCCGGTCGGGTTGGACGCGCAGGGTCGCGCCGTTGCTGGCGGAGAGTTGCGCTGGGCGGAGCGGAAACCATTCAGCCGACTCTCGCAAGCGTTGTTCCCACGCGGAAATGTTCTCGCCCAATTTGGCTTGCACCGAATCCAAATGTGCCTGCGCCGCGGCGATCCGCGCTTCACGCTGCTGGGCTAACTGCTCTCGCTGCGGAGCCAGTTCGGCTTGCAACGCGACCAGCCGCTCTTTGGCTTCCGCGACAGCGTCGCTCTGAGCTTGTTGCAGCTCCGGCAACCGTTCGATCCACCACGCTTCACGGTCCGCCAATTGCTGTTGGAGATCGGCGTGGTCTTGATCGATTGCTTGCAACATTTGCAGGAAGGCTTCGACCTCAGGTTCGCTTGGTGGTCGATTCACGATTCGCAGAAATAGTTCATTGACCAGTTCCGCATCATCGCTGAGTCGATTGACGATTTGCGTCAGTTCATTCCCCGTATCGGCAATGGCTGAACCCACCGTGGGGCCTCCCACCAGCGCCATTACGGGCCCGAGTTGCAGGTCGCTGCTGCGTTCGCACTCGCAAGCCGACTCGCGTACCGGACGTCCGAGGTTCGCCAAGAACCCATCGCTCGGTTTCACGCCCACGTCGGGCAATTGGTTTGCGCGGGTACCGGCTGGCACACCGGGGATGGTTGGTTTCGAGCCGGTGACGAAGTGGATCGTATCGAATAAGACTTCAGCCGGCAGCCGCCGCGGCGTGGCGTGACTGTAGTTCAATTGGTCGTCTTCGTTCCAGCGATTTGTGGCGACCGACAATTGATACGTGCGACTGTTGCAGATCAGACGCATCAGATGTTGGACATTAAACTCGCTCTCGATGAACTGCGTGGTCAGATAGTCCAACAGTTCGGGATTGGTGGGCGGATTACCGGCGCGAATATCGTCGATCGGTTCAATCAGACCGACGCCGAGCAAGTAGCCCCAGACGCGGTTGACATAGCTGCGGGCAAAATATCGATTGTCGGCCGAAGTGATCCAAGCGGCCAGACGCTCGCGATCGCTGGCATCTTCGGCGACTTCGAAATCGCAATCATAAGGAAAGGCCGCCGCGACCGGTTGGTTCGTGTTGGGATGTGAGATTTGTCCTTGCTCGGCATCATAGACTTCTTCATACAACGGCTTAGCACCCTCCACCGCCGAGCCCCCGATGCGTTTATCGCCGGAGGCTGGATCGGCCTTGAGTTTAGTGCGGGCAAAGAAAGCGGCCGTCTCATAATATTGGTCTTGCGTCCAACGTTCGAACGGATGGTCGTGACATTTATTGCAATTAAAGCGGACACCCAAAAACAAGTGGGTAGTATTCTCCATGGTGTCTTCAGGATTCCGCAAAATCTTATAATAAGAGGCTGGCGGGTTGTCTTTGTTGCTGCCAGTGCTGGTCAGAATCTGCTGGGCAAATTCATCATAGGGACGATTTTCAGCAATCGCGGTTTCGATCCAATTGTGGAACGCGGTCGCTCCCTCTGTACCGAGGAATTTGCTGTTCACTTGCAACAGATCGGCCCATTTGTTGGCCCAGTAATCGACGAAGGCGGGGCTGCCGATCAATTTATCAACGAGCGCTTGCCGCTTAGCCCGTGTGGGGCTGGTGTCAGCGAGGAAGTGGCGGACTTCATCGGCCGTGGGGGGTAAACCGGTCAAGTCTAAGTAGACTCTTCGCAGGAAGGTGGCGTCGTCGCACAGTTCTGAGGGCAAAATTTTCATCCGCTCCCATTTCTGAGCGACCAACTCGTCGATCGGGCCATAAGTTTCCACGGTTTGCCATTGAAACTCATCGCGATCCCCCATCACGGTCAACGTACTGGCTGCGTAGTTGCCTTCGTAGCGCGCCAGCAACGGTGCTTCGCCACGCCGGACCGCGGTCAGCAGGCCTGTCTTGGAAGCGGTGGCAACTTCGGTGTTACCGCTATCAACGTAAGCTTCGCGGGTGACGTCACGTTGTCGACCGTCAGCATAGAAAGCGATGACCCGCACCTGTTGATTCGCACCGGCTCGTTGCACGACGGGGTTTTCAGGCGAGATTTCGATGCGAGTCGCTTTTTGACTGCTGAAATCGACCTCGGCACCTTGGTCAATCCAATTTTGTAAGATGCCATGGTAGGGCGAACCGGCATCGATCAGCGCGCCGCCCTCGTGAGGCACTCGCCCGAGCGCTTTGAGCAGCATCAGGCTGTCGCCGGGGGAAGCCAAGTTAACTCGTCGCGCGGCCAAATCGTCGGCCAAGGCGCGGAGGTCAAAGACCGGATCATAGCCTCGCAGCGAAAGGCGAAATCCGTTTTTGCCTTTCTGGGCACCATGGCAGGTTCCCTGATTGCAACCGAGTCTTGACATCACCGGATTCACGTCACGAACGTAGTCGACAGGCGTTTGATTGGTTTGGAAAGCGGCTGTTTGCACCGGCAAGGTGGCGGCATGTCCAGCCAGGGCGATCTCGATTTTGCCATCACCGGCTGCCAGCGGGCGGACAAGGCCGTCGGCCGCCACCACCAAATTTTCGGATGGCTGGTAATCAACCAGGCGAGTTACGTCGACGCGTGAGCCGTCGGCCAGGGTGGCCGTGACCAACAGTTGCACGTACTCGAAGGGGCTGGCGAACTGGATTGCTCCGGCCGGTGAAACCTCCAGCGACTCGATCTTCAGCGACTCAATATCGCCGTTCTGTGTCGGGCCATTCTGCGTGGGGGCTGGTTGTGCGGCGATCGATTGTTGCCAGCGGGCTGGATCATAGACGGGTGGGTGTTCGCTTTGCTCGGCGGGGGCCAATGGAGCGATGGGGAATTCACGCAGCAACTGGCCATCGAGACCGACGATGCGGACGATCCCATCCGCACCCCCGACCGCCAGTTCACCGTTGTTGAGGAAGCTCAGCGCGTAAGCGGGGACATCCAGATTCAGGATCGCCAATTGTTCCACGGTGGGGCTGAAGAAAGCATCTGACTTGGCTCTTTCTTCGGGACTGCGATCGCTGGCCTGCTTCTTTTGGATGGCTTGAATGTCGGCGGGAATCTCATCCTCGGGGCGAGCGTTCCAGACGCGGGCTTCCGATTTTCCATCAATGGTTGCCACGGCGGCGAGACGTTTGGACGCGGCGTGGGCATCGACGGCAAAGATTCTCCCCGGCAACGTCGGCAAGGTCCGCAGGAGGTTGGCGTTGTCCCCGATTTTGCGAGCCGATTGACGATACACTTGATAGATTTGCGCAGTCCCATCGGCTCCGCCAACAAGTATTTCGTCGCGACCCGCCAAGGTCACGACGCTGGACAAACCACCCTTGAGCGCGCCGGGAGTGATCGATGTGATGTTGTCGATAAACCGTTCGGTGCTGGTCTCCGTCAGTTTACAAGTCATATCGCGAGCGACGGAGACGATGTGGCTGCCGTCACCCGTGAAGGTCGTGCCCAACACCCAGTCCTCGTGCGCTCCTTGGAAGAGCTTCTGTTCGCCCGTCACCGCGTCGATCGCGCGGATTGCGTTGTCGGTAGCGCCGAAAGCAACCAAAGAACCGTCCGGTGACCAACTGACACCCCGCAGCGTGTCAAACGTAAAGGGAACGGAGAGCAATAATTCGCGTGCGGCCACGTCCCAAATTTGCACTTCGCCGCCCCGCCCAGGTTGTCCACCGACAGCCGCCAAACGGTCGCCGGTGGGGCTGAAACGAATTGACTCGATCCGCTGGCTCATGCCGACCAGTCGGCCTTGGATGGAGCCATCTTGGCTGCTGAGCAACAGCACTTCGTGGAACCCGGCAACGGCTAGTAGGTCGTCTTTGGGGGAAGCGACCAAAGAGGTGATCGTGGGCAACCGGCGATAGACCGGTGGGTTATCGGCAGTGTATACTGGCCCGCTCTCGGCAGCGGAGTCGTTTTCGGCTCCGGCAGCGATCCAGCGGCGGATCAGGTCGATTTCGGTCGGGTGCAGCGGTTCGGCGTCTTGCGGCATTTCAGCAACACCGTCGACCGGCGTGATCACGCTCAGCAAATGACTGGCCTCGGGCTGACCGGGCACAATGGCCGCTTCGCCGGTTTCGCCGCCGCCGAGCAGACTGTCAAACTGCGTCATCACGTACTCACCGCGGGCCCGCGCCGGCTGGTGGCAACCAAGGCAATTTTTGGCAAATATCGGTTGGATGTCTCGCTCGAAACTGATCGTCGCGACCGCGGGACCGGCCTCATTATCCGCGGGACTGTCATCGGCAGCCCCGGCATCATCAGCCGCCACGGCAGGAGCTGACAGCAACGCGAGGGCTAGGAGGCAGAACGACTGAACGCTCGTGGTCCAAACGGAACCCGGACGAAAGAATTGGCCAAAAACAACGCTCATCGATAGCAACTCCGGTGTCAAACTTGGCCTCACTACAAGACCGTCAAACTGGATGACACCGCCAATCCCCCCGCTGACCCATGTAAGGTGGGAAGTCGGGTTTCGGGAGGTAGCTCGTTCAGATCGGTAAAAGTTATCTGAAGGGCGAGCGGGCGGGACCGTGGGGCGACCGCCGCGGGAAGAACCCGGTCAGCGTAAGTGGTCGAACACGGCATTCTGTTCACGATAAGGTTGCGCAGCGCTCCTGTCAACGAAATCTCGGTCGCTTTCGCCTCGCCTTCCCGCTTTTCCGCGGCAACTCGGTTGGCATCCGAATTGTACCTAATCGGCGTTTGCCCAGGACTGGCCTGGACGCTTTGCCCGAGCGATCATCGTTCGCCTTATTCTGTTGTCAAAGCGCCCGCTCGTGGGCTCAGTGCCTGCAGGTCAGCCGTGACCCTTTTTGGCAGTGACCCTTTTTGAAGGAGGTACGCTTACGATGATCAAGTTACCATTGAAAGGAAAGCGAGTCGCGTTTTTGGCGACTGACGGTTTCGAGCAGATTGAATTAACGATGCCCTGGCTGGCGGCCAAAGAATCGGGTGCCGAAGTGGATTTGATCGGTATCGAAGAAGGCGGAATTCAAGGAATGAATCACGACGTGAGGGCTGACGTGTTCCCCGTTGACAAAATAATCAACGAGGTTTCAGCCAGCGATTACGACGCGCTGGTGCTGCCCGGCGGGGTGGCAAATCCGGACAAGCTGAGAACCTGTCAGCCGGCAGTCGAGTTTGTGAGAGAATTCTTTGCACAGCAAAAACCGGTCGCCGCGATCTGTCACGGCCCCTGGATGCTGGTCGAAGCGGACGTGGTCCGCGATTGCGAGTTGACCTCGTGGCCGAGTCTCAAAACCGACATTGAAAATGCCGGTGGACGTTGGCTCGATCACGAGTGTGTTGTCGACCAAAGGCTGGTGACGAGCCGCCAGCCCGAAGACCTACCCGCGTTCTGCGACAAAATGGTCGAGGAGTTTGCCGCCGGCGTGTCGGCGGGACAAGCAAGTCGGTAGGACGGCCCAAGGAACCGTGGCCAACAAACTGTTAGCGGTTTTGGCGCTAGCCACCGTTTGGTCGCACGTGATTAGTTCGGCTCAACGCGAGAACCGCTGGTGGGTCTGGGGTTTGGTTGCTGATCAGTAATGCGCTAACTTAAACGAAGGCGCCCGCGGGGCGAACGAGTTGATGCTGCAAACGATTGGGGACAAGCGTTCTACATGGTGCCCTTTTCAGGGCTCGTTGGGGATTGCTTGTTGCTGCTGATCACCATGGCGATCCCCATGCCCATCACGGCCAATTGGCTGAGGGCGAACAGCGTCAAGAGCATTAGCGCACCGCTGGTAAAACCGTAGCTGTGCAGACCAATTCCCAGCTGGTTCGTGCCGAACCAGCTCCAGGCGGTGACGATGTTGCCGCCAATGGCAAGGATCGCAAAGCCTCGTTCCCGGACCATTCCGTCCCAACGAGCGTGCAACATCAATGCGTTCCATATGACGATCAACAAGGCGCCATTTTCTTTTGGATCCCAACCCCAGAATCGTCCCCAGCTGTCATCGGCCCACAGCCCGCCGAGCACCGTGCCGACAAAGCTGAAAAGAATCCCAAAACAGGTGGCGCTATAGGTCATGCGATAAATATCGCGGAGCAGTGGCGTGGTGGTCTTGCCGGTAAATAGCAAGCTAAACAAGTAGGCGATACCCAATGCGCCGGCGGCAAATGTGGCTGCATAGCCCAGCGTGACGGTGATCACGTGAGTAGCCAACCAAAACTGAGTGTCCAACACGGCTTGTAAAACTGGCATTGTGTCACCATCGCTGAGTGCCCACGCGACCATCAGGGTTAACATCCCGGTTGTGGAAGCAATGATGTTACCCACCCCTTGGCGGAAAATGCGTTCATACAACAAACCAAACACGACCGTCGCCCAACCGATGAAGACGGCCGACGAGTAGAGATTGATGACCGGGGCGCGACCCGTGATGTAAATCCGAGCCAGCAACACCAAAGTGTGAACGACCAAGACGCAAGTCAGACCTCCCCAGACGCTGGACTTGAGCAGCGGAGAATTAACTGCCAAGGCGATGATCCCCAGCAGCAACATGATGCCATATAGCAAGCAGGCAATTACCGTCGGGTGCACCGCTTCGAGCCAGCGTTCGAGACCGACGCTCTGCGCGTGGTAGTCGCGTGGCGCCGCTTCGGCGATGATTTCCAAGTGAGCATTCACGGCGCTGTTAAACGCCGATGCGTCCTCATCCGCATACGCTTCGACCACGCTGCTGAAGGACTTGGCTCCGGGCGTTGGTTCTTCGCCGCGAATGGTGGCGATCACATCGTTGAACTTGACCGGTGCGAGCGGTTTCCAAGGAGGCGTATCAATGCTGGCGGATGTCGTCTCCGTGGTGGGAGGCACAACAGCCGCAACCGGCGCGGTCTCCAATCGCTCCATCTGCTGCTGCAGCACCATCAATTGAATCTGTTGACGCTGTTCGGCGGTCAAGTCGGGACGATCGAATTGTGGCGGGATCGCCGGCAGCACCGCGAACGGATCGGTAAAGGCAATGCTCAATTGTTCAAATGCATTGATTCGCGAAGCTAACTTCAGGAACTTTCGCTCCTTAAATGTTTGTTCGAGCGCATCCTTTTCAGCCGCCTCCCGCACAATTTTGTCGAACTCCTGCAAGCCGGGAATCAGCTCTTGGAGTGAATAGAGCTTGCTGGGGCGTCGTTGCAAGGAGAAATGCGCCAGCACTTCGTCCGCATCGATGCGAAACATTTGCAGATCGCGCACATCTTGGCTGCCATTGGCAACTTCGAACAGCCAGTTCAGGGCGGGCAGTTTCTTGGCATCACCAGCCCGTTTCACCATCGCCAAGGGGGCGGGAGGAACTTCGTCGTTGTCGGCCTTCAGAGGCAACGACGTTTTATTGCTGATCGCCCGCAAGGTGGTCGTCGCATACGCGTCTAAAGGCATCACGCGACCACCGAAGCGTACCGGAATCTCACCAGCCCGGTAGGTATCCATGGTGGTCTCGCGGGTGTCGGGACGCATTGCCATCATCACCGTGGACCAGGGTATCAGGGCTAACAGCGAGAGCCCAACAGCCAGCGCCGGAAGCCAACCGACCGCCAACAAATGTTTGAGGCCACCAGCTGATTTGTCAACTGGTTTGGTGGCGGCACCCGCTTCCTCGGGCGTCGCCGCCACCACCTCGGTGTTGCGTGCCAGTTCGCGCTCGCGTCGCCCCAGGAAGCGGTCCAGCGTGCCGGTAAAGTGCGCAATCATGCCGACGGCAACAATCATGCAAGCGATGTAGGGGATCATCCAACCGGCGTTGCGGACGACTTGAATCGAGGTGAATTCCTTGCCGCCGGGCAACTGTTGATAGTCGGATTGATAAAAGGTTTCGCCCCGATAACGCAGCGGATTATTCATCCACACGCGGGCGTTTTCCACGTTGCCCGTTTCGGTATCGACTAGCTTGATGAACGAGGAGTAATCGCGTGGCGTTTGCGTGCCGCTGTAATTGACGCGACGCACATCCTTGACCTGCACCCAGTACGGTTTGGGAACTCGCTCAAAGCGCAACTGCAATTGGTAGGACTTGTCCCCGAGCAGTAGTTCTTCCGGCATATCTTCCTTGCCGCCGATGCTGAGGAAAGCTCGTTCGTTGAGGATTTGGGAAACCAAGTGCACGCCCAACGATTCGCCATTCTCCTTGCTGAGAAATTCCACGTAGGCGGAGGCTAAATCGACTTCGCTGTTGGTCCCGCCCGCTTTCGGAATCTCCTTGGCGATGACTTCCAGCCCCGTGCCCTTGGTGGCCAAGTTGTCTTCCGACGGCTTGGTTAAATCGCTGTTATCAAAAAATGAAAGCACGCGCAGGTCGACGGGCAACCGATCATCCTTGAGCAATTGTTCTTGCTCAAAGGCTAGCTTAAGTTTGCTCTCCGGAATGACCGTGATGCGTTGTTTGCCATCGGCCAAAGTCTCGATGAAAGCCAACTCGACGTGATCCATGTTGACCAGTGTGTTGGTCGATTGGCCTTCCACGAGTGATAATCGTTGTTCGAGCTGCGTATCGCCAAAGATGAACTGTCCCAGCATCAACAAGGCGACGCCAAAGTGAAGCAGCAAATTGGCTCCTTGAGCACCGAACATGATGCGGCTGCCGACGAGCAGCACGGTGGCGACGATGGTCCCTTCGATCAGCTGCCAAGTGATCCGCAGGCTGCTGGCCGACATCGAAAAGATGCCCAGCAACGAAGCCACGCCGAGTCCACCAAAGGCGAGGGCGATGGCGATCCAAATCAGTCGCCAGCCAAAGCGTTTGGCTTTGAATGCTTCAAACAATGCGGTCAGCCAGAGGACCGCCATGCCAGCGACCAGGCCGCTCCAGAGGGTCTTGTAACTGATCGGTGGTTCGCCTTGCACGCCTTCGGAATTGCCCCAAGCGACGACTCCGTAACACAGCAAGATGCCAAAAGCGAAAATGCTGGCACCCAAGGCCAGGCGGCCGGCGCTGGCGCGAACGTGAAAGCGAGTGACTTTGGCGGCGACCAAGTTCACCATCAACAATAAACCAATCAACGCACCGCCGGGAAAGGGAATCTCACCCGGAATCGGATCGTGCCGCACGAAGGCTTGAGGAACAAAGTCTTCCAACCGCATCATGGCGATCCAGGAGGTAAAGTAGCGAGCTTTAACCTCCACCATGTTCAAGTCTTCTTGGGCCAGCGTGCCCACCAAGACCAGCACCATCGAGAGCGCGAACAATGTCACCGTGACCTTCAACGAGCCACAAAGCTTGAGCACTTGCATGGTCGCCCGTTCGGCAGAACGGAGTGAAGCTCGCTCACCGGCAGCATTGTCCCAAGTGTTGACGTTTGCAGTTGCCATCACAAATTGATCTTTAAAGAGTTGAGAAACTGTTCGATGCTGGCGGCTTGCTGGGAAATCGTTTGCGAATCCCCGGTGGCCTTGATGAATAAATGAAAACCCTCTTCCAGCGGCACGACGGTGCCGTCGATGCTTTGCGCCGGTTCGCCGTCACCCTGGATGATAAACCGCTGACTCTCACGGCCATCGACAACTAACTTTTGGGCTGCTGAGATAACCGTATCAACCTCCGCTGGATCCACAGCTTGTGAGCGAATTTGTCCAATCCATCGCTCCACATTACCACGCACATCGCCGCCGGCGGGGATGACCGTGATTTCCGCTCTGCGATCCTCGGGCCCCATCTGAAAAGCGGCCAACCGCATTGAGGAGACGCGAGCCGGCTGCCAATCGCTGGGCGCATCATAACTCAGCCGCTCGCCGGTGGCTGCCGGAGCGGCAGCTGCCGGTGGACCACCCGCAGCCGGACTTCCCATGGGCGGCGCAGCACCGCCCAACATCGAGGGGTCCATCGAAGGTGCGGCAGACGGTTCTCCAGTGATATCAACCCAAATCGCTGGCTCTTCAGGGTTCGCGCTCACATCCTCCAAGACCTCGGCCCCAGCAAATTCCGTTTCCACAGGTGCCAGCCCCAATTGGCCTCGCCAGCGGTTGACGTTCATCGCCACTTGTTCGTTCCAATCTTCAGACTTGCTCAGAAACGAGACGCTGACCTCCAAGGGCAATGGCTCGGCCGGAATCTCCAGCGTGGCAAACCGCATCGTCCCGCCAGGCCGTTGTTGCCAACCCTCCGGCAAATTGAAGACCGGTTCCTTGTCGATAAATTGTAATTCGCTGACCCATTGTCGCAGTTGGTCGTCCACGCCCTCCACTTGGTCCACGTCGGCCTGCAGCTTGACAAACCAAACTCGATCTTCCCACGGAATGATCGCGCCCAACATCCGTTTCTCGTCACGCAGTTCGGCCGGCGGGCGGGGGTCGAAGTCATACTGGACGATCTCGGGTTCCTCGCCACAGCCGACAAGCAACAGCAAGGCAGCGAAACCAATCAGCCAGCGGAACGGACGAGAGACCAGCATAGAAGCGGCCGACAGCGAAGCGGGAGCCAGCGGTGGCGAAGCGATCACTAATGATGCAGCGACCGGGGCTGGCGGGTTGGATTGTTCCACTTGGGAAGTCTTCATGATGTTGTTGAGGTGCCGGATCGGTTGGGCTGGTCGGTTAGGACCCAGCTCAGTGTACTCGCGAGCAGCAGATAGGTGGGGGGTGGGGATGCATTTCATCTTGAAATGCTAGGCTGCGAAATCAAATCTGGAAAGCCAACTTCCCTGCGACAGTTACGCAGCTTAAACGACTTTGGTGCGTAAATTGTACCCGGAGTTTCGTCCAGCTCGGTTGTGAGGCGGTTTTTATGGGGCATGCGGTTCCCGTTAGCCGCAATGGCGTTAGCCGCGGTTCCCGTTTTGTGCCGAAACAAAACGGTGGCTAGCGCCAAAACCGCTGATGGTCTCAATCACAAGCCGCTGCGACGCCAGTCGCTGCTGGCAGGTTCCGCGGGGGCTGCCGGGATGCGGGGAGTGGGCTGCGAGGTGGCAGAGGGGTCGGCTGGGGCCGGGGTTTGGCGACCACTCGACGCTGGCCGGAATTCGGGCTCTTGCACCGCGTCGGCGATCGCCGCCAAGCGACCTTCCAAGGCGGCAATCCGGCCAGTCAGTGCCCGATTTTGCAACTCCAGTTGCGCAGCTCGATCCCGCTCGGCTCGATAATCACTGATCAACCGCTCGTTGTCGGCCGCATACTGGGCCAGTTTGTTGTTCCCAAAGAGACTGCAGCCCGCGGTGCTGGAGATCAAAACCAGCAGGCACAGAGTGCTGTTCAGTCGTCGTGCAACTCGGCAATCCATCGCCGGTCCAACGTGAAAATGGGGAGTGTCGCGGTAGTCAGCTGGTTAACTATCAAATCCGAACATGCTGATCAAGGCGTTTGTCAGCGAACTGACCGGTGCTGTCTCACCCGTGTGAGCCCACAGATTGCGGACCAAGTCGGTCATCAGCATACCGCCCAGACTCATCAGCAGCAGAATGCCCGCGAGCGCCAACACCTGCCAGATCGAGAACGGAGTCTCGTAAGCGGGGACCATCGCCGGTGCTCCGCCGCCGCCGCTCGGTTGCAGCCCCATGTCTTCTTCGATGGCATCTTCGGCGACGAGCGCGTCACCTTCCAACATGCCGCTGTCGGCAAAGGCCTCGCCTTCCATCACGCCAACGGCTGCCGCGTCATCCCCAAAGTCAACTTCCTCGACAAAAGCGGCCGAGTCTTCGACTTCGATGACTTGTGAACCGCTGTCGTCATCGGGATCGCCAACGCTCGATGGGGAAAGCTGAAATTCTTCATCCGCTTGAAAGTCGACCAACGAGCCGCTGCCGCCGGATGATGGGGAATCGACTCCGGCTCCACCCAAATCCAGAGCGGAAATGCTGGAACCGGCCAAGTCCAAGGGCTCGCTCTCCAACGACAGCCCGCTGTCCGATGGGCTCATCAAATTGATGCCGCTATCTCCGGCAATCGAAATGTCACTGCCACCACCCGCCAAGACCAAGTCGTCGTCATCGTCGGCGATCACCAAGTCGTCATCGCTGTCGAGTGCGTCGTCGACTCCACTGCTGAGCGCCAAATCGGGATCGCTGTCGCCGCGGATCAAGTCGCCCGTGCCGTCACCTTTGGAGATGCTCGCCAAATCGATGTCGCTGAGGACGTCCACGTTGGAGTCGTTGGGGCTGTGTAAATCGCTACCAATTCCCGGGCCGGTCGAGCCGTCAGTCGGTTCGTTGCCTAAATTCAAAGCATCCGAACCATCCTCCTGTAGCACCAATTCATCGTCGTCATCGTCAGCCAGTGACGGCTCGGCGGAACCCGCTTTCGCAGCGGGTGGCTGAATCGATTCCGAACTGTTGGCGACGACCGAAACGTCGCTGCCATCATCTCCCTGACGGGCAACCAAGGCCACGTCGCTGCCGAGGCTGATGTCGCTGCCTAAATTGGGATCGCTACCGAGACTGATGTCGCTGCCGAAATCGCTGCCGACACCGATGTCGCTGCCTTCGCTACCCAACTCTTCCTTTAGTCGATCGATCTCTTCTTGAGGAAATTTCCAGCTGGTGCCATCACGGAATCCCCGCAATTGCCCCTGCGAACGCATTTCCACCAGTTGATCAGGCTGAACACCGAGGATGCGAGCGGCTTCGTCGAGAGGGAGGTAATTGCTAGCCATGGAGCTGAGAATCCGAGTGGAGGTCGATAAGGTCTATGGTTCTCGCATCAGCCGCTCAATCGCGGCCGGCGTTGGTTCAGTTACGTTGTATTGAACTTCAAAGTCTTGTTTCAGTGGCCGCGAGCTAAGGAATTTAATCTCTCCCTCAGCCGAAACCCGATGAACCACCATCCGCATGCTTTCGCCGTGGATCAAGGTCACCAATTGTCCGCCCGCTCCGTCGGCTGTCGCAAATGCCAAAAATCCCTCCCCGGCTACCATCGGTGTCAACTGAGGCACCGCCTCGCCCACCGTCCCAGACTCCCCGCCGCGGTTGGCCCGCGTCTCGAGGCTGGCTCGCATCTCTTCTTGTTCGTTGAATTGCTGTTGGTTAAACCCCTCGCCGCCCAGTCGCTCGCCGCCCAGTCGCTGAGGTGACTGTCCCGTGGTTGCGTTGACGATCGACGCGGCCAAGTACAAACATCCGATGGTCGCCACCAAGCTTAATCGCGATTTATTCAGCATCCATGCAATTTTCATCATCGCTCCGTCTCCGCAGATTTCCGAGGAATTCCCTCTATTCTAAAAGCGAGCCGACTTCATTCAAGCTTTTTAACAAATTGCTGCGCTTTCCCCGCTCCACAATCAGCGTGCCGAGAACATGCAATGCTAAAAATCGGTCTTTTCGACAAACTCTATCGACAATAACGCACCACCAACGGGGCGGCAAGAGAAATGCCCACTCGCAGCGATGCCTACCCGAGCGGATGCCGGAACGAGATATCTACTTTGTGCACAATGTAAATGTCTCGGGCGGCTAGCTGCGATGATCGGGTCAGGGCGATGGATTTGCACGTCGGGGGGATGAACGGAAGACAAAAAAACCACCCGTCGGAGCGACCCCGGCGAGTGGTTTTTGGCAAAGCTTGCTGGCGAATATCAAGCAGCTAATTTACAGCTTTTTGACTCGCAGATTCTTAAAGTAAGCCTTGCTGATCGGGTCGTGTGCTTGGAGCGCGAAAGTCCCTTCACTGATTAACCGTTCGAAGCTGGCGTCCTCCGGTTTGGGGTCTTTGCCCTCGGTGTAATCGACCATGGTTTGGCCATTTACTTTGAGGACAATATTCTTCCCCTTGACGATGATCTCTTGCGTGTACCACTCGTTATCTTTCGCGGGTGGGTTTGCCACGTTCATCACGCCGTACAGGCTGCTGGTCTTCTTGGGGTCACCGTGGGTGATGTTGACTTGGCACTCGAACCCTTTGGTGGGCCACCCTTCAGCTTGATATTTAGTGTGAAAATAGATGCCCGCGTTGCTGTTGGGCATGGTTTTCACATCGGCCTTGAAATGAAAATCCTTGAAGGGTGCGGCTTCACCCATGAAGAACAGGTGGCTGCGAGGACCATGGCACATGATCGCACCATCTTCGACTGACCAGCTGTCAACGTTTTCGCTGGCTTTCCAACCAGTCAAATCTTTGCCGTTAAATAATTGCACAAAACCGGCCTCGTCGCCAGCATTGTCTTCGGCACGGACCGAGGAGGTTGCAAAGCCGGTTACCACGCACAGGGTGGCAACCAGCGAACATAAGGACTTAAGCATAAGGGGGGAACTCCGAGGGGGTGATCAGCGGGAAGAAATCAATCGAGATTGGCGTCGGTGGCGGGCAGTTTGTTGGCCTTGATCCGCTCGCCGAAGGTGTCGCCTTCTTTGCTCTTTACGTCCGCAACTTTCTTAAGCGCGGCGATGATTTCTTCCTTGACCTTGTCAGGCTCGGCCTTGATACGGTCTTTGTCGAAGTCTTCGGCCTTCAGGTATTTGTGTAGGGCTTCGCCATACTCGTTACGCACTTTTTTCTTGTCTTCGCCTTTAACGTGGCAGACGTTGCAGCCTGCTTTACGGCTAATCTTCATGAACTCCGGGTCGACGTCCTCAGCACCTGGTTCGTCGCCTTTGGGTGTGTAGTGTTCACCCCAGATTTTCTTGAAGTGGGTGATTGCCATCGCCGGGGTTGCCAGCGTGCTCATCATGGCGGCGATCAAAATGACTACAACAACGCGTTTCATCCGCAAATCTCCAACAGGTTCAAAAATACAACGATCAAGTTAATAAGCCGCTTGGCGGTACCGTGACTAATTTCCCCTGAAAAAGGGGGCGGCAGATTGAGCGACTGCAAGTTTTGCAGTCACCTACTCTAACCCCGATTAAACGTGCCAGGTTCGGAAATGTCAAATTCCATCTCCGGATGGGGTGGTATCGCTGGGGGGTAAGGGAGGCAATGATTCCAGCCGAAAGCCGGGGAGCAGCACCCCTTCTTGACGAAAATCTTGCGGAGTCCAGGTGTGGATTGGACGCCTTTGCGGCAGCGGTTCCCGCCAGACGACGATCCCTTGCGGCGAGACCTCTTGAATCCAGGGGGGGCGATCGGAGGAAAGCAGGCGAGTGATTGCGATCGGGGCGGCAATTTGGTCGTCAGCCGCCGTATCGGCGACGATCTGGGTGCGGCCGGCGGTGCTGTCGTAATAATTGTCGCGTCCCCTGAGGATCAAATAACGATCGATTTCGGCTGCGGGAAAGCCGTTGAGATCAATCAGGGGGACTTGGCTATCGAGGGTAAAGACGCAGCGATTTGCTTCGCGGTCGACGATAATCGGGCGGTCGGCTCCGGGGCGCAGCTGCACGGCCACCAAACTGCCACCGGGGGCCACGGTCACAT
The DNA here is from genome assembly GCF_052161645.1 of Kothea flammea. Taxonomy (GTDB): domain Bacteria; phylum Planctomycetota; class Planctomycetia; order Pirellulales; family Pirellulaceae; genus Laterigemmans. The sequence continues at coordinate 1,133,518 of NZ_CP197414.1, forward strand.
CGTTGAGGCTTAGTCGCATCTGAAACGGCCCGTTGATGGGACTTTGTGCCGCACCGCCACTTTCGATCATGTTGCCGCTGATTGCCAGCAATCCGTTATCCCAGAGCAATTCGAACAGCGTCGCTTGCTCGAGTGCCAGCATCGACATGCCCCCCCGGATTACTGTGTTTTTGAGTTTGATCGCGACCAGCGGCGGGGTGTTGCGAGGTGCGATCGCCGCCAGCGGGCTGGGGACCAAATTGGATTGGCGTTCAAACACTCGCACCGCCGGCACATTGGTTGAATTGGCGATGGTGATCGACGCGTCGCTGAATTTCACCGTATTGCCGCCGTCGAGCCGAAAGAGCGCGCCCCCCTGCTCTGCCGCGAGCGGGAAATTCCAGACCAAATGAATGTTTTGAAAATCGACGCTGGCCGCTCCCAACTGGATCATGGCGGGTCGCTGGTTGCCGATTTCGGAAACCGCTAGCGTGCTGCCGTTGGTTGCCGAGCCATTCGCTGCTGGAGAAACGAACTCCAAAATGCTCAACTGGTCGACGCCACGGATTGTCAGCTCGCGGCGGGGCCACCGCACCGGGCCACTTTTTAGCCTTCCGGGCCCCAGCTCAATCGTCTCAATGGCCGCATCATTACGCGCCACTGCGAGGGCCGCTTCCAGCGAGCTGACGAGTAAGCGATTTTCTTCATCGATCGTGCCCGCCACGCCGGTGGCATCGGCGAGCACGCGGATTACGCTGGGCGTTGGCGAATCGGCGGCCGGTTGACGGTCGTCGGGCTCGGTGGTGGAAAGGGGTGGGGAGGCGCCGGCCTGCGGGTTGGCCAACTCGAAATATTTCGGTGGTTTGCCGGCATCCAGCACGTTTCGCTCGCTGCCGCTCGCGTCGTTGACGCTATCCGGCGAGTCGTTGTCGGCGTTCGTATCGGTTCTGTTTTCGGCTCTGTTTTCGGCTCTGTTTTCGCCAGACGCTCCACCACGGTCTCTGCTGGGAGCGTTTTCCCCGTTGGCGCCAAAACCGTCAGAGCCAAGTCCGCTATCGGTTGCGGGGTTGGCCGAACGGTTGCGGTTGGAAACACTTTGAGCCGGCACAGGTTCGCTCAGCGAGAGATCGCCTTGGGCGCTGGAGAGCAAGTGCAACCAGGCCGTGCTCAGTACCAACAGGCTGGCGGCAAACATCCAAGGTAGATGATGTTCCAGCAGTTGAGCAAAGCGGCTTTCGGGTATCACCGCGATCGAACCGGCGGCTAACGAGCGGGGCAAGTTCTCGCGTTCTGCGAGTTGGTATAGGTCGGCAATTAAGTCGACTGGCCGGCGATAGCGCTCATGCGGGAGTTTGGCTAGCATCTTGTGCAGCACGGCCACCAACGAATCGCTGAGGTCGCTGCGCCAAGTCCGCGGGTCGGGGGGGGGCGATGAGCCGTGGCTGAGCAATTTTTGCAACACCGTGCCGCCACCATAGGGCGGCCGGCCGGTGAGGGCAAAATAGAGGGTGCAGCCGAGCGAATAAATGTCACTCCGCACATCAGCATCGCGCGGGTCGCGTGCTTGTTCGGGCGAAATGTAGTCGAAAGTCCCCAGCGTCACGCCGCTGGCTGTCATGTCATCGGTGACTTCTAACTGCTGGGCACGGGCCAGTCCCATGTCGACCAATTTTACTTGTCCGTCCGGGGTGATCAGCACGTTGGAAGGTTTGATATCCCGGTGGGTCACGCCGCGACGATGCGCGTGCTCGAGCGCTTCGGCAACTTGTCGCGTGTAATAAACCGCGTCGTCAACACTCAGCAGCCCCTCCTGCTCGACCAAATCTCGCAAGTTGGTCCCTTCGATACACTCGAAGACAATATAGTGCCAACCGCCATGCTGGCCGACGTCGTAAACGCGGGCGATATTGGGATGGTCGAGCCGCGCGGCGCTTTGGGCTTCGTTGCGAAACCGCCGTTGCAACTCCGGGTCTTCGCCGACTCGCGGGATGACTTTGATGGCCACGGTGCGATCGAGTCGCGTGTCACGGGCTCGGAACACAGCCCCCATGCCCCCGCCGCCGATCAACGTTTGCAGTTCAAAGTGGTCAAGCTGGTGTCCCAGCAAAACACCGGCAACCTCTGCCGGCGTGCCATTGCCGGTGGGATGCGAAGGGACCTGCGCCGCGCCCCGCCCGCTGCTGATCACCGTCTTGGCCTCGGCAATCAACTCGCGGTGACTCACCCCACCACTGGAGGGCTGTTCAGGCTGCTCCTCGTGCTCAGCCGCTGCGGGTTGAATGTCCTTGGAGCCCATGAAGTTGCCTATCACCGGAAGTGAGAAATCAGAGGTTCATGAAGATCCGACCCCCATTTGAGCCTAATCGTCGATCCTGCAATCGTCCACAGATTTCAGCTTGAAAACCACGCTCAAATTCGAAAAGCATCCCCCGATAACTTGTGCTCGTACTCCTGCTCATGCTCCAGCTCGGCGCCGCGGTTATCGAGTCCGAGTCCGAATACCATTTCATTGTGTACCAGTACGATTTGCTTTGGTACGAGTACGATTTCATTCCGTACGCTCAGCGGCGAAAAATTATTGTTTCTCGCTTGGTGCGGTTGGCGGTTCTTCTTCAATGGTTTGTTTTCGGATCCAAGCAGCCGCGCCCAAGGTGGCCGCGTCGTCGCCCAGTTTGGCCGAGACGACTTCGAAGCAACTGCGATAAGCTGGCAGGACGTGCTTTTTGGCTGTTTTTTGCACGGTCGCGACGACCAGTTCTTCCATTGCTTCGACAAGTCCGCCCCCCAGGATGATCTTATCGGGAGCCAGCAGGTGGACGATATTGACGACCGCCATCCCTACTGTTTCCATGGCGTCGACGACCAGGTCGAGGATGATTTTGTCCCCCGCTTTGATCGCATCGGCTAGTTGGCTGCTGCGAATATCGGCAATGTCCGTGCCGCCATTTTTCAGCAGAAAGGGGGCATCGCCTCGGTACGCCGCTTTGGCGGCTTCCGCTGCGATCGTCAAGCGGCTCGATTCGGCCTCCAGCGTGCCGGGCAGCTCAAAGCCGCTCGAGCGGGCGCTGCTGGTGATGCGGGTGTGTCCAATTTCCATGCAGGTGATGTTGGCACCCCGCAAGATTTGGTCTTCATAAACACAGCCGCCACCGATGCCCGTGCCAGGAAAGATCCCCACTGCACAACGTGCCCCCCGGGCCGAGCCAAAGCGATATTCTCCATAAACCCCCGCATCGACATCGTTCAACACGGCCACCGGGCAGGAAAACTGTTTTTTAAGTAACGGGCCCACCGCCACGTCATCCCAGCCGAGATTGACAGCGGTGAGCAGTTTTCCGGCGATTGGATCGACCGGACCCGGACAACCGATCCCGATCCCAGCCACCCGCTCGGGGGCGACTTCACATTCTTCGAGAGCACGCAGGATCGTCGAGCCAATGCGGGCGATACCAAAATCAGAGCCTTCATTTCCGCGAGTGCGGCGGCGTTTTCGGCCCAGCGGCTTGAGTTGGTCGTCGAAGACAACCGCCAACATCTTGGTACCGCCCAGGTCGAAACCGATCCAAACCGGTTTTTCCACATCGCTCATGCTGCTTTACCGCCGAAAACCGAATAGAGTGCCAATGTCCACGGGCATCAACTCAACCCGCAGTCTGATGATGATCGTCTGCAGGGAGTTTATGGGACAGCGGGGCCGCTGGCGATTGCCGCGGCGAAGAAAAAAAAAGAGGGTTGCGGCTTGGCCCTCCCTGCCTTACCGCAACCCTTCTCTTTTGGAACGAAAGCACCGCTCGTTCCACCCTCCCAATCCATGGTGCTATTGTTATCGGCGGGAGAGTGCGTGAGCTTGCTTCTTTTTTCCATTCCGGCTGAAAGTTTTCTAACTTCAACGCTAATGAGGCAAGGAAACTCCTGATGTTGCGCGTCCGGGAATGCATAAGCCGGCTTTCCAAGCGCGTTCGCGAGCCGATTTTTCAGCACAATCACAAGTCCCGTGGATGTGTTTGTGCATCAGCTCGCTCTCCTTTGCTTTTTCCGCTGCGTAGGTGCCCCACAGATCATTGAACACCTTCGGAGACTTGAAATACATTTCGCTGCTGGCCGGTGGTGGCAAGTTTGGCGCATCGAGACAGCGAGCAATTTTCATCCCCTTGCCGCTGCAGCGTCCGCAGCCTTGGTGCGACCCAGCACAGCCCCGCTGGCAGGCATGTTGGCAGCTCTGCTGACAGCCCTGCTGACAGTGATGTCGACAGCCCTGCTGGCAAGCCTGTTGGTTGAGCGGTGGTTCGCTGCCCGGTAAGCCAGTCAAGCTATCCAAGTCAACTCGGTCGATCGCTTGCGCCGATGGCGCTGGGGCAAATTGAGGATCCAAGCTGGGCGAAGCTCCCGAGAAATCGCTGAGCGGTTGAGGGCTGAGTTGCGAATTGCCCGCTTGCGGCACCATCCGCAGATCATCCAGCGGATTGTCTTCCAGCGGCATTGGCAGCATGGGAGGCTGCGGTGGTCCCCCGGCGTTATTCACGTTGGCTGAAGGCGAGAGTTCTTGCGAAGGCGAAGCGGGGGCTTCGAAACTGGGAGGGATCAACAGGGGTTCATCCGTAAATTCATCCGCCGCAAACTCTGGTGAGGTGCTGGCCGCCGCTAATTCATCCGCGGGTGCTGAGGCATCGGCTGGCGGTGGTAAATTTTCAACCGACGGGGGATCGTCGTTGCCGTATCCGATGGAATTGAGCAACGATCCGAGGTCCATTTGAGCGCCGGCAATGGATGTGTAAAGCATTGCGGCAGCGCATGCCAAGCTGAGCGACTTGATAGGCATGACAACTTCCTTGCTGGGAGAATGAAGGATTGGATTTGCACAACGTGAGAGCGTCAGCGGCCGCCGCGGCGAGTCTGTTACCCGCCGCTCGTTTCGCTTGCACACTCTCTCGACGGCTCATTCGCCCAAGGATGCGTGGTAACATAAACCACATAGACCGCGGCGCAGATTCCGCGGCGGGTGAGCCTCTGGAGAGGTTGGTTTTTTTAAACCGCTGAAACATGCCCGCGCATCGCTCGCAGGGCAACAAAAATTCGCCGCCGCAACGACAAATCATGGGGCTGTCTCAGCTACGATCAGGTTTTTCCTCACAGCTTCTCAAGCCGCTTCGCCATGATCGGACGAACTCTTATCGCTTACCTAATCCTCGCTGCAAGACGTTGTCTCAACCGCCAACTTGGCTCTCGCTGGCGACTGGTTGGCGGTCGTGCGGCTCGATCCCCGCTTCCAAAAAGGGTTTGATACGGGACATCGCGTCTTGAAACTTGCTCTCAGGATCGACGCCGTGCGTTGAAAGCGTAACGGCTGCTGGACCGATTGGATGCCGCTCCTAACCGCGTTCCACCGCTTCGATAAAGACACTGCGAAGTTCGTCCTGTTCGGTCGGCGAAACGATGCGGCGGCCGTCCAAATAGGTGACGTAAAACACGTCAACCGCTTGATCGAGGTGGGTGGCAATTTTGGCGAAGTGTATGACTAATTTCAATTGAGCGATGGCTTTGGCCACGGCATACAACAGGCCCGGCCGGTCATAGGCATAAACCGACAATACGGTGTAACGTTCGGATGTGCTGTTGTCGAATGTGACGCGACTGGGTAGCACGCGCAGTTCGGCCTGCAACTGCTGCTGTTGGTCCCCCCAAACGCGGCGAAAGCGGGGCGCTTCGACAGGCGGTGCGATGATCGCGGTACGGAGCGCTTCGCAGACTTGCTCCATTCGCTCAGCCGGTACGTCTTGCTCATAATTGGGGTCACGCACCACAAACTGATCCCAGGCTAATCCCGACGGCAATGATTCAATTTGGCTGCGAAGAATCTCTAGCCCCTGGCTCATTAAGGCACCGGTCAAAGCCATGAACAGGCCAACCCGCCGCTCTCCTTGCAAGAATAAAATCTTATATTCACAAGCGTGTTGATTCTCCAGTTCTCGACCCCAGCAGCGGACAGGAGCCTCCGGAGTCAGGCTGGCAGCCAGCACGATCTCATCGACTAGCGTGTTGGCGTCGGCCCCGTCGAGCATGCCCAGTGGCAATTCCTCGCTGATTCGCAGCGCCGCCTCGCCAGCTTGTCGCTTGCACAACAACGCGTGGATTTGCTGACGCACACGACTGATCCGTTGGTCGGTGCGGTCGAGCGAACCACCGTCAATCAAATAACGTCGCACCCGTTGATGCAATTCGGTGATTAACTTTTGCTTCCAATCGGTCAGCACATCGGGGCCGACCGCGGTCAAGTCGCAGAGCGAGTGAATGTAGAGCAAGTCGAGGACTTCGATCGAGCCGATCGTTTCGGCAAATTGAGAAATCACATCTTGATCGCTCAAGTCGTGTCGCAAGGCGGTGTGTATCATCAAGAGATGATGATACACCAATGCTTCTAACGTCTTTTTATCAGCTGGTTGCAATTGTAAGATATCGGCGGTCGTGCCGGCGATCTCTTTTCCCAACTCGCTGTGATCGCGTTCAAAGCCTTTGCCCAGATCGTGAATCAGCAACGACAGGTGCAGCAACCAGGGTTGGTCGAGTTCCTTATACAGGTCGGCCGCCGGTCCCGTTTGCTCAGTCAGTTGTGTGGCCGCTTCGACGGCGCGGATGGAATGGGCGTCGACCGTATACTTATGGTACTGATTGAATTGCAACAAACACCGCGCGTGACGCATGGCGGGAATGATTTGTTCCAGCACGCGCAATTCGTGCAACCTGCGGAGCAAATCGGCCAGCCTGCCGGGACGATTGAGCAGGGCCAAGAAGAGCGCAATCGTTTCGCTGTCGGGCCCCCCCAGGTTACGGCCTCGCATCGCTTCCCGGATGGCTTGCCAAGTTCGATGCGAAATCCGCCGTTGATAACGGTTGGCTAGCTCCATCAACTTGAGCACGCGGGTAACGTCGCCGGCAACTTCGCTCAACTTGGCTTCTTTGACCCAAATGTGATACGGGCCAATGCGAAAATCGTCCCCCAGTCGGCGGCTGAGCAGCATGTCGAGGGAACGCACCGTCAACGGACGATGACGGACCGTGTCAACAAAGTGAGCCGCCACATACCTGACGTCACGGGTGTGCTCGAAATAGTCCTGCATGAAAGCTTCGACCGGCAAGCGGCCCGCTTCGCTTTGATAGCCCCAACGCTGGGCGATTCGCATTTGGGCTGGCCGATCGAGAATGTCTTGGCTTTTCCCCGTGTCGAAGTGCAATTCGTTGCGAAGCCTGAGCAGAAAGGCGAGCGCTTTTCTCAGCCGTTGGTAGTCATCCGGCGAGAGCGCGCCTAAGTGCAAAAGTTTGTCGAGGTCCGAGTCGCCAAAGCGGGCGAAACCAAGCCAGCGGATCAATTGAATGTCACGCAGCCCACCACGCGAACGTTTGACATTCGGACGCAGCAAATAGACCGTATCGCCCCATTTGCCCCGCTCTTCCCGTCGCGACTGGTAAACCTTGTCGATCAACGTGCGGTGCCTCCGCATCGCCCCCAAACGCAGGTTGTGAAAGAAGCGGCAGAAGACGTGCACGCTGCCAGTCAGCAGGCGAGCTTCGCTGAGCGATGTGAAGACGGTGGGATCTCGCCAAGCCCACTGACAAGCCTGCTCGGGGCGTCTAACCGTGAACCCCAAGTCGAGGCCGATGTCGACGATGTCGCGGCTCAGCCGAGCGGCCAACGGCTGCACCTGTTTCTCTACTCGCCGCAGCGGGGTGAGCATCAAGTCGCAGTCCGAGTAGGGAGCCAGATCGCGTCGTCCGTAGCCACCATGGGCAACCAAGGCGACCTGCGAAGCGATTGCCTCACAGCCCAAATCGCGCAACGCCGTGTTGTACAGGTCTAAGATTAACCCGTCGACCAGATCGGTCTGCAAATGGGTTAATTGAAGCCCGGGGGAACCAGCTTCGTGCTGGACACGAAGCCGAACGCGTCCTTCGCAAAGCTGGTTCCGAGCGGCTTGGATGACACTCGGCAGCGTGGGTTGAGCTGCCATTGATTTTTTACCAGTTCCGCTCCGCAGGTGTGCCAATTCCGCTCCGCAGGCGTGCTACAGGGCGTCTTCACCTCGTTCACCGGTGCGGATGCGGATCGATTCTTGCAAGTCGGTGACAAAAATCTTGCCGTCACCAATTTGCCCCGTTTGGGCAGTTTGCAAAATTGTGTCGACGACCGCTTCCAAATTGGCGTCGGTGCAGACCACTTCGATTTTCACTTTGGGGACAAAATCGACGGCATATTCAGTGCCACGATAAATCTCGGTATGCCCCTTTTGACGGCCAAATCCCCGCACTTCACTGACGGTCATCCCGTGGATGCCATGCTCGGTGAGGGCGTTCTTGACGTCCTCTAACTTGAAGTGCCGGACAATTGCTTCGACTTTCTTCACGGGTGCATTTCCTCGCAACAAGAATACGCTGGCGGCCGTATGATCGTGAACCAGCCTCAACTAACCAGCCATGGATTGTAACCTAGCGGCAGGCTGGCGTCAGTGGTCCTGCGAGGATTCGCGCCGTGGACTTTGCCAAGCCGTATCGCCCAGCCCGGATCGTTGATTGTGGACCCTGGCTAGGACAAACAGCAAATCGCTCAAGCGGTTAAGGTAGATCACCAAGTCCGACGAGACCGCTGTGTCTTCCAGAGAAGCCAAGGTGACGACCCGCCGCTCGGCTCGCCGGCAGACCGCGCGGGCGGTGTGCAGCAGTCCCGTGGTCAAAGTTCCAGCTGGCAAAATGAAAAATTGCAGCGGTGGTAGCGTGGCTTCGTGCAGATCGATCCATTGCTCCAGCCCGGCCACATGTTCCCCGGTGATGACTCGCAATTGGTGCCGATCCGGATCGGGGCTGGCCAACTCGCCGCCGATCGAAAATAGTTCTCTTTGGATGGACTCCAGTTGCTGGTCGATGTCGGTCGCCACCCCCGCACCACGCACCGCACCGAGCACGGCATTCAATTCGTCAACCGTGCCGTACGCCTCAATTCGACAATCGTCTTTGGCCACTCGCGGGCCACCGAAGAGCCCGGTAGTTCCCGCATCGCCCGTTCGCGTATAAATTTTCATTCGTCGTCCTGATGAGTCGCTTGGATTTGTCGTGCGTACTGTAGCACCCCCGCAAGTCCTTGCCATGCACCCCCAGCGGTCACCCTGCGATCATGTCCGAAACGCCCAGCTCTGAATTGCCCAACCGGACGCTACCACCAGTGCTGGCCGCCGGTGTGTTGATCATGACCCGCCAGCCGGCGGTTCAATTTCTGCTAATGCGGCATCCCGATCGCTGGGATCTCCCCAAGGGACACGCCGAACCGGGAGAAACGCCGCGGGAGACTGCGCTGCGAGAATTGGCGGAGGAAACCGGATTCGGCCCCGCGGAGGTCACGCTCGATCCCGAGTTCGAGTTTCAGCTGGAATACCCGGTGCGCTACCCCGATTCACCGCAACCACGCCAGAAACGTGTGCACTACTTCTTGGGCTGGATCGACGGTCCACGCGATGTGGCTTGCAGCGAACATAGCGATTTCCGCTGGTTTCCTTGGCAAACGCCGCCACCGCCGATCCAATTCCAAACCGTCGATCCATTGCTCAAGGCGGTGGAGCGATTCTTGCAGCGCTGATACCACACGGCTAATCCCGTGCGGTTTGAGGTATTCAGCTGTAGAACTGATTTTTGCCAACCGCTTCGAAGGCATGTTGGTAGTGTTCGATTCGCTGGGGCTGCGGCGCGTCCTGATCGGGCCACCAAACGGCGATGACATCGAATCGCGCGCGGTGCTGCAACAAACGGTTGCGTTTGAGAAACCTCAGCGCGGCGGCGGTCAACCGTTTTTGTTTTTCGTCGTCAACTCGATCAGCCGGGTGCCCCGGTTTTCGCGAGGCGAGCGTTTTGACTTCGACGAAGACGATTGTGGGACGCTGACCCCGCTGCCGCTCGATCGCGATCAAGTCGATTTCACCACCGCGGTCTGTCTCGCCTTCGGCAACGATCTTCAGGCCTTTCCGCCGTAACAAAATGGCGGCAGCCTGTTCGCCCCGTTTACCAATCCTGGCGGTGGAATCGATGGTCCCGAACCGCCAGGCCTGGTAGCGCCCGCGCCAGAGCTGGAGTCGCTGCTGCAAACAATCGACACGGAGCCGAACCACCGGGGTGGCGGCTGGTTAGCGACGTGCTTCTTTGAGGCGAACGGCTTTGCCGACGCGATCGCGAAGGAAGTACAGTTTCGCGCGACGCACGACGCTCTTTCGCTTGACTTCGACTTTGGCAATTCGCGGGCTGTGAACGGGGAACTTTCGTTCCACACCTTCACCCGAGACGATGCGACGGACGGTGAACATTTCCCGGCTGCCAGCGCCGCTGCGGGCGATGACGGTGCCGCTGAAAACTTGGATCCGCTCTTTATCGCCTTCCAGAATTTTGGTGTGCACGTCGACCGTGTCCCCAATGGCAAACTGTGGTGCGTCGTCGGTCTTGATGTATTCTTTTTCGACCAAGTCCATTATCTGTTGGCTCATGGCACGGTTTCCTTTGGTGAAGAAATGATTAATTAAGTTAAGCGTTGTTTTCGTCAAGCAAATCGCTTCGTCGTTGCCGCGTTCGCAATTGACTCATTTCGGCTCGCCACTGGGCGATCCGTTGGTGGTCGCCGGAGAGCAGCACGTCGGGGACGGTGTGTCCTCGAAATTCTCTTGGTCTGGTGTATTGAGGAAATTCGAGCAAGCGATTTCCGCGGCTGAATGAATCATCAAAACTACTTTGCTCGTCGCCGAGCACGCCTGGAAGGAGTCGAACAACGGCATCGATGACGATCATGGCCGCCACTTCGCCCCCGTTGAGGACAAAATCTCCCACGCTGATCTCCTCGGGTTGGAGGATATCGATCACGCGTTGGTCAAAACCTTCGTAACGTCCGCAGAGCAACATCAGGCGAGGGGTAGTCGCCAGATCCTCCGCGAGTCGCTGGTCCAACCGGCGACCTTGAGGTGTCATGATCAGTGTTCGAGGCGGGGTGACGTCCATCGCTTGAACGGCTTCGGCGCAAGCCACCGTGGGGGCAACTTGCAGCAGCATTCCCGGTCCGCCCCCGAAGGGCCGATCGTCTACTTTGTGGTGTTTGGGGTCATCCGACCAATCACGCAAATTATGGCAATGGATCTGAACGAGCCCGCGAGTGATTGCTTTTTCCAACAAGCTTTGGCTGAGGTAGCCTGAAAAGATTGCTGGGAACAGCGTCAGGATATCAACACGCATCAGCCCTCAGCCGGGGCCTCTTCGCTGGGCTCAGCCGGCGCGGCTTCAACAGCAACCGGTTTCGCAGCGGGCGCTGGTGGAGCTGGTGTGTATCGCTTGCTGGCTTCGAGCCGTTGGATGGCTTCCTTTTGGGCTTCGAGGTGTGTCCCCGAGCTGCCGTACTTTTTGATCAGCACGGCTGCTTTGTCGGTGGGTTGCGCTCCGACGCTGAGCCAGTAATCGATACGCTCGCCGTTGAACCGACAGCGGGCGTCGGTCTCCGACAGCATGGGGTCGTAGAGGCCCAATTCCTCAATCACACGACCGTCACGCGGGGCTCGCGCATCGACGGCACAAAGTCGGAAGTAGGGACGGTGCGTGCGGCCCATTTTCTTCAGTCGGATTCTGACTGCCACGTGTTAACTCTCCTCGAACGAAACGACAACTTGATTTGCGACGAAATGTAGAACGATTAACTGTTTTCTATTTTAACTTTTTTCTGTTTAACTGTTTTTTCTTTTGCGACGGCGCAACTCGCGCTCCCGCTCTTTCTTCAGCTTAATCCGCTCGGCACTGGAAAGGCGTTTGCCGGTCGGCTTTTTGACTTTCATACCAGCCATCGATGGATCGGCCATTGCGCCGCTGGCTTGCAATTGCCGCATCATGGCCATGCGATCGCCGACACCTTGTCCGGCCATCGCCTGCATCATCGGCTTCATGGTTTCAAATTGTTTGACGAGTTGGGAGATCAGGGGTGCTTGCACCCCGGCTCCTTTGGCGATCCGCGACCTGCGGCTGGCATCAATCAGCTTGGGATTGCGTCGTTCGGCGGCCGTCATGGCGTTGATCGCACCGATCGTTTGCCGAATCCCACCGGCCGCTTCCTCGCTGTCGAGCGCCTCGCGAAACTGGCCCATGCCGGGCATCAGTCCCATCATTTTGCCCATCAAACCGGGCTTGGAAACTTTCTCCAACAGTCCTTTGAAGTCTTCCAGCGTCAATTCGCCGGAAGCCATTTTCTTTTCCAGCTCTTCGCGTTCCCGGTCGTCGACGATGCGGTGGGCTTCGCGAGCCGCCGCCACCATGTCGCCCATCTCGAGAATTCGGCTAGCCATCCCTTCCGGACGGAACGGCTCGAGCGCGTCGAAGTGCTCTCCGGTGCCGATAAATTTGATTGGCACGCCCGTAACTTGCTTCACCGACATCAGGGCCCCGCCCCGAGCATCGCCGTCCAGCTTGGTCATCACCACGCCGTCGAGCTCCAACGCCCGGTTGAACGCTCCAGCGCTGTCGACCGCGTCCTGGCCGGTCATACCGTCGACCACCAAGTAGACTTGGTCGGGTCCTAGTTTGCGATCGATGCGACCCAGTTCGGCCATCAGCTCGGCGTCAATCGCCAAACGTCCCGCCGTATCGAGGATCACCACGCGGGCGTCCTCTGCTTTGGCTTTTGCGACTCCAGCCTGACAAACTTTGACCGGATCTTTTTGCCCCCGATCGCTGTAAACCGGCACGCCCAGCTGTTCGCCGATCACGTGCAATTGGTCAATCGCCGCCGGACGCTGCAGGTCGGCTGCCACCAACAGCGGCTTGATTTTTTGTTCCAACAATAGCTGGCTGAGCTTGCCGCAGGTCGTGGTTTTTCCCGAACCCTGCAAACCGCACAACATAATGATCGTGACGCCGTCCTTTTTCAGGTGCAGCGATGGGTCGACCGGACCCAATATCTCGACCAGCTCCTCGTAAACAATCCGCACCAGCTCTTCGTGCGGACGTAAACTCAACAGTACTTTCTTGCCTAATGCCCGCTCCGTGACCTGCTGCATGAAGGACTGGATGACGGGATAACTAACGTCAGCCTCGAGCAGCGCCGTTTCCACAGCCTGCAGACCTTCGCGCATATTGCTTTCGGTGAGCTTGCCCTTACCGCGCAAGCTCTTGAAGGCCGATTGCAAGCCTTCCGAAAGCGATTCAAACATAACGATTCAGCACAGACAGAGAGAGCAAACAGGTCCAAAATTTGACAACGCAAACGCCCCCCGGACCAACGCGGGTCAGGGGGTAGCTCCGGAGTGTAAACCAAGACCAGCGTTTTTGTAAATGGCTACGACAAAAGCTCGAGAATTTGGGCGTGTAAAATACCGTTCGTGCCCACCGCCTGGGTGCCTTTTGTCGTCGCCACCCCCTGCCAGTCACTAAACAATCCCCCCGCCTCGATAATGACTGGCGCAATCGCGGCAATGTCCCAAGGGCTGACAATCGGATCGACCATCAAGTCGGCCCGGCCGGTGGCGACCAGCAAATAGCCGTAGCCATCTCCCCACGTCCGCGTGAACCAGGCTGCCTGCTGCAGCCGCTCAAAGCGATCGAGCGAGTCCACCTCGGCAAACGAATCGGCTGCCGTGGTGACAAATATGGCGCGATCCAAACGGTCGCGACTCGAGACCCGAGCTACTTGCCAATCCGCCCCACGCGACGGCCGGTACCAACATCCCAATTGCGCAGCCGCCACGGCCACTTCACCCAAAGCCGGAATCCAAATCCCCCCGGCAATCGGCCGGTCTTCATACTCCAAAGCGACCAAAGTCGAATACATCGGCACCCCGGCGACGAACGATTTGGTCCCGTCAATCGGGTCCACGACCCATCGGTAGCCGCTGGTTCCGGCAAGATCCTCGTGCTCCTCACCCAAAACTGCATCCTCAGCAAACTGCTCGCTGACCAAGCGGCGAAATTCGCTTTCCGCTTCGCGATCGGCGATCGTGACCGGACTCTCGTCCGCTTTCGCTTCGACCGCCAACGAAGCGTCACGGAAATATCGCAACGTGACTGCCGCGGTCTGCTCGCCCAAGCGAACCAGCCCCGCCAGTCGCCCGCCGTGCTGCTCTCCCCAACTGGTTGGGCCCGCCGCATTGGCCGTTTCCGCTGTCTTAGCTGTCGCGGGGTCCGCAGATGAAGGCTGTTGTGGATCAGGAGAGGTGGACATCAGGCACCGCTTGGCAAGTGGACGCTGGGAAAAAACTGAAGCTCAGGAAACTGAAGCTCAGGAAACTGAAGCTCAGGAAACTGAAGCTCAGGAAACTGAATCCGGGGAACTGAAGCCGGGGAAGATTGACGTTTAGGAAGTCGATTGGTGGGAGGCCGGGGCGGGGGAATTTTTTTCTTCGCCATTTTCTGCTTCTACAATCCCATCCTCTGGGTCGGGGAAGAACGATCGCCAAACTAACATGCTGGCACCAACCACCAATAGGCTGTCGGCAATGTTGTAATTGGGCCATTTGTAGGCGTTTCCTGCTTGCATCAAAATCCAATCTCGCACGCCACTTTTCCATTCTGGTGGCATCCCAGGCTGCCACCAGAGCCCCAAGCGATCGTAAAGGTTCCCAATAATGCCGCCGCTGACCATGGCGAGGGAAGTCAGCATCCACCAACTGCGAGCCGCGCCGAAGGCGAATAACCAAATGAGAATGCCAATTCCGGCAACCACTGAAAGTGCGGCAAACAGCGTCCCCTTACCCGCTCCCATGCCAAACACCGCGCCTATGTTAACCGCCGTCTCGACGCCAATCAGATCTTCCACTAACCACCACGGAGGCGACTCGTTGGGCAGGCCTCGCCAGCGGAAAACAGCTTGCTTTGTCCATAAATCGGCGGCGGCCCCCCCGCCAGCGACGAGCAGATAAAACCCAATTCGCCCCGGTGAAAGCCGGTTCGACGCGGCACTGGCAGGATTTTGATGCGGCATCTAGCAATCCGAGGTACTTATGAGGTGCGGGTGTGCTGGCAACGAATCTTGCAAAGTGCGGACAGCTGGCTACGAGCGGAAATCTTTGGGGCGAAAAATTTTTTGGAAGGCGGTATTTTTGACGCCTTACTTTCACCCCTTCGTTGTAGAAGCGCGGCGGGCTTTGGGTCAAGGTCGCGGAAAAATCACGAGCCGCCGGAGTGGTAGCGTAGGCGGAACAGCGTAATCGCTAAGCTCCGACTGAACAGCGGAAGCGAAAAATTCGATACAATAATTAGTTGAGTTAAACAGTTGCGTTGGAAATGAAACCGAACGACGGGTGTCGCAATTCCGATCTATGGTTAGAGAGGCCCATTGTGGTTCCTGGCCCGGCGCTGGTTGCCTGACTCAATTTGCCCACCCTATTCGCTCGCTTCATCGATTGCCCATGCTCCAGTCGACTCCATCCGCATCGAAGTCTGCCATGCACACGGACCTCGCTTTCCAACGCTGCATCAATCCGCAGTGCGCGGCCACTTACGATACGGCATCGGTTCATACCAGCTGTCCCAAGTGTGGCGACTTGATCGATATTGGCTACGACTGGGATCGCGCCTCGGTCCCGAACCGGTTGAGCGATTTTGAAGCGACGTGGAGCGAGCGTTGCAATCCGGTCCGGTTCAGTGGTGTCTGGCGATTTCACGAATTGCTGCCGTTTGCTCCCCAGGACCGCGTCGTCACGGTGGGCGAGGGGCAAACCTTGTTGCAGCAAGCCGACGCCGTCGGCGAATACGTGGGCCTCAACCCTAAACAACTCTACCTGCAATACGAGGGGATGAATCCTTCGGGTTCGTTCAAAGACAACGGGATGTGTGCCGCTTTTACCCACGCGCGGATGATGGGCGCCAAACGAGCGGCCTGCGCCAGCACGGGCAACACCAGCGCCTCGTTGGCACTTTACTGCAGCGCCACGCGATTAATGAAAGGAGTCATCTTTGTCGGCAGTGGTAAGATCTCATATGGAAAGCTGAGCCAAGCACTCGACTACGGCGCTTTGACGATTCAAATCGCCGGGGACTTTGATGATGCCATGTTGCGTGTTCGGCAGGTCGCCGACGAGCTGGGGATTTACCTCGTCAACAGCGTCAACCCATTTCGCCTGGAGGGACAAAAAACGATCATGCTGCGAGTGCTCGAGGCGCTCCGCTGGGAGATCCCCGACTGGATCGTGGTTCCCGGTGGCAACCTGGGCAACAGCAGCGCGTTTGGTAAGGCGTTCATTGAGCTCAAGCAATTAGGATTGATCGATCGAGTACCCAGGCTGGCGGTGATTAACGCCGCCGGGGCCGACACGCTGTACGAATTAGTTGCGCGGCGTGGCGTGCGTTGGAATCAAGGGCACGTTGATCTCGATCCGATTCGAGCGTACAACGATCAGATGGATCGCGAGCATTTAAAGGCCGACACGATCGCCAGCGCCATTGAAATCAATCGTCCGGTCAACCTGAAAAAGTGTTTGCGAGCTTTAGAGTTCATGGATGGCGTGGTGCGGCAAGTCAGCGACCAAGAGATCCTCGACGCCAAGGCTCGTGTGGGGGCGGGTGGATTTGGTTGCGAACCGGCTTCGGCGGCCAGCGTGGCGGGTGTTAAATTGTTGCGTCGCGAGGGGGTGATCGCGGCCAGCGACCGGGTCGTGGCGATCCTCACCGGCCATGAGCTGAAAGACCCCACTGCCACGGTGGCTTATCACACCACCGATCAAGAAATGTTCAATAACGTGTTGGGTAGCCGCGGCGTGACCACGGCCAGTTTTGCCAATCGAGCGGTCGCGGTCCCCAACGATCTCGACGATATCATCAAAGCCATTCGCCTTTATTCCTAATGCAATTATCGCTCGCAATTCATGGTGCCGCCGGACGCATGGGCCGCCGTGTCGTGGCCCTGGCCAGCACCGATTCGCGGTTCCGCATCGCCGCCGCAATCGACCATCCAGAGAGCCCCTGCCAAACTCAAGATGCTGGCACCGTGGCCGCGATCAACCCCATCGATGTGCCGATCCAAGCCGTCTGGCCAATCCAAGCCGACTCGCCGGGCCAAAACGCTGAGGTGCCGGGCCAAATCGATGTGGTAATCGACTTTTCGCTCCCAGCTGCGGTCGATCAAGTCGTTGCCACCTGCCAAGCCCGTCGCTGGCCCCTGGTGATCGCCACGACCGGACTGGAACCGGCTCAGCATCAACGGATCGAGCAAGCCGCCGAGCAGATCCCGATCGTCTGGGCACCGAGCATGAGCATGGCGGTCAATTTGGCGATGCAGCTTTCCAAGCAAGCGGGCCAAGCGTTGGCTGCGGTTCCGGGTGGTGTCGATATTGAAATTATCGAGCGGCACCATCGTTTTAAAGAGGACGCTCCCAGCGGCACGGCACTCAAGTTTGGCGAGTTGTTGGCTGAGACGGTGGACGGTCCGGTCGCGCATCAACATGGCCGCTCCGGAAAAACGGGCGCCCGCCAGCGAAATGAAATCGGCTACCACGCCCTCCGCGGCGGCGACAATCCGGGCGAGCACACGATCGTGTTCGGGATGCTGGGCGAGACGCTAGAGATTCGCGTGGCGGCTTCAAACCGTGACTGCTATGCGGCCGGCGCTTTGTCAGCCGCCGCTTGGCTCGCCTCGCAACCTGCCGGATTATATTCGATGTTCGATGTCCTTGGATTGAGCTAAGCCGATTGATGGCCCGCTGCGAAGAAGGTTACCCCTGTGACGTCTGTGGCCAAGAGGTCGAACTGCTTCGCGACAGTGAGCTGTATCTTCGCTACGTCATCGGCGAACTCGAGCCGGAACGCCTGCACACCACGCCCGAACGTCACCTCGGCTGCAATCCAGTGCTGGCTCAATTTATCGAGCATCCTGAATTCTCGCCGATCGTGGTCGCAGGCCCGCTCGGTGCCGCTCAACTGGATGCCGACTTCGTCGCCCAGCGTCGTCAGTTGATCAGCCGGGGTTTTCAGCGGTTACTCGAGATCGAGGCGATGGCGGGGGACCGTGATGTCACCGAGTACCCTTTGCCTGAAGCCATTGCCAAGTACAAATAGTGAGTGCAAGTTAACGCGCCGCCCAGCTTCCATTTAGACTGCTCAGCCCCCATCCAGACTGCATGTCAGCCGCTATGTCAGCCTCCAAGTCAGACTCTATCATCGAATCTCAACCGCTGCGGATCGCCCGCGTCGATGCTCGTTCCGAGTCGGCCACGGCGGTGCTCGAAGCGCTCCGCGAAAAACTCAGCCCACGCGGTGACATCGTCAGTCCGCGGGGCCGCCAGTTGACCGAGCGGGTTTTCGGCAGCCCGCTGACGCCCACTCAAGTTGTGGAAACGATTTGCCGCGACATTGACACCAGCGGCACCCCCGCCCTGCTCCGCTACAGCGAAGCGCTCGACCAATCCAAGCTGACGGCTGACGAGTTGCGAGTACCGGCCAGCGAATTGGCCGCCGCACATGCTGCCGCCGACCCCGCGTTGTTGGCCAGTCTACGGCGGATACGCGACAACATTGAAACCTTCCAGCGAGCCATTCGTCATGCTGAGGTATCGATCAAACCACAGCCCGGTGTCATTTTAGGACAGCGTTACGCGCCGCTGCGACGGGTGGGGGTTTGCGTGCCGGGGGGAGCCGCTGCGTATCCTTCCACCGTGCTGATGACGGTCGTGCCGGCGCAAGTCGCTGGCGTGGAGCAGATCGCCGTGGTCGCGCCGCCGACACCCTTTGGATCTTATAACCAAGTGATGCTGGCCACCTGTCATGAATTGGGTGTGACCGAAGTTTATCGGATGGGTGGCGCGCAAGCCGTGGCCGCGTTGGCTTACGGATGCGACGCGGTTCCAGCCGTTGACAAGATCGTCGGGCCTGGCAACTTGTTTGTCGCCTTGGCAAAGAAGTATGTTTACGGCACGGTCGACATCGATTCGATCGCCGGCCCCAGCGAAGTGATCGTGTTGGCCGATTCCACAGCCCGTCCTGACTATGTGGCGGCTGATCTGCTCAGCCAAGCCGAACACTCTCCCGGCTCGGCAATCTTGATCACTTGGCACGCCGACTTGATCGAAGCGGTCTATCAAGAAATGGTCAAGCAAGTGGCTCGCTTGGACCGCGGCGAGTTGACGGTCGATTCATTGGAAGCCTTCAGCGCGCTGGTGTGCGTGGAAGATGAGGGGCAAGCCGTTGAGCTGACCGATCGCTTCGCCCCCGAACACTTGCATATCCAAACCGCCCACCCGCGACAATTGGCAGCTCAAATTCGCAACGCGGGGGCCACATTTTTGGGGCACTACACACCCGTGGCGTTGGGCGATTATGCCGCCGGTCCCAGCCACGTGTTGCCCACAGGGGGAACCGCTCGCTGGGCGGCAGGTCTCTCTTGTAACGATTTCCTTCGCAGCAGCAGCTTGATTGAATTCGACGCCGAGGCGATCGCCGCGATCGCGCCCGACGTGCTGCGTTTGACCGCTGAGGAGGGGCTCACCGCGCACGGCCACAGCGTCTCGATTCGTTTGCCCGAATAACTTCAAAGCATCCCGCATTAAGATCAACAAGTGACCGTACCTCCAGCTTCCTCACCTTTTCGTCCGTCGCTCGCTCGCCTGCAGCCCTACGTCCCTGGCGAACAGCCGCAGGGTGGCAAGTTCATCAAGCTGAACACCAACGAAAATCCTTACCCGCCCGCTGCGGAAGTGTTGACCGCCATCACTCAGGCGGCGGCTGGCGGTTTGCAGCGTTACCCCGAACCGACCGCGCTGGCTTTTCGACGTCGGGCCGCGGAGGTGCTGGGAATCCCCGGACCGGATTGGATCTTGGCGGGGAACGGCAGTGACGAAATTCTCACCATGTTGGTGCGAGCATTTGTTGGCGAGGGACAATCGTTACGACTGCCCTACCCCAGTTACATCCTGTACCGCACGCTGGCTGAAATCCAAGGGGCTCATTGGCAGCAAGTTCCTTTTTCCCAGGATTGGCAACTGCCGGCCTCGTTTGCGGATGACAGCCAAGAGCCTCGGTTGGTGTTCCTGCCCAACCCGAACAGTCCCAGCGGTACAATGTTGACTCCCGAGGAAGTCTTACGTTTGGCCGAACAACTTCCCTGCCCGCTGGTGGTCGACGAAGCTTACGGTGACTTTGCCTCGGCAAACTGTTTATCGTTGGTCGAACAGTCTGACAAAATCTTAATAACCCGCACGCTCAGCAAAGCTTACGCGTTGGCCGGGCTCCGCTTTGGATTTGTGGTGGCTCAGCCGCAATTGATCGCCGAAATAGCAAAGATCAAAGATAGTTATAATTGTGATAGCCTATCGATCGCGGCGGCAACCGCGGCGATCGGCGCGCAGCAGTGGCTGACTGAGAATCGTGATAAGATTTTAGCGGGGCGACAAACGCTGGCTGAGCAACTGGCCGAGCTGGGCTTTCAAGTCACACCTTCGGAGGCCAATTTCCTCTGGTGCACGCACCCCGAAAAATCTCACCGCACTCTTTACGAAGAACTGAAGCAACGCCAAGTACTGATCCGCTACATGGAGTTTCCCGAGTGGGGTGACGGTTTGCGGATTACGGTCGGTACGCCGGCGCAAATCGATGCGCTGCTGAGCATCCTAAAAACCTTGCTCAGGTAGCCATTGTAGCTTTCACGCGGCCTCTCGCCTCGCGAGAGTCCGGGCAAACGCTGCTTTTGCGGAGCGAAAGACGACAATTATTTCAAGAACGTCCCTGGGGATCAAAAGATGACGCGCACCGCAGCGATCGACCGCAAGACGGGTGAAACCGAGATTGCTCTCAGCCTCGACCTCGATGGTCAGGGCGTGGGCCAGCGGCAGAGCGGGATCGGTTTTCTTGATCACATGCTCGACCTCTTTGCCCGCCACGGCTTGATCGATTTGACGGTTGAGGCGCGGGGCGACTTGCACGTGGACGATCATCATACCAGCGAAGATATTGGCATTTGTTTGGGCCAAGCGGTTGATCAGGCGCTAGGGGATCGCACCGGCATCCGGCGCTATGGACATTGCACGCTGCCGATGGATGAGGTTTTAGTGACGGTGGCCGTCGATTTGGGAGGGCGTTATGCCTTTGAGTACCGCGCGCCGATTGCGACCGCCAAGATTGGCAGCTTCGATAGTGAATTAGTCGAGCACTTTTGGCAATCATTCGCCGCCAATGCTCGCTGCAATTTGCATGTCCTCATGCACTACGGCAAAAACTCGCACCACATTGCCGAAGCGGTTTTCAAAGCGACCGCCCGGGCGATAAGGATGGCGGCCGAAGCCGATCCAAGGCAAACCGGCATTCCCAGCACCAAAGGTGTGTTGTGAGCCGCGGGTCTTTTTCTATCTTTATTTTTTGCCGCACATCGGGATGAGGTAAGCACCTCCGCATTAGTCAATAGGCAAACCGGAATCAGCCGAACCTCTATGGCTTAGATTGCCTCGCTGCCACGTTCGCCGGTGCGAATGCGAATGCAATCATCCATTGGCAAGACAAAGATTTTGCCGTCACCGATCTGCCCCTGCTCGCCGGTTCGCCCACCCTTGAGAATTGCTTCCACGGTCGGTTTCACAAAGTCTTCGTTGACGGCGATCTGCAATTGAATCTTGCGGAGCAAATTGACGCTGAATTGGTGCCCTCGGTAGACGCCGGTTTGGCCTTTTTGACGCCCGAAACCTTGGCAATCCATCACCGTCAGACGGACCACTTCGACTTCCGTCAAGGCTTCTTTGGCGGCTTCCAGTTTATCGGGCTGGATGATGGCGATAATCAGCTTCATGGGGAACAGATAGTTGCTAGTTGCTAGGGACCGGCGGAGTTTAGCAGGTTTTTGCTTTAGGTGTCGGGCACAAAAAAACCGCCACGGAAAGTGGAGGTTTCCCGCGGCGGCTTAACAACAACGACTTTTGACGGGAAGAAAAAACCCCGACCTGAGCGAGTGAGGCGGACACTCGCTCAGGCCATTGGGGATCCTTCTGGCCCAGGCAAGAGCCGAGAAGATCATCGTGTTGGTGACAGCGATTTAGCTGATCGAACCACCAGTGATTGCATCGGAAGGATAAGCATGCATGCCGTGCTCGGAGATATCCAAACCGGTGGTCTCTTCTTCCGCACTGACACGCAGCAGTCCAACCATCTTGAGCACGAAGAACAGTGCGAACATGGTGACGAACGCCCAAGCACAGATAACTACCGTGCCAATAATTTGCGCTCCCCACTCCTTTTCACCGAAAGCGGCACACGCAAGACAACCCCAGATACCGCAAAGTCCATGAACCGGCCACGCACCTACCGGATCGTCAATCTTCAGCTTGTCGAGCAACAGCACACCGACCAAGACTAGCACGCCAGCTACCGCTCCGATGATGACCGCGGAAGTATTTGACACAATGTCCGCGTTAGCGGTGATACCGACCAAACCACCCAGGGCTCCGTTAAGTGCCATGGTTAAGTCGGGTTTGCCAAAGACCAACCACGCAGACAGCAAGCATAGGATTGCTCCGGCAGCCGGTGCCAGCGTGGTGTTCACCGCGACTAGCATGGTGGTGTTCGCATCAGCGTCGCTGCTGAAAGCGAGCACGCTGCCGGGATTAAACCCGTACCAACCAACCCACAAAATAAAGACACCGAGTGCCGCAAAGGTAATGTTGTGACCCGGAATCGGTACGCTCTTGCCATCGGAAGAAAATCTCCCCAAGCGTGGGCCGAGCAAGATAGCACCTGCCAAGCCAGCAAATCCACCCACGGCGTGCACCACCACGCTGCCAGCAAAATCATGGAATCCCATGTCGTGCAAGAAGCCGTAACCCCATTTCCACGAGCCGCTGATCGGATAAATCAAACCTGTCAAAAACGCGCTGTAGATGAGATAAGCCCCAAACTTCATGCGACCAGCCACCGCACCCGAAACGATGGTGGCCGCCGTGGCGGCGAAAGCGACTTGGAATAAGAAATCCACTTGCGGCGAAAACGCGCTTTCACCATCCCACTCGGAGATAGCGAAAATCCTCGAAGTATCGATCCCGAAATACTCGCCTTCAACAATCTCCTCAGTGAACCCGGGATACATGAGGGCGTAACCAACGGTGAAGAAGAGCAGGACCCCGACAGAGAGGTCCATCACGTTCTTGGCCAGAATGTTGATCGTGTTCTTGGCGCTGTTCAAACCGACTTCGACCATTGCGAAACCAGCTTGCATGAATACCACCAGGACCGCACAGATGAATAACATGATGTTATCAATTGCAAACGCTAATTGAGCGTCCACCGGTCGTTCCACCGCTTCCGCCTCACTCTCTACGACAGCTTCCTCTGGCGCGGCCGTATCACCCGCGCCGGCTGTTTCCGCGACATCCGGTGTCGCCAAGTCCGCATCCTGCGCCGAAGCAACCGACGCGAGTGATAGGCCAACCCCCAACAACCCCACAAGGAGTGCCAATGTGAACCAACTACCTCGCAATACATGCATGATGAATTCTTTCCTTCGTGCAAATAGCTCGACGAATAACCGACTCGCCCGCAACGCCGCGGGGAATTCGTTGTTCGAAAAACCAAGCGCACGTGATCCTGCCTCGACACCTGCCTGGGCCAACTTCACCTCAATTTGGTGATCGTGGCGGGGGCACGTCAAACGCTCGTTCGTTCCCAACCGGTGAAGCACTCGCCGCGCCAGTGTTGCCAGTGGCGGCTCACTTTTGTTCTCTAAGTCATTGCTAGATATTGACTTAAAAAAAATGCTTTGCCGCCCAGTGAGCTGCCGTCAAGGCTGGGGAATAGGCTGTCGTGCTCAAGAGTTAGGCAAGTCAGACGGGCGGCTGCTTAAGCAGTTAGCAGGATCAGGGCCGGTGTTGTGGCTAGCGTGGAACGAAAAAACGCCGCCCAAAGCTGTTAAGCTCTGGACGGCGTTTTGGTTCACAATAGCCCTACCGACCCCGCCTGGCGAACTATTCGTCTCGGATCTCTTCCAAGTACTTACAACAAGAACTAGAAGAGGATGATCGTATCGAGCCCGAAGGTCGTTTGCGAAGGATCGTTCTGCTCGTTGATGGTTACTCCAACCGCATTTAGCGTAGCACGATCTTCCTTCACCCAGTCCCAGCGGACTTCGGGACGGATGATCACGTTGGCGTGCGGACGATAGTTGAGTCCCATGGTCAGAGCGTAGATGTCGCTATTTCCAGTCCGGCCAGCACCACCTAGCCCGATCAACGCAACGCTATCCTCATTAATGTTCCACCATTCCGCACGCGCACCAACGGCAAGACGCTCACTCAGGGTGTAGAACAAGTACTGGTTGATACCGAAGGTCTCACGGGCAGTAGCACCACCCGCACCTTCCGAATCGAGATAATCGCTTTGGAAGACGTACCGCAAGCTGTCGCTCAATCCAGCATCGATAACAATGCTGTGCTGATAGCCACGCTCAGGACCACCAACAGCGTTCTCGTTGAAGCGGCCCATCACGGTCGTGTAAGTGAACTGGACATCATCCAACAATGCCAAGGACATCCCGCCGAGGAACGAGTCGCCGTTATCTTCAAACCCACTGTCCCAGCCTAAAACGTAACCACCGAACAAACTAACGTCATCGCTAGCGTTGTAGGTAGCCAGCGCACCGGTGTGGGTGAACGGCTCGCTGTTGTACATCGTGTAGGCGTGGCTGTAGAAGAAGTTATCCGGGGCGGTAACGACCTCAAAACCAATGATGGTGAAGAAGTGACCGACTTTCACCGACCAATCTCCGTAACCTGCTTCGACATAGGCTTGGGGAATCGCGTGGCCGTAAATGCCGTTATCCCACTGAGTATCCCAGTGGCCATTATCGATTCCGAAAGCTTGCGTGTCCTGGGCATCGACACCGTAGACGTAATCAAAACGTCCGCCGATGTCGAAACCGCTAGAGGTGTCGATGGCTTTTTCGGCATATAACCAACCCTGGTGCAGATTCACCCGGTCGGCGTGCTGGTTGAAGCGGAAACCGCCATCTTGGCTATGGTAGCCGAATTGTGTCCAACCACCGACGGAGATTCCGTTGTACTCGCCGAACAGCGAGTAGGGATCGCCGAGGGGACCACTGCCTCCCAAGCCCGCCAAGCCTGCACCGAGGCCCAGCCCCAGCCCGCCACCGAACATGCTGTCGCAGCCGGTGTCGCAAGCAACCGGGCAGTCGCAAGCCGTCTCGCAACCGCAACCTGGGTCGGCAACGACTTCGCAACCACACACTGGCTCGCCGCAATCACAGCTGGGGGTCGCCCAAGAGACTTGGCTGACCGGTGACTGGTTTGCTGCGTAAGTTCCGTTTTGCTGAGCCTGGGCGATACCGGAGGTCATTCCGATTGCCGCCGCTGCCAGCCATGCAATTTTGCTGACTTTCATTTGTTTCCTATCCAATCCCTGGGGTCGGTAGATCCGCACAAGCTGTCGGATCGGTCAACCGATCAAAAACGCTCCTTTTCGATCGAACCAGAGTCTGCTATCGACTCTGCGGCTAGCGGAAATTCAATCCAGGAGCGGAAAGAACCCATAGGAATATGCGAGAAAACACCCAAGCCTGGTAAGCTTTGCCGGTCAGCGAAAGAGTGCCGGCAGCCGCTTGTCAAACCGACTACCCCAATGTCACAGCGACGGTCCCCAGAGGGAAGCCCGTTAAGCCGAATTGTCGGGACTAGCTGACTGTGCGAAAGTCGACTGTGCGAAAGTTTGCTCAGCGAAAGTGGACTTAGCGAAAGTGGACTTAGCGAAAGTGTACTTAGCGAAATAATGCCTGGCTGAAGCTCTCGGCATCGAAGGGGGCCAAGTCATCGAGTCCTTCTCCCAACCCGACAAACTTCACCGGCAGCTCAAACTGCTTGCGGATCGGGATCACGACCCCGCCCTTGGCGGAGCCATCGAGTTTGGCCAACACGATTCCGGTGCAACCGGCAACTTCGCTAAAGCCGCGAGCTTGACTGATTGCGTTTTGTCCAGCCGTGGCGTCGAGCACCAATAAGACTTCATGCGGCGCGGAGGGAATCGGTTTGCCGATCACGCGGCGAATCTTATCGAGTTGTTGCATCAAGTGCTTTTGCGTCTGCAGACGTCCCGCAGTGTCGATCACGGCCACGTCAAATCCTTCGTCGGCAGCCTTTTGCGCGGTGGCAAAAGCGACGCTGGCGGGATCCGCGCCGGTCGCTCCGGTGACGATGTCGCAGCCAATTCGCCCCGCCCAGACTGTCAGCTGCTCGACCGCTGCCGCCCGAAAGGTGTCCCCTGCCCCGAGCACCACGCGGCGGCCCTCGCTGTGCAACCGCTGGGTCAGCTTGGCGATCGAAGTCGTCTTACCGCTGCCGTTGACCCCTACTACGAGAATTACCGTAGGACCGCTTTCAGCCCACTCGATGTCTCCGTTATCTTGCCGCAACATTTCGAAAATCTCCAAGCGGATCTTTTCCAAAATGTCTTCCACCTCGACGACCCGGCCGCGATACTCCTTGCCGATCGCGTCGCGGATGGTGGTGGCCGATTCGACCCCCATGTCGGTGCGCACCAGGCGGGCAAAAATCTCGCCCAGCAATGCCTCTTCAACGAGTTGCCCACCTCCTTTGAACAAATCGCGGACGTCGGTGCTGAGCACGCGATTGGTTTTTTCCAAACCTCGACGCAGGCGAGCGAACAAGCCACCAGCGGCGGAACCCTCCGCTTGCGGGTTAGAATCGTCCTTTTCCTGTTTACCACTGCGCCAAAATGCCATCTGATTCTCGGACCCTGAGGGTGTGCGAACTCTGCAAATCAGTTTCTATTATCGACCGACTGGGCTTTCCAGCAACCACCGCCCGGGCACCCTTTACCGATTTTACCCCCGATCGCTGAATCCTCATTATTGCTGATATTTCGACCGTGCTTCATCTCCAATCTGAATCGACCGCCCGTTGGTTACAACAAGTCGACCAACATCTCGACCAAATCCTCATCGATCACGCCCACTGCGAACGCAAAGCGGCCACGGTGGCAATGGGGTTGATGAACGCTTACGTAGAAGATCGTGAACTGTGCGACGAAATGGCGACGATCGTTAACGAGGAACTCGAGCATTACGCGCTCGTCCTGGCACACCTCGACAAACGCGAAATTCGCTTCCGGCGGCTCCCTCCCGGTGATTATGGACGTCAACTGAATGCCCTCATCCAACCGCACGAACCGCAACGTGCCGTCGACCGCTTGCTGGTCGCCGGCTTAATCGAAGCCCGCAGTTGCGAACGCTTTAGCCTGCTCAGCAAACATGTCAACGACACCGAATTGGCTGAGTTCTATGGTAGCCTGTTTGAAAGCGAAGCACGGCACCACACCACCTACGTCCGCTTGGCAGAGCATTTTCAGCCCCGCGAGCAAGTCCGCCAGCGACTGAGCAAATTGGCTGCCGAGGAGGCCAGTATCATTGCCGCCGGATCGCCGCTGCCGCGGATGCACAGCTAGTTGCCCCTTGCCTTTCCAGTTCGGCTGGCTAGGATTCCCACGCACTGCAAACTGCCAAGCGATTGGCACAAACGCGGTGCGAGGCCCAGCAAATTGCTCGCGGCCCCCTTCCTGGATGGAAGCGGCACGGTGCCCCTTGGCGGGCACATTCTGACAGGACGGTCAGTAAGCTTGCAGTAAACCCGTCCGAAAACCGTTTTCCGCGGTTTCGCACCATCAGCCGTAAGCCCCGGTTCTGTGCGGTCTTCAGACAGGTTCAACGCGCTCCATTTCAATGCTCACCATTGAAAATTTGAAACGGATGTCCTCGGGTCATGGGAAGGAAAACCGCAATGCCCATCTTTGAAATCGTTAATTCCAGCAACCAACACCGCTGCATTCGTGTCGTCGTCACTTGCCTGTTCCTCGGCGGCCTGTCGGTGCTTGTGCCCGGGAAACTGACCGCCACGGAACCGCTCATCCGCTTTGATGCGGCCGCCGCCGTGGCGGCAATCCCAGCCGATACCCCGGCGGCAACGAGTATCACTCGCAACGTCACCGGGCAGCAAACTCCTGCAGAGCAAGCTGCTATGCAGCAAGTTTCTGCTCAGCAGCTCGACGGAAATATACCGCTGCTCAGCGGCAACAATCGCTTGTGGCTGATTCCGCTCGAACTCTCCACGTTAATCGTCTCGCCGACCGCTCCACGGGTGGATCAAGTCCTGATTGAAGCCCAATTATTGGACGAATCATTGCGAGTAGCCGATTATGGTCCGCGGACGCAAACCGCCAGTCGATTTGTGGGGGATATCAGCGTCGAGCTGTGTGACGAATCGAATCAGCGAGTGGGGTTGAGCGCGGCGGGCAGTTACCCGCCGCTAGCGAAAGCCGACTTGGGTGCCGATGTGGGCAGCAAACAGTCGGAGCTGAGGAAATATCAAGAGGTGGCTCCCCTGGAAATTCTCGCCGCGGCGGGCACTACGAGCCGACATCGGGGCGTTTTTTTTAAACTCCGTGCGACTCCCCAGCAGGTGCTCGAAGGGGATAAATTGTTCTACCTAGTCGTCTCCGCGCCGGCCGATTGGCGAGCCGGTTTGCTGAGCCTGCGAATGCGGGCCCAAAGCACTCGTCGCTCGCTTCCCGGGATGCCACCGGAGCCGGTGCTGCTTGCCGATCGCCAGTTTTTGATCGCTGTTCACCGCCATGATGACGCGGCAGCTCGTCTGGCAGCCAACGAATTTCGCTCGGCTCTGGAACGACTGCAAGCAGTCGCCCAGCGTGAGGCAAAGCAAATCGAGCGGCGGGCGCAATCCAACCTGCTTCACCAACTGGCCACCAAGCTGGAATTGGCCGAGCCTAAGATTCCGGCCGATTGGTTGCAGCAAACCATTTTTCACCGCGTCGATACCCACAGCGACAGGCGTTTTCAACGGTTGCCCGTCGACGTTCGCGTGGCGGTGCTCGATTACCAAGCGGCGCGGCAAGCATTCCTCAGCAACGCGGCTGAGCCGGTCGAAAATCTGGTGAGCACGCAGTTGGCCGAACCGCCGACCAAATAGCCTGAGCTGGCCTCTATCCGGCGGCAGCCGTGGCTGAAATCCGTTCAGAGCCAGATGCAATTTTCGCTGAATTCAATTTTCGCTGAATTCGATTGAGAGCGGAAAGTCACGCGCCAGCGGGTTGCGAGAGTAGACCTTGTAACAATCGCCACACAGATCAAAGTGCTGGCAGTGGCAGTCGCTGGGGGGCACCACCGCGGGTTCATCTTCCAGCCGTTCGAGAATTTCGTGCAGCTCCAACAGATGGTCCGCATCGGGATCGGGCGTTTGCTGGGGGCCCGCTTCGAACACCGCGTCGACTTGTACTTCGACTGAATATCGCACTTCGGCATCCGTATCAATCTGACGATGACAGCGGTCGCAGGTGTAATGAATCATCGAATCTTCTAAGTGGGAATGTCGATTCGAGCGGACCAGGCCTGGCGGTCAATCCTGCTCGTTGCCAGCATATAT
This sequence comes from Kothea flammea, assembly GCF_052161645.1. GTDB lineage: Bacteria > Planctomycetota > Planctomycetia > Pirellulales > Pirellulaceae > Laterigemmans. The sequence continues at coordinate 1,162,920 of NZ_CP197414.1, forward strand.
TTTACTAACAACCACGACGCGCCCGCAAGGCAAATGATGGCTACAACACTAAACCGGCCAAGACAGTCAGCAAGATCACGAGGCCGCTGCTGAGTTTGCCGAGCGTCCCCAGTAGCCGCCCCCAAAAAGCCGCGTGTCCCACGGTCCAGCTATCTCGCCACGATTTTCCGTTGGTCCATTCGCCGTACATCGCGCCGGCGGTCGCTCCCACGGAACCGAACAGAAGAGCTGCCAGCACCGATCCCACCACGGGAATCGGCAACCCCACGACCGCTCCCACGAGGGCGCCAACCAGCGAACCGACAACCGCCAGCAGCGTCGATCGGCGGCTCGCTCCGGCCCGCTGGGCGCCCAGGGCTCCCGCCAGAAATTCAATCAATTCGCCCACCAGCGCAACGATAAAACTGCCCAAGGCGAGTTGCCAACTGAGCGCCACTCGGCCCTCCTCCGGCCCCAGCCAGACGTACAGCCCCACCAACGCCACGACGATCCAGTTGCCTGGTAACGCGATCAAGTTAAGCGCCCAAGCGACCACGCAGAGGGTCAACAAACTCAGCGCCCAGAGGACTGCGACGGTAACTTCCATGGGATTTCCTTACTCGAGTTGCTGGCATGAAAAAACCATGCCGATTTGTCGTGAACCTTGCCAAGTCGACAAAGTGTCCACAGAGGGGGCTGCCAACGCGGAGTCAATTTAACGCGTTTTCTAGCCTCCGCGGTTCAACACGGTTAGAATAAAAGCCAGTCGTTCTCGCGAGCGACCCACCATTCAAGGAATCTACGGACGATGGTCAGGAATTGTGACATCCGAAAGGGAGCTCCGGAGAACGACGTGGACCTAGCTGAATCTGCTGAAGACATCTTGGCATCTGGCACGCCACATTGTGCCATTTTGGACTCAAGCGTGCTGATCCTGAACCGCTTTTACATGGCGGTTCGCGTGGTCACCGTGCGGCGGGCAATGACGTTGCTGTACCGCAACTGTTCCGAAGTCATCATGCTCGAGAATGACAACTACGCCAGTTACGATTTCGCCAGCTGGCAAGAGGTCAGCCAATTGGCCTCACTGGAAAAACAGCCCGGCGAGGATTACTTGCGGGCTGTTGGCTTCGAGTTGTTGGTGCCGCGAATCTTGCGTCTAACTCGTTTCGAGCGGTTGCCCGTGCACGCCGTGCGATTCAACCGCAAAAACGTTTTCGCTCGCGATAGCCACACTTGCCAATACTGCGGTCACGAGAAACCGACCGCCCAGTTGAGCCTCGACCACGTCGTCCCCCGTTCACACGGGGGGCAGACGACGTGGGAGAACATCGTCTGTTGCTGCATCCGCTGCAACAGCCGCAAGGGAGGTAGGACCCCCCAGCAGGCGAGGATGAAATTGCTGACCGCTCCGGCCAAACCGCGCGTCAATCCTCTGTTGACGCAATCGATCGCCGATCCTCGCTATGAATGCTGGAAGACGTTTTTGCCTTCCACGAGCTGATACCCAATCAACCGTTAGCGGTTTTGGCGCCAGCCACCGTTCCGTCGCCCGCGATTAGTTCGATTCAGAACGGGAACCGTGGCCTAGCGGCCAAACGGCTAACATGCGAACCGCTGACCCAAAATCAACTGTCGGCTAACGGTTCTTTCTTCTCGGTGATGACTTCGGTTTGCTCAGCCATTTCCGCGTTCATTTCGATGTACTCTTTCCATTCCTCGGGGACATTGTCCTCGTGGAAAATGGCTTCGACAGGGCATTCCGGCACACACGCTTCGCAGTCGATACATTCCTCGGGGTGGATGTAGAGCATCTTTTCCCCTTCGTAGAAACACTCGACTGGGCATACCACCACGCAATCGGTGTACTTACAGCCAAAGCATGGTTGCGTGACGACGTGTGTCATGTTTTTTCCCTTCCTCGGTGGATTTTCGCTTGTTAAACCTGACGGATTATCACGATCAGGTCATCTCTCAGATAGTAGGACTGACAGTGTAAAGTGTCAACGCGAGCAAAAAAGCAGACCATCGTTTGCTTGATAGCAGGCTGAAGGCCACCTAATATGGAGTCTTGTTGGGTACTCGCAAAGTTCCCGGCCACCCCTTTTCAGCTCGCTCTTCTTGTCGAGCTGGCTCTGATCAACTTCGCCGGGATGAATCACAGGTGAGTCTATCCGACTACGACCGCATGCTGCTGGAACGCTGTCTGCAAGGTACTCCTCGTGCTTGGGAAGACTTTGTCGATCGCTTTCTTGGCTTGGTGCTGCACGTGGTCGGACATACGGCCAAATCACGCGGGTTTGCCATTGATTCGGCGACCCGCGATGACCTTGTATCGGACGTTTTCCTGAAACTGATTGAGCACGATTTTGCGATTCTTCGGCGTTTTCGCCGTCAATGCTCGCTCGCCACCTATTTGGCGGTCGTCTCCCGTCGCGTCGTCCACCGCCGCATGGCTCAGCTCAGCCTCCATCCCACAGTACCACTCGAACAGGCAGGCGGGGAGATTTCCGCGACGAACGGGCACGCCGAAGCCCGCATCGAAAATCGCGAACAACTCGAGAAAATGCTGCTCCGGCTCGACGGGCGCGATGCAGAAATCGTTCGCATGTACCACTTGGAGGGGAAATCGTACCGCGAGATCAGCTCCTCGATGGGAATGCCCGAAAACTCCATCGGTCCCGTCCTCAGCCGAGCCCGAGCCACAATGCGGGATGAAAGTTGCTAGTTGCTAGTGCCGGACCCTGGCGGGCCCGACACGTTACCAGGCTGACGACTAATTCCCAGGCTTATTTTGCCTTGGGGGGCCAAGCTGGGATCTTTCGCCCCGGCGTCCAGGGTGCCGCGGCTTTATCAAGATCGGCTTCCAGCTTTACCAAGTCCTTTTCGACCGCTTTGCGAACATCGTCGAGCAGCTTGGGCATCGCCTCGGCGACCATTTCAAACTGCTTGCGGTGCGTCTCGGTGGGGGCTTGGCTGGTCGACCAATGACCGCGGATAACGGTCTGCAACCTGCCGACTAGACCAGGCATGCTCGGCTCGCTGCGTCGCGCTTGCGTCGGATCGCCGGCAAATTGCTCCGTTAAGTCCAGCAACCGGAGTTCCAATTGCCGCACCCGATCGCGAAATTCCAGCGGCAAACGGTGCGAACGTTCGGCCAGCCCCTTCATCGCTTCGACTCGGCTGGTCCCTTCACGTAAGACTTCGTAAGCGGCCAACAGCACGCGTTGCAATTCGGCCGTTTGACGTTGGAATTCCAACGATTGCTGCCGCTGCTCTTCGTTCAAGTCGGCCATCCCCAGTGGAATGCATTGAAACTCCGTGGGTTCAACCAAAACTTCCCAGCCCTCGTCGCCCAAGATGGCCAAATCGACGGTGTAAGTTCCCGGCACGGCCATCGGCCCAAAACCGTCACCACGCGAGCCCGGGGCCAAGCCTGGATAGCGAAAATCCCAAGTCACGCGGTGGATACCTGCCGACGTGCTGCCGGGCAGCCGCCGAACAACATCTCCCTCGCTATCGCGAATTGTCAGAACCGTCAGCGGTCGCTCTTCGCGGTCTTCCGTCTTCAGTTCTTCCCAGCTCGGATAGGGTGTGTCGCCGCGAGCGCCGGCCCGCGACTCACGTTTACGACGCTCGGACTTGGCCGTGCTGCGACTGTCTTTCAAACGATAAGTGATCGTCGCGCCGAAGGGTGGGTTATCGGCCGTGTAGAACCCGGCTCCTTGATAAGCGTTGCCGCTGCCCGACATGGGTGCCCGGGGAATAAACATCGGCGCATCTTTGATGGGGAAAATCTCCGCCGCCGTCTCCACTGATTCGGGTGTCAACGCTCGCAGCGGCGAGTAGTCATCCAACACATAGAAACCACGCCCAAAGGTACCCAACACCAAATCATTTTCGCGTTGTTGAATCTTCATATCGCGGACGGCAATCGTCGGCAGACCGCCGCCCAGTGCCACCCACTTCAGTCCCCCGTCAAAGCTGGTGAACACTCCAAATTCAGTGCCCACAAACAACAGCTGGGGATTCTCATGGTCTTCGCAAATCGTATAAGTCGAGCCACGTTCCGGTAGATCGCTGCTGATATCAACCCAGTTCTTACCGCGGTCGGTGCTCTTGACCAAGTAGGGTCGGAAATCACCTCGTTTGAAGTTTTGCAAGACAACGTAAACGGTATCAGGATCGTGCTGAGATGGTTCAATGTCGCTAACGTAAGCGAACTCGGGCACATCCAGATGTGGGAATGATTCTATTTTCCGCCAATTCTCTCCCCCATCCTCGCTGACTTGAATCAAGCCATCATCGGTGCCCACGTAGAGCAGGTTGGTGACCAGCGGCGATTCCGCCAAAGCCACAATCGATCCGTAGAACGAGGTCGAAGTATTCTTAGCAACGCTGTCGACACTCCACACCTTGCCCATCACCTTCAAGGCGTTGCGGTCGAGATTGCGAGTTAAATCTGGGCTAATCGCTGTCCAGCTATCACCCCGGTCATCGCTGCGGAAGAGTATTTGCGCGGCGTAGTAAATTCGCTTTGGTTGGTGAGGGCTAAGTGCCAGGGCGGAATCCCAGTTCCAACGCAGGGGCGGTCCATCTTCTGTTTCCTGCGGTTTGATGTCCATCCGCTCGCCGGTGCGACGGTCATATCGCACCAAACCACCGTACTGCCACTGGCTGTATACGATGTTCGGATCTTCGGGATCGACGGCGGGTCCAAAACCATCACCAAACACGGTGATAAACCAATCGCTGTTGCGAATCCCGTGAACGTTATCCGTGCGGCTCGGACCACCTTGGGTGGCATTATCCTGTGTACCCCCATACACATAGTAAAAAGGCTTCGAATCGTCGACGGCAATCTTATAAAACTGCGTTAATGGTAGATTCGCCGTGTAGCGATAAGTGCGGCAACGATCCCAGGTCTCATACAAACCACCGTCACAACCAACGATCAAGTGATCAGGATTTTCGGGGTCGATGATCAAGGCATGATTGTCGACATGCTTGTTCGCCTCGCCGGCTCGTGAGAAACTCCGCCCACCATCTTCGCTGACCATCAAATAGGTGTCGAGCGCATAGACACGATCCAACTGATGCGGGTCGGCCACAATCTCTTGATAATACTGGGGGCTACCGGTCACGTAATCACTTTGCCGAGACCATGTTTCGCCACGGTTTTCACTGCGGTAAAAGCCACCTTGGTCGTTGGCCGCTTCGACGACTGCGTAGAGGATATCGGGGTTGATCGGAGAGATCGCCAAACCGATGCGACCGACATCACCACCGGGCAAGCCCCGATCGATGGAGCGCCAAGTCTCACCGCCATCGGTGGACTTATGCAAACCCGCTTCGGGGCCACCGTCAATCAACGTCCAAACATGACGACGTCGTTGATAGGAAGCGGCGTATAGTGTATCTGGGTCGCGAGGATCGATCACCACATCGGTGACTCCTGTGTCGGGGCTGATCTCCAGCACACATTTCCAACTCGCACCGCCGTCGGTCGTCTTGTAAAGCCCGCGGTCACCACCACTCTTCCACAGCGGTCCCTGGGCCGCCACGTAAACGGTGTCGCTATCTTCTGGGTGGACAATGATCTTGGCGATATGCTCGCTCGACTCGAGACCCACCTTGCGAAAACTTCTGCCGCCATCGCGTGATTGGTACAGTCCGTCCCCATAGCCCACGCTGCGTTGGCTGTTGTTTTCACCCGTCCCCACCCATAACACGTGCGGGTTCCCCGGATCCAACGCTAAACAGCCGATTGAGTATGAGCCGTAGTTGTCAAAAATCGGTTGCCAGGTGGTGCCGGCATTGGTGGTCTTCCAAACGCCCCCGCTGGCGGCTGCTACATACCAGGTCGACCGATTCGTTGGGTCGACCACAATGTCGCTGATCCGACCACTCATCAAGGCCGGGCCTAAAGATCGAAATCGCAGCCCTGAAATCAGGCTGCTGCTGAGCCCGGGGGAAGGATCGGAGGGTTCGTCCGAATCCTGGGCAAGAGTCGTCGCGGTGGTGATCGGAGAAAACGCCGTGGTGGCGGCTAACAATGCCACCGCAAATCGGTATCGCCAGCTGTGCAAGAATGTAGGCATAGGTGCTTCGCGGGAAAATTCGGGAAAAAACAGGATCGCCGGACAAAATTGACCAGCCACGGGGCTAGCCAGAGGGTGGCCCGTTGGCCACGCCTATTTGCCTCCACCCCAGCATATTTACCGCTCGCCGTCAGTGTGTGCTCGGCGAGCAAACTTTTCGCCTCATTCTTTGCACTTTTTGTCAGTCGCTTTGGCTAAACTAATGGCGTGCCTCCTCACATCCGCACAACCCTCAAGAGGGAAGTCATGCCACGTTGTCTATTCGCCAGCTTGCTGGTAGCCACTTTCTGCGCCGTCGATTTTTTCTGCGCCGCAGATCTATCGTTTGCCCAATCGAATTCCTTTCCGGCGGTACGGCAGGACGAACAAACCGCTGCCAGCGTCGCGGGGGCCATCCGCCGCGTCACGGTTTATCGAGATCGCGCTTTGGTCAGCCGCGAAATTTCCGTTGCGGCCGACGCACCGTCCGACATGCTGACTATCAGCGGACTCCCCGAACAACTCATCCCCGGTAGCGTTTACGCCGAAGGGGACGGGCAAACCGAAGTCCGAGCGGTCGAAGTCGCCGTTCGCAGCACGGCCAACTCTTCCCGCCAAGAGGTGCGCACCGTCGAGCAAGAGCTGAGCGATCTGCAAGATGAAAAACTCATACTCGATAGCCAACTCGAACTGTTGCAAACCAACGCCGCTTCGATGGAGGAAATCGTCTCGTTCACGGCCAGCAAAACGTCGGATGACCTCAACCGCGGGTTGCTCGATGCCAACGCGGTGATTGAGCTCAGTAAGTATCTGCTGACCAGCCGCCAAACGCTGCTGGCCGAACAGCTCGAAATCGGCAAGCAACTACGCGACACCGAAACGGCCATCTCCGAGAAACAACGCCAACTCGCCGAATTGGTCGCGTCGGATTATCGCCAAGTGATCGAGGCCAAGATTTTTATCGATCGCCAGCCCGGAGTGGCGGGGACGATCACGCTGAATTATTTGGTTGACAGCTGCCAGTGGACACCCCGTTACGCGATCCGCGGAGAAGTCGGCAGCGACAAATTTTCACTCCGTTACAGCGCCTTGGTCCAGCAGATCAGCGGCGAGGATTGGAAGAATGTGGAGCTGACTTTATCGACCGCTTCCCCTTCGGTCAGCGCCACCGGGCCGCAGTTGACTCCCTTTCGGATCTCAGCGACGGCCGCGAATCAGAACCAATTCGCCCAACAGGAATTCGGCAATCTCTCCGCCAATTCCAAACAGTTGACCGATCAAGTGAAATCCATCCGCGCGCGACAACGAAACGTGGAATCGTCGCTGCTGAAAGAGTCGGTTAAGAACCAGCCGCTCGAGCGTGATCTGCAGCTGAATCAGCTGGCTGGCGAAATTCAGCAACTGGAACTGGCTGCGGAACCAAACGCCGTAACCCGCATTGCCGCCGATGTCGACGATGACGTGGCCAGCCAAGTCTACGTGTTGTCGCAACCTGTTTCCTTGAATTCGCGTCGCCAGCAACAGCTTGTTCGCATCGCCGAGATGGAATTGGCCGGCGAACTGTATCACGTGGCGACTCCGCTGCTTTCCAGTTACGCCTATCGTCAAGCCGAGATGATCAACACCGAACCGATTGGCCTGCTCGGCGGCTCGGCCGATGTGTACCTCAACCAACGCTTCGTCGGCGTCACCGATTTGCCAACCACCGCCAGCGGGCAACGGTTGCTGGTCGGTTTCGGAGCGGACCAACAAGTTCGCACGCGACGGGAATTGCGGACGAAAGATGACAAAATCCGCGGCGGAAACCGCAACCTCGAATTCACTTACCGTCTGGTAATCGCGAATTTCAAAGATCAAAATGTCGCCATTCGGCTCTATGATCGAATGCCGATCGCCAGCGAATCACGTGACGTGGCTGTCAATCTGCTACCGCCCGAGCGTCCGCTCAGCGAGGATGCGCTCTACACGCGAATTTCCAAAGACCGTGGCATTCTCCGCTGGGATTTAGACATTCCCGCCGGCAGCCATGGCAGCGAAGCTTTTGATGTCGAGTATACCTATCAGTTAGAATTCGATCGCAGTCGCTCGCTTTCCATGCGAGAGCTCAATGATGATCGTCAAGTCGACTTCTTCATGGAACAACAAGGCCTGCCGGGAGGCATGGGCGGTGGTATGGGAGGTATGGGAGGTGGCGATGCGGGGGCCGGAGGCAACCCCAACTAAAGCCGACCAGCCAGAGTGATTTGAAAAGGTGGCCGCTAATAAATCGTTTAACCGTCAGCCGAAGGCGAACGCGCTCCCATTGCAAGTACGCCTGCGGCTGACTGTTTAACGAGGGTCCCGCCAAGACGGCTAACGGGAACCTGCATTACATGCGGCCGCTGGTGCCTTGCGTAAGCGCCATGAAGGCCGATTCGAGATCGAGTTGTTCTTCACGAAATTGCCGCAAGCCAATGCCTCCCTTCATTAACATTTCGGGCAACTCGCTGTAGTCGTCGACATCCGGGCGAAGGATGACCTTCAGCCCCGCGTCGATTGTCTCCACACCGGCAACCAACGGAGAGGCGGTCAGCAACTCGCCGGCGCGGCCGCTGGCGGTGACATCGGCCAGTTGGATCAGCAGCACCACGTGCTGACGCACTTGTCGCATCACATCGGCTACCGTGGCGTTGACTTTCAACACCCCGCGGTCGATGATCCCGACTTTGTTACAGATATCAGCCAACTCGGGCAGAATGTGGCTGCTGACGATCACCGTTTTGCCCATTTGCCCCAGGCGGCGGAGCAGGTTTCGCATTTCGATCCGAGCGCGTGGGTCAAGTCCGCTGAGCGGCTCGTCGAGCAACAATACTTGCGGGTCATGCAGCAGCGTGCGAGCCAGCCCCAAACGTTGCGTTTGACCCCGTGAAAGTGTGTTCGCCATGGCGTCACGTTTAAAGCCCAAGTCGACCACTTCCAACATTTCCTCACAACGTTCCCGCCGCTTGCTGCCATTGATGCGATAGGCGGCCGCGAAAAATTCTAAGTACTCCGTGACTGTCATGTCATCGTAGACGCCAAAAAAGTCAGGCATGTAACCGACCAAACGCCGTATCTCTTTGGGGTTGGTGTAGATCGAATGCCCACACACGTAGGCTTCACCCCAGCTGGGCTCGAGCAGCGTGGCGATGATGCGCATCGTCGTCGTCTTGCCCGCACCGTTGGGACCAATAAAGCCAAATAAATCCCCCTCGACTAAGTCCAACTCAATCGCTTCGATGGCAAACATGTCGCCATATTTTTTGGTCAAATTCGTGGTCTTAATCATATGCTGCCCGCTCGGTGGCTTGGCCAGTTGGAAAGCTGGAGGAGATGATAGGATGTGTGATTAATTTGCCAGTCCGCCACTGACGGGCAAGATAACGCGAACATAAGTGATCGCATCGGTTTCGGTGGCGATCGTCTCGGGAGTACTCGCTGGCTCCCCTGCACCCGCAGCGCTCGCTGTGACGTCGCTGACTGACTTGGACAGTTTCACTGTGGCTTCGTTCTCCGCCAAACGTCCCACTAGGATCGCCCGATCGGATGCCAGCACTGAGGTTAGATCGAGCCGGCTGAGGACGCGATTGTCTAGGCCAGTGTATTTGTCACCGCCGGCGGCTTGATAAAACAAAATCACTTCCATCAAGCGATCGAGATCATCGGTCGCCGCGCGGTCCCAAGGTTCGCTGATCGATGCGTTTTCGCTGGTTCGTCGGCGATTTAACCGCCAACGAAAATTCTTTGGTTGTAAGGCATCCAAGTTGGCCGCCAAGCCACCTGCCGGCACGCGAGTTGGCAACACGTAAACCAAGTTGCGATAAACCAGGTAGCCCTCCAGTAGGTCAACTGGCAAGGGGTTGATCAGCGAGCCTGCCAGAAGCTCGCTGGCGGGACGTTTAGAAATACCACCTGCCGCCGTGACGGGGCTGGGGAATTGCCAACGGGCAGATAGCGATTTGCTCGACAGCGGTGCCAGCGGCAACCCGGCAACGCGATTGGCGATATCGCCCCCCTGCGCTGTTTGGCTGGCTGTCGACGTTGGGGAGTTTGGCAACTCGCTGCTCCGCAAGGCATAAGCGGGCAAGCGGACATCCTCCCCGGCGACTTCGATCCCGCCGAATGCGCGACCGGCGAATCCCCAAGGACCGATGATGGTGGATGGTTCTCCACTGCCAGCGAGCGGGCCGCTGGGCTGCACGCTGATGTCAAACCGCGACGCCTCGCCGGCAAAGACTTGCAACCAAGATGTGCCGCGGCCAACTTGTTGGGTGACATCCATGTCGACCACGGTGACTTGACTGATCCGGGCTGGGGGGGCAGAGCCACGCCACAGCAAAATGGCTGCCGAGAGCGAAATGATCATCAACGGAAAGCTCAACCAACCCAGTAACGGGCGACCAAGAAATCGATTGATGAGAAAATAGTCGATCGGGCCGATAAAGCCAATCAAGCACAACAAGATCGCCGCGATCGCGGAGAATTGGACGCGGCTGGCTCCGGCGAACTGATCCAAAGATGTTTTAAGTTGTCCAGCCATCTCACCGTAGCGAACATCGGCTCGCGGTTGCGATTGACCTCGCTGCCGTCGCTCTGGGAACAACTCCGGAATCATGCGATTCATAAAGTCTTCCCGCTGCCGCCAACTGGCCAGTGGCTCCGAATCGAGCCCGCCACTGAAAACGGTGATCGTGCCGATGCCGAACTGGCGGCGGAACACGAGTGGTAAGCTCTCGCGACCGGTCGTCTGGCCAATGCGTAGAACTTGAGCGTCCGCGAGCTGCAAGCGGGTTGCTGGGAAACTTGTCGTCGCCGCGCTGGCCGCGATAAACGTCTCGATCGATTCGGGTTCAACTTGGACAAGTTCCCCGCTGTCCACGGCACCGATGGAGGCGGGTAACCAGTAGAGCTGTCGCAACAAGGCGGCACCCTCGGTCCCCAAGGAGAGAAACATCTGACCGCCACCAGCCAACCAGTCCCTGAGCGCGTTCACTTGAGCTGGTGTCATCGCTTCCACCACCGACAATCCACTGCTGCTCAGTACGACCCAGTCGACGCCGTCATAACCGATCCAGTGGTCGGGTAACTGTTCCGCGGAGCCGATCAGGGAGACATCTAAACTCCCTTCATCTCCCAGCAGTAAACTGCGACCAATTTTGTCCATGCCCAACGCATCACCGAGGGCCACCACCCAGGGACGCTGCTCCGTGGCCAGGCTGCGGCTAAGTCGCGTCCGCCACACAATCGAACCGGCAAGGCCATCCTCGCCGATGGGGCGAATGGTCAGCGGTGCTCCTAGCGGACCAGCCGGTAAATAATGCTGCAAGCGGCCGGGGGCGGGAACCGTGACGCGTTGCAAAATTCGCACGCCATCGCCGTCCAGAGTTTCAATCTCTAGCTGCTGACCCGCGGTCGCACCCTCAATCCGCAGCTGCGTCCAGCGGCCAACTTGATACCGCTGCGCAATGCCAAAGCTGGCTGTCAGCCCCCGCGGTTGGTTGGCAGCCGGCGATTCGCCAGTTGTAGAATTGCCAGTTGTGGAATCATCACCTCGCGCCAGAGGTTGCCAGCACAGACAAATCAGCAACAGCAGCGAATGCATGCGCCCGCCGCCAAGCAGGTGGGGCAAAAACAATGCGGACGAGATGTTCGCGGACGAGTTGAGTGCGGTCACGGCTTTTCTTCATTGGGACAAGTGCAGACTAACCGCCCGCAACCTGGGCAGCCGCCGCCATATTTGGCGCCGACGGCTTGGGATAAATCAACGCCCGCCACGTTGGCAATCGTAGCCAACCAAGCCAGCACATCGGCGAACTCCTCGGCTAAATTCTCGCGGTCATTGCCGCGGAGGGCTGAGGCCAATTCGCCGACCTCTTCCATCAGCCACATAAAGGTCCCGTCGACTCCACGCGCTTCGTCTTTGTCAAAGTACATGACGCGGATCTTGGCTTGCAGATCCCTCAAAGAGACTTCGTCGGTCGGCTGGTTCATGCAGATTCGGTACGGGGAGCGGGGGTGCGGGATTTTAGAGAGCACTGAAGAGAAGAATCTAATTGTAGCTCACCTGCCGAGTTTTTCACGGCCCCCTCAACAGCGGGTCAATCCAAATGCCCAGCGGAGAGGCAAAAGTCCCCGCGGCTCGCTCAACTTCCAGGATAATTGCCGGTCCGGCAGGAATCTCGATCTCGATCAAACCGGCTCGCTCTCCCACCCCCAGCGGTTTGCTCTCCCACAACTGGCGAGCCCTTCCGTCGCTGCCCACCGCCTGGATGCGGAAAAGCACCTCGGCGGCGGTTAATGCGGGCGGATATTCATCAGCGATTGCGGAACGCACCCCGACTTCAGTTCGCATGATTCCACCGCGGCCGCCGGGTAACCGGTAAACCGCTTGACTCGTGGCCGGCATCGCGATCGTTCGCGGGTAAAGCTGCTGCTCCAACTGCAACCAGCCGGTGACTGGAGCAACCGCGGTGCTGGAATTTTCCGCTGGGCTAATATTTTCCGGAGGACCGACCAGCGGCGTGTAGCGTTGTCGCAGCGGTTTGGCCAAGTGAATCCGCCAAGCCACACCATCGGCAGCAAGATTCGCAGCGACGCTCGCAGCAATGCTTGCATCGTCCGCTAAGCCATTACCGGTCAACAGCGTGATGTCGTCGAACTGCAACGTGGCGATGCGACTGGTCAGTTCCCAGCCACAAGCTAACTCGATTCGCCAGATTCCCCGCAGCTTATTCTCATCATCCAACTCGCTCGCGTTTTCGGCGTTGTCGTTCGACCCGTCTGTGTTGGCATCACGTGCGGTTCGTCGGCGGCTGGTCGGCGGCGTGATCCGAGCGATTTGCAATCGCGTACCATCGCGCAGCCCCAACCAGCTTTGTGCGTCGCTGGGCGGTAGCATCAAGGGGTTGAGGGCCGGGCTGAAAATTAGGCCCCGAACCGTGTCGAGCGAAATCGTGCGGGTGACGCCTCGAAATTGCAGTTGCACCGAGGGTGAGCCCGCTGCGGAGCGTAATGATGTGGAGCGCACATCGCCGAACTGGATTAGTCCCCCCTCGCCGGCAACCAAAGTGCCACGCATTTGATCTCCGTTGACATCCACAATCACATCGTCACTCCCCTCGGCGGCCAACGCTGCGGTGACGAATGATTCACGCAAGCCTGCCAAGCCGGGTGCTCGCCAGATGACGGCCCGCACCAAGGCTGCTGGAATCGTGGTGCGAAAATAGTCGTTGGCCAGTTCTACCCCTTGGCTATCAATCTGCAACACGCGGGCCGTGATCAGCGAGCCATCGACCAACAGCACACCGTGGGCTTGCCTGGCCAAAGACGCCGAGCCGAACCGCACGACTTGCGACAGTGGCACACGGATGGTTTGCGATGCTGCGGTGGAAAATTCCAGCTCACCCCGGGGTGACCAATCCACCAGCCGGGCCATCGCAAACGTCTCGCCAGTTCTTAGCAGACTCGCGTCTGCGGCAGACGCTCGGTCAATCGCAAGCCAGCACGTCGCTGCCAAAAATACTGTCAAGTTCAACGGCAATCCATTGCCGAATGAAGGTCTGATCCACATGTTCGATTTCGGATGTTGGCTCAAAACAGAGTGAGGTTCGGTTAGTGGGGAGCGGGGGACTCTTACTTTCGGCGGAGCGAAAGGAGACTTTGTTTAACGCTGAAAGATTGGTAGTAGGCTAGTTGGCGCTGACAATACTAAACAAGCCATGGCCGTGCCGTAGTGCCGACCTAACACGTCTTGCCAACTGCCATCTTGAGACTGCATTTCCAATAATAGTTTGCGAATGCGTCGATAATAGTTGGCGAAATCTTGACCGCCCCGTTGCCACATCGCTTGAACGCCATAGTAATGCGCGTAAAAGAAATAGTTATGCTGCAGCGGTGCTAAGTATTCATTTAAACGACGATTAACAAATTGATAAGCCAGTTCCAACTCCATGCCTTCATAGCGTCCCGCGTTCTGCAAGGCCACAATCGCACCGGTGGTGAGTGGGAATCGACTCTCACCTCCTTCTAACTGATACATAAAGCCGCCGTCGGTGTTTTGGGAACGGCGGACATAGTCGACCGCTTTAGTAATCGCTTCACCGGGAACGTAAACCCCCGCGTTGCGAGCGGCTCGCAAAGCCATCATTTGGCAAATCGTGACCGACAAGTCGGCATCTAATGGCTGGGGCGTGTACCGCCAACCTCCTTGGCTATTCTGCGCTTTAAGAATTAAACCAACGGCGGCTCGCAAGATATTATCGAGATCGTCGCGCGGTGACATGCCGATAACTTCCGCCAAGAACAAAGTGGCAAAGCCTTGTCCATACATCGGCCCGCGGCGCATCATATCTGCTTTCACCAGAAAGCCAGTGTCGTCAGCCGCCCCGGCCACGTAATCGACAGCCCGCTCCACCGCTTGGCCATAAGGTCCCCGCCGGGGCAAGCTACCGCCGGCGATCCAGGCTAAACCGGCCAGGCTAACAACGGCCACGTTGCCTCCCATTTGTCCGCCGAAACGCCCGTCCGGGCGTTGAATGGAAGCCAGGTATTCACGGCCCCGCCTCAGCGCCTCGGTGACGCGACGGTCCTCGCTGCCGCCCGCTTCGCGAGCTTGTAAATCACCCCAAGGGGGCGCGGCGATCGCCCGCGGATCAGCGAATCGTTCCAGCCCGATCAGCGAAATGCAAGCGGCCGGCAACACTCTCCGCCGCAACCAACTACGGCGGTCCAGTCGGGGTTGCGGCGGGTGGCGATCGATATCTGCAGAGTATTGATTTGGCCGATTGATACTTTTGGGGTATTGGTCGGTGTAAAGCATTTAATACCCCGGGTATTTATTGAGCTAAGTTCACTGTTTTTGATCAGCGGGCGAAACTGCCATGATTCGCCTATTCTACGCAGCGGTCGCTGAAGAATCGACCGGCTGAAGCCGAGACACCAGCATGCGCTGGTGTATAGCCTTTAGGCGATTCGGCGCAAAACCGACCGGCTGAAGCCGGGACACCAGCGCAATGCAAATCACAATCTCGCTGCACCCCCTGAAAACCGAACACCAGGGCTGACCCCGGCCGGCAAAATTGGGAGGTTATTCATCAGCGGGGAGTTCCGCTAGGGCTTCAAAATAGGCACGAATGGCTTTGGCATAACGGGGGACATACTCCGTCGGGATGTCGGCTCGCAGCAGTCCTCGCGTGCGTTGCGGCAAGTGTCCCCAGACAGCTTGACCCTCAGCCAGCGGTGGTGCTTGTCCGGCCCGCGCTGCCACAGCCGCTTCTTGCTTGGTCGCTTGGCCATCATCACCCGCCGCCGAGCCATCACCCTCGCCCGCCGGCGTTTGCTGTCCCTCGTTCTGCCCCGCCCCTTCCGTTCGCTGCTCGCTACCCTGCTCTGCTTGTTCTGACTGCTCTGTCTGCTGGGTCTGTTCTGTATTTGATTCTCCCGGCTGTTGATCCTGTTGCGCGTCCGGATCCTGCTGGGGCTCGCCAGCAGGTTGTTGTTCAGACTGCTGACTTTGCGCCGCGCCCGTTGGTTCGTCGGATGAAGCGGTGTTAATGATTTCATCCAACAGATCGATAGCCCGCTGTTGCGAGCTCAACGTGTCCTCATCGACTTGTCCCCGCGAGAGCCGCTGGCCAGCGTCGCGCATCGCCAAATAGGCTTGCCACAGCGGGATCCCCGAGTTCTCTTGCGCTGACTGACTGGCTTTGGATTTATCAGAACTCGGCTGCGCGGAGTTCTGCGGCGCGGCGGAATCGGCCGCTGGTGGGTTAGCGGTTTCAGGTTCGAGATCGAGCCCCTCAAGTAACCCTCCTAAACCGTTATCATCAGCTTGCTGTGGATCGGTAGCGGGCTGCTCAGCAGCCTGTTGCTCAGCGGGTGGTGGCTGGAAAGCGGTCGCCGGCGGGTCTTGCCACAGCCACCAAGCGGCAGCCAGCAGGCAGACGACGATCAGGGGTGCCGGGACGGGCGATTTAGCTTTGCGGTTCATCAGCGGGACCTGAGTAGTTCTTCATAGCTTTCGATGCGATCGATCAAGCGTTGTTGTTCTTCGGCCAGTTTTCGTTTGGCGACTTCGTAGCGCGCTTTGATGGCCGGATCGGTCGATTTTTCCGTCGCTTCTTCGATCGCTTGCATCAGCTCCATCGTACGCGTTTTCAGAAACGCTTGCGTGGCACGAGCCAAACGCAAGCTGGCCATCATTTTTTTGTTCTCTTCAGCTTCCGCATTTTGTTCTTCAGTCGTTGGTTCGCCACCTTCGGCGGGAGCCGATCTTTCGCTGTTGTCGGTTGCCGCGTCCAAACTTTCCAGGACCAGGTCGAGTCGTTGCAAGGCGGCCGTGGCGGCGTCCAGCGAGACGGCCGTTGGTTCACCCCGCTGCAGCAATTGGGCCGCTATTCGCATATCGGCCGCGGCGTCTCCCAAGGTTTCGGGAAACCCGGCCGGTTCGCTGGTCGCTGTCGCCAGTTGATTGGTATCTGCGGCTAATTGGTTTTGGTCAGCCGCCAACTGCGGAGGCTCATCGCGCTGCCAGCGAGCGACCAAACCAGCTTGGCTAGCTCGCAACGCGCGGACACTCTCAGCCAGTTGTTCGCTGGCGGCGGCAGGTTCTTGCGGCAGCGGCTGGCCGGGCTGTCCCGATCGCTGGCCAGACAACTCCCGCCTGGCTTGGTTGACTTGATCGAGCGCCTGTTGCTGCAGTTCCTCGGCGCTCCCCTCCCTGCCCCGTTCCAATTGCTCGGCCGCTTGTCGCATCAGCTCGGCCACGGCGGACAAGTCGCGTGTTGCATCGGTCTGTGTTGCATCGGGCTGGAGTGTCTCAGCGGCTTGCGCGGCCGCTTCGGCAGCGGTTGGATCGTCGGCTTGCAAGGCTGCGGCCAATTCCCGGAGTTGATCTTGCAGGGCGGCGGTTTGTCGCGCCAGTTCTCGTTGTCGCGCCGAGAGGCGTTCCTCTTCTTGATCACGATCGTTGGCTTGGTGCATGTTGCGGGTTTCGTCGATCATGCGTTGTTGGGCGGCAGATAGTTCTCCCAACTGTTCCCCGGCCGCTCGCTGCGCGTCGGCTTGCTGCAGCTTGGTCATCAGTTGATTGAGCTGTTGCAGGTTTTCTCGTTGCGCCTCGGTCGCCGTGGCTAAAGCTTGTGAGGCCTCGTCGATTTGTTGATCGGCTAGCGCTTCGGCAGACTGCCGCAGCGACTGGCGTGCTCCCTGCTCGCTGCGAGTGGCCAACTGTTCGACCTGTTCGCGTAACCCGTTGACCTGCTCGGCGTCGAGCTGGTTAGCTTCCGCCAGATCGCTGGCCCGCTGCAGCAGTTCGAGTGCGGAATCAGGACCTTCGCTGAGTCGCTGTTGGGTGTTGCGTTGGCTGGAGCTGGCCGCTTGCAGACGATCGGCAGCCGCTTGTCGACTCGCTTCGTCCGTTCCCAAACGGGCCTTGGTCGCTTCGCTTTGCTCGAGCGCCAATTGCTGTTGCTGCCGCGCTTCCCGTAATTGTTCCAGAGCCCGACCTTCCGCCGCGGCGATCTTGCTTTGCATCGTCGCGCTGTCGATCACGCGGAGACGGCGAGTCGTCGATTGGCCGCGATTGCCGGCCGTATCGATGGCGATCGCCGTGACTTCGATGACATCGCCCACTCGTAGTTGCACGCCTCCATCCATGGTGGCATCCACTGCGGCATCCATCGCGGCAGAGTCTTCACCGACCGCGGGAGTGGTTGCGGGCCGGGCAGAAGCAGTCGACGAGCTGGGGAACCAGGTGGCAAGCGGCTCTTCCCAACTAATTGTGGCTCGTAGTTCGTTTTGGCTGTACTGGCGGCGTTGTTGCTCGACCATGGTGGCGGAGCGGAGGTGACGTGTTTCCAACCAACTGGTTTGCAGCCCCAGATCGTCCTCGAATTGGGCACTCAATTCAAGCGTTGCCAGCGGCGTGACCTCTTGGTCGGCCGGCGGCTGGGTTAGCATCACCAATGGTGCCGAGTCAGGTTCGACTTGCACTTGGAGGCGTTGCCTGGCTTGGCCTTCGATACCTTGGCGATCGAGCCATACGAACTGGCCGCTAAACGATTCCTCCAGCAGCAGCGGCCCCAGTTCCAACTCGGTGCCCGCGGTTGATAACTCCAGCGGCAGTTCGCTGGGCAATTGAGTCGTGGCGGGGGAGAGGAGCAGTTTGCCGCTTTGCAGTGGCTGGCTAACGGTGGCTTGCAACCACAGCGTCGTCCCGACCAGCACTCGCAGTTGTGGGTCAGTGACGGTGACTTCGGGCAGCCCCGAGTACGCGGGGGGCAGCAGACGAATTTCCAGCGACTCGATCAGCGGTGCGGAGGTGACTTCGATTTCTTGCCAGGGCATGGTGTCATCATCCCCGCCTCGTGCTCGCACGGAGAGACTTTGGCGGACCTCGGGCCAGACGCTGGTCCCCGCCTCGCCGACCATCTGCAGCGGTGGCGATTCGATGCGTCCATCTGCCAAGCGAAATAAGATCTCGGTGTCTTCCGGCAGCGGCCCCAAGCGATCGCTGACAAAGACTTGTAACTGGCTGCCGACGTGTACGCGATCGGGCAGCGGTTGCAGGACCAAATGGTTGCGGCGCGGCCAGGCGGCTTCGGCGGTGGGCGAGAAAATGCGTCGCGCCGTCAGTGAGCCGATCGCCGGATTCCAGAGCAAGACAAATAAACTCACAGCCACCAGCAGGCTGGCCATCAAGACGCCGCGAACCGCTGGCCAGCGATCGATTTTTGCCTCCGGGTTGGCGGCGGCGAATTCGTCATGAATTTGGTTGACCGCCGCGGTGGTGAGATCGTCTTGGCGGTCTCCCGTTTTTGCCTTTTGTTCGGCTTGTTCAAGCAAGGCCACGGCGCTACTTAAACGATCGCCCATCCCGGGCAAGAGTGACTCCAGCCGCCGAGCCACCGCCATCAGGCTCAGCGGACGCCGCCAAGTCGACCACCAAAACCAGCCGCATGCCGCCAGGCATCCGCCTATCGTGCCCAGCGTCAGGGCACCGCGTCCCCACCAGCCGCTGGGACGCAGCCACCAATCCAGCGCCGCCGCGGAAAGCAGAACGCCCAGCAGAATCATCACCAACCAGGCAATCGCTCGAATCCATACCAATCGCCTCACCCTCCTGTGCAGTTGCCCGATACGGGTGCGGAGGGAGTCATAGTTATTTGCCTGGGGAGCGAGTTGGTCACCAGGCCCGATAGTGTACTTTGATTGCTGGTCCATGCTTTCAGCTTATACCGAATCCTAGGCCTTAACGACCGCTGCGCCCGAACTATGCTAGTGGCAAGCGGGGTCAGACACAGTTGCTCGCACGTTGCTGTTGCATATTTCGCACCTTACGCACACCTTGAATCGCCAAACCGTGCCCACTCAATCTGCTGCGTCTCCTGCCGAAGTTTATCCATATCCCGCCTACTCGCCACGGTTTTGGCATGGGATGCGGGCGGCGACTTGGTGGCGATTGATGTGGAGAAATGGGTTTCGCGTCACCCCCACGCGAGTGCCGATGTCGATGATTTTGGCGTTGATCACGCCAGCGAACGATGTTTTAGCGACTTGGCAACGCATCCGCTTCGGGAAAAAACTGCAAAAGACCGAGCTGACCGCCCCGCCCCTGTTCATTATCGGCCATTGGCGGAGCGGGACAACGCTGTTGCACGAGCTGCTGATGCTCGACCCCCGCCTGGTTTGTCCCGATACCTATCAATGCTTCGCTCCCTGCCACTTCTTGGTCAGCGGCTGGTTGTTCCGGAATTTCGGCCGTTGGCTGCTGCCCAATAAACGACCTATGGACAACGTGGCCGCCGGTTGGGACCGACCCCAGGAAGACGAATTCGCCTTGATGAACCTCGGTTTACCATCGCCTTACCGCCGGATTGCCTTTCCACGCAACGAAATACCCGATTTGGATTACCTCGACCTGCGGCAAATTCCCCCTTCGGAAAGGAGCCTTTGGTTGCAAGGGCTCGAGGGGTTTTTGAAAGCCATCACGGTTGCCCAGGCGGGACGGGTGGTCTTGAAAAGTCCCACGCACACCGGTCGGATTGGCCTGCTCAGCGAACATTTTCCGGGTGCCAAGTTTCTGCATATCACTCGCGATCCCCGCAGCTTATTTCCCTCGACGCTGAAAATGTGGCGGTCGCTCGATGCCACCCAGGGGCTGCAGAAACCAACCCCCGAGCCCGACAAACAATATGTGCTCAGCTGTTTCGAGAAAATGTATCGAGCGTTTCATCGTGATCGCGACAGCGTTCCCCAGGAGAACCTGCTCGATATTCGCTACGAAGACTTGGTCGCTCAGCCCGAGCAAACGCTCCGCCGAGTTTACCAACAGCTCGATCTGGGCGATTTTGAGCCGCTGGAAGCGCCGCTGAAGACTTGGATCGAGCAACATCATCGCGGTTATCAAGTGAACCAGCACGCGTTGCTGCCCGCCGATGAGGCGGCGATCCATTCGCGGTGGGCCGAATATTTTGATCGCTACGGCTATCCGCAGGAAAATCCAACCGCCTCGCCCACAGTGCCCGAACAGCATCGCCACGAATAGTATCCCCCCCGAGTAGCATCGCCCCAAATAGCATCGCCGCGAAAAAGTGCCCGCATAGTTTCTCTGAGCGGCACGACGTGCACTCCCCGCACCGCAGGATTATTACGCAACCCCGGAATGGCTGGCGCATGCAGCACCCCACTCCCGATGGTCCCTCGGTGAGCGGATTGTGTGCCACCCTCGAGCACTTTTCCGCCCGGCAACCTCTTACTCGCGAATTCTGGTTGGGGAGCAGCAGTGATGGCGGGACAATCTTCGAGACGGGCTGGTTTGCGATTGTTAGCTGAGAATTTATCGATTCAGAGTTTATCAATTCACGGCTTGTTGCTGGCCGCTGCGCTGCTGGTTCAAGGTCTTTGTGCACCGCAAGCGTTCGGGCAATCGCCCCAGCAGACGCCTGGTTGGCGAGCTGGCGCCGATCTGGTCTTCCTCCAGCCTCGGTTCAATGCTGACGTGGGACTGATTCGCACCGAGGAGGATGTGAATAACAACGCCAGCATCACGCAGCTCAATTTCGATCGCAATTTTACCGCCGCGCCGCGCGTTTGGTTTGCCTATGAGACGGTCGCCGCGGTCGGTCTGCAAGCCAGCTGGTGGCGGCTGAGCAGTTCGGCGGAAGGCATCTCCGAACAGCCTCCGGCAAACGGCTTTGGCGAGCTCGCCCATCCAGCGATCAGCGGAGTCGATTTAGCAAGCGTGGTACCTGCGGAACGGCTCTCCGCAGCCTCCTCGCTCGATCTTTACGCGATCGATTTGGAAGTCACCAAGCGAGCCAGCCTGAGCAGCTGGGATTTGTTGCTGACCGCCGGCATTCGACACGCAGCGGTCGATCGCTTCGATCAATTGGAACTGCGCAATCAGCTGGGCGATCTGGCCGGTTTGACTGGTCTGAGTCAGCAGGTCAGCGGCTTGGGACCAACCATCCGCTTGGCCACCGAACGTCAAGTCTTCGATCAATTCAGTTGGGGCACCAACCTCCGCACCTCGCTGTTGTTAGCTTCCCGCGAGCGCCGCTTGGCCGCCGCCGAGGACCTCGATTTGCTGACTCCGTTTACGACTCGTTTTCTGACCGAGCAAGCTGGTTTCCTGCCGATCGTGTCCGCCGGAGTTTCTTTGTCTTGGCGGGGGCAAGGACCGCTCAGCGACGGTCTGACAATCACCGCGGGGCTGGAATCAGAATGGTGGTCAGGGGTCGGCACGCTCTCGGACGAGCATGCCGATATGTCCTTGCTGGGGCTGAGTTGCGGAGTGAGTTACACCTGGTGAAGAGTGAAGAGTGAAGAGTGAAGGTGTTAACTTTTGCATTTTTCAATTTCCATCAACTATTACTCATGCAACACCTGATTCCGCTAACAACTAGCAACTAGCAACTAGCCACTAACTCACAGCGGTTTTACCGCGTTTGCAGGCAGTTCCAGCGTGGCTTGAGTTTGTCCCACTTCAAAGCTGACTGTTAATCCACTGCGGGCGGGATCGGTGTACTTGGCTTGGATGCTCCAGCCGCCGTCGCTGATCGAGTCCGTGGCTACCAAAAACTCCAGCGACTCGATCGCAGCGGGATCGGGGGAAAAACTACTTTCCGCGGGCACTCTCAGCTCTGCCGTGCCGTCGATCTTCGTCCAGCCTTCCAAGACCACGGGGCCACCGGCTTGTGCGTGCAACATCACGTGTACGTCCGCGATCGGCTGTTGTTTGTATTGAACAACAACCGTCAAGCCGCTGGCTGTTGAACGATCTCCACCTTCCGAGCATCCTGCGGAGAACGTCATCCAGATCACAGCGGCTGTCAAAACACATATCCGCATCATGGTAACTGAATGACCTCGCCACCGTTGCGGCTGAACAGTGCTCGATAGACGAACAGGTCGATCGTATCGTTATACATGGTCACGCTGCCGTCGAGCATCGCGTGCATGGCACCGGCGGGATGATAACTGCGGGAAGCATAGAATCCACGACCGTGAATACCGATGTCCGGGATACGGCTGTTGGGCGTCATATAGCCATTAATCACGGAGGAAAATGGTACACCACGAATCCAGGAGTCTCCACGGTTTCCGCGGTATGAGGAAATCAAAGCTGGGAAGACGTCGTTAAGGTCTGGATTGAAAATCAGCGATCCACCATGTAGGAAACCTGGATTGGGTGGCGTATTGCCTGTTGTCCCTCCCCAGTTAGCAATTCGACGGTGCGGCAAAGTCAACGAGGGTTCATTGCCAGACATTTGGTCCCCTAAGACCGTTTCGGCCAGCAAGACGGTTTGCGAAGTCCCATCGGTGCAGTCATTGAAGCCGGCCCATGAATTTGTCCAAACCATGCCGTCGGTGCGGTAACGATCGTCATAGTTGGTGGCCGTGCCGCTGCCGTAGCTGAACATATAATTCAGACCCCCGGTGAAACCCGGAGTTCCATCGGCAAAGGTGGTTGGAAAGCGCGTCTGCCCCGCTTCGCTGGGGCACAAGAATGTGGGAATCTCTGATTCAATCGCAATTCGCTGGGCCGGGTTATATTGAGCTCGCCAAGGCGGACCGACCAACAGCGGAAGCTCATAATTAATGAGATTGCTGAGGTTGCCTTGTTCAATAAAAGGCAGGATCCGAGCTTGCGGCGAAAAACTGCTTGAACCCGTCAAACCAGGAATTGCCCTGAAGGCCGATTCATAGTTATGAGTTGCCAAAGCTAATTGTTTAAGATTATTGGAACAAGACATGCGGCGAGCAGCCTCGCGGACCGCTTGCACGGCGGGGAGCAGCAGTCCCACCAAAATACCAATGATGGCAATCACCACTAGCAGTTCCACCAGAGTAAAGCCGTCGCGATTTTGTTTTGGGTTTAACATTGTATTCGTTTCCGAGTAGGTTAAGTATTGTTCGTCGTGGACTATTGGGAGTCTCTATTTAGAGTCGTAAAGCGGCCCTCTGCCGGGGCCTCCCACGGAGAGGAGACGAGACGGTTTGCCGGGCAGTGGATAAGTGGCTAGGACTTCGAGTTGGTCGAGTGACAGGACGCTGATCGTGCCATCACCCGGGTTGGTGAACCAAGCGAACTTGCCCGCTGCGTCTCCCGCCAGATCGTGATGACCGCTGTGCCCGGCAACGTCGCTTTTGCCCACCTCGATCTGCTTCAAGATCTCAGCGTCGGCAAAGGAGCCGTCGCGATTGGGATCGAGTTGAATCAAAGTGGCAACGTGTGGGGCCGAGACTGTGGCAGCATGGTCATGAAACAAAATCGCCAGCGGCGATTGGCCACGTGGTTTAACGACCAGCGGTCCAAAACCGCGACTCTCTTCATGAACCGGCACGGTAACTTTGCTGAGCTGCGGAGATGTCCCGGCCGCATCGATGATGCCCAAAGTTGTCGCATCCCCTTTGCCGGTTACCAACAAGACCGCGTCGCCGATGGGCGTAAATGCACCAGTCCGCAGCGGTGTGTCGCCTTGTTTGCCCAAGCTCACGTGCTGGACCGATAACGGCGTATTGGCATCAATCATTGCACTATCGAGGGGAAACCAGCAGACGCCATCGCTGGGGGCAAAGAAGAATTTGTTGGCGGCGGCTGTTGCTCCGTGCAGCCCGCTGAACTCCAACTGCAGCGACCGCATGTTGCTTGCCGAATTGCCCCCAGCTGGCCCGTTGTTGATTTGCCAGAGGTCGACGCGGCCAGCATTATCTCCTTCGCGGTCAATCCAGGTGCTGGCCACGAACTGCCCCGCCGCGGCCAGCGTAATGTGCCCGCCACCACCCGAGTAGAACACCGCTTTGGACTTGATCGCCGAGGCATCATCGGTTTCGCCTATGGTGCTTGGGTCCAACCGAGTGAAGCCGTTTTTACGGTCATTGGCGATGTAAAAAACATCGTCATAGCAGTAGACATGGGCCGGATTTCCCTGAGCATCATCCAGCATCGAGGCGATCACGCGGGGCCGTCGCTTGTAGTACCAATGGCCATGATCATCATGAGCTTCGTAGTCGACACCGGTATCGATCAGCACCCAGCCGCTTTGGAAATCGCCATCGTCGTTATCGCGAACGGCGACGAGCAGATATTTGCCGCTCGCACGCATTTGCACCAGCGACTGGTATTCGGGATCAAGCTGGGGAAAACCCTCGATTTCGCCCAAGTTCACCAGCTGGGGAGCCGGATGGTCAGGATTGGTCGAGCGAGCCATGTCGGCCCAGTGGAGTTTGCCCCCCGCTTCGTCCTGCACGAAGACTCGTGCTTGCAATCTAGCAGTTTCCCCGGCCGAACCGGCTCCGGGGTTCGCCAGCCCAAAGAGCCCGCAAAAGGCGAGGTAAGCTAAACGTTTCATCGGCAGTTCCTTGATGATTTGTACACGATCCGCAAAAGCACAACAGTCCGTTGTGCAATACTGTTGCAGATGCGATTCGGTTCATCAAGGCGGGCGGAGGTTTTTTAAACAGAATTTTGAGCAGTTCCCGTTAGCCGTTTGACCCGCAGCCGCAGGCGTCGGCGTTTTGGTTAGCAGTTCCAAACTCAACCCGACAGCATCCCAGTTAGCAGCTTCAGCCTGGTTAAATCCTCGCCTATAACAATTGACAAGCGTTATGAGCCGTAGCAACGTAACGGGCGTGGATGCTGCTGGTCGAAAGGCGGGTGCCTCGCGCGCGGCAAACTCGTCTTGGTTGCCGGGAGAATGGAAAATATTTAACGGAGATTGAAAAATGCAAAAGTGAGCGGGCGCGATCTTTCACTCTTCACTCTTCACTCTTCACTCTTCACTCTTCACTCTTCTACTACGCTCTAGGATGATAGTTTTGGTGAACTTGTTTGAGTCGCGAGTGATCGACGTGGGTGTAGATCTGCGTCGTTTGGATGCTGGCGTGGCCCAACATTTCTTGCACGAGCCTTAAGTCGGCACCGCCAGCCAAGAGGTGAGTCGCGAAGCTATGACGTAGCGTGTGGGGACTGACTTGCGGATCGATCCCCGCTCTGGCTGCGTAACGTTTGACTAATCTCCACAACTGGATGCGGTCGAGCGGTCTGCCGGTCCTGCTGAGAAACACTTCGTCAGGCGTGGCGATCCGGTCGTTCAGTAACTTCGAGCGCAGCTCACCCAGGTAAACTTGCAAAGCCGCGATCGCTTGCCGGCCCAGCGGCACGATCCGCTGTTTCCCCCCCTTCCCCTCGCAACGAATCTGACGTTGCTCCAGATCAATGTCGCGGAGTCTCAAATGACAGACTTCGCTCGCTCGACATCCAGTTGCGTATAAGACCTCCAGCAGCGCTTTGTCGCGTTGCCAAAAGCTGTCCGTTTTCCGGGGGGCGGCGAGAAAGGCGTCGACGTGTCGCGGGGAAAGGACTTTGGGGACACGTTCCCACATCCGACTGGTGACTAGCAGGTCAGCGGGATTTTCTAGCATCACTCCTTCGAGCTGCAGGAATTTAATAAAGGTACGCAGCGCGACAATATTTCTGGCTACGCTCGAGGGAGCCAAGCCCAGGTCGACCAAAGTGCCGACATACTCAGAAAGTTCGTTGATTGTTACCGAATCGACGCGCCGTTTGCCCAGCCACTGCATAAACTTGCTGAGATCGTTGCCGTAAGCGCTGACCGTGTTAAGTGCTAGATGGCACTCGTTGCGAAGGTAGGCTAAGAAGTCGTCAACATGCGAGCGCTGGGCGATGCTCGGTGACTTGGGCGGACCCTCCTGACGCAAACGTTGTAATTTAGTTTGCCGCATTCATGTTGCCATAATTAGCAAGGTCACTTTTTTTTCTAAGATTTCTAAACTACGCTTCGTTATCGACGCACGAGGCGTGCTGCCGGTGCGGCAAGTGTTTGATGAGGGATCGCAACCGTTGTGGGGAATATATGAGTTCAAGTATGAATATCTTGGTTGTCGGTGGTGCTGGTTACGTCGGTTCTCACGCCTGTCGCGTTTTGGAAAATGCCGGACACGAAGTGTTCGTCTATGACAATCTTTCCGTTGGACATCCGCAATCGGTTCGCCCGGGACGCTTGATTGAAGGGGACGTGGCTGACGGGCAATTGCTGCGGAAGGTACTCCGAGAGCAAAAGATTGATGCAGTGATGCACTTTGCCGCCTTCGCCTTGGTGGGAGAATCGGTCGCAGATCCTGCCAAGTATTATCGCAACAACGTGATTGCCGCCTTGGAATTGCTCGACGCCATGCGCGATTGTGATGTGCGGCGGTTGGTCTTCAGCAGCACGACCGCCACGTATGGCGAACCCGAGCTGATCCCGATCGCCGAAACCACGCGTCAGGATCCGATTAATCCCTACGGTTTCACCAAACTGGTGATCGAACGGGCGATGGCCGATTACGCTCATGCCTATGGGCTGGGGTATGCGGCGCTACGATACTTTAACGCCGCCGGTGCTGACCCTTCGGGTGAAATCGGTGAAGATCACGATCCGGAAAGTCACATCATTCCCATCGTTTTGCAAGTTGCTTTGGGGCAACGCGAATCGGTGACGATTTTTGGTGACGATTATCCCACCCCCGATGGCACTTGCATTCGCGACTATGTGCATGTCAATGATCTCGGACAGGCTCATTTGAAAGCCTTGGAGCGGTTGGAGGATGGTCGCGGTATTTGTGTCAACTTGGGCACCGGACGGGGCAACAGCGTGCGGCAAATCGTGGACGCTTGTCGTCGCATCACCGGGCATCCCATTCCCGAACAGATCGGCCAACGTCGACCAGGGGATCCCCCGGAATTGGTCGCCGACGCCAGTTTGGCCAATCGCCTGCTCGATTGGACGCCCCAGTTCACTGACATCGAACAGATTATCGAAACCGCCTGGCGCTGGCACCAAGCGCATCCGCACGGTTACCGAACCAGTTGACCCCAGTCATTCACTGGCCGGATAATCGTTACGATCGTTGGGAACCGGTCAAGGTGCGAATTCCTTGCAGTTGGAGTCGGTGGAATTGCCGATATAGGGGGTGTTAACCCGGTCTCCGGCAAGGGATTGCAGATATGAATGAGCAACGGATCGCCCTGGTTGCGATGATCCTCTCGATTTTGATCGGTTTGTTGGGTTGTGCGCCTCGCGTGTGCGTTACACCCAACCCGGGCCCGCGTGCTAAGGGAGTCCGCTACTATCGGCCGAAGCCCTATTTGAAAGTGGTCCCGGCGGAAGTCCAAGTTGGTCGGGACGCGAACCAGATTCAGCCCAGCCTGGTCAGCATCTCGTTGGAGTACTTGCCCGACTTCGCCGAAGAGTACGCCATCGATGTGCGTTCCGGCTGGGGTATCGCCGACGTCTCCATCAAGCTCGAAGATGGTTGGAACCTGACTGAAATCAGCCAGGATCTAGACAGTCAAACCGATGAGAACGTGCGGGCTGCGGGTGATCTCATTCGAGCCGTTGGCAGCGTGATTCCCACTGGGAAACAAGTTGACGAGGGGGACCGCGACATTGAATTCAAGGTTGCCGCCAGCGATGTGCCACTTGGATATTATGAATCGGTGATTGGCAAAGGGCCTGATGGACGCAAACGTCTGTATGGCTTTCGCTACTTGGGCTTCCTGCCTTATGAGAGTTGCCCGACCACGTTTGGGGGCGGCGCGCAGGCATGTTGTGGCGATCCCCTGGTGCCTCTGTACGGACTCACGTTTGAGCAGGGACGGATGGTCTTCAAGCAATTGCCGGAGATCCGCGCCAGCCTGACGCGTCCAGGCACGTTGCCCAGCGCAGATCCAACCGCCGGTATCGAGCCGGGTTATGAACAACCAGCAGTTCAAATTTCACCGCCGGGGACTTTTACGGACTCGCCGGGGAGCATCGTGACCAGCGAATCAGGACGCAACGCGATGGCGGCTGAATTGGAAGTGTCCCTGCTTGGCCAGCTGCGGGGAATCTATCCGGAAACGCAGCGAGTGACCGCTACTTGGCAGCGACAGGGGACCACTTGGCAGTTGCTCGTTAACGTTTCCACCTCCAGCGTGCTCAGTCAAGCTCCTTTGCAAACAGCAGCCAAGCAGATGGTTACCAATATCGCCGATGGCAGTTTCTTATATCAAGTGATTGTCGAGGCGAATTAGCCACTAGCCACTAGCCACTAGCCACTACCATGCGACACCACGATGTTGACGATTGTGGCGACTTGACGTTGGCCGATCTGGCTCGCATCCAACAAACGGTCATTCGGCGGGTGGCGGCCCGTGATCGGGACAATATTTGGGCGATCGGGTTTGGCCCCAAGGTGGCTGGCCGTTGTGCGGTGGAACGTTTGTCGGTGCGTTTCTTAGTGCGGCGAAAGAAAGAGCGGCTGGCGACCACGCGACGGATACCGGCACACGTTGTCGTGCGGCTACGCGATCCGGCCAGCGGTCGTTATCGTGCGCTGCGGCTGACAACCGATGTGGAGCCTGCTCGTCCGCCTCGGGCCAGCGGCGTGACGGTGCGATTTGGACAACGGACAGCCACCACGGCGGTGGTTGTGCGGTGGAGCGATTTGCGGCAACCGCAGCGAGATTTTGCTCGCCCCGGAAAACACGATTGGCATTGGGGGCTGTTGACCGTGGCCCATTTGCTGAGCGGACTTCGGCACCCTTCCCCGCAGCCCAGCGACACCATCAATCTGAAAATCACGCGACGCACCGTTTGTGGCGAGCAACCGGCCGAGATCTCCGGTCAGGTGGTCGCTCGCGGGCGTCTTCCCGGCGGACCCGATGCCATGTTGGTTGAGACCGGACGTGATCGGCTGTGGCTCAGTGGTTTGCTGCCGCAGCCGGGAGTGGCCGCTTTGTCGACCGTCGATGATGTCGAACTTTTGCGGTGGTTGAGTCGCCCGGCCTCCGGCTATCTTTATCAGAATGGGCGAGTCACACGTTGGCAGTTTTCCATGCTCTTGCCGCAATATACGATTGCCGGTCTGGGCAATCTCAGTCAGCTGATTCGTTTCACCGTGGAGAATACCGCGGACGAGAATGGCGCAGATCAGACTGGCGGGGAGCCTGATAATCGGCTGCTGCCAGGCACGTCGGGTTCGATTTTGGTCGAGGCGGGGCGACCGGCAGCCATGCAGGTTGCCGCGGAGACACCCCAATTCCGCGTCGGCTACGCCCAGCATTTGGAGCCCGTTCGGAATTGGCTGCGCGATGCCTTGGCGGCGCAAGTGTGCGAATTGGTGCACGTTTTCTGACTTCTACGCTGGCGACGTCAGGTGGAGTACGATAGGGGCTATCTTCGATCCTGACACCACTGCTGGAGAATTGAGCTCATGAGGCGAATTAGTTGGTTGCTGGCCATGGTTGTGACTTGTTGGGCTGCGATTCCCAACAACGCGTCGGCTGAGGAAACCGCGACGAAATTTGGCAAATATGCGGTCGTTCCCCTGACGATCGACACCGACACGCTCAGCGAGGACGAGCGTGCCATGATCAAGCTGCTAATCCAAGCGGCCCGGCAGATGGATATCCTGTTTTGGAAGCAGGCTTATGGCTACAAAGCCAAGCTGCTCAATTCGATTGAGGATCCTGACATTCGGCGGTTTGCGGAAATCAACTATGGTCCTTGGGATCGCTTGGATGGCGACAAACCATTCGTGGCGGGGACCCCAGCCAAACCGTTGGGGGCGCGATTTTATCCACCAAATATGACAGCCCAGCGATTTGCCGATTACGTGCAAGCGAATCCCGACCAGGCCGACGCGCTGAAGAGTCTTTACACCCTGGTGCGCCGCGACGGCAAACAACTCAAGGCAGTTCCGTATCACGAAGCCTTCGCTCCGCAAATTGAGAAAGCGGCCAAGTTACTCGAAGAGGCCGCCGATTTGGCTCCCGAGGCTTCTCTGAAAACCTATCTGCGGGCTCGCGCCGAGGCGCTTCGCAGCGATGAATATCAAGCCAGTGATTTGCTGTGGATGGATATGAAAGATAACCATCTGGATGTTGTCATCGGTCCGATTGAAACTTATGAAGACAAACTGTTCGGTTACAAAGCGGCTTATGAGTGTTACGTGTTGGTCAAGGATCTTGCTTGGAGTAAACGATTAGAAAAGTACGCCAGCATGTTGCCCGATCTGCAAAAGAAATTACCCGTCGATCAGGCTTATAAGAATGAAACCCCCGGTTCGGACTCCGATCTGAACGCTTATGACGTAGTCTACTATGCGGGCGATTGTAACGCGGGTTCGAAAACCATTGCCATTAATCTGCCTAATGATGAACAAGTGCAATTGCAGAAAGGGACTCGGCGTTTGCAATTAAAGAACGCCATGCGGGCCAAGTTCGACAAGATTATGGAGCCGATCGCCGACACGCTGTTGGTCGCTGAGCAGCGAGAGCATGTCACTTTTGATGCCTTCTTCGCCAACACCATGTTCCACGAAGTGGCTCACGGGTTGGGAATTAAATATACGATCACCGACAAGGGGAGCGTGCGCGAGGCGTTGCTTGATACGGCCAGCAGTCTGGAAGAAGGCAAGGCTGATATTTTGGGGCTGTTCATGGTCTCGCAGTTGATCGAAAGTGGCGAGCTGCCGGATGTCGATATTATGGACTATTACGTCACTTTCATGGCGGGTATTTTTCGCTCGGTGCGGTTTGGAGCCAGCAGCGCTCACGGCAAAGCCAACATGATCCGTTTTAACTTCTTCAAAGAACAGGGCGCCTTTACCCGACAAGACGATGGTCGCTATCGCGTCAATCCCGAGGGCATGGAGCGGGCGATCGAAGCGTTGACTCGTCGGCTGTTAACTTTGCAGGGGGATGGCGACTATCAAGCGGCTAAAACGTTCGTCGATGAAATGGCTGTCATCAATCCAGAATTGCAGGGCGACCTTGATCGGCTCAGCCAATTGGGAATTCCAGTGGACGTGGTTTTCCAGCAGGGGCCCAAGGTTTTGGGGCTGTAAGGCCCTGGGGCATCGCGGCGTTTTCACTTTCGCTCTGGGCCCTGGTGGTTTTTGGTGGAGCTTTCGGCGGAGCGAAAGGAGACTTTGCTGGAACTTTCGGCGGAGCGAAAGGAGACTTTGGTGGCCTGTTAGGAACTCGCGCTGCGGTAGCTCCGCAGCGCGGTTTGGAAGACCCAGCGGCTAGCCAAGATACTGCCCAACGTCGCCACGATGGCGAACCCGGCCAGCGGCCATTCCCACCAGGCGCGAGGTTCTAATGGTTGCGCCAAGATTCTGGCTGGCACGTTGACGACCACCAGCACGGGGATCCCAAACGTAAACAGCCCCCACAATCCCCAGCCCCATCCGCGTTGGTAGATTTCCATCGGATAGCGGCTGAAGTTGGTGATGTAAAACCAAAAATCATATAACGTCTGGTTGCGCCCCAGCCAGATGCTGGTGGCGCTCAAACAAATCATCAAGCTGTACATGATGGCCACGCCGCAAGCGACGTAAAAAATATAGAGCAGCACCGTCAGCGGCCCGACCGTTAGCGGATCGACCTCGCGTTGGCTGAGCCGGATGAGACTGATGATGGCAATCACGAGTCCGGCGGCAAAGTTAGAGAGGCTGCTCCAGGAGACGCGTCGAAATGAGATCAAAAATTGGGTGTCAATCGGTTTTAGCAACGCGAAGTCGAGTCCTCCCGTGCGAATCATCTCGCTGAACTCTTCAGCGTTAGGCATGAAAAAGGTTTGCACCAAGCTGTTGATAAACCAGGTCGTCGCCAGAAAGAGAAAAAACTCCTCCTCACGCCAGCCGGTATCGACTCCGATCGACCGCGTATATTGAAAGACAATTAGGTAGAAACCCACATTCATCAAAGTCCAGGAAACGCTGGTCAGGCACTGGAAGATAAAGTTGGTGCGGAAGGTTAAGTCGCGGATCAAACTGTTGCTAGCGAAGGTCAAGAAGACGCGCAGGTAATCGGGGCCGGCGCGTCTGGCCGATTCCTCGGTGGGCTTGGAGTTGGTGGGCTTTGCGAACGGGTCGTCGGGCATGCTGGTCTAGCCTCCATATCCGCTGTAACGTCGCACGCCGGCCGCATAGCTGAAGCGGCAGGTGAAAATGAAAAATAGCAGCCAAGCCGCCTCGATGGCCAGTTCGAGCGGCAGCTCTTCAGGGGGGATTTTTCCCAGAAACACGGCCGCAGGAAAGTAAGCCAAGTACTTCAATGGTAGCAGTTGGACAAACCACTCGATGCTGTCGGGCAGCAGGGTCAAGGGAAACATGTGGCCGCTGAGGAAGAAGCTGAACAGCATGTAGATGAACAGCAGCGAGCTGACTTCGAGAAACCAGAATCCAATCATGCCGATGGTGGCTTCGAGGAAAAAGCCGATGAGAAAACCCATCACCAGCGTGGCCAGGAAGGCCAGGAACTGGGGCGCGGGGGGCCAGCCGCTGGTGAAATAGCCGCGGCAGAGGAAGAAGACTAGTGCGAAGGG
The DNA here is from genome assembly GCF_052161645.1 of Kothea flammea. Lineage (GTDB taxonomy): Bacteria > Planctomycetota > Planctomycetia > Pirellulales > Pirellulaceae > Laterigemmans. The sequence goes on from NZ_CP197414.1 coordinate 1,195,876, forward strand.
TAAGATTGCCACCGTGTAGTAGGCGACTTTATGAGCGACACGTTGCAGCATCAGGAAGCCAACGAAGTCGACGGGTTGAATCAAATAGCGTTTGATTTCACCTTCACGAATTTGCCTAGCAATACCGCTGGCCAAACCCGGCATGCTGCTGAAAGCGCGGCCGATCATCGTGATCAAGTAATAAGCCACCATACCGGCCAGGGTGTATCCGCCCAATTCGACCTCGTCACCCGTGTCTTGCGCTGGTGTCCCGGCTTCAGCCGGCCGGTTTCCCAGCCCCACCTCGTCACCCGCGGCTTGCGCTGGTGTCCCGGCTTCAGCCGGTCCGTTCCTCCGCTCCACCTTCTCGGCTACGACCTGCGTACCACCCGCCTGACTCGACTCTTGAACATCGGACTGCAAGCTGTCGCCAACCGAGGCGTAGACCGCCGACCACAGGAAAATCTGGGTAATGATCGGCAGGAACCGCATCAGCGTGCCGAGCGCAAAGTCGCCCCGATAGGCCAACCGTTCCTCCAGCGAGGTGCGCAGAATCATCCACCAGGTTTTCATGCGGTGGCCTGGTCCACTGAGTTTTGCCGCCGGAGTGGTCATGCTTTCGCCACCTCGACGCGTGAACCCTTAACTTGGGAACCGTCGACTTGGGAAAACAGGTCGGCGATGACATCCTCCAGCGGCGGATCCTCGACGGAGACATCTTCCAGGCGATAGTCGCGGAGCGCCGTGGCCAACCGCGTGGGCACATCGCTGCGCAAGATTTTCAGCCGCACTTTGGGCCAATTCGTGTCAAGCACTTCGCCCAGGTGGCTGAGGTCGCCCGGTTGGTCGCCGGTGGCAAACTGCAGCGTTACGACTTTGCTGCCGGAGAATTTGTCGATCACCCCAGCCAGCGAGCCGTCATACTTGATTTGTCCTTGAGCAATGATCACCACGCGGCCGCAGAGGGCGGCGATATCCTTCATGTAGTGACTGGTCAGCAGGATGGTGATCTGCCGTTTTTCTTGGTAGTAGCGGAGGAACTTTTGAATCCGGTGCTGGGCGATCACATCGAGACCGATTGTCGGTTCGTCGAGAAACAGCACATCGGGCCCATGCAGCAAGGCGGCGATCAGCTCCATCTTCATGCGTTCGCCCAAACTTAACTCCCGCACCGGCTGGCCGAGCAAGTCGCGAACTCCGAGCAGATCGGTTAATTCATCCAGCGAGCGGCGAAATTCCTCGGGGGCAATGCCGTAAATCTGTTGGTGCAGACGATACGATTCTTGCGCCGGCAAGTCCCACCAAAGTTGATTTTTTTGACCCATTACCAGGGCGAATCGCCGGCGGTAGGCGTTGGTTCGCTCCCAGGGGGTGTAACCCATTACTTGGGCCGAGCCGCTGGTCGGGTTAATCACGCCGGATAGCAATTTTAGGGTGGTCGTTTTGCCCGCCCCGTTGGGGCCGAGAAAGGCCACGAATTCGCCCTGTTCGACCGTTAAATTGATGCCTTGCACAGCGTTCACATCACGAAATTCGCGATGGAATAAACCACGAATGCTGTTAACCAAACCCTCGCGTTTACTATAAACACGATACGATTTGACTAGATTCTTGACCTCGATGATCGGCATGGCGGCCGGTATGGATTGGTGGATAATGGACGAAGATGGACAGATTGTAAGGGCAATCCCCAGCGACCGGCAGGCGGCTAGCAGCGACCGACAGGCGGCTTTGCAGCCACCGGCAATTCGCGTGGGGCTCGGCTATGACACGCATCGGCTCGGTGATGGTGGGCCGCTGCGGCTGGGCGGCATTGACATTCCGTCCCAGTGGCACGCCATTGGCCACAGCGATGCCGATGTGCTGCTGCACGCCATTGTCGACTCGCTGTTGGGCGCCGCGCGACTTGGTGACATTGGTCGCTTGTTTCCTGATACGGTAGCTGAAAACCGTGGGCGGAACAGTGCAGAATTTTTGCGAGCCGCCATCGATCGCGTCCGCGAGGCTGGTTGGGAAGTTATCAATTTGGACTGCGTGGTGTTGACTCAGCTGCCAAAGCTATCCCCCCACGTTGAGCTGATTTGTCAACGAATTGCCGAAATTACCCAGTTGTCAGCCGAGCAAATTGGGCTCAAGGGGAAAACGGGTGAGCAGGTCGGCCCGGTTGGTCGGCATGAGGCGATTGAGGCTCGAGTCGTCTGTTTGCTGTGGCGACCGATTCCCCTATAATCGCCAACATCCTCAAACCTTCACGGAAGTATCCAGCCACGGAAGATTATCAATCATGAGTACCGCACCGGCAGCCAATCGCTCGGCCAGTTCCACCGAAGCTCTGCCCGAAATTCGTGTCTATAACACGCTGTCTAAAACCAAGGAGCCGTTTGTGCCCCTGCGTGGCAAGCATGTGGGCATGTATCTGTGCGGGCCCACGGTCTACAAGGAAGCGCACATCGGCCACATGGTCGGGCCGGTAATTTTCGACACCATCAAGCGTTATTTGACCTACTCGGGGTTCGATGTCGAGTGGGTGGTCAACATCACTGACGTGGACGACAAATTGATCGGCCAGTCGCGTGAGCGGGGGGTGCCGATGAGCCAGATCGCTGTGGAAATGACAGCCGATTACATGGCCAATTTGAAAGAATTGGGCGTCAACCAAATCAATCATCTGCCCCGTGCCACCGACCACATGGACGGGATCATTCGGTTCATTGAAACCCTGGTTGAGAAAGGTTACGCCTACGCCAGCGAGGGGGATGTGTTCTTCGATGTGGCTCGCGACCCCAACTATGGCCAGCTCTCCAACCGTTCGCTCGAGCAAATGCAAGGTGAGGGTGGTGGCGCGGCTGCTAAAAAACGCTCGCCGGGTGACTTTGCCTTATGGAAATCGGCCAAAGCCGACGAGCCAAGTTGGTCGAGTCCCTGGGGCGAAGGGCGGCCCGGTTGGCACATCGAATGTTCGGCGATGAGTCACTATTACTTGGGCGACACGTTTGATATCCACGGCGGCGGGCTCGATTTGGTCTTTCCGCACCACGAAAACGAACGCGCCCAGAGCAGCTGCTGTCACGGCGCGCCGATGGTCAAGTATTGGCTGCATAACGGCCTCATGCGAGCCGGCGCGGCGGGTAAAGTGGGTGGTCGCTCGGATCGTGCCGCTGTGGAAGCTACCGCCGCGGCAGAGGCTGAGACGCCAACTGCTGAATTGGCTGGTGAGGAGTCGGTGGAAGCTTTGACAGCCGGTAAGATCAGCCGCAGCAAGGGAGCCGGTGGGCTGGCAGCCTTGATTCGTCAGCACACAGGAGAGCGAATTCGGTTCTTCTTGCTTCGCACTCACTACCGTTCCACGATCGTGTTTGGTGATGAGGGACTGCAGGAGGCGGGCGTTTCACTGGAGTCGTTCTATCGCTTCTTTACGCGCTTTGAATCGATCACCGGCACTGATTTTTATCAACTGGTTGCCCCCCGGTGGCGCACCGAGTCGTGCATCAACGAGGCAGCCGGGGATGCCACGTTGAGCGAGTTGGCGAGCCAGCAGGCGAAGTTTTTGGCGGCGATGGATGATGATTTCAACACCGGCGCGGCAATTAGCGTGTTGTTTGACATGTTGAGAACGCTCAACCGTCACGTGGATGCCAACGGACTTGCCGAGGGAGCTGACGCCGAAGCGCCAGGCGTTGCCACGCTTGTCGTCGGCGGCACCTTGTTACGTGAGTTAACGACGGTGTTAGGTTTGTTTGCCAAAGCTCCACCGACGGCTGCCTCGGATGACGACAGCAGCGCTCAGATGGTCGGGCAATTGATGGAGTTGCTGATCGAGCTGCGGAAGGAAGCACGCGCGAATAAAGATTTTGCCACCTCCGATGCGATTCGCGATCGTCTGTCGGCAATCGGTGTCGCTTTGCTCGACGGTAAAGCTGGCACCACTTGGGAAACGAAGTAAAAATGGATGATCAAGGATGATGATCTGATGACACGCATACTGGGAATCGACCCGGGGCTGAATATTTGCGGCTACGGAGTGATCGAGTCGCACGGCAACGGCGCGCGACTGGTGGAGGCGGGGGTGATTCGCACCAAGCCAAAATCGTCGCTCCCCAGCCGGTTGGCCGAACTGCACGAAGGTCTGCTGGAGATCATCGAGTCGCTCCGTCCCGACCGGATGGCTTTGGAGCAATTGTTTTCACATTACGAACGTCCGCGGACCGCGATCTTGATGGGGCACGCTCGCGGGGTCATCTGTTTGAATGCCCAGTTGGCCGGGCTGGAGATCGAACACTACGAGCCGACGCGGGTAAAAAAGTTGCTCACCGGTAACGGCCGCGCGCCAAAATCTCAAATGCAGCTGGCGGTCAAACTGCAGCTTAACTTGGCCACCGAACCTGACCCGCCCGACGTGGCGGATGCTTTGGCGATTGCCCTTTGCGGTCACTATTTTTCTAAATTCGCGGCGATATAACGGCGAGATAACTTTGATCACGAAGATTTCTGGCAAGCTGTTGGCACTCGATGAAGATGCCGCCACACTCGATATTCCACCTTACGAGTATGAGGTGTTGGTGCCCGATTACGTCCGTCGTCAATTGCAACCACAGCTTGGTCAAGTCACCAAGATGTACACCATTGATTTTCTGGAGGGAAACGCCGCCCAGGGTGGGCGTTTGACACCGCGGCTGGTCGGTTTTTTGACCGAGCCGGAGCGTCAGTTTTTTGAGCTGTTTTGCAGCGTCGATGGCGTGGGCGTCAAGAAAGCGTTGCGAGCCATGGTGCGGCCGGTGAAGGAATTGGCCGTCATGATTGAGGAACAAGACTCCAAAGGGCTATCTTCGTTGCCCGGCATCGGACCGGCGACCAGCGAGCGGATTATCGCTAAGCTGCGGAGGAAAATGCCTCGATTTGCCCTGATGGTGGGGCGCGGGGCGGCTGCCGGGACTGGCCCAGAAGACGTTACCAGCTCGGTTGCACGTGATGCTTTCGATGCCCTGCTGGCACTGGGGCACAGCGAATCGGACGCCCGTCAATTGATCGATGAGGCCCTGGAAAGCACGAAAAAATTCAAGGATGTCGAGTCGCTGCTGACGGCCATCTATCAGAAGCGAAAGGGCTAGCGGGGATTGATACTTGGATGCGGATACTTGGATACGCTGGCGGTTCGTGGTATCGTCAGAGGTGCACGAAGTCGTCTCCGCGTGGGTAAGTCGCACGTGAGCAAATGTTTCGGTGAGCAACCGTGAGGGGGTTCGTCGGATGTTTTGCCGCTCGCGCTCCACTCCCCTGCCCCGAATGTTATCGAGCCCCTAATGCGTCGCGCGTTTGCTGTTGGACTAGTTTTATTCGGCCTGTTGTTGATTTTTGCGCCCTTGCTCAGCGGCTGCAGCCGTGGCGAAGGAGGTGGCGAGCGTCAGTTCATCAGCGTGGGCACGGCTCCCGTGGGTGGCGCTTTTTACACGGTGGGTAGCGCGGTTTGCGAAGTCGTCAACGATCAAGATGGCGACGCCAACTGGCGGGTCAGCGCCGAGGCGACCGGCGGATCGATGGAGAACATTCGCTTGCTGACGCAAGGGAAAATGCAATTTGCCATGTCCAATTCGTCGATCACTTATTTTGCTGTTCGTGGCGAGGGTGATTGGGAACAGGCTCATGAGGCGCGGGCCGTGATGACGTTGTTTCCCAACATCGCCATGTTTGTCACGCTGGCTGATTCCGGTCTGGAGGATATCGCCTCGTTGCGTGGCAAACGCGTGTTCCTCGGTCCCGAGGGGGCCGGCTTTGAGTACTTTGTGAATCCGATCTTGCAAGCCCACGGGCTCAGCATTGAAGATATTGAGCCTCGCTACGGCAGCCAACAGAGCGCCGTCGATTTGCTCGGTGATGGGGCTGTCGATGCGGCCATGATTGGGGGCGGGATTCCCAATCCGGCACTGGCCCAAATGGCGCAGGCCAACCCAATTAAATTAATTCCTTACGATGCTGCGGCTCGCGAGAAACTGATTGAGTCGTATTCATTCTTTCAAGCGGCCATGATCCCCGGCGGCACCTACGCCGGCTTGCCCGATGACCAGCCGAGCCTGAATGTCGGTTCGGCCCATTTGATCACGCATGCTAGCGTCGCTGATGACTTGGTCTATGAGTTTACCAAACGCGTTTATGAGAATCGCGAACAGATCGCCGAGCGGCACCGCGCTGCCAAGGGCATCAAGCCAGAAACGGTCGCCAATGATCTGGGTACGGAGTTTCATCCCGGCGCGATTCGTTACTATCAAGAAATGGGGCTGTGGGCTACGGATGATGATACCGAAGCACCGTTGGGTGACGCGGTGAGTGATGAGTGAGATCGATGTTGCGGCACCTGCGGATCGTGGGCTTCGTCGCTGGTTGATTCCCGCTATTTCCGGCGCGTTGTCTATCTACGTGCTGTTGGAAGTCAATTTTTCTCAGCTCTCGCCATTGAAAGGCCTCGCCCTGTTCGCCAGCGCGGGGCTGATTTTATGCTTTCTGCTATTCCCCACCGGCGGTCGCTGGATTGGCCAGACGCTGGCGATGGTAATCGACTGGACGTTGATCCTGTTGACCGTCGTGTGCTGCGGCTATTTGCTGTACAACGGGGCCGAGTTGGGCCAGCGGGCGGGAATTTATGAGACCCGCGATCTGGTCATCGGCGGCATCGGTTTGTTGTTGGTGATCGAAGCCACTCGCCGCTCGATCGGCTGGGCGTTACCAATTCTGGCGCTGTTGTTCGTCATCTATGCCCATCAAAGCGTGGCCCAGCAGTTGCCCGATTGGCTGTTTCCGCACCGTGGACAAGATGTCGGGGATCTGATTGGCCAAACTTATTTGCGAACTGAAGGTGTCTTTGGCACGGCGCTGGGCGTCATGTTTAAGTATGTCTTCTTGTTCGTGTTGTTTGGTTCTTTTTTAGAAGCCAGCGGGGCGACCGGCTATATCATCGCCTTGGCGACACGTCTGTTTGGCAAGAAAGCTGGGGGACCGGCCAAAGTCTCCGTGTTGGCCAGCGGGTTAATGGGTTCACTGTCGGGTAGTGCCGTTGCCAATGCGGCAACGACTGGCACCTTTACGATTCCATTGATGCGGAGCATCGGCTTCCGGCCGCATATTGCCGCGGGGATCGAGGCGGCCGCATCTTCCGGCGGCGCGCTGGTGCCGCCCGTGATGGGCGCGGGTGCTTACATGATGTTGGAGATCATTAATCGCACACCCCCGGTGACTTATTTAGAGATTGTCCAGGCGGCTTTGATTCCGGCGATCCTATATTACCTTTCGATTTTTTTGCTGGTGCATTTTTACGCCAAGCGAATTGATGCGCGGCCCGCTGAGGCGGCTGCGGAGAGTGGCGGAGAGTCGCCTGATACGGATGAGATTTTGGCCGCGATGTCACCCCAGTCGCAAGCTGGCGGGACAGGTAGAGACGGTGCTGTGGAGGGGGCAAGCTCGTACACAAGTGAAGTGGAAGCCGACGCCGCGCCGGCTAAGGTGATCAGTTTGGAAGGGATCACTTTCTTTGGCGCGCTGGGCAGTTTGATGATGTTTCTGCTGGCGGGTAATTCGCCTTTCCGCTCGGTGACATATTCCCTGGCGTTGGTGATGGTGATGATCATCATCAATCCGCGGACGGCAGCCAGTTTCATGCAGCGGGTCGCGGCGTTGTTAGTGTGGGCGATCAGTTCGCTGCTGGCTTGGCAATTGATCGCAGTCGCAGCGACTTGGCCTGATGCCTTGATTTGGGGTATGGCGGCGACGCTGTTAGCGGGCCTGCTGGTGCCAGCTTGGCGCGGGATGATCGTCAATGGTTTTTGCACCTCGGGGCGAGGTGGCGTTCCGTTGATCGTGGCGGCCGCCTGCGTGGGCATCATCATCGGGTTGGTTTCGCGGACCGGGATTGGCACGGGGGTGCCGCAAGCCATTATTCCGTTGGCCGGCAACAGCCTCTTTTTGGCTTTGCTAGCGATCATGGGCTGTTCGATCATTTTGGGTATGGGATTGCCCTCGGCCGTCTCGTATCTGCTGTTGGCGACCGTCATTGGACCGGTCTTTGCCGATCCGGCTTTGGGTGTGCCGATCTTGGCGGCCCACCTGTTCATTTTCTATTTTGGCATGATGGCGATGGTCACGCCGCCCGTAGCCTTGGCCGCTTATGCGACCGCCTCGATAGCCGGTTCGGGTGTGATGCAAACCGGCTTGGCCGCTTTTCGTTTTTCCTTGGTCGGTTTTACCTTGCCCTACATGTTTGTCTATCGTCCGGAGCTGTGTTTGATGTCTGCCGACGGCAGCAGCCCGGCGATCCTCAGCGTGGTGTTAGCCGTGGTGGCCGCCGTGATTGGGATTCTCTCCTTGGCCGCCGGGATGGCAGGTTACCTGCTCAGCCCCCTATCGTGGCCTTGGCGGATCGTGTTATTTGCCGCCGCCGCCTGTTCGCTCTATCCCGATCAAGCCACGCTCGGCCCCACGCAATTTTCGCTGATCGACATCGCCGGTGCGGGGTTGCTGGGGGTAGTCGTTTGCGCCAGTTACTTGAAGAGCAAGCGAACTATCGGTGGCTGATATGCGGCGTCGCGATCGTCGCCAGTTATTGCAGTGTGCCTTTCGAGCAACGCTTGCTGTGAAAGCTATTTCGGCTCTGTGTTGATTATTGCAGCCGGTTGGGTGTTGATGGACAATGGGGCGGGATCTCAATATCCCTAACCTGCCCCATCCTTCCTGCCGAAGCCTCGATTGACATGAAACCGCAATATCGTCTTCCTGTTCACATGATTGGCATGACTTGCCTATCCCTTTTGCTCACTCCCTGCGTGTCGGTTGCCCAGGCACCGACGGCGACTGCTTTGTCTTCGACTGATTGGCCGGGGTGGCGTGGGCAACGGCTCGATGGACATGCCGCTGCCGACCAGTCGCCACCTTTGACATGGAGCAAGGAGGAGGGAGTTTTGTGGGCCGTACCGGTGCCGGGACGAGGACATGGTTCACCCACAATCGTGGCGGACTCAATCTATCTGCCCACGGCAGACCGCAGTCGGGAGGTCCAGACGGTGATCTGTTTCGATCGCGAAACGGGCGATCAACGTTGGGAGGCGATCGTGCACCAAGGCGGCATCATGGAGAAGAACGAGAAAGCTTCGCAAGCTTCCTCAACGATCGCCTGTGACGGCCAGCAATTGTTTGTCAATTTTCTCAACGATGGTACGGTCTACACCACATCACTCGCTCTCGATGGCACAAAGTTATGGCAGCGACCGATCAGCAAATATGTGCTCCATCAAGGTTATGGTTCGTCGCCGATTCTGCACCGCAACTTAGTTTTGGTGTCGGCCGATAATAAAGGTGGCGGGGCGATTGTCGGGTTGAATCGTGCTGATGGCAAAGAGGTTTGGCGTCACTCGCGTCCGATGACTCCGAATTATCCTTCACCAATCGTTGTCAAAGCGGCCGGCCGTGAGCAATTGATCATAATCGGCTGCGACTTGGTCACCTCGCTCGATCCCGAGACGGGCAAAGTTTTATGGGAGGTTGCAGGGGCCACGACCGAGTGCGTCACGTCGACCGTTACCGATGGGCAATTGATCTACAGCAGCGGGGGTTACCCGCGGAATCACTTGGCAGCCATCAAAGCCGACGGCAGCGGCAAGGTTGCTTGGGAGACGGGAGATCGCATCTACGTTCCCTCGATGTTGATCGATAAGGGATATTTGTACGCGGTGCTGGATGCGGGCGTTGCAGCTTGTTGGGAAGCCGCCACCGGGGCGCCACAATGGAAGGCCAGGCTGGGTGGTAATTTCACAGCGAGCCCTGTGCTGGTGGGGGATCGCATTTACGCCACCAACGAACGCGGCACGACGTTTGTCTTTCGCGCCAGCCCCGAGGGTTTTGAAAAACTAGCTGAGAACCCGTTGGGTGATGACGCCTTCGCCACGCCGACCATCGTTGGAGGTCGCGTCTACGCGAGAATGGGAGTCCGCGAGGGGGATGAGCGCCGCGAGTTTCTGTTCTGCATCGGGCAGTAATGTCGCCTAGCGGCGCAGCGGCGGAGCTTGTGAAGCGGTGGGAACATAGCCGGTCGGCGGTAACGCGGCGGGGGGTAAGCCAGTGGGTGGGCCTACCGCGAGTGGTCGGCTCAAGTCGATCATTTGCTGGGAGCCGTCGGTAGGCATCTCAAACAGGCGGGGATCATCGGCCAGTAGTTGGTTCAGCACGTAATCACCAACTTCGACTTGCAGGGCGAATGGTGGGGCGATGTTTGATTGCAGTTGGATGCGAATGCTGTGAGGCAGCACCACGCCCAGTTCCTCATAGAGCCTGTGATCACCACTGCGAGAGTTTGCCACCAGTTGTCCGCGTGGATCGTAGATGGTTTGCTCGCGAATGAATCCAGCTTGACCGTCGATCAACAAGATGCGTCGATAGGTTCCGCTGGCAGTCGGCATGTCGGAACGAACTTCCAGCGTACCGTCGCCTCGCTGAATGGGACCTTCGGTGACCAATTGGCGATCGAGGTGCACCAATCCCAAGGCTTCGATCAGCCATTTGGGATTCACCGGCAACGGAGCGGTCATCATGTTTTGCTCGTACTCAGCATGATTGGCAAATAACAACATCTGCTGCATGCCTTCTGGGTACCGCAACCAAAATAATTGGTCGTTGCTGCCAACATCCAAACCGCTGCCCATTAAAAATGGGACGCTGGCCCGCAGTCGCAGGTGGTTGGGGCGCTCCATTGCCAACGATGCTTTTAAGCGTGGCAGATTGGTATCGAGCACTTCGATCGTGGTCGAAGTGCTTTGCATTTTTTGAATGCTATCGTTGCGATTGACCGCCGCGATCACTTCATCAAGTTGGGGTGTGGCCGGCAGCACGACGGGCAGCGCGGCGACTTGATCGAGCCGTCGATTTTGGTGGCAGGCCGCACCTCCGGCAACCCACAGCACGCACAACCCCAGCAGCCAACTGGCCAAGCGTTGGCTCGTCCCCCGCCGCTGGCGAGCGGTTGCCGGGGAGCTAGCAGATTTTTGGCTGGCAGATTTTTGGTTGGCAGCTAGTTCGCTCAGTCGGCTTCGCAGTACAGCAGTTCCGCCAGCTGGTCGCTGATCTTGGCCAACTCTTTGGCGCTGATTGGCTGCGGATCGACGTTCACGATCGTCCCGTCGGCTATCACCTCGAGCGCTATTGTCTGTTGGCCTGGCGTCAGATCGTGAGCCGAGGATTGCTCGTTGGCGTCGGCCAGGGACGAGTCGCCCTGGGAAGCAAGCTCTGGTTGTGAATCGAGTTGTCGTAATGCGCGACGCCTGAGTAGCGTAAGCGCCAGCAGATAGCGAACTTGTGGATCGAGCTGCAGCGTTTCGTCGTGTTCGTCGGCAAGGTAGTCGCTGGCCGACTCGCCAGTTGCTGATTCGCCTTCCGGTATTTCTTCCCCCGGCAGTTCTTCCTCGGGTAAGTCTTCCAGTTCGGCCAAGTGAATTTGTGATGCTGGGAGTTGCGGGCAGGCTGAAGGAGGTGGCTCGGATTGTTTCAGCAGGTCGACCAACAGCGCATCGGGAGCCAGTTTCAATTTTCGCTGGCCCGCTTCCGGCATCCTGCTTTTCCACCATCCCACGGTTCCTTCCGGTGGCCCATTCCAGGCCTGGGCGGATATATCAATCCGCACTAAGGAGTCATCTGCTGATTCTGAGACCACCGAGTAGTACCATTCGCCTGGTGCCAGGGGGCGATCGAGCGAATGACAACGGCGTGAACACCGGCTGACTTTATATTCGCTTTGCACGCCCGCACCATCGCTCCTGAGTGATCCGCAAAAGTTGAAAAAAGTCTGTTACCAAATCGAGCTCACCCAGCACAACCCCGCCGGCACTAAAAGCCCACTCAGCTGACTTCGAAGAACCTTGCCGAACCGCCACCGGGGCCGATGTGGATCTTGATTGGTTTGGCGCAGCGGGGGCAATGGCCTTCGTAGGCGGTCGCTTGACGGTTGCGATAGATCCGTGCGTAGACACCGCAGCAGGCAAAGCGGGCGCCCAGAAACGGACGACTCTTTCTGGGCTCTTCGGGAGGTTCCCCGCCATTGGTGAGGTTGAGGCGATTACCGGCCACTTGTCGCGATCTCCTTGAGCAACTTCAGGACCCCCAGGGCTTTGCTGCTCAGTTAGCAAATCGTAGCCATCTGAACAAGACGGGCCAGGAGCCCCGTCTTACGGAAGGCGGTTGGTATCGCGGGCCGGCTGCGGAGAGTTTTCCGCTTCTTCGAGTTCTTCCAGCACGGTCTTCAGTTGGCTGCGAGCACGACTGAGCCGACTCCGCACGGTGCCGATCGAGATGTTGAGGATCTCGGCGATTTGTTCGTAGGCGTGATCTTCCATTTCCCGTAGCACCAGGATGGCACGGTGATCGGGGCTGAGTTGCCCGAGCGCTTTTTGCACCATTTGCACCCGTTCCTGTTGCAATAAACGTTCGTCGGGACCGGCAATTTGATCGACCGGTTCGTCGCCCACCGCTTCGCGCGCTTGATCGAGCGAAGTGGTCGTTTTGCGGCGTCGCATTCGGCTCAGCGCGCTGTTGAAAGCGATCCGATACAGCCAGGTAAAGAATTGGCTGTTGTTTTGAAAGGTGTCGAGTTTAAGGAATGCGCGGACGAAAGCATCCTGGACCACATCTTCAGCTTCGTCGGCAGAGCCCACCACTTGGACCATGGCGGCGTAGAGGCGATCTTGATAGCGAAGCACCAATCCTTCGAACGCAGTCCGGTCGCCGGTGAGGGCAGCCTCGATCAGCTCCGCATCGTCCGCCACTAGAAATCGCCATCCCAGAAACAGTGATCAATTTAGAAAAGGAGTCTCCGGTGAGCCCATCAGGGGCCGCCGGAGTTCCTATTCTAAACTGGATCTCGCCTCTCCGTAGATGGGATTTCACAATTTCTGCGAGCAATCACTACTTTTTGCTCTTCGCCGGCTCGCCATCACCGGATGTTACGGTTTCGACGTCTTGGCGTTTTTGGCCACCGGGGGAGTTAATTTGGATTCGCCGTGGCTGGTGGGCTTTCGCTTTGGGGAGGGAGATGTGCAGCACGCCCTCTTCGTAGGAAGCTTCGATCTTGTCGGAATCAACAAAAGCGGGCAGGATCACGGTGCGAGAAAAGGCCCCCGTGGAACGCTCGATGCGATGGAACTGCTTGCCCTTCTCTTCATGCTTCGACTCCCGCGAGCCGGCGATTGTGAGGCGATCCTCAATCATTTCGACGCGGATGTCTTCGGGCTTCACACCAGGTAAGTCAACCGTCACCTCATAAGACTGCTCCCGTTCGGCAATGTCCAAACTTGGTGCAAAAACGGCATCGGAACCTTCTGGAACGTCGCGCAGGAATCGATCCATGACTTGCTCGAGGTCTGCCATGCCGCCCAAGGTTCGCAAAAAACGGGGGTTGCCTAGTAGCATTCGATTCATCAGTTTGCTCTCCACAGTGAACAGGAAACGAAAACAGTGCGGCGCCGCACAATGCTGGTGATTTTGATTTGCCAAAATGGCAAATTGGCCAGCGAATGGATGCGGGAAGCAACAACTGTGCCAGTTCTTGTGGTCGGCGAATCGGGCTTTTGCTAGTTGAGTTCAGCCGGGCCGTTGCCGAGGTGGCTTTGCAGATAGGAAGCGCGTTCGATATTGCGGTCTACCGTGCCCAACAGACGGCCTCGTAATTTCTGTAAGTGGGCAGGTTGGGTGTGGATGAACAGCTTGTTAATCGTGGTGACCGTCAAGTCGGGGATCAGGCCGAGATTGATCCCCATTCGCACTTTGGAGAGATAGTACATGGTCTCTTCGCTACTGATTTTCTTTGCCGTGCAGAGAATTCCAAAAGCGCGGCTGACGTCATCGTGCAAATCTTGCTCACTCTGTTCGACCAGGAATTGCCGAGCGCGACGTTCGTAATCAATCAAAACCGGGACGACTTCGCTGACTTGCTCGACCAATTCCAGCTCGCTCCTGCCGAGTGTGATTTGGTTGCTGACTTGATAAAAGTCTCCCATGAACTGCGAGCCCTCGCCGTAGAGTCCTCGCACCGTGACGCTGATCTTCTGCAAGCTGCGAAAGACCTTGTCGATTTGGCGGGTGATCACCAAGGCTGGAAGATGCAGCATCACGCTGACTCGCAAGCCAGTGCCGACGTTGGTGGGGCAAGCGGTCAAGTAGCCGTACTTAGGGTGGAAGGCGTAGCTGATTGAGCCTTCCAGTAAATCGTCCAGTCCATCAATCTGTTCCCAAGCCGCTTTGAGGCTGAGCCCGCTGTGCATAACCTGGATCCGCAGATGATCCTCCTCGTTGATCATCACGCTGAACTGTTCGTCAGGGTCGATCGCCACGGCGCGGGGGCCTTCGGAATCGGCCAGCTCGCGACTGACCAATTGGCGTTCCACCAACAGTTGCCGATCGACTTCGCTGAGCCGGGCCACGTCGATATAGCGAACCGATTCCCAGCCTTCGATTTTGTCCATTCGCGAGCGGACGGTCCGCTCGATCGCTTGGCGATCTTCCGTGCTGGCTCGCCGCACAAACGGGTATTCGGCCAAGTTCCGCGCGAGTCGAATCCGGCTGCTGATGACGATGTCCGACTCGGGACCCGTCCCCCGCAACCATTCGCCACAGCGACCGGCCAATTCGTTGAGTTCCCCGTTTGCCTGCACTGCAATTTCCTGATTCTACTGGGCGTCTGGCGTGTCGCGTTCCAATTCTTGCAGCCGATCACGAATTTCGGATGCCCGCTCGTATTTCTCTTGCTCAATCGCTTCTTCCATTTCCCTCCGCAAGCGAATTAATTCAGCTTGGCGATCGGCCGACGGGGCGATCCGTTTAGGACGCTTTCCTCGGTGTTCTTGGGCGTCGTGGATATTCACCAACAGGGGGATCAAATCTTTTTCGAAGACCGTGTAATCATACGGACACCCCAATCGGCCAGCGTTGCGAAAGTCAAAAAAGGTGATTCCGCAGACCGGACACTCTTGCTGATCGAGCTTGGCTAGTTCGTCAGCGGTTTGGCCTAATTTTAATTGTTTCGCCAACACGGTGGCCACCGAAGCGGCTGGTGTGGACGACTCTGGGGAGAGGTAGCTGCGGGCGTGCTCTTCACACAGGTGAAGAATCTGTGGTCCCGATGGCTCTGTTAGCTCGGTGATGTGGAAAGTGGCTGGCTTTTCACAGTGCTGGCACTTCATGGCAGCGCACACCCCAACGCTTGCGGGCAATGACGTGACTGATCAACTGCCCTAAACTAGTGAAAGAAAACAAACTTGCTTTGCCTTCTTTGCAAAGCTTAGCGATTCTATCGGTGCCCCTTGGACTGTCAACCATGCGACCAGCTGACATCGAGGCAGCAAAGGATTAAGTTTGCCACTGTGACTGGACTCCTCGCTTCACTTCCCAGCCCTCGAATATTATGCATCTGCCTGATCCGGAAACTTTCGCCCACGCGGCTAGCCAACACGAATATGTTCCGGTTTATCGGCAGCTGCTGAGCGATTGGCTGACTCCTGTGAGCGCGTTCGAATTGCTCGACGACGGCTCGCCAGCTTGCCTCTTCGAGAGCGTTGTGGGGGGGGAGAAAGTGGGCCGGTTCAGTTTTTTGGCCATTCACCCTGTGATTCGCTATGCCGCTCGTGGCAACCAAGTGCAAATTACTGCGCTTGCCTCGGGTGAGTCGCAACAAGTGACGGTCGACGATCCACTGGATCATTTTCGCCGTTTTTTGAGTCATGATGTTGCCCAGTTTGAGGGCCTGCCCCCCTTTACCGGCGGTGCCGTCGGTTACGCCGGTTACGATGTCGTTCGCTATGTGGAGGCTTTACCTAATTCACCGCAGGATGACCGCGATCTACCCGATTTTGATTTCTCGCTCTACCACACGGTGGTCGCGTTTGACAACGTGACCAAGACGATGACGGTGCTGGCGCTGGCTCGTCCGGCCGATTTCGACTCACCCGCTGCGGCTCGCCAAGCTGCTTGCCAGCGAATTGATCAGGTCGTCGCCCAACTCAGTCAGCCGTTACCAACGCCGTCGATGGCCGATGTCGGAGGTCAACCCCAGCAGCCGCTTGAGATTGAATCGAATTTCACGCGGGCATCGTTCGCCAAAGCGGTGGGGACGTGCATTGATTACATTCGCGCGGGGGATATTTTTCAAGTCGTTCCCAGCCAGCGGTTTCGCGTCAGTTCGACGGCCGCTCCCTTGGAGGTTTATCGCTCCCTGCGGGTTGTTAATCCCAGCCCGTTTATGTTCTTTGTCCGCACTCCCGATTGTGAATTGATCGGATGTTCACCGGAGATTATGTGCCGCGTGGTAGATCGCAGCGTGACGGTCCGCCCCTTGGCGGGAACGCGTCGCCGAGGGGCGAACGAAGCGGAAGATCTCGCCCTCGAGCGAGAGTTGTTGGCCGATCCCAAGGAACGGGCGGAGCATGTGATGCTGGTCGACTTGGGGCGCAACGATGTCGGTCGCGTGGCCCAGTTCGGTTCCGTCGAGCTAACCGAAGTGATGGTGGTCGAGCGATACAGCCACGTGATGCATATCAGCAGCGAAGTGCGGGGGCGTTTGCGGGATGGGCTGGATGCTTTTGATGCGCTCAAGGCCTGTCTGCCGGCGGGGACCGTTTCAGGTGCTCCTAAGGTGCGAGCCATGGAGATCATCGACGAAGTTGAGCCGCATCGCCGGGGCCCTTACGGGGGCGCGGTCGGCTATGTTGACTATCGCGGCAATATGGACACTTGTATCGCACTGCGGACGATGGTCGTGCGGCTGGGGGCCTTCGATGTGCAAGCCGGTTGCGGCGTGGTCGCTGACAGCAACCCGGATGCTGAGTACGAAGAGACGGTGAACAAGGCGCAGGGTTTGATTCGCGCGATTGAGCTTACCCATGCCAGGCTGGGGCTTTAAGGCAGCCGATTAGGTGCGCCACTCGCAGGTAAGTCCGCCAACAAAAACAGCCAGCTAACTGGAGCTGGCTGCGGCGTTGTACCCGGATCGATTACTTGGCGGCAGCTTTAGCTGTCTTGATCAAGTGCGAAAGGCGACTTTTCGTGCGATCGGCAGCGTTCTTGTGGATGATGTTCTTGGAGCCAGCTTGGTCAAGCTTTCGTGCGGCCAAGCGAAATTCCGCATCGGCAAGTTCAAAATCGCCATCTTTGACGGCGGTGCGTACTTTGGAAACCTGAGCCCGCATCTTACTGCGAACCGCTCGGTTACGCATCCGATGAACTTGATTTTGACGGAGGTCTTTTTTAGCGCTAGCTGAATTGGGCATCGCAGAACGGGACGTCAAGAATGTAGGGAAAGGGGGAAAGCACGCAACAGAGCCACGAATTATGCCCGAACCGCTTCACCCTGTCCAGTCCAGCCGAGCGGTAAGTGGCGAATTGTTGATTTTGGTGCTTGAGGAATAACAGTTGCCCTGTTTGCTTTCTGTCCATGCTCAACCTAAACCTTTGTGGACAGGACCTCCAATTCCTCTTGGAACCAGTTTTCGCTATGCCACAACCGCTACGACCGTTATTCGCTGTACTAGCTGCCGGTCTGATGGTCTGCTCGCTCGGGTTTCATGGTCAGGCCAATGCCCAGCAGTTGCCAGCAAATACTCCACAGGCTGAAGGAAATCTTCCACAGGCTGAAGGAAATCTTCCACAGGCTGAAGCTGGGCCAGCCCAAAGGATTCGCTACTGGACGACAAATTGGTCCTTTGATTCGATTGATATTCGGAACCTGCTCGGACGACTTCGCCAATTCGGAATTGAGATTCCTGTTGAGGCTGAGGGTGAAGTCAGTGTGCGATTCACAGTCTCGGTTCCGCTCAACGCCCTGCGAGATGCCAAGGCCTATCGTTTCGACGGGACGCTGACCTCGCCAAGTTTGCAGCTGGAATCGCTCCTGCTGCGGCAGCTCAACACGCGTTTGGCCTACAAGCAAGGTGTTCTGCAGCTGACCGAGCTGACAACCGGTTGGGGTGATTTGCAAACGACCGCCGCTGATCAAGCTGCAGGTACTCTAACTGGAACGGCCTCTTTGCAGTTAGTGCCAAGCGGCCAGTTTGCAGGCCAGTTCACAGCCGAATCGCTCGCCCTGCGTCCGCTGTATGAACTCTTCACGGCTGCTTCGTCAGCAGCCGAGCCTGCGCTGCGTGGTTTTGTGAGTGGTCAGTTGGCTTTTGAGGTGCCGCTCGAAGCGGTCGACGTGCCCCGTGCTTGGACGGCCAACGCCAATCTTCGTGGTGATCGTTTAGGGTTTGGGGATTCGTTGGCGTTAACCGCTGTGACCGGCCCCGTTTTTCTCAATGATGGTCGGCTGCAGGCCGAGTCGCTGCGACTTGGTGCGGTGGACGATTCAAGCATTCGCTTGGCTGCTAGCCTCGATGTGAACCTAATCGAAGCACGCGATTTCAATCTGAGAGTCCGCGGCAATGATTTACCGCTGGCCTCGCTGGCTCGGTTGGCAACGCTGGAGGACTCGGTTCCGCTGGCTGGTAAGTTGGATCTTGATCTGCAAGCTGAAGGTCGGCTGGGAGACCAGCTGGGCCCAAATTCGCAGTGGCAATTTTCTGGTCGAGTCGCTTCGCCAGATCTCACGGCATTCGGTGTCCAATTGGGGTTAATCCAGCATGACTTGGAGTTTAATGAAAACACCTTTCGATTGGCGAACCGTTTATCGACCGTCCCGCCAGGAATGTTGCTGGAGCGGCTGCAGAGCAGTTACCGTTGGGCTGAAGAGGCTTTATCACTGCAGCAGCTCGACGCGGAACTGTTTGGTGGCTCACTCAGTGGTTCAGCGGAATTGGCACTTGTTGACGGCGGCTCGCACC
Organism: Kothea flammea; assembly: GCF_052161645.1. Lineage (GTDB taxonomy): Bacteria > Planctomycetota > Planctomycetia > Pirellulales > Pirellulaceae > Laterigemmans. Next base: position 1,214,688 of record NZ_CP197414.1, read on the forward strand.
GCTTGGTCTTAAGCTGGCAATCGCTCCAGCCGCAATTGGCTGGACAAGATTGGTGGTTGCCCGCAGATGTTCGTTTGCGATTGACCACCAGTGGCGAAATTGATTGGCTGGTGCCGGCCAATCAGCTGCAGCAACCCGCAGCCCATCAGGGAACTGCTCAAGTGGTGCTGGATAACATCGTCCTGAATGAAGCTCCGTTGGGGAATGCAGAGCTAACGCTGACGGCTGATCAAGGTCGGCTCGAGCTGAGTGGTCGCGGCGAGTTGTTCGGTGGTTCCTTCACGGTCGATACGGCGACCGAGCTGGCCCAGCAAACGCAGATTGATGTGTCGGCCACTTTGTCTCAGTTTGTTTGGCAAGGCAATGCCCTCGCGCGTCGTCTGCAACTCGATCTGCAGCTGACTCCCGAGCAGCTGCGTGTTGTCACTTTGAGTGGCGAAGTGGGTGGCGGTCGCGTGCTGGTCAGCGGGTCGATTCCGCTTCCCGCTGAGGGCGAGGCGTTGGCGGGGCAGTTACGGGCGCGTTTGGCGGGAGTCGATTTGCAAAGTGTGTTGGGGTCGTTGTGGAAAGAGGGAGACAGTTGGGCTGGCGGTCGTTTGACGGGCGCTGTGATAATCCAGTTGGCAACGCAAGTCACGGCGCGGGGGAATCTGCAGTTGCGTGATGCGCGGTTATCCACGTTTGCCCTCGGCAACGCGCGGGCCAGCCTGACCGCCACCGCAGCCACAGACTTGCGAGGTTGGTCGATTCGTTTGGGCTCGATCACCAGCAGTCTGCAGGGTGGCGAACTGTTTGGTGACGCGCGGCTTGATTCATCCAGCGGGCGACCAGGGGCGATCGATTTGGCCAGCACTTGGGAGGCCAAGCGGTTTGATTTTGACCGCTTGATGAATCCTCTCAGCCAGCAAGTGGGCGGTTATGCCCGCGGTCAGATCGACGGCAAACTCATTTTAACGGGGCGAGCAATTCAATCGGTTGCCGATTTGCGAGGCGTGCTCGATGCGCGGCTCAGCAATACGGCGGCGCGGGCTGTCCCCGGATTGATCGGTGCCCAAGCGTATCTCGGATCCTTGTCGTTGGTCGGTACTCAGTTTGACTCTGGCCGCTTGCGTGGCACGATCGGCAGCGGCATCTTTCGCTTGGATCAATTCTGGTTGCTCAGCGATCGGGCTCGCGTTTCGGCTAGCGGCGCGGTCAATTTGGCGAACGCCAGCTTGAAGGTCGACGCTTTGATTTCAACGGGTAACTTTGAAGCCCAAAACTTGGCCCTGATGTCGATCGCCGAAGCGGTGGCTTTGCCCGCCACGCCGATCTCAGTCTTGATTCGGATCAATCGGGCGCTCAGCGACCGTAATATCTATGTCACCCTCCGTGGCCCGCTGACGCGTCCCAGCGTGCGTTTGCAATCACTTCGCACGCTTCGCGAAGCGACCGCCGGCTACTTGCTTCGCGAGGCAACCGCCGCCCTGTTGCCAGTGCCAGTGCCGGGGGCTGTTGGCTTAGCCCAGCAATGATGGCAGGTTAGCCCGTCTGGCGCTGTGGTATTCCCCTCCGCAGTGCCGATCTGCTTGCCAGTCATAACGATTGTAGGGAACTCATCAGAATCCTGGGTTGAGCCTACCGCGAGGACCGATGGACCCCAGGGTGCCTCTCGTGGTTTATTCCATACAATCCTGCGGATGCGAAGCTATGTTACGTCAGCTCGGCCTTGTAACGCGGCTCGGAGTCTTATCCTGTCTGTTTGCCATTGCCGGCTGTAGCAGCTTGGGCTTATCGCTTTATCCAGAGGGTGAGTTTCTGACGAACGAAGCTCAGCAAGTGCTCAGCAACGCACCGCGGGGTGTGGACTTGCCGCGTGAACTCAGCCAAACAGTGTTGCCAGCACACTTTATCCAGCCAGGTGATTCGCTCTTGTTGGAGCCGGTCGAGTTAGACGCCAAAGTGATACTCCCTGCGGATCAAGTGGTAATGGCCGATGGTTCGCTTGATTTAGGCGGCTTTGGCCGGTTAGTGGTGGCCGGGATGACGCTGGAAACCGCCGAGGAGTTAATTGAACAAACGATCGTGGCCGCCGGCGCGCCGGCCACCACCGTGAATGTTCGCTTACTGGAACCAGTGCATCGGTTTTACGTGTTGGGTTCCGTCGCGTCACCAGGCAGCTATCCGTTGACCGGGCATGAGACGGTGCTCGATGCGATTCTGGCAGCCGGCGGTTTAACTTCCGATGCGGCACCATGCAAGATCTTGCTGGCCCGCCCTACCCCGCCCAGCGGCTGTCGCGTGGTGTTACCAATCTGCTATCGTGAAATCATCCAACTCGGCGATACCACCACGAATTATCAAATGCAGCCCGGCGATCGGATTTTTGTTTCCTCCCGCGGCTGTCTTGATGATCTGATGTTTTGGCGTGCCAGCAGAGGCTGTTCGCACTGCCAGGGGCGGCAAGTACCTTGTTGCGATCCAGGGATAGCAAGTTACACCAATCCAATTGCCTTTTTGCCTCGAACGATTCGGGAACATTTTCGGCAACCGGCAGCGGAGCTCGAAGTAGAGCCGCAGCCTGAAGTTTCGAAGATTTCACCCCCAATGATCAACGAAGAGCCGGTGCCAGCACCGCAGCTCGGCGAGCTCCAGTTCGAGACGCCGATCGAAGCGATACCCTAACGGTCAACCGCTGTCTCAGCTGTTTGCATTGTAGAACCGCTGTCCCCAGCTGTTTGTATTGTAGAACCGCTGTCCCCAGCTGTTTGCATTGTAGAACCGCTGTCCCCAGCTGTTTGCAGTACCGCAAGCGATTGGGGACAATCGCTTTACATTGAACAACCCCGCAAGCGATTGGGGACAATCGCTTTACAATTAGCTCAACTCCAACGGCCCGGTGCTGTCGCCGAAACGCTCCACGGGGAAACCGTGGATGTCCAGCATGCTGTGATAAAGATTACAGAGTGGAGTTTCGCCGTGGGCAATGTGGCGGCCGGAGCGAATGCGCCCGCCCGCTGTGCCGCCGAGTAAGATCGGCAGATTGTCGGGATCGTGGCGATTGCCGTCCGACATGCTCGATCCAAATACCACCATCGAATGATCGAGCAGCGTGCCTTCACCCTCCTGCACCGCTTTCATCTTCGTCAACATCCGGGCAAACTGCTCGACATGCCAGCGATTGATGCGTTGATACTGCTCAATTTTCTCTGCCTTGTTCTCGTGATGGCTCAGCTCGTGGTGCGAACCAGATACCCCATCGACAAACGAAAAGTTTCTGCCCGAGACATCGTTGGCAAACATCAAAGAACACACGCGAGTTGAATCGGTCTGGAATGCCAGCACCATCAAGTCCAACATGATATCAATGTGCTCGCGAAAATCGGCCGGTACGCCAGGTTTGCGGCGAGCGATCTCCGCAGGATCGGTACTCGGTTCCCAAGCATCCTCGCGGTCACTGTTGGCAAACTCAATCCTGCGTTCCACAGCTCGCACGGAATCTAAATACTCGTCCATCTTAAACTGATCATCTCGCCCCAGTTGGCCGCGAATCTTCCGCGCGTCCTCAAGGACAAAATCCAATAAGTTCTGATAAGATTCCGTACCTTGATTCTTGGCGGCCAAGCCTTTGCCAAACAGGCGTTCGTAAACGACTCGCGGATTGATTTCCTTGGTCATCGGGCGCTGCGGCGTTTCCCAGGAAATGGAAGAGCCATACAGACGTGTGTAGCCAACGTTGCTGTCGACTCCCGTGATTACTGGTTCGGTCCCCAGTTCCAATGACGGCAGCGGTGTTTGACCACCGACGTGCTTCGCGAGCAATTGGTCGATCGAAATCCCGCCGCTGCTGATGTCCTTACCCGTTGTTTTCGAGACAGGCATGCCAGTCAAGAAATTTGCCGTCTTGGCATAGTGGCCGTCGCCCCCATGACTGTTCTTTTTATCGAGTCCCGTCAACACCAAGCAATGCTCGCGAACTTCGGCCAGCGGTTCCAACGAGGGGCTGAGCGGATAGTCGCTGCCTTCGCTGGTCGGCACCCAGTCTTTTCCCCACACACCGTTGGGGAAATAAATGAATGCCGAGCGAATCGGCGGAGTAGCCGCAGCGGTTGCCGCCCGCGCGGCGCGCCCGCCCAGCGTTGACAACCAAGGAAGTGATAAGGCCACGCCAGCACCGCGCAAAAACTTACGACGTGGCAGGCGGTTTTGAGGCAGTGTCATGATTCACTCTCCGATGGTTTGTAATAACGATGGCGGAACGGATAGCTCAAGCAGATCGTCTCGATCACGCAAGTGGCGCGGTACTCATTTTCGTCTAACTGCTTCATGCATTCATCAATCACGCATTGATCAAATTTGTTCAATTTCCGTCCCAAGGCAAAGCCTAATAGCTTGCGGACGAAATGGCGTCGGAACTCCGGTCCGCGTTGACCAATCACCGCCTTTAACTCGGCCGGGCCAGCAAAACTCTGACCCGCTGGCAATTTGCCGCTGGCGTCGATCGGTGTTTCACCTTCGCGGTCCCGCCAACGGCCTAGGGCGTCATAATTCTCCAGTCCAAAACCGAGCGGATCCATGCGATCGTGGCAGGAAGCACATTGCTTGTTCTCGCGATGCTTCTCCAGCTGTTGACGCAAACTGAGGCTCACCTCGGCGGTGGTTGATTCTTCCAGTGGTGGCACTCCGGGAGGTGGCGGCGGTACCGCATCGCCAAGTACCTCCGCTAAAATCCAAGCACCACGCAGCACCGGGCTGGTCCGCCGTGGATAGGAAGTGCTGGCCAGCACGGCGCCCATCGTTAACACGCCACCCCGCCGCCCATCGGTTACCGGAATGGCTTGCCACTGCGCATCGGCCGCTTCCCACGGGAGCCCGTAATGAGTGGCCAAGCGTTGGTTGGCATAAACTTGCGGCGCTGAGATCAAGTAATCGAGCGGTTGGTTATCACGAAAAACCGAAGCGATTGTCGCGATTGCTTCGCGGCGCATGTCGGCGACCAGCTCTGGGTCGAATTCAGGGAACAAACTTTCGTCGGGCTGAATCTTTCGCGCTAAATCTGCTAATCCCAACCATTGCAGTCCAAAGTTTGCTCCCAACGCGTCCGCTCGCGGGTCGGCCAACATGCGAGTGACTTGCCCGCGGATCACATCGGGTTGCAAGATTTCCCCCGTATCGGCCAACGACAACAATTCCTGATCGGGTACTGAGGACCAGATAAACAAAGCCAAGCGAGCGGCCAATTCATGAGCCGATAGGGGCTGGACGCCGCTCTCTGATTCACGCTCGACGATGAACAAAAAATTGGGTGAGACTAGACTCGCTTTCCAGCACTGGGCAGCCGCTCGGCGGGCTGTCGCTCCCCGCTGCCGCTCGGCTTGGTAAAGTCCCCACAAGCGGTCAAGCTCGTCCTGGGAGAGAGGCCGACGCCAGGCTCGTCCGGCAAACTGGGCCAACACTTGCCGCACTTTCGGCTCGGAAACTTCGGCGTCAGGCTCCCATCGCAACAGCTCGCTGTCGCGGATCGCCCAGCCGGCGTTGGGGTTGTCTTCAGCCATTCCAGGCGGGGCCGTCTCGGGGAGCGGTTCTCCCAAGACAACGTGGTCGACCAACAGATCGGCCGCCCGCAAATAGGCTTCGATCAACACTGGTGAAGTGAACAGCGTGTCCCCCGTGGTATCGAAGCCTTCTCCGCCGGCACCATCGGAGGGCAGTTCCACGCTGGCGGGCACCGCCACGCCGAGGAGATCATGCATGGCGCGGCTGTATTCGGTTTGCGTCAACCGGCGGCTCATCACGTGACCGCGATACCAGCTCTGCGTCTCATCGGTGGCTAACTGATTGCAGAGGTCTTGCTTGGGACGCGTGTCGAGCCAGCGTTGCAGGGCCGCTTTTTGAGGATCGCTCAGCCCCGGACTGCCCGCCGGGGGCATTTCATTGAGCCGAATCCGGCGGCCGACCGGATCCCAGACGTCCAGTTTGGCTGCGGCGGCCGCTCCGTCGGCAAAGGGAGAAAGCGAAAATTCACCTTCCGCATTCTCAGCATTGTGACATTCCCAACAACGCGCTTTCAAGATCGGTAAAATTTCATCTTGATACGTCGCTTGCCAACGTGCCAGTTGTTCGTCGGCCGAGGCTCGCCCGCCAGCGATCAGCGATAGACTGGCGAGCAACAGCAGCATCCCCCGCGACAACGTGCCGTTGGAACGGGGGCCGGGCTGGCGCGAAAAGAGCTTCGTGGCGAAGCGGCGTTTGAACAGCATGACAGGCGGGGGGCAATAGGTGGGGCAAGCTGAGGCCGGGGGCCCGCGGCCAAGCAAGCTGGGGCCAGCGGGGAGCCGAGCGTATTTCAGGCGAGTTCTTCTTCGATCAAGTTGCAATAACTATCATAACGTCGCGCATCGATTCGCCCATCGGCAACCGCTTCTTTTACCGCGCAGCCATCTTCCGCCAAATGCCGACAGTTAGGGTAGCGGCAATGGCTGACATAGGGGCGAAAGTCAGGCATGAGACCCGCTACTTCGGGGCCACTGATGTCCCATAATTGGAATTGGCGAATGCCCGGGGTGTCGACGACAAATCCGCCAGCCCGCAGCGGAATCAGCTGGGCAGCCGTGGTGGTATGCCTGCCTTTGTCGTTATCGCGGCTGACCGCTCCCACGCGTAAACCCAACTCGGGTTCGATTTGATTCAACAAAGTGCTCTTGCCGACGCCGCTTTGACCGGCCAGGACAGTTTCTCGTCGCGCGACCAAGGCTCTTAAATGCGCGATCCCCTGCCCTGTTTCGGCGGAGGTCAGAATCACCGGGTAACCGGCTTGGGCAAACACGCCGACAATCGGTTGTAACGCGGCTTGGTCGATCAAGTCCACTTTGTTGATGCAGACCACAGGCCGAATCTCGAACCGTTCGGCGGTCAATAAAAAGCGGTCGATTAGCCCCGGTTTCAGGTCGGGCTGCGCGGCGCTGACGACGATCAGTAGGACGTCGACGTTGGCCACGATCACATGTTGGCGGCCGCGACTGGTGCGGCACAGCGTGCTCTCCCGTGATTGAACTTTGACAATCGTGGCAGTCTGGTCGTTTGCGGTCCGCAGGCCAACACGATCGCCGGCGGCGACCACGTGGCGCTGGTCGGTGGCGAGCGACTTGAGCAATTGCCGCACGGTGCAGCGGTACTCAACTCCATCCTCCCCCAGGACGCGACTTTGCAGTCCGTGCACGCTCAGCACCCGCCCGTTGAGGATCGATTGGTCCTGTTCCAATTGGACAGACATTCCGGCGGCGTCATCAGGGTCGGCGTGATCACCGACAATGGTGCGGCGACGGGTTAATTCCCCTTTGCCGCTGACTCGCTCGCTCTGCACCACGTCGTCGAGCGCCGGGGAGTCCCCTTCGTGATAATCACGGGTGAGATCTCGCCGGCGGACTTTTCCCTGATGCTTCTTGCGAAACTCGGCACGCGTCTTTTGACGATGCGGTTTTTCAGCCATGCAGACCTACAAAATTCCGGAGTTTTTTGCTGCCCAGCGACTGTCCCTATTGCCGCCTCCACAAGTCGACGCGACACCCCAGGCTAACCGTGGCTAGCGCCAAAACGGCTAACCGTGGCACGGCTAACCGTTTTCGGCCAGGTGTTTACTCGCCAGTCTCGTCGCCGCCCTGGTCATCCACAGTGGAAGGTACGACGGAGCCGGGGCTGTGTTCAGAGGCACTCTCAGGAGCAATCGTTTTTTCGGGCTTTTGTTTGCCATTCATGTTCTGAGCATGAATCGAAGGTCCGATCAATTCGGTGATCTCCGCTTCGCTCAGCTCTTCTTTTTCGATCAATGCCCTAGTTAGACGCTCCAACTCCTCGCTACGTTCGGTCAATAATTTTTCCGCTCCCAGTTCGGCTTCATGCAGCAACCGGGCGACTTCGCTGTCGATCAACTCTTGCGTGTGTTCGCTAAAGTGACGTTGCTGGTGAATTTCGCGTCCCAGGAAGGGATCTTCGTCTGAAGTTTTATAGCTGACCGGGCCCAATTTGGGGCTCATTCCCCAGTGAGTAACCATGCGGCGGGCGATGCTGGTGCCGCGTTCCAGGTCATTCTCAGCGCCCACGGTACTTTCGTTGTAAATAATCTTTTCCGCAGCCCGGCCACCGAGCAGCACGATCAACTGGTGTTCCAGTTCGCGTTTGGAAATGCTTAACCGATCTTCCACCGGCAGATACTGAGTGGCTCCCAAGGCGCGACCACGAGGAATGATTGTGACTTTGTGGACCACGTTACTGCCGTCCAGGTACCAGGATGTCAGCGTGTGACCCGCTTCATGATAAGCGGTTTTCTCTTTCTCGCTCTCTTGCAGCACCTCTTCCCGCTTGGCACCCATCAAAATTTTGTCGCGAGCGTAGTCGAAGTCTTCCATGTTAACTTCGCTTTTGTCGTTACGGGCTGCCCAAAGAGCGGCTTCATTGACCAAATTGCGAATATCCGCACCGGTCAAACCGACCGTACCGGCGGCCAAACGCCTTAAATCAACGTCGTCGCCGAGCGGCACATCGCGAACGTGAACTTTGAAAATTTGTTCGCGTCCGTTGAGCGTGGGACGGCCCACCGTGACGTGGCGGTCAAACCGTCCAGGACGCAGCAAGGCTGGGTCCAACACGTCGGGGCGGTTGGTGGCGGCCACCACAATGACAGCCTGGCTGGGGCTAAACCCATCCATTTCTCCCAAGATTTGGTTCAGCGTCTGCTCACGTTCATCGTGGCCTCCGCCGAGTCCCGCTCCCCGCTGACGGCCGACCGCATCGATTTCATCGATAAAGATGATCGCTGGGCTCTGATCCTTGGCGGTGCGGAACAAATCACGCACGCGGCTGGCTCCGACGCCGACGAACATCTGAATGAATTCAGAACCATTGACTGAGAAGAACGGGACACCCGCTTCGCCAGCAACGGCTCGCGCCAATAACGTCTTCCCAGTGCCGGGAGGCCCGTTGAGCAGCACGCCCTTGGGCACGCGACCGCCCAACTTGCGAAATTTATCGGGACACTTGAGGTAGTCGACGATTTCCTGTAAATCGGCTTTCACCCCTTCCAGACCGGCGACTTCGTTGAAAGTGACGACTTGATCGGCACCTTCATATTTTTTCGCCGGACTCTTGCTGAAGCCTGACAAGAAGCCGCCACCCATGATGTCATTACGAGTCCGCCGCAACATCATGAAGAATACCAACGGTATCCCCAGCAGCACGGCAAATAACAAGAATGTTGAGATCATCTGGAAGGTGTTGTCTGTCGGCAACTCCTCAAAATAAACCCCTTTCTCCAATGCCTTGTCGGTGACCGCTTCCTTCGCTTGAGGCCCTGGCAGAATCGTGGTGAAATCATCGAGCGGTTTTTCAGCTTGCTCGCTCGGTTCCGGTTCGACCAGCTTGCCATCCTTCAGCTGAGGAATGACGTCGGGGGTCGATTTGAATTGACCGACCACCCGATCCGAAGTGACCTGTATAAATTTAATGTTCCCACGATCGAGTTCCTTCCAAAAGAAGTCGTAACTGATCGAGGTTCGACGTGTTGAGCTCTGAGAAAACAACAACACTGTGGCAGCCACAATCGCTAGTACAAACAGCCAAGTGCTTGCGCCACGTCGTGGTTGCTTCGGGTCGTTGCCGCCCGTTTGAGGGGCTTGTTCCGGTTTCTCCATCTCCAGCCTTTCTTCGACTCCATCGAGGACGCCAACTACCCCCGCCCGACTCGCCGACACAGCAGCATCGGGCTTCTCGAGGGGAACTGACGATGCGAGGTTCTACACCTAATAGTAGAACATGCGGAGACGATGTGTTTGGAATGCGTTGCCGCGCAGCCGGATCGCCGACTGCATAACCTAACTATTTTGTAACTGATGGTTCGCATTGTAGCGACCATCATGCCGGTTGGCTAACCGCGACTGCCCACCAATACCAACCGATTTAGTTCTTGCCATAATTCTTCGGACCTGTTCGCTTGGCCATCACCCTGGACTGTAGGCCGCAACGGGCTAGGTTCCCGTAGCCAATTTTGGTCCAGAGCTTGACCTCCGCGAACTTGAGCAACTAAGTCACTCAATAGTCCGTACCTGTCAATACGTCGGATCTGCTCAACTTGCTCAATCGAATAGCCATCGTGCAGAAGTCGCCATGTCCAGTAGCTGGAATCACGTTCTGGCGCTGAGGGAGCAGTCTGCGTGTTTGATTCGCCCGATTCTGCTGAGGCGACCGGTTCTACCGCCTGCTCAGTTACCTGCTCCGGCACTTGTTCACTTACCAGCTCGCTCACAGCCAGATTTTCCCGCTCTGGTCGTGCGCCAGCGGCGGAACCCGCCGGGGAGGATTGGGCAGATTGTGGCGACTGGTCGGGTGGCGAATGATCCCCCGCGCTGTGCACGACCAGCTCAATTAAATCGAAGCCATATTCTTCGATCGTCGCCGGTCCCACGCCGCTGATCGCTTCCAGTTCGGTCACGCTCCGCGGAGCCAGTTCGGCGATTCGCTCCAAAGTGGCGTTGGTTAGCACGCGGAATGCAGGAACCCCCGAGGCTGCCGCCACTCGCCGCCGCCATTGCTTCAGCCGGCCAATCAGAATGTCGACAGTATTGTTGCTGATACCGAGCACGCTGTCGGGAGCCCTATCGCCCGCGTTGCTATTACCCGTATTGTTTTCACCCGCGGCTTCATTGTCGTTGTGATTGTCGCCAGAGTCGCCTTGAGGTTCCAGATTGGCCAGATTCGCCTGATCGGCGGCCGAGTTTTCTTGCCCTGCCGGGGATCCATGACCGCTGCCCCGCCCGGTCACATCCGCAGTTTCCAGTTTGCCAGCAACCCGGGCCAACTGTTTGGCCAGCGGAAAAGAGAGTTTGAGGGCTGACGGGACGGGTTGTCGGCCCATCATCACTTCTTTGCCCTGGTCGGTCAGTAGCACGGTGGGGCGACGTTGTTCGACTTCGACTTGGCCGACCAAGCCAATTTCCGTCAAAGCATCGATCACGTCGGTAACTTGCGACTGTCTCAGGCCAGACAGCATACCGAAAGTGCTTAGCCGGCTGAGTTTCCACTGCTGCATTTTTTTATTCTGCGAGCCACACAACATTTGCGCCACGAGTCCCTTGCCAAAGCGACCGTGGGTGCGGGCGATGCCGCTGAGCACAATCTGAATGCCACGGCAAAGATCGGCGTCGGCCGACCAGTCGGTTTTGTTGGCTTCGATTTCCGCGCCGCTAATTTGGCCAGCGGCAACGAGTCGCGGATTGATCGGCGCACAGCGGTCACAAACATTGCATTTGCTTTCCGACGGGTCGCCAAAGTAGTCCAAGATCTCACGTTGGCGGCAGCGAGATGTGCGGGCAAAGCCGATTACCGATTCGAGCTTTTCGTACTCAGCCTGTTTGCGAGTCTCCAGTTCATCGAAGTCGATTTCCAGCTCTTCAAACTTCAAATCACGCCGCAGAAAATGTACCGCTCGGCCGCGAAATGGTGGCACGTAATCAAAGGCGTTGAGGCCACTTAATTCGCGCATCACGCGACTGAGCTGTTCCCGACTGACCTCGGCCATTTCGCACAAGCGTTGTGGCCGCACGTAGACATCTTCGTGCCGATGCGAGCCGACCACTTTCTCGACAGCCCGCAGCACGCGACGGCGGACTTTGGCTTCTCGCGGCAACAGATCGACCAACGTGGGCAGGTCACTCTCGATGCGGACGACCGCTTGGTTGCTGCTGCTGTCGAGCCGCTTCAGCACACCGGCTTTGCTGAGCAGGGTTTCCGATGCACCAATCGCCTCGGCCGAGGCATTTTTGTCGACCGCGTCACGCACTTCGGCTAACGTTAGCTCAATGGGGTCCTCGCTGCGCCGCAACAAATACTCGTAGACTTTTCGGACCAGCACCGCGGTGGGATAGCGGTTTTCGATAAAGAACTCTTGGATGTGCCGATCGGAATAGCTGAACAACAACGCGCATTCGCTCGGCTTCCCATCTCGACCGGCCCGCCCCGCTTCTTGATAGTAAGCTTCCAGCGTGCCCGGCATGTTGTAATGGACGACATACCGCAAATCAGATTTATCGATCCCCATGCCAAAAGCGTTGGTGGCCACAATCGCCGAGAGTTTGCCCGCCATGAACTGCTCCTGCACATGTTGTCGCTGCGCAGGTTCCATGCCGGCGTGATAGACACCGATCGGGCGGCGGCACTTTTCCGGCAGCCAGCCGGCCAGCTCTTCACAACGTTTGCGAGTCGCCGCGTAAATAATGCCGGCACCATTTTGAGTGGCCAAATAGTCGACCAGCCAAGCATCCTTTTCACGATCCCCTTTGCACTGTTGCACCTCGAAGCGAAGGTTGTCGCGAGCAAACCCTGTGACGTACATCCGCGGCGAGCGGAGGTTCAGCAAACGGCTGATGTCATCGCGAACCGTGGGGGTCGCCGTCGCGGTCAAGGCAATCGTCTGCACGTCGCCCAAATAGCGCTGGCGAAATTGACCGAGACGCGCGTAGTCGGGGCGAAAATCATGCCCCCATTCGCTAATGCAGTGGGCTTCGTCAACGGCCAGCAAAGAGACGTTGGCCTGAGCGACAGCTTCCAGAAAACGACCATTACGCAAGCGTTCGGGAGCGACATACACCAAGTCGAACTCGCCGTTGCCCATCCGTCGCATCGCTTCGTTCTGCTGCGCCATCGACAGCGAACTGTTGATCAAAGCGGCCGCGATTCCGAGTTCGGCCAAGCTGTCGACTTGGTCTTTCATCAAAGCGATCAGCGGAGAAACGACAATCGTTGTCCCGGCTAATGCCAAACTGGGTAGTTGATAGCAGAGACTCTTGCCACCGCCGGTGGGCATGACACAGAGCACATCCTCGCCACTGAGTACCGATTTGACGACTTGATCCTGGCCGGGACGAAAAGTCTGCAGGCCGAACCGCCCCAGCAAGTTCGACGGTTCAGCATCCGTAATTGGCATCGTCAGCTATCGCTCCCCAAACCACTGCGGATTGTGCATGGCCTAGTTATCAGTTGATCACCTGCCGATTATAGCGCCTGCGGGCCAGCTCGCCTACCACGAGTCGCCAAGATGGTCCGCTGACAAGCCAACCACAAGGTCTTTAGAATTCAATCTTTGTGACCCAGGGCATGTTTTTCTGCAGCGCCTCGTAACCCGCTTTGCTGACTTCCGAACCGGACAGATTCAACGTCCGCAGTTCTTTCAGACCATAAAGCTTGGGTAAACCTTCGTCGCTGACGCTGGTGCCACCGACGTTTAAGGTTTTCAGTTTCGGAAATCCTGCGACCACTTCTAGCGACGCATCGGTCACGTCCCACAGGTTTTCTAAGTTGAGCTCGATCAAATTTGTCAGCCCCTTCAGCTCGGCGACGCCCGCATCGGTGACTTCCGCATTCCAGAGATTTAGCTTTTGCAAGCCGGTAATTTTGCCAATCGGGGCCATCGCGTCATCCTGGACCGGGCTTTCGCTCAAATCGAGATCCCGCATGGCTTGCATTTCGGCAAATCCAGGCGCGTTCTCGCCTCGAATCGAAGTGTCTCGCAGCCGCGCCTTGGCCAGCTTGGGGAACCCGGCCAGCGTCTCCACCGAGGCGTCGGTGATATAGGTTCCGTAAAGATTGACTTCCTTGAGATTCACCAGTCCGGACAGCTGGGCCAACCCTTCGTCATTGACGTTGGCATACTGCAAACCGAGGGCGGCCAAGTTTTTCAAGTTTGCCAAGTGGGGCATCCCCTCGTTGGTGATTTGCCGACCGTACGCGCGGAAATTTCGTAAGTTCGTCAGCTGGCCAACCGCCGGCAGGCATGCGTCCGAGATACCCGTGCACTCTAGCACGTCGAGCAATTCCAACTGCGGCGCACTGACCAAATGCATCACGCCGGCGTCAGTCAATTTCGTCCGCGGCGCGCGAATGCGTAAAATCGTTTTGCTCTCCGACAAATGTTTCAGCGACTCGTCGGTGATCTCGCTGCGTTCCAAGCTGACGTCGGTCAAGTTGGGCAGGTCTTTGATCAGCTCAATCCCAGCGTCGGTGACGGAACTCCGTTTTTCAAATGCCAGCACCGAGAGATTGAGATGTCCCGCTAACTGGGCCATCGCTTCGTCGTTGACGCCCGGTCCACTCGCAATGATCTGCTTGAGCGCTGGCAAACCACGCGCCCAAGCAAACTCCTCCTTCAGCGATTCCAAATCAGAAGGCGAGAGTGCCAGCAAGTTCAACTTAACAATGTTGTCGTCCTCGCGCTCGAAAACCACTCCCGAGGTTGCTTCAATTGTTTTCACAACCTCCGGATCGTCAGGAGGAATCACGATCGCCGTGTCGGCCGTTTGGTCGCCGACGGCCGAGCCCTTGTCGACGTGCCCGTCGGGTGACCTGTCACAAGCGACGAGGCAAGGTAAGAGGGCAAGGCCGGCGAGCATTGACCAGTGACGCACATCCATCGTTGAGTGACTCCGCTGCAAAAGGGTATTTGTGATTCGTGTTGGCTCGTGGCTAGCGCCAAAACCGCTAGCTAATTGCTAACTTCATTGTCGGTAACGGGCTGGTCCAGTGCCTCGAGCAGTTGCTGCGTAAACGTTGTAATGTCTGCGAGCATGCTGGCTCGGTCTTCCGCGGCGGCGGCGATTCGGCGGACAAATGCCGAACCGACGATCAAGCCATCAGCCACCGGGGCCAGTTGGCGGACCTGTTCCGGACCGCTGATCCCAAAGCCGATACAGATTGGCAGCTCAGTTTGTTCGCGAAGCCAAGCGACATTATCGAGCAACCCGCCTGCAATCGAACTGCGTTCGCCGGTAATTCCGGTGACCGAGACGACGTAGAGAAAACCTGTCGACAGTTCGGCAATCCGCCGCTGACGCTCGCGGGGGGTGGTCGGCGTTACCAGCTGAATCAAGCTAAAGTCGAACTCCCGGCAAACGCGGGCCGTTTCCGCCGATTCTTCAACCAGCAAATCGGGAACGATCGCCCCGCTGTACCCGGCGGCGACCGCTTGGCGAACGTAATTCTCTATCCCTGTTCGCAAGATAATCGAATAGCTGACCATGGTGACCAAAGGCAACTTGACCACTTGTGGACCGGCAGTCAAATCGCTCCCCAACTCGAACAACTGCCGCAAGCGAAATCCATTGTCGAGGGCTCGCTGATAGGAAGCTTGAATGACCGGTCCGTCGGCAATCGGGTCGCTGTAGGGGACTCCGATCTCGCACAAATGGGCCCCCGCGGCACTCATCGCTCGCACAATCTCGCCTGTCACGGCAATGTCAGGGTCACCCGCTGTGACGAAGGGGAGTAACGCTTTCTGTCCCGATGCGCGTAAGCTCTTGAATAGTTCGTCAACGGCGGACATGTCGGGGGGCTCTCAAGGGGCTGGCAAATTGGCTGGGCGGGATAGCGGACAAAGTGCCAAGTTTGCGGTAAACCTAGCGTTCTTCTTCTCCTCGACTGTATCGGATGGATCTGCCCAGCCCAAGGGTACTTTCGGCGGAGCGAAAGGCGACTATGCCCACGATTGGCCGCGCAACCTCGCCAACTCCATGGCGTCTTTGTCCCCGCGTCCCGAGAGGCAGATCACCAGGTGTTGGTCGGGCCGCATCGTGGCGGCAATTTCTAAACTCTTCGCGACCGCGTGACACGTCTCCAAAGCAGCCATGATGCCCTCGCTCCGCGCCAATTTGTCAAACGATCCCAACGCCTCGTCGTCGCGGCAACTGATGTAGTCGACTCGCTCCGCATCTTTCCAGTAACTGTGCTCGGGGCCGACGCCTGGATAATCCAACCCGGCACTCATCGAGTGCACATCGCTGGTTTGGCCATCCTCATCTTGCATCACGTAGCTGTAGGAACCATGCAACACGCCTGGTGAACCGAAAGTTAACGGGGAAGCGTGCTCGCCGGCCGCCGCGCCACGTCCACCCGCTTCCACGCCGACCAATCGCACCTCATCATCTTCGATAAAAGGGTAAAACATGCCAGCCGCATTGCTACCACCGCCCACGCAGGCGACCACGCAATCGGGCAACCGGCCCCAAGTCTCAATCGCTTGCGCACGCGTCTCGCGTCCAATCACCGCTTGAAAGTCTCGCACCATCATCGGGAAAGGATGCGGGCCAATCACGCTGCCGATGATGTAATGCGTGTCTTCGACTGAGCTCATCCAATCCCGCATCGCTTCGTTGACCGCATCGCGGAGCGTTCGCGAGCCACTTTCCACCGGTCGCACTTCGGCGCCGAGCAACCGCATGCTAAAGACGTTGGGTTGCTGGCGACGAACATCTTCTGCCCCCATGTAGACGACGCAGGGCAATCCGAAGTGGGCGCACGCCGTCGCCGAGGCCACGCCGTGCTGACCGGCACCCGTCTCGGCAATCACTCGCGTCTTGCCCATCCGCAAGGTCAACAAACCTTGGCCGAGCGTGTTGTTGATCTTGTGAGCACCCGTGTGGTTGAGGTCTTCCCGCTTCAGCCAAATCTGCGCCCCGCCCACTTGGTCGCTCAAGCGGCGAGCATGATACAGCGGTGACTCGCGGCCCACGAAGGTCTTCAGCAGCTGGTCCAATTCACGCTGGAAGGAAGGATCGCGTTTTGCGCGTTCATACTCGTCCGATAACTCGTCGAGCGCTCGCGTCAGTGTTTCGGGGACAAACCGGCCACCAAAATCTCCAAAACGCCCTCGTGGATCGGGTACCTGCTGACTCGCTTTCAAATTGGGCTCAATTGTGCTCATGCAAAATCTTCAGGGTTAAAATATGGCGTGCGGACAACGCAGGTTGACAAAAGTTTCAATCAGTATTGTCGATCAGATGCGTGCGATGGTCAATTGCTAACACCGTTTGGCCGCGCAAACGTTAACTATTCAGCCGCCGATGCGTCATTGACCAGCAGGTGAATGATGCGGATTGCCTGGCCGGCACTTTGGGGGTCCGACGTCGCGGCGGCTCGCAGTTCGAGCGAGTGTTTTCCAGGGGATAAGTCGGCGGCCAACATCTTGGCCCAGGGCAAATGCAGCGCGGGACTCCACTGGGTAAACAATTCACAGGTTTGCCAATCCCCATCATCCAGGCGATACTCCAGCCGCCCCGTATCGGGCCCCGAAGCGACGAACACACCGATCCCCCTGCCGCCGAAGGAAAATCGCATCGTCGCTCCCGGCTCCTCAGTCACCAACGCCGGCACATTCACGAAGCCAGGTCGCGTGCCGACTCGCTTTGTCCCCGCGTCGTTGTCTGGCTGCCAAGCCGCTTCGAATCGCCAGCCAGTTCCCAGCGTGGTCCCCTCGGCGGTGGCAATCTCGGTCGGTGAAATCAACCGCCCATGAAAATAGCTGGCCGGATCAAGCGGCTGGGGTAGTGGCTTGTCAGCCGGCTTCTCGCTCACGCCTAGTTTTTCACTCACCGCTGGTTGCGAATCCCAAGCGGCGACAAACAGTCTGGTGATCGAGTTGGCGTACAACTGGTGGCCGAAGGGGGCTGGATGCAAGTCGCGAAAATCTTCTTCCCAAGTAAATTCCCCAGCATCAATTCGCTCGGTGACTTCGCGGGCCAGGTCAATGGAGCTGACGCCATAATGGGCTGCCACCCGTTCGTGGTTCACGATCACCGCTGGCGATTCACCCCGCCGGATCATGGCCACTTTTCCGGGATCGGCAAAGTGCAGCATGATGATGTCTATTTGGGGATTCTCCAGCAATGCTTGACGGACGATGCCTTCCATGCCACGCACCTGTTCAGCGTCGCTGAAGCCATTCGTATCGTCGTTGACAGCCGCTTCCACAAACAGCAAATCGACCGGCCCATGCGGCATCACGTCACGTTGAAAACGAAACGCCCCGGGGGTCGATCCCAAGGAGGGAATGCCGGCGTTGATAAAGTCGAACTCAGTATCTGGAAAACGCTCCTGCAAGTGTTGGCAGACTAAATCTCGCCAGCCGCTGGAGGCTGTGATCGAACCTCCCAGAAAAACGACTCGCCCTGTCTTCCGGGTCTCGAACTGTTCGCGACTGTGTGCGAGAGAATCGCGGAGCTGAAAATAATCATATCCGAACGGTGTCTCGGCTGGCGTAACGTGTTGAGGCAGGCCCGTGTGGGTGAAAATAAAGTTGAGAATTCGCGTGGGTTCTGTTAGCGAATGCGGGTGATGACCACAGTGAGGTTTGACAATCATCGTGATTGGACCTCCCAATTCCTCATAACGCTGTTTGACTAGCAAACTGTTTTCCTCCAGTGGTACGACCTTATCATCAGCGCCACAGATGTGTAAGAGTGGGATCTTAGCGGTTGCCAGCGGCTGCAGTTGGTCGATCGGATTCTCCGCGTAAGCTAGCGCCGCCGCTTCGTTGTCAAATCCATAAGCTTGCAGGCAGCGTTGCCAATCCGCGGTCGAACCAGGCGACCGCCCCTTGCCGGCTGGCCAACTCTTGAAATCACAGACGGGCGCGTCGTTATAAATGCAGGCCACTTTGCTGGGATTGCGCGCGGCCCAGTTCAATGTGTACAGCCCCCCGCGGCTGAAACCTTCTAGCACCACGCGGTCGGCCAGCTCGTAAGTTGCGGTGACGTGTGCGTACATCGCATCCATCGCCCGCATGGCTGGGGGCGCACCGTAAAGGTTTTGCATGTCAATGTAGGCCACGTGAAATCCGGCTGCCAGCAAAGCCAAGTCGGCTTGCGGCTGATGGCCGAAAAACTCAGTCCGCCAAATCCATGGCTTGCCCCTGGCGGCAGCTTTGGGCAAGATCAATAGCGCATCCCGATTGGCGACGCGAAAGTCGAGTCGTTGCCAGCCGTGCCAATCTGCCGAGGCCGCTCGGGGCGGCTGAATGCTCGCGAGCAAGCTGCAGAAAATGAAACCGCAAATGATCCGGCCCGCTTTCATCATCGAAACACTCCACTGAGAACATGGGAACCGCGACAGGCGGCCACGGCAAAGCGTGGCTGTTCACTGACTGGCAAAAATATCGGCTGCTGGCGAGAGGCTAATACTCGCGAGGATTAATTCGCCCTTGGACTCTTCCCGGCAAACCTTGAATGCGGAGAAAGCCTTCGGCGTCATCTTGATTATACGAGCCACCACCTTCCATGGTGGCAATTTCTTCATCATATAAGTTGTTGGGGCTGGAACGTGATAAGACTTGCACGTTCCCCTTGTAGAGACGCAGCGTGACTTCGCCCGTGACGGGGCGTTGCGCTTCGCGGATGAAGGCCATTAAGGCATCCATTTTGGGCGTGTACCAGAAACCGTAGTAAACCATCTCGGCCACTTCGGGGCTGAGTCGGTCGCGGAGGTGCTGGAGGTCGCGATCGAGCGTCAATTGTTCGATATACATCAGGGCGTCGTACAGTGCCGTCATGCCGGGTGCTTCATAGACCCCGCGGCTCTTCATACCAACAAAACGATTTTCAATCATGTCGATGCGACCGACGCCGTTGCGACCGGCGATGGTGTTCAGCGACTCGACCATTTCCAACGCGTCGACGCGGGCCCCATTGAGCGTGACTGGGACGCCCGATTCAAAGCCGACGGTCACGCTTTCGGGCGTGTCGGGGGCCGCTTGCGGGCTGACTCCCATGCCAAAGTCGACCAGGTCCACGCCGCAGGCATCGAGCGCCTCGAGTTGCCCCGCTTCGTAGCTGATGTGCAGCACATTTTCATCGCTGCTATAAGGCTTGGCGCTGGTTGCTTTCACGGGGATGTCACGGCTGCGGCAGTATTCGATCAATTCGGTGCGGCCCGGGAAGGCGGCGCGGAACTCGGGGATCCGCCAAGGGGCGATGACTTTAACTGCCGGATCGAGCGCCTCGGCGGCCAACTGAAAACGACACTGGTCATTCCCTTTGCCCGTCGCCCCGTGGGCGATTGCCGAAGCGCCCACTTCGCGGGCCACTTGCAGACAGACTTTGCTGATCAGCGGCCGCGCGATCGAGGTGCCGAGCAGGTAAATGCTTTCGTATTTAGCTTGCCAAGCCAGCACGGGGAAAGCAAAGTCGCGGCAAAGTTCTTCGCGGACATCGACGATCCGGGCCGATTTGGCGCCACACTGCTGGGCTTTCTCCAGCGTCGCTTGACGATCCTCACCCGGTTGCCCCAGGTCGACGTAGACCGTGTGAACTTCGTATCCTTGATCCTGCAACCAGCCCAGGATTACCGAGGTATCCAGGCCGCCCGAATATGCCAGCACGCAGCGCTTCATAGTTGACTTTCCGATTAAGACTAAACAGCTGTAAAATTTACCGGCTGCGACAGTCGGGTCAGCAGCGCGGGAGTGGTATTGTGCAGCTGAACACGGTTAACTGACAACACGGGGACCCCTTCGAGTGAGCAAACAATCAGAATCAACCGGCTCGGGGCCGCCAGACGCGGGCAGTGGCCCCCCAGAGGGTGCGGTGTCGGGCTCGCCTAATCAGCCCGAGGCTTTTTTGGCTGGCGCCATGCAAATGGTCTCCGGAGCCTGCGTCGACGTGGGGCGCACGACCCGCTGCGGATTTGGCGAGGTGATCTACGGCGAGGGTAAATCTGCCGATTTGATCGAACGGATCGCCAACAGTCTGCTCGGCCAACAGCAACAAGTGTTGGTGACGCGGCTGCCAGCGGAGGATGCCCAGTGGCTGGCAACACGCTTTCCGCACGTCTATCACACCCCGGCGGCGCGAACTTTGCGTTTATCGCAGCAGCCGCTGGCGGACCCCACCGCCGAGCGCGGCACACTGGCTCCCACGCCCCGCGGCGTGGCTGTCGTGACCGCTGGTAGCACCGACCGGGGAGTCGCCTTGGAAGCTTGTGAGACGCTGGCCTGGATGGGTGTGCCCTGCCGATTTTTTGAGGACATGGGGGTCGCCGGGCCACAGCGTTTGCCAGCCATCGTGCCTGAATTACAAGGTTTTGGGGCGATCGTGGTGGCCGCCGGCATGGAGGGTGCTTTGCCCAGCGTGGTGGCAGGGCATGTCCGCTGCCCAGTGATCGGCTTGCCAACCAGCGTCGGTTACGGTGCGGCGTTCGGCGGCATTACTGCCATGTTGGGGATGCTGACCAGCTGCGCCGCGGGAGTCGCGGTTGTGAATATAGACGCCGGATTTAAAGCCGGTTACTTGGCCGGCTTGATGGTCAGCCGCTCGGCCGCTTCATGCTTTGCTCGCTAATTCTCGCTCCGTCCGATCTTGCCCTCCGTCCGACCGCTTTGTGGCTTTGCCAATGACTGTTCCCCACCCTGCTCCGCCACTGCACCTCCCCCGTCGCGACAGCGCCGCGCACAAAGGTGACTTTGGGCGAGTCCTAGTGGTCGGCGGCTCGCGGGGAATGGCTGGATCGATAGCCATGACGGCGACTAGCGCCTTGCGAGCCGGCGCTGGACTGGTAACGGCCGCAATTCCCGATCGCTGCCTGGAAACAGTCGCTGTCTTTAACCCTTGCGTGATGACGCGCCCCCTGGCCGACGACCCAGCGGGGCAGTTTGCCGCCAAGGCCGGTGAGCAATTGGCCGAGATCAGCAGCCAGCCCGATGCGATTGCCGTCGGGCCCGGGATGGGAACCGCCGGGGGGGGGCGGGCGGTGCTGCAGTGGGTGCTAACGCAGCAGGTGCCGCGGGTGATCGATGCGGATGGACTGAATACATTGGCGGCGGAGCCAGCTTGGCCCCAGCGGCTCAGCCAGTCCCAGCAAGCCAGTCAGCCCCAAAGATACAGCGGGCCAATTGTCTTGACGCCGCACCCGGGCGAGTGGCAGCGGCTGAGCGGCAGCAGTGCCGCGGATCGAACGGCTCAGCAGGCGTCCGCGCGCCGGTTGGCTGCTAAGAGCGGGGCAATCATTCTGCTCAAAGGCGCGGGGACCTACGTGACCGATGGCCAGCGTGAATACCTGAATCGGACTGGTAATCCGGGGATGGCCAGTGGTGGCAGCGGCGATTGCTTGACTGGCATCATCGCGACGTTGCTCGCCCAGCGGCTGGCGGCCTGGGATGCAACCATCTTGGCCGCTTGGATACACGGTCTGGCTGGTGACTTGGCAGCCTCTGAGATCGGCATGGCGGGCATGACAGCCCTGGACCTGATCGCTCAGATCCCGGCTGCCGTCAATGCGGCAACTCTAGAAGCTGAGGATTGAAGCTGAGGTGTAAATCAGTCGGCTAAGCGGCCTTGGCTAGCTTTTTCCGCCTCCGCCGTTTTTGGATGCTAGCTTTGTTTTGAGAGCCGCGCGGCAAGCAGGTCAGTGACTGTTTGTTGCCGCGTCGGGCTCTCGAACAGCGTTAACCTTGGCAGCCGAAAGCGGGTCGATAGTTCAAATGAAGCGAAATTGTTGCAAGATTGTAGGATTGGTGTTAAGCATCGTATTGCTGGACACTTGCTTGCCAGCCAGCCGGTTGGTCGCTCAAGAGCCCGGTTGGCACCCCCGCGTGCTGAAGTTGGGCGATGACCGGCAACGGACTAACAGCTTGCCCGTGGTCCAACGTCCTTACCGCCCATTGCACATTTTTGGAAACAGTGTGCGTCGGTTGCATTACCGCGGCACACTGCTGCCGACCGCGGGCGATTTGACCGCAACGACGCGCTATTTTTGGCAGCGATAAGCTGGTCGCGTCTTTCCACTGGCCGGAATACGCCTACCGAAACCTGCTCGTTCGGGGCATAATCGGGAGCTGACGATAGCAATCACGAATGTCTAGAACTGGCTGAAACTGAAGTGATCTTGGACCTGCGGCTCGCTCCTGCCTCTGCTAACCCGATTCCCGATGTGGTGTGCGGCGGTGCTGTCAGCGTGGGGAATTTTGACGGTGTCCATCGAGGGCACGCGGTGTTGCTGGGGAGGCTGCGGGCGATGGCTGATCGCTGCCAAGGGCCCGCAGTGGCAGTCACCTTTGCGCCCCATCCGGCCGCCCTGCTCCGCCCCGGTAGCGAACCACAACCACTCACGACAATGGAGCGGCGAGCCGAGTTGCTCGGTCGCTTGGGGGTCGATCATGTTGTGATTTGTGAAACCACGATCGAATTGTTGGGTTTATCGGCCGAGGAATTTTTTCGCCGCACGGTGGTCGAAACGCTCGCCGCGCGAGGCATGGTCGAAGGCCCCAACTTTTTCTTCGGACGCAACCGCGAGGGTGATATCGGCAAGCTACGAGCGTTGTGCGAGGCGCGGCAATTAGAGCTGGAAATCGTCGAGCCAGAGACGGGGCAAACGGGTGCAGTGGGCGAAACCGGCGGAGAAATGGTCAGCAGCACACGCATTCGCAGTTTAATTGCCGCCGGCGAAGTGGCTGCCGCCAGCAACCTGCTGACCGCACCGTATCAAGTCTCGGGGCGAGTGGTTAAGGGGGAACAGCGGGGCAGCGGGTTGGGCTTTCCCACGGCCAACTTGACTGACATTGAGACTTTGATTCCTGGTTCCGGGGTCTATGCCTCGCGAGTCTGCATCGACGGCCAGACGCATCCGGCGGCTACTCATATTGGTCCTAATCTAACCTTTGACAAGGACGGTGAGCTAAAGGTGGAAACCCACATACTTGACTTCAGCGGCGATCTCTATGGTCGTTTGCTGCAGGTTGACTTTATCGATAAAGTCCGTGACATTGCCCGTTTTAACTCAGTCGCCGACTTGGTTCGGCAAATGCATCAGGATATTGCCCTCACGCGACAGATCGTCAGCTATCCTTGATCTTCCGCAACCTTTTCATCTCCACAAATCGGCCCCGCGATTGGGCCCAGAGCGTTTATGAGCATCAATTGGCCGGCATTCATTGAGACCATCGAGCAATACCAAAGCTTTGTCTTAACCAGTCACATTCGTCCCGATTGCGACGCTTTGGGAAGTGAGTTGGGGATGGCTTGCGTGCTTCGCGCCCTCGGCAAGGACGTGCAGATTGTAAATGCTCATCGCACCCCGTCTGCTCTGCAGTTTCTTGATCCTGCGGGTCGCATTGATGTTTTGGGTGATTCGATTGAAGCCGAGGATGTTCGTGCTGAATGCTTGATGGTGCTCGACACCAGCGCTTGGGCGCAACTGGGTGACATGGCCGACGTGGTGCGGACGACCGCCGCTCATAAAATCGTCTTGGATCATCACCAAGCCGAAGATGATTTGGGCGCGGTGTTCTTTAAAGATGTATTCTCAGAAGCGACCGGCAGCCTGGTTGTGCAGGCGGCCGACGCTTTGAAGGTGCCGCTCACCCGCGAGATGGCGATTCCCCTGTTTGCCGCGATTGCTACCGACACCGGTTGGTTTCGTTTCGGATCGGTGACCGCCGAAACTTATCGCGTCGTTGCCAGGTTAATCGAAGCGGGGGTGGTGCCAAGCGAAATCTACGGCGATCTTTACGAGCGAGATACGCTGGGACGTCTGCGATTGCGGGGCCGCATCCTCTCGCGGACCGCCGGCTTGCGAGAAGGTCGGCTTGTGCACACGCACGTGCTCAAAGAAGACTTTGCCGATACGGGAGCCGAGCCGAGCGACACCGAGGACGCGATCAACTTGACCTTGGCAGTCGCCGGGACCCAAGTCGCGGTGATCATGGTCGAGCAGTTGCGGGGAGGCTTTAAATTGAGCTTCCGCAGTCGCTGCGGAGTCGATTGCAGCGAGCTGGCAAGGAACTTCGGCGGCGGCGGCCACAAAGCGGCAGCGGGCGCTTTTCTGGAAGGTTCGCTGAGCGAAGTGCAGGCTAAAGTGCTGCCGCTCGTCGAAGCGGCGATGGCGGCTGATAACAATTAACGCCAGCCACAATTTCTGTTAGCCGTTTGGCTCGCAGACGTGGGCGTTTTGGTTCGCGTATTGCCTATTTAGCACCCAAAACCCAGCCCCACGAAAGACTCGCTCCCTTCACCCCCGGGATTGGCCTTCGCACGAGCCTATCCCTCAGGCAGACCTCATTAAGGCCAGTTTTGGGGGGTGGGGGTCGGGGATGAGGGGGCCCTCGATGTGGCGGCCTGGTTTGCCCGCCAATCACGCGAATGAGCGCGAATCGAAATCCCCGCCAATCAGCAAGGCAATATTGGTTCAACGGCAGCGATTAGCCGCGGTTTCTGTTAGCCGTTTGGCCGCTAGGCCGCGGTTTCCGTTTTTGAGCCAAACTAATCGTGTGCAAAAACGGTGGCTAGCGCCAAAGCCGCTAACGGTGCGCTATTCGGCAGCCGGTTTTCTGAGCAAAAATTGATTGATGATCCAACCGGAATCGGTGGTTTTCATGAATCCGCCACCGGGCTGGACATGTTGTTGGATGTCTTGGAACGGTGGCAGTTTGCTGGTGTCGATTTCGGGCGGCTGGGCAGCGGCAACCTCTGTCTCGGCTTGCTCGGCTCGTTCGATCAAGCGGCGGATCAAGCTGGCCAGCAGCGAGTCGG